>CBDEWC010000047.1:0-507009 GCA_965243695.1 Lacipirellulaceae bacterium | reverse complement strand
CTCGCTTGGGACCCCCATATTTCTCTTGTTGTCACTATTTTCCGGTTTCACAATAATGTCGACCTGTTATTGGAAGACATAAGTCCCTCCCCCTCCTGCGGGGCCCCTGCTGGGTTGATGAGGATAAAAGAAGCATGAACACGAGTCGTCGTCCGGAATCGGATCTGGCCCCACCTACTCGGCGCAGCGGCGAGGCATCTCCGCCGAAAGGGAGCTTCTCGTTCTTTGAGAGCGAGGAACCACGGCTCGTCTTTTTCACAAGACTTCTAGCCATCTCCATTTTGCTCTGCCTCGCTTTTTCCTGGAAGCTTTGGATTTCACGACCGTTTTATCCCCTCGTTCCCTTCTGGGGAATCGTGCCCGCCTTCCCGCACCCGATGGATGAATTTTTTCGCGCCTGGTTGGTGGCGGTACTTCTGGCGGTTGCCATCAGGCCGCGATCAAAAATATGGACTGCGCTGGCCCTGGTGACTTTTGCAATTCTGTTCCTGCAAGATCAAAATCGCCTGTGGCCCTCGTTTTATCAATTCTTTTTTCTATTGCTGATTCTGGTCACCATCAGACACCATGCAGGCAAGAGCGATGCGCCACGACTTCTGGCAGGAATACGATTCATTACCGCGGCGATCTATTTTTGGAGTGGCGTGCAGAAGCTCAACACGCATTTTTTTAACGAGGAATTTCCCAGCATCGTCCAGCCACTGACCGGCCTGCTCCCTTTCGAGATTTCATTTCTGCCGGCGGCGGGGATTTTTGCGGCCCTGTTTGAAGTGTTCATTGGAATAGGCCTGCTGACCAAACGGTTCCGCAACATCGCGCTCTACGAGGCGATGCTGCTGCACCTGGTGATCTTCTTTTGTATCGGGCCGTTCCGAGACAACTGGAACAACAGCGCCTGGATGTGGGGCCTGGCGGTGGCCGCACAAACCTGGGTACTTTTTTTCAAAGCGCCAGCCTTTGATTTCAAAACCATGTTTGGTGCACCCTGGTTCTGTAACATTCCGCAGGCGCTGGCTGTCGTTTTGATTGGGATCGTGCCGGTCTTAAACAATGTGAACCGCTGGGACTCTGCCCTCTCGTTCAACGTCTACACGGGAAACGTGAACTACGCTGAAATCGTGATGCGTCCCGACGTTGTGGACCAACTCCCGCAGAGTTGGTGCCCTTCGTGAGTGTGTACCCCAATGTTCACATGGCAGTGCTCAATTTGAACGCGTGGACTGCAAAAGAGTTTAACGCCAACCCGTATCCAGAAAAAAGGATCTTCAGGGCCGTTTTACGCGCCGTTTGTGGGTACCTGCCGGAGGGGTCGGCGTGGCTTTATTTCCGGGAGAAATCGAGCTGGTTTTCTCCACAGGCCGCAGAGCGATACGACTGCGAAAAAAACAGCTGCGGAAAAATCATCACGGTCCATCGGCCCCCGGAAACGTAAAACCTCAGCAAAGACGCATTGGCGATTAGGGGCGACCACGGTGCGCCAGGAGTTAACCATGGAAATAATCGAGTGGATTCTCCTGATGCTTGCCGTAGGGGCTGCGGCCGGCTTCGTCGCGGGCCTTGCGGGGATCGGTGGCGGAATGCTCCTCGTACCGGCACTCTATTTTATTTATCAGAGCATGCACCTCGCCCACCAGGGCGTCATGCACCTGGCGATTGGAACCTCGCTGTGTGTCATGATCGCCACGAGCATCTCCGCCGTTACCTCACACCACAGGCAAGGTGACATCGTCTGGCCCATTTTCTGGAAAGTTCTCCCCGGGCTGGTCGTGGGGGTCATCGCCGGGGCCCTACTCGCCTACTTTCTTCCAAGCAGAACACTCGCATTGATTTTTGGCCTGATCCTGGTTGTCGTGTCGGTGACGATGCTCACCGGGCTGGCGACAAGTTCCACGCGCAAGGACCTGCCATCCGGCGGAGTCATGGCCTCGGTAGGCGCGGTCATCGGGTTCAAGTCCGGGTTACTGGGGGTCGGTGGCGGGGCGCTGAGCGTTCCCTTTCTCACCTGGTGTGGACTCCCGGTGGCCAAGATCAGCGGCACCAGCTCGACCTTCACGTTCCCGGTGGCCGTCGCCGGCACCGTTTCCTTTATCCTCTCGGGCGTTCTCGGTGAAGTTACCGTTTCGTGGGCGACAGGCTACGTCTACTGGCCGGCGGTTGCGACCATGGCCACCGGAACCGTGTTGCTGGCGCCCTTGGGCACCAAGGTGTCGCACCACGTTCCCCCGCAGGCAATGCGGATCGGGTTTGGGATCTTTCTCATGCTGCTGGGCATTCGGATGATCACCGTGTAGGCAAGCGGCCAGATTTTCCTGCCGCCTCAAGTGGCGGGCCTGGCCAGCCTGGCCCGTGCCCGTTTTTTGGTGGCCATTTCTTGCCGGGTACGGCTCACCCCCCTGCCACCGGTACCAGTTCGATGCCAGAATGGTCGGGCCTCACGCGCAGCTTGATCGACCAGATGCTGTTGTTTCTGGCATCCTCAAAACGATGTCCGCCGGTACCAATGTAAGTGAGGTAGGCCGCACCGTCAGGCATCAGGCAACTGCGGGAGTAGCCGTACGTATCGTCGACCGCAAACCCATACCGCTTGTGGGGTGCCACCCAGGTTGCTCCGCCGTCGCAGCTAAAAATAGCTCGCAGTCCACCCCCACCCAGATCCCCGTGGTAACACCCATGGATGCACAGCAGGGTCCCGTCGGCAAGCACCTGCAGCGTTGGGGCAAACATTTTAAATCCAAAGCTAACCGGCGGTGTCCACGATCGTCCGTCGTCGGTCGACCAGCTCAACGCACCTTCGGGCCGGGTGATCATCACCAACCGACCATCCTGCAAGCGGACCATGCTCGCCTCGGTCAGGGCGTGGTCGGCGACGACCTTCCAAAGAAGCTCCCAGTGGGCCCCCTGGTCGGTGGAACGAAATACGCCAATGACCCAGCGGTCCAGCTCTTTGTCTCTCCCGTAGGAGGTCAGCAGTACCGACTTGTCAGGCAACTCAAGGGGCGGGCCGTCGGTCGCCTCTTGCAGGAAAACAAGAGGCAACCGGTGCGGGTCGGACTCCCAAGTCTGGCCACCGTCACGTGACCGCACCACGGCGGTGCGAGGCCCCTTGGACGGATCGAGCTGCTCACAGTCGCCTTTCTCGCTGGCTGCCGTAAACAGGCTGCAGATGAGCGTTCCGTCGGACAACTGGGTAATGGCCGGGTGGCGATCGTCGTAGGGCGTGTCGAGCATCGTGGCCGGCTTGCTCCAGGTCACGCCGTTGTCGGTCGACCGCGAAATCATCGCCTGCCCCCCCCTGGGCGCATCAACGTCGAAAACCGGGCCGTACTTTGACTGATACTGGTCCATGTAACTTTGCTTCAGGGGCGTTGGTCGCGAGGCGTGCCAATAGCCGGCGTTGAAACTAACCAGCATGGTCCCATCGCGCAGGCGAACCGGGCTTTCCCAGCCTACAAACCCCTCATATCCGGGGAAAGGATCTGGTTGATTCACACCCGGCCCGACAATCATCTTGCGACACACTTTTGCCGGCAGGTGCGACTCGCCCCCTTCGACGACGGTGACTTGTGGAACGGTTTGGTTTTCGTCCGGTTTGGCCGCCTGGGCAAACGTCTCGCTTGAAGCGATCGCCAGCAACACAAGCAAGACACACGTTTTAGAGGGTTCGATACACATAAACTGGTCCTTGTGTAAAAGTCACAACTGCTGAAACTCTGGCAATGCGTCCGGCCTCAAAAAAAAGGCCGCCAGATGTACCTGGTAAGTATACCCGGAATCGAAAACAGAACCGACCGGTAAACTAAGAACCACGCAAACCAGAATTTCTGCCACTGTCAGCAGAGGCCGCCTGCGCCCCCAATCAGCCGGACTGTCGTGTCCGTCAAGGGTAACTTCAGGAAGCCGCCTTTTCAGCTGGGGAATTTTCTCAACCTGGGAAATTTTCGACTTCGCGATTGGCAAACGGCCAGTCGGCCGGTTGGTAACAAAGGTCGAGTTCCGGAGTTTTTAGAGTCATGCCACCCTGATAGATACTCTGCATCACGCGGTCCAGAATTCCGGTTGTTAGCAGGGTTCGCTCCACCGGGTAGGCCGGTTGCCCGGTGTGGAACATGTGTTCGATGGCACGTAACAAGTACTCAAACTGGCCATACGGCGGAGGCTCCAGGCGAAACCAGCAGGCGAACGGATCCTGCTTTTTGCGCAACCGACAGGCAACGGCAAATTCAGAAGCAATCCCGTCTAACATGGCAACCGTTCCCCGCAGCCCGTCGCGGTACTCAATCAGATAGAAGGTTAATTTATTTTCATCGATCTGCTTTTGAAGACTGTCGGTTGGCACATCGATGGTTGCCAGGGCAGCTTCGAGTAAATCGTGCGACCAGCGGCCCTGCGATCTTGCCCCCCAGACGGCCTCTCCCTGGACCGCGGTGACCGACTTTACCCCCGTTTCGCCACCCCGGCGTCTTTCGGCAAGGCACTGGAGCGATTCAAGGGCATGAAATCCATAACTTTCCAGCCGGCCATGGCCAACACACAGCATCTCGTCGATGTCGCTTCCTAGCGGCAAGCTGGCTCGCGGATAACGCCAGGCAACCGGCAATGAAGAACCGGCCATAAAGGGAATCTCCAGGCGCTTTGCCGTATCGACCATGGCCGTAGCATCGGACCAGCGATAGCCAATGTGCTTGTCGTTAAAGAGCGGTACAAACTGGCCGGTCCGCTGCATCACTCTGACGATTTCATCAAAAAAACGGCGTCTCGGATACATCTTTTGATTGGTGTCCGGTGTGTACGGATAGTCACCGTGTTCACCAACACTCAAAACACCTTCGACCACCAGCCGGTCCGTCCCCAGGGTGAGTGCTTCGTCGATGGTCGGGACAATCGGAAAGCCATGTTTTTTGGCAAGGTCATGAACCGGGTCACTGTCTTTGAGTTGGTCGGCATAAAGCGCCACCAACTGCAAATCGGGACCTTCTCGGCCATCATGTCTCCAGCCCTCAAGAATTTTGGTCACCAGTACGTCGGCGTGGGAACTCTTAAAATACCGGGTCACGACCGCCGCTACTGGAAGTTTCCGCCGGGGCGGATTGGCCCACAACAACTTTGGCGACACCGCAGCCGCGCCGACTGCCAGACAGGATTGCAACAACTGCCGACGCGAGTCACACAAATCTTGCGCCAATTCCATGGTTCTACCAGTCATTGATTGCTTTTTCTTGGTATCTGGCCGTCATGATTGGCCAGGGCCTTGGGGCCGCAGACACCCCCGGATATACCGCGCAGCGGGACCACAAACAACCACCGACCGGAACTGCCAGGCCCACTCTTTGTACTGTTCGAAAAAAACCTGTCCGGTTGGTCCCGGACCCTCCTGACGCGCACAGCATTCTTCGCCCACCCACCTCGCATGATCTCTAGCACCGCCAACACAGGGAAACCACAAAGGGGCCGAATAGACTCTCTACACCATCACCACTAGCGGCCCCTGCGCATCCACAACGAGAATGGCCATCCCCAAATTCGTTTGAGGCTCTTTGGTGCAAACATCTCCCGCGACCACCGCGCGCCCAGCACGACCAGTACTCCAAACACCAAAGTCAAGCTTCCCAGCAAAGCGATCGAAAGGACCCGCTGAAGAAGATCTGTGATTCGGCCAGCCTCGTGCAAACACAACAAGTAATCCCAAAGGGCATGAATCGTAATGCTGGTGGCCAGGCAGAGGATCAGCACCAGTGGCCAAATTCGCCAGCGCCTCGGAAAACGAGCCAGGCCGATTCCAAATCCGTCGACCGCACCAAAAAGTACGTGCAACAACAATCTCACTGGAATGTGTGCCATTTTTACCAGTCCGAAACTCTTGCCGCCCAGCCCCAGGTAAAAAATGGACTCTTCGAGTCCAAATCCCAAGCCAACAAAGGCGCCGTAGATCAAACCGTCCATCGGATCGTTGAATTGTTTTCGCAACAGGATCGCGATCCCAACGATCGGCAACAACTTGATGAGTTCTTCACACACGGCCACCACGACTGCCCGTTCGGCAATTTGCGCGATCCCCAAACCAAATCGCACAAACAAGTAGTCTTCGGCATATCCGGCAAACCAGCATCCGGCCATACCCAATATCACCGCCAGCAACAACATGGTCCACCGTTCCCGGTCTACCATGTCGTAACGATAAACAAGGAGTGCCAGTCCGATCGTACATAGTGCCAGGAAACCATATTCAAAAAACATGTATACTTTTCTTCGATGCAAGTTGCCATGAAAGCCAAGACAAAAGTCCCTTCCCTCCCGGCAAGTACCACTGTTGAAGTTAGTCTCGAGGTAGCATTCTGACCAGCCCTACTTGTCTTCCAAGGCGTAGTCGAAGTGGGCAAGGGTGCGCCAATTCTGCAGATGACGGATAATCACCAGGCGGCGGTGCTACTGGGCATGGTTCGTTTGCGACGTCACACCATGTGCGTTAGAATTACCTGCCGGTACCCGTCAACACGATTCATGGAGCTGTTTGAATGTTGCATCGTCGCTTGCGCCATCGTCTACGGAATGCACTTTTTATTTCCTCTTGGTCTCTGGCCACCCTGACCATCGGTTTTGTCAGTGCCAAATGGACTGTCGCAGCTGAGGTTGTGCAACTCAACCCGGAAAATTGGGACGAGTATGCCCCCGCTGGCAAAGAGGCAGATTGCATTTATGGTGATTACGTCATGCGCAGCGACCGCATCATTGCAGTGGTCGCCGAGGCCATCCCAACGCGCAATGCAAATGTTATCACTTTAGACGTGGGTGGATCGGTGATTGATCTCACGCGGCGCGAGGAGCAAAACGATCAACTTACCTGTTACTATCCAGTTGGCGGAACCCTCGGAGAGATTGGTGCTCACTATACGCTGACTGGCCCGGTCACCTGGCCTGAAGAGTGTAAAAAAACTCCTGGTGCGGCAAGGCTGGCATTCAAGGCCACTCCGAATGTTCCGCACGCGCCCGATATCGAAGGCATGGACATCTGGGTCGCCTATGAACTGCCCGATGGAGCCGATTACTTGACCCTGTACACCCTGCTGGTCAACCGTACCGAGGAACCGCTCACCGTGCCAATCCGTGACAAGACCTGGGCCCACGGCGACACCAAGGGAAGTGAAGGGTTTGTGTTTCACCACGACGAAAAGTTCCCGATATTGTGGTGCAACGACCTCTACTGGCGGGCAGCCTATACCGCTTTGCCGGTGAACAGCAAATCGCGTCCGCATCGACGCGAGGGGGACTGGAAACCGGGCACCCTCTCTGGTCGAAACGACTACTTCATGGATAAAAACCAGGAAGGCCTGACAGTTCCTGAAAACGGGTCGTTCATCCTGGAGCGAATCATCATTCCTGCAGCAGACACGTTGGCCGTGTACGCCGTCGAGCGCGAGCGACGTGGCGAAACTTTAGCCACTTCGTTGACCATCGTCACCGACCCTGCCGGCCCAGTTCCAGGCGCCTATGTCGAGGTTACCCAGGGCGACCAAATACTCGGCAAGGCACGCGCTGACGAAAAAGGTCA
The DNA here is from genome assembly GCA_965243695.1 of Lacipirellulaceae bacterium. Lineage (GTDB taxonomy): Bacteria > Planctomycetota > Planctomycetia > Pirellulales > Lacipirellulaceae > JAKVCB01. Next base: position 499,463 of record CBDEWC010000047.1, on the reverse strand, counting down.
GCTCCGTATACGGCTACCCGCTGGGCAGTACACCTGGACCGTTTCCGCTCAGGGGCGTAACGACGTCGTCATCCCCACAGAACTAACCGCCAAAGACAACTTGATTGAAGTACAAATGGAATTGCCCGGCTACGTTGAAGGGAAAATCACCGATGACGCGGGCCAGGGTATCCCTTGCAAAATTGCTTTTTCCGGAACCGGGGTCGAGGATCCCCACTTTGGACCCGACACGGCCGTTCATGGAATTCGCAACTTGTGGTACTCGCACGATGGAACTTTTCGTGTTGAATTGCTGCCGGGAGAATACGAGTTACTTATGAGTCATGGGCCCGAATACGATGCAACTCTAAGGACGATCCAAGTCAAGCCTGGCGAAACCACCACCGTTCGCGAGCAACTCCGTCGATCCGTCAATACTTCCGGATGGCTCAGTTCGGAACTGCACAGCCATGCCTCTGAGTCAGGCGACAACATCACGAGCCAACGCGGGCGCGTGCTAAACCTGCTGGCGGAGCATTTAGAGTTCATTCCCTGCACGGAACATCAGCGTACGTCTTCTTACCAACCGCACCTGGAATATTTTGGTGCTACCCAGATGGCACTTACCTGCCCGGGAGTTGAGTTGAGTGGGTTGCCGGTAGAACTCAACCACCAAAATGCGTTCCCGCTGATTCACCGGCCACGTACCCAGGATGGTGGTGCACCACCGGTGCATGTGAACCCTGTTGCCCAAATCGCACGACTGGCGATGTGGGATGACGAAAGCGACAAGGTGGTTCAGGTCAACCACCCCCGCACGCCCCAGATGCTGGGCGACGCCGACCGGGATGGCAACCCGGACGAGGGATTTCGCGAGATTTTCCACTACGCCGACATCATGGAAGTTCATCCGCCGGAAGAAATATTCACAGGGCCAGACACCTACCGCGAACAAGGCGAAGGCGAAGTTCCCCGCATCCAAAATTGGCTACAGATGCTCAACCTTGGCTACCGCCTGCCCGGCGTCGTCAACACCGATGCCCACCGGAATTATCACGGAAGTGGCTATCTACGAAATTACATCCGATCTTCGACGGATGATCCATCGGAAGCGGACCTTATGGAAATCTGCCATGCCCTTGAGAGGGGGCAAGTCGTGATGTCGAACGGGCCATTTATGGAGGTCGACGCTTTTTCCGCCGACGACCACGTAGGTCCGGGCGAAGACTTGCTTTCGACCACCGGTGCGGTCGAACTTCAGATTCGCGTCGAGTGTCCAAACTGGCTGGATGTCAATCGCGTGCAGGTGTTGGTCAATGGGCGACCCGATGAACGTTTTAATTTTACGCGCCGCTCCCACGGAACCATGTTTGGGAACGAGTCTGTCAAGTTCAACAACCGTATCCGTTTGTCACTGCCGACCGATGCCCACCTGATTGTGGTTGCCGCTGCAGAGGGACGGCATTTGGGAAAAGTCTTTGGGCCTAAGCAGGGCGAGTTGATGCCGGTTGCGATCAGCAATCCGATTTTTGTCGACACCGATGGAAACGGATTCCAGGCCAACGGGGATCTGCTAGGTTTTCCGCTACCGGTGGAACCAGGGCACCAACCGACCCATGGGCACGATCACGCAAAAACCAGCGCGACCTTCAACGAATAAAATTAAAACTGCACAAGTGGACACAAACCCTCTGCCGCTGTTGGCCTCCGGTCGAGTGAGAACATCGAGATGTAGGGATGAGATGCAGGGATTCGGTGTTCTTCGACAAGAAAATCCGCAATCGGAACGAAAGAAGATCTCCTCCGGGAAAATGTCACTCGAATTTGGCAATTTAACGAACCGGACAGTCTAGAATGGTGGTGGTCACCTCAAGTCGACAAATCACCACCAGGCAAATAGCCTTCTAAGGCAAGAACCGCTGTGAACCCACCACATTTCATTCCTTCCTGGATGGTTGCTGCTCTCTTGCTGACCCATGGGGCCGGCCTACAGCAAGTGCCCGCAGAACCAGTTCCTGTTCCGACAGACCTCACCTGGCACGTTGAGCAGGCTACTGACAACATGGTTCGCTGGACGGTGCGCATGTCTGGGTTCGATCCTGAAAAAGAAGTGCGCGAGGGGGGGCACAGCTTTCCCATGGACACAACCCACAATGTGGGCCGTGCCATCGATGGCCTTCTTAAGGCGGAATCGGTGACCGGCAAACGGACTCCCCCGAAGACGCTAAACACACTAAGAGGCGTACTCTTTGCCACGGTAGACAATGAAGCCGGTTTCCCCGCCGCGTACGATCCGAAGCTGAAGAAAACTGCATGTTCGGCCCATAACATTCGCGAAGCCGTCCAGGCTTTACTCGAACTGGCAATACACCGGGACGACCAGCAAGCGACAGAACGTCTGAAAAAGCTTCTCAACACCCTCCTGGAAATTACCGACGAGGATGGCGCCTATCGCCCACAAGTGATTGCCCAAATCCCCCTGCTGGCGGCAAACTCCCAATCGGATGGACCGGCCGCCTTCACAGACCAGGGCGATCTCCGCTACGACCCGGTCGAAGAAAATGGATTCGAATATCCGCAGGCCACGACGGTTGATCGCGGCCGGCTCATCATGGCACTGGCTCAAGTCTATCGCCATACCCATGACGAAAGAGCCCTCGAACTTGCCAGGCGTTTTGTCTACCGCGTGCGTTCTCAATGCTTTTCTGACGATGGCCGGCTACTCCAGGACTCGGGAAGTCACACGCATTCAATCACGGGTACGGTCCACGGGCTTGCTGCGTTTGCCGTTCTGACTGGCGAACCGGAACCACTGGAACACGCACGCAAGATTTTCGACGTGGGTCTGGCTGCCAGTCGAAGCAGTTTCGGCTGGTCGAATGAGAATGTCTGGCGGGCACAGATCGTCGGGCGAGGAGAGATCAACAACACCGGAGACATGATTCAGACTGCGATCCATCTCGGACAGATGGGACATCCGCAGTATTTTGAGGTGGCAGAGCGAATGGTGCGGAGCCATGTGCTTCCGAGCCAGTGGCTAATGGGGCAGGAGTTTCATCGGCCCGCAGGAGCACCGAAGAAAGCACTTAAGGCTTTTCCCGTGCTTGCCGTCGGCGGCTGGGGGTTTCCGGGGGTTACCGATCGGCACATCCCCGGAGCGGGCTCCGACATTCTCGACATCACCCAGGGTGGAGTCCAGTGTCTATGGGCCGTGCACCACAACATCATTACTGACGACAAGTCGGCAGTACGAATCAACATGGCGTTCTCTCGCGAAACCGATTCGGCACGGGTCGAGAGTCGGATACCACTTGAAGGGCGCGTGGCGGTCACCCTGAAACGCAAGTCGAGCCTCTGGTTTCGCAAACCTTCGTGGTTACCCTGGGAGAAATTGAAGATTGCCGTCGACGGAAGGCCCATCCCATTTAACCGTGATGGCTCGTGGGCGGTTACCCTCCTTCAAAACAAAGGTACGCAGTTGGACGTGACCTATCCGCTGGTTCGACGCGAACAACAGGAGTGGGTCGATCACAAACGATACCGTTTCGTGCTGGAGGGCGACACCATCGTCGCCATGAGCCCCAGGGGAATTTATGCTCCCATGTACGACACGATCGATGACTGAGTTCCAACTCCGATTGCATTGCCTGCAACCGAATCACCGATACCAACCTCGTAACGCCAAACTTCTCCGAGACGTTTGGCGTCCAAAAAAAAGCGCCCACCACAAGCATCGCCATAACATGCACCGACCAATGGCCACCAACAACGCAAGGATTGCTCTCTCTGCAATCGCCTTTAGCGGGATTCTGACCACGCTCTTCTCCCTGGCCAAAGCGGATACCGTGTTGCCGGCCGAACCGATCGAAATCGGTCACGCGACGCAGTTCTTTGTGGACGACTACCTGGTCGACAACCGCTGGCCCCTGCGCAAACGCGAAGAGGTCTTCGTGCGAATAGCGCATCCGCCTGTCAAGCATCCGGCCAATCCGGTTCTGCCCGGCCAGGGCGGTTACGTGAACGTTGTTTGGGACGAGGAGGCACAGCTCTACCGGATGCTCTACCAGGATTTCTGGTACTACAGCCTTAAGCCACTTAAGTACACGTATGCAGTTGCCTACGCCCAATCGACCGATGGCATCCACTGGGAGACACCCAACCTGGGCTTTTACGAGTGGAGGGCCTCGCAGGACAATAACATTTGCTGGCAAGATCCCCGTCCCGACAGCAAAGCCACTTACTCGCAATATTTGCTTACGGTCCCCAAAGAACACCGCCGGGGATACAAGTACGTCATGTACTATGTGACGACGACGGGCGTAAATCTGGTCGGTTCCAACGACTGCATTCACTGGGATCCTGCCAGTATCACACCCATCGGAAGCGATTTCCATCCAGACACACACGCCTCGATCGTATGGGACCCGGTCCAGAAAATCTTCGTGTGGTTCACCCGCGCCACGGACCGTTACAGCGACTCCGACAACCTGACTCGTGGAGCAACACGACGGGTCGCGCGCCTGGAAAACACGGAACTGTGGACCGAATGGCCGCTGAGGACACAAAACATTCTTATCCCGGATGCGAAAGATGCAACGGACACACCTGGGGGGGCCGTGGACGGCTTCAACTTTTTCTATGGCATGCCTACGCGGTACCAGGGTGGAATCTACTGGGGCTTTGTGTGGCCCTACCGCTTGAAGGCCGGACTGATCGAAACCCACCTCGCCATCAGCCGCAATGGTCGCGTTTTTGAACGCCTACCCGGTCGCCCCCCATTGATTGGCTTGGGGCCGGAAGGATCGTGGGACGATGGTATGATCTTCGGTTGCCCCGACTGGCTCGAGGTCGGCGACCGGTGGCACATTTACTACGCGGGCAGTGACGGTCCCCACCATGAGGTTAACCACAAGGTTGGCATTGGCCTGGCGACAATTCGCAAGGAAGGCTTTGTGTCCCTGCGCGGTCCTGAACACGGTGGCGTTGTCTGCACGCGCAAACTCCTCTGGCCTGGCGGCAACCTGCACGTGAATTGCAATACGACTTTGCCGGACGAGAAGCAAGGCGAACTCAAAGTTCGCGTTGTCGACTCGTCCCGCAAGCCACTTCCTGGCTTCGACTACAAGGACAGCATTCCGTTCCGCGGCGACAGCACCTCGCACCGAGTCCGGTGGAAAGAACGCCACATCGATGATTTACAAGGCCGCGTCGTGCGACTGGAGTTCTTCCTGAGAATGGCCGACCTGTACACCTTCAGAGCAACTCCGGAAGATGTAACCCATTGACACCACGGGTTACCCGAGATTGGTGACGCGGCGCACCGTGCGCCGCATGCTCATAAAAACCGACGCCAGTCCCACAACAGCCAACAGCAACGTGGCTGCTTCAGGGACATTTCCTGCCTCTGAACCGCTGGCAATCGATTCGCCAAAGTGTGTTTCCCAGAGCAGGTAGTCGGCCTGGACTGTAGTATCTCCCAGGCCATCTTGCCAAAGGGTGTAGTCGGCAGCGTCGACCGTGCCATCGTCATTGAAGTCGACAGCACTCAGTGTTGTCAGAAAAGGAAAAGGTTCATACCGCACAACATCGCCTGAATCTTCGGTGATAAAGAGGTGGTCACCTGCTATGGCAATCCCTTCCTGGTTTTGGCCCGCGAGAGTCCACTCCGATAGGAATGTACCGTTTGCATCCATGGCGCGTAGGCGGTTTGAGATGTCGAAGATCGCATACAGGACTTCATTTCTGTCATCGTAGTGCAAACCCGAGATGTCTGTACGGCCTCCTACGGGAGTGAATGTCGACAGGTAACTGACGGTTGTTGCCGTAGAACTCGACGCAATGGGCAGGCGAAAAGAATAAATTGTTCCGTCGTATTGGAGTCCTGCATAAAAAAGACCTCCTTCTGGACTATCGGGATCCGGCACGAAGGTCAGCGCTTCCAAGCCTAGATTCGAGGGGCCTGTCATCCAAGAAGTCAAGTCAAAGGTCCTGGTAACCTGGCCTGTATTGAGATTCAGTTCAAGAATGCTGTCGGGGTTTTCAAGGCCCACATAGGCAAAAGGGCTGCTGGGGTCAGCCACCGTAATTCCTTCCAAGTCGCCGCCAACCGCCCAACTGGTCAGGTTCGAACCGTCCAGATCCATACTGGCTACAAAGCCATCATCCAGAGCAACCAGCAACCGCTCCAGACCGGTATGCCAGGCCGCTCCACTGGGTTCAAAATTGGAGGGCCAGTTCGAACTGATCTCTGTCCCAGGTAAAGCCTCGGCTGGAAAAGGCAGGAGCGCGACCGCAGAGCGGGGCAACAGCAGGAGAGCCGCTGAAAATACCACATGGTTTTTGAAAAACGCAACAAATCTCAAGAAAAGCTCCAGTGCATTTCGGCATGCTTAATGACTGTTCATTGTAGGCGCACTCTCCTGCTGGAACAGTGCCGGTGATTGCAAACGAATCCTGACCGGGACGCATGTTTCAATGACCGTTCGCAACTTCTTCCGGCTGGAACATACCACCAGTTGCAAATCGTCCGACGACCCCTTTCACCAATTCCCGCTTAATTGGCGCGGGCATTGCCTGGAGCTTAGCGATCAGCCCGGTCTCGGCGCGGACTTAAACCTGGACTCGGTAAAAGGGGCATTCCACCCTGTGTGCCCATGAAACAAGCATTCGTCATCGGAACGAATACATGCTATGCGCTCAACAGCAGTGCGCTGTGCGGGAGGAGTTCGCCCCCCCAACATGGGGAGGATGGCTCTGTGAACTCCCAACTTATGTGGACTCCCAACTTACAGGTGCCTGCCCCAAACTATAAACCCGTGTGCGCAGCTCCGCAGACGGGCAAATCAGCACCAGAGATGTAACTTCCCTGCTCCGAAACCAAAAAGGACACAACGTCTCCTATCAGTTCCGGGCCTGGATAGTCATCGCGATTGCCATACACAGGTATATGTGCACGGGCGAACGCGGCCCAATCCTCTGGCGTCCCAGGAATCATGTCCGTGGCGACTCGACCTGGAGAAACGACGTTCGCGGTAATATTGAATGGACCTAAAGCTGGTGCCAATCCTCGAACATAGTGGCTTTGGGCTGCCTTTCCGACGGAATAGGCAGAAGCGCCCGATCCCCTCCCGGCAATTGAACCGATGGCGATAATTCGCCCCCAACGTTGTGACTTCATGGTTTCAACGATTTCATGACAAAGATAATAGGTGCTGTACAAGTGCGATCGTATGACTCGGTCCCACGTTTCCGGGGATGCCGCGTCATCAGGAAGAGAGATCCCAGCAGAGTGGACCAGTCCATCAATCCGACCCATGGTTTCATTGACCTCCGCCAGGAGATTGCGCACCGCCTGAAGGTCGCTTACGTCCGCCTTAAATCTGTAAGCCTTTACTCCAATCGCGAGCAACTCTTGATAGGTCCTCTCGGCGGCAGCGTCGTTACTGACGTAGTTGATCGCCACGGCCGCCCCTTCTTGCGCCAGCGACACAGCGCATGCTCGTCCAATCCCGCGAGAACCTCCAGTGACTAAAATCTTGCGACCACTTAAATCGAGTTGCATAAACAAAACTCCTTATGTCTACAAGCGAAATTGTCCATAGGGCCTGATCCTTGCGTCGTTAAAAGCCACTGAATTCACCTCGATTGATCCGACGGAGTTGACCGTAATGATGCGTAGCCCGCATCACGCATGTTTTCCCCACGTCCGCAGCGGTGGCTCTCTTCTATGTCCAATCGTCAAATCACCGATAGGCGCAATTTCCTCGCAGCCGCGGCAAACGCCACTGCCGTCGGTGCTGCTGGATCGGTTGGCTGTCAGCCCTCGTCACCTGGCAATGATACCAAGCCAAAAAGTAGCATGCGACCAGACTTCGTCGCGCATGGATCCAGCGCCGATGGCTTGCAGCATCTGGCTAAGCATCAGCCGGCGAGACTATCGGGCCACCTGTACATCGTTCTGGACATCCGGGCCAGCCAGTCCCTCGGTATTTGCCAAGCAACGTCCCCAGGACCACGACCATCGGGAAGAGCACCCGCTGAAGTCCACGCGGCACCCCTAAAGCCATTTGTGTATGCCGATGCCGACAAATGAGATGTGCCATATAGAAGACTGACGGCTGGTTTGACCCGGCTGCATTGATCACCTCGAACAATGCCTGAAGGTAACGGTCCAAATCAACGGCCGGCGCGGCAACGCCTCGAAATACCAACTCTTCGTCACCGTCATTCCACCACCGGTGCACGCTGCCTTTGGGAAAACGAGCGGAACCACCAGACTCAACGACAAGATCCTTGCCGTCAACCGAAGCAGACAGAGTGCCGGCAACGACCTCTGTGTACTCGTCCTCACGAAAGTGAATATGGAGAGGCGGACCTTGCTGATGAGCAGGCAGACATCCGGTCATCTGCAACTCTTCAATACCGTTGCTGTTCCTGGTACGCCACATCGCGAGCCGCTCTCCCGTAGGTACAAGCTCGATCGTCAGCACCTGATCCTCAGGTTGTTTCATTGGAATCTCCAGGCTGCTGCCAAGACGGCAAGAAACTTAATGACCAGGCTCAACAGGCACACGAGCCAACGGGATGAACGTTTCAATCGCAAAACATGGCAAACGAAGGAGAGGGCCCAAAAGAGGGTGGCCAATTCAGGGATGGAGTTAACAATGGCTAGATTGCTGGCGCCAGTTCCAGGAAAAAGACTTCCTTTTAGATAGGCCTGCAGGCCTGCTTCTTCAAAAGCAAGAAGCCGGTGACAAGTCACCGGCTTCGTTGCCTCAGATCATCTTGTATTGGTTCTAGACCAACGTCACGTTTTCCGCGCGTGGTCCCTTGGGGCCCTGCCCCTCGGTGTAGGAGACGCGTTGTCCTTCGCGCAATTCGTCGAAGCTCACGCCTTCAAGGTTAGAATTGTGGAAAAACATGTCCTTGTCTGTTCCAGTTTCAATGAAACCAAATCCTTTGTCCGTCAGTCGTTTAATCGTACCTTCAGCCATTCGTCACACTTCCTAAAAAAAGACTCCGCGATGCTTTCCGAAACAACACGTTCGAAAAAAGACTGCATCGCACGTCCCCAGATTATAGCGGTCTGGACCAGCGGATCAAAGCCCCGCCATCGCCTGGCCCGATGTATTTTTTTTCGGTGGAGTCTCCCCAGAATCTCCCCCTCCGAAAGGCAAAAAAACTCCCTCGGCCACGAAGCTGTGGCAAACGATTGCGTTACTCAGCCTAGATTGAGTAGATTGCGTGTTCGGAAAACTCGTATTTTACGGCGATTTTCCGTTGATGTATATTTCCTGCCCCGTGCGAAATCCTGGGCGTTTTTCGTCCTGCCCCTGGATTTCCCGTCTTATTCGCCTGCACCCGACCTGGTTTTCTGGCCTTATTCGCCCACACCTAATCATGATGTACAAAGGAAAGAAATAAGCTCCAGGACTTGGCTCGGTGTTTTTCCTCCTGCGATCCGTCAAACGCTGGCCACGCTCCTGAAAGGACTCCTCCCGTCTTTCCTCGATTTCTTGACTCACCCCATCTCAAAAGTGTTTTTTTAATGCCCATCCCCTTCGACAATAGCTATATTCGTCTGCCGGATGCTTTCTTTGCGCCCATCGAACCCACTCCGGTCAGCGCTCCGTCCATGATCCGCCTGAACCACGATTTGGCGACCGAGCTCGGGATCGATGTCTCCAGGCTCGATTCCCCAGAAGGTCTTGCCATCCTTGCAGGCAACCAGCGGGCGGAGGGTTCTGAGCCTCTCGCCATGGCTTACTCAGGACACCAGTTCGGTGGTTTTTCGCCGCAACTCGGCGACGGCCGTGCGATTCTGCTCGGTGAAGTCGTCCGCCAGGATGGCGTTCGCCACGACATCCAACTCAAAGGCTCCGGACCGACACCCTTCTCGCGACGCGGCGACGGACGTTCAGCGCTGGGCCCGGTCTTGCGCGAATATATCGTCTCCGAAGCGATGGCTGCCCTCGGTGTGCCGACGACCCGAGCACTCGCCGCGGTAGCAAGTGGCGACAACGTATTCCGCGAGGGCCCCGTACCTGGCGGAGTGTTCACCCGCGTCGCACAGTCGCACATTCGCATCGGCACCTTTCAATGGTTTGCCGCCCGCAAGGATAACGACAACTTGAAGGTTCTTGCCGACTATGTCATCGAGCGCCACTATCCCGACGCACAGCACAGCGACAATTCCTACCTCGCTCTGCTCGATGGAGTCATTCAGCGACAAGCCAAACTGATCGCCCATTGGATGCAGCTTGGATTCATCCACGGCGTGATGAATACTGACAACATGACCGTCTCAGGCGAGACCATCGACTACGGTCCATGCGCTTTTATGGACATCTACAATCCAGCGAAAAAATTCAGCTCGATCGACCACCAGGGACGGTACGCTTTTGCCAACCAGGCCCCAATCGCGCTTTGGAATCTGACTCGCTTCGCCGAGACCCTGGTCCCTCTGCTCGACGACGATCCAAAACAATCGGTGGCCATCGCTGAAGCTGCTCTCGGCACGTTCGCGAAAACCCACGAAACCGAACTGCAGGAACGTTTCACTGCGAAGATTGGCCTCGAAGGTGGTAACGCCGGTGATTGGAGCATGGCAGAAACATTACTGGCAGCGATGACAGAGGGCGAAGCCGACTTCACGCTTGTGTTCCGCCATCTTTCCGACGCGCTGGAAAGCGGCTGTGACGACACCGTGACTCGCCTTTTCAAACAACCCGCAGCAATCGTGGCGTGGCTGACCGGTTGGCGGTCCCACCTGCACGAAGCAAACCGCAGTCAAGCCGTTGCCTTGATGCGACAGACGAACCCGGTCTTTATCCCGCGCAACCACCGCATCGAGGAGGCGATCACGGCCGCCAACGGAGGCGACTTTGAACCCTTCGGTCAACTCAACGACGTGTTGCAGCACCCCTTCACCCCACAGGCAACGTTCGCTGAGTATGAAGCCGCCCCACTGGCAGAGGAAGTCGTGCACGCGACTTTTTGCGGAACCTGAAACGGACAGCCAAGACGGTTTTCAGGTGCGACAAGAAAGGCCGAAAGGTGAAAACACGCCAAGCGGCCCAACTCCTTTACCCAGGTGACTGAGCGGGCTGGTCCGCGGCTACCAGATTTACGATTTCCAAGTTGGCTTCTTCCGCCGTGCCTTGGGATGCCGCGGAGGATGGTTCTCCTGCCGGTCGATCAGCTTGGGCACGACTTCGACCATTTCAGCCAGCGGCTGCTTGGGATTTTCGGCATTGGGACGAGCAACGAAACGGACATAGTCACCGACGGCTAGCAGCCTGAATTTCTTCTCGCCACGGACATCCTTGGGTTCGAAATAGTATTCCGGGCCGCCGGCGACCGACGAAATAAAGCCGATCGGATTCTTGCGAGGCAGTTTGGTAATGTAACCAAACGTATAGTCGATTTCTGGCCGGGGAGTGCGCGGACGCGAGCTTGGTCTCGTCGAACCGGGGCCGTGGCCAAGGCGATTATTATTGCGATTACCGCCGTAAATGCCACTGCGATTTGTCGTACCCGCCGATTTCCTCTCAGGCCCGCTCCCCAAGGTAGATCGCTTTGCAGGAGGATTTTTTCTGCGCGGATTTTTCGTGCCGCTCAATACCTGTTTGGCGCGTGGTCTGGCAGAGGAAGAATCGTGTTCGTATTGCACCGCTTGTTCGAGCTTCAGTTCGGTGAACTCCGCATCGACCGCCGAACAATGAAAAAACACGTCGGTGCCACCGGACGAGGGTGTTATGAAGCCGAAACCCTTGTCGGCGTTGAGCGAGCTTATTTTTCCTGTGAGCATCTATTCCAGCCTATCGTTGGGTTACGAGGCTGGCAACGGCGTTTACCTCCGCGGTGAAATCAGAATCCCACAGCGGTCCAGCGTAGGCCGCCTCCAGTATCGAGGAAGAATTCCTCACTCTCCTCGTTCGCGGCTCCCCGCAAAACCGTGCACAGAAAGTCCCAACCACCACCTCACTGGCGCCGCGCTCGATGTGCCGCGGCAGCCAGGGAAAATAGGGCCAACAGCAGTGTGGTCGGTTCTGGGACAGGGACTGCCTGCGAGGTACTTGCTGCCGACTGGCCAAAGTTGGCCGCCCACAGGGCATAACCGGCCGCCTGCGGTACTGTGATTGATAACATCGGTCGATGAAAGGTTCCAAATCGCGTAGACGGTGTCCACGGCGTCCTGGGGACCATCCACCACGTCGAAGGTCAGGCCACGCTGGTGATCGACCGTCTGGTACAGGTCAAACGACATGTAGACCTTATCGGCCGTCACGTCGCCAAACGACACCTTGTTCTCGGTGGTGTCCGCAAATCCTCCCAGCACCAGCCCGTGACCGTCAGGCAGACCAGCGGCGGTACCGCCTCCCAGGACCCCTGGGCTGTCGACCACGGTCGCGTTGCCCACGGTCCACTCGGCCTTGTTGGTCACCGGGTCGCCGTTTCTGTAACCGGTCTCAAAATCTTCGAAGTAGACGGTTTCTAGATTAATCGGGTTGGGCACCTCCGGGCCGGTGGTGAAGCTGCTGGCAATCTCGGTGGCATTGTCGGTGGCATTGTCGGTGGCATTGTCGGTGGCATTGTCGGTGGCATTGTCGGTGGCATTGAGCGCCGTGTCGTAGATACGAACCTCGTCCATGACGGCGCGGATTACTCACGAGTTCAGCCGCGGCGATCGACTGATCGCCTTTCTTACGGTAGGTTAGAACCTGGGTTGGTTCCTGCTGTTTGTGGTGGTGACGGTGTACGAACTGCTGCTTGCCAGTTTGCCAACTAGGTTTTGGACAGATTTTTGGAATTTCTGGATCAACCTGATCATCGGCATCCCGGTGACAATCTGGCTTGCCATCGGGGGGATTTGGGATATCGGCCGCTTGCTCGGCCGCCTGCGAACCGCCAGGCGCGACGCGCAGGATGATGGCACCGTTGGAGAGACGCAATGACCAAACACCCGTGGAGAATGAGGCTTGACCATTCGGACGCTGTCGGCGGCCTGGTTGAAACATGGAGATATTCGTCACTGAGATATTCGCCGCTGGGATATTCATCACTTGTGCTTCGTCACTGTTTCGCAATTGGATATTTGATGGCGGCGTCCTTATGCTCTGTGTCATCATCAACGGGTGCGGAAACTTCCCTGCACACCGAATATCCCGCGGCAATCCGATCGGTGCTCGAAGGTACCAGGCCACTCACCAAGGCCCGCGGTAACCGTATGCCGCTACTGTTGTGGCCAGTTCACGCAGGTGTGGTTTCCGACCAGGCCACTCAAGAAGCGATCATCCGCGAGCTCGATGCCCGCGGGATCGCGATGATCGCCACCTGGCATCCGGAAAATCGGGAGAAATCGTTACGCGACGCGCTCACGATCGCGCGGATCCAAAAAAAGCTGGGACTGCCGGTCTATGTTAACGCTAACTCCTGCATGTACGCCTTTTACAACGGCGACGCATCGACCGCCCATCTTGACGACCAGGACAAGCCTTTCTTCGATCCTTCGATCACCGGCGAAAAAATTGGGTGCCCTTTTCGGATTCGGCATCGGTATGCCGAGTTGACCGAGCAGGTGGCATTCTTCGTGCGCGGATACCAAGAGGCGGACGTCCCGCTCGATTTCGTCTTTGGGGATTGGGAGATCGACGGTCCCCTGGAGGTCAACCGCGCCTGGGAGGCGGCCAGGCGATGCCAGGTCTGCCGCAAGAACATCGCGGAGATTGATACGTTTGAGGCCTTTCAAAAAGCCGTGCGGATCGAGCGGAGCCGGGCGACCAGGGAGTGCTACGCCAACCCTATTCTTAGCGAATATCCGCAGGCGCTGGTCGGCAACTACGGCGTCTATCCGCACGACGGGTACCGTTACTGGTACGACTATTTTGAGGAGTTTGCCGACTACCAGCCGCATTTGACCGACCAGCGGGCCCACTACCGCCAGTGGTTCGACGATTTCCCCTTGACCGGCTACACCTTCGCCATGCCGGTCGTCTATCCGTGGGCCCGTGGCTATCTCTGGTACGATTTTCCCTCTACGGACTACCGCTGGATCTACAACATGCTGCGGGTCGCTTCCAACGCGGGTGCCCATACGCCTGACGGTATTCCCATCGTGCCGTTCGTGCATTTTGAGCCCATCTACGAGCCAGATCCCGGAGACGATTCGATCCGTCCGCTCACCAAGACAGCCTACCAGGAACTGCTGTGGCACATGCTGCTGCGAGGGACCGATACGTTTTTCCTGTGGTGCCGGGGGACCCGTGCGCAGTGGGAGGTTCCGCCTTTACACGAAGTGTGGGCCGAGTCGCTGGAGTACTCCCCGTGGCTGGAAAATGGGTATCCGGTTCTGTTTGACGTGCCCGGATCGCAAACTCCGATCGTCTCGGCGGTTCGCCTTGGCGGGCGGTTGCTCGTGCGGCGTACTGATTTCGATGAGTCCCATCCATCTGCAATCACGATAAAGATCGATGGCACGCCGATCGACGTGCCGCGCATGCAGGGCAAAATGCAGGTTTTGGAAATTGGTAAGTAGCCGCAGCTTCCAAGGACCCGGCATTCCAGTTGGCGGCGGCCTATTTCAGTTCGCGGAGGAGCGTCGCACAATCGGCCCCTTCAGCAAGGGATCGTTCGTAGCTTGCATCCACTGCTGAAGTCGCCGCCGCAATTGGTCGCGGACCTCGCTCAAGCTGGGATCCCCCAGGCGATTGTCTGTCTCGGCCGAATCAACCGTCAGGTCATACAATTCCTCATCAGCACGCGCACTCCAAATCGATTCGTCATCGGCCATCGACTGGCGGGTGGGCGAATTGCAAATGTCCGACGGCATCACCAGCTTGGGGCGTTGGGCAAAGTTGCGAATGTATTTAAATTGTTCATTGCGCACCGAGCGCATCGGGTCATGAAAGTCTGCCCGCGGAAACATTACGCGATGTGTCGCAGAAGGACCCCGTTACGGGGCAACGCATCTGGGATGTACATGCCGCAGGCCCAGTGTGGGCTTCGTCGCTGCTTCCCTATATCGAACAGCAGACCATCTACGACCAGTGGGATTTCACCGTCGTCAACAGAGACTATCCCAATAGTGAACTGGTAAAGATCCCGGTTTCAACCTACATCTGCCCCAGTGCCGAGCGAGCAAGTGACCCTGTCTTTGACGATCGCAACGACGGGAGCGTCGGGGCCGGGATAAATCCCAAGGTTGCACTCGGCCTTTGGTATCCGGTGTCGATAGGACCCACCGCCTACGATACTTGTGACCAAGGGAACCCCAACTGGTGCCCACCTCAGTTTCATTTCGAAGGCAGTTATTGTTGTGATGGCCGCTGGTTCGGTGGCGCCGCCGGCAGCAAATACGGGTCGGTTGGGATGTTTGAACATTCGCCATTGCGGCGCAAGTTCAAGGAGGTAACCGACGGCCTGTCAAGCACCTTGATGAGCGGGGAAACTCTGCCTCGCCAGTGTGTTTACGTGTCGACGTATGCGCCGAATTTTTCCATCGCCGGAACTGAGATTCCACTCAACACGACACACCCTGACCTGTGGTGCCCGCCCGAAGGAGAGTATTACGCGCCCGGCTGCGCAGGGAACGGCTGCGGACTCAAGAGCGACCACCCGGGCGGAGTTCATTTCCTGATGGGCGACGGGAGTGCCCATTTCTTCGCCGAGACGATCGACTACCGGCTGATCAACGAACTCGGCTCGATCCACAGGGGAGAAGCGGTGGGGGTTCCGCAGTAGCAAACGGGCGCAAGAGGCAAGAAGACTCTGCTGGGCAGACTGAAGCCCTTGACGAGAGATCGGTCAGAAACGATGCTGTCCAGACGCGGCAGGGTTGTCGACGAGACCGGTAGAACACGCTTCAAGACGAATGGAAAGTCAGGCCATGAATAACGAAACAGCATTCACTCTGCTACGCAATCCGCTGACCAACAAGGGCTCTGGATTCACGCTCGAAGAGCGTGACACGCACCATCTCGACGGCCTGCTTCCAGCCGCTGTTGAAACACTTGAAACCCGTATTGGACGAGCTGCGGCTCAGTGTGATGCATGCACGGACGACCTGGCCAAATATGTCTACCTGTCACATCTGCAGGATGTTGACGAGACGCTCTACTTCGGTCTGCTCATTTCCAAGCCGGACAAGTACATGCCGCTGGTTTACACACCCACGGTAGGTGATGCCTGTCTCCAGTTTGGTCACATCTTTCGTGCCACGCGCGGCCTCTACCTGCCCATCACACTGAAGGGAAAACTGGAGCAGGTAATCCGACATTGGAATGAGACCGATGTCCGTTTCATCGTCGTCACCGATGGATCGCGAATTCTTGGGCTCGGCGACCTGGGCGCCAATGGGATGGGCATTCCCATCGGCAAGCTCGCCCTCTACTCCGCAGCGGCAGGCGTCCCTCCGCAGTTTACCTTGCCCATCATGCTCGATGTGGGCACCGACAACCAGGAGTATCTCGACGACCCGTACTACCTGGGCCTGAAGCAGTCTCGGCCCGACAATGATACCTACTACGCCTTCCTGGATGAATTCACCGACGCGATTCTGAAGATCTTTCCCGGATGCTGCATCCAGTTTGAAGACTTCAACATCCATCATGCCGAGCCGCTGCTGGAGAAGTACCAGGACCAGTTCTGCATGTTCAATGATGACATCCAGGGCACCGCGGCGGTTGCCACGGCCGGCATCTATACCGCCTGCAGAGCCAAGGGTGAGAACATGAAGGATCAACGGATCCTCTTCCTGGGAGCCGGGTCTGCAGGCTGCGGTATTGGCGACCTACTCTGCCAGGCCATGCAAGCCGACGGACTCGATAAAGATACCGCCTACTCCCAAATCCGGATGTTCGACATCGATGGCCTCTTGACCACTTCACGAACCGACACGCTGGAGACTTTCCAGCGTCCCTTCGCTACCGATCACGAACCGACCAAAGATTTTTCCGGAATGATCCGTGAGTTCAAGCCCACGGCGATCATCGGAGTCTCCACGGTCGCTAGCGCCTTCAACGCCGACGTGTTCAAGGCAATGTGCGAAGTCAACGACCGTCCGATCATCTTCCCCTATTCCAACCCCACCAGCCACAGCGAGTGTACTGCGGAAGAGGCCTACGCTGGGACCAAGGACAAGGTCCTGTTCGCCAGCGGCAGCCCTTTCCCGCCAATCACGGTCAATGGGAACGAGATCGAGCCTTCCCAGGGCAACAATGTGTACATCTTCCCGGCCATGGGTCTGGCGGTCTATGCGACCAAGTCCAAGAGGGTCACCGAACCGATGTTCCTCACCGCTGCCCAGGCGTTGGCCGAAACATTGACCCAAGAGGAACTAGACCTCGGGCTACTGTATCCGCCGCGTGATCGCATTCGGGAGGTATCGGCGCACGTCGCCTCGAAAGTAGCCGAAGTGATCTTTGACCAAGGCCATGCCACGGTAGACCGGCCCTCTGACCTGCCTGAATTCATCAAATCACATACCTACGTGCCAAGCTACTCGCCGCACGTCGGCCAGGCGGACGATAGCTAATCACCGCGCCCCGGCGCAAATCACCTTATCCACCAGGGGAGGTCGGAAAGAACGGAAAAAAGTCTGTATTCGGACAGATTCCCACAATCTCGTCACCTCGCCAGGTAATCTCAAATTCGCTGCCTCCCGCTTTCTCGCGCACTTTTTCGATCGGGAGATCGTAAATCAACTCGACGAGCGCCGGCAACGACTGCTTCTGGACTCTCAAGTACTTTCCCTCCCAGACGAGCGGCACCGTTTGCCCGTCCACAGACAATTGAATCGAATCCGCCGGTGCCCAGCCTGGGACGCGAATAAGCAGGGGCTTGTTGGACTTTGCGTCGATCGAGAGATACGCTTTGTCTTTTCGCACGCAGTTCAATCGCAAGAGGTCGCTCTCATAATCTAGATGAAAGTTAATGCGAACCTCCTGGTCATTCTCGACAACAATGTGCTGGTAAACATCAACCAGCACACTCAATACGGAGGAGGTCACATCAGTCACGCAAAGTTTCCCTCCGTGGGCTCGACCATAAATGCCGCCCAGCGCCCCGATAATTAACTGCTCCACATCCTCCGGGTAATCCACAAAGGCAAAATGCTTGTCGGGCAGGACCATCGTGCCGGGGGTACGGTCTTCCTGCTTGGGCTTGAGGGAAGGAGTCTCTGTGATTTGAGATGGCAAAAGTCGCGACAGAACCAATCGCTGCACGTCGTCCAGGCATTCAGGATGTCCGTGGTGAATTCCCAGCCAGAGTGCCATTTGGGCCACGTCGGCTGCCGACGAGGTATCACCACCGTGATCGCGGTGGAGGTCATGGGTCGTGAATCCGGAATGCTTGACGATACGGGGTATCGCTTTCCGATAGGTCTTGGCAACGGCATCGACATACTCAGGTTTGCCCAAAACTTGCCCGTAATACAGCAGCCCCCGCAACGTTCCCATGTACGAATGATTGTGGCCCGCCAGATTTTCGCGGCCGTAAAAATCCCCATCTGGCCGAGTGGAGTACTCGAGATGAAAACGAGCAAAGCGGCCCGCCATCTCCAAGGCGAGGTCATCGCCTGTCAGTTGGTGGATCCAGAGCAACGGCTCGATCAATCGCCCCTCAGATCCTTGCAGATTTGGGGACCAGCCCCAAAAGACTTCTGTGCAGCCTTGTTCCTGATACCGTTTTATGCGCGGGACGTCCCAAACCGTGGAGCGTGGTTGCCACTGGTCTTCCGGCAGCAGCAACCGATCTAGCGCCGCGATCATACGCAGGGCTCGGTCTCGGGCCCAGTCGTCGTTTTTGAATTTCGCCAACGCATGCAATGCGCCCAGTTGCTCGCGCAATGAATGAAAGCACATGAGGTCTCCCTCCTCATAGGGAAACCTATCCAGCGGCCTTAGAAACAGATCATCCGAATTGTCGCAATACGCGCGCACATTCGTCTGCATGGCCTCCTGAATATGCTGTGGCACTGCATATCCCGTCGCATCTTCCAGCCGATACATCCCATCAATCCAGCGGCCAATATTGTGCGACATGAAAAATGTTTGCCGCTCAAAGCGATAGTCTGGCTCAACGAGTATCAGAAAACTGGGGAGGTAGTCGTACTGCGGGTGCAACATGTTGACGAGATTCTGACCGGCAAGTTCCATCCGGCCCTTAAGATCGACGCGCGTTTCCTCGTGCACTTCGATAGCCGGAGATTCTTTCACTCTTATTTCTTTCGTCCAGCTGGGATAATAGGGAAGGAGTTCCTCGTTCGGCCGAATTCCAATTACCTCATCCCCCCGCCACACGACATGATATTCCGTGCCAGCGGTCGTTTCTGTTTCTTCCACCAGCGGCAATGCATATTGGAGAGTGACCTCCGCCGGAAAGTTGTTCTTGGCCAAGAAGAGAAAGTCGCCCTGCCACTCTGGATCGACAGGCTGTCCCGCTACCTCAACTCTCACCGATTCACGCGGAACCCAACCTGGTATTCGCACGAAGAGATTGGTTGTTTTTTTCAGTAAAACGTTCAACTGTGCCTCTTTGTTACGCACCGATGTGATTTCGAGGTCGTCATCGGCATAATCGAAATGAAACAGTATTCTGAGGCCATTTTCTTCACGCACGACGATGTGCTGGTAGATATCGACTAACGTGTGAATGATGGCGGCCGTAACGTCCTGGGTCACCGTCTTCCATCCGTGCGGACGAGGATGGCACCCGCCGTATCCACCGATGATACGCTCGTTTAACCCACGGAAAGCATCGGCGGTAGCCACAATTTTGTGGTCCGGACGCGAAGTGAGATCGAACACGGGTCCCGTCTTGCCATCGTTGCGCGGTTTTATCGGCGGGGCAGTGATGACCTGCGAGGGTAACAGTCGGGCACGAACAATTCGCTCCACGTCATCCAACAAGTCCAGCTGGCCGTGACGTGTTGCTAGCCAGAGCGCCAGTTGGGCCACGTCCCCACTGGAGGCATCTTCGCCATTTTGCGTCTCGATCTCGTGTGCAGTGAACCCTGTTTTTTTGATTAGCTTTTCGGTGACACCATTTCGGTAGGTTTTCAGCACTCGGTCGACGTAGCGCTGCTGCTTGGAGATTTCGCCATAGAGCAATAGGCCACGAAGTGTACCGAGATAAGAATGCGTGTGGCCCTTTTCAAGCGGAATTCTGCCATCCTCTGCGGTCACATTGTCGATGTGCGACTGGGCATACCGCTTGGCAAGCCTGATGGCATCGGGGTTGCCGGTAATCTCGTAATTCCGAACCAAGGCCTCGATGAACCGGCCGGAAAGAATGTGGTCAGGATACTTGTGCGGAGTCCTGCCCGCGAGAAGCGACCCGATCATCTGCGCAGACTTTTCCCTGGCCCATGCCGAATCGCGACGTTGGATGAGGCCGTTGAGCGCCAGCAGGTGTTCGCGATAGGAGTGTTGATCGACAACCGGATCTGGACGATCAGGATCAACCATCACGTGGAGCGGATTGTCAAAGAACCGCTTGGTAGATCCCAGCAGGGGTTCTTCAATTTCCTTGGGGATCGAATAGCCGGTAGCAGCTTCCAACCGCAGCAGCGCATCCCACCAGCGTCCGATATCATGATGGGGAATACATCCGTCGTAGGAACCAATGAGTTCACCATCGTTGCGGGCAAGATTGATGGCACGGCGTGGAAAATAGTTATTGTCCGGATCAAGGCCATTAATAAGGTTCTGTGCGGCCAGATGCATGGAGGCGGCGAGATCTACACGCGTCGTCATTCCATCGTGGCCGACAGCCGGCAGTTTGGTCCGATAGATGCTCGCCGGGTGAATGTCTGATTGTTCGTCATCTGGGGAAGAATCTTTCTTCGTCGCCACATTCCAATAGACGCCGTACCGCTCGCCGTGAACGCGGTAGAGCGGCGCGAACTTGATCTTCTTTGCCTGCCCGGTGGTTTGCCAGGTAAGTCGTTGCTGAGCAACCGGTTTTAACAAGTCGCTCACCTCACCAGATTCGGACACAAGTACTGCAGCGCTCGCCGGCTGGTGCTCGTGAGGCTGCTCACGCCCGTCGATCATGGCTTCGGTCATTCCATCGGCACCCAGCTGGCCAGCGAGTACTACCGGTCCCGCGAGAAACGCCATCAAGGAATCATCATCGGGCATGGGCCAGGCCCGCAGCGGCATGGGAAACTCCACCTCGACGGTGTCACCATCCTGCCAGGTGCGTCCCAGCGAATAAAAGGAACCCGGCTTGGGCTGGAAATCACGCGGCTGGCCATTGAATCTCAATCTATTATTTGCCGTTGCCCAGCCGGGAATTCGCAACTGGAAATCAAACTCCACCGGCTGCTGGAGATGGACTGTAAACTTGATCCGTGGTGACTCCGGGAATTCCGTTTCCTGAACGAGCGTCAGTCCTTTCTCCGGCCACTTAAGCTCCGAGGCAACAAATTGCGTGGCAACCAGACTCGCGTCGTTGTGAAAATAGATGCTGTCGGCCAGCGACGCATACGACTCATTGAGTGTTCCCGTACAGCAGAGATAAATGTAGCTGGGATACGACTTCCAGTAGCCCGACTCGAGTGGCAGGTACCACATGGTCGCGCCCGTCGTCGGATGTTGAGCGGCCAGGATGTGCCCATAAAGAGTCCGCTCGTAGTAATCCATCAGCTCGGCGCGTGGATGCCACTGAAACATCCGCCGCGTGAGCTTCAGCATGTTGTGTGCAACACACGATTCGGTCGTGCTGGTGCCCAGCTCGCCTGCCAGCTGGTTTGGGTAGCCCCAATGCTCCTTGTTGGTGGAATTCCCGGTGACGTAGGACCGCGTGTTGACGACAGAATCCCAAAAGAACTCGGCAACCTGGCGATCGTGATCGTTGCCCAGCAGCTCGTAAGCGCGCGCAGCACCGAGAATCTTCGGCACCGTGGAGTTGCCGTGCAGATGGAGAAGAATCGAGGCATCTCTCTGGGCAAGCGGGTCGATGATCCGCCGATGCTCAAACCGCCTGGCGGCGCGGAGAAAAACCTCCTCACCGGTGTCAGCGTAGAGATCCATGAAGATCTCGACCATTCCCCCATGCTCGATATTGAGAAAGTCCTGCATGCGGTCCTCGGGAAGCCGGACCGAACGCCGATCCGCCCAGCGGGCCATCTTCAACAGCACCTGCTGCGCCGTCTGGCTGTGGCAATATTTGTGTACTTCGTAAAGCCCTCGCATGATTTTGTGCACCGTGTAGTACGGCACACTGGAAATTCCCTGCCGACCGGGCTCGCCTGCTTCGGCGTAGTCAAATGCCAACTCCGGATAGGCGCACAGATAACCACTGTCGCCGAGAACCCGCTGACATTCGGCCAATCCGGCAACAACAATCTCCGCCCGCTCCTTGAACACAGGATCCTCAGTCGCCACGTAGAGCTGAGCGCAGATGGAAAGATAATGTCCTGCAAATGCTCCGCGCAGGACGTGTCCCTCCGATTCCCAGCCACCAAGCGGCTCGGCCTCAGTAGGAAGTTGTGCGTTGAGGCGAAAAAGAGACAGAACCCGCTGTGGGTCAATTTCCAATATCCATCGGGCGGACCGTTGTTGAATCGATTTGTGAAGCCCCTCTCGAAGGCGCACTTGAGAGAGCGGAAACGGCTCGACCGACTGCGGTGCTTCGGCCCGGGTCCTCGGCAGAGGGGAGAATACAACGGCAACGAGGATCAGCAGAAGAAGAGGTCGCGAATGAAGCATTGGGACATTTTTTCCATTTAAAATCGCAGACCACGTTACCCGACGAAAGATCTAAAGTCAGTTTAGTATCGCGTCGGTAGCCGTATTATACGGGCAAATACTGCTTGACGATGGGAACTAGTGGATTTCCTGGATCACCAACATGCTTTTCACCCATCTTTTCGTGACCTTCGATCACCACCTTTTTTGGGCCGGGTGCCACGTCCACTCGATATACTAAACCCCCGTCTCGGCGGCTGGAAGAAAGGCAATGGTGTTCCTTGCTGAATAGACTGCCCATCACAACTGACCTGTCCACTGATTTCGATCTGGCCTTGTTTCCTGCGGCAGCCCACGATCAGCAGCAGGCACACAAGTGCCAGGAGGTGCCAACCCCCAGAGCGGTCGGGGAGGGATTCGAACCTTTGCCAAAAACCTCGGGGAATACGCAATTTACCAGAAAACTGGCACAGAATCCGGCACAGTTGACACAGAAAACGGTCCAATCGATGCCGATCTTCAGCAGCTCATCACCCTCTGGCCGCAGTTGGCGGCCAGTGTACGGGAAGCACTCCTTCAGCAGGCCTCACAATCACTTAACAGAGGCCCCTAGGAGGGCCTCTGCGGGCGATTGATCTGGAGGTGTTGCATGCCGGAGGCAGGAGTTTGCCCACGCCCCCCTAGGGTGCAATAAGTACCCTTAGTTGTCTCCAAAATAGTGCGCACAAAAAATAGGGGTCTGGCACACCCCTATCGTCTACCCTCCACTCCTCGAAAGTAGTTCTGTCTACCGGTCACTCCTCGAATGTTCCACACTGGAACAACGCGACATCCCACTGTGGGACATTGCGCAGGCCCTGCGCGTGATCAATCCTCGGAACCCTACTTATGCGAAAAAATGTGCACGCAGAAACAGGCGATTTCCCAGCCTAACGGTCTCTTGAACTCGACCCACCCCCCGGCCAAACGGTGGCCGCCAACCCTGTCCACGTCCATGATCTCCAGGCAACCATCCTGCACCTCTTGGGAATCGACCATGAACGGTTGGTGTTCAAATTCCAGGGCCGCCACTATCGGCTGACCGACGTGCATGGGAAAGTGGTCACGGGACTACTCGCGTAGTGAACTGCCATCGGCTAGGCCGTGGTCGAAGGCTATCCCAGGTCCACCACCAAAACGAGTGCCAAAAACGGATTTTATCAAATTGGCACGCCTTGTTCAGTTCGCGCTCGCGTTGACTTGCAACTCGCGGTAAAACTCCAGCGCCGTCTTGAATTTCGCTAGTGATTCGAGTTCCAGAACACCTTGATAGCGGCGAAAATCATGGCCTCAGGCGCCGAACTTCGGTTCGGGCAGGCCTCGTACGCCGAGCCCGTGAATTGCGAACAGACTTCCCGGCTGTGGATGCCTTGCCAGTTGCTCCGGGGTCACGAAGGCCTGTTGTGACGTGACGTAAAGCGTTTCGTAATTGTCTCCGCCAAAGGTAACGCAGGTCGGGCTGGGGACAGGCATGTCAATTTCCCGATCGAGTCGTCCTTCGGGGTCGATGCGCAGAATTTTGCCTCCCAGGTTCAAGGCAAACCAATAATACCCCTCGGCATCGACCGTCGCACCATCGATAATCCCGGGCTTTCGATCTTCGAGCGAAAAAAGTGGTCTGCGATTGTCAATGCGGCCCTCGTCAATATCAAAATCAAAGACATAGACCGTGCTCCCTTTCGTATCGCCGAAATACATCCGCGTGTCATCCGGGGCAAAGGCGATCCCATTACTGCAAACGAAGGAAAAGTCTGCTGCGCATTTGTGGCACGTAAAATCGGAATCGAAGCGATAGATATACGACGACTTGTCTTTCAGCTGATCATCCATACTGCCACACCAATAGCGTCCACGACGGTCAATCTTTCCATCGTTCAGACGACTGTGCGGTTTATCCCCTTCGGGATCGACGATCTGCTCTATGTAGCCGGTTTCCAAATCGACGGTACAAAATCCTGAATTTGTGCCCGCGATCAATCCGCCGGTTGCCCGAAATCCAAAGGATCCCACTTGTTGGGGCATGCGCCAGACATCGCGCTGCTGGGTCACGACATTCAATCGCTTTATCGACGGCCACCGCGGGCCAGCCAACTCCATGGAAGGGCCCGCGTGATCGCACCAGTACAGAGAAGTTTCCTCGGCGGACCAGAGCGGCGACTCTCCAAGACCGTCATTGCACTCCCAAAGACATTCGATCTCGAACATCGTATTCCCTCGTGCACAGCATTTGGCGAAACTCTGGCCGCCACTGGGTGCGACCACGAGCGCAAAGCTAATGGGCTGACTTGCAAGTGTGATTGAGCGGTTGCTCGTCCTCAATTTAGCCAAAACCAGTCCCGGTGAAAACGCGGGATGATACACCGCTACGCGGTCCGCACAGGCCCTCACCCGCACCGCACTCGAAGCGGTGCGGCTACCAGGGCCAAGAGGGCTAAGAGCAGGGTGGTGGGTTCTGGGATGGTTTTTACTACATCGGGCAGGTCAGACCCATAAGTGTCAAGTGATCGTTCTATTCACAAATGGGCAAGTCCGGCTATTGTTGTCGATCTGCTCCGAATGTGATACTTTAAAGCACTAGAAAAAAAGCGTTGTGGTGCATGAGGCTCGGAAGCCCATCGTATAACCTTCGACACCGCATTGTGAGAAAAGGCCTCGTGTACCGATTCTTTATGCTTCCTTTCGGACCGTTCCTGGTCGTGCTGCTTATGGGGAGTGTATTGGCCGGATGCAGTTCACCGGGGGCCCACGAAGAAGTCAATCGCCGAGGGTCGAATCTCCAGTCACTGGCCGGCATGTACCGGATGTTTACGTCTGAAAATAGCGGAAGGCCACCGGTGAGCGATGCCGAATTCAAAGAGTTCATTCAAGCACAAGGTCTCGAACATTTTGCAGCGTTCGGCATCGACACGATAGAGGATCTGTTTACCTCACCGCGAGACGGTCAGCCATACGTCGTCGTCTACGGTGGACGTGAATTACCCGACGTTGTTGCTTATGAACGATCTGGCATCGAAACGGGTCGCTGGATTGTGTCTTCCATGACGGTGGTTGCGGAAGTCGATGAAGCCACATTTCGGCAAATGGTTCCCCAATGAACCGTGCCAGAATTTCCCATTCGGCGGTGGATCTCAGGCGAGGCTTTGACTATGAAGGGGCCTTTTAAGCAGTGATATACTTTTGCATTGGTACCTTCCGGTTGATGAGTCGGATCGTTGGTGGATCGGCGGTTGCCCATGTGTCAGAGCGGAGCGGGCGATCCGACGAACCATCGATTTCCAGGTGGACCTCGAATAATACTCGAGGGGCGCGTTCTGCTATCCGAGCTCACCAGACGAAGGTCTCGCCAGAAAGCGCGTCTGCGGCCTATGATATTCTTTACACGAGTGCCGACGTCCAGTCACACTCGCGAGCCCATCAAGACGTGGACTCCTTGGCCTCTCACCTCTTTCGATCCGTCGTTCCTTGTCAATCAATCCGCTATGCAGTCGCTCCGTTTGGCGATGTGTTCGGTGCGTTGCTTTCGTACCAACCCGCAGACGCGCGGATTGATTCCGGTTCAGCGAGCAAGTTTTGTGAGATCCGTGAAGCGAGCGAAGTCTCCAAGTTCGACGATGATAGTACCAGCGGTAAGCGTGGCTATGCGCAGGTCAATACCGACGCACCTGTGATGGTCGATCGTACCAGCCATAACGTAAAACGCCATGTACTTAGCCAGAAAAGCGAAAACATAATCGGGAAACATCATGCTTGCTTCTCCGGGCCCCTACAGGGTTTCACGCTCGTTGAATTGTTGGTGGTGATCGCCATCATCGGAATTCTAGTGTCGCTGCTTCTGCCCGCAGTGCAGTCAGCCCGTGAAGCCGCACGCCGCACGCAGTGTGCTAACAATGTGAAACAGATGGGATTGGCGGTACATAACCTGGTTGATGCGTACGGACGATTTCCCACCGGTGGTTATGGCGGGTGGCCTACTTACGTGCCGGGCGCCGGGCCGGAAAAACAATTGGTGGGTTGGATGTATCAAATACTTCCTTACCTGGAGCAGAACGTCCTGCATGATGATGTGAACAATCTTCTCGATCTGCAGAGTGAACCCGTCGCGTTGTATTTTTGTCCATCGAGACGACCAGTGACCCGAGCGCCGAGTGCGCCTGCCAGGTATTTAAATGACTACGCCAGTGCCACGCCCGGCTATTTGTCAAGCGATCTCATTCATGGCAGTGAGAAGTTTGCCTACCCTCAATTGGCGGATTCATTCTGGCAGCGATGGACGAGCGGCTCGGCCGCAAGTGATGGACGCGGTCGCGCGATGCCGAACACCGTCTGGCGGGGCATTATCGTTCGCGGTTCGTGGAATGGATCGGCGTTTGTCCCAGGTGTTACTCGGGCTGCGAAACCCCGGGACGTATTCGACGGTTTGAGTAACACGTTAATGTTGGGAGAAAAGCGTTTAGGAAATACGATCGAAAGTGGTCCGGCCTTCGGTAGTGGAGATGGGTATGAGGGAGGTGAATGGCACGATGACCGGGGCTGGACCGATGGCTGGGATGCGGACATCATCCGTTCGACTGCTTTTCCACTGCAGGCGGATTCAGACAGAACGCCGGTTCATGTGACCCTGGGCGTATCGGCAGGCGCCATTATTCCTCCAGGTGCGCACCAGCTCCAGGAAACGTCGCTGGGCTATTGCTTTGGTTCCGCTCATTCTAGTGGCATGAACGGATGTATGGGCGACGGCTCGGTTCGATCCCTAGCTTCGATAAGAATTATCGGCTATACCGTCGATCAACATGTATTCACCTATCTGGGCGATCGCGCGGATAAAGCGGTCCAAACTCATCTGCCGGGGAATCACCGTAAAATTCATTCACGGGTGCAACCGCATCAACCATGGCTCGGAATTCCTTGCTACTAGAGTTTCCTCCCAAGTAATAATTTTCGGCGTACTCAAGGTATTTCACAAGCACCTCGGATACTAGCAACAAGGGAGTTGAAGCCGGGTACGCTGGCTGACATTCCTGAGCCTTCGGATCAGACATCTCAGCGAGCAGGCGTCACCCCCTGGCCCAAGTTGTGGCAGAACTTGCGTGCCAGCAGGGCCACAGAGCTTGCCGGAGTGTTTCCTGGACACGTTGCGTCAGCCTTCCTGGGGCACTCCGAAAGGGTGGCCCAGAAGCACGACTGGCAGGTGACCGATGAGGACTTCAAAACACGGACGCAGAATACGACGCACGCTGTGCAGAATTAGTTGCGGTCGACGCTGATCTTGGGGAGCTCATCACCCTCTGGCCGCAGTTGGCGGCCAGTGTACGTGAAGCACTCCTTCAGCAGGCCACACAGTCACTTACCAGAGGCCCTTAGAAGGGCCTCTGTAGGCGCCTGATCTGGAGGTGTGCCAGCAATACGGTTTTGCCCGCACCCCCCAGGGGTGCGTGTAGGGTCCGTAGTTGTCCGCAAAATAGTGCGCACAAAAAAAGAGGCTACACCAAAACATGGGGTGACCCAGTTGCGCAACACAACGACCGACAACCTCTTTGTAAACGTGGTTTACATTTGCTTTGTTCCACACTGGGACAACGCGTTGTGCCACAGTAGGCAGGACGTTTGTCGGCACGTGACACGGCAAGTACGCCGAGAATCGCCAGAAAAAACGTGGAAGGTTCCGGGATGTCGAAACTGACTTCAAGTTGCGGGGCGCTCCGGCGAAATTATCCCCCGAGGGTGCCTCTAGCCCATGTACTAATTATGGGGCGGGCGATGTCGGCGGATATACCCACACCGGTGCCGTTTGGACAACTTCCGTAGCGGGTAGATTCAAGGTGACGTGGGGTGGATACGCCGGCCGAGATTTTGTGAATGATCCTCCTCGCGAACTTGACATGGTTTTGTTTGCCGGGCCTGCTCCCTATTACAACACGATCGCTCACCCCGGTGGTCGATACGGTCCCTTTGTTAATTCGTTTACCCAGGAAGGCCATCTTGGCGCGGCCAAGGCAATCGTGAACACCGAAATCTTCGACCTCGCAGCGGGTGGTGCGGTTGATCTCTATATCAACGGTCGAGGACTCGGTGACTGGGCAGGCCTGATTTTGAGCATTGAACAGATACCAGAGCCAACCACGATGGGATTGGCACTGCTCGGTCTCGGAGGACAGCTGCTGACGCGTCGCACACGTAGCGTTGTGCCAAAAAGCTAGGCTGAGACTGGCTAGGCTGGGACTGGCTAGGCTGGCGACTGAATTGACGATTTTGACCAATACCGGTGGAAGAAGTTGTTATAATAGTCACATTGTTTTCAATGAGACACCTAGAAGTAGCGGCCACTGCAGTGCCAAACCGTGGTGGCCGTTGCCCGACAATCGAGATCAATGCCGCGCCGTTTATTGATCGTCCGAAGAGGAAGGTTACAGACTGCGAAAAGTGCCTTGTGTGGCTGACAAGTTCCTCAAACCGGCAGTTTTCATCCTGACGAATGGATGACTTCTTGCCTTGAAAAGAGCTTACCGCTAGGAGAAAAGAAATGAAGCATTTGCTGAGACTTCTTGCATCATTTTTTATTGTGTCCTTGTTTAGTTGGAGCACTGTTGCCAACGGTCAAATCACAAGCTGGGACCTTGCCGATGGCTTGCGTGCTAGTATCCCGGACCCAGACAATCTTGCCACGGCAATGAACCCCGTTCAGGTCGGGACGGCCACCTGGGGATTCCGTGCAGGAGGCGGACAGCCACATTATACGACTGCGGTCAAGGGTCCTTCGTCGGTGGGTGGCTCCAATGTCGAACTGCCTCATGATGGTGTTATGTGGTGGAATGGACCAGATGCTGGCCCCTTCGGTAACCCGATCCAACCTGCCGCTGCGTCAGCGATGGCGGTCTTCGACTCAGCTGCCGCAGTCCCGGGCCCGTGCAGTAACAACGCCCCGTGTACCAACTATCAGGCGGGGGACGTCGGCGGATTTGGCTTCACCGGTGCCGTTTGGACAACTGACGTAGAGGGTGATTACAGGGTAACGTGGGGTGGGTACGCCGGTCGAGAGGTGGTGACTAATCCCCTGGATTTGGACATGCTGATGATTTACGGGTCTCCTCCTTTTTACGACACGACTCCTCCTACTCCTGGACGCATGATGGTCCATATTCCATTCGAAAATACAGAAGCTATAGGCGCGGCCAGTGCCTTTACCGATCAGATCGAAGTGCACCTTTTAGCGGGTGATGCGATTGATATCTATATCAACGGTAATGACTGGGTAGGCCTGCAGGTGAACATCGAATGTCTGAGTAACTGCGACACTGGCGGCGTCCTCGGCGACTACAGCAACGACGGCATGGTCAACGCGGCCGATTATACCGTGTTCGGTGACAATGAGGGGCAGGTGGTCGACTTCCCGAATCGTGACCCGACGCTACTGGGAACTCCTGTCGGAGCCGCTGACTACATGTTCTGGAGGGACCGCTTCGGCAACTCAGGTGTCGGCAGCGGTTCAGCTACACTCGCCGCCGTTCCCGAGCCGACCACCTTCTCCCTGTCACTGCTGGTTTTGTCTGCCTTCGCAGCGGCGGTTCGTGGCAATTGTCGCCGTGACGGAGTGTCGTCGTAATGGCGTTCACCGGTCGGCGGCTCGTCGTGCGTCGCCTCCGTTGAAGACGATGTTTGCCTGCATCGCGTCGACCCTAGCGATGAGGATCGCGGCTAACAAACAACGCAGCACTAGTCGGTGTCTGACAGATGTAATCGTGTGAAAAATTCTCGGATCCTCGACCAAAGCGGGCGAAAATACGCTACGCGAAAATCAGACTTGCACTAGGTGTTGTTCTAGCAACAACTCGGTCACGTCGATTAAGATTGTTTTAGCTTTCGTGCGGCAAGCACCTCATCCAAGTCATGCGCGGAGATTGTTCTTGAGTTATTGAACTAACAGACTTGCCATGATCCATCATCGCACGCGGGGTTTTACGCTTATCGAACTGCTTGTTGTGATTGCCATCATCGGCATCCTCATCGCCTTGCTTCTACCAGCAGTTCAGTCGGCCCGCGAAGCGGCTCGGCGGGCACAATGCGCCAACAACAGCAGGCAAATCGGGCTGGCCTGTCACGAATTCTTGGACGCCCGCAAGATACTCCCCTACAGCGAATTCACTTGGGCGGACAAGTGTGATCCGGCAAGTGATGCGATCATCGGGGAGGTCAAGGCGCGAGAAGGTGGGAACGGGACCAGCTTTTTGCTCCTGATCTTGCCGTACCTCGAGGAACAGCCACTCTACGATCGGTTTGTCAAATGCAACGCCTTCGAGGGGATTTTTGCCCGCACCCGTGGCCTCAAAGGGGGTTTGGGTCCGGACGATCGCATCTGCCTCAGGGAACTTGTGCAGACGGTCGTGGAAAAGTTTCACTGCCCAACGGACGAATTCGCCACCGGATTGGTTCGCGACCAACCCGATTGGGTCGGCCAACCTCAGGCAGTAACCAACTACAAAGGAAACACTGGCAACACACTCATCATCACCCGTAGATTCGCTTGGCCACCGCCATGGTTTCCCAATCACGATGTCCCGATCGATGTCCACCGCACCGATAAGTGCAATCGAGGTTTGTTCTGGCGGAACGACTATCTTTATAAGAAGCCGCGCTGGCGAGGCATCACCGACGGCACGAGCCACACCTTTATGATTGGTGAGGCACTGCCCGAATTTGATCAAGCCTCTTCGTGGTCGTTTTCCAATGGTCCTTGGGCCACAACTTCCATTCCTCTAAACCACTTCCTTGGGCTGTCGAATGCACAGCTGGCGACATTGCGGTCGAACCACGTGGAGAGTCTCGGCTTCCGGTCCCGCCATCCCGGTGGCGCCCATTTTTGTTTTGCAGACGGGGCGGTCCACTACATCTCTGAATCGATCGATGGGTACACCTATCGCGCTCTCAGTACGCGCGCCAAAAGCGAGCTGTTGGGCGATTGGTGACTCACTTGGTAAAGCTCATTAAAGAACTTCGGGAACGCTGTATCGGCTATCGAATGGAGCGTTGTGCACGCCAGTCGGTGGATTTACTCCCGTCACGGTGGGAGCACTGAGTGTCCGGCGATTTTCGAGCACTTCCATCAGGGGAGGAATCGATCGGATCGCCGGCAGATGACGCTCTCGATCTGGTCGTCGTGGGCGGTGACGCAGTGACCGCTGTTTGCTCAGGGAATGATTTCCTCGACCACGCGGCTAGGCAGCACGCCGGTTAGTTTGTGATCGAGTCCCTGGAATGGGAACGTAAGACGCCTGTGATCGATGCCCAGCAAGTGAAGCATCGTTGCCTGGAGGTCACGAATGTGAACGGGACCGTTCGTGACGTTGTAGCAGAATGGGTTTGCTAAAAACAAATGTGCGCAACTTGACCAACCCTACCCGCTCGAGTTTCCTTGCCGTTTTCGCAGCTACCTGGTTTGGACCCCTGCTTCGCGACAAGCACCCAAGTCTCATCTCCCACGGTCAAGCTTAAGAAGGGTTCAAACAGCTTCGGTTCGCGAGGATAGCCGCTGAAAATCGTGCAAAACCCTATCGTTCCGGTCGGATCGATGTCGAGACAGCCGGTACTGATACCTCCCAAGGGCACGCCGCAACAAGGTGACTTTGCCGTGCGGTAAATGACTCGAACGCGAATCCGCAACTTGGTAAGTGGCTTACGATCACGACTGACGTAGGGCCCCCACATTTTCCTTGGAACAGCCTAATTAAAGATGAGCGGCGGCCCACCATACTTCACGTTGCCAGATCAAGCGATCCGCATCGCCACGGTGGCCGACCAAGGCGGCGCTTCAAAGCGACTCGTGCGACCCACGAGAACTTCCACAAACCGTCTATTCGTCAGTCAACTCAATATCAAATTGGTTTTTCCCTCTTTGGACCACGACTTCCAATTGAGACGATTCGATGGAACCATAGCGTTTGGGAATCTCGATCGTAGTTGCCTCGATTGCAACTCGATACGTCCCGTCCTTTAACCCAACCTTCGAAGCCGTGAGGGCGTGATAGGTTCCATCCTTCTCGGTCATCGCATAGGCCATCGCACCCCGCCCCTGAAAATGAAAATTCATCAGAGCCAGCGGCACAGGCTGTCCCTTGTAGGTGACCGTACCTGTGACGGTCGATTCCAGCGTTTCACGGCAACCAGCCAGCGAGGATAGCGAGGCACACACGAACAGTACGCAGGCGAGGCGACGATGCATGGGGACACGGCGAGAAATTCTTGACAAGCAATTCGTCTTCTTACCGTCCATCGTCGGATCCATCGCAATCAAAAATTGCGGTTACTGGAAGGTTCTGCCCCGCGTCGCGTGCTCAGCGCCCGATACGTATACATGTCGATCGACTCGGAGATGAAGTGAAGCGAGGCGTCCGCAAAAGCAAAATGCAGGCCGCCTGGATGGCGACTACGGAAGCCAAGGCTTTCAATATGGTTTTTTCTGAGGTTTGCCAACTGTTGGGACGAGAGCCCGTTGTAGTGATTCGGAGGGATCGAACAGGTCGCCCATGGTCCGTTGGCGAATGGCCACGAGGAATGTTGATCGAACTCGGGCAGGGCTTCGCCGATCAAAAATGTATGACTTGAACCGTCGGTCATGGTTTGCCAACGCGGCTTCTTATAAAGATAATCGTTCCGCCAAAACAAGCCAGAGTTGCACTTGTCGCTTCCGTGCCGATCGCGCGCCCACGGTTCGCCAGGTTGCGGAGGATTCCAACTAAACAATTGGCTGACAACCAGTGTGTTCCCCGTGTTGCCCTTGTAGTTGGTGAGCGCCAGAGGTTGCCCGACCCAATCGGGTTGGTCGCGAACCAATCCGGTGGCGAAATCGTCCGTTGGGCAGTGAAACTTCTCCACGACCGTCTGCACAAGTTCCCTGAGGCAGATGCGATCGTCCGGACCCAAACCCCCTTTGAGGCCACGGGTGCGGGCAAAAATCCCCTCGAAGGCGTTGCATTTGACAAACCGATCGTAGAGTGGCTGTTCCTCGAGGTACGGCAAGACAAGGAGTAAAAAGCTGGTCCCGTTCCCACCTTCTCGCGCATTGAGCCGCCCTCTGAGCGTATCACTTGCCGGATCACACTTGTCCGCCCAAGTGAATTCGCTGTAGGGGAGTATCGTGCGGGCCTCCAAGAATTCGTGACAGGCCAGCCCAATTTGCCTGCTGTTGTTGGCGCATTGTGCCCGCCGAGCCGCTTCGCGGGCCGACTGAACTGCTGGTAGAAGCAAGGCGATGAGGATGCCGATGATGGCGATCACGACAAGCAGTTCGATAAGCGTAAAACCCCGCGTGCGATGATGGATCATGGCAAGTCTGTTAGTTCAATGACTCAAGAACAATCTCCGCGCATGACTTGGATGAGGTGCTTGCCGCACGAAAGCTAAAACAATCTTAATCGACGTGACCAAGTTGTTGCAAGAACAACACCTAGTGCAAGTCTGATTTTCGCGCAGCGTATTTTCGCCCGCTTTGGTCGAGGATCCGAGAAAATTACACGCTATTACATCTGTCAGACACCGACTAGTGCTGAAAAAGACTCCAGCGCGAATTCGTAACTGCAAACTGGTGGAAAAGGGCTTGATTCCACCACGCACTGCTTCTAGGCAGGATCCCGCAGCCACTCTGGGCAACTTTTTGACAACCTACCTAAACCGCGATCAAAACGTAAAGGACAGCACTAAAGATGTTTGGTCCCGAGCAATAGCCAATCTGATTGACCACTTCGGCGTTGATCGCGACCTACAGACAATCAACCCAGGCCACGCGGACGACTTCAAGGCGGCACTACTTAACCAAGGACTAGCAACCACTACGATCAAAAAACGCTTGGAACATGCCAGAATGTTCTTTCGTGATGCCCTAAAACGCGAGCTGATTTCAGCCAATCCGTTTTCGGAAGTGTCGATCGTCGCAACTATGAAGCCCGGTCGACAACACCATGTCACCGATGAAGAAATACAAAAGGTGATGACCGTCTGCGATCGCACCTGGCGAACCATCATTGCCCTCTCACGATACGGTGGACTGCGATGCCCCAGCGAGGTGATCGAGCTCCGGTGGGAATATGTTAATTTCGAGACGAAACGGATATTTGTGGACGTCCCCAAATTGGAGCGATACCCCGACAAAAAAAGTCGCATCATCCCGATGTTCCCCGAATTGGAGCCGATACTGGCCGAGGCTTTTGCAGCTGCACCTGACGGCGCGGAGTACGTCATGCCGGACAACATCAGAAATCGTGCAATTGGGCCGAAGGGTTATCGGAACTGTAACCTGCGCCAAAGCTTTACACGACTGATCAAGAGAGCAGGCGTTAAGCCCTGGCCTAAGCCGTTTAATAATCTTCGGGCTAGTCGTGAAACCGACCTGGCCAGAGAGTATCCATCGCACGTGCTGGAGAGCTGGCTGGGCCACTCGACAAAGATTGCCAACAAACACTACCTGATGGTTACCGATGATGATTTCAACCGCGCGACAGGAGGCGCAAAA
Organism: Lacipirellulaceae bacterium; assembly: GCA_965243695.1. Taxonomy (GTDB): domain Bacteria; phylum Planctomycetota; class Planctomycetia; order Pirellulales; family Lacipirellulaceae; genus JAKVCB01. Next base: position 464,252 of record CBDEWC010000047.1, on the reverse strand, counting down.
TCAGGCGCACAAGAGGCGCAAAATGAGGCGCAGCACCCAGCCGCACCTGATGGCACCCGTTGGCAGAAAGCAGCGCAACTCCCTGGCGAGACAACGAGTTGTGCTTTAGAACGCGACTGCGTGCGAGACGGCGCATCTGGGCGCCAACCCCCAGAGCGGTCGGGGAGGGATTCGAACCCCCGGTACCTTGCGGCACGCCGGTTTTCAAGACCGGTGCATTCGACCACTCTGCCACCCGACCGTCGTGGCGGGCAATTTACCACAACCTTGACGCCCACCGCCCGCTAAGTTACAAGGAATGGTCGTGTGGTTCCAGATCGACACGACTTTTCGCCCCTTATTTTAAATCCTTTTAAATCCCAGAGGTAATCTCGGTGCCCTGTAGCGAAAGACGAAAAGAAATCAAACGGCGTCGGCATCGCCGTAGCCAGCTCACCCATCTGCAAAACCGGCTGCCGAAGGCAACCAAGAGCGAAAAAGCTGAAATCGCCCGTAAACTGCGGTCAATCAGCCCCGGCGCGGAAGTGCTGATCGCCAATTGGAACCTGGAAGAAGTCGACCGCTAAAGCCGCCGGTTGCTTCCGAGTTTCGGCCTGCTCCGGTGGAGAGCCCTCTTGACCATGCCGACCTAGGCTGGACTTTGGTCTTTTGGCAATCTGCGGTCGTTTGGTCGTTTGGCAGTCTTTGCCGGACGGCCGGAAGAGCCGCCTGGCCGAAGACCACCGCCGCATTATAGAGCCGACAAAAGCGACGAATTTTTCTCCGTCCGGCGGCCACTCGAAAACGAAAACTGGTCGCCGTCAAAATCGACCTTCACGGTGCTCTCTTCAGGAAAACTGCCTTTGAGAAGCTCCGTAGCCAGCGGATTCTGCAACTGCTGCTGGATGATCCGTTTGAGCGGCCGGGCACCATAAATCGGGTCGTAACCGCGGTTGGCAATCTCCTGCCGGGCCGAGTCGGTGACTTCAAGCCCCAACTGCTGTGCCGCCAACAGCTTTGCCAACGCCTCAATCTGAAAATCAACAATCGAGCGAATCTGTGCCCGGTTCAATGGATGGAAGATAATCGTCTCATCAATCCGGTTAAGGAACTCAGGCAAAAATCGGGCCTGCATGGCCTCGGTCACCGCCGTCCGCATTTGTTCATCGGTTCCACCCTCAGCGGAAATCTCCTGAATCAACGGGCTCCCAACATTGGAAGTCATCACGACAATGGTGTTGGTAAAGTCCACGGTATGCCCGTGGTTGTCGGTCAAGCGACCGTCGTCGAGAACTTGCAGCAGAATGTTGAAAACATCCCGATGGGCCTTTTCGATCTCGTCAAGAAGAATCACCGAATAGGGGCGCCGGCGAACAGCTTCGGTGAGTTTTCCGCCCTCTTCAAAACCGACGTATCCGGGAGGGGCGCCAATTAATCGACTCACCGTGTGTTTTTCCATAAATTCGCTCATATCGAGCCGAACCATGGCGTGCTCATCGTCAAACAGGATGGCAGCAAGCGCTTTGCAGAGTTCGGTCTTTCCCACCCCGGTTGGCCCACAAAAAACGAAAGAACCAATAGGACGGCTGGCGTCTTGCAGCCCACTGCGGCTACGTCGTACGGCATTGGCCACCGCAGTGACCGCTTCATCCTGGCCGACGACCCGTTGGTGCAACCGTTCCTCGAGTATCAGCAACTTGGCCCGCTCGGTTTCCATCATGCGGGTGACGGGGATTCCGGTCCAAGCACTCACGACTTCTGCAATTTCTTCGGGCCCCACTTCTTGTCGCAAGAGGCGTTTTGAAGTTTGCTGGGGCGCTGTTTTTGCTGCACTCTGGTGGGCCTCGGCTTCCTGCAAGTGCCCGGCAAGCTTTTTCAACTGGGTGTCCAGCTCATAAAGCTTCTGGTACTCGGCTTCGCCCACGACCTGGCTGGTTGACTGTTTTTCGTTGATCGCGTTGGCCTGTTGCTGATATTCAAGCTTTGCTTGCTCCAGCTGCTGCTGGACTTCCGCCACATCGCCAAGTCCAATTTTCTCTGCCTCCCACTGCTCACGCAAGCTTGCCAACTCGCGGCGAAGTTCGTCCATTTCTTCGTTGATATCAGCCAACCGCTGACGCGCATGCTCCTCGGTTTCCTCGGCCAGTTGGCGGGCCGCCAGCTCCAATTGCATCACTCGCCGTTGGACCTTGTCGATTTCCTCCGGAACGCTCTCGAGTTCCATCGCCAAACGACTAGTGGCCTCGTCCATCAGGTCAATCGCTTTATCGGGAAGGTAGCGGTCGCTGATATACCGACTGGAAAGCTCCGTCGCTGCTACGAGGGCCGAGTCCTTGATCCGTACTCCCTTATGATGCGCTTCGTAACGCGGCTTCAACCCTCGCAAGATGGCAATCGTGTCTTCAACCGAGGGCTCTCCCACGTAGACCGGTTGAAAACGCCGTTCGAGGGCTGCATCTTTTTCAATGTATTTGCGGTATTCATCGAGCGTCGTCGCGCCAATGCAGCGGAGTTCTCCCCGCGCCAAAGCAGGCTTGAGCAAGTTGGCCGCATCGCTGCCACCTTCGGCAGCTCCAGCGCCAACAACCGTGTGCAGTTCATCAATAAAGAGAACCACGTTTCCAGCATCAGTGGTTTCATTCAGCAAAGCCTTGAGACGCTCTTCAAATTCGCCACGGTACTTGGTACCGGCAAGTAAAGCTCCCAGATCGAGAGCTACCACTCGCCGATTCTTGAGGCTCTCAGGTACGTCACTCTGCACAATTCGCAGGGCAAGCCCTTCGGCAATTGCCGTTTTTCCAACACCTGGATCTCCAATCAGCACAGGATTGTTCTTCGTGCGACGGGAGAGAACCTGTATCACACGGCGAATTTCCTCGTCCCGTCCAATGACCGGGTCAAGCTTGCCCTGCTGCGCCCGCTCGACAAGATCGATACCATATTTTTCCAATGCCTGGAACTTTCCCTCCGGGGAAGGATCGGTAACCCGGGTACTCCCGCGGACCTGCTGCAGGGCCTCCAAAACGTCTTTCTCCGTAACCGCATTGAGCTTGAGCATCTCCTGGGCAGGAGATGGAACCTTGACCAACGCCAGCAGCAGGTGCTCCGTCGAGACAAACTCATCTTTCATCGTTGCAGCTTCACTCTGTGCCCCTTCCAGAATTTTTGTCAGCGAACCGGCAAGCTGTGGTTGGGCACCACCGGTGGCTTTGGGCAAATGACTCCGTTCGTCTTCAACCATCTGTTGAAGTTGACTTACATTCACACCCATCTTGTCGAGCAGCGGAAGCACGATTCCTTCTTGCTGTACAATCAGCGTAGCAAGCAGATGCAGTGGCTCAATTTGAGGATTTCCCGCATCAGCCGCCAACTCTTGCGCGTGTTGAACCGCTTCCTGAGCTTTGATCGTCAGTTTGTCAAATCGAAAAGCCATAGTTCTTTTTTCCGATAGAGACTCTCGGGAAAGGCGAAGCGGCAGCGCAAAGACTCCTCACAGAGGCTCGACCAGCTGCTAACGCCTGTTGAAACCAGGGATCACCGCAGCACGAAATCAGCGACGACAGACCCTACGCCCTATACCATACGACGCCGGCTGTGCTACAGCCTGAAATTGCCTTAGCTCTTGACTTCAAACTCTGCATCAATCGCATCGTCATCAGCCTCGGCTGCAGCCCCGTCAGCAGCATCGCCACCGGCGGCGGCCGAAGCACCATCACCAGCATCCGCTGCCGCTTTATATAAAGCTTCGCTCATGGCATGGCTGGCGGTTTCCATTTCCTGAATTGCAGCCCGAATGGCTTCAACGTCGTCCTCTTTGGCTGCAGCACGAACTTTCTCCATGGCCGCTTCCAGGGACGTTTTATCCGAATCACCAAGCTTCTCTCCCTGATCCTTGACCAGTTTTTCAAGTTGGTAACAGCGCGTATCCGCCTCATTACGAGCTTCGACAAGTTCGCGTTTTTTCTTGTCCTCGGCTGCATGCTCCTGAGCATCTTTCTGCATCCGGTCAATTTCACCCGGCTCAAGACCACTGGACTGCTCAATCTTCACCGTCTGTTCCGTGCCAGTTCCCAAATCCTTGGCAGCCACGTTAAGAATGCCATTTGCATCCATATCAAACTTGACCTCAATCTGCGGAACACCACGTGGCGCCGGCGGAATACCTTCCAGGTTAAACTGGCCTAGCAACCGGTTATCAGCACACATTTCCCGCTCTCCCTGGAAAACTCGCACTGTAACTGCAGTTTGATTGTCGTCGGCGGTGCTGAAAACATTTTTTCGCTCGGTTGGAATGGTCGTATTGCGTTCGACAAGTTTGGTCATCACGCCACCCAGCGTTTCGATTCCAAGCGACAGGGGAGTTACATCCAACAGCAAAATATCCTGGACTTCTCCCGACAGCACACCACCCTGAATAGCCGCACCAATTGCGACGACCTCGTCAGGATCCACTCCCTTGTGAGGCTCTTTGCCAAAGAGTTGCTTGACGGTTTCCTGAACCTTGGGGATCCGTGTCGACCCGCCCACCAAAACCACCTCGTCGATTTGCTGAGGATCCAGCTTGGCGTCTGCCAGGGCCTGTTTAACCGGCCCCTCGACGCGCTCAACCAGACGATCAACCAGCTTCTCAAATTCGGCGCGCGAAATTGTAGTTTGCAAGTGCTTGGGACCGGTCGCATCGGCCGTGATAAATGGCAGGTTAATGTCGGTCGTTTGCAGCGAACTCAGTTCCTTCTTCGCCTTTTCGCATGCTTCCTGCAGTCGCTGCAAAGCCATTTGGTCTTTCCGCAGGTCAATGCCCTGTTCACGCTGAAACTCGCCTGCAACGTGATTGATTAAGGCCTCGTCAAAGTCATCGCCACCAAGGTGCGTATCGCCGTTGGTGGAAATAACTCGAAAGACCCCATCGGCCACTTCAAGAATAGACACGTCGAACGTTCCACCACCAAGGTCGAAGACGCAAATGGTCTCTTCACCCTTCTTGTCCAAACCGTAAGCGAGCGAGGCAGCCGTTGGCTCGTTAATAATTCGGGCAACTTCCAGGCCAGAGATTTGCCCTGCGTCTTTCGTCGCCTGGCGTTGTGAATCGTTGAAATAAGCAGGTACCGTGATAACCGCTTTGTTGACTGTGTGGCCAAGATAGGCCTCCGCAGCCTCCTTCAGCTTTCGAAGCGTCTTGGCTGAAATTTCTGGAGGAGTAAATTCCTCGCCATCAACTCCGACCTTTACGTAGTCCTCGGCACCACCCACAATTTCATAGGGCACCATTTTTTCTTCGTTGGCAACTTCGCTATGCCGTCGACCCATAAACCGCTTGACCGAATAGACCGTACGGCTTGGATTGGTGACGGCCTGGCGACGAGCCGGTTCACCGACCAACACCTCTTCTTTGTCGGTAAAGGCAACCACGCTTGGGGTCAATCGATTTCCTTCCGGATTCGGAATGACCTTGGCTTCATTACCTTCCATCACTGCAACAACCGAATTGGTCGTGCCTAAATCGATACCGATAATTTTTTCTCCAGTTGCCATGATCGATGCTCCTTTTCTTCAGTCGGAATGCGGCGTGCGGTCGCCACGATTATTTGTCTTTCAATGTCCAGTCAAAGACTGATTGGGGTTCAAACCGATGGACCCTGTCGCACCACCGGCGCGCAGGACCATAACCTGCTTCGCAGCAAAGCCCGTGCCGACAACAGGCACCCTCGACGAGGATTACTGCAAATTGTATATTGGCAACGACTTAGGTTATTAACCTTGACCGGTGGAGTCCCGGCTGGGCCGATTGGCGTTCTGTCAGATTGGCTGCACCTACCCAGGTGGGCCCCCCGAACCAAGCACCCTCCCCTGCCAAATTGACAGGCCCGACAGGGCAAGTTGATGCGTCATAATGGCTTAGGCACGTCCTCCAAGTTATCACACTCACGGTTTGACCTTTTGCGGTTTCAGGAATCCCATGGCGAAGAAAAAAAAACCGGCCAAGAAAAAAAACCTGGCAACGAAGAAAACCCCCACCGAGACCAAAGCAAACTCCAATTCGCGGGCCACTCCCAAATCGGTCAAACCGATCGCCGCGCTGCGACGTGAACTTGACCGGCTTGACGGTGAGATTCTCGATACGCTCAATCGGCGGGCAAAAATCGCCCAGACGATTGGCAACGCCAAGCAAGAAAACACACAACCGGTATATGATCCCAAGCGGGAGGCAAAGGTAATCCAACATGCCGTCAAGAAAAATAGCGGCCCGCTTAACGATCAGTCAATCCGGGCCATTTTTCGAGAAGTGGTGAGTGGTTCGCGGGCGGTCCAAGCCCCAACGCAGGTGGCTTACCTGGGCCCCGAATTCACATTCAGCCATCTGGCAGCATTGGAACAGTTTGGAGAGAGCACCGAATTGATCCCGGTGGCAACGATCAGCACCGTCTTTGAGCAGGTGGAACGGGGACAAGCGGAGTTCGGCGTGGTACCGATGGAGAACTCCACAGATGGCCGTGTCACGGACACGCTCGATTGCTTTTCGCGGTCAAGCCTGCGGATCTGCGGTGAATTACCATTACGAATTCACCACTGCCTGATGGGAATTGGCCGGCAAAACGAGCTTGAAATTATCCACAGCAAGCCACAGGCTTTGTCTCAATGTCGAAACTGGCTTGCCAAACACTTGCCCAGCGCCGCCCCACACGCTGTCGGCAGTACTGCCGAAGCAGCCGTTTCAGCGGGGGCTAATCGGCGCATCGCGGCAGTCGGCAGCGAGCGGGCTGCAGTGCATTACGACTTGACGATTCTGGCTCGCAATATTGAAGATAACCCCCATAACATTACCCGGTTTGCGGTGATTGGTACGGTCCCAGCCGCTCGCACCGGCGCTGACAAAACTGCCCTGATGTTCGAAATCCCCCATCAACCGGGCGCTTTGGCCGATACGATGAATGTGTTCAAACGGAACAAACTAAACATGACCTGGATTGAATCGTTTCCGATCCCCGGAAGTCAGGGCCGGTATCTCTTTTTTGTTGAATTCGTGGGTCACCAGAAAGACCTCCACAGCCGCAAGGCAATTGCGTCGATAGAAAAAAAATCGGTCCGCCTGGAGGTTCTCGGGTCCTATGCGCAGGTGGAACCCATTGGGTAAGGTGTACGTTTCACCATGGGGTTTGCAAGCGAGAAATAACACCCATCCAAGCAATGCTTTATACCTGACTGAGGAATCTATGCGTCGTCTGCTGATTGCTGGCAATTGGAAAATGAACCTGGATAGCGATGGCGCCAGGGAACTGGCCTTGGCAGTTTGCCAACGCGCACCAGAATTTAATGAGGTGGACCTGCTTCTCTGCCCACCCCACGTTTACCTGAACGTGGTTTCCCAGGCAGTGGCAGGGAGTCCTGTAGCGGTTGGTGGTCAAGACATGTACCACGAACCGTCAGGTGCTTTTACCGGTGAGGTAAGTGGTGCGATGCTGGTCGACGCAGGGGCCACAGCCGTTATTTTGGGCCACAGTGAGCGGCGTCATGTCCTCGGCGAGACCAATGCCGACGTAAACCGCAAAGTCATCGCAGCTCTTCAGGTCAACCTCACCCCGATTGTATGTGTAGGGGAACTGCTTTCCGAACGTGAGGCAGGCCTCACAAGCGAGGTCAACCATGGCCAAATCGAAGGTTCCCTGGCAGAACTTGGCCCAGAGCAGATTTTGCAAATCGTCATTGCCTATGAACCCGTTTGGGCCATTGGCACGGGGAAAGTGGCGACTCCAAAACAGGCAGAAGAAGTCCACGCTGACCTTCGCAGGCTGCTGGCTGAGCGGTACAATCAAACCGTTGCGGATAAGGTGCGAATCCTCTACGGAGGGAGTATGAAACCGGGCAACGCCAGGGAACTGCTTCAGCAGCCCAACGTCGATGGTGGGTTGATTGGAGGAGCTAGCCTCAAGGCCGATGAATTCCTGGGCATTGCCCAAATTGGAACAGCCCTGAAAAACAATTCCTGACGGCATACCGTAAAACCAATTTCAAAATACCAAAGCCAATCAACCGTTGGCAAATCCATCAAACTGGAGTCACGTTTTTCATGGGTTCTCTACTCGCAATCATCCTGTCTCTACTGGCCATATTCTTAGTTTTGTTAGTTCTCGTTCAGCGGGGACGTGGCGGTGGCCTGGCCGGGGCACTAGGTGGCGCAGGTGGCTCCAGCGCATTCGGGGCCAAGGCGGGAGACGTGTTCACCAAGATCACGATCGTGGTTGCCACACTTTGGATCATCATTTGCGTTTCCGCCGCATACTGGTCGAAACATCGCGGTGACGCGCTAGGCACGGCCTCCCCCACGATCAGTTCAACCAATCCATCCAGTGAGACGGGCGAAACCGTCGAGCCACGCGGAGGTGACTCCCAGGGTAACGCATCTGCACCTGCCAGCGATGCTCCTGCTGCTGCAAAGACAGATGCGCCCGCCAGCGAGTCCCCTGCAAAGAGTAGCAGTACCGATCAATAACGCTTTTCGCAAAGGCGTTGGTCGCGCATAACCTGGCGCACCCAGGCCGCCGAACAGATCACTCCGGCTGGCACGTCGCAGCTGCGAAAAACCACGAGAAACCTCGCAAATCCACAAAAAACAAGGAGGCGGGAAAATCTCCTGCTCCTGCCGATGCCTGGACCAAGCAAAGCAACAAGTCGCGGCGTACTACTGAGCATGACCGGATTTGGCGAAGCGCGCGCCCACGATCAGGGTTTGGTAATCGCTGTCGAAATTCGCTCCGTCAATAGTCGACACTTTAAACTCTCTTTCCGCTGCAGTGACGGATACGGCAGCCTCGAATCGAATGTCGAGTCGATTGTCCGAAACTGCATTCGGCGCGGAACCGTCCAACTCAACTTACGCATTGATCGCGAAACGTCGTCAGAAGACTACCGTATTAACACCGAAGTCCTTGAATCCTATCGACACCAGTTGGAGACCCTCCAAAAACAAGACGGAAAAACTGCTACCCTTGATCTGGAAAAACTGCTCACGCTGCCGGGAGTCATTACTGAAAAGCAGTCCGTTGACTTCGATCCCAAAGAAGATTGGAATGTCATCGAACCGGTCGTCCGCGCCGCCGTGGACGACTTGGCCAACATGCGAGCAGAAGAAGGGCAAGCACTGGCCAGCGACCTGCACCACCAATGCGAGTCTATTCCGACAAACCTGGACCAAATTGCCCTGCGAGCCCCTCTGGTCGCCGAGGGCTATCGCCAGCGACTCACGGACCGAGTGAACAAAGTGCTCCAGGAGTTCGGTGTTTCCATTGGGCCAGCTGATCTGGTGCGGGAGGTTAGCCTCTTTGTCGAACGGGGAGACGTTTCCGAAGAGATTGTGCGACTCCGAAGTCACCTGGACCAATTTGCCAAGACGATCAATTTGCCTGAAAGTACTGGCCGCAAGCTCGAATTCATCACTCAGGAAATGGGCCGAGAGATTAACACGATTGGGTCGAAGTCCAACGACACTGAAATCTCGCAACACGTTGTCCAGATCAAGGCGGCCCTGGAACGAATTCGCGAACAGGTTCAAAATGTGGAGTAACTGGAAAAACCGACAAACTCCGCCGCGAATAAACCGATGCTGCCCCGCAGGTGCCAGGTTCATCCCTTGAAGACCCCATTTCCCGCAATTCACTCCCCTCCCCCCCCTCGTGACTCATACTGCTCCAGGACAACTTGTCATACTGTCAGGCCCCTCGGGCGCTGGAAAATCGACTGTTTTGAAAGAAGTCCTTGAAAGGATGGGAAATCGGCTCAATTTAAGCGTTTCGGCCACAACCCGCCTCCCCAGGCCAGATGAAGTCGACGGCCGGGATTATCATTTCCTCAGCCGCGAAGAATTTTCCAAGCGGCAAGAAGCAAACGATTTCCTCGAATGTATGGAGGTCTACGGTCGGGGCCATTGGTATGGTACGCTGTTAGAGGAAGTACGCTCTGGCTTGGCAACGGGCAAGTGGATTGTTTTGGAGATTGACGTAGCTGGTGCCAGGCAGGCCCTGCAATATTATCCGAATGCTCTGACCATCTTCATTCGCCCCGCCAGCGTGGCGGAACTTGAGCGTCGGCTGCGGGGACGAGGTACCGAACAGGAAGAAGCCATTCGCCGTCGGCTTGAGGTGGCCCGGCGAGAACTACAACAGAGTCACCTCTACAATTTCCAGGTCATTAATGAGACGGTTCCACAAGCCGTCGACGAAGTCTGTGACATACTCACCAGTCGAGGATTGAATCCAACATGATCGAAGCATTGAAAGAGGAAGAGATTGTCAACAAGGTCGGTGGTCGGTTCAAACTCTCCACATTAATCCAGAAGCGATTAGTCGCGCTCAATAGTGGTGCCCGCCCGCTGGTCGAACTGGTAACGGATGAAAAAATGGAAATCGTGGTGCAGGAAATCCTGCAAGACAAAATTTATCTCGATGCCAACAACCAACTTGGGACTGTAGGTAAACCGAGCGATTTGATCGATAGTCCTCCCGAACTCGATCTTGAAAATCTGTAGTTGGTTCTGAGCGCCTGCGGCGACAAAATTGGGAGACCTCCGTCAAACTCGGCAAAACGTTGAGCTCAATCCTCAACCTACCAACCCGGCACATGAATCTCCTGATCGGCATAAGTGGTGGTATCGCAGCCTATAAAACTGCGGGGCTCGTCAGCACCTTGGTACAAGATGGCCACTCGGTCGATGTCATTATGACCCGGGCGGCGTGCCAGTTTGTTGGCCCAACCACGTTTCAAACGCTGAGTGGGCGACATGTGACCACTGAATTGTTTGACACGCGTTTCCCACTCGGAGCCCATATCGAATTGGCCCAAGACCGCCAGATCCTCTGTGTTGCCCCAACCTCTGCAGACGTACTTGCCAAGGCAGCTCACGGGTTGGCCGACGATTTATTGAGCACGCTACTGCTCTCATTTGCGGGTCCAGTCCTGCTGGCTCCGGCAATGAATGTTGATATGTGGGAACGACCGTCGGTTCAACGTAACGTAGCGACACTACGTGACGACGGCTTCCATTTCGTCGGCCCCATGAAGGGCTGGCAAAGTTGTCGCCGTAGTGGCGTCGGACGAATGGCCGAACCCGCAGAAATCCAAACGGCCATTGGCCACCTGTTGAAATTGTAATCGGAACCTCGAACAGGCTGTCTAAAACCCTGAAACGAATGGCAAAACATTGGCGGACTGATGGGCCGCTTTGGTGGCTGCAATGGCAAAAATTCTCATCACTTCCGGGCCAACTCGACAATACCTCGACCCGATACGTTATTTGACCAATGCGTCCAGCGGTTTGATGGGCTGTGCCCTGGCCGAGGCAGCGCTCCGGCTCAACCACGATGTTGTCATCGTGAGCGGACCGGCCGAAGTCGATTATCCAAGTCAGGCCACGGTGATCCCGGTCGTCTCGACCGAGGAAATGCTGACGGCCGCAATCGAAGTCTTTGCCAGTTGCGACGGGTTGATTGGCGCCGCTGCCCCCTGTGACTACCGGCCTCGACGCATTGCCTCGCAAAAGATCGCCAAGACGGGTGAGCCGCTGGCCCTTCAACTCGTCGAAACTGACGACGTAGTGGCAACGCTCGCAAACGAGAAAAAAGACCGCTGGGTGGTCGGTTTTGCACTGGAAACCCAGGATGTCCGCCTGAGGGCACTGGCCAAGCTGGAACGCAAATGTTGCGACCTGATGGTCAGCAACCATGCCACGGCGATGAGGTCGCAAACCAACCATGTGGAAGTCTTGTCCCCGGATGGTACGGTATTGGCCCGCCTTTCGGGGCCCAAACAGGAAGTCGGCCAGGGAATCCTGGCAGTGATTCAATCAAAACTCATTGAACCAAGGGCAAAAACCTGAACTTCAAGCACTCCAACGGCCCGCTGCTGCTTGCGGAGGGCTGTTCAACGACACCCAGCCGCTATTTGAGAACGAACCTTTGCACCCTCAGCCATGTCTCGCGTTCCAGTCAAGTGACAGGTAGAATCTGTGCTTGTCAAATTCGACGTGACCCTGCTTACCCCCTATCGTTTCCATGATTCGTGTCGCAATTTTAGGTGCCTCCGGCTACACGGCCCTCGAATTATGCCGGTTGTTGCTGCGCCATCCAGAAGTCGAGATCACCGCGCTGACCACGCGTCAACAAGGTCGCCCGTCGCTAGAGGAAGTGCACCCTGCCCTGGCAGGTCGACTCGACCTGGCTCTGGAACAACTTACAACGGCAGAAGTGGCTGAGCGGGCCGACTGTGTCTTCAGCTGCCTGCCCCATGGTGCCAGTGCCTCAGCGGTGGCTACCTTGCTTGACGCCGATTGCTCGGTCATTGACTTCAGTGCCGACTACCGGCTTCGAGATGTCTCGGTTTATGAAGCGACATACGGGGTCACCCATCCCGATCCAGAGCGGCTTCCCCAAACCGTCTATGGCTTGCCCGAGCTCTATCGGAAACGTATCAAGTCTGCCCGCCTGGTGGCCAACCCTGGCTGTTATCCGACAGCGGCTATCCTGGCACTGGCTCCGCTGCTCCGGACCAATTTAATTAGTGCCGATACGATCATTGTCGACAGTAAGAGCGGTGCGAGCGGAGCAGGCCGTCAGCCAAAACCGAATTTGCATTTTCCTGAATGCAACGAGAACCTCGCCGCCTACAGCGTTGGTTCACACCGTCACACGCCTGAAATTGATCAAGTATTGTGCGACATGGCCAACCACGATAATCAGACAGGAAAACCCGTACGCGTACTCTTCGTACCCCATTTGATTCCCATGGATCGTGGGATCTTAAGTACCTGCTATGGTGTCCCCCAAGGCAAAACATCGCGCGAGATCGTACTCGACACCCTGAGAGATGCCTACCAAAATGAACCTTTTATTCGGATCTCCGAGTCACTCCCAACGACCAAACAGGTTGTCGGCTCTAACTTTTGCGACCTCACGGCCCACGTGGTACGAGACCGCGTGGTTGTCGTCAGTGTGATCGACAACCTGCTCAAAGGCGCATCGGGAGCCGCGGTCCAAAATTTCAACTTAATGCACGGCTTCCCAGAAACAACAGCCTTACTCTGAACTCTCGGCACCCGAAACAACGGACCGATTGCGACTTGCGATTCTGAAAACCTATGACTCCACCCGTTCCCCAAGGATTTTCTGTCGCTGGCGTTCACTGCGGAATCAAAAGTCACGCAGACAAGGAAGATCTTGCGCTGATCATCACGGACCGCCCAGCCGTCGGGGTAGGTGTGTACACCCAAAATCTCGTCGTGGCTGCACCCGTTGAACTTGATCGCGAAAGAACACCCAGCGATTCGATTCGTGCAGTCGTAATCAACTCCGGTTGCGCCAATGCCTGCACCGGAGAAGAGGGCTTACAAAATGCCCGCCAGACAGCCAACTGGGTGTCCCAGCAGTGCAACATTCACGAAGAACAAACGCTGGTTCTTTCGACGGGAATTATCGGGGAACAACTCCCGATGGCAAACATTGAGCAGGGAATTCGCGCGGCAGCCGAACAACTATCCCACGATGAACCGTCACTCATTCGAGCGGCCCGCGGGATGATGACCACCGATACGATCCACAAGATTTGTGGCCGGGAAGTAGACATTGCCCAAAAAACAATCCGCATCACCGGCCTCGCCAAAGGTGCTGCCATGATTGGACCAAACATGGCCACCATGTTAGCGGTGGTCATGACCGACGCGGCGCTCACCGTCGACGATGCCCAAGCTTCCCTTGTCGAAGCAATCGCCGAGTCCTTCAATTGCATCAGTGTCGACGGCCACATGAGCACGAATGACACCGTGTTACTGCTAGCCAACGGTGCAGCAGGCCCTCCGCCGCTTGCGGGAAAAGCTCTGAACGAGTTCCGTGCAACGCTGGTTGAGGTGTGTGAGGACCTCGCTCAATCCATTCCGGCTGACGGCGAAGGAGCAACCCATCTCATCACGGTTGAGGTCCACGGCTGTCGATCGCGTGACGACGCCTTGCAGATCGGAAAGACCATCGCGGACAGTCCGTTGGTAAAAACAGCCGTCGCGGGTGCCGATCCCAACTGGGGACGAATCGTTTCGGCAGCCGGTTATGCCGGCGTTCCGTTCAATCCTGAACATGTGTCGCTTCACCTGAATGGCATCCTGCTGTACGAACATGGAACCCCAGTCCAATTCGATCCTGCTGCGGTCAGCCATTCAATCTCCTCGAACCGCGATACCCATATCGTGATGATCTTTCAGGAAGGCTCGTCGGCCGCCCGCTTCTGGACCACCGACCTGACCTCAGAATACGTGCGGCTAAACGCTGAGTATCACACTTGATCTGGTTTTCCCATAGGGTCGCTGGGGGAATCGAGTGGGTTCCCAACAAGCGCCCAACCAAACCGATGCTGGTAATCTACGTTCTGGAAATTAAGAGAGTGACTTACACTTTGGTCATTGCCAACAAGAAATTTGGATTGAGCGACTCAAAGGTCAATCTTTCCAGCTGATCGGTTCCCCGGGCAACGTTGACCATCCACACCTTTACATCGGAAGTATGTTCTCCCATCGCCCGTCGCAGCTCTGCCAGATTGTCGATCGAGACAAGACTCACCACGAGACGTCCTCCAGAGCGTAATCGTTGATACGCAGCGGCAGAAATGCGCGTTACTTCGCGACCGCTACCCGCCACAAACACGGCATCGGGATCTGACAATGCTTCCCAGGCTTCGGGAGCCTTGCCTAGCACAGGGACCACGTTGGCCACCTTGAAACGGGCAGCATTTTCAATAATCAGACCATAATCCTGAGCATCCATTTCAATTGCATAGACGGTGCCTTCGCTCGCCAGTTGGGCTGCCTCGATGCTGACCGAACCACTTCCGGCTCCCACATCCCAAATAATACTTGAGGGCGCAATGTCGAGCAGGGCCAGCGCCAGGGACCTCACTTCGGCTGGTGTCAGCAACCCCTGCTTGGGCTGCGACTGAAGGAATGCTTCATCAGGATTTCCAAAAAGTCTTTGGCCGATTGCTTCGCGTGGGCGATCAGGCGCATCGGGCTGACGAATCAGTACCATCACATTGAGAGAATCGAACCGCATGTTGGTCATCTCAGCCAACGTTCCCCGGGTTACCCGTTCGTCACGTGCCCCAAGATTTTCACACACATAGGCGGTAAAGTAGTCGATGTGCCGTTCCAGCAGCGCTTTGGAAATTTCAGCGGGGCCATGCAGATCGGTCGTGAATAACCCAACCCGCTGAGAGGTACGAATTTTCTCCAACACCGCATCCAGTGGATGGTTGGCAAGATTGGTAAGGTAGGCCTCTTCCCAGCTTTCCATGACGCGGGCGAAAGCCAACTGCATACTGCTTACGTGGGGAACAACTTCGAATCGTTCCTTTCCAAGGGCTTCGCAAATGTAACGTGCCAACCCGTAGAACATCGGATCGCCATAAACCACCAGTGCGGTGCGGCGTTTTCCGGCCACCTCAATTTGCTTCAGCAGGTCGTCAAGATCGCTACCAATCACCTTGCGGTCGGAGGGCAAGTCGGGCAACAGGTCCAGTACTCGCTCGGTCCCCAAGAGTAGTTCAGCGCGTTCGATCAGCTCTCGAACCGACGCAGAAACCGCATCGAGCCCGTCGTCGCCAATACCGATGATGTGGATTTTGGGAAGCATGTTTGCACCGTCGCCTTGCCGCTGATTCTACGACAGGAGTCGCTACAGGAAAACCACCTGGGAATCAGCCTAAATCAACCAAAGATTTCCACCCGTCGGTCATTCTGCCACAAAACAACGCATCGCGTGATGGTCGAGCGTCACCACACCATCCGTTTTGAGCAGCGGCCCGTCGGCTTCCGGATAGATATCGTCAGGGGACTGGGCCTCCGTATCGAGTAGTAATCGCCAGCGGAGTTGGCCCGCTGGTGAGGGAATGTTAAACGCCTGGGGACTTTGTCCAGCATGCATCAATATCATCACCTCCCTGGCGGCAGGGTCATCAATCCCGCTGGTGCCAAAAAGGCAGACGAGGCTATGGTAGGTCGCTTGCCAGTCGACCGGTTCCCCAGCAGCACCATACCAACTCACATCGGGTAAACCGTGCGGACAGCTGGAGGTACCGGTCAGGAACGACGCGCGGCGGACGTTCGGCTGGTGGAGCCGGAAGGTCACCAGGCCTTTGAAGAAACGGAGCAGCTCCGCATTTCGGTCCAATAACCGCCAATCGAACCAGGTGGTCGCATTGTCCTGACAGTAGGCATTGTTATTGCCTCGTTGAGTTCTCAGCACTTCATCACCGGAGAGAATCATGGGGACTCCCTGGCTAAGTAATAGCGAGGCCACTAAATTTTTTGCTTGCCGGGTCCGCAGCTTTGTGATGGAGCGACGTCTGGTGGGACCTTCGACACCGTAATTCGAACTGTAATTGTTGTTATCGCCATCGTGATTTTCCTCGCCGTTCTCCTGATTATGCTTCTGTTCGTAGCTAATCAGATCATTCAGCGTATAGCCGTCGTGTGAGGTGACGAAGTTAATACTATGGTACGGCTGCCGACCACTGGGTTGATAGAGATCACTGGAACCGGACAAACGTGTTGCTATCTTCCCAGTCATTTCGGCGTCGCCCCGCCAGTAGCGGCGAATATCGTCTCGATACAAGCCGTTCCACTCGGCCCAGCGGGAGGTCGCAAAGCAGCCGACCTGAAACGCTCCAGCGGCATCCCAAGCCTCGGCGATAATCTTTGTGTCAGCGAGCATAGGATCCTCAGCGATGATCTCCACCATCGGGGGATTCGGGACTAATTCACCATCCCGATTGCGGCTCAAGATCGATGCCAAATCGAAACGAAACCCATCAACGTGATAGTTGTAAACCCAATGCCGCAAGCAATGAAAAATCATTTCGCGGACCGTGGGATGATTCCCATTGACCGTATTGCCACAACCAGAAAAGTTTTTGTAGGTTCCATCGTCATTGAGCATGTAATAGACACTGTTTTCCAAACCTTTGAAGGACAATGTCGGACCCCGATCATTCCCTTCGGCGGTGTGGTTGAAGACAACGTCGAGAATGACTTCAATGCCTGCGGCGTGCAAAGCCCGCACCATCTCTTTGAACTGGTAGACTTGATTGCCTGGCTTGTTGCCGTGCATGTATCCGCGGTGTGGTGCAAAGAATGCAATCGGGTCATAGCCCCAATAATTGGGCCGGTCCGATCTTGCCCCGTCCGACTCCATCATCGGAAATTCGTGGACCGGCATTAATTCAACGGCAGTCACCCCTAACGATTTGAGATAAGGAATTTTCTCGATCACGCCAAGGTAAGTTCCCGGGTGTTGAACACCACTGGTGCTGCTCCGCGTGAAACCACGAACATGCATTTCGTAGATGATCGTCTCGGAGAAAGGGTGGCGTAAATGTCGATCTCCCTTCCAGTCGAACGTATCCTCCACAACCACACACTTCGGTGGCCGCACAACACCATCGTCCGATGATTGAAAACGACCAGCCAGTGCCTTCGCATAAGGATCTATCAGCCTCGCTTGCAGATTGAAACGGTGACCTGACGCGGGATCGTACGGACCATCGGCCTGCAAATGATACAGTTGTCCCGCACGAAGCCCGGGAACAAATACACTCCAGACATCCCCCCAGCGATCCGTTGCCGGATTAAACTCAATCAGACGAGTTGGTTCACGGTCGCTGACGCGACGATACAAGAGCACCCGCATGGCGGTTGCCGACTTGCTGAAAACAACAAACTGCACACCGTCCTCGCGGACGATTGCCCCGTAGGGAATCGGGTAGTTGAATTGCATCGGTGGAATGGCTTTGGGCATGACCACGCTCGCTTGACGGGTCAGGAAATTGGTGGTTTGTGTGAGCATCGGAAACATCGGGAGGGTCGGAAAGGTCAGGTACAAATTGACAATCAGGTAAGGACCCGACTGTCTCGGGAAGCAATAGCGAACGCGCCGTTTCTGCGAACCGGCCACAATGGCTAAAGACGTCCTTTTACCTTCGACATCTCGCAAGGAATCACTTTACTCAAGATGGTATCGTACCTTAGACCTTGGGCGGTCAGCATCCTCAGAATCCTCGCCCCGAACCCTTCCCTCCCTAGAGGACGCACCGGCGGTAGAGTGAACCGAATCGAACCAAGTCACCAACCGTCTACCTACCACTTGCCAGTCAGGGCATGCCGCTCGTAGAATCGAGGGCTCGGCTTGATTTCCCCTTTCCCTCCTATCTCCAATGACTAAAACAACTTATAAAGATTCGGGAGTTGACCTTGAACTGTACGGCAAGGCGATGGCCCAGCTACCCTCCCTGCTAAAGCGGACTCATTCACCCCGGGTCCTGCCCTCGGAAGGGGGATTTGCTGGCCTGTTCCAGCTCGATTTCACCGGCCAACTCTTCTCGCGCAACTATGTGAACCCGGTACTTGTCTCGGCAACTGATGGAGTTGGCACAAAGCTCAAAGTCGCCCAGAAGGCTGGTATCCACAACACCATCGGCATCGATCTGGTCGCCATGTGCGTTAACGACGCCCTCTGCACCGGGGCGGAACCTTTGTTTTTCCTCGACTACGTGGCAATGTCGAAAGATGATCCGGCGCGACTCAAAGAGATCGTCCAGGGTATTACCACCGGGTGCCTACAGGGCCATATGGCCCTCGTAGGAGGAGAAACGGCAATCATGCCTGATTTATATCAGGTCGATGATTATGACCTGGCTGGTTTTTGTGTCGGAGTGGTGGAGCGGCAAAAAATCCTGGACGGTTCTGCCGTCACGGCCGGAGACACCATCATCGGTTTAGCTTCCAGTGGCCTTCACTCGAATGGCTACAGCCTGGTGAGAAAAGTCGTCTTCGAATTAGCAGGCCTGGAGATGGACGATTGGGTTGAGTCGTGCCAGGCAACCGTCGGAGAGTTACTTCTTGAGCCAACCACTATTTACGTCCAGGCTGTCCGCAACGTACTGAACCACTACAAGGTCAAAGGTGTGGTCCACGGGATTGCCCACATCACCGGTGGAGGACTTCACGAAAATCTTGCCCGCTCGCTCAACCCACGTGTCGATGCACAAATTCAAGCCGGCAGCTGGAACATCCCTCCCCTGTTCGATTGGTTGCAAGACATTGGCAATATCGATCAGCAAGAAATGGAACGGGTCTTTAATATGGGGATCGGGCTGGTCTTGCTGGTAAGCCCCTACTTTGCAGAAAGTATTCAACAACAGCTCACCAATTCCGGCCATGAAAATTGGATTCTGGGCTCGGTCGTTGAAGGCACCGGTACGTCAGGCTGGGCCTAGCAACGAACTGGCAACGCAACCAACGGTCCACGTAGCCTGGTCAATCCAGAGCAGGAACTTTTGCCGCACTAACCTGCGCAGCAGGAAGCCCGCTAGCCGAGGAGGTCCTGGCAACTGCATCACGAATTGCATCCACGATTCCGCCGACCGTGTAGCCATCACGAAATACAATCGGATGATAAGGATCGCCACCCGGAAAAATTGCAATGACCGGCACACCATCGCTGCCGAGCGCCTTGATTGTCTCTGCAAGTTCAGGTGGTTGTTTGGTGAAATCGCCGTAGAGCGCCACCACACCGGCCTTCTTGATGGCACTCATCACCGGCTCGGTATGCAACACGGTTTCTTCCAACACTTTGCAATTCACACACCATTCTGCCGAAAAATCGACCAGCACGGTGCGGCCATCGACCACCGCGGTCTGCTGAAGTTCGGCCAGGCTGAACGGTGGCCACGGTTCCACTTCGACCGATTCCGCACCCCCTCCCAACTCCACCACATTCGTCAACACCGAAACCAGGTTGCCGAAACCGATCAGACCAGCCAGCAACACAATCGCAGCAGCCGTACCCCAAGCTTCTAGACGGTCCCTCAGGCTTGCAGTGAGTGGCGTTTTTGCGACGGCCCAACATGCCAGCCCAACACCGAGGAGCAATATCAGGGTAGGAACGACTGCTTGTTCGTCAATAAAGGAGAGTAAAAAGACCACCGTCCCCAAGAGAATAAACCCCATCAACTGCTTGAACGTGACCATCCAGTTTCCCGGTTTTGGCAGGAAAGCGATCAAGCGGGGAAACGCACCTATCAGCAAATAGGGGCTCGCCATTCCAACGCCCACACTGCCAAAAACTAGCAGCGTAGTACCGGGTGATTGCCGCACAGCCCAACCAATCGCTGAGGCCATAAACGGTCCCGTGCAAGGAGTCGCGAGAATCGTCGTCACCACTCCCTTGAGGAACGCGCCCAGCGGGCCTTCCTTCGTAGCCATTTCCTGCGTGCTGCCACTCCCAAAGAACCCTGGAATTGGGATCTCCCATACTCCTAACAGACTTAATGCCATCGCAAACACCAGTCCGGCCAGCATGACGTTGAATGCGGTGCTGCCGAATTGCCCTCCCCAGGTCAAACCGGCCGTGATCGCAAGGCCAGCGAGGACCAGAAAGACGGTCACGATTCCCAACGAATACCAGATGTTCAGCATCAGTGCATGGGACCGGCTGCGACCAGACTGCTCCACAAAGCTCATTACCTTCAACCCGATGACTGGCAAAACACATGGCATCAAATTGAGCACCACACCACCCACAAAAGCAAATATCAGGTAGTGCAGAATCGAACCCTCAAACTCCACAATCTTCATCTGCCTGAGGTCATAAGTCTTCCCGACCGCAACCGGTTCTGAATGTTGATTTGCCAGTTTTTCAGCGGCAGAATACTTGGCAGAAGTAAACTGCACCGGGATCGAGGATCCGTTGCGCTTGTTGCCAACATCGACGGTGACCTGAAATTGGGCGGCCGTCGGAACTTCACAACTGCCGCTTCCTGCTTCCCCCTCGCATGCCTGAAAACCGATCAACCCGGAAATCTGGTGAGACCCTGGTTTTGCGGTAGGTGGAACCTCAAGGCGCATGGTCCAGGTCACCTCACCCGCATGAATCCGAGCCAGCCCCCAACCGATATCCGATTGATCCTGGAGGATCTCGCGAGCCGTGGTCGTAGGTGGCTCCGCCCTCAGCCCGGAGGTCGTTTTAAAGGCAATCAGTGTTGGTTTGGGACCAACCTCGCTGGCCCGATCTGCCCAGGCGTATACGTGATATTGGGCTGCTGGTCGCAAACTTAGCGACAAGGTCACCGAGCCCCCTGGCTCAACTTCTTTGGCCGACATGGTTCCTGCAACCACCACCGAGGAATCCTGCGGCTGAAAAGTCCCCTGATTTTGCCTGTCGATTGATGCATCATCCACACCCGCAGTTGGCTCGGTAGGACTGCCCGTCTGATCGTACTTTAAGGGGCCAATGGGAACGCCAGGACCGAGTGTCGCGTTAAACGGTAAACTGATCGGAATACAGGATTCTTTGCATACCTGTCCGTGAAGCACGCCCTCAATCTGCAACTGTTTGGCATCGACTCCCTCGGCAAGTTTGATCGGGGCATACCAGGTGACGATGCCCGTATGTTCTTGAATCTCCAAACCGACCCACGCAACATCGTCGATATAGGAGTGGTAATGAGGATTGGGAACAAATGGCCCCAGGAGTTGGTAGGAAGAGGAGGGCACAAGGTCAATTTCGGTCTTTAAAGGGCCCCCTGCTGGCTGGGTGATGGAATAGAGATGCCAGTCTATGGCAATGTCTGCAGTGATCATGAGTACCGCAGGCCGGTCGTCATCGGCGGCTGTGAACTCTGCCATCACCGAAATCGGCTCGCCATCCGTACCGTCACCTACCGCCCCAAATCCACCGCCCAGGTTTCCAGGCAATTTGAACTGGCTAAAACCTGGCCTGGTGACCAGCATGGCCAAAATCCCCACCAGGCAACAAGCGGTCGCCAAGCGTAACCGTTGGTTGGTCATAGGTTGTGTGTCCCTTTGCAGGATGTCTCTTCGCAAACAAGCCATTACCGGTGGAAACATGCGGTAATTTTAAGGCGCGACCGCCTCTGGGCCAACCAAGGGTTGCAGCAGTCACCTCCACTTGGTTCTCAGCCTGCGAAGGTTCCCAAAAATCGCCTGATGGGTCAATTGTATCCGACAACGGTGGCTGGACTATCATCCGGTGCCAATTACGGCAATCCAGCAGAACGCCCGGTGGCCAGTTGGGAAATTCGGGCCAGAAGCCGCTCGAACCGACCCAAAACCGCAGGCTGTGGCTCAAACGTGCGATGTTCCACATAAATCCACCGGATCCAGTTGCAACCTGCCAGGATCGTTCCGACCGGGACCAGCGCCGAAATTGCTTGCCGCTCAGAGGGTTCAAGTGGGCGGACTGCCTGATAAGCATCTAGCCCAAACTGCCATTTCTGCAAATCACCATCCACCAAACTGTCTAGCAGTCGCGTCACGTCAACTGCCGGCATGTCGATCCGCAAGGCCCCAAAATCGACCAATCCGGTGACCTCGTCTCCGACAAATAGAACGTGGTCGTGCCAAATGTCGCCAATGCAAGGTTGGCGTGGAAATGGCAGGCCCGCCAACGGAGCCAGACCAGCCTTTGCCGCCGGAATCACTTTCGAAACGAGCGCCAGGAATTTGCGGGCCAGCGGGGCAAGCCCCGGGAACGTGTCGGCAGTCACTTGCTCTGACAGGCGACCTATCTCCACCGGAGTCAGGGCTGTCAATCGGCCCAGTCGGTCTGCTACGGACGACTGGGTTGGGGGCTTCCAGGACCGCGGAATTGTCTGGACTTTTGACCACTGGGCCAAAAAATCGTGGGTCGCTTGATGAAATGTCGCCAGGCTCTTCATCGCTGCAACCAGTTTCTCATCGCTAGGCTGATGGTGAAAATTTGCTTCTCCTTTCAGCCAGGGGCAAACTTCCCACAGGGAACCTGCGTAAGAAACAAAGGAGTTTCCTTCGCGTCCCTGAACCGGGATCGGCAAAATCTGCACTCCCCGCTGACCAGCGAACTGGAGCACAGCGTGGATCAAGGCAAGCCGCTCGTGCGACGGGTGCTCCGGCGGCCACCGCCGAACAACAAATTCGCCTTCGGTTGTAGAAATCCGCCAAAACTGGGCTCCGCTAAATCCTCCTGCCCCACCCAGCGATTCAACCCGCAACGGCTGAAATGGTTCAGGGTAGAAGGCCAGCAAATCAACGAGGTCATACTCCATGCCGTTACGCCCAAATACTGGGCCCAATACCACCGAATTCACTTTAGGGGTCAGTCAAAGTGCGAAAAATAGGGTATAGTTATCTGGCAAATTGTGCGGGTTGGCCGGTTTCGTCCACACCCTGCAGCCAGGGTGAATTGTGACTTTTGGTATCCAAGGACGTTATTATGCTTTGCCTCCCAGCTTCGCGACCCATGATTATCGCTGCATCTCTTGTTTTCGCAACACTGTTGGTTTCGTCGGCCATCTCGGAAGAATCGGTACAACCCGATTCTCCTGAAACCATCGCGGAAAAAGTATCCAATCCTTCCAAGACTTCAGCAGCGCCGGTTGCGAAAGCGACTGGCACCGCCCCGGCACCCTCGCCGCAAAAAAAAGCAACCGCAAAGCCCAAATACAAACCCTACTCGGAAGTCCTCAAGGATGCCCAAAAAATTGACGGGCTGGTTACCCTGCACCGCAAAGACGACCGGCTGTATGCCGAGTTGCGTCCCAATCAACTAAATAAGGACTACATCGTACTGATTACAATCGCGCGAGGAATTGGCCAAACACCTCTCGTTGGCGGATTCAGCTGGGGATTCGGCGACGACTGGGTGTGGCAATTCCGCAAGGCAGGAGAACGCCTGCACCTGGTGCGCAGAAATGTGCGATTCACGGCCGATGCTGGTAGCCCCACTTCCAAGGCAGTCCAACTGGCTTACACCGACAGTGTGCTGTTCAGTTTGCCGATCGTGACCAAAAGCTCCGGCGGCAATTACGTCGTCGACGTTTCTCCCATCTTCATGAGCGACCTTCCGCAGATTTCCATGATCCTATCGGGATACCGCTTCTCGCCCACCAAGTCGACATGGGCGGAAATCAACGGCTTCCAAAAAAATCTCGAAATCCAGGTCGCAGCGACCTACGCCTCAGGGGGAGAAGCTGAAATCGACTCGGTTCCGGACAGTCGCGGTGTTACCATCAACGTGCACTACTCCATCAGCGAGCTTCCAAAAACCTCGTACCAGCCCCGACTCGCAGACGACCGGGTGGGTTACTTCCTGACGGTCATCAAAGACTTCTCCAAAAAAGATCCAGAAGATCGATTCAACCGTTACATCAATCGGTGGCATTTGGAGAAGTCGGACCCAACTGCAGAGGTCTCACCACCCCGCGAACCGATCACGTTTTACCTGGAAAAGACGATTCCATTCAAGTACCGCAAACCGATTCGCGACGGCATCCTGGAATGGAATAAGGCCCTGGAAAAAGCCGGGTACTACGATGCCATTAACGTCATTCAACAACGCGATCACGACAAGTGGGAACCTGGTGATATTCGTTACAACACCTTCCGCTGGATTACCTCGGGAACGGGATTTGCCATGGGACCTTCACGCGTTAATCCCACAACCGGACAAATCCTCGACGCCGACATTATTTTTGACTCCAGCTTCCTGCAATACTGGAAGCAAAAGTACGAGACCTTTACTCCAGAAGGCATCGAAATCTTTTGCGGTGGGCCTCTTGATTTGGAAAGCTACGAGACACAACAGCAAAAACTCCCTCCCCACCTGCAACACTTCCACAGCTCGCGGTGCGCTTGCAACCTGCTCGGCGGCATATCGCACCAATTTGCGTTCGGCGCCACGATGGCCGCTTCCCGCAAGAGGAGTCCCAAAGACATGAACAAACTGATCGTGCAGGGACTTAAGGAAGTTACCATGCATGAAGTGGGACATACGCTGGGCCTGCGGCACAACTTCAAAGCAAGCACTCTCTACTCGCTAGCCGACGCGAATGACGTCACCAAAACGAGCGAAACCGGCCTCTCTTCTTCGGTTATGGATTACAATCCGGTTAACCTGGTACCCGAAGGCGCTACGCAAGGCGACTATTTTTCCACCACCATCGGTCCCTACGACTACTGGGCAATCGAGTACGGCTACAAATCACTCCCAGGAAAATCGTCCGTAGCCGAAATTGACGAACTGGAAAAAATCGCCTCGCGCAGCGGCGAACCGGAACTCGCCTATGGTACCGACGAAGATGCCCGCAGCATTGATCCAGACCCACACACTTCTCGTTACGATTTTGGCCAGAATCTCGTCGAGTATGCCCAACGACAGGCACAACTTGTCGCTGAAGCATGGCCTGGCGTCATCGAGGAAATGACCGATGAAGGGGAAAGCTACGAACGAACCCGTCGGGCGTTTGGTGTGCTGTTGGCAACGCATGGCCGAGCGATGTACATGGCCGCCCGCTACATCGGGGGGTTGCACGTAAGCCGCAGCCACAAAGGTGATGACAACGCATCGCCGCCGCTTAAAGTTGTCACCGCCGATCAACAACGGGGTGCCCTGCAACTACTGGAAGAACAGGTCTTTAGCGATTCTCCGTTCAACTTCCCACCGGAAATCTACAACCACCTTGCTGCATCCCATTGGTCTCACTGGGGAACCAACCTTCCCAAACGTGCAGACTACCCTGCCCACGAGGTTATTTTGATGTGGCAGGACATGATTCTCCAGCAGGTCATGTCCTCACTTACACTCACACGACTCCATGACTCCGAACTAAAAGTTCCCGAAAACGAAGATGCGCTGACAACGGCGGAACTGCTAGAGCGGCTGACCAACTCGGTCTTTTCAGAAACCGAATTGCTCGGCAAAGAAAAGGACGAAGTGGAATACACGAATCGTAAACCGGCCATCTCCAGCCTGCGGCGAAACCTGCAACGGGCCTACCTGCGCCGCCTCTCAAAACTAAGTTTGGGACATACCACGGCCCCCGAGGACTGCCAGACGGTTTCATTTATGGAAATTACTCGGCTCAAAACCCGAATTGACCAGATCCTGGCAAGTGACCTGAAGCTGGATGGCTACAGCCGCGCACATCTGCAGGAAACCTCGTCCCGAATCACCAAAGTGCTCGACGCCAGGATGATGATCTCTCTCTGAGATTGCTTCTTGCATTCAGCACTTGGTCCGAGGCCATCGGCACGTTAACCTAAGGTCGGTTGTTTTTTGCTACTTTTCCCGGACAGGCTCCCGGGGAAAGGAGCCTGAACCCGTTAGCCGTAGGATCTTCTGCCAAATTTTGGAGGATGATTCTCATCCAAGGGCCCAGCCCCCAATTTACGCAAGTGGACTCACTTCCATGAAGCTTGTCATCGCCGTTGTACAACCGACCAAACTGAATGCCATCCAGCAGACTCTGGCAAAGATTGGCATCCATGGCATGACAGTGACCGATGCCATGGGCTATGCCCGACAGCGCGGACACAAAGAGATCTACCGCGGCTACGAATACAAGACAAACCTGCTCCGCAAAGTCGCCCTGGAAATTGCCGTGAGCGACGACAACGTCGAAGCGGTCATTACCTCCCTCGAAGAAGTTGCCCGAACCAGTGCCAAAGGGAACATTGGCGATGGAAAAATATTTGTCCTTCCCATCGACGACGCAGTGCAAATCAACGACGGTTTGCGCGGCCAAATTGCTTTGTAGCAATCTGGCCGAGCGTAGAGGCTCAGCCCAAGAAAGCCAAATTCAGCGTGAGAGTTCTTTTGCTCAGTGGTGATTTGTTAGTTGGCTCCCAAATCTCCGGGTCGGTTCGACGGTGCAATGTCGACTTGCAGGTAGTCTCCGATTCGGTCCAACTTTTAGCAGCTGCCGAAGCGGAACCGGTCAAACTGGTGTTCATCGATCTTGGCACGTCCGGAGTTGACATCGCCCTGGTAGTCAAGCAAATCCACTCGCTCAAACCACAACCACAAATTGTCGCGTTCGGTCCCCATGTTCACCGGGCAAAGCTTTCCGCAGCCCGAGCAGCGGGCTGCGATTGCGTGCTGAGTCGTGGAGAATTCTATGCGAAAAGCGATGCGATTCTAAAGGAGTATCACTCCTCTTGTGAGGCTGACTGCCCACAGCCAGATCCATTGGACAGCGAACACTAGTCACCCAGAGTCGTATCTCCGGCCTCGGCGGGTCGGTCATTGACAACCTCGGGAATATCCATTTCGTCGACTTCCAGCGGCGGCATACCAAAGTCGGGCTCGTCGTCATCATCAAAGACCTCGTCCACCTCGGCGGCATCGATGTCACGACGTAACAAGAGATAGATCCCAACAGCAGAAACCCACAGGAAGCTTGCCTGGTAACCGGCTGCTACGGCCGTCAGCATGCTTTTCCAGAATCCAATCACTTGATGCGCAATTTGCAACACGCCCTCCGGGCCAGCCGCCTGATCCCCAACTCCGACTGGAGAGTCGCGCTGAACAACCACTTGGGCCATCGTCTCTTGATCCAGGCCAAAACTGACTGCCCAATCCCCCAAGCCAATGGTTGCAAGGGCAAACGCTTTGACTAGGAACATTCCAAATGTCCCGATGAGGCCAGCAAAGAAAACATACCAAATGAGTCGTAAGGGGCGTTGATAAGTGTAAGCGTAAGAGCGACTCACCGCGTCAAACGCATCGGTTCCCTCAACGCTGATGGTGGCCCACATTAACGGCCAGCCAACCAGCAGGCCAAGCAGAATCAAGGCCATAAAGAGTCCGTACACCAGTACCAATGGCCACAGGACAGCAGCGATCAACGCCAACCAATCCAGTTGCATTCCCAGGCCCAAAACGACTAACTGGATTGCAAACAAAGCCGCAGCCGCCATGACCATAAGCGGAGCCAGGCTGTAGGAGACAAGGGATCCCCAGGCGAAACGAATCACCTGCCACAAGTCAGGAACCTCACTCCGGGTCAAAGACAATGCTGCAATACGGGTGATCGCCCCACCCACCAGTCCCCAAACAAGGATTTCCCATACTCCACAAAGAAGCAGGCAAAAAAAACCGGGCAAGGTTAAATCCTTGTCGAACAGGTCGACAAAAGGACGCGTCAAATGGTTCCAGAGTTCAATCGGGGCCTCAGTCAATCCCGTCACGGCCGTTTTAAAAAGCTCACCAGCGCTTTCTGGAGTCTGGGAAGCTAATACTGTGAAATTCGTCGACTTTTGCCAAACCCATTGGCAACCGGTAGTTTGCCATGCATGAAGTACCTCGTCGTCAATCCCGTCGAAAACGAAAAACGAGGCAATCAATTTCCAACCTGCAGTGACTACGATCAGACCCACGGTGCCTAACATCAGCACCCGAATCAACAACGCGATTCGAACACAACGCGTAAGTATCAACCACGGGCAAATCTCGTTCCAGGCAATCTCGCGAAGTTTACCTTGCTGGTCGGGCATAGATATCTGTCTTGCTTATAAACCGTTGAGAATATGATTGTGTCACAGCCGGGCTTCAGAAACGCCAGGCCTCGCTGCGTGGAAATCTGAGCCACCCACTCCAAAAGACCAAGCCCAAAAAACCTGGCCCAAACTATGGGCCAGCCTGTGGAGCGGTATCACCCACCACTTCAGGTGGTAACTCTTCGTCTTCTGGATCGGAAAGCATCGGCAAAGAATACCTCTCGCCTAGCCATCGAGAAAGATCAATGGTTCGACAGCGATCACTGCAAAAAGGCACCGCAGCAGTCGGACTGGTGGCTTCAAATTTTTTATCGCAAATCGGGCAAAGCATAACGGAGTCATTATCTTCGTTTCGCTGGGATTAGCAACGGGACCTGACAAACCAGGAGTTGCCCGGCCGCACAAAACGGCCCCGTGCGGACTTTTTTGGGAGAATCCCGATTTTCAATTGCCGTTTCGCCCCAAACCAACGCCAAATAACCCTACGGCCAGCCAGATTCCCCGAAATCGCTGTGCTGCCGGGAAACATGGAGACTTTGCCCGGATTTGCCGACTTCTCCCCGTTTCATCGAGGCCACCCTAAGCCAACGAAAGTACTCCTGAGCGCTACGTCAATCCAGCCCATCCCCAATACTCCATCCAATGGTAAATCCAGGGGTGGGTCCAGGGGTTCCAGGTCGGGTACGACACCGACACCACCGACAAAGCGAGTAGTGCCAGGCCCAAAGCTTTTCCGATGCTCGATTTGTCCAGTTCGTCGGCAGCTGGCAGCATTACCAAAATCCACAACGGAGCAAACCAAAACATCCACCGAAAACCACTCGTCATACCGCCGTAGTTACGATCCTGCTGGGGGCGAAAGCCGATGTAAAAGGCGAGACAAATGACGGTTAACAAAACGACTAGAATTGCCAGTTCCCTGTTTGGCCCGGGTCCCCGCCAGAGCCATAAGCACGCCCCAACGACGCTCAACAACCAAACTGGTGTGAGCGAAAAAATACCGTGGTGCCCCACAAGCACATGCAGCGCATAAGCTCCACGACAAGGCTCCCCTTTGTCGATCCCTTGCGGTGCCAACCAGTAGCTCTGCCGCTGTTTACCATTCACTTCATAAGTGTATTGGTACCAGTTGTCCTCTGGATCCGTGACGCTACGATGCGCATAGGGTGGGCGCCAGCTATTATGGGCCACGTAATTCGTGGCAAAAAAAGCGGCAACGACCAATAGTACAGCGGGTAAGAACCCACAAGTCGTTTTGCCGGGAGCTTTGATGAACAGGTAGAGTCCCAGCAACACCAACAGTAACAACGCCGGCAATTCGGTTGCTGCGGTCAAGGCCGCCGTCAGGCCAGCAAGGACAAACCACCCGAGGTGCCCTTTCCCCGCACACCGAATCTGCACGACCGCATAGAGGGCCACCGTCGCACAGACAGCTGCCACGATGTGGTTATTAAGAACCGTCGCAAACGTCGACAGAAAAGTCCCCAGCGTAGCAACCGCAACGACGAAAATTCGTCCCCAGTCGGTCTGGCCAAATTGGTCCGCCAGTCGGGCTATCAGCACAAACATGCACACCAACGGCAGGATGTTGACAAGCAGCAGCAAAAACCGCCCGATCTCATAGGGATGGGTTCCCAGCGTCGCTCCCGTCAGGCGATAGATACACCAATACGGAACCGCCACCAACGTTGACAGGAGAGGTGGCTTGCTGGAATACAGATGCAACTGATCGTCGCGGCCCCGATGCTGGACTTTGTCGATCGAATCCCAGTTCGGCAGGCCAATCAAAGCATCAATTTCATAGGTCCCTTGTTCCACCAGGGCGCGAACCGTCAACCAGCGGCTCCGATCATTGCTACTGAGAAAAGGCCGCTGGATTTTCAGCTTTTCCTCGAGTTGGGCCTTGCGGTCGGCCAACTGCTGCTCCAGCTGCGCGCCAGCCAAACCTTTCGCCTCGAATCGGACACGATCTTCTTTTAATCGCCGCGCAATACGGTAAGCCTCCAGACGAGCGCCATCGACCGAATTCACCGAAAGCAGACGACCCGACAGATTGCCAATGGCCAGAGCAATCAACAATACGTAGACACCCCAGCGAAGTTTTTCCCGCCCGGTCTTGTCGTGAATCGGCATGAAAAATGACTGCGGTTATTGTGTTTTGGTTCGCGACCCGGCATGGTCTGCCTTGGAATCAACCGCCGGCTCGGTATGTTCGGCAATAGAATACGTATCCATATCTCGTGCCAGGAATGCAGCAATCATTTCGCCAAGCAACCCGACCGATAGAAATTGAGCCCCTAAGATACATAACGCCAGGGAATAATAAAGGGCCGCGGTTTCGTGCAAATGCACCGGCTGCACTCCATCGATCAGGCGACTACCACACCACTGTGCCGCCAGACTGAGCATCCCCAGCCCTCCTAAGAGAAACGACAAGAGCCCTACAGTACCAAGAAGATGTTGGGGACGGTCTCCGTAGCCGGTAATGAATTTAACCGACAGCAAGTCGAGAAATCCTTTGGTAAAACGCTCCACGCCATATTTTGATTTCCCATGCTTGCGAGGTCGATGGTTGATCACAACTTCCGCAACACGAAATCCGCGCGACGCGGCGAGAACCGGAATAAACCGATGCAATTCACCGTAGAGACGGATTTCATGAACAACATCCCGCCGAAAAGCCTTCAGCCCGCAATTGTGGTCGTGGAGCAATACCCCCGTCAGCCAACCAACCAACCGGTTGAACACCCAGGAAGGAATCACCTTGTGCCAGGGGTCATGGCGCGGCTGCTTCCAACCACAAGCCACATCACAATCCTGGCCAAGGCGGGCCAGCAACTTGGGGATTTCTGCCGGATCATCCTGCAAATCGCCATCGAGTGTAACGATCCGTTCTCCCCGGGCGGCATCAAAACCAGCGGCCAGGGCGGCCGCCTTGCCAAAATTTCGCCGAAAACGAATCCCAAACACCCGAGGATCCTGGCTTGCCAATTGAGAAATCAGCGGCCAACTCCCGTCTCGTGAGCCATCATCCACAAAAATGATTTCCAACGTCTCCTCAAACGACGAAGCAAGCTCCAGAAGCTGATCATGAAGCTCCTCAATGCTCTCTGCCTCGTCGTAAATGGAAATAATGACCGAAATCATGGAAACGTCCGAAAATGCCAGGAATGCTTGACTGCCTTACCTACAGAATACCATGGAAAGTTCGTTCGCAGAGAAGCTAGCAACTGGAATACCGCCGGGAGAGGCTAAAATACCGCTGGGAAGGCAGTATGTACCGGCGGGGGAGGCCCCGGCAAGA
The DNA here is from genome assembly GCA_965243695.1 of Lacipirellulaceae bacterium. GTDB lineage: Bacteria > Planctomycetota > Planctomycetia > Pirellulales > Lacipirellulaceae > JAKVCB01. The sequence goes on along the minus strand of CBDEWC010000047.1, from coordinate 432,612 downwards.
CCGTTGCCCGCGGCTCCATTCTCTGGCGCTACCAACTGGCAAGGGCGATTTGCGATTTCTCTAGGTGGATCCTCACCACAGCGATAGAATGCTGTCGGTGCGACTGGTCTTCAATAATCCGTGGGCGCGAGATTGACTGCGCACCTTCCCACGTCGAACTTTTTTCGAATGGAATCGTCAAGATGCATCCTTTTAAATTTTCCCTGGTCTTTGTCGTTTTAGCCGTCGCCTATTGTCCCACTCTGGCTGCAGAAGCTCCTCCCCACTCACCAGAGTTGGTCCCCGTAAAGCCCGTTCGACAGGCACCACTTCAGCGGACCACGTATCAGCAACTTACCGGAGGCTGGAACGGGAATGCTGCCTCTGCCGGCCGATACGAACCCACCGGCGGGGCAATCCCCAACACCCCGGTAGCGCCAGCGAATGCCGCTACCGGTAGAGGATCCGGCCTGGGAAATACCGTGAATCAGGCCGCTCGAGAAACAGGCAATAAGTTAGCGCGGGCGTACGATCGAACGTTTAGTACTTCATCACCCGGCCCCCTCAAAACGGTTCAACAGGTTACCGCCGACTTCATCGGAGATACCAGCAAGCAACTCCAAAGCGCAGGAGCAGCGGTTACCAAAACTACCGAACGCCTGGTGAATCCTCCTCCGCGTCCGCCACAAACTCCCCAGGCAACAGTCGCCAGGCAACCGTTGGCAGCCTCGGCGACGACTACCACCGGCCAATTCGCCCCCCCCCCATTGAACACCCCGCCGAATACCCGGCCAACCCTATCTACCAGTGGCCTGGGCGACGCGGGCTTCAACCCGTTTGCCAATCGACGCCCGGCAACCAACTCGCAAATGCCTGCTACAGAATGGAACATGGGCTCCGGGAACACCGGTGGAGTTGCTTTCACGGCCAATGGACCGCCAAGCAATCTCCATCAAGCAGGCGAACTTCCCACCGTCGCCACCCCGCCACCGGTCGTATCCCCTACGGCTCCGCAACTGGCCCCTGTTGGGCTGGTGAATGTCACGCCTGTGGATCGGCAAAACGAAAGGATCGCGGGTAGCAATTCCTTCACGAATAGTAGCCGCTGGCCTTCTCCTGCTGGCCAACCACAACCGGGCCCCTCCATCGCAGCACAAACACCTTCTGCGGCGGCATTCAACAACGCTCCCCCGTTGGCAGGTTTTAACAACGATTCGCGAAATTATGGCAGCGGGCACCCCCCGCTTACTCCCATCCCCAATCCGGGCCCATACCGGGATGCCTCACGGTTTCAGCCAGCAGGTTTAAATCCCACCGGACCGCCTCCCCTCCCACAACAACACTGGATTCCACTGATTATGACAGGCATCGGCCTGATGGGGTCGTTGGGAGCCAATCTCTTTCTGGGCTTCAGTTATCTTGACGTCCGGTACAAGTACCTTTCGGCCATCCGCCGGGGAACACGGTCCTTAAGGCGAACTGAGAAGAGCCAGGGCTGATTACCACCCTCACCCGTCGACACCGAGCGAGGTGCCCACGAGGGATCGAGGGATCCTGGCCATACGTGCGACACTTATCTAGAAACGGCCGGAATCGGGTTGAGAAAAACCAAACGGCCTGCGGATCGGCTTAAGAACCGTCTTGGCGTGTGCTACGTCAGTGGGGCGTGTGCTATGTCAGTGGCACGCCTTGAGCGTCTCTGGCGAACTCGACCGACCTAGCGATCCGAATCGGGACTCCCCTGCTGGTCTCTGCCAACCGATGCGCCAACGCCTGCGAGTGGCTGGACCATTGGATCGACATTTTGTCCCACCGCATGCTCCTCTTGCGGTGTCGGAGGGACTCTTGTCGACGCGACGTCCAGCCGACTACCCCATGTATACTCCACTTCGGTTGGCTGACTGTCGGGTTGATCGGGATCTTCAAATTCGTACTCGAACTCTGTGACCGGAGGAGGCTCAAGATCGAGCGTTTCCTCGTACGAATAATCAGGCAGTGGCTCGGGCGATTGAACGACTTCTATCTGCCTGATTTTTCGCTCCTGGGCGTGTTCAGGAACGCGCTCGAATCGCGACTCCCCGATCTCCTTCCCCTCCTCGTCCACTTCCCAGGGTTCCGAATCGATATTTTGGGGTTGAATCACGCTGGCTTCCACCGGTTCTACCGAAGTACCGGTTTCAAACCGGTCCGGCAAGTCACGCGCATCGGCTTTGATTTCCTGGAACATTCTCCACACATGTTTGTGGCATGTAAAAAATAACAGCTGGTGCCCTTGCTTGGAAAAATCATGCAGAACTTCCACAGCGGTCCTGGTACGATCGGCATCAAAATTCACCAGGACATCGTCCAGAATCATGGGTAGTTGAATACCGCGCCGTCCATACATGGCCACCATCGCCATTCTCAGACTCACAAACAATTGCTCGCGTGTACCGGTACTGAGTACTTCCACAGGTAGCGACTCGCCATCGGCCGTTTCGACAAACAACACGTCCATGGCCAAGGGGGTCCACACACGCGTGTAGCGCCCATCGGTAAGCTTTCGCAGGTAACCGGAGGCTTCCAGTAGCGTTTCGGGTTGCCTGTTCTTTTCGTATTCTTCCTGAATTCTCTCCAGCATACCGTAAACGACTGCCCGCTCGCGCCACGCTTTCCGGGCCCTGTATATCTGTTGATCTATTTCGTCAATCTCCAGCTGCTTATAGGCCAGGGAACGATCTTCGGCGCGGTGACGTTGCTGTTCGACCAGTTGGCCCCTTCGTTCCAAGAGCTCTTTAAGTTCAACGCCGATCTGCTCATCGCGAGCGGTAATGGCCTGCAAGTCTTGCTGCAGGGACTCCATCTTTTCCGGGACCATAGAAGCAGCAAAGTCTTTTTCTGAGCCCCGCCGTCCAATGGCAGCCACGATTTCTCGACAGATACCTTTGCGTTTTTCGCGGAGCTTATCACTCTTGGCATGCTTGTCAGCCAATTGACGTAACGCAGGCTCATCCTCCACACACCACTGCTTAAACATGGCCTCACGACGTCCTGTCAGCTCCAGGACCACTCGAGCGTGTCGCGTTTCGTCCGTTTTGAGTTTCCTAGCTCTTACCTTCAAGGCATCGCGCTGCTTGAGCTGGCCTTGTTGGACCCGGTGAACTTCCAGCATGTGGGCCAGTTGCTCCAGCGGCGTCATTGCTTCCTCGACCAGGCTTGCCTCAACGGCCAGGTTGCGGATCCGTTTGACAACGGTCTCGAACTCGCGATGGCGACGGTCGCGTTCCTCACGACGACCGGCTTTCCGCTCTTGAAGATCTTCCAACTTCCGTGAATTGCGGTTAATCCCATCAATATCCACCGGCCTGACTCTCTCGGCCAGCCCCAGAGACCGCACTTTGTTTTGCCAGTTACTGAGAGCCACTTCATGTTTCTTTCGGGATTGTTCAAGCCGCGACTCGGCGGTCACAATCTCTTGCTGGGCAGCTCGACGTTCATTTTCAACCGGCAGGGTCTTTTCCAGTTCGCTCAAGTGGTGTTCTGCCTGCTCCAGCTTCAAGGCTGCGGCCCCCTTCGCAAGAGGAACCTCCTGGGTCAGCTTTTCCTGTTCTTCCTGGGCTTGCTTGAGACTCTCTTCTGCGTGCTCCCGTTCCAACTCCCAAGTATCAAGTCGATCTCCCGCCATCCACTCACGGACAAACTTCCCCACAACGGCGGCAATGCAACCAACAATGCCCAATGGCCCAACCCAGCCAGCGAGCAGGTGAAGCATTGAGCCCTCCGGAAGCCATCCAATCAACCGTGAACCAGCCAGGACACAACTGACAACGAATGCAATCAACAGAAACGAAAACCAGTTGAGTGACAAAAGCTGGCTTTCGGCAAATTCATAATTCTTCTGCTCTAAGTTACGAAGCTCGCTCCGCGCCTGCCCAACGCGCTGCTCAACTTCGAGCCGGTGACGCAAAGTAGCCACCAGGTTGCTGGTCGCCTCGATATCGCCAGGCAAGCCCCTTTTGTCGCTGTTAGCCACAGCCGTCGTTAACTGGTCACGATAGTTACGTTCGCTGTGATGTCGTGCCGCCAACTCCGCTTCTGCCTGATCGACAAGTGTTTTGGCCGCCTCGATCGCCCGCGCCTGGGGCTGCAACTGGTCCAGCAAGTCGGGTGAAACAGGCCCCGCGTGAACACCGTCTGCCAACCAGCGATTCACCAGCTGGGCCTGTTCAGCTTCGCATCGATTTTCCAATGCAACGACTTCTTCGTCCAGTTCTTCCATCTGCCGCTCAAGTCCCCCGATCCATTCTTGTTGCTCTTCGAGACCCAGGAGTCGAGAAGTATTTGCCTCGAGCATTTGGTTAATATCGAGCGATTCAACCTCGCTGCGGAGTTGCTTCCGCTGTGCCTTACAAAGGTCGCGATCCCGCTGGTGAGCGGCAACCCGTTCATTCAATTCTTCGAGCTCAGCAATGGCCGAATCGGACAGTGGCACCAGATGATCGTAGGAGGCAATCTGTTTGTCCAATCGGTCTCGCTGAATCCAGAGCGGCTTGAGGTTGATCGCGGTTTCCAAGTGGCGCCCCTGCTTCCCAAGCTGCTTCGACTCGTCTTGCATTGCTTGAATCTCATCTGCCAGTTCGCGCAACTTGACCGCCGACTGTGCCCAACGTCGCCCTTTCTCGATCAATTCGTGGAGCTCTCCCTGCAGCACTTCGCGACATTCCACTAATTCCCGAATCGTGGATTTGGTATCCGTCACGTTGAGCAATCGCGCTAAAGACCCTCGTAAAAGATGAATCACGTCGTACAGCGAAACGCGATCCACGCCCGACGCAAGCCGGTAAAGCCACTGCGCTGCGGCCGTCCCACTCAAGGTCCCCAGCTCTTGGATCTCGCGCAACCCGACTGCAAAGACGTTGTTGTACGTCATCTCGTCAACGTGCTCGAGCGCCTCAAGAAGTTGCCGATCGCCATGCTCAACACCGTCGGAGCTAAAAATAGTGACCTTTCCCACATCGTTTGGCCCCCGGTCAGCAATCCGCTGGATTTTGACCTCACCCGACTCACCATCCACGTTGAGCCATCCCCCTGGAAGGCCACCCACCAGAGGGGGGAGGTACTGCTTGCGCCGCGCCGGGGAAATCCCATACAACACCGACCGCAAAAACTGTAGGAGGGTGGTCTTGCCTGCTTCGTTGGGGCCATAAAAGGCGGTCATCCCGGGTGATAAGCTGCGAAGCGTCAGGTCGTGCCAGACACCAAAGCCATCAATATGAAGGTCGGTAATTCGCATGGTCATTTCCTGGGTTGGCAAGCGGTGGGCGTGCGTGGTGACAAAAGTTTGGCAATCGAGCAAAAGCAACCGGCCTACTAGGCAGCTTCTTCGGCCTGCTGCTGGAGGGCTTCGTCCACCGGAACATCGATTAAGTCAACGCCGAGTTTGACAGCCGACTGCAGGAGACCATTCCGAACCTCAGGCGAACTGACTTCGGCAATTCCAGCCAGGGGATCTTTTTCCATTCCCGCCGGCAGGAAACGGGCCAGTTCGAGAGCCAAAGACTCGTCTTTTTCAAACTGGCTAAATTCCCGCAACAAATCGCCGACCACCGTTTGTTCGTCGTACCATTCGGCAGGGACACTCAGCGGCGAATCACTTTCGATGGTGGCAGTGTAAGCAGCAGGCGACCGCTCGCCGTAGGTGCGTCGCAAGCGATCGATAATTTCGTCAGCCAACCCACCCGCTCGTAAGCGGTGCACCAGAGGCCCCACTCCGCAAACACGCCAGCAAATTAACAGTTCAACCCCACGATGCCTGGCCTGGAGCTTTTCGAGACTTGTTTCCAGACGTTTTTCAAGTTCTTCGCTGCGGGTCGAAGCGGTAATCTCAACCGTTTCTTCAAGCCAACGAACAGTGTCGGTGGCAATAAATTGATTTTTCACGTGCCCGGTTTCATCGATCTGGACCAACGTGCAACCGTGGGGGCCGATCTCACGGGGCCCCCGTCCCTGAGGCGTTCCCGAGTAATGTGCCATTCCCGGCTCGCAGTCGACGGTCCCCGGCTGATGCCGGCCACCAAGGGCCATGTAATGGACTCGATCTCCCTCACAGCCAGGCAAAGCATCCGTGCCATAAGCCACCCCAACGGTAAATAATCCTTCTCGATCACGATGGAATTGGCCCGCTTCGACAACCTGCGATTGCCCGGCACTCGTCCCCTGAATCTGCGCAACAACGCGCCCCTTGCGCCGAAGTTCAAACGATTCGACATGGCCCACCGGAAACAGGTGAACGTTTTCGGGTAATGTGGCACTAGGAGGCCAGCTGTGGGGAGGATCAATCGAGCCACCTGCCCAAAAAACAGGAATGCCACGATCGGCAAGGCGGGAAAACTGCTCAATCAGGAATACAATCGACGGTGGGCCGGCACGGGCAACGTCAACGACATCGCCCGCCAACAGCAGCGCATCGGCCTCTTCCGAGAGGACTGTTTCAAAAACTTGCTCGGCCGCCTGGTAAGGGGCTTCGACAAAAATATCTCGCAGAGCTGGCGGGACTTTGTCCAATCCGAACGGGGGTCGCTCCAGGTGTAAATCGCTGGCATGCACCAGACGTAAGGGAGTCTGAGCCATCAACGCCTCCTTGCGTGGAACCATGTTCGGTACGGGTAGGTCAGTTTGGCACATGCGGCCGAACAGAAACACGGGAATGGGCCTGCCAGTCTACCGTGCAGCGTCGATTCCACCAACTTCAGCATTCCCCTCACTGCTAGCAGGCAGTCGCCGCTCATTTAAGGTGCAAAGAAGAATGGCTCCGGCAAAACTGGTTGGCAGAAAAACCACTTCCCCAGCAGCCGACTACCCCTTCCGCGGCCCGTTGGAGGAGGACCTGTTGCCAGGTGAACGCGGATTGTCCGCCTGGCCAGTCATTTCAAAGAGAAACCGACTTGGAAACGACTCGCGGGGCTTACCCCATTTCCGTCGCGTCAGCGCCAGCGTCATGGTGAGCCGTGTCTGGGCTCGAGTGATTCCCACGTAGCAAAGCCTGCGTTCCTCGTCGACCGCCTCGCGATCGACTTCCAAGGACCGCTTGTGAGGCAAGATCCCCTCCTCCATTCCAACCAGATAAACCTCTGGGAATTCCAGGCCCTTGGCGCTATGGAGCGTCATCAAGGCAACCGCATTGCGGGAAAGCTGGGCATCCTTGTCATCGCTCTCCTCCTGTTGCGAGAGGATGATGTCGTCCAGGAACGCGCCAAGCAGAGATTGACCCGGGGGTGATTTCGAGGCTCGAGTCCGAGACTGCTTCCCTGCCTTACCATGATTTGCTTGCCAGTTGGCCGCGGCGTTGACAATTTCTTCCACCGCTGCCAGCCGCGAATCTCGTTCTTCCGGATTGGGATATTGTCGCACCAGCTCGTCGCGATACCGAATGCGCTCAATCAGCTCTGAAATGAGCACGTGGACCGGACACTCTTCGCTGCGCTGCCGCAACTCGACCATAGTTTGATAGAACCTGGCGACCGCCTCAGCCGCCTTGGTACTGAGGCCATCCACGGAACCAGCTGCTGGCAAAAAATCCCAGAACGGCTTTGCCTCGGCGATGGCACCATCGACCAGTTTTTTTCGCACGGCATCACTAATTCCACGCGGTGGCTGATTGAGAATACGGCGCAGCGAAGGCTCATCAAGCGGGTTCTGAATAACGCGCAAATAGGCAAAAATATCGCGCACCTCGCGGCGATCGAAAAACGACATTCCCCCAATCAAAACATACGGAACATCCGCCTGCCTGAGTTCCGCTTCAAAGGCCCGCGGCTGCTCATTCGTGCGAAAAAGGATCGCGATATCCTCGGGCTCGGTTTTGGTCTCGAGCAAACGGGCCTTGATATCAGCAACAACCTGTTGGGCTTCTTCGGTTTCATGGCTGCATTGCAAAATCCGTGGTCGCTGACCACCTGGGCGAACTGCCACGAGTTGTTTTTCATGCCGTGTCTGATTGAACCCAATCAGCGTATTGGCAAAGTGCAAAATGGCTGCAGTGGAACGGTAATTGTCAACGAGCCGAACAATCTTGGCATCGGGCCAGTCCTGCTGAAATCGCAAAATATGGGTAACTTCCGCTCCCCGCCAGGCATAGATCGATTGGTCGTCATCACCAACCACACATAGGTTGCGATGCCCCATCGCCAAACCGCGCACAATCTGATACTGACTTTGGTTGGTATCCTGATACTCGTCGATCAACACGTGGTCGAAACGGGCGGCCTCTTCACGACGAATACTTGGCCATTTCGTAAAGACTTCCTCGGTCAACAACAACAAATCATCGAAGTCGACCGAGCCAATAGACTTCAAGCTGTCCTGGTAGCGCCGATAGGCAATAGCTGCCACGTGCTCGCGATCGGTTTCGGCCAGACCGATCGCTTGCTGGGGCCATACCGACCTCATTTTCCAGCGGCCGATGATGGCGAGCAGGTCTGCCGGCCGGAGCGAGTCGGTAGGGGTTTTCAACGCCCGCAATGTCGCCCTGGCAACACTTTCCTGTTCGCCACGGTCACAAATCGTAAACGAGTCGGGATACCCCAACCGGCCAATGTGCCGGCGTAAAATGCGTACACAAAGCGAGTGAAATGTGGAGATTTCGGGACGGCGCTTATCCCGTTTGGATCGTCTCCTGCCGCCGGACAAGAGTTTGGCCGTACGTTCCCGCATTTCGGCCGCTGCTTTCTTGGTAAACGTTACGGCCAGAATTCGCTCGGGAGCTATCCCGGTGCGAATCAACTCTGCCACGCGATAGGTGACCACGCGGGTCTTACCCGTACCCGCCCCAGCAAGCACCAGGAGCGGGCCGCTGAGCGTGTGAACGGCATCATCTTGTGGGGGGTTGAGGTCGGGCATGGCAAGCGGGACATTTTGCCACGGTCTGTTCCAATCTACCAGGAGTAACTCACCCTTGACGTTAAACGTTGCACAGGCCTACACTTGTGGAGGCTGACTCAGACCGCCATTGTCGGCAGCCAGCTACCCTGACGAGACGTGCCGTTGGTGCGGAATCGCGTCGCATCCCCTGGCCAGTCATCACACTGGATCAATCCATCATGAAAACGGAACGTCGCCACGACCTGGAAACCAATAGCCTGGCCGGGTATCTCACCAAGTTCATTGAACGGGTCCGACCTCACTCAACCACGCTGCTAGTCGCTGCAGTTGTGGCCGTGGGACTGTTCGTGACTTTCTCCTACTTGCAAAAGTCCAGGGCCGCTCGACAGAGCGAAGCCTGGAACACCTACAACATAGCCATCGAACAACCGCAGGTCGACCTGGAGGTTCTCAAACAAACTGCTGAAGAAAACGCTGGGGCTTCGATGGCCAATTGGGCAAATATCACCTGGGCCGATGGACAACTTTTTCGGGCAACCCAACTCTTCATTCAGTTCCGCAAAACCGCAGACGAAAGTCTGCAAAAAGCCGAAGACGCTTATCTGAACCTGCTCAACTCGAGCGATGATCCGTTGGTCACGAACCGGGCCAATTTTGGCCTGGGACGTCTTTACGAAATGCGTAACAACATTGATGATGCCCTCGACCACTACAATAAAGTCGAGGGTGGCTTTTCCGAACTGGCCAAGAAACGGGCTGAGACCCTTGAGCAAGGTCACACGCTTGAGGCTATTGATTGGTTGGCAAAAGCCGAGCCGCCACCGCTACCCGCATTGGGGGAAACCTCTCCCAGTGCTGGTGGGCAAACTCCCCCGTTTGAGGTCGACGAGTTCGACACTACCGATGATGACGCTCTCTTGGGCGACATCATCAAGAGATTCGGGGAGAGTAAGGACGGCGACCAAAGCGATCGTTATGACGCCAATAGCGATGCAACACCGGACACAGACGCCGAGCCAACAACAGACGCCGAGCCAACAACAGACGCCGAGCCAACAACAGACGCCGAGCCAACAACAGACGCCGAGGCAACAACAGGCACTGAGGCAACAACAGGCACTGAGGCAACCACGGGCACGGAGGCGAACTCACCGTCTGACACGGCCGCTGAGGCAAAAGCGAGTGAAACCCCTCCCAACCAATGAGAGCAGGCTGGCTCCTGAGTCGGTGATCGAACTGACCGTCTCTTCGGAGGCAGGGTCGCGTCTCGATCATTTCCTGACTCAACAACTGCCTCATTTCAGTCGAGCCCATCTACAACGGGCAATCGAAGCGGGCGGCATTCGGGTCAACCGTCAAACCTGCAAGTCTTCCCAAAAGCTCAAACAGGGCGACCTTGTTCTGGTCGAGCAACTTGAGGTGCCCCGTGAAGGCCCCCAGCCACAGCCAATTCCACTCGATATTCTGTTCGAAGACGAAGCGATCGCTGTCGTCAACAAACCGGCGGGCATGATTGTGCATCCGGCCCGCGGGCATTGGGACGGTACCTTGGCCAGCGCCCTGGCCTATCATTTTGACAAACTGAGCCAAACGGGTGGCCCCACCCGTCCAGGCATTGTCCACCGGCTTGACCGTGACACCAGTGGCGTCATTATTATCGCCAAGCACGATCAGGCCCACGAAGCGCTCGCCAACCAATTCAAATCAAGAACCGTCAAGAAAGAATACGCTGCGATCGTGGTTGGCGTTCCAGATCGCGACAGCGACATCATCGAGGCCCCGATCGGAAATCACCCGACGCAACGAGAAAAAAAAGCCATTCGGGCCGGGCACCCGTCGAGTCGCGAGGCAACCACGTTTTACAAGGTCGAAGAACGATTCACCCGGTTCGCCCTGATTTGTGCCCAGCCGAAAACAGGTCGCACACACCAAATCCGGTTGCATCTCACCCACCTTGGCTACCCTGTGCTATGCGACCGGCTTTACGGTAGTCGATCTGTTTTGACGGCCCGACAAATCAATCCCGATTCGGAGAACGACATCGTTTTACTGGAGCGCCAGGCTTTGCATGCACACCGTCTCACGGTGACGCACCCCATGACTCAGGAACGAGTCGACTTCCAGGCCCCAATTCCCGAAGACCTGACAAAGGTGCTCCAGTTGCTGCGAGCCTAGCGGCTTTAAAAAAGAAATCCCATTAAGTCGGAGACCGGGACTGGGCGAGGACTGGTCAGTAACTCGGCAGCTTCCACTCTCGATGCCTGCCCCAAAAATTGGGCTGTCGCCTCGACCCGTTGGAAGACATGCTCTTTCTCAGGTGGAAATTGAGTTTTATAGCACCGTATTGCCGCCAACTTAAGCTGGAGCGTATCGCTGATGTCGGCGATAATCCGCCCAGGTCGCGATAAGGCTTCTTCTTGATCGATGAGGTAGCAATGCAACAAGCCAGGAATCACCAGCGGAGGCAAACCATCAAAGTGTTCATCCCACTTGGTCAGTTTTGCATAGAAAACCGCAGCATCGGTGATCTGCATTGCCTGCCAGTGGTCGGGCGAAGCGGTTGGCGTGCTGGCCCCCAACCCGATCACCAGTTTGGGCCGATAGCGGCGGAGTTCGGTGGCAAGCAACGTTCGTGCTTCAAACGAATCGAAAAGTCTCCGATTGGGAAGTTCAAGGGTCACACGGTGCTGAACCCCCAACACGGCTGCGGCGTCTTTGGCTTCGGCCAGCCGCACTTCAGGACCTGGAGACAGGGGGGTCGGTTCTCCGTCGGTCAAATCGATGATTCCGACAGAATGCCCCTGGCGAGCCAATCGGGCCAGAATCCCCCCGCAAGCGATTTCCACATCGTCCGGGTGGGCACCAACCGCGACAATATCGAGTTGTGGAGGCAAACTCATGACAGGACTCTTTTCCAAAATATCCCAGAATTTCCAGAGTCACAGAACTTAAGCGGCCGTGAAGCCCAACGCAAGCCAGTTTTTTCGCGGAAATCGGAAACCTGGGCCATCCCGCACCCCCAAATGACCAATCGAAGAGATCAATTCTTGACAAACTTCGGGCATGTAATAGAGAATTCCCAGTTGTCGTGAGAAACCGCCGGCGGCGAAAGACCTGACAAAGCCTGAGAGCCCGTTGGTTTATGCCGAAGACGAGTTTCTGAAGATTCTTGTTTTTCTTTCCAATTAAATAGGGGACCAAAAAGCAATGACTTTGCTATTGGAAAGTGATCAAGTGGTATTTGAAGTTCAGCCAAGCACAGTTCAGCCAAGCACAGTTCAGCCAAGCCATGGGTGGTCGGAACCGGTCGAGGATGACCTCCGTTGTACTTCGGATCCATTCGACGATTTCGACGACGATGATTTTGATGACGATTTCGACGACGACTTCGAAGAGGATTGGGACGAGGACCTCCCAAAAGATAAAGATGAAGACAAATGAGGTCGAATCCCATCACAAGAATGGAACCGACGATCCCGACTTTGACCAATGAATCTGGCTTTGGCTTTCCTAAGAGTTTCGTCAGGGCTTGCCTGACGGTTTTACTGAGGCTTGCCTGACGGTTTTACTGAGGCTTGCCTGACGGTTTTACTGAGGCTTGCCTGACGGTTTTACTGAGGCTTGCCTAACGGTTTTACTGAGGCTTGCCTAACGGTTTTACTGAGGCTTGCCTAACGGTTTTACTGAGGCTTGCCTGAGGACTTCACCAGCGGCCCTACCAAATCGCATTTTCCTTGGAAACGGGTCCGTCCATCCACCGCTCCTTTCATCGCCGCTGTAGGTTTGCGCCGAACCTTCGTTTGCGATTGCAAACTGTCCGGTACCGTGTTCTATTCGAAGCATGTTTCATCCAGTTGAAAACAACGTCGACTTTCCCGCCCAAGAACTCGCCACAGGAAAGTTCTGGAAAGAGCACTCTGTTTACGAAAAGTCGCTTGAGCGGCGACTCGATGCGCCTCCCTTCGTGTTTTATGAAGGCCCTCCCACTGCAAACGGCAAACCTCACCCGGGCCACTGCCTGACGCGAACCATCAAGGATGTGTTTCCCCGCTATCGAACCATGCGGGGGTACCGCTGCAAGCGAAAAGCTGGCTGGGATACGCATGGCCTGCCGGTCGAGGTGGAGGTGTGCAAGGAACTGGGCATCCACTCTAAGGAAGAGATCGAAAACTATGGTGTCGAACCGTTTATTCACAAGTGCGAACAAAGCGTATGGCGGTATATCCAAGATTGGCAGGCCCTGACCGAGCGGATTGGATTTTGGGTCGACCTGGAAGACGCCTACGTCACCTATCACCAAACCTATGTGGAAGGGGTCTGGTGGTCACTCAAAAACCTGTTTGACCGGGACCTACTGTACCAGGGCCATAAAATCGTGTGGTGGTGGTCCCAAGGAGGTACGGCCCTTTCGGCCGGCGAAGTTGGCCAGGGATATCGGGAAGTGTCCGATCCCAGTGTCTTTGTTCGGTTTCCGCTTGTCGACCAGCACGGCAGTGACACGAATACCAGTCTTCTCGTCTGGACCACCACGCCATGGACCCTGCTGAGCAATCAATTTGCTGCCGTACATCCTGATCTCGAGTACGCCACCGTGATCGATCGGGGGCCCCCACCACCAACGGAGGCTGAAAGCGAACCGTTGCCGTCTGCCATCTTGAAAAATGGCGAAAAACTGATTATCGCCGCCGATCTGGTCGAAACGATCGCGAGCAAGGCCCAGCGGGAACTTGTGATTGAATCCACCTGTCGCGGCACCGACCTGATTGGTCGGCGTTACCGGCCACCCTTTGAGCACTACTACCGCTCCCAGGGAAATCAGCTGGGTACGCTCAAAGATGGCAGCCAGGAAGTTGTCGGGTGGCGGGTCCTTGCCGCCGATTTTGTCACCACCGACAGCGGTTCTGGTATCGTCCACCAGGCTCCAGCATTCGGTGAAGTCGACTACGAAGTATTCCAGACTGAGCAAGCCCGTTTTCTCGAGCAACAGGGACCTGAGCTCATTTGTGCTGTAGGACCCGATGGCCGCTTCACCGCAGAGGTCCCCGACTACCAGGGACGTTGGGTGAAAGAAGCCGATAAAGACATTATTCGGGATCTCAAACAACGCGGGAGTCTCTATCACCGGGAGCAGTACCTTCACGACTACCCCTTTTGCTGGAGAGCCGAACAAGATCCGCTCATCCAGTACCCCCGCAAGAGTTGGTTCATTCGCACCACCGCATTCAAAGATGCAATGCTTGCCAACAACCAAAAGATCGCTTGGCTGCCACAACATATTCAAAATGGCCGGTTTGGAAAATTTCTCGAGTCCAATGTCGATTGGGCCCTTTCACGAGAACGCTACTGGGGAACCCCACTGCCAATTTGGGTCTGCGATGAAACAGGCAAGAAGGAAGCCGTGGCCAGTTATGACGAGTTGCTGTCCAAACCGGGAGTTACCGGTACCGAAGTTTGGGAACAAGCAAAAGCGGCCAACCCTGATCTGTCGGATGACTTGAAGGTTCACAAGCCGTATATCGACGCCATCACCTATGAATCCCCCTACGCAGCGGGGACCCGAATGCGCCGTGTTCCCGAAGTGATTGACTGCTGGTACGACTCGGGGGCAATGCCATTTGCCCAGTGGGGTTATCGGGGACAAACCGACGGCCCCTCCCGCGAACAGTTTGACAGCCAGTTCCCCGCGGATTTCATCAGCGAGGCGATCGATCAAACACGAGGCTGGTTTTACAGCCAGCTTGCCATTAGCACCCTGCTGTTCGGAGCCAAGCCGGGCGATGGCAACAACCAGGCCAACCTGCCGTCACAGCCAGTGGCCAGCTACCCCCACCCCTTCCGGAACTGTATCGTGCTGGGATTGATGCTTTCGGAGTGGTGGGAAAGCAAGGACGGCAAACAACTGTTTCTCACCGAACAAGAGGCTCTTGATGCGCTGGGCCCCAAAAACAGCAGGCGCTGCGTGGGCAAAATGTCCAAGAGCAAACGGAATTACCGCGAACCGGCCGAGATCTTTGACCGCTACGGAGCCGACACACTGCGTTGGTACTTCCTGGCCAACCAGCCGCCCTGGACATCCATCCGGTACAGTGAACAAGCGATCAAAGACAGCATTCCCGAATTCCTGTTGCGACTGTGGAACGTTTACAGCTTCTTTGTTATCTATGCAAATATCGACGGTTTTGACCCAGGAGAGGCCGTGACTGGCGAAGTGGACCAACTCACCGCCACGCAACTCGCCACGGCAGCAACCTACCACCCCGCAAAAGACCGTAGTGAACTCGACCGCTGGATCCTCAGCGAGCTGAATCAAACGATTGCTACCGTGATCGGTGAGATGGATCAGTACGACAACTTCAACGCGTGCCGGCGGATTACTGAATTCCTCGATGCACTCTCAAACTGGTACGTTCGTCGCAGTCGCAATCGCTTCTGGGCAAAAGAGAAACAAGCAGATGCAAAACTCGATGCTTATTGGACACTCTACGAATGCCTGATTGCCACGAGCAAACTGATTGCTCCCTTTGTGCCCTTCGTAGCTGAGACGATCTGGCAAAACCTGGCCAGTGTCTATAACGGCCGTGCTGCCGAGAGTGTCCACCTGTGCGACTACCCTGAACCCACCCTCGACGCGATCGACGAATCACTCTCGGCCCAAATGCATCTCCTCCGTGAAATCACATCCCTTGGCCGAAATGCCCGCAGTGCAGCTTCACTCAAAGTTCGCCAACCGCTGGCCAAGGTAGAAGTGATCCTGGCTAACTCCACCCACCAGGCGTGGCTTGAACAACATGTCGACCTGATTGCCGAAGAACTTAATGTGAAGGTCGTTCAATTCGCTGCAAATGCCGATCGCTACATCAGCTACTCGGTCGTGCCAAATTTCAAACGGCTTGGCCCTCGACTAGGCAAGAATATGCCTGCCGTCAAGAAACTGCTCAGTAGCGCCGACGGCGGAGTTCTGCTGGAAGAGTTGAAATCAACCGGCAAAGTTCAGGTCAACCTCCCTGATGGCACAACCTTCGAATTGGATGAGGAAGATATCGAAGTGCGGCTTCAAGCCAAAGAAGGCTGGGCTGCGGCACAAGGCCAGGGAGTTGTCGTTGTGCTGGCAACCGAACTCTCTCCCGAATTGATTTCCGAAGGGCTCGCCCGTGAAGTCGTACGGGCCATTCAGGAAGCCCGCAAGGAACAGAACTGCGACTTTACCGATCGGATCCACGTCGGCATCGTTACCGAATCGGAAGAACTTCGCTCCGCTATCGAAGGCTCGCTTACCTATATCCAAAACGAAACGCTTGCCGAACGCATCCTCTTTGAACCGCTCGCACAAGGTACCTCCCGTAAAGTCACCGTCGCCAAACACGAGATGACGGTCTTTATTGAGGTTGTGCCGTGACAAAACCCGAAAACTCGCAACCGCTGCGGATCGCTGTTCTCATCTCTGGCAGCGGAAGAACGCTTAAGAACTTCATCGATTTAGAAAGCACCGGTGAACTTCCCGTTGATATCCGCCTGGTCATTTCCAGCGATCCCGACGCCGGCGGGCTGCAGTATGCCCGGAAAGCGGACATTTCATCCCTCGTTTTTCAGCGATCCAGCTATCCGGCCGGTGATCCTGGCCACGAATCTTACAGTGCCGATATTTTTGCCGCCTGCCGCGAAGCTCAAGTCGACTACGTGGTCATGGCCGGCTTTTTGAAATACATTCCCATTCCCAAAGACTTCGAGCAACGGGTGCTGAACATCCACCCATCCCTGATTCCCGAATTTTGTGGCCACGGTATGTACGGCCACCATGTCCACACAGCAGTCCTTCAGCAAGGGGCCAAAGTCACCGGATGTACGGTTCATTTCGCCGACAACATCTACGACCACGGTCCCATCCTTTGGCAACAGAACGTACCGGTCCACGACGACGATACGTCCGAAACCCTGGCCGACCGGGTCTTTGCGGCCGAACTCGAAGCCTACCCTAAAGTCCTCCGCCTGTTGGCAGCAAACCAACTCGAAATTGAAGGACGTCCCGTCCGCACCGCCCGTTCATAAACGCGCGCGGTAGCCTAATCGCTCGTAAAGACGGACCGCCGATTCCCATCCGCAATGGGTTTCTACGCATAATTGAGTGGCCCCTTTGTGCCACATCACCTGTTCCAACTGTTGTAGCAGGCACCGCCCAATCCCCCGCCTCTGCCAGGCGGGATGCACCATCAGCCAGTGTACGTCTGCGACCAGAACCCCCTTGCGGCTCCGCAAGATCGAGGTGACCGCACCGAGCATAGACTCCGGATGCTTGCCCTCGACCGCCACCCACGTATGGTCTGGCCGCCACCAGGCCTTTCCACTCATTTCACGGACAAAATCGTGCTCGGTCCATTTTCCGACTCCGGGCGAGGTGGTCTCAAAGACAACTTCCCGTAACCGCAACCAGCCAGCCACATCAACCGGGTCTTCAAACGGTCTGAGCAAAACGGCATCTGGCACCTCGACTGCCGCACAACTGAGGGGAAACTTCCTTAAGTGACAAATAATTTTTCGACCAGCGCCAGACATCTCACGTAGACTCCCCGAACATGACTGACCTCGATAAAAGGACACGAGCCGTGGCACTCACGGTCAAATGGTTACGAGCAGGCCGATAGGATGCTGACTGGAGCGCCTAACTACAGGTTGCAGCCCAAGGAAAAACCTCGAAAATCAAACGACCCGGTTTTCATTGCTAAAATACTGTTAAGCTCCCTCATAAGTGTTGTCTTTCACCAGTAAGTTAAAAGCAAACATGAGTGCACGCAAACAATTGGTCCATCGTTCCAGTGGTACCACAGAACCCGTCCAGCAGCTGGGCCCCTACCAAATAGAGCCCTTGTTGACCGAGGACCAGGAGGCTGCCGCTACCGCGTACCGTGTACGGGTCGAACCCCATCAGCAAACCACACCCAGCTACCATCGAGTGGCCGAAGAATTTTATTTCATCTTGGCCGGCACCGGAACCGCTGTCCTGGATGGCGCGCCCCAGGCACTAAAACCGGGAGATTTTCTGCGACTACCGCCAGGGACCCGGCACGCGTTTATCACGGACAATGAACCACTGGAAATGCTGGACATCCATGTTCCTGGTTGCCGTCCCGAGAGGGACACCTATTTTGTCGACGACCCCAAGGACAAGTAGACCGCCTTTCCATCCTGCCCACCACTGGAAAACGGCCTAGCCAAACATCGTTTTAAGCTCGCGCAGATAGTCCAGCGCCTCTTCCAACTCGGGTGCCTCAACTCCGGGCTGCCTTCCCGCCCGATCACACTCGGCCAGCAGGATCAACTCGCCATACGACTCATTGCGCTGAAGCCTGCGCTTCGCCCGGGACCCCAAGGTCCCGTCATGAACCTTGTGTGCCAACATGTGGTTCTCAATGAGCCAGGCAGTCCGGGGAGTGATAAAGCCCGCAATCGCCTCAAGCCCTGAGGCTACATGGTCCTTGGGGTCAATCGCTTTGCCAACGTCGTGCAGGAGAGCTGCAGTCAGAAATTCTTCGTCATAGGAAAGCATGTCGCAAGCACGATCAAAAACCTGCAAGCTGTGGTAAAGCGCATCGCCCTCAGGATGATAATGCCGATCCTGCTCTACATTTTCCAGCGGCAGCAGCAGCGATTCATAAAGTTGAAACCGGTCAACCCGCTCACTCTCCTGAAGCACCGCCTCGTCGATATTCAAATCGGGATATTCCCGGCCCAGCAGCTGCTCCAGCTGGGCAATACTGGCCCGTTCAATGGCTTTGCCGGTAATGGAACTCTTGAACACGACGTGTGCCTGGTCACGGGCATAAATCGTCAGTTCCACGGGAAATTCGTCCGTCAGGTGCAAGTGGGTGTAGAGCGTCTCTTCACCCTGCTTGCGAACCCGTTTTCGCTCAAGGCTGTAAGGGATCCATTCATTGTCGAGCAAATGGGTAACCGCTTCGGTGGTATCGGAGAAAAGATGCAGGTCGATGTCAGAACCTTGCCGAATGTGGCCGGTCAGCACGCTTCCGATGAGTCGGGGCCGAAAGGGTGCCAATAGGCGCATCAAGCGCAGCGCCGTAATCCGCATGGCCTCTAAATTGGTGGTCCGCCGGTCTCCTTCCATCATCCGGGCATACGTCTGAATCTCGTCTCGAATCTCAACATTGCTGGGAAGATCGGCCGGCTTGACCCAACCAAGGCAAACTCGACGGGCAGCCTTCATTTTGGCCCGATAGTACTCCGACTCCTGGCGGTCGTACATGAGCCGGGCCGCTTCCCAGGCAATCTGTCGCCGCAACTTGGAGTGAGCCATCGAATTGCAGAAGGAAGAAGCTATCGATTGACGCCAACCGCGCCCACCGGGACAGCGACAGGGCTTGGCGCGCGAGAAATACCGTTTTTGCTGCCGACGACTCCTATTTTACACCACACACCACAGACGAGCACCCATACAGCCGCACGATTCGGACAGTCGGCCAAAACACCGCTGGACGTGAACTTTCAGGGGTGCAGATTCCAAATAGGCCAGTGTCGCCCGGCCGACTCAACCATCTCAGCAACCGAGACCCCATAAATTTCGCTCAGCTTCTCCGGCGTGACCACCTCAGCGGTAGCTCCCATGGTCACGATCCGCCCGCCACTCATGACCATGGTATGCGAGAATGCCGGCATGATTTCCTCCACATGGTGTGTCACCAAAACAATCGCCAGTTGGGGGTCGTCCTCTGCCAAGGCCTGTACTGCCGCCAGCATCCGCTCTCGGCCTCCTGGGTCCATCCCCGCACACGGCTCATCGAGAATCAATAAGACCGGTTCGGCCATCCGGGCCCGGGCAATCAAGACCTTCTGCTTTTCACCTTGCGAAAGCACTCCAAATGGCCGGTTGGCCAGATCGTGGCAGCCAAGTTGCTCAAGCCGATAGTCGGCCTGCGCGCGGTCGTCTGTAGTTGGTCGCAGCCACTCGAGGTTCTTCAAACCAATTTGTGCGAATCGCCCGGAAACCACCGTATCTCGCGCAAGTTCGTCGCCTGGTATCTGGGCCACCAATGCAGCAGAAATCCACCCAATACTGCGACGCAAAACTCCCAAATCGATGCGCTCCTTGCCGAGCCGGCGGACCACTCCGGAAGTTGGCCACAAATAACCGGTGGCAATGCGCAGCAAGGTTGTCTTCCCCGAGCCGTTGGGCCCCAACACGGCCCATCGCTGTCCCGCCTCAAGCCGCCAGTTGAGTCCCGCGACAACCGGATATCTGTCGACATGAAACGCGACGTCATCCAGTTCGATAAGTGGCAATGGAGTGGTCAAGGTAGCGAGTCGACCCAAAACAAGGGGGGTGGATCTTTCATGCACCACGGCGCCGGTTGATATTGGTTGCCCGCAGCAACCAACCTGGCCGACATTCACCGGGAGTGACATTATCTCGAAAAGTGAAGCTGATTCCTAGCGGAAGATTTCCAGGAATCCACCGGAGTGCAAAGCACCTGTAGAAAACGACCTGCGAAGATCAAGCACCCAAAGCTACCCAGCTGGGTTACCGAACTGGGTTACCGAACTGGGTTACCGAACTGCGTTACCGAACTGGGTTACAAAACTGCAGAGCGATCAAAATATGCCCGCAGGCGGTGAATGAAAAACATGAGGCCGCCCAAACCGCCCAACAATGCCAACGACGATGGCTCAGGGATCGGCTGGAACTCGCGATCTGATTCCTCTGGCTCGGCCAGCAGGTTGGCCGGAACTTGGGGCAATGGAGCTTGGGAGATCGAATCGTCGACGGGACCGATCAACAAAGAGGCGTTGTCCACCATCTCATGAGAATCTTCGGTAACCTGGGAAGTTATCAGATGACGATCGAACTGTTCGGCGATCTGTTCACTGATAGCCGTTGGCGCGGCCCAAGAAGGACCCGCCAAAAAACAATTAACAGCGCAAATCACACACGCTACCAGAGAGCAGAAGGTAATTTTACTTTGTCTCAACACAGGCAAACTCCTTATTGCGCCAGGGGCCACCGGAGCAGCGTCCGCTGCCGAAACCCTCGATAACCGCCCCACAAAATTCAATCTACTCACAAAGGACGGGGTCGTCAAGAAAAAAGACAAAAGTCCTGAAAAACGTACCTGATGCATGGAGATTTTCCTTTCAAATCTGTGTGATCCACGGGACTCAACCAAAACAACGGGGACTTAGGCTTGGTTGCTGTCCCCCTCATCCCCAACGCGTTTTGTGCTCCCAGCGGGGATGCTTTGGCCCACTTTTGCGGAGAAAACTACCCTCATGTCGCGTTCTGGCTCTTAACCTGTCCCATATTGGCCGTACGAGGATGTCCTCCTACCAACGGGCACCCCCTTTATCCTCTCGGGTGCCTGCGATCGAGTGACAATAGGGTTATCAGGATTGCTGCGCTCGATCCGACATCGGTCGCCAATTTATGCGCATCCGGTAGGTCTCCGCCAAAAAACGACCCCGCCCGAACCGACAGGCCATCGCTAGCATTGCAACTTGGTCCCCTTGGGGAACCACGATTTGGCTGTGCTGGCGAATGAACCGGATCAAAATAGGGTGTTGATTGTTGGTTCTATCGCAACGGCCACAACGGTTGCAGCTACGCAGAAAACCGCCTTTTGAACCGATAGAGCGGCGTCGATTCCGCATCAGCGGACCGTCTCCAATCAGTGCGCCTTTCACGACTCGCAACTTTCAGATGCCCACCGCCCGAGGAGTACTACAAAGAAAGACCAGTCCCGCCAAGCATGACGAACAACCGTTTGAAGAATCGGTTATCCACTCAAAAATTCGACGCCTCCAGCATGCGGCGCATAAAAAAAGCCCGACGCCATGCTGGGAGGTAAACAACGGCGCCGGGCAACTGACCGGTCTGCCCAGAAGTTTACTGCCGCTATTGACGTGCAACAACAGGCGAATTGTTATTTGATCCAAATTTGTGAAATTAGCACGCTACGTAACTTACTATCTGTTTGTCTGACAAAAAGCGAACTTGCAGTCTGGCAGTTTGCTTCTGGATATCGATCCGAGGTTATGGATTTGGTTTCGAAAATCAATCATCGACTCTTGACTTCATCTGTCTGTTTATAAAATCCTTGGTCCACGCAAGTTGAATTTACCATGAAACAACCAGGAGTCCTTAACAACCAACATAAATACCCAAGCAGAAGACCAAACATCCATTCACTAAATGCAGTTTTACCGCGACCCACCTTCCAAAAGGTTTCCTGGTTCTGGCAAGCCGTTTCATACAGCACCGCTTGCTCACTCCGGCCAGGCACTGTTTGACGCCCTCGGTCGCCTCTCGGACAACCGCGAGACCATCGCATCGGTCCGTCGATACTCCCGTACGGGCCAATGCGCTTGTAAAATCTCCTGTGCCGCAGGAGTGGCACGGGAGACACCCAACCGGAGCGCATTGCCAGGTCCGCTGGTTATCTGGTGGACCTAACCTCTATCCAAGGTGGGAAACACAAAGTGAAAAGCATCGGCAGTGGCCAGGACCGGAAAATTGACAAATGGCGAGTTGCCTCTGTCCGATGCCACAATTCACCCCAAGTTTTCCCCCAAGACAACTTCGCTCATAACAGGCAAAATGGGGCCATTCCGATTGGCAACACTTTTCGAATGAGGACATCACGTGATTGAGTTAGCTCCCTCCGTATTGCTTGATTTTTCCAGCCGCTTGCTCCAGGCAGCCGGGACACCCCCTGAGTCCGCCAACCTGGTGGCAGGCATGCTTATTGAGGGGGACCGATCTGGCCATGCATCGCATGGCTTGATACGGCTGCCTCAGTACATCAAAGCGATTGGCGCAGGAAAAATCAGTCCGGAAGCAAAACCGACCATAGTTCAGCAGACGCCGGTCACCGCATTTATCGATGGTGGCGGAGGCTTTGGCCAACTCACAGCCAGTTTTGCGGTCGACCGTGGACTGGAAATCGTCGCCCAACATGGACTGGCAGCCGTCGCCACCAAAGGTGGTTTTCATATTGGCCGCCTGGGCGACTACCCGGAGCGGGCGGCCCGAGAGGGATGGATCGCGCTGGCCTGGGCCAACGGGATCCGAACTCCACCGTCGGTTGCCCCTTTTGGAGGGGCGAAAGCAGCCCACGGGACCAATCCGTTTGCAGCCGCCATCCCACGTTCGGCCGGACAAGATCCCATCGTCGTCGATTTTGCCACGGCTCGCCTTGCCGAAGGAAAAATACGATTGCGACGTAACCGGGGCGACACGGTTCCTGAAGGGGTCCTCCTGGACAACCAGGGAGAGCCGACCACCGACCCGAATGCACTTTATGAGGGGGGCGCTCTGCTCACCGCCGGTGAACACAAGGGCTACGGACTGAGCGTTGTTTGCGACTTGCTGGCGGGGCTCCTCACGGGGTCGGGATCCCCCTGCATACCGGACTCCATCGGTGGCAACCCGATCCTGTTGATCCTTCTGGACCCATCCTGTTTTCGACTGCCAGAGGATTTTCTGCGCGACGTCGACCAATTCTGCGACATCGTCAAATCCACTCCCCCGGCGGAAGGTCATGGCGAAGTCCTCATGCCAGGAGATCCCGAACGGGCCCAACGACGCAAGAACGCAAACACGATTCCACTCGACGAGTCGACCTGGAAGCTACTTGTCGAAGTCGCAAATGCCCAATCGATCGGGCTGCCCGAACTCAATTAGCGCAAAGTGTAAACGCGTTCGATAAATGTGTGCGGCGCTTTGGCCTGGCACAACGCGGCGAACCTCCAGGATCGGCAACTATTTTTGCCTCGCCTTTACTGCAAGGCCTCCGGATTGAGGAGGTAGCTTGACTTGCAACCAGCCAAACCATCGAGCGCATTAATGACCGCCTGTCTGAATACAGCGTCCACACGTTTCTGAAGCCCGATTTCCCAGGTGCGGCGCAAAGATGACATGCGGGGAATTGAATAAGTTCGCATCGCCTTCCCTGGGGGGGTCGTCCAGGCCAGCCCCCCGAATTTCCCCTTGCTCGATCGCGTCAGCGACGGCACCTTGTTGGATGAGATCGTGTCGGGCCGTGTTAATGATGACCGCCGTAGCTTTCATCAGGCCCAATTCCCGCTTTCCAATCATGCCGGTGGTTTCAGGACAGATCCGCACATGGAGCGAAACAAAATCACTTTCGGCGAGCAACTCGTCGAGGGTTAACAGTTACACGTCGTACTGCTCTACGAACTGCTTGTCCGGGAAGGGTTCAGTGGCGAGCAGGCGCATCTGAAACCCGGACCGGCTTAGTCTGGAAGTGGCTTTTGCATAATAGCCCACCAGTTCCACTGCGTGCCGCCCTCGCCGGGGTTACTGGTTCCAAGAATCACCCCGAATACAAGGGTTGCCAACAGGGCCGCTGTAGGAACCCAAATCGCACCGATCGAAGTCGCTTCCACAAAGGTAAACACCACCATAACCGCAACTCCGACAATCGCTCCCACCATGGTGCTGAAAAGTGTCGCGCGCTTCGTGAACATGCCCAGCCAAAAAATCCCCAACATAATTGCAGCGAAGGAGCCCAGGATTTTTGTGCCCACGTCAAATAACGTGCCCATATTTTGAACAAAGCACGACAACGTAATCCCTACCACTCCCACCAGAATGTTCAACCCACGGGAGATCCACACCTGCCGACGCTGCTCTGCCCTGGACTCTCCCTGCTCACCGTCTGGAAGCCCTAGATAGAGGCGCCGATAAAAGTCCACCATCCCGATAGTGGTCAGCGAATTGATGGCCGAGTCGACACTTGAAAGCGACGCGGCCAGAATGGCGGCCAGCACCAGCCCGGTCACCCCAACCGGAAAAATCTCAGCCATGACATGAGGAAAAATTCGATCCGTATTGCCCCTGACCCAATCCGGCAATGCATCCCAACCAGAAAATGCTGCATCCCCTTTCAAGTAGCATACCAAGGCTACCCCTACCACAAACAGCAACACCATCCACAGCACGTCAGATACGGCAGTGATCAAAAAACTTCGTTGGGCATGCCTTAGTGTCTTGGCTGTAGAAAATCTCTGAATCATTACCTGGTCACTCGTAAAACCACCGAGTCGTCCGAACCACGCAAAAACGATTCCGGGGATCACCAACTCGATGGAGAAGTAAGACCACACCTTGCCCCACCAGGTTGAAGTGTCGATCGCCGGATCAGGGACATTTTCAAGCCCCTCGGTAAATACTTCCCCCATGACCGTCGCTATTCCCCCATCGACCCTCGAAATGACAATCACCAAGGTCACAACCAACCCGACCATCATCAAAAAAAACTGGGAGACGTCATTCCAAATAACGGCCTTAATACCACCCATCATCGTATAAAATGTGACAATCGCCCCCAACACAACGATCATGGGCACCAGCCAATCGGACCGGCCAACCGCAGTCGTTATTGCCAGGCAAGGCACGTAAAGTGCGGTGGCCATCCAACTGAGACGCCAGCAAAAAAAGAGACCGGCGGCAAAAGTGCGCATACCTTCGCCAAAACGAAGACCAAGGTACTCGTAAATACTTATGACATTCAGCCGACGATACATTGGCAAAACAATGTGGACCATGTAAGGATAAAGAACCAGCCACGAACCATTCAAAAGAATGATCAGCCACCCCAAGCGAATGACTACCGAAGGGGTATTCAGGTAGTCCAACCCACTATTGAGAGCTGCCATCAAGGAGATTCCCACGGGAATCCAGGTCATACTCTTGTGCGCCAGGAAAAAATCAAGGAGCGAGTCCTGCCTGCGCGAGTGATAGATGCCAACCGCAACCAGAATCGCCATGTATGCCACGACAATTGCGATATCCACCGGATGAAGATTGATACTTGGCATTTAACTAGTAGTTGGTGAATGACCCATCGGGACGATGGTAGTGGGGTGGTTCGGTCATCTCGGCTGGAAAATCCTTGGCGGCTTCGGCATCAAAGGTCACCCCCAGGCCAGGCTGCGTTGGAATGGTCAGCCGCGAACCTTCCTGCAGCTGAAAGTCGCACTGCAACACATCGGGAAGAATATCTGGCGGAAAAAGAACTTCCTGGGGACCTGCGTTGTCACACGCAATGTCGATATGCAAGGACGCCGCAGTGCAGACCGGGCCAAGTGGGTTGTGAAGCAAAGTCTTGATGAAGTGGGGCTCGGCCATGGCAGCAATTTTCTTTGCCTCGCTGATGCCACCGGCAATGCAAATATCGACACGCGCATAGTCAATCCACTCGTTTTCGATCGGGTCGCGGAATTCCCACTTGTTGGCCCACTGTTCCCCGGCAGCAATCGGTACGGTGGTTTGATTGCGAATCCGCTCGTAGCCCTGCGGATGCTCGGCACGAATCGGGTCCTCGACGGCAAACATGTTCAAGGGTTCCACCTCCCGGCAAAACCAAACTGCTTCCTCCGGGGATAGCCGCGTGTGCAAATCGACCATCAACTCCAGTTCGTCACCGGCCGCTTCTCGTGCGGCACGAAACTGGCGGACGCACTTCCGCACCGCGGCCCGCGAATCCATCAATTCACCATCGTTATTCAAACCAATGCGAAAATATTTGAACCCGTTCTCCTTAAGCAGGACCGCCAAAGCGCCCGTGGCATCCGGGTCGCCCTGTTCAACACATCCCAACAGGTCACTCGCATCCATCTCGTGTGACTTGTGAAGATGCCCCGGATTGGTGAACGCTTCGACGTAATCGCGGCAACGGCCACCAAGCAACTCGAAAACGGGAACCCCCAAAGCCTTGCCCTTGATATCCCAAAGCGCGATGTCGATAGCGGCAATTGCCGAACCAATCAAGCGATCTGCCGGGTAAAAACCTCCCCGCGCCATCCGCTGCCACAGGTACTCAATGCGTGAAGCATCCTGGCCGATCAACCAGCGCTTCATATGCTCAACAGCACCTTCAATTCCCCGCCAGCGCCGCTGCAAACCTGCCTCACCAACTCCCACAATCCCTTCGTCGGTGGAAACCGTAACAATGACCAGCGTACGACCAGGAGCCTGAACGGGGTGAACTTGAATGTCAGAAATTTTCATCGGAATGTAGATCGCTGGAGAGGCTGTAAGGTTGCGTCAATTTTTGGTCGCGGCGAACCAAAGTTACCGGTAACGTGATCAAACCACAAGTAGGGATGCCTCCTGGATTTGGCTTCAGCCCTCCGGTACACACGACAGGACAAAAAGGTGGACAGAACTTGCACCCCCTGAATGAAGAACGGCCGCCACAGGTAAGACTAGGCCAAAATACCTTTCACAATCGACCCATGGACGTCGGTCAATCGATAGTCGCGTCCCTGGAACCTATAAGTCAGCCGCTCGTGGTCAATCCCTAACAGATGCAACAACGTGGCATTCAGATCGTGCACATGGACCGGATCGCGGGCAACGTTGAAGCCCAATTCATCGGTTTCGCCGTGGACGTATCCTGCCTTGATGCCACCCCCGGCCAGCCATATCGAATAGGACCGATTGTGATGATCCCGGCCGTCGCCAGTTCCTTCGCCTTGCACCATAGGTGTGCGCCCGAATTCGCCACCCCAAATGACAAGCGTGTCGTCGAGAAGACCTTGTTGCTTGAGATCCTGCACGAGGGCTGCACTTGCCTGCTCGGTATCTAAACAATTCTGCTTGAGCTTCTTGCTGAGGTTGTTGTGCTGGTCCCAGGCCTCGTGAAAAAGTTGCACGAAGCGCACGCCGCGCTGCAGTAACCGCCGGGCCAATAAACAGTTGCGGGCGTAGTTCGATTCGGCGGGGTCCTTGATGCCGTAAAGATCAAGCATCCCCTGCGGTTCCTGTGACAAATCCACAAGTTCCGGCGCAGCAGCCTGCAGGCGGTAAGCCGACTCATAATTTTCAATTCGTGCAGCGATCGCGGGGTCCCCCACTTCCTCCAGCGACAGCTCGTTCAAGCGGCGGAGCGTGTCGAGCGATGCCCGCTGAGCCTCCCTGTCCAGTCCCTTGGGGTTCGACAAGTAAAGCACTGGATCACCGGTCCCCCGCAAAGGGACTCCTCCAAAGGGCGTCGGCAAAAAACCGCTACCATAGTTACTGGCTCCACCGCTCGTCCCCCTGGCACTGGTTAACACGACATACCCCGGCAAATCGTGGCACTCGCTCCCCAAGCCGTACAAGGTCCAGGAACCAAAACTTGGTCGCCCAAATTGCTGGGACCCGGTATTCATCATGATCTGGGCAGGGGCATGATTCACAGCCTCGGTGTGCATCGAGCGGACGATGCAAAGTTCATCGACAACACGTGCGGTATGAGGTAACAGTTCGCTGAGCTCAATCCCGTGCTTGCCGTGGGGCGCGAACGAGTACCTGGGCCCCAGCAACGCGGAATTTGGCTTGATAAAGGCCGATCGGTAGTCTTTTAAAAGCTCCGGCGGTGGAAGCTGTCCATCGTGACGTGCCAACTGTGGCTTTGGATCAAACAACTCAATCTGACTGGGAGCTCCTGCATGGAAGAGATAGACCACCCGTTTTGCCCGCGGCGGATGATGCGGCAACCCCGGTAACCCGCCAGGAGCTGCATCGGCCGTGCGTTCGCCAGCCATCAACGATTGCAATGCGATCGCCCCGAGGCCAACCCCACAGTCGCGGAGAAACCACCGCCGCTTGAGGTTACAGGCATGTTGGAGTCGCAATTCGGAAGTGAGGTTCATTTCTATCAGGCCTTGCTCTTAATTCTTGCTTAGCGTTTCATCCAGGTTGAGCATCACACGTGCCACAAGGAACCAGGCCGCTACGTCTTGAGGTGTGGTATCGGGAGGCAGTTGCGGGCGCTGGTCGACAGTCCCTGTGGCTAACTCGCCGATCGAAATCCAGCCGTCGGCAAGCCGCTGCCGCTGACTCGCCAGCAAAGCCCCAATCGCCTCCCACTCGGCCGGTTTCACCGGCCTGCCCGTGCAAACCCGGTAAGCATAGTCGGCCCGCTGTTGGTCGGTCGGCCCCCCGTCGCGCAAAATACGCACAGCCAAACCCCGGGCAGCCTCGATAAACAAAGGTTCATTAAGAGATACCAAGGCGGCCAGAGGAGTGTTCGACCGCATCCGGCGGGCACACGCCGCGTCCGAATTTGGTGCGTCGAACATTGCCATAACCGGATCTGGCATCGATCGTTTTCGAAACATGTACAAAGAGCGTCGATAACGGTCCGGACCGGTCTCCACTTTCCAATAGCCCAGTGCGTGAAAATTGTATTTGAGCATACTTTCCGGAACCGGCGGAAAGATACTTGGACCACCTATCCTGCGATTCAAAAGCCCCGCAGAAGCCAGCGCAATATCGCGTACCACCTCCGCCTCGGCACGAAATCGTGGCCCTCGGGCAAGCCAGCGGTTTTGCGGGTCTTGCCGGTAGGCCTTCGAACTTGCGTGAGAACTTTGCTGATACGTCCGGCTGGTTACGATCGTACGCACCAACTCTTTCAGGCTCCAACCGCGGTCCATAAAATCAACGGCCAGCGTGTCAAGCAACTCGAGGTACTCCGGCCGGAGAGCCCGCGTGCCAAAATCTTCGGAAGTTTCCACCAGCCCTCCGCCAAAGATCGCCTGCCAAACCCGGTTGACCTGCACGCGGGCAGTAAGTGGCGATCGCCGGTCGGCCAGCCAACAGGCAAATGACAACCGGTCGAGAGAATCTCCACCCGAAATCGGATGCAATGTCGCCGGGACATGCGGCTGAACTTGATGCAGTGGACGGTTCCAAACCCCGCGATCCAATACGAATGTCTTCCGGTGAAGTTCTGGCGAGCGGGCACTCAAACTCAACACACGCGTGGGCGGCGTGTCAGGGTAATCGCTAAACAGCTTATCGATTTGAGCTTCGAAATCTGCCAACTCGGGCAGACTTTGTCGCCATGCTGTAAAAACGGCCTGCTGCTCCTGGGGGGTTCGGTCGGCCGCTGGCTTTTGCATGGCCAAGGTGGCTGCGTGATCGTAACGAGTCGCGCGTGGGTTTGGCGACTTGGTGACCGCCAGGCGAAAACGCCCAATGGTGAGTAACCCTCGACCGAAGTCACTTGCCTTGCGTTGCTCCTGCAAATCGGTACGAAAGTGAAGACTGACCTTTAATTCCGTTCCGTTGGAAAAACTCAATGGCTCGGCAAATTGAACCACCGCTACCGAATCGGTGTTCCGCCTGCCCGGCCCGCGATCAGCATACCAGGCGGTCGTGTCGTCACCGTCGATCATGAAGTCGACAGGCCCGAGGCGTTGCTTGTCATCTTC
Organism: Lacipirellulaceae bacterium; assembly: GCA_965243695.1. GTDB lineage: Bacteria > Planctomycetota > Planctomycetia > Pirellulales > Lacipirellulaceae > JAKVCB01. Next base: position 402,546 of record CBDEWC010000047.1, on the reverse strand, counting down.
TTTGACATCTGCCTTCGATATCGAGGCAACGGGGCGCTCTTCGGTCGAAAAATCCGCACTCGCCTTCTGGAGGGGTAAGTCTTCCCAGTTGTCGCGACCCGGTCGCCTGGCCTGGACCTTCAGTTCTGCCAAAGCGAAAGTCCCCTGCAAACTGCGTCCCGGACCGTTGTTGGGTAAGTCGGCGCAGGTCATGGCCTCCAGCCGCAAACCGGTCACCCCTTGTAGATCGGGTTGAGAACGGACGTACAACTCGCCGGTTTTTGTCGGGTGTCCCAAATTCACGATGCTGTGATCGACAAGTTTTTTGGGATGGTTGAGGCCATCAATCCATGTTTCGTCAAAGGTTTCGAGAACCTCCCAGTCGACCGCCACGACCTTTTGCTCTGCTTCCCACTGGGCAAGTTCCGTGCGCCAATTGGAGCGCGCCGATGTGACGCGGTCATTGACCTGACGAATGCCCTGGCTGATCTGATCGATCTGTACCAACTGATCTTGCGTGAAAACCGATACCTGAGCCTCATTGGTATCGTTCAAGAAAGCAAACATGCCATAATATTCATCCTGCGATATTGGATCGAACTTGTGGCTGTGACATTGTGCACACTGCAGCGACACACCTAGAACAGCTTTGCCAATGCAGTCCATGCGATCAAAAATTCCCTCTATGCGAAACTGCTCGGGAATGATCGCTCCTTCTTCATTGATCATGCCGTTGCGTAAAAACCCAGTGGCGATCACCTGGTCCTGCGTCGGCTCAGGCAACAAATCGCCCGCTATCTGTTCAATCACAAATTGATCGTACGGCATGTCGCTGTTCATGGCCCGGATGACCCAATCCCGCCAGGACCATTGTTCCCGAGGCATGTCTTTCTCGAAACCGTTGCTGTCGGCATAACGGGCCACGTCGAGCCAGTGCCGAGCCCATTTTTCTCCAAAATGCGGACTTGCCAGAAGTTGTTCGATCGTGGCTTCCACTGCCGAGGCAAGATCTTCTCGGGCCGCGGTAACAAATCCCGCTACTTCCTCGGGCGACGGCGGTAACCCGGTCAAGTCAAGGTAAAGGCGTCGGCAGAGCACTTCAGGTTGCGCCGGAGGGGAACCGCTTAATCCCCTTTCGGCCAGTCCGGCAGCCACCAACGCATCGATCGGATGACAACCACCTTGATCGCCCTCGGCAGCCTGGGGAAATTCGGCTCGCTCGGGGGCAACAAAGGCCCAATGACCCGCGTAGCCCGCTCCTGCTTGAATCCACTGGGTCATCACCGCGATTTGCTCATCGTTCAAACCGTTCTGCTCGCCCGGAGGCGGCATGATGATCTCGGGGTTGTGCGAGCGAATGCGCCGCAGCAGTTCGCTCTCGGCAGGCTGACCCGCAACAATGGCCATTTTGCCTGAGGCCAGCTTGGCCATCGCCGCGTCGACTTGATCCAACCGCAAACCAGCCTGCCGGGCTTCCTCATCCGAACCATGACACTTGAAGCAGTGCTCAGAAAAAATCGGTTGGATGTCGCGCTGGTAATCAACCTTGTCGGTCGCAAATGCAGGCATCCAAACAAAACCAACCAACCATACAACTCCCCAGCATGCTCCAGAATAACGCAAAAAGCTACAAGCACGCATACTGCAACAACCTGATGGGATGAGTGAGCTTTTCCTGACAGATGACAGTCCTGCCAGACAATAGTTAATTCTAACTACCGGCTATCGTGTTGGCCATCCAACGACACGCGCCTTCCCACTCACGAAATACAACGCTTTCGCGTGACGTAAAAGTCCATTTGCAAAAGACTTGCCGCAGCACGCGTTTGACCACTGTCTGCCGTCGTGGGGCCCTAACGCTCTACCAACCAAATGTTGCGGTACACGACCGGATCGCCATGCTCCTGCAAGTAAATTGGGCCAAGCTCGTGATTACGGGGCTCAGGCAGACCTTTTCTGGAAGGAACAGGAGGCAGAATGAACCGGTCGCGAAACTGCACAGGACGATGAATCTTGTGGAGGTTTGCCGCTGGCTTGAGAACGTCTGCGGCCCCCTGCTGGACCGGATTGACCTGCACCTAGAGGCTCCGGCCGTTCCCTTTGGAGACCTCAGCGGGACAACCAATGGCACCACCAGCGCCGAAATATTCCTTAAGAAATTTGGCCACCCCTTGTGTCACCCTGCCTATTCTGATAGTATACTATTGTACACCTCTCCCAAGGAGCCTGTCCACCATGCTCGCCAAGCTACAAACCTTCAGTCTGCTCGGAATTGAAGCGGTGCCAGTCGAAGTTGAAGTCGACGTCTCGGGCGCAGCCTTACCCAAAACCGTTTTAGTCGGACTCCCAGAGGCTGCCGTCAAGGAAAGTACCCACCGCATCGAACGTGCGCTGGTTAACAGCGGTTACGTGCGGCCTGCCGACCGGGTCGTAATCAACCTGGCTCCGGCCGAACTTCCCAAACAGGCAGCCTCGTTCGACCTCCCGATTGCCCTGGGCGTACTGGCGGCAAGTGGCCAACTCGGGTTCGAACAACTGGCCCAGTACGCCGTCGTGGGCGAACTGGCCCTCGACGGCACAACACGGCCGGTCAAGGGAGGACTCTCGATGGCCATGGCCACAGCCAGACAGTGCAATTTAAATCAGCGCAATTTAAATCAGCGCAATTTAAGCCAACGCGGTTTAGTCGTTCCCACGAGCAGCGCACCGGAGGCAGCCGTTGTCGAGGGGCTTCAGGTCATCCCGGTTGATACCCTGGCACAGGCTGCCGCGTTTTTTCGAGGTGAAGTCGACATCGCTCCCTATCCCTCACGCGTCGAACAGTTGTTCCGCGAACTTGGCAGTTACGACGTTGACTTTGCCGACGTGCGGGGGCAGGAAATGGCCAAGCGGGCAATCACCATTGCCGCCGCCGGTGGACACAACCTGCTGATGCTGGGGCCACCCGGTAGCGGCAAAACCATGCTCGCCAAAAGAATTCCGTCGATCTTGCCGCAACTCTCATCCACCGAGTCAATCGAAACCACGCAAATCTACAGTGCCATGGGCCGCCTACCCGGAGACCAGCCACTGTTGGCCCGCAGGCCATTTCGATCGCCCCACCACACGATCAGCAATGCAGGCCTGGTGGGGGGTGGCTCCATTCCCACACCTGGCGAGATTAGCCTTGCCCACAATGGCGTGTTGTTTCTCGACGAACTGCCCGAGTTCAATCGGCAAACACTCGAAGTGATGCGCCAACCCCTTGAAGATGGCGACGTCACAATCAGCCGCGCCCTCACTTCGACAACCTTTCCTGCGGACTTCATCTTGATATCTTCTATGAATCCTTGTCCTTGTGGTTTTCGCGATGATCCGACCCGCGATTGCCACTGTGCCGTCAGGCAGATCCAACGGTACATGGCCAAGATTAGCGGCCCCCTACTGGACCGGATTGACCTGCATCTGGAGGTTCCGGCAGTTTCCTTTGGGGACCTCCGCGGGCCAACCAATGGCACCACCAGCGCCGAAATGCGCCAGCAGGTCTCCGCTGCCCGTGCCTTGCAAACAGACCGGTTGGCCGCATCACCGGCACGAACCAATGCCCGCATGTCAAGCCGTGAAGTCCGCCGCTGGTGCCAGCTTGACGCGTCTTGCCTCGACCTGCTCCGCGTGAACCTGGAAGAACTTGGCCTTTCGGCAAGGGCGCACGACAAGGTGCTCCGTGTGGCACGTACGATCGCCGACCTGGACGATGCCTCCTCCATCAAGCAGGAACATATTCAAGAAGCCTTCAACTACCGCATGCTCGACCGCAACCTGGCGCATGCAGAAGCGTAAACGGGGCCATGAAAGGGACACCGGCTGAAGAAGGGGATTTTTCTGGCCCATACCAATGCCGCAGCCGCCACAAGAAACGATGCTTTCGAGAGTTTGATTGAACCGGAAGAGCCTATTTTGTGGTAGATCCCCATGGCCCACGGTACAACACGGGTCCCGCCAAACCTCTTCTGGAAACAAGCAAGCTACTGGGAGATTCCTCGCGATTCCCTACCCGTTTCTAGGTCTCCGGCGATCTCCGCTGTTGATGGGAACAGGTCCACCGAAACACCTGGCTTCGGGTCCATCGTCCTACGCCATCTTGAGCCACGCAGAGCGTGGCAGTAAGCTACTTGTTAACGGTCGGGTCGGCGGCACGGGTCCTGTTTGTCCTCTTGCACCCGATCGTCCGCTGGAAGAAGTGGCAACCGTGCGTACCGTGATCGACTTCGTTTCCTGCCCGGCAGCGTGACTTGTGATTCCGAAAGAAACCAACACCTATTGGGTTGCGGTAAAACGGGGCCCGCCTCATCGCGGATTTACGCTGGTTGAACTTCTGGTCGTTATCGCCATTATTGGTATCTTGATCGCCCTATTGCTTCCGGCGGTGCAAAGTGCACGCGAGGCTGCCCGCCAAACCTCATGCAAAAACCACCTCAAGCAGGTCGGACTGGCCCTGCACAACTACCACGACACATCGCTATTTTTGCCTCCCGGCTGGATCGGAATGGACCCATCTACCGGTCAAGCAGACCCCGAAGGGATACCCGGCTGGGGATGGGCTGCCAGGATCCTGCACCAATTGGAGCTACCCAATCTCTCAGGTGAACTAGTCCATTTAAATTTGCCGGTCACGCACCCCACCAACCAACGTGCCCGCATGACGTCCCTGGCGATTTATCTTTGCCCGTCGGATCCTGGAGTCCTTCTCTGGGACCTGAAAGACGAGGAGAGCGGCCAGGTGTTGGTCCAACTGGCCAAGACGAACTACGTGGGTGTGTTCGGCACCTTTGACATTGAAGAGGCTCCTGCGGCGGGCGAAGGTCTGTTTTTCCACAATAGCCAACTTCGGTTTGCCCATGATTACCGATGGTCTGAGCCATACGTTGATGGTTGGCGAGCGATCGTCACTGCTAGGATATTCGACCTGGACGGGGGTTGTCCCAAACGGTGAAGAAGCGATTGATCGTATTGTTGGCATATGCAATCTTCCCCCCAATCCGAGTCACGACAACTACGACGAACCGGGAGAGATGGATGACTTCAGCAGCTACCACATAACCGGCACACAGTTCCTGTTTGCCGACGGATCCGTCCATTGGATCCATGAAAATATTGCGCTCACCATCTACCACGCCCTGGCCACACGCGCCGGCGGAGAAGTCACAGATATCAATTTTTGATGACGCACGGGGACCGTCGCCGTAGTATCGTCACGAGGCCCACCAGTGCGGGTCTGGAATACTTCGATTGGCCTCACCCAGGGTCCCCCAATCCTCGTCTCAACTTTCGACGGAAGTGCCTCCCTCAAATCCACCCATAGCTGGAGAAAAGAAGTCCGAGACGGCCGCAACCTTTCGTGCCACCTCCAGCAATGCCCTGCGATAGTGCCCCAGGCGGCTCCTATCCCCCCGGAAATCATTGCTTCCCAGGGGCATGCGGGATAGAATCGCCAAAAAATCCCCCCCATGGCAGGCAGGACATGGATCCGCGCCCGCGGATCACCATCCTATCCGTCCCCAGGAATCACGGTCTCCCTCCTTTGGAGTTTCAGTACGCTACCCGCTATCGAAAGTGGTGCCATCGAGGCGCAGGTATCAGGGAGTTGTTTGCAACGGAGTGACAAATAACCAAATTCTACGACTAACATCCTGCTCCACGATTTAATTTCTGTCTTGCACCGCAACCTGAATGTGTTCAGATTGTCTCATTGCAGGGCCGTCACAGTGGCAATATTCCATCCAAATTGATTTGCAAAACCTTGATCCAGAAGACTTTGCGGCAAGACTTGTCGCCCAATTTCGCACGGTCCTCCTGGCTTACCAGCGCCTGGATATGCTTGCTTTGGGACATCGCAAAATAACATGAGCGGAAAATCGGTTTCACCTGGTGGTACTGGAGATAATCCTCCCAACCAAGTTGCTCTAGGACAAGCAGCGGGAAGCGGATTTTCGTGGATGATGACGAATACATTATTCGGAAAGGTTTTTAGTTTCGCAGCACAAATTGTGTTAGGAACTATTCTGCTTGATGAGCAATTCGGAATTTACGCCATTGCCCTTTCTGTGGCATCGTTTGTACGCGTGTTCCGTGACGGTGGCGTTCAGGATGTCCTTGTCAAACGTGGCGACATCTATTTCCAGAAATTTGCTGGGCCAGCATTCTGGTTGGCAACAAGCTTCAGCCTCGGAGTCAGTGGCATATTGGTTGGCATTTCTCCCGTGGTCGCCAAGCTCTATGGCGACCCAAGACTTCTCCCTTTGTTGTTAATCATTGCGGGCGATGTGGTGGTACGTGGCCTCGGAACGGTTCTCAACGCCAAGCTTCGCATCGATTTGAAATTTCGCACTTTGGCAAAAATCGGGATGGCTTCTGCTGCGATTCGCCATTGTGGGGCTGTTGTTTTAGCCCTCCTGGGATTTGGAGCACTAAGCTTTGTCATCCCGCCCTTAGTTGTCGCCCTATTCGAATTTTTGGCCATGTATGCTGCAACTCGCATAACCCCATGGCTAAAAAAGGCACAGTTCCACACCTGGCCAGACTTTTTAAGTGATTCAATTTGGGTCACTCTGACTGCACTATTCACCACCCTTGCTTTGAACGGTCCCTATCTCGTCTTGAGCCTGTTGGTTTCCAAGGCGGTCGTTGGCCAATATTTTTTCGGCTTTCAATTAACGTCGCAATTTATTTGGCTCATGGCGACTAGTATTCAGCAAGTTCTTTTTCCAGTGATGAGTCGAATGGCCGATGATTCCGCCCGTCATACAAAGGCGTTATATCGCGTCTATCGAGTTTTACTTTTGACCATTGCGCCAGTGAGTATCTTGCTTGGCATCATTATTGAACCTTTAGAATTGTTAATTTGGGGCAGAAAATGGATGGCAGCAGTACCTTTGATGCAAATCTTTGCCATCGTAGCGCCGATGCGGATTTTCTCAACCATCGCCTTTACCTCACTAACATCCCGCGGGCGTTTTCGTCAAACGGCACTGCTTACATTGGTGCAGGCAGTACTCCTGATGAGTGGTGTCTGGGTAGCCGTTTGGCTATTTGGGGAGGACCTCACAAAAATCGCGTTGGTCATTGCCAGTGTGCAAGGCCTCTTCAGCTATGTGATGCCTGTCGTTAGTTTACGAAGTGTCGGAATTCAAGTATGGACTTTTACTTCTTCCGTAGCGCCAGCCTTGATTTTTGCTTTGGCGGCAGCTGGCTGTACTGTTTTCATTGGAAATTTACTGCCTATGGAGGCCAGTCCCCTAGTACGAATCCTCTTACAGGGATGCTCTTTTGTAGCGATTTACACTATTCTTACGAGGCTTTTCCTTTCATCGCATTTTATGGACTTGCTAACCGTTGCGCCGAATCGGATACGCAAATTCCTGTCGCCTCTGCTTCGGCTAAAAGTAGATCGCAACGAAATTTAGGCACATTCTGCTCAGCCTAACGTTTCCCCTGACGTGGGAAATTCAACTGCCGGTTGAGGTAGGCGCAAGCAGACTTCAGTTCAACCGCGTGCCGGCGCAAGAGGCCTTGAAACTCGTGACCATGGTCGATTTGGGGGAGGCAGATACCGAGCGGATACTTCTCTATGCCCCATCGGCATCACCGAGAGACTCGTCACGCCGATACTGATCCATCATCTGTTTTAAGTCAGGCAACACGAACCGAAAGGTTCTCCCAGTTTGCAACAGGCCAAAGGCATTTTGGATCGCAGTCCGAAAATCGGACGGTGCCAGATGCTCAAGGGTATGAAAACCGTAAACGACATGGACCCCATCAGGTGATACAGGCAACTCCTTAACAATGTCTCCACATTCGATATCTTTGAAAAAGGGGTTTTTATTTTTCGTAGAACACTTGCCCACCCCAATCAGAATCGTATCGCACATCCCATGGAATCCTACACCACCCAATTGCCCGCCAGGCCGAGTCACTGCTGAAATCTTTCTCTTTGGATGGGACGGAAAAAACCCTACCTGTCGTACGGCCTTTTTGTGAAGCAAAGTGCCGCAGGTCGCTTTTTGGCCGGAGTTTCCAGCGGATTGCTAGAATTCAGACCGACTTACAAGGCGTCAAGCCAAGGGGCAGCAGCCGGTAAAACTACGGAGGAGCCTGCCTGGCTGAACCGCCAGAACAAAAAGCAGGACCAACAGAGAGACGGACAAATAAATGTCCCCTTTGGGAAAACAATGATATAGTCACGGTGCGGGCAGCTATTCAAGCCGGGCAGGTTCACTCCCAATTCATGGCAACTCCTAGATTATTGGAGGACTACGATCTGTCGCATTGCCAGGTGCAAGAAAGCCGTAATCATTCCCACAATGGACCCCACTGATAGCCCCCATTGATGACCTGTGGGTTTCTTCGAGGATGGCCCCACGCTTGCGCGACGGCTGTCCCACCGGCACTGCGAATCCTCAACAGTGCTGTTGCTCCTTAAAACCTAGCCTTAAAAGAGGTCCAAAATGAAATCACTTTCGTCAACCCGGGGAGATTTTGCGCCGGTGATTTCAGCATCGCCCAAATCAGCTGGTGCGTTCAGTTAACCCTCGATGTGGGAAGCGGTCCTCCTCCGTGGTGACACGAAGCGGGTAGGTCCAGATCTCTGGAACATAGATCGGTGATCTCGTAAGAAGATCTGAAATGTGCACAAAGAGAAAACAAGGCCAAGTCTCAAATTCACGATTCGGCCACTCTGTGATCCTTTGTCGGTACGGCGACCCCGCCCCGGTTGCGGTGCGGTTCTGGCAAGCGGGACGAGTCTCTTTGATGGCTGTCGTAATCATGGGCATCGCTGTCGAACTGGCCGCGCCACCGGCACCAGTACTGGCGGCACTTCTGTCGGGCTCCATCAGTCTCGCCGACGTCGGTGGCACAGTCGCCGGCGCCACCTTCAACGGAATTGCGAACGATGACCAGTCCGGCATCTCCCTCTCCAGCGCCGGCGATGTCGATGGAGACGGGCTGGACGACCTGTTGATCGGAGCGAACTTTGCAGATGCCGGTGGCACCGACCGGGGCCAGAGCTATCTGGTCTATGGCCAGCCCAACAGCAACCTGCTCTCCGGCCACCTGTACCTGGCCAACCTGGGGAGTACCCTGGCGGGGGCCACCTTTGGCGGCATTGCCAACTCGGACCGGTCCGGCATCTCGGTGTCAGGCGCTGGCGATGTCAACGGAGACGGGCTGGACGACTTTTTGATCGGAGCTTACTTCGCAAACGCAAATGGCATCCGACGAGGAGAGAGCTACCTGGTCTATGGACGGCCAAGCGTCCAACCGCTCTCTGGCTCTCTCGATCTGGCCGACCTAGGAACCACACTGGCCGGGGTGACCTTCAACGGGATTGCCGACTTCGACAACTCTGGCTTCTCCGTCTCGCGAGCGGGAGATGTCAACGGCGACGATTTCGATGACCTGTTGATAGGGGCCCATCAGGCCAGTGTCGGTGGAACCGAACGAGGCCAGAGCTACCTGGTTTACGGCGGACTCAAGATGAACCCGCTCTCCAGCCCCATCAACTTGAACACCGTCGGGCGGGCGGTGGCCGGAGCCACCTTCAACGGCAGTGCTGACTACGACCACTCCGGGTTCTCCGTCTCCACGGCAGGTGATGTCAACGGAGACGGGCTGGACGACCTGTTGATCGGGGCAGACTCCGCGAATGTGGCAGGCAGCCAACGGGGCCAAACCTACCTGGTTTATGGCCGGCTCGGCAGCAACTGGCTCTCTGGTTCTATCAACTTGGCCGAACTGGGAGATGCGGTGGCGGGGGCTACCTTCAACGGAAGTGCCGACTACGACCATTCCGGCATCTCTATCTCTACGGCGGGCGATGTCAACGGGGACGGGCTGGACGACCTGTTGATCGGGGCAGACTCAGCCGATGCAGCCGGCACCGACCGGGGAGAGACCTACCTGGTCTACGGCCAGCCGATCAGTAGCATGCTCTCTGGCCCGCTCGACCTGGCCGACGTGGGAGGCACGGTGGCAGGAGCCACCTTCCATGGGATCGGAGACTATGACAACTCCGGTATCTCTGTCTCCGGCGTGGGCGATGTCAATGGGGATGGGCTGGACGACCTGTTGATTGGAGCAGATTTTGCAAACGCGTCGGGCACGAGCGGGGGCCAAAGCTACCTGGTCTATGGCCGGCCAACTGGCAGCCTGCTCTCCGGCCCGCTCGACCTGGCCAACGTGGGAAGCAGTCTGGCCGGAGCCACCTTCCATGGAATCTCGAGTCGTGACAACTCCGGCGTCTCCGTCTCTGGTGCAGGCGATGTCAACGGGGATGGGGTGGCCGACATGTTGATCGGAGCCACTTCTGCCGATGGTGGTGGGGTCGACCGCGGCCAGAGCTACCTGATCTACGGCCAGTATGGGAACGTGCTGGTGGGCAACGGCGATTACAATGGCAACGGCACGGTCGATGCAGCCGATTACACCGTGTGGAAAAACAACCTGGGCGGCGATTCCTCAGTCTTGGGGGGCAATGGTTCCGGCTCGTCGACCGTTGTGCAAGCCGACTACGATCTGTGGCTACAGCGGTTTGGCAACTCCGTCGAGGTCAGCAGTCAGGCCATTCCCGAACCATCCTCGCTACTACTGGGACTTGGTCTTGCAATCGCCACCGCACTGTGGCCCACGGGGAGAACGGTTGGACGAACCGGTTTGCCTCGGGTGCCCCGGATCACTGGCCGAAACAACCAACCGGCGCCCTTTACGACGGGCCCGACCGGCCCAAATTCGCCAGGGCCTCGCCCGCAACTCGATAGGTAGTCCATCCGTCGAGCGGCTCTCCTCCCAACCGATTATAAAACTCAATCGAGGGCTGATTCCAATTCAGCACGGCCCATTCAAGCCGCCCACAATCCCGCTCAACGGCCAACCTGGCCACCTCCGCCAGCAGCGCCCGTCCGTGACCTGCGCCTCGGTGCTCCGGCTTGACGTACAAGTCTTCGAGGTAAATGCCGGGGCGTCCCAGGAAAGTCGAGTAGTTACTGAAGAAAAGGGCAAATCCCACCACTTGGCCATGCTCTTCGGCCAGAATAGCCTCGACACAAGGTTGGGAACCAAACAGATGCTCATGGACCCGCTGTTCCTCCAGCACAACCTGGTGGGTGAGCTTCTCGTATTCGGCCAATTCGCGGATCAATCCGCAAATTGTCGGGGTATCGTCAGGCTGGGCGGGACGGATCATGCGAGTTGGTTCCGAAAACATTTCTCCAGGCCGGTCCCCACGTGACGGTGACCCCTTAATTTTGCATAAAGGCAACAAGCCGCAACTGGCGGTTCAAGCGACAATGTCATCGACGACACTTCCGAAGACGTCGGTCAACCGAAAATCCCGACCGGCATAACGGTAAGTCAAACGAGTGTGATCCATCCCCAAAAGGTACAACATCGTTGCATGAAAATCGTACATGCTCACTTTGTTCTCCTGAGCAAAATAGCCGAACTCATCCGTCGAGCCGTAAGCAGTTCCACCCCGCACTCCACCACCGGCCATCCACATTGTAAATCCGTAAGGGTTATGATCGCGCCCATCAGTTCCCTGGGCGACGGGAGTCCTCCCGAACTCTGTCCCCCAAACGACCAGAGTTTCATCAAGCATTCCCCGGTCTTTCAGGTCTTTGATCAGGGCGGCTATCGGTTGATCAACTTCCTGTGCGTTGCTTGCGTGTCCGCTCTGAAGACCGCCATGCTGATCCCACTTGTAACTGTGAGAACACTGCACAAACCGAACGCCACTCTCAACCAGGCGGCGTGCAAGCAAACACTGCCGTCCAAAATTGTCGGTGACTCCCTGGTCAATCCCGTACAAGTCGTACGTTGTCTGGGACTCACCCGATAGATCCAACACCTTGGGTGCTTCCATTTGCATCCGAAATGCAAGCTCAAATGATTTTATGCGCGCCTCCAACCGTGAATCGTTGGTCCTGTGGCTACCATGCTCTTGATTGGCCGCTTGAATCGCATTGAGTTGAAGTCGTTGCAAGTCATCACTAAGACTTGCCCGGCGCAGATTGCGAATCTTTGCCGAATTCATCGGGATATTTGCGGCACCAACAGGTGTCCCCTGGTAGCTGGCTGGCAAGAATGACGATCCATAATTTTGCTGAACACCATGAATCGTCTGCGGACTAATCGTCACAAATGCGGGCAGGTTTTCATTTTCACTTCCTAACCCATAGGTCACCCACGCGCCGAGACTGGGACGGGTAAATACGGCAGACCCCGTATGAAGCTGCAAAATGGCACCACCATGGTCCACCTGCTCAGCGTGCATGGACCGAATCAGGCAAATCTCATCAATCACCGAGCCAACCTGGGGAAACAAGTCGCTGACCGGAAGTCCGCTCTTGCCATAGTGCCGGAATTTCCAGGGGGACTTCAGCAGGTTCCCTACCGCGGCGAACTGCAGCGGTGTCTCGAATGGCAACGGCTTGCCATGCATCCGATCAAGCTGCACCTTGGGATCAAAAGTATCAACGTGCGAAACTCCTCCATGCATAAAAAGGAAAATCACGCGTTTCGCCCGCGGCGCAAAATGCGGCATCTGCAAAGATTGCGTACCCGAAGACACCGCCCCTGCCTCAAGACGTTGCGAAGCACCGTTGAGCATACCCATGAGTGCCACATGTCCGAACCCGCATGCAGTCGATTGCAGCAACTGACGCCGCGACGGTTCTGTAGCAACACCAGGGGTTACTTTTCGTCCCATACTCGATCTCTCACTTATTCCCTATCTCTCACTTATTCCCTGTCGATCGCTTATCCCTGTCTCTCGCTTATCCCTCAACCAGCCTTTGAAGGTCACCCTCCGGCCAGTTTTACTTGCCCATACCACCAATACTTCCAGGATACTAAAAGCGACGTCTCACTGCAAAATCAACCCGCAAGCATGCCTCTTTTCCTGCAAACCCTAGTCCACGTAGACGAATTCATTCGCACAAAATAACGTTTGGCAAAAACCACGCCAGGCCGCCAGTTCAAGTGGAGGAATCTTGCCAATGGCTTGCCGTGTAACCGTGGCAAACAATAAGGCATGCGATTTTATCTCGGACGCAGACAATGGCTTATCGTAAAGAGCAATATGATCCATCTTCCCCTTAAACCACTCCCCACCACCGCCACGGGCACCGATTGTAAAAGGCACATCACCTGTGAGCACAGGAAGTGGTCGGGCAAACTCAAATTCATGAGCAAGCTCACCGTTAATGTACAGTCGGCGATGCTGGGGGCTATAAGTAAAGGCAAGGTGAGTCCAACCATTTAACGGGGCCACAAATTTTGAAGTGGCATTCATGTGCAACCCACCCCGTTCTGGTCCAAAAAACTCATAAAAAGGGACCACTTGCTCACGGCCATCAACCGGTAATGTATAGACTCCCGCTTTCCAGTAGCGCTCCGTTTGTCCATCGCGACCTACCAGGTAATGTCCTGATTCTACCAGTGCGGTCGGCTGCACCCAAAACTCAGCGGTCATCTCTATGGACAAACGATTTAGCGTCTCCTTGTCATCCAGTTCTAACATCTGGTCTACACCGTTGAATTCGATTCCCTTCACCCGCTGATACAGAACAAGCGATTTATTCCTCCGAACACGATCTGCATAGGTCTCCGGCAGATCCAGCGGCAGTTCTCGCTGGGCAGCAGTCAGAAGTTCCGGGGCGCGTTCCAACATGGCTCTTTGCCGGTCGATTAAAAGCTGGGCACTCTGCTGCTCCTGGCTGGTTGGACGCCGGCCAAGCGCGCGTAGGTAGGCCACTTCTACACGTCGTACAATCGGTGACTTTTGAGTGTCACCGGACTCCGAAGCAGCTTCCATGTCCGGATGTTCGTCAATGAGTGACATCGCCAGGTTCTCTGCCCTAGTGCGAACGAACGGGCTGTTCAGCATAAAGAGGGCCTGCGGCGCGACAGTCGTTTCCCCGCGCACCGAAGTTGGCTCGTGCGCATTGGCCACATCAAAGAGTTTGAGAATCTCCGGCCGCCCGTTACGAATGACCGGAAGGTAAACGCTTCGCCTCAGATGCTGAAAAGGTGGGAAATATTCCTTTCCCGAAATATCCACCACGTACAATTCTCGTTCTGCGTCGTTGGCCTCATAGCCTTCGGTGAACAACGTACCCCCTGTTGTAATATCAAGGTCACCCGAGGCTAACAGCATCGCATCGCGAACTTCTTCAGCACTAATTCGCCTCCGCGGCATTCTCCAGAACAAATCGTTCTCGGGATCCACAGCCGCAGAGTTTTCGTGGTAAACCGACGCCTGCTGATAAACACGTGAAAGTAGCATCAGGCGATGCATTGCTTTGACCGACCACCCACTTTCAACAAATCTTTTTGCCAACCAATCCAGAAGCAAGGGATGCGTAGGCCGTGAACCTTGCACACCAAAATTGCCACTACTGCGAACAATTCCTCGCCCAAAATGATGTTGCCATAGACGATTGACCATCACGCGTGCCGTGAGCGGATGCGCTGGATCGGTCAACCATCGGGCAAGTTCCAGTCGGCCACTGCCTGCGGTTTCAAGTGGCCCATGCTCGACACCTTCGATAATTTGCAAAAATCGGCGTGGCGCCACAGGCCCCAACTGACGGTAGCTGCCTCGGCGATGAATACGCATGTCGCGCGGCTGGGGAAAATCGCGAACCACCATAATCTTGATCTTCTCGCCCTCGGGCCCGATCACTTCCTCTTCCAGCCATTTTGAGTCCTCAATATGATCGGCCATAATCCGGGTACTTTTGAAAATCCCCGCCATCGAGTAATAGTCGGCTGTCGGAATCGCGTCAAACTTGTGATCATGGCACCGCGCACAACCGAGCGTCAGCCCCATAAACGCAATCCCTGTCGTATTTAATTGTTCGTCAGCGATATCAAGCAGCATCTGCCGCTTGTCCCGCATCACCACCGGCTTGGTACCGACTTGCAGAAAGCCAGTTGCTACCTGCTGCTGGTAATCTATTTTTCGGTCACCGGTGGGATCCAGTAAATCGCCTGCCAATTGCTCCAGTAGAAAACGATCATAAGGCTTGTCCTCGTTGAACGCTTCAATCACATAGTCCCGGTAACGCCACGCGTGCAAATACGCGTTGTTCCCGTCATGGGCGGCCGACTCACCGTAGCGCACGACGTCAAGCCAATGGCGACCCCAGCGTTCACCATACCGGGGCGAATCGAGCAATCGATCGACGACTTTCTCAAACGCATCCTGTGAAGTGTCCGAAAGAAAGGCCGTAATTTCTTCGGTGGTAGGCGGTAAACCTGTCAGGTCAAAAGTAACCCGCCGAAGCAACGCCTCGCGACCGGCAGGTTCGCTTGGAGCAACACCGGCGGCCTCCAGGCGTGCCAGGATAAAATGATCGATCTCGGAGGTAGGCCACGTGGAATCGGCAACTTGCGGCAAAGCCGAATCCTCAACCGGCTGATAGGCCCAGTAGCGGTGATCTGCTTCGGTGAACTTGGGCAACTCAAGCGGGGCCTGGACCACAGGGCGTGGCTGCAGATCATAGCCGGGCCAAACGGCTCCCTCGCGAACCCATTGCTCCAGGGCAGCCACTTCTGCAGGTTCCAAAGGCGAGTCTGGCGGCATCCTTAGGTCTGCGCTCCCGCGCACATATCGAATCAAACGACTCTCATCTGGCTTTCCAGGAACAACAATCGGCCCTGAATGACCACCCTGAAACAGGCGATCGGCCGAGTCAAGCCGCAGGCCCCCCTTGGCCTTGCGCTGGTCGGTGGCATGACAAGCAAAACATTTCTGGCTCAACAGGGGCCGGATCTGTTGTTCAAAGAATATTTCCCGACTGTCACCAGGGGCAGCCAGGCCAACGGCCGCCGGAAACCCTCCGAAAAACAGAATCGCCAAAACCGTCCAGCGACCATATCCAACGAGTCTGCTGCTAAGCGGCACCTTCTTTCGTCCGTCAAAATTCTCTTGTCTATCAATCACAGCAGCAGCAGCTTTCGGCAAAGAAATCAGCATGAAGCTTGAAAAACCAACAGGCAAAACCCCGCCATGTTGTCCCTAGCCAATTGTACACCAAAAGAAAATCGAAAGGCATGACTGCGAAGGTTGCTCAGAACCTCTGCCACTGGTGCAGTTGTCCAGTAATGGATATCCATTTATAGTTTCGGATCGTCAACCGTCGATCGTCAAAAGAATACGATGGGCTCCGCAAACCGGCCAAGGGCAAAGGTCCCAAGGACATTGGTTCTGCGGCATGTCGCCAGGTATCCAGTCGCCAGGTGTCCAGTCGCGGGATGTCCAGAATCGACACTTAATATACCTCATCTTCACGATAGACACGGACCACACCGCCACGCAAAATTACGGTCTCCAGATGTAGCGCCATTGGCTACCTGGTTCTACGACAACCACCTCACCGCAGCCACCTAGTTTAACAACCGATCTGATTACGAATTTCACGCTATGCTCATCATTGCCAACCCGCTACAAAAGCCCGTCCACGATCGCCCGCTCGATATCGCGCTCAAAGAATTTGTGGAATTAGGCGTCACTGGACTGGAAGTTTGTACTCCTGCTCTGGAGTTGTGTGTCAACGCGGAGCTGCGCCACCAATTCAGCAAAAAGATTGCCAAAACGGGCCTGCGATTTATCCGCTACAACTCGCTGATTCCCCAGTACTTCGACACGCTAAAATCCAAGGATCAGGTCCCGGGAATCATCGCTGCCATGAAGGCCGATGTTGACGTTTGCGGTGATCTGGGCATCCACCAACTGCTCACATGGGAAGGCCGTATTCCTGCTGGTGCAAGCCAGGAAGAAATCGATGGCTGGATACTTGACGAAACGGTCGAGATTTTTCGAGCTGTGATGGATTACGCCGAGGACAAAGGCGTGAGCCTGTCGCTGGAGGTTCATCCCTTCTCCCTGGGATCCAACGTCAAATGGCTGGTGGAGCTTTGTGATCGTGTCGATTCGACGGAATTTGGAGTCACTTATGACTGTGCCCATTTTGCGGTGGCACACCCCGAAGGGTATATCGACGCCATCCGTCAGTTAGGCCCTCGCATCAAACATTTGCACTTCTCCGACAGCGACCTTGTCTCCTCGGAAGTTCACTACGCACTGGGCGAGGGAAAGATGGACCTGGATGGGGTCATCACGGCACTAGAAGATATTAAGTTTCGTGGAACAACCATGATTGACGTCTGGCTCTACCCGTTTCCATTGGAAGCCATTGAAAGTTCGATTGATTTCATGAAGACCAAAATGAGCCATTTAATTTCCGCTTAATCCCCCACGACCCCTCCCAGGAATATTTACCTCATGCCTCGCATCGCCCACCAAGCGCTTACCGAACTGGTTACACAAAACTTCACCAAAGCCGGCACACCGCAGGCGCATGCCGAAATTGTCAGCCATCACCTGGTGGCCTCGAATCTGGCAGGCCATGATTCGCACGGCGTGATGCGAATTGTCCAGTACCTGGCGGCAATCGGCAGTGGCGAGATCGACCCCCAGGCCCGCCCCTCGGCGCTAAGCGATAGTCCCTCCGGGGCGAGCCTGGCTGGCAACCGGGCCTTTGGACAGGTTGCCGGTTATGACTGCATGTCGCTGGCCATTGAAAAGGCCCGCGAGATGGGTGTCGCCGCTGTAACGGTCTCAAATTGTTACCACAGCGGACGGATTGGCACTTACGCCGAACAGGCCGCCGATGCCGGCATGATCGGAATCGTCCTGGTCAACGCAGGCGGAGGAGGACAATGGGTTGCACCCTTTGGGGGAGCAGCCGGCCGTATGGGCACCAACCCCATTGCCATCGGCGCCCCTTCAGGCGGCACCTACCCGATCGTACTCGATATTGCGACCTCGGTTGCCCCGGAAGGAAAGGTGCGCGACTACCGTAACCGCGAGAAAGAGGTCCCCGAAGGTTGGATCCTCGACCACCAGGGCCGACCGACCACCAATCCAAACGATCTTTACGAACCGGCTCCTGGCGGCTCCCTGCAACCCCTGGGGGGAGCGGCAGGCTACAAAGGGTTTGGCCTCTCGGTAATGATCGATATCCTCGCCGGTGGCCTCTCCGGTTCCGGCTGTTGCCGGGCGGAGGAAGTGGCGGCCAGTGACGGCATCACGATGCTGGCGATGAACATTGAAAAATTTGCTGCCGCAGGCGCTTACTACGATCAGGTAAAAGCGCTCGTCGAACACCTCAAATCGTGTCCCCCAGCCCCAGGTTTTAAAGAGGTCTTTGTGCCGGGGGAACATGAGTACCGTTGTCGCGCGCAGCGACTGGCCGACGGCATTGACATCGACGAGGTGACCTGGTCAGCCCTCCAAGAGGGAGCCCCCGCCTCCTAGACCACCCGCGGGCATACCTTCCCTCTGTCCAAAGACGCCCACTGGTACAGGTCGGTCGCCAGAAAGTTTAGCTGGCATATTCAACCATCAGCCGTCGTGCCTCGCGGGCCACTTCCCACAAGTCCCATTCCCAATGCTTGGGACTCAACAGCTCGGAGGACCAGGTGCCGTCAAAGCCTGTCGCTTTGACCGCCTCACACCACCCTTTCACATCAATGTCCCCTTCGCCAGCCAAATAACCGCGGAGGCCAGGTTCTTCCCATGGCCCTTCGCTGGGAATCATTTTTCCATCACAGAAATGAACCCCGTAGATGATCGACGGGTCCAGCTCAGCAACATCTGCCGGCGTGGTGTCTCCACCTGCCCAGAGGTGCCAGAAATCAACCACCATGCCAAGATTGTCCCGATCGACCCGCTCAAGCACGTCCAGACCTTGCCGGAGCGAGTGGATCGGGGCCCAGGCAATCACCTCAAGTTGAAATTTTACGTTGTGCGACTTTCCAATATCGCAAATCTGTTCAATGTTTTTACAGGTAAGCTCAAAGCCTTCTTCATACGAGAGATTTTCAAGACCTTCAAATGGCACCAACTGGATGACCGGGCACTCAATCACCTCGGCCGTGTGGCAAAGTGTTTTGGCAATTTTAAGAACGTCCTCAAACGTGGAGCCCTGTTTTTCGACATCTTTAATCGCATTAATACAAGTCGCCTTAATTTCATGCTGATCCAACAACTCTTTGAGCTGCGCTGCCGTAAACCCTTGCTCGAGATACCGGAGTACCTTCCCCTCAACAAATTCAATCCCTTCGTAACCGGTTTCCCTGGCCATCCGCACTTCAGTGGCAACATTGCAGTGCATTGTGCTCAAACCGTGCATCGTAACGATCATCAATGACTCCTATTTTTCTGAAAAATACTCAAGCTGGCAACGACCGATTGAGAGTCCTGCCTTGTTTCAAAAATGCTGGTGGCATCCACTTGCCGCACACCAAAACGACACCGCCAAAAAACGCGTACCTTAAAAAATATTTGCTTCGGCTAATCCTGCACGCCACCACCATAAGCTTTGTCCTCGGCGGAATGATCTTCGTCGAGGCCCCCTGACTCAATCCACGCTTTAATCGCCAATACCGAATCTGCCACAGTAAACTGTGGCCGAAAGTCGATGAGCCTGGCAGCTTTGGACATGTCGAACGATATCCGGCCACCCTGCGTCATACTCCAGGGAAAACCTGTTTCGACTTCAATCTCGGGATAATGCTTCTTGATGGCTTGGGCAAAATCATTGCCGGACGTTTCACCAGGTCCACAGCAGTTAAAGATTTCACCCCGTGCATTTTCATGGGCCCCGGCGGCAATGTGCATTCCGGCCACGTCGCGAGAATCGACGTAATGGCAAACCTCCTCCAGGGAAAAGTGAGGGATCTGCACCGACTTCCCCTCGGCAAGTTTTTCGGCAATTTCACGCCATCCGCGTCCGCCACCACGGCCCCCCGGCCCCACCACCGCGGTCAAACGCAAGCTGCTGACCGGAAGCTCGTATTGATGATAAAACGTCATCGCCAGAATCTCTTGCATCCTTTTGCTCGATGCATACATGTCCCGAGGGCGACACGGGTGCGATTCATCGACCGGCTCGTAGTCGGGCGCCGAAAATTTTGTGGCCGGATACCACTCGTAGGCAGAAATACTGCTGGAGTGCACAAAGCCATCCACGCCCGACTCTCGCGCAAAATTCAACATGTTGGTCAAGCCAACCACGTTCACTTCCATCATCTGGAGCGGATCGCCCGTATCGCCTGGCAATGACGCGACGTGATAGATCACGTCAAACTTCCTGTCGGCCAGGGCCCGCTTCAGATCGCTCGCATCGGTAATGTCGCCTTGAATCGACTCGACGCGATCGTCAATCTTGCCCTCTGAACGGTTAAGGGTCGCCACTTCCTCGCCCTGGTCGGCAAGTTGCAGGCATAACGCCCGTCCTACATACCCCGAGCCGCCCACCACCAAATGTTTGCGCGCCATTAAAGATTCCCTTTAACTATGGATTTAACCTAAGAGACATAACGAATTTCAAAAACTCGGTTTCTCGCCCATCGCCCACCAAGATCAACACCACCAGGCATGGGGCCCGGAACCGAGTGCCTCTAAATTGGAAAACAACCGTCCTCACTCGCCCTGCAGCACGATCGCCACTATCCTAATGGGCAAGCTGAAAGTCCGAAAGTGGCCAGTCGCAGACAACCGACAGGAAGATTCCATGAAAGCGGCCGTCTTAAAAAAATTTGGCCAACCACTGGTGATCGAAGAGGTTCCCCAGCCGACTCCGGCGGTCGGCGAAGTCCGCATCAAGGTAATGGCCTGCGGAATCGACGGGACCGATTTAAAACTGGTCGAGGGCTTCGGCTACCGTCCCGAGTTGCCACTGATTCTTGGCCACGAAACGGCCGGAGTGATTGACGCGGTCGGGCATGGAGTGACCCATCTGGAGATCGGCCAGCCGGTGATTACCTACAACTTTGTAATCCCGCCTGAGAACGCCTGGTACCAAAGCCAGCGCGAACAACTTTGCCCTGATGTCACCCAGGTGATTGGGGTGAAAGAAATCGCCGGCGGCTATGCCGAATATTGCACCGTCCCGGCCCAACAAATCGTGCCCTTGCCCGAGGGCATTGACTGGCCCGATGCGGCCGTTCTGGTCGACGCGGGCATCACGGCCTACCACGCGGTCGACCGCAGCCGGCTCAAACTGGGCGAATCGGTCCTGGTGATGGGCGTGGGGGGAGTCGGCTCGTTTGTCGTGCAACTGGCCCGAAAACTGGGCGCGCAGGTAACGGCCATAGACCGGGGCGAGGCGAAAGTCGAGCGGGCCCTGCAGCTGGGAGCCCACGTCGCCTTCGATGCCGACCAGACCGACATCGTCGAGGCAGTCCGCAGTGAAACAGCCGGGCGAGGAGTCGATTGCGTGCTCGACATCGTCGGACTCCGCGAGACCCTTTCGGCAGGAATCGACACCCTGACCGTGGGAGGCCGACTGGTGATCGTAGGTTATACGCCCGACGAGTACCCACTCAGCGGTAAACGGATGGCCCAGAATGAGCTGGAAATCATCGGGACCCGTTGCGGACCCCGCAGCGACCTGCGCAAAATCGCCAGCCTCATGGCCGGTGGCAGCTTGCAATCGATCGTCACCGATCGGCGGCCGCTGGAAGAAGCCAACGAAGCGCTCGACCAGTTGCGCCGCGGCGACGTATTGGGCCGGTTGGTCCTGGAGCCTGCCCGCTAGGCAGGTGCCCACGGTGAATGGTCCTGTTCACTTAAGTGGTGCGGTTCACTTCGAACCAATTTCCCCAAACGGCCGGTAGGGGGGGCTCTCGGAGGAGAGGATTACGTTGGTATCGACCCCGCTGTTATCCTCCCAGGCAAACATCTGGATCGGCGGGTGCATCTCAAAGACCGAGTGCCGCGCCCCCGGCTCTAACACGAGTGCCTTGTTGCTGCCCTCAAACGTGTAGGTTCCCATGATCACATACCACTTGCCAAACCCGCCGGCGGTCCGAATGGCCACTCCACCAGGGACACTCGCATCGACATTCACCTTCCACACGCTGCAGTCAACCCCTTGGGCGCCTTCCTCAATACACGTGTTGCAGAGCCGCACGTAACTGATCCAGAACCAGTTGGTGTCGCACTTGCCATGGGTCGAGGCCGACGTTTCACGACTGCCAGCTCCCCCCACAAGCACCCCTTTGTCAAAACCGTAGATGTCGGTCCCCTCGGTCCGGTTGACGCAGACATTTTCATACTTAGGGTCGAACATCAGTCCCACCCCGCGTTGATCCTGGCCCACCAAACCCATGAAGTTTAAATAACTCATCAGGGCGGGCATTTTGCTCGTGGGCTGGACCCTCAGGGCCACATCGGTCGATGCCGATTTAATGGTTCCCAGGTTGTAGCGACAACGGTTCATGCCGCGAATCAGCACCGCATCTCCGGCCGGTTTCTGGTAGTGGAACGTGGTCCCTTCGGCTCGAATCACGCAGTCAACCGCGTCGGCAATTTCCAGTGTGGCCGACAGCTGGTAGTTGCCCGCCAACCACTCTACCGCGTGGTTCTTGCGGCAGATGACCGTTTGCTGCGTTTTGGGATTGATATCGATCACCGCCTCTCCGGTGCGGGCACGGGCCAGCGACGCAGCCAGTTCCAGTTGGTCGTCGACGCCGTCGCAAACCAAATCGGCCCGTGATTTTTCCTCCGGCAGCGAGTCGACCGCAGCCACCACAATCGCGGCGGGCAATTGGTCTGAAATCACTCCCCCCACCAAGCAAGCGATGCCCATTGCAAGACGGATCATTTTTTCAAAGCTCCTCGTTCGGTGATTTCTCAAATTCTTTAACGTGCAAATTTTTTAGAGGACGCGCACTTGCCGGAAGTGATTCCCACGACCTGTGCCTTTTCGCTTCCGGTAACCACAAAGTCCAGCCATCGGCCGCCACAGGATCCCCTAACGCTTGCGAACCGGGCCGCTCCGGGAGCTATCGATCTCGAGCTTCAAGTCCCCTGCCAGGGGGACTTCACAGGAGAAGGGAGTTTCATTCACATCTCCATAGACCCATGGCAGCACACTTTTGACATTGGGAAAATAAGGGCTCGTAGGCCGCGACTGGCTATACGCCTTTTGAAGTTGCTGTTCCATCGCCGGAGAATTGGCCTGGAAATCTTTGCCATCGGCTACCTTACTCACCGTCACCCGGTAACGACCGGCGATAATCCCGTCGTCGGGCCTGTACGAGGTGAGTTCAAACCGTCCTTGCTGGTCGGTAAACCCACCTGCCGGGCGCCCTGCTGCCCCCCCTTCACGAACAAAAGAAACGGTCGCCTTGGGCAGCGGCTCGCCATCGTAGGTCACTACGCCGTGAACATCGACCAGGCCGTCGCTACAACCGCAAATCAATGCCAGCGACCCCAAGAGCCCCAATGGCCACAAGAACCCCAGTGGCCACAAGAACCCCAGTGGCCGCAAGAACCCCAGTGGCCGCAAGAACCCCAGTGGCCGCAAGAACCATGGCCGGAGGAAGTAAAAACAACGGCCCAGAGAGGCCAACGGAGGGAAATCCTGAAAGTTACAACTCGCCCGCATCCACCTGGAATCCATCCGACTTATGCCCCAGTTTTTGTAGCGTAAAATGATCTATGCTTTCCTGTAAAAAATGAACCGACCCGTCCACAAACGAAACCTGGGCTCCACCAGGATGGTTGGAATTAATCCCCATCGAAATGTTGTAGTTGCCCGGATGCATTTGAGGGTTGTCGGAACAAGGTTCTCCATAATAGGCCCCTATGTCAATCGGATAGTTAATCGGCACGATCGTCGATACGTGCGCAAGGCCTGCATTGCTGCCAGCCCACCAATTGACCCCCGTATGTTGCAAGAACGACTCGGTAACATGAAATTCGCACTCTGCCCTCTTCTCGGCCAGCAACAGCGTGTGGCTGGTCCCATCGGTGACATCCTTCATCCGAATCTTCACCGCGGCCTGACGGCTGAACATTCCGTGCAGTAACCAGGGGCCGGGATAACTGCCATGATCAATCCAGGTTACCGGGTAACCCCAGCCCATCTGCTCCCCATTGCAATACTGGATATGTGGATCAAAACCACAGTTACTGCCATGACATGTTGGCCCGGTAACGCCACTGTAGTTAAAAAATGGTCGGCCCCGGCCTGTGGCATCGCTCGGACACCGCCCGGCCGCCAACACGGGCGGTTCACCGGTCTGAAGCCGCCATTCTTTGACCGGACTCTTATTGATCGGTAGCGTTGCCTTGACCTGCTCAAAACTATCGCTGATTGTCTGTTCTTCAATAAATGGCAAAACCCGCAACACCCAGCTGCCATTGTCCCAACCAAGCGACTGCGTTGAACTTTGAAGTGCTGGAGCCAGTGCCATCAATTCCTTGTTCGACCAGGCAGTCTCTCCACCGCGGGGAAAATTTCCGTGGGTATCGTGAAACGTAAGATTGGCCAGCGCCCACTGCTTGAGTTGGTTGGCACACTGCGACCGGCGGGCCGCCTCACGGGCCGACTGGACGGCCGGTAGCAGAAGGGCAATGAGAATACCGATGATTGCAATGACCACCAGCAGTTCGACCAGGGTAAAACCTCGTTTGCTGAGCATTTTTGCGAGTCTGCCTTCCGCTACTGTTTCCGCTACTGTTTCCGCTACTGTTTCCGCTACTGTTTCCGCTACTGTTTCCGCTACTGTTTCCGCTACTAACGCTTGCGAACCGGGCCGCTCCGGGAGCTATCGATCTCGAGCTTCAAGTCCCCTGCCAGGGGGACTTCACAGGAGAAGGGAGTTTCATTCACATCTCCATAGACCCATGGCAGCACACTTTTGACATTGGGAAAATAAGGGCTCGTAGGCCGCGACTGGCTATACGCCTTTTGAAGTTGCTGTTCCATCGCCGGAGAATTGGCCTGGAAATCTTTGCCATCGGCTACCTTACTCACCGTCACCCGGTAACGACCGGCGATAATCCCGTCGTCGGGCCTGTACGAGGTGAGTTCAAACCGTCCTTGCTGGTCGGTAAACCCACCTGCCGGGCGCCCTGCTGCCCCCCCTTCACGAACAAAAGAAACGGTCGCCTTGGGCAGCGGCTCGCCATCGTAGGTCACTATGCCGTGAACATCGATCAGGCCGTCGCTACAACCGCAAATCAATGCCAGCGACCCCAAGAGCCCCAATGGCCACAAGAACCCCAGTGGCCGCAAGAACCATGGCCGGAGGAAGTAAAAACAACGGCCCAGAGAGGCCAACGGAGGGAAATCCTGAAAGTTACAACTCGCCCGCATCCACCTGGAATCCATCCGACTTATGCCCCAGTTTTTGTAGCGTAAAATGATCTATGCTTTCCTGTAAAAAATGAACCGACCCGTCCACAAACGAAACCTGGGCTCCACCAGGATGGTTGGAATTAATCCCCATCGAAATGTTGTAGTTGCCCGGATGAACCGGGGGGTCGGGTGAACAGTTCTGTGTCGTATGGACCCCTATTTCAATCGGATAGTTGATTGGCACGATCGTCGATATATGCGCAAGGCCCGAATTGCTGCCAGCCCACCAATTGACCCCCGTATGTTGCAAGAACGACTCGACGACATGGTATTCACACTCCGCCCTCTTCTCGGCCAGCAACAGCGTGTGACTGGTCCCATCGGTGACATCCTTCATCCGAACCTTCACCGCGGCCTGACGGCTGAACATTCCGTGCAGTAACCAGGGGCCGGGATAACTGCCATGATCAATCCAGGTTACCGGGTAACCCCAGCCTTGCTGCTCCCCATCGCAATACTGGAAATGTGGCTCAAAACCACAGCTGCTGCGATGACATGTTGGCCCGGTAACGCCACTGTAGTTAAAAAATGGTCGGCCCCGGCCTGTGGCATCGCTCGGACACCGCCCGGCCGCCAACACGGGCGGTTCACCGGTCTGAAGCCGCCATTCTTTGACCGGACTCTTATTGATCGGTAGCGTTGCTTTGACCTGCTCAAAACTATCGCTGATTGTCTGTTCTTCAATAAATGGAAGCACCCGCAACACCCAACTGCCATTGTCCCAACTCAATGACTGATTTGCAGCTGCAAGCGATGGAGCCAGAGCGATCAATTCCTTGTTCGACCAGGTAGTTTCTCCACCGCGGGCAAAATTTCCGTGGGTATCGTGAAACGTGAGATTGGCCAGCGTCCACTGCTTGAGTTGGTTGGCACACTGCGACCGGCGGGCCGCCTCACGGGCCGACTGGACAGCCGGTAGCAGAAGGGCAATGAGAATACCGATGATTGCAATGACCACCAGCAGTTCGACCAGGGTAAAACCTCGTTTGCTGGGCATTTTTGTGAGTCTGCCTTCCGCTCTACTGTTTCCGCTACTGTTTCCGCTACTGTTTCCGCTAGGGTTGGGCCAACCTCGGGTGGCTCTAGAACGGGTACAACGTACTGCCGGGAAACACCATGTGCCAGCGGCCACGCCAAACACTCGGGGAGACCTGTACGGTGGGGAGGCCTGTTCCTCGGGCCCCCACTGGCCTTTGGATAAAACCGGCGGACACCCCTTTGACTTCCTATCCTGAATCTTTGACTTCTACCTGAATATTGTAACCAAACCGTAATTTTTCACAACAAACATCGGATGTCCCAACATCCTCGCCCCCCCGGCAGGGTGAAAACATCGGTTCCACCTGGTATATCGGTGACCGACTCTTGGAATATACCTTTCGCGGCGGTGAGATTTGAGAGGATCAACCGGTTCAACCTTTCCAGCCGTTTCAGAAAAACGGTCTCCCATGAGGATCTGTTGCTCCGCAGGATTTGCACCGCATCTGGCCCACCGCACCTGGCCCACCGCACCTTCTACCGGCACCTGGCCCACGAAAACGGGCCTCTTGTTAAAAAACCAACCATTCCCGGACCCCGTTATTTCGGTGGTGGCCAATCCGGAGCCCTATCACGACAAACCACCTTGAAACTGCCTTGGTTATGAATTTCTGGGGGCAAAATTCGGCCCCCCATGACCGATCCACCGCTTAGGTGCCGTAGCAAGTCACTCTAGGGAAAAGGTTTATGGCAGGTTTCAGACGGTCCGCCTTGCCATCAACCGCGGCTCCTCTTTGGCGGGTCTGGCCCACACCTCGATGGATACCCGCAAAACTTCACGGCAAACGACCCTGGACAACAGCTACCCTGGACAACCGACGCAGGTTTTCTCCACCTGTAAACTGAAATGGCAAACTGGAATAGCAAACTGGAATAGCCCCTGGGATTTCCCAAAAAAAATCTACGGTTAATTGCAATTAACCTCGACGGCTGTTAAGATCAAGGCTGGTAGTTTGTTTTTTGGACCCATTTTGTTTGGGCCCCCGGAGTCGCTGGTTTTCACGCAGCGGCCCCAAAATTGTTTAGCACTCGCTCCGGTGGGTAAAACCGGTGGCGAATTTTTTTCCTGTGGAGGAGTTGAACTAATGAGAATGCGATTATTGTGTAGTTTCTTGGTCGCTCTGACGGCGGCAATGGTTTCTGTGGCCCAGGCTGGATCGTTCACGGCAAATCTTGCCCACGAATTCCAAGCAGATAACGGCGCCAGTGGACCCCAAAACAATCCCCTTTCTTCGGCCGGTGGTGGTAGCTGGACTTTCTATGCCAACGGCGATAGCCAGGGTAGCTCGACGGTGGTCTCCTCGACTGCAGACGTTGGAGCTGGCATCGGCAAAGGCTGGGATGATCCAAACGAAGGAATCGGCGGCTATGCGGTTGGCGGCCCTCATGGACTCGGCCCAGGAGCGGGATCCGGAGTTGTACAACACACCCTCGGTGGCGGTGGCGTCAGCAAGATTGATTACACGGTAGGAACCACCGGCAACTTCGACCTGAGCCTGAACCTGCAGCAAAAGCACTGGGAAGCGGCTCGCCAGAATCGTTTCCGGATCTTTCACAATGACTTTGCCCTTACCGGAAGTCCCATTGTCACGCTTGAGTCCCCACTGGGCGGCACCGGGGATCCCGCAAGTCCAGGCGTAGATGCTTCGCTGAGCGGTTTCGGGCTGAGCTCCGGTGACATCCTCACCCTGGCTATCGATGCAGGTGGTTCGGAGGGCAACGCGATTGGAACGTTTTCAAGCTTCAACCTGCTGCTGTCGGCCACGCCAGGCGTGCCAACCACACCGAATTTTGTGCCGTTTAGCCAAAACATGGCTGAACAACTCGCCAATGATTTTTCGGGCGCGGGCTTGCCTCAGAACAATCCCAACGGCAACTGGACCTACTACGCCGGTGGCGATACCCAGGGGAATCCAACCTTGGTGGCCGCTGGCGACGTCGGACCAGGTTTGGGTATTGGAGCTGGCTGGGAAGACAACGGCACGATCGCTGGCTATGCACGGGGCGGCGCGCACGGAACGGGCCCAGCAACTGCTGCGATCATGAGCCATACTACCGGCGGAGGCGTCAGCGGTAACAAGATTGATTTCGACGTGCCTGCCGATGGTGTCTTTGACCTAAAAATTGACCTGAGGCAGCCCTTTGAGGGAGCTCGATCACAACGATTTGCCATTTATAAAAATGACTTTAACGGTGTGACCAACCGGCTGGGATATCTGGACGTACCGCTGGGCGAAACCGGAACCTGGCACACGAAAACACTGAGCGACGTGGCGCTATTGGATAGCGATACACTGACTCTCATTGTCGACGGTTCGGGTGAGGGTGGAAACAATATTGGGACCTTTGCCGGATTCAACCTGACGGTCACCCAAACCGCCGGAATCATTCCAGAGCCAGCAAGTGCCTCGCTGTTGCTGCTGGGCATCTGCGGTCTTTTGGGCTTCATCCGTAAGCGCTAAATGGCCTTTGAAAAGAAGAGCTAATGGAAAGGTAACAATTCGTGGCCACTCGGACGGCTGCCACCCTTTACGGTAATGGCAGCTGTTCGGGGTGCCGCGTTTTTTTTTTGGCTGGCCCTAAGGGGCTGGCCATGTTACCAAAACCATCCCAAAATTTTGGCCACAACCGGCTCTCAGAAGTTTGCCTTCGGATCCTCCCTAAGCAAACCCTAAGCAAACCCTAAGCAAACCCTAAGCAAACCCTGCTAAAGACGGAGAAAAAACCGTGACGACGTATTTTCCGACAAAACGGATCGCTCTTGCAGTTCTGCTGGCGCTGGTGCTAAGTCCCGTGCCTGCGGCCCTGGCCAACTGGAATCTGGCAGACTCCTGGAGCAATCAGAACAATCCCATGGGCCAGTTTGAAGTTGGCTACGTTGACTTTTTAGGAAGCTACGAAGCCTTTGGCACCAACACGACCGGCACACTCGACAATTACTTCGGCGGTGGCGCACCGGCCTGGATTCCTACCGGAAACGCCCCTGCCAGCCTCCCTGGATTGGCAAAAGCCAGTGGCCCCACAGGACTCGACACGGCCAACGGCAGCGTCTATGGACACACTCCCGGAACACTCGACGGCCAGGGCCATGTGATCCGCTGGATTGCCCCGGCTACCGAGACAGTCAACCTGGCAGCCCATCTTTGGGACCTGACCAACCAGGGCGCCATGGAAGCTGCCGGAAATCCCCGCGCCCAACGGTTTGAAGTCCGCCACAATGGCAATGTGATTAAGCAGGGAGGTTTGCTGCTACAGGAACAGGGCTTTAACTCCACGCACAAAATGCCAGTTGCTGTTCAGAGCCTGGCCGTAAACGCGGGAGACACACTCGACGTGTTCGTGGCGATGGGCCAGTCCAACAGCCCTGTTGGTGACTTTGTGGGCCACGACGTGGTCGTCAGCCAGGGTGCCTCCGACGGTACCACTCCCGACTATGCCCGCAGTATGGCTTCGGACTTTATCGCTGACTTCTCCTCCGGCCCCGGCGGCCTGCCGGCCAACAACCCCAACGGATCCTGGGCATACCTTGCCTCGGGCGATACCGATGCGGCCAACCCCACCACCGTGGCAACCAACGGAGGTAGCCCGAACACGTATGGCATTGGCTCCGGCTGGACCGACGGGGGTGTTCCCTCCTACGCCCGTAACGGGGCGTTTAGTTTGCATGGCCCTGGCCAGCGGGGTATTGGCATGGCCGGGCATGGTCCCAATCGAATTGTTTGGACCGCCCCGGACGATATTAATCTCGGTGGCGTGGAGTTGAGCGGATACTTGTTAGAGCAAGACTTCGAAGCCGCTCGGCAGATGCAGCTTCGTGTTTACAAAAACGATATCGCCGGTACAGGAACACCCGTGGTTACGCTAAATGCCGTGGTCCCGGGAAGCGGGCAGGAAAATATGGCCGTAGCTTTTGCTAGCGATTTTTCCGATGGATTGCCCCAAAACAATCCCAATGGCAAGTGGACCTACTACGCCAGTGGCGACAGCCAGGGGAATCCGACCTTGGTGGCCACTGACAACGTGGGCCCAAATATAGGTATTGGAAGTGGCTGGGACGACACCAACACCATCATTGGCTACGCACGGGGCGGCCCGCACGGGATGGGCCCTGGAGTCGGCGATGCGATTGTCAGCCACGTTAACACCGGCGGTGAAAGCGGCAACAAGATCGATTTCGACGTGCCAGCCGCTGGTACCTTTGACCTTGCAATGACCCTCCAGCAGCCCTTCGAGGCGGCTCGATCGATTCGGTTTGACGTTTATAAAAATGACTTTGATGGTGCAGACCCTGCCAACCTGCTGGGGCGCCTGGACGTACCTTTGGGCGACCTCAACACCAAGCACGAAAATACCCTGACTGACGTGGCGCTGCTCGACAGTGATACGCTGACTCTCATTGTCGATGGTGCGGGTGAGGGGGGCAACAATGTGGGGACCTTTGCCGGATTCAACCTGGTTCTCACCGACTCGGCGGCTGAGGAACAGGGCGGATCGTGGATGGACATGGCCTACATGGAAACCACCCAGGTTGCAATATCGCCCGGCGATACGCTCACCACGTTTATCGATGGTGCAGGACCGCTGGGTAACGGCGTCAGTACCTTCTCTTCATGGGACGTGATCATCCGTGAAGTTGAACTCGGCGGAACCGTTTCGCTCACCGGTGACTACAACGGCGACGGAACCGTTGGCGCAGAGGACTACACCATCTGGAGCGACAACCAGGGAACCACCAACGTGCTTCCCAATGACCCGCTTGGTGGCGAAATTGGACTCGGTCATTACTTCAACTGGCAGTCGAACTTCGGAGCGACCACCGGAGGTGGCAGTTCCGCGGCCGTTCCTGAACCGGCAACCTTGGTGCTGACGATCAGTACCCTACTGGCTGGCCTGCTGGGCATCCGGCGGCGCGAAAATTAAAAGTCGCCACGGCCCATTGAACCGGCTACTGGATTTGGGACCGGCTATTGGGTGAAAGCGCAATACTGGAAACGCATCTCACATGCGGGTCCGGCTCTGTGAGAGCCGGACCCGCTTTTTCATGGCTGGCCATCGCTTTGCCCCAGCAGGGCCAGCGCTAGGGCCTAACTGCTGGGGCCTAACTGCTGGGGACTAATCCATTGGGGCCTAACGACTGGGTCCTAGTGGCCCGGTCGGCCTGCGACTAAAATGAGCCCCATGACCGAAAAGACCAAGACAAAAATCCGTACCGCGGTGGTTGGTTGCGGGGGCGCTGCCTGGGTGGGACACCTGCCGTGGCTGTGGGAAAATCCCCACATCGATCTGGCGGCTGTCTGCGACCCCAACCAGTCCCGCGCCGCCACGGCAGCAGAGCGGTGGAACGTGCCACACGTCTACCAGGATTTTGACAAACTGCTGGGCGAACAGCCGCTCGACGCGGTGGTCATCGCCACCCCGCCCCAAACGCACCATGACCTGGCCGTGGCTGCCCTCCAGAAGGGCCTTCACGTCCTGGTGGAAAAACCAATGGCCGTGTCGACCGACCAGTGCGACTCGATGATTGCCGCAGCGGGAAAAGCGGAAAAAATCCTCACCGTAAGCCATGAAAAACGGTTCAATCCGGGCTTTGAAAAAGTTCACCAGATTATCGGTGAAGGCCTGTTGGGGAACGTTTTTTATCTGGCGGTGCACTGGAGCGCAGCCGTACGACTCGACCCCGATTCACTCAGCCCACCCGACTACCGTTCCAGTTACGAGTGGCGCTGGACCGACCCGGAAAGTGGTGGTGGAATTGTCTTTGACCATCTCCCCCACTACCTGGATCTCTGGCGGTGGTGGACCGGTTCGGAAATGG
This sequence comes from Lacipirellulaceae bacterium, assembly GCA_965243695.1. Taxonomy (GTDB): domain Bacteria; phylum Planctomycetota; class Planctomycetia; order Pirellulales; family Lacipirellulaceae; genus JAKVCB01. The sequence continues at coordinate 370,458 of CBDEWC010000047.1, read as the reverse complement.
CCACCGTCTGCGCCGAACTTTTGAACGTGCGCAAAGACTGGATTGGGGACGCAAAACTGGGGGGACCCCACGAAGATTTTGGCACCGCCCTGATGAAATTCCAGAACGGCTGTATTGGCATGTTTGAAACTGGCAATGCGGGACGTGGCCTTTCGCCAATTCAAATGGTGGGATCGGGCATTGGTGAATGGTCGGAGTACGGCATGATTTATGGGACGCGCGGGCACTTGATCTTTGACCTGTTGCCCTGGGACTCGCCAGAAATGCCGCGGATCATGATGTACTCACTCGAGGACAAATCCCCCAACTATCGAGGATGGTTCCAGGTTGAAATGGCCGACCCGTGGCGGGGTGCGGGAGGGCCGCTTGCGCCAAAATCCAATTCCCACTACCACTTCAAACGCCAAATGGATGATTTTGCCAGTGCCATCCTCGATAACCGTGCGCCCCAAGTCACGGCCGCCGATGGGCGGGCAACAGTCGCTGCGGTCGAAGCTGTTTATGAATCATTCCAAACCGGAAAGAAGATCACCCTCAACCACGCTGAAAAATAACCTTGTTTTACCGGCAGCGCCGCAGCCAGGAGGATTTACCCACAAAAAATCCTGCGGCTGGACCGTTGCCATCGAACTTTTGTTTTCCATGGAAAGCCCGCGATGAATACTCCTTACTTCACGCCACTGATGAAACAAGACAAACCAATCTGGATCATGGGCGCCCACGATGTGCTCTCGGCCAAGGTGGTAGAAGCGGCGGGCTACGATGCGATCGGCGTGCAGTCGCTCCAAATGTCGTTCATCAATGGCCAGCCCGACGTCGGTGTGTTCACCCCCCACGAAATGCTCGAAACGGTACGAAAAATCCGTCGCTCGACCAGTTTGCCCATCATGGTCGATTTTGAGCAGGGCTTTGGGGATCCTTATGCGGCCGTATTCTGGATGCACGAGTTCGAGCGGGCCGGGGCAGCTGCCGTGCATATCGATGACTGCGGCATGCAGTACAAGTGTGTCTTCTGCCCGCCCCACGTGCCGGTACTCGAATCGGCCGAAAGTACCTGTGACAAAATACGGGCAATGATCGGCGAGAAACTCGATCCGAATTTTCTCGTGTTTGGCCGGGCAGTTAGTTTTGCGTGCACGCAATTTTCCTCCGACCAACAGCGGCGCGACGACTGGGTCCGCCGGTCGGTTGCCTACAAAGAAGCCGGGTCGGATGCCATTTTTGCCATCGCCCCTTCCATCGATCATGCCGAGTTCTTTCGCAACCAGATCGATGGCCCGATGGTCATTATTCGCACGCTCGGGACTACCCAGAAAGAAAAAATGGATCACCTGGAATACGACAACCGGTTCATGGAAGCCTCGGTCGACGATCTCTACCAGCTTGGCTACCAGTTCCAATGCGAGCCGTCGACGCTGCTCGGAGTGGCCCTCACCGCGATGGTCAAAGCTGCCAAGCGGGAACGTGCCTCCGGGCGTATGATTGAACTGGAAGAAGAGCATGGCAACCTTTACGACATCCTCGACACGTGGATGAACGTTCCGGAAGTCAAACGGATTCGCTCCACTTACTGCAAATGACTTTTGTTGCCAGTAATTTTTGCCCACCTGTTCGGCCAAACGGCCCCGGCCGCGCGGCTAGCACTTTTTTTGAACCCGGTATTTCCGGCTACCTGAAACCCGCAAGGACCCCCTTGATGAGATTTTCTTTCGCCCTCTGCCTGGTCGTTTTCCTGTTCACAGGGCCCTCCCCTACAACGGCCCAAATTTTCTCTCCGGCAGCCCCCACCGGCCAGTGGTCGGAGTTCGAGTCGGAGGGGTTTGACCATCCGGTCAGTGGGGTGGTCTTTGGCAACACGGATAAAGTCTGTGCCGGGATGGGCCTGGGAGGCCTGGGAACCGGCTGCCTCGATATCGAAACGAGCGGCGTACTGGGATTTTCGAGCATTTTCCGGCCCGCCTCGATGGTTGACCCCACGCCCTACCTCACCCTGCGGAACGCGCAACTCTTCACCCCATTTCTGGGGCTTGCCGTTGGCAACGACGTGTGGGTGCTGGCGACCGACGAAATGCTCAAGGGAGGCACTTTTCGTGGCTGTGTCGACCCGGTTGACCCGGGCAACTACACCGAAAACGAAACCTACATGGCCCACTGGCAGGTGAAAGTGCCGCAAACCGAAAAGGTGAAGCCGGCCGAAACGATTCGCTACTGGGGACATTACCCGGTTGTCGACATCGACTACCAGACCGATGCTCCCGTGACGGTCAGCCTGAGGGCCTGGGCACCTTTTATTCCGGGTGATGCTACCGACTCAGCGATCCCGGGGGCTGTTTTCGAGGTGCACCTGGCGAACACCAGTAACCAGGTGCAGCAAGGAACCGTGGCGTTTAACTTTCCAGGCCCCGGGCCCAATGAAACGAGCCACGGTGACAAGGATGCTCAGGTGGTCGGTCGCCATAAGTTCGATGAACCTGATTTTGAGATGACGGAGGTTTCCGTCAATGAAACCCACTACGGTGTTGGCGTCCTGCAGGAAACGGGAGTCCGTTTTGGTGGCAATCTTTCAACCGGCGGCAACAGTTGGTCTGAAATTTCCACCACCCTTCCCAAGCCTGATCTCCACGACCTGGGGACCTCGGCTGCCGTTGATTTCAAGCTGGCCGCCGGTGAAAAGAAAACGGTCCGCTTTGTCCTTGCCTGGATGATCGACCAATGGAAAGGGGGCAAGTACAACGAAATCAAACACTTTGACGAGACTTGGGCCGAAAACGAATGGACCCTGAGCCACTCCGGACGTGAGGACCAGGTCACCTACCAGCCGATCTACACCACCCGCTACGACAATACCAGAAAGATCATCCAGGACCTGGCAACCCACCGCGCATCGCTGCTGGAGCGAATTCTGGCCTGGCAGCAGCAGGTTTACATCACCAAGGAGTTGCCCGTTTGGTTGCGCGACGCATTGGTCAACAATCTAGCCCTCTTTGGCGAGGACAGCCTCTGGGCGGCTCCCACCGGCCCCCTGACCGAATGGGCCTGGCCGCTGGGGGCGTTTCAGATGACCGAATGCCCCAGGACCTGCGCCATCGTGGGATGCATTGCCTCGAACTACTACGGCGATTTGCCTATCACCTACTTCTTCCCGGAACTGGAACGTCAAATCCTGCGCGGCTACAAAGCCTACATCCGGCCCGACGGCGCCGTGCCATTCCTCTATCCTCCCAAAGACTTCACCAAGCCAAGCTACGAGTGGCAGGTTGGCTTGAACGGCGCCTGCTTTGCCGACCTGGTCCACCGGCTTTGGCTGCGAACGGGAGACAACACGGTTGTCCAGGAATTCTATCAGGCAGTCAAAAAGAACACCGAGTTCACCGTTGGCCTGGCCGATGGTGAACATGGCATTATCAGCTTCCACCGCGAGGGGCATGGCCAGGAGTGGTGGGAACACACGCCCGTCTTTGGCATGGTGACCCACCTGGCCGGAGTACGGCTGGCACAGCTTCGTTTTGCCCATCGTATGGCCGTGTACATGGGCGACGGGCCATTTGCCACCCAGTGCGAAGCCTGGATCGAGCAGGCCTCCCAACTGACCGAAAAGCATCTTTGGAATGACGATACCCAATCGTACCTGTTCTTCCTCTACCCAGAGAAAGAGATGGAGTCGGCCGATATCATGTCGAGCCAACTCGACGGCCAGTGGATGGTTGATCTGCATGGCCTGCCGCCGGTCTTTCGACGTGACCGCATTGATGCAGCCTTGAAGACCATTCAAAAAACCTGTTTTGTCGACCGTGGGTTGGCCGGGTTTGCAGAACCTGGCAAGGGACCAGACCTGGCCCGCTACGGAACGTTCCCGCCGGAGGTCAATATTGTGGCAATGACTTACATGTACCACGGCCAGAAAGAACTGGGACTTGAGATTGCCCGCCGCAACATGGCCAACATCATTCTTGACCAGGGCCTTGGCTGGGATATGCCGAACTTGATTCGCTGTGATACGGGGGCCCGGACCTACGGCGCCGATTACTACCAGAACATGGTGCTGTGGGGGCTCCCGGCAGCCGTGGCGGGACAAGACTTAAGTGGCCCCTGCCAGGGCGGGGGACTCATCGAGCGGATGCTCACCGCTGGAGCCAAGCCGGTGGGCCAGTGGCCCACCGCCAAACCGGCCGCCACGAAACCGGCCGCCAAGAAATCAGCTACCGCCAACTAACCGCTTCGCCTGTTCGTCACTAGGCAGCATCGTCACTAGGCAGCATCGTCACTAGGCAGCATCGTCACTAGGCAATATTGTCGTTAGGCAGCATTGAGGTCACCCCACCATGGGCCCTTTCGTTGCCCGTCTGCCCGTTGCCGGCTTGCCAGTTGCCGGCCTACCCTTTGCAGGTTTTCCAGTTGCTGGCTGCCGCCGGGCAACGACTTACTGTTCGACAACCGCCCGCATTTTCTCGAGGCCCGTACGGACCACCTCGAGTGGATCGCCGGCCCAAAGATCTTCACGAAACAGTTCCAGCGACAAAAATCCGTTGTACCCAATCTGACGAAGCAGCTCCAAATACCTTTGCAGGTCGAAGATGCCCTCGCCTGGCATCACACGATGCTCATCTTCCTGAATTTCGCGGGGAACCTCGGCCGGACAATCGTCGAAATGACTTACGGCAATCTGCTCGGGGCGCAAGCTGGCAATCGCTTCGACCGAACCGCCCCCACGGTAGATGTGGGCAGGGTCAAGGACCGTTGTGGCATCCTCACGCCCGGAGCGCTGCATCACGTCGAGCGCATCTTCGATGGTGTTGAGCTGTTCGACAAAACCCAAAAATTCCATGGCGGGCTTGATTCCAACCGCGGCGCCCATCTCCAAAAGCTCCCGGTAGTGCCGGGCCCCCAGTTCGTAATCGGCCCTCCCACGAGGCGGACCCGCAATTACAAACGGGGCCTCCAACTGGGCCCCAATCTCCATCCGACGTTTCGACTCCTCGAGGGCCTGCTGGTAGGCCGCGCCGGTCGTATCGAACCAGTCGTAAAGATAAATCGTGGTGGGAACTGCCAGGCCATGGTCATCGAGAGCTTGCTTGATCTCGGTGACCGTTCCTCCGGCGACCGTGTATTCGTCAATTTTGTCAAACCAAAGCTCAATCCCCACATAGCCGGCGGCGGCGGCGACCTCAATTTGCCGCATCACACCCGTGGTACGAATCGTGCTGCCGTTGAGTGAATATTTGAAATCAGCCATGAAAAATATCCCTTATGGCAAAAGCAATCTTGCAGCGCCAACCAAGGCCAGTTGACCGCGCGACTTCGATCAACGGGAAGAGCGACTTCGCGAGATGGTTGAAGGGTACCACAGAGCAGGCAAGGTTGCTGTAGCTAGAGTTTTCAATGATGGATCGTGCAGGTCGATTCTTCTACCACAAGTAGCGCACCTCGTTTTGAGGGAGATGCAGGATAGCTGTTGGTTGGTCGCCGGAAAGCCATTTTAGCGACAGGACCGGCAGCACGGCTACGGCCATTGCGTCAGGACAAAATCAAGTCTTGGTGCCAAAGCTGCTCGCCGCGAAAAGCGGTGCCCAACGTCAGCCAAGCAGCCGATTCCAGCAACCCGCAACGAACCTCTGGCAGAAGCCTCCCCACCACACGACGCAAAAAAACCCCTGGCTCATCAGAGCCAGGGGTTTTGAACTATTCAACCAAACCCTTTGTAAAGCCACCTGCGGCTTTACTGATAACCATTACAGGCCAGCCGCCTCCATATCGATTGGCTCGCGACCATTATTGGTTATGAGGTATAGGTACACACTCGCGTCCATGGTGTCAGCAATCGCTTTGGCATGACCATCACCGAAACCGTGTTGACACGACACCCGGATGCTGGCTACTGGGCCCCCAATCGCGGCCCACCCCTGTATGCGGGCAGTTCGTTTGAACCAGGAATTTCGGGGCTACGTTACGATTATCGCCGTAGTTAAGTGCCGACGACTCCGCTGCTGACCATCCAAAACCCTGCGTACCGACCGCTGGTTTTGCACGCCGACGGCCTGGCCAGGCACAGCACCCACGGTATAAGCCGCGTTGCCGCTGTACCAATTGCTAGTTTTCTCATCCTTCGACTCGGTAAAGACGATCGTTTTGGAACTCCCATCCGACATATTTCGGAAAGCACGCCCTTTGGTGGTTACCTTGGGGGTGCCGCCAGTGGTCTGTCCAGGGAAAGCTAAGATGCCATTGCCACAGTAAGACCCACTACTACAGTTGGTGCTTGAGCCGGCACTCCCGCTAGCCAGGTGCTGGGCCCTTCCCGTACCAAGGTAATGCGTGGCTGGCAGGGCCAGGTAATTGCCCGTAGCACCATCAATGGAGCCCCCGGTACTTTCTTCGTCACCGGGAAAGCTGGGGCACTGGAGCACCTCAATTTGGGTTTGCCATGCGAAAGGATTCGTATCGCTTCCGGCAGCGCCAGTACCACCAACCGTGTTGCGTGGGTCGAAAGCCGCATCGCGTAGCTTCCCGGTTTTTCCGCCGATCGACTGAGTAAGCTTGTTATAGAGGGTGAGTTCTTCGATGTGAGGGAGGATCTGTACGATCCAGCTGTAACCGTCCCCTTGCTGGCCAGGCCAGATAGCTCCATTTGCTGCGCCTACTTGCCCAAACCTTGGCACGGTTCCAGCCTGATTAAAAGGGGCCGTCGACGCGAGCGGAAAACAGAGCCGCGTATCGTGGTGGTTGTGGAGTCCCAAAGCCAACTGCTTTATTTGGTTCAGGCACTGGTTTCGCCGGGCCGCTTCGCGGGCCGCCTGCACCGCTGGCAACAGCAGCGCGATTAAGATGCCAATGATCGCAATTACGACCAGCAGCTCGACGAGGGTAAACCCTCGCTGCACATTTCTTCGCGCACCCATACTCTCTCCTCCTTCTATAAAAAGAACAACCAAAATAAATCCGCGTCACGAATAACATGACGCTTGCCTCTTCACCAGGCCAACCACCGACCAGGGAAGCTTGTTTTGCCTCCCCTACTATCTTCCAGCCAATGAACCGATAAATTGAAGATAGGATCTGCTTGAACGAATCGATGCTGCCCTATTAAGTCCGTTCCGCTTGATAAATTACCCAATCGCGACCAAGCCACATGGCGACGGGCCGCAGAAACGTCATAAACCATTCGGTAGACTCCGCTTGGTAGTTTACCTCGTACAAATGACGAGTGTCAACTAATGGGGAAAAAGCGGCTCCAGTAGCGAACCCTGTGGACGGCCGCCCGCTGCAAGAAAGGCCCGCTGGGCACCAACGAAATTGGCAAATCCCCTTACTGTAAAACAGCTTACGACAACCACACACGCTAATTTTGTGCCCGGTGGCGACGACGTTGACCGACTTTTAAGATCCATCTTCCATCAAACGAAACCATGGCTGAACTCGATCCGGCCCGACAACGCGAATTTGCCCTCGAAATTGTCCAAATGCTTCGCCGCAACGGGTACCAGGCGTTGTGGGCGGGTGGATGTGTGCGCGACGATGTGCTGGGAATCGCGCCGCAAGACTACGACGTTGCCACGAGCGCAACGCCTGACGAAATACAAACCCTCTTTGGGACACGAAAAACCCTGACCATCGGGGCAGCCTTTGGCGTGGTAACCGTCCTGGGACCCAAAACTGCCGGTCCTATCGAAGTTGCCACCTTTCGCAGCGATGCCCACTATAGCGATGGGCGTCACCCGGACCAGGTCACCTTTACCAGCGCTGAAGAAGATGCCCGCCGTCGTGATTTCACGATCAATGGGCTATTTTATGATCCCGTCTCCAAGCAGGTAATCGATTACGTCCAGGGACAGGCAGACCTGGCTGCAGGCGTGATTCGTGCCATTGGAAAGCCTGCCGAGAGGATTCACGAAGACAAGCTTCGTATGCTCCGGGCCGTAAGATTCACGGCAACCTTTGATTTCCAAATTGATCCCTCCACCTTGCAGGCAATCCAAGACTCGGCCCACGGCATCACCCAGGTCAGCGCTGAACGCATCGGAATGGAAATGCGGCGAATGCTGGTCGATCGCAATCGAGCCCGTGCTGTGGAGTTACTGCGCCAGACACAACTCCTAAAGCCACTTCTGCCCGAAGTGGCAGAAGTGAGTGATTTGGCCTGGCAACAGACTTTGCAAGTTCTCACCCAAATCACGGCCTCTGATTTATCCCTTCCGCTAGCCGTCTTACTACGTCCGGCAAGAGACCGTTTGACGGTCCAAAACGTCGGCCGACGCATGCGATGGACCAACAAAGAAATAGCTCGAGCCGAATGGTTGCTGGAAAAAATTCCTGACGTCCAAACGTCGCAAACGTTACCCTGGCCTCGCTTGCAGCGCGTCTTGATTCACGAAGGAGCAGGTGACCTGATCGCCATGGCCGAAGCCTATGCTGGCAAGCTCGATCCCAACCTTGTCTCTTGCCGCAAGCATCTTGCCATGCCACCTGAAGTGCTTAACCCCACTCCGCTGGTCAACGGCGCCGACTTGATTGCGCACGGGCTTACTCCCGGGCCAGAATTCTCGCCTTTGTTGGAGCAGGTCCGTGACGCTCAGTTGGAGGGGACCATCACGACGTGCCAAGAGGCCCTCGACTTGGTAGATCGCTTGCAAGGCTGAGTAGATCGCTTGCAAGGCTGAGTAGATCGCTTGCAAGGCTGAGTAGATCGCTTGCAAGGCTGAGTAGATCGCTTGCAAGGCTGAGTAGATCGCTTGCAAGACTGAGTAGATCGCTTGCAAGACTGAGTAGATCGCTTGCAAGGCTGAGTAGATCGCTTGCAAGGCTAAGCGATTCGGTATTCACTGTGCCCCGATTGTGTTAGCATCGGCTGCGGATTGAACCTTAGCAACAAAGCACAGCTTGGACCATGGGCGGGAAAGATCCATGGGCAGGAAAGAACCATGCTCAATGCCGCCACTTTACTGCCACTTGTCTCGCACATCCTGCACGTTGTAGGGGCCGTGATCCTGGTTGGTGGCATCGCCTACCTGCGAACCGTGGTGGCACCAGCGGCGGCACCTGGCAAAGGAGACCCGGTCGATCGTCTCTATTCCGGACGGCGAGCTGCCTGGGCCAGATGGGTGGGCATCGCGACGGTGCTCCTGTTAGCCACGGGTATCCTCAATATTGTGTTGGTGATGAAAACCTACCCCAATCTTTCCGGCAGTTACCGCGCAATGCTGGGCGCCAAGATCGTGCTGGCTTTGGTGGTGATGTTTCTGGCGGCCATCCTGGCGGGAACCACCCCAGCGGCCCTTGAGTTACGAAAGGCAGCCCAGAGATGGCTCACCGTCGCGCTGGTGAGCGGTCTGGCCGTCATTATCCTGGCGAGCGCACTGAGGTTATTTCGCACGCCAACGGCGACTGGGACGACCGCACGACCAGAAATCCCGAATCAACAGCTCCTGCTCAACAAAATCGGCAACAAATTGCCAAAGCAACAGGCCCTCTTCGAAGGCACAAGTTCCCCAATTCTCTAACCACTTCATCATCTGCGAACCATGGATAAAAAAGCCAAGAAACGAATTGACATCCTGAGAAAGAAGGTCCAGGATCTTCAGCCACGCCTGGCCGGCGCCAAACAACAAATGGACGATCCTCAAGAGGTCGACCAATTTGAGCAGCAAATTGCCGCCGCCCAGGAGGAGATTGCCAAACTCAAAGCGTCGTAGCCATCACGACTTCTGGCACCCTCAACTGCCACGGGAAGATCGGTTGCCGGGTTGCGACTGACGCGCAGTGTAAAACCGAAAGTTGGTACTGGCTAAGCCGTGCGCTGGCATTCTCCCCGCCTGCGAGGCAATCAGCGCTGCCGCCAAAAACTGGGGATCAGAAGTACGAGGATGGCAAACAACTCCAGGCGACCGAGCATCATGAGAAAGATGAACAGTAACTTCGACCCAGGATTGAACTCTGCATAGTTTTCTGTGGTACCGACGGTCCCCAGGCCAGGCCCAATGTTGTTGAGCGTGGCCGCTACGGCACTGGCCGAGTCGACAAGTTTATTCCCCAGCGGATTGTCGCCGCCGAACCAGGTGGCATCGTCTTCGATGGCAACCAGAACTACCCAACTGAGCATGAAGATAAAGGCAATCAGACTAAAGTAGAGCAGGATTTGCTTCCGCAAGGAAGAATCCGTCAGCGGCTCACCACCGATGCGCAAATGGCGCACGACGGAGGGGTGGAACGATTGTTCAATTTCCAAACCCAAAATCTTCACAAACAGAATGTGGCGAATCACCTTCAATCCGCCGCCAGTACTACCGGCACAGCCGCCAACAAACATCAGCAGGAATAATGTCACCCGCCCAAAGTTATTCCAGGAATCAAAATCGTGGGTTCCATAACCGGTGGTTGTAAGGATCGAAACAACTTGAAACAAGGTAAACCGGAAGGCAACGGCTAATTCGTCGTTGAAGGGAATTATGCCACTACGGTCAAAATCGCGATACCAACTCACTGCAAAGATAACCAGCATGCCGGTAACCAGGAGAATCACGGCAAAGTAAGTCCGCCATTCGACATCGGAAAATAACCGCCCTGGCTGCCCGATGAAAACGAAGTACAAGAGCGTAAAATTGGTACCTGCCAGCACCATAAAAAGGGTAATGGTGTAATCAATCACTGGCGACTTGAAGTGGCCAATACTGTCGTTGTAGGTACTAAATCCACCTGTTGCCATCGTGCCAACCGCATGACAAATCGCATCAAACAGATCCATTTCTTCAAACATCAAGATGCCACACAGAACCACATTGAGCACAACGTAGATAGCTGCAAATATCCACGCCGTATGCTGCATCCGCTCTTGGGATCCTTCTTTGTTGGGTCCCGGCATTTCAGCTCGCATGAGCGCTTTTCCCGCAGAGCCATGCCCGAGCACCGCGACAAACAGGACAATGATTCCCAAACCGCCCAGAAAATGGGTGCTCGACCTCCAGAACAGGATGCAGCGGGGAACGAGATCGACATTTTGAACGTCGGTCAGGACGGTCGCCCCTGTGGTGCTGAAGCCCGATTGCGATTCAAACATGCAATCGATCAAAGTCATCCGCTGGGCGATCCCTTGTGCCTCATCCGCCCACTTGTAACCTGTGCCAGCAAAATAGAAAGGCAACGCCCCCAGGATGGTCGCCAAGACCCAGCTCAGGCCAACAATCGCCATGGCCTCTTTCCGAAAGAAGGCCCCATGGTTGTGACGCCCCATCTTTCGCAGGCCGAAGCCGACAATCAGACAAACGCAGGTGGCCCCCAGGAGGGCGAAAATGCCGTCGGTCTCAACTTCTGACTGTCCCCCCAGGGCAGGCCACGCCCAGGGAACACTGAAGAGCATAGTGCCACCAATCATCCAGGCGACAATACCCAAAAGCCGACAAACAAGGGAGTAATTCATATCTCATTGGGCAGGCACCCAGGCCCACCAGCAGAAAACCATCAGGCCAAGCTTATCCACGCGGATCGCCAAATACCTGGACAACCTCGTCCAGGTCAGCATCGTTCACCAGCACCACGGTGGTATCTCCCGCCTTGAGTCGATCATCTCCACCTGGAACTTCGGCATAACCCTCGCGTACCACTGCCGCAATCAAACATTGTTCCGGCAACTCAAGATTGGCAAGCACGTGTTCTGTAGCCGGGGCATCGGGTTGGACTTCGACCTCCAGTACCATGATGCCACCATCACCCAGCGGGGTTCGCGACACAACCGGACCGGTGTTCAAGAATCCTAACACCTGCCTGGCAATGACCTCCCGCGGGCTAACCGCTTTGTCAATCCCGAGCTTTCCAACGACGTGTGCATAGTCAGGACGGTTAACCAATGCCATGATCATTTCGGTACCAATGTCTTTGGCTTCAACGGCAGCCACAATGTTGTTCTCATCATCACCTGTGCAGGCAACGAAAACGTCGGCACTACCAACGCGTTCTTCTTCCAGCGTTGCTCGACGCGTTGCATCGCTGTTGACGACCGTTGTAAATTTCAGATTGCTGGCGAGAAATTCACACCGTGCTCGGTCTTTTTCCAGCAACACGACCGTAAAACGCTGTCCCTCAAGAGTACTCGCGAGGTGGTAGCCGGTCTCGCCGCCGCCAGCAATGACGACACCTGTTTTCGCTGGGACCTCTCCAGAAAAATCAGGCTTGACTGCATCGATTTCGTCGCGACGACCAATCAGTGTGAAACGATCCTGCACCTCAATTTGATCGTCGGCACCAGCAATCCGCGTTTTTCCACCGCGTGATATTGATCCAATCCGCACGCCGTAAGGTAAACCGAGATCTTTGAGCTTCCGACCAGTCGCCTTGGCTTTCGGAGATACGAATACCTCGTGGACTTCAATTTCACCGCCGGCCAGATTTTCGACAATCACCGATCCCGGATGACGAATGCCACGCGCCAGGGCCATTGCCGAGAGATGCTCCAGGCTCAGAAGACGATCGATTTGAAAGTGACGTTGGTAGTCAAATGTACTGAGATCCCGAAAGACTGGTGCGAAGACCCTTGCCACGGTACGGGGCGCTCCCATCGCCTTGGCCATGCTGGCGGCAACCAGATTCACCTCATCATTACCGGTGACCGCCAAACAGAGATCACAACTCGCAACACCCGCCTGAAAAAGCACGCTCGACTGAGAGGCAAAACCAGAAATTGCCCGCACATCGAGAGTTTCGTTGACATAGCGAATTTGCTCCGCATCCCCATCCACCACCGTCACGCTGTGCCGATTCAGACACAACAGGGAGGCAATCGAATGGCCTACGGTTCCAGCCCCTAGGATGACAATTCGCATGAAGCGTTCCCGGCCATTGTCCGGTCGAATAGGAATTCGTTGACTCGTGTAAAACCCTGGTTGGTAGCCGACCTGAGGCAAAACGTCAAGCGGAGACAATTTCTCCGCCTGTGGAGACCCTGTGGAGACCCTGTGGAGACCCTGTGGAGACCCTGTGGAGACCCTGTGGAGACCCTGTGGAGACCCTGTAGAGCAAGCTCAAATCCCCCCACATCTGAATTTGGCCCACGCCGCCGTACGCCGGCAATCGCATGACGATTAGGATTATAGCTTCGGAGGCCATTGAGGTCCTCGCAGCAGGCGTTGGCGCGTTAACGAGCGGCAACCACCCACCGGTGACGTCTCTGCAGAATCCGGCGTATTGGCCCCTTCAGTCCGAGCCCAGTTTGCCATGAGGGGGCCCAGTTTGCCATGAGGGGGCCCAGTTTGCCCTTCGGCGAATCTGGGGCCCTAGGCTCACACTTCAAGCCACAGGCTGTTCTCTCTGTATGCTTCTCTCCATACGACCATCCAGACTGACATCAGCAGCGGCCTGTACTCTCGATCCGGACCTTTGTCACAATCCATCTCGATGGTTGCAGCTGCACCGAAGAACCCGACCACAACGACAATAAGAAATTTATGGCGGTACTCCACCGAGAGGTTGCCCCCTTCCATCAACTCAGCGCCGACGGCCCCAATCGCCATAAAGAACAGGCGCCATAAAGAACAGGCGCCATAAAGAACAGGGTTCGGTTCGCAGCCCTCGCACCGAACTCGAGGAAAACTCTGCCGCAGCGTAGGGGCTCCGGCTTACGGAGACGCATCCTCTCCTGAAGGGCTCTCCTCGCCTGGGAGGTTGACCTCACCCTCAGGTGCCGCTTCGGCTTTCGTATCCACAGCTGGCTGATCTACCGCTTCGCCTATCCGCTGTTTGTGGAGGCGGAGTTCCTCAACAAACTGCCGCTCAGCATCAAACGATTCGATGATATCCCAGAGCTGAAAATCTTCGTCCAGTGATTCGTCAAGCTGGTCCAGGATTTCACGATACTCCGTGACGTACTCCATCAAGTCATCACCGGTGGTCGTCTCGTCGTCCAAAAGCGCCGGAAACTGGTCAAGCACATCGCGCCAAGATGCAAAGCCCTCTTCGTACAGCTGCTGGGCTGTGACCAGGTCACCTTCATCTTCAAACGCTTTGCGGCCCAGATACATCATTTCCCGGGCACGAAGTGCCTCGGGCGTTTGCTCAAAATCACATCGCAGCTTCCAGTAATCGAAGTTGCTATCGCGTTTGTAGTTGACCGTAAAACGTAGTTGACGTTCAACCTGCTCCAACTCTCTTACCAATTCAAAAGCTTCGTTCCGGAGTTCCGGTTGTTGGCTCGTGATCTGCTCGGCAACCTCGCGGTGGGTGACACCCATTTTTTGCTGTGCCAAATAAGCGAGTTCCATCTGTTCGGGGGTTCGCTCGGCAACATTCGTATTCACAGCTTCCCGCTCTTGGTCGGGCAGCTCAGCGACTTTTTCTTCCGCCAATTCTGCACGACTGCCAGGCACGAGGGCATCGAGTTCTGCGATCAGTCTGGCAACTTCCTTTTCCAACGGCTGCTCGCCATTCAGATACAGTTTCACGCCCGTCGAATGTTCAATCGTCAGGTCCCCATAATCCCGCCACTGATCAGCAGCGACAGACCAGGCCCGCCGTGCTTTATCGAAGAATCCTTCCTTTTCAATCGCCCCGGCATAGTTGATCTGGGACATGGCTGGACTGGAGTAGAAGACTTTGGGACTTTTCTTGCCGATACTACGCCCCTTGTTGTCAACCGCATCAATCGCCGTCAGATACCACTCTTTTCCCACAAGCCAGTTGTCACGTTTTTCGGGAGGCCGATCTTCGGGATGAAAATCGTCGTCAGCCTTGAAGAGGCGACGATACTGGAGATATTCATCCGCGCGGCCTATTTTTTGGCCGATAAACCAGCCCAAATCCCAAAGCAGGTGTGGATTATCTTGGTTATAGCTTTCGCCAGTTTTCAGGAAATCGATCCCGCGACGAACATAGTAGTAACGGTCCCGATAGTCATCGAATTCCACCGAAACGTTGTAACTAATGTTCCAGGACTGAAACTTCCAGAAGGTGATAAAGTTCGGTTGCAGCTTGGCGAGTTGGTCAAGCGTCGCGGTCAGATTCGACCAGTCTTCGGTTTTCTTGTAGTAGTTTGCCTTTTCCCAGAGCAGGTTCATAGCCACTCCACGCAACCCGAGCGTAGCCAGTTTCATGGTTTCGCTGGCAGGATCAATCTCACCCAGGTTGGCCTGCCCTAGCCGATATTCGTTGCGAAGTTGGGCAAGTTTGCCTCCTGGGTTTAAACCCTGCTCGGTCATGGTTGCAGGAGAACTCATCAGCGACAGGGGAAACAGCAGCGCGGCAATTGCAACACCATAAGCGACTTTTCGATAGAAGGAATTGCGTTCGCTCATTTAGCCACCTCTCGTGTTCTCAGGCAGAAATAACCAACGATGAACAACCCCAAAGTAAAAGCCAGACCCACCGTCAAATCCTGAAACATACAGTTCCACGAAATGTCGAATCCATACGACACGTAACTCACCGTATCAAGGGATCCAAAAGCAGGCAGCAGAAAACCAATACTCCGCATAAAGACCTGGGCGACTTGATCCGTTGCATACATCAAGTTTGTGGCGAAATTCTCTTCCAGCCCTGTCGTCAGGTTTTTTTGGGTGACCAGGCGAACCAGCGATTCTATCGGTCCTCCCCCAACTTGTTCTCCAACAGCAATCCGAATAAAAAAGTCCCGAAAGAATCCTAGCACGATGAACGCCAAGGTAAACATCACCGCCACCGGACCATTGAGGAACGTACTGCAGGTCACACCAATCGCAATCACCAGAACCATCTGAATCCAAATGCTGGCAAACGCCTTGCCAAAGTTGATCAGCGGTGAAGCATCAGGGCGACGAATAAAACAATCTGCCTGGGCAAAACCGTAATATTGACCTCGCTCCAAACACTGGACAATGACTTTTATTTTACCGTCGGAGGAGACCAAGTCCTCAAGCAAATCGATCTCGTTATCGTCGCTGTCATATAGTTCGCGATAGTAACGGCGCGAATCAATGGTCCAGTCCTTGGCCGTAAAAACATCCGGCTCGGTCTTCAGTTCGGTTTCGGGATTCTGCAGGACTACGCTCCCCTGAATCCCACGTTCAATTTCTCCCTTGTGGGTGCGAAAAACCCGCACAATAAGTTCGATTGGCAGGTAGAGATTGCCATCTTCATCCACCTGCAGAATCGACTCGTCGATGCCAGAAAAGGTCCAGACCGCAGCCGCAGCCGTTCCCCCTTCTACGAATTCGCGATAGGTCCACTCGGCACCGACACTGATGCCTTTATCAACGGGCGTACCTTGCCGGTTAAGGAATGCCAACGTCCCGTACTGGGGTACACGGGCCTTCATCATCTCCACAGGTTCCGATGTTTCCCATGATGGCAGATCGTCTGGCCCTTCCTTGTTTACGAAATGTTCGTGACCATGTTCGGAAATTGCCAGCCCATTACCTTCTTTATCGGTTTCGACAACATGCCGATGGTAGGCATCGCGACTGGTGCGTCCCTTTTGTCCTAAAACCACATCGTCGCTGTCGACAATATTCTCCAGGCTGGACACTTCGACTTCATGACGATGATCGAGCGCCCGAACCACGAAGATATAACTGCAAATTCCCATCACCACGAGCATCGCCGTCCCCACAATGCCAAAACCAACAATGCGTCCCAGGACGATATCTCCTGCCCGCACTGGCTTGGTCACGATCGTGTAGATGGTTTTTGACTTGAACTCTCCAGGAAGGCTAAACGCACTCAACAACAAGGCGACCATCAAGATGAGATAACGGGTCGCGGTCAGCACAAACTCAAGATAGAGCTTGGCGGGATCTCGATAGTCGGTCTTCAGAAACCAGCTGGCAAACAACAGGATTAACAGAAACAAGACGAGTGCAACTACGACTCGGCGACGAATCGATTCCTTAACTGCCAGGCGAGCCAGTGCTGCAATGCGCCGCGCCGAGAGTCGCCCCAGGTCTGCAAGGCCTCCCGTTACGACACGGTAGGTGAGATCTCCCGCCTTGAGCGGTCCATATCGCACCAGCGCGACCAGATAGCCGACCACCAACGCAATCACGGCCGCAGCCAAGACGGTGATCAAAAACCGCGGCAACGCACCAATATCGTTCTCTCCCCCATAAATCATCCAGGTGAAGTACGGAAGTAAATGCTGTTCAACAACCATGAGATTAAATATAAGACGATAAAAATCAATAGAAATGAAAAATCAAGTCAACTGATGAAGTGCAATCATGCGTGCCAAGGCAACGTCGCTTGAATATAAACCACCCATCTGAAATCTGACCCTTTTAAAATCATAACGGGACCAGACGGAATTATGTTTCAACAGACTCGGCAGGTTTAGCATCCTGCACAACCCGCCGACCAGGTCGCGCTTCGCTGTCTTGCACAATCGACAGAAAGAGCTCTTCCAATGTGGTCGAGGGGTTATCCATCTCCAAAAGCTTGCCACCATGACGATCAATCACCTTACCCAGTTCAGCACGACACTCCTGCGTAAGACCGCTGGCACGGATTTGGGTCATGTCAGCGACCGTGAGCAAATCATCCACTCGCCCCAACTCTTTAAGTTCACCCTGGTGCAGGATTGCAATCCGGTCACACACGTCCTGAACATCCGCGAGCAAATGGCTGCACATCACAACGGTTTTTCCCTGATCGCGAAATCGAAGGATCAAGTCTTTCATCTCGCGGGTCCCGATCGGGTCAAGCCCGCTGGTAGGCTCATCAAGCAGAATCAACTCAGGCTCGTTGATTAAAGCCTGGGCAAGTCCAATGCGACGGGTCATACCCTTGGAGTATTCTTTCAGTTGCCGTTTCCGGGCCTTTTCCAGACCCACCATTGCGATCAGCTGATCGATCCGTTGTCGCCGTACTTGCGGGGAGATATTGAAGAGCCGACCGTAAAAATCAAGCGTTTCTTCGGCATTGAGAAAGCGGTAAAGATAAGACTCTTCAGGCAAGTAACCGATCTGTTCATTTTTGGACACGTCGGTCGAATCTTTGCCAAAGATCAGTGCCTGCCCTTCGGTCGGAAACAAGAGCCCCAGGAGTAGTTTCAAGGTCGTCGTCTTGCCCGATCCGTTGGGCCCCAGCAAGCCAACAACCTCCCCCCGGTAAATTTCCAAGTCAAGCGATTTGAGGGCTCGAACTTTTTGCCGCCCCCAAAAATCACGGTACACCTTACTGAGTGCCCGCGTTTCAATCACCGTTTCGCCAGCCATAAATTGCCTCGCAGCACCAAATTCAGTGGTTAATTCAGAGGTTAAATTGTGGGTGAGATCCCTAAAAACGATGGGGAGAACAAATCTTTAGTCCACCCGTCCTACTGGCGTTTTTTTGAGAATTCACGCGGAGAGTTCGGGAATTCTCACGACACGGTACTCCGGTATGTGCTACGCCCCCCAAACCGCCTCGGTTCGCAGGGTCAAAAGCAAACCGCCCACTATAAATTCCAGTGGCTGGCCCTGCAAGGACTTCTGCTCGAGGACTGCCTTTTTAATCCCGTTTGGAAAGACTTTACTCAAAACGGACTTTACTCAAAACGGACTTTACTCAAAACGAAGGAGGCCATATTTCCGCTTTCCACTCCTGAGGACCATCACGGTTTCGCTGGCGAGGTGCTCCTCGGTGAGACAAGCGTGCGGATCCTCTAACCGACGATTGTTCACGTAAGCCCCTCCCTGCTGGACCATTCGCCGGGCCTCTCCCTTGCTCTTGGCAAGGCCTGCCTCGGCAAACGCGTCAACAAGTGTCAAGCCCCCGTCATCAGACAACCGGGCCCGAGGTAAAGCCTTACTTGGAACGTCGGGAAAGACTTCCTCCAATTCAGCATCTCGGAAGCCTTCGATTTCGGCTCCAAAAAAAATATCCGTGGCCCGCTGAGCCTTCACCAAACCCTCAGGTCCATGGACCAAATCGGTGAGTGTTTCGGCCAGCCGCTTTTGGCTCTGGCGACTTGCAGGGTCTGCCTCCCGCGATTGATCGAGACCCTCGATTTCCTCGAGCGAAAGCTCGGTAAGCATTCGCAGACAGTGCCCGGCGTCAGCGTCGTCGACATTGATCCAATACTGGTAGAAATGGTAAGGGCTGGTCTTTTCAGCCGACAACCAAACCGCCCCCTGCTCCGTCTTGCCCATTTTGGCCCCGTCAGACCGAGTCAATAACGGACAGGTTAATCCGTAAAGCTGGGCACCTCGCATCCGCCGACCGAGATCGATACCGGCGGTGATATTCCCCCACTGGTCACTTCCTCCAACCTGCAACTCGCAATGGTACGAATCGTACAAATGCACGAAGTCAAAGGCCTGGAGCAACATGTAGCTAAACTCGGTGTAACTCAGCCCGGTTTCGTCCTGGCCCAAGCGACTCTTCACTGAATCCTTGGCTAGCATCACGTTGACCGGGAAGTTCTTGCCAACATCACGGAGAAACTCGAGATAACTCCATGAGCCAACCCAGTCAAAGTTATTCACAAGTTCGGCCGAATGAGACCCACTCCCAAAATCAAGGAACCGTTTCATCTGGCTCCGTAGCCCTTCGACGTTTTCGGCAATTCTCTCGGCCGAAAGCAGATTGCGTTCCTGACTTTTACCGCTGGGGTCGCCGATCATCCCTGTCGCCCCACCCACCACGGCAATCGGTTTGTGGCCAGCCTGTTGAAATCGTCGAAGCAACATCAGGGGCAACAAACTTCCCACATGCAAACTGTCAGCGGTGGGATCGAATCCTGCATAAAGGGTCCGTGCCTGCTGTTGGAGCCAATCCGAAAGCCCTGAGTCATCCGTTATTTGGTGGACCAGTCCGCGCCAGCGGAGTTCGTCAAGAAAAAGCATAGAGAGGTGTGCAATGGGGTGTGATTCGGTACAACATGCCTGCTAAATCGGGCAAGCCACTATGACGTTTCCAGGGACGTTTCCAGGGACGTTTCCAGGGACGTTTCCAGGGACGTTTCCAGGGACGTTTCCAGGGACGTTTCCAGTTACTTGTCAAACATTGGCAACGGAAGGCACCGCCGAGGTCGGCACTTCAGTTGCACTTCAGTTGCTAGAGTTTATTATTATCTCCACAGATCATCATTGGCAAAAGGATGGGCAAAACCTTGTTTTTGCGCTTTGGGGAGTATTTTCATCAGTTGCTCCGCCAGTTTGAGATCCTCACGTGTTGTGATTTTTCGGTTCATCGCCGACCCTGGCACTACCGTCACCGACTTGCCAAGCTGTTCGACAAGCTGGGCATCATCGGTCGCTTGGCCACCAGCACGCCGGGCGTAGGCATCCAGCAGTAGCGCGCGGCTAAAGACTTGCGGAGTTTGCGCTTCCCAAAGTTGGGTCCGATCCACCGTTTGTACGATTTTGTGCCCGGCGTCGGTCTGCTTGAGTGTTCCTGAAACGGGGGTAGCCAGGATCGCAGCACCATCCCGCTGGGCTGCCGCAAAAACCGCGTCGATCCACTTGTCCGCAATGCATGGCCTGGCCGCATCGTGAATGGCAATGAACTGTACCTCGTCCGACACGACCGCCAGTGCCCTTTCCACCGAGTCGGACCGCTCGGAGCCACCTTCAACCACTTCAATCCCCAAAATAGCCACGTTGGCACTAAACTTCCGATTGAACTCTTCACGATCCTCGGCTGCGACGATCAAAATCACCTGAACCACATCGTCGCGATTGACAAACCGCTCGGCGGAATGCATCCAAACAGCCCGTCCAGCCAAAGGGGCAAATGGCTTTTTGTAATTTTTGTCAGCAAATCGCCGACTCTTGCCAGCCGCGGGAAGAACGACAGCGAATTTGCCCATGCCCTTAGCGCTCCACAAACGAGGTTCAAACCGAGACCACCACGCTGGTGGCTAGCTTACGGTCTTCTCGGCCCGACCGAAAGAGACTGGCGTCGCGATTGGCGCGAATTGGCCACTGAACTCAAAAAACCCAACCTCAAGTCAAAAATTGTTGTGAAACCTGCCTGTTTTTCCTCCCCAATCCTCTATTTCTAACCGCCTGTTGGGGCTCACTATTTTTTTAGTTTGTCGACAGAGATGTGTTCGTCGCAATCCCAAAAAGCGTTATACTCACGTCGTCAAATTTCCCCCTCGACTGTGGGGCAACCTTGTCGGACTCCCAATCGGTCGCGGAGAATGGTTTGTTCGCTTGGAGCCAAGCATGAGGATTTACGTTGGAAACCTCGCGTATTCGACCACCGAAGATACGCTTAGCGACGAGTTCACTGCTCACGGTGCCGTTGACGAAGTCGCCGTGGTGACCGACCGGGAAACCGGTCGCCCACGTGGCTTTGCCTTTGTAACGATGAGCAATGCTGAAGAAGGTCAGGCCGCAATCGAAGCCGTGAATGGGAAAGAAATCGACGGGCGGACGGTTGTTGTCAACGAGGCAAGGCCAAAAAATAGTGGCGGTGGTGGCGGTGGTGGACGTCGCAAGTGGTGAGCCTGGGTGTGACGGAAAAACCCCTGAATCCGCAAACCTGCGGACCGGATGGCGGACCCTCATCAGGACCCGCTCGTAGAGACATTGTCGTTTTCACGCCAACCGGTTGTCGCTGATTATCCGAAAGCCCTATGAAACTGCTGCTGTTCAGCGACCTTCACTGCGATACGGAAGCAGCCGGTCGGCTCGTCGAAAAATCTGCGGACGTAGATGTCCTGATCGGCGCTGGTGACTTCGGACAGTGTCGCCAGCGGATTGGAGAAGTGGTCGATGTGTTACGCACGATTGATCGTCCGGCGGTTGTAGTTCCCGGCAATGCCGAATCGGTCGAAGAACTCACCGAAGCCTGCCTCCCTTGGACCACAGCGCATGTACTGCATGGCAACGGAGTAAACATTTCAGGAATTCCGTTTTTTGGAATCGGCGGAGGAATTCCCGTCACCCCATTCGGTAGCTGGAGTTACGACTTCACCGAAGACCAGGCAGCCGAATTGTTGCGAGATTGCCCAGCCAATGCCGTGCTGGTCTCGCACTCTCCCCCCCACGGCGCCGTTGACATCGACTCCAGCGGCACCCGTTTTGGCAGTCGCGCAATCCGTGACACCACGCTGGAAAAATCGCCCCGTCTCGTGGTATGTGGCCATATCCACGCCTGTTGGGGACAGCAGGAAACCGTGGGCGAAACGCCGATCATCAACGCTGGACCTGGAGGCATTGAGTGGACTCTTGACCATGGTGTTTCCGGCTAAAGTAGCTACGACTTCGGTGGCAGCGCACCCAAGTTGACCGCGGCAGGCAATCTCAAAACCATGGCCAAATCGGTCTCTCAGCCCAGCCAGTTGGCGCCAACCGCAGTCGTGCGGTAAACTGCTCCCCCACCCTCTACTAGCCTCTACTAGCCTCTACTGGTTTTACGGATTTCCTATGAGCAAAATCTCTCAAGCAGCTGATTTTCTGATCAACAACCGTCGCCTCGACCAAGTCTCTGACACTTTGCCGGCTGAATTGCAACCGACCAACTGGGAGGAAGCGTATGCTACGCAGCAAGTCCTGGTTGACCAGTTGGTGGCTGAACATGGAGGCCAACTGGCCGGATACAAGATCGCCGCCACCAACCCGGTTGCCCAAGAAATGCTCGGAGTTGAAGGGCCACTGTTCGGGCGCCTGCTCTCCGCATTTGTGCACGCCGCCCCCGCCGAACTCCCAGCGAATGATTTTCAGACGCGGGTACTGGAACCGGAATATGCCTTCCAGATGAAGGAGGATGTGCCTACTGACGAACAAGGCTTTACCGCCGAATCGATTGCCGGCTATGTCGCAGGTGTGCTTCCCTCGATTGAAATCGTGAACCATCACTTCACCAACTTAAAACAAGCCGGCGGGATGGTGCTGGTGTGTGACAACGCGGTTCACGGCGCCTGGCTGCATGGTAAAAACCACGACTCTTGGGCTGATCTTGATATGACAAACACCGAAATCCGGCTGCTGGCCAACGGCCAACTCGACAGCACGGGCAATGGTACCAACGTCCTGGAACACCCACTCAATGCGCTTGCCTGGCTGGCCAACGAACTGCCTAAATTCGGCTTGCAACTCCTCGCAGGTGACTATGTGACCACTGGACTCACAACCAAAGTCTTTGCGGCCACTGCAGGAGATCAGATCACCGCCGACTTCGGCTCCCTCGGTAGCGTGGATTTGAAGTTCAGCTGAAAAAAATTGGTTGAGCGGTCAGCCTCGACAAACTGCCACATGGTGGCCCCGGGGCTACTTTGCCATGTGAGACAAGTGACCAGTTCAACGCGAATCGACCGAGGGTCACATAGCGTGGTTACCCGCGGGCCTGTCGCTGCGAAACAGTGGCCAAGTCACACCGACAAGCTATGATACCTGTACGACTTACAGATTCAGCCGGAGCTTGGCGCTTCTGAAAATCGCTCCACCAGGCCACCAGGCTTTTTATCCTTCCTCTATCTCCCTTAAAGCATCACGTGTCTTCATCAAGTACGGTTGAACCAGCGTCGCCGGAGGCAGTGCAACATCGTGCCGGAGAGCGCGAGGCCCGTTTTGTATCCTGGCTTACGATTGGCTGGAATGTCACCGAGGCCGTCATTGCCCTGATTGCCGCGATTCAGGCGGGCAGTCCCGCCCTACTCGGTTTTGGTCTCGATTCGGTCGTTGAATCGATGTCGAGCCTGGTGATGATCTGGCGGTTTCAAGATCTGAAACGAGGCCGCCGTCGAGAAAAACGGGCCCGAACATTCGTCGGAGTAGGACTACTGCTACTGGCCAGTTTTGTGGCATGGGATGCCAGCCGGGCCCTCATTTTTGGGACCCACCCACACGAAAGTTTTGTCGGTATTATCCTGGCGGTGGTGTCGATCCTGTTGATGCCCCTACTGGCTCGCTGGAAACGTCGTATTGCCCGAAAAATCCAGAGTGGTGCACTTCATGCGGATGCCTCTCAGACCGACATTTGCTGGTACCTCGCATCGATTCTGCTTGTCGGTGTTGGGCTCAACTTGCTCTTCGGCTGGTGGTGGGCCGATCCAGTTGCGGCACTCTGTATGGTTCCGTTGATTGTCAAGGAAGGACTTAATGCGATGCGAGGCAAAAATCCTTGTTGCGTGTAAACCGTGTTACGCTCTCGCAACCATTACGTGCAGCACTCAATGAAACAAACCGATTAAAACCGACTTCCGGCCCCATGGGGTTACGAATACCAGTTCCTGCAACCACTTCCCCGAGGTCATTCGCATGAAGAATCGTGGTACACTTCAAAAAACGCTTACTGAGCAACCAATGGTGGCAAACACGGTCAAGCAATCACCCAAGGAATAGCCGATCATGGAAAAACCCGAACTCATCGCCACCCTCCAAAAACTACACACCGAACTCTCACAGACTGATCAAGTAGATCCCCAAACTGTTGACCAACTCCATGTGATGACTGGTGAAATCCAACAACTGTTGGATCGCAGCGAAACACCTCCCGGAGATCCCGGACCAACAACACACGGCCTTCGCGAACTACTGCTGAAGTTCGAAGCCGAACACCCAGAATTTTCCGAGTTGCTCGGACGAATTGCAGACGGCTTGTCACGCATGGGGATCTGACCCCAGAGGCATGACCCGAGGGCTCAACCTCGGTTATCCATGGCACCGCCGATGACCGTGGTTACTTCTGGTGGTCGTGGGGCCATTTTGGCAATGACGGTTTCTTCATTCCAAAAGAGACGTTTCGAGCCACGGTTCGCCCTGGCGACCATTGGCATCCAAACCGCGGATCTTCAAACAGCGGCCCAATCATAACGACAGAAGGTGTTTGCAATTCTCCAGGAGCAGCCCAACAGGGGCACATGCCGAGAGAAACTATCCTGCTACAATACTGAAAACACAAACTGGCTCACATCCTGCGTTAACGTCGTGTTGGACTTGCATCCTGTCGTCGATAAGTCGTGGGCGGTGAAACGTAGATTATGCGGCAAGCACGATCACTTGCCGGACTCCAACGTGTTGCATCCGCAGCCTGGAAATACAACCCATTGAGTGCCCCAATTCAGGGAGTGTACACCAAGCCAGCAAAAACATTTTCGCTCCATTTTCGTTTATCTCGGTTCCCACATCCATTCCTTAAATTTCCATGAGGCCTCCATGATGAAATTGTATCCCTACGGCGTTATCGTGGCCGTGGCAATCCTGTATTCCCATCCGTTAC
This sequence comes from Lacipirellulaceae bacterium, assembly GCA_965243695.1. Taxonomy (GTDB): domain Bacteria; phylum Planctomycetota; class Planctomycetia; order Pirellulales; family Lacipirellulaceae; genus JAKVCB01. The sequence goes on along the minus strand of CBDEWC010000047.1, from coordinate 345,360 downwards.
TGCATGCTGACGACACTCCACTATTTGTCGCCACTCCCCTCACCGAGTCGGGCGAATTTACAGGAGGAATCGAAGGGCCGGCATGCGACGCGGCTGGAAATATTTTTGCCGTGAGTTATCGTGACCGGTCGAACATTGGCCGAGTTACTCCAACAGGCAAAGCTGAATTGTTCGTAACGTTGCCCAACAACAGTGCTGGTAACGGCATCCGCTTCGACTCGCAGGGCAGGATGTTTGTGGCCGATTACGTCCATCACAACGTGCTGAAGATTGACCCAGCCACACGCAAAGTTACGGTGTTGGCCCAACACGATGGCATGAACCAACCGAATGACCTTGCGATCGATGCCAACGGTGTCCTCTACGCCAGCGATCCAAACTGGGGCAATGACACAGGCCAACTTTGGCGGATCGACCCGTCAGGTAAGGTCACGCGATTAGCAGCCGACATGGGAACGACCAACGGAATTGAAGTCAGCCCGGATGGCCAAACACTTTATGTCAACGAAAGCGTTCAACGCAATTTGTGGGCCTTCACCATTACGGCCACCGGTGTAAAAAACAAACGACTGGTCAAGAAGTTCGACGACTATGGCTTCGACGGTATGCGGTGCGACGTTGACGGAAACTTGTACATCACTCGCCACGGCAAGGGCACGGTGGTCAAGCTAACTCCCCGGGGAAAAATTCTTCGAGAAATCGACGTTCTTGGAGAGCATCCGACAAACATCTGCTTCGGTGGCCCTGACGGCTGCACTGCCTACGTGACTGAAGCGAAACAGCAACGTCTGGTGAGCTTTCGTGTCGACCGACCTGGAGCTGCATGGCAGCGATGGCACCCACGGCAGGAATAAGCTCAGCTCATCCACAAAGTGACCGTTGCTGTGCTGAATCGTGGTTTTTTCTGACGATCAGTAGAACATGGGAAAAATTATCCTCGTTAAACTGGTAACAAAACTTCCCTGTTGGGGGTTTTACCCGGCACAGGCCAACCAACGAAACCGGTCTCGCTCACGCCATCAACGGCCACATCGGCAAACTGCGCCGACAGCTGTCGGCAGTAGGACAACCATGCGCCAGACACAACTTCGGCGCCATCACCTGCAAATGAGACTCCAATAAGATCGCACCAGATGGAGATTCTCAGCGTGGTATCCACCCACAACGACAAGCCAGTATATCTTCACTCCAATCGACACCAGCTGAACAAATAGGTTTGTTCCGAACTTCACACCCTTTTTCATTGCGTGTGGGTTGAACAGGGACGTCCGAAAACGGCGGGAAGTCGGCAGTCGTGTTGACACAAAGTGAATGGACTCCAGGCCAGGGATAAAATTCCTGCCTGTCGATTCAAAATCCTCACCGGTTGTTACCAATTACGGTAGCAACCGTGACCGCCACGGTAATAGTCGTAGTGACCGGTCGAGTGCCAATCATAGTGGCCCGGAGAATAATCAAAATGGTTGCCATGGCGAAAATAGTAGCCGGGATGCCAGTCGTAATGGCCGGTGTCGTGCCAGCCATAGTGGCCGCCGCGGTGGTGACGACGGTGGTGACGACTGTGGTGACGACTGTGGTGACGACTGTGGTGACGACCACTGCCAATGTAAAAGCCGAACGAACCGGCGGCTTGGGCCTGGGAAATCCCCATGTCGACCAGTCCCAGGCCAAACACGACGGCAAATGCGAGTGCAATTTTCTTCATTTTCCTTTTCTCCTGTAATCTTTGGACAAAAAACGGAACGTTCAATGAGTCGGTTGCGTTTCAAACCAGGTCTGATCGCTTAAGAATTCGCAAAGCCTGTTCCCAATCCGCAAACGTCCCGAATCCACCGAAAAATCTGGGGGAGTACGAACGTCCTCAACGCCTCCCCCCCAAAAAAGCGCCGCAATATCGCGACAGACTGCTGTCGGTATGATGACAGCACGGACCACCTTCACCGTCCTTTCGGCGCCGGTAAAACCACAGACATTTTGGGCCTATTGGTTGGCTGACCAGAGATCTGGCCGGTTATGGGGACCCACGATTGGGGAAGTTTTGCACCTACTACAGACTTTTACGCCAGGACAGTAGGGTGCAAACATGTCGCGCTACGGACCAACGACCCACTGCACCAGAACGGGCCCCAAGTTGACATCGTGGCAGGACTCGTTCCCACGGAACTTAAGGCAGGCGACGTCGTTGCTTGTTTATCCTCCAGTGCGGATGCTGGACCGCGTCCAGGGAACACGCGCCGTCCCGACGTTTCCATTCGCCCGCAAAGTCCACCACGAAGTCGAAAAAAATTTCGCCGCATCCTAGTGACGCCCAACCAGTCGGATTAGAATCCCTGTCAGTCAATGGTCATCACAAAGCGCGCTCACGGCCTACAAAGACACTGGAAGCACACACGTAGACACTGACCACTTGGCCATCCAGCGCGCTTAGGCTTGCACCACGAAGGAGGTTGTCGTGGACGGGTCCATTCAGGTAAGAGTCGGATGCAAGTTTCGCGACTTGGCGCCCGAACGCACAGCCGCCGTATTCCAGGTACAGCCACGCAAGGACGATGTGCACGAGCTGATCGAAGAATCGTGGGAGACGACCCCCGATGTGGCCCGCCACGAGTACGTTGACATGTACGGCAATGTCTGCCAGCGGCTCACCGTACCGCCGGGAGAATTCACACTGCGTTACGACGCGGTCGTGAAGACACCCTCTACGCTGGACCCCGCTGACCTCGACGCACCCGAACTCCCACCGGCCGACCTGCCCGACGACGTGCTGGTCTACACAGCACCCAGCCGCTACTGCCTTTCCGACGAAATGGCGGCGACCGCGTATGAACTCTTCGGCTCGACGCCACCCGGCTACCAACGTGTGCAGAAAGTCAACGAGTTCGTCCACAACCACCTGGAGTACAAATACGGTAGCAGCACGCCACTCACGACGGCTCATGCCACATTCGAAAACGGCGTTGGGGTCTGTCGCGACTTTGCTCATCTGGCGGTCACGTTTTGTCGGGCGCTCGACATCCCAGCCCGCTACACATTCGGGTATTTGCCGGACATCGATGTGGTCCCCAAGTATCCGATGGACTTCCACGCCTGGTTTGAAGCCTATTTGGGTGACCGCTGGTGGACATTCGACCCCAGAAATAACGAACGGCGTGTCGGTCGCATCGCAGTCGGGCATGGGCGCGATGCGCTCGACGTCGCAATGGCCACGACCTACGGAGCTGTCATTCTCAACGAGATGTCGGTCTGGTCCGACGAACTTGCTGATTAGGTTTTGCGACTCTGGTATTACCTAAAGTGGTCACGGGTGGTACCGAACCGACCGACCTCTCCCACAAGGTGGTCCACCACATCTGACTCAAAGTTATCGCACCTACGAACGCCATCTGATTACCAGGCAGCCATCTGATTACCAGGCAGCCATGTGATTACCAGCTAAAGTTGTAGTTCACCCAACGCGCCACAGAGCAGTGCGCACAATCTCACTCAGCCATCTTGTGATTGGCCCTTTGCCGGAGAAAACCCACACTGCCAGTCCCAGTCTGACCCGGGCCCAGCGCGCCGGCGTTACTGTTCATGCTCGACCTGCGCCGGAACCTCGTGGCCCGCGTCCCACCTTCTCTTGCAACGCCAGTTCCATGTCGTGTTCAACCATCATTCGCGCCAGTCCTTCCAGCCCTTTGGCTCCCAGCCAAGCTTCTTGCGGGCCTTGGTGGAGTCGCCCTGCAGAATATCTACCTCGGTCGGGCGGAAGTAACGTGGATCGACCTCGACAAAGTCCTGATAATCCATGCCTGCAATACCGAAGGCCAATTCCAAAAATTTGCGTACGGTGTGCGTCTGGCCGGTCGCGACGACGTAGTCGTCCGACTGATCCTGCTGGAGCATCAGCCACATCGCTTCAACGTAATCGCCCGCAAAGCCCCAGTCGCGCTTCGCGTCGAGGTTGCATAAACAGCTTGTCCTGTAGACTTGCTTGATTCGGCCTACCGCACGGGTGATCCATGCCGCGGCGCGGTGATTCGTGATTGAACAATGCCATTACTGGCGTGGAGGCCATGCGCCTCACGGTAGTTCCAGTGATCCAGTTACACCTTAGCGCCATAGGGGTTGCGTGGACAAAAACAGGTGGTTTCCTTCTGTGCTCTGGCCAAACATCTCGCTGGTGCCAGCCTGGTAGTAGCGAACCTGGCGGTGCGTGTGCGGAACTCCCGGATTGCCTCGAGCAATTTCAAGGTTCCAATGGCAGTCGGCGGTGTACCCGGCATCTCGAAACTGACGTGCACGTGTGATTGGGCAGCCAGATTATACACCTCGTCCGGCTGGACCTCGTCAAGCACACAGCGGAGATTGTTTGCATCGGTCAGGTCGCCGTAATGCAGCTTGAGTTGCGCATTGGTGACGTGCGGATCTTCGTAGACATGATCAATGCGACCGGTATTGAAACTCGAAGAACGACGAATGGATCCGTGGACTTCGTACCCCTTGCCTCAATTCAGCCAGATAGCAATCCCTGTGGTCAGTCGCTGATTTTTTTGTGTGCCATTGACCCTTCCCTTGTGAACACCTCGATCCCTGTTTCGATGCGGTTTAGCAATACCCCAACACGCCATCCACGCGAACAATGCCCCAAACACTAATCGGCAACCTGACACACCAGCCCGGCACGCACCAACAACAAATCGCTTGGCAGGGCAATCTGCTGGTCCGCGACAGTATCAAACAGTGTCTTTAAATCTTCAAACAGTGTCTTTAAATCTTCAAACAGTTGCCTTTAAACACTCTGTCATTGGAATTACGACCCACAGCAGTGTGCGTTTAATCTGGCCGCCGGACGTCGCAACGGTGTGACGAGTCGCCTTAAGCCACTTTCCCCCAGTTCTCGACATGACAGTTCCACCTGCAGAGAGGAGTGTGAAAACAGCGGGCCGTTTTGACGGTTGATTGTGTTAACTTGTCAGACCAGCCGGCAACCGCACCCCTGTTGCGCCTTTCGGACCCTCCAACGTCTCGAGAGACTTCTTATCTCCAATCAACAAACAAAATCCGATGGTTGACCCGGCTATCGGCTTTCCTCCGGTCAACAAATACGTGCCTTAGTGGGACAGAGCCATCCTGAGCGACCGATGCATGTTGAAAATCAGAACCGCCCATCACCCCGCGAATAGACAAGCCTTTGCGGTTTTGATTGCGACTTCGCAAACATGGTCAGCCTGAACCGGTTCGGCTGGGAGTGTACAAGCAACAATCACTGGGACAAACATCATGGCTGGGGCCCATCTCGCCCAAGGCTTTCCGCTCAATCTGATCATCTTGCCGTTCTTCCACGAGTTCACGAATCATGCTTACCAATCTGGGATCGGTTCCAACGGTTGGTACGCGAAGCATATTCACCCCCAATGTTTGGCAGACCTGTTGTGCCTCGGTATCAAGGTCGAAGAGAACTTCCATGTGGTCGGACACAAAACCAATGGGAACAACCACCAAGTCAACCAGATCTCCCTGGGCATGTTGTTGCCGAATCACGTCGCAAATATCGGGCTCCAGCCACGGTTGCTGTGGCGAACCGCTGCGACTCTGGTAAACCAGTTGCCACGTTGGATGTCCTGCCCCCTCAGCCACCAGACGGCACGCCTCGTGTAGCTGCGTCTCATACCGACAGTTTTCTGCCATGGATCGTGGAATGCTGTGTGCGGTGAATAACAATCGCACGGCAGAACGTCGTTCGGCAGGCACCTTGGCAAGGCCTTCCCGCAGTCGGTCAATCATGGGTTCAATAAACCCTGGATGATTAAAAAACACGCGGAGATTGTCGACCTCCGGAGCGGTCGGGCCGACCTCTGACTGAGCCCGAGCGATATCCTCCCGGTACTGCCGGCAGCCCGAATAGCTGCTGAATGCACTGGTGACAAACGCTAAGGCCCGCCCCACACCATCGGCAGCCATCTGACGCAAAGTCTCGGTGAGCATCGGATGCCAGTTACGGTTGCCCCAATAGATTGGCAAATCGAGACCGTGGTCGACAAACTCTTGCTGAAGGGCCGTAATCAGGCCACGATTCTGCTCATTAATCGGGCTGATCCCATCAAACGCGTTGTAATGCTCGGCAACCTCGAGCATGCGCTCACGAGGCACAGGCTTGCCTCGCAAAACATTTTCGAGAAAAGGCAGTACATCATCCCGGCACTCAGGGCCGCCAAAGGAAACGAGAATCAACGCGTCGTAGGTGTTGGCCATGAACTTTGCGGTCAACCACGGTCGTAACCCGCAGAACTTGGTGGCAGCGAAAACCATTCAAAAGGCGACACCGCCTTATGACATTCGATGTGGAACATGGTTGCACCAAATAGAGTTGCACCAAATATAAATGACCCCGACGGGACTCGAACCCGTGTTGCCGGCGTGAAAGGCCGGAGTCCTAGACCGCTAGACGACGGGGCCGGTTAGGTGGAATACCCAGAAACCATCCAAGGACAAGTTTCTGGCGTCGACCGCCTGCGCGCGTCTCGCAACCGGTCTCCTCGATGATTCTATACGGGGAGTGCCCTGAATCGTCAAGCCTGCCTGATCCCTCAAACCCAAAATTATCGGAGGGACGCCGCCCAAGTAACTCCCACACCCATTAGCCCAGCAGTAGCCCGAACAGAGGTCTACCGGTCGTCAGAAACCGGGGCAAAGAAGAGGACGAAGTCCCGGAAAATTGTCGCCGCCAGCAGGAATTTGGCGTACAGCCAACGTCTGTCCGTCCAGACCGTCAACCAGTTCCGAAGACCCTAAAACACAGGGAACGATGGGGCCGGGACGGCCGAAGCCTCCTTGCCGCGCCACGAAAAGATTTTGCACCCCTATTCCGCGGCGCTGGTGGTATCAGGTTCAACCTCAGTCTGCCCATCCAACTCCTGATTTCGGCGGATGGCATCGTACACCTCGTTACGATGGACGGGTATTTCCTTGGGCGCTTCTACTCCCAAGCGAACCTTGTCTCCACGAATTTCCACAACAACGATCGTGATATTATCGTTGATGATAATACTTTCGTTTTTTTTCCGTGAAAGTACCAACATAATTACTTCCTTTTGGTGGCATGCCGCGTCCAGAGGGCACACCGAGAAGGATCGGCCTGCCGTGCTTGCGGTAATTCCTTTACTCCATCGAGCCGACTGGCGGCAACTACAACGGCTACCAGTTCGACTGCGTCCTACTCTGCCCCAGGCGTAGTTAGGGCGGGGCGTCCCTTAACTTCACTGTACGTGGCCCTGAGTTGGAGTCAAGAAAACGCACAACATTCATTGGGCCGTCGAGGTCGGTATTTCCAGGAGAATAGTTTGAAACTTGTCAAATCAGGCCCATTTTGTTGGTTTAGGGCCTACCCGCAAGCTTGTGCCACGCGGGAATAATTTTTCATAACCGACTATTCAGAAAGGGATTACGGCAAAAAATAAATAGCTGCCACCCCCTAAAACTGGGGCCTCACCACTTGGTTCGTCCACCGCCGCAAAAGTTCCTCCATTTGTCGATTTTATATTTTTTTTAACTTACCCACCACTACGGGGGGCAGTGGGGGGGTATTCCCGAAGACCGGCCCATGCTTTCTGACGCGACCGGTGCGACACCGCTAGGAACAGGAACGGCGTTAAAAACGACCTCCTTCACGAATTGACAGCGAATCTGTCGCGCAAACGCCAGTTTCGTTCGAGCCAATCGCCCGCCTCTGGGCTGAACCACCTTAGCAAGGTGAACTCCGCAGTTGGCGTAGAAACTGCGATTTCGAGTGCGGGAAGTCCTGGCGGGTATCGCCATTTTCAGCATTGGTGGACAGGCCCACACGAACTGGCGGGACAAACCAACCCGTCGTTGGAACCTGGGATAGCGGGGACCATGTTGACGAATTCGGCGGTATCCCTTGCGGTACAAGACATTAGTGGTTGCGACACAGGACAGCTGCCATATAATTCGGCACAAAGGTGTTGTCGTTCTCCTGTAGTAGGAGGTTGGTCGACAACCCATGGAGCAGCTGTTCCGAACGGCAACTCCTTTACCCAAGGGTGTTTTGTTGTCCCGCGTGGTGGTCCATCGCGATTTTTGGCGATATCGTGGTACCAACACATAGCAGTTACTGCGATCCATGGAAATTGCGCACCGAAGTTTGTGACCGGTTCACCCCTTCGGTGTCACAAAAAGCCTGGTAACGAAACAAACGTCCGCCGAACGACACGGAAACAGCATGATCCAACAGATTAAACGGTCCTGGCCATGGTTTGGTAACATCGTCGAAGCGGTGTACACGGTGGCACAAGGAATGTGGGTGACTTTCCGCAATTGGATGATCACCTATCGTCCCGAGCGAAAAGCTTTTACCGAACATTTCGAATATCCAGAGTTGCCCGTCCCCGTATCGGCCCGCTACCGCGGATTTCACCGCTTTGATTTGACCACGTGCATTGCCTGCGACCAGTGCGCCAAAGCATGCCCTGTCGATTGTATTTACATTGGCAAAGCGCGGGTTGAAGGTGCCAAGGGCTTCAAGGTCACCGGCTTCACCATTGACTACACAAAATGCATGTTTTGTGCTCTTTGTGTTGAACCATGCCCGGTTGACTGTATTTTCATGGGTGCTACCCATGACCTGAGTTGCTACAGTCGCGATGGCTGCATTGTCGATTTTTCGCGGTTACCGCTCGACCTGGCTTGGGGACGGAGCACATTGAACCCGACAGCTGTTGCTGACTCCAAGGTGATTACCGATCCTGTCCACGGTGGGCCCAATCAATAGATCACCAGCCGCACGTAGGCGATCGCATTCCACTTTTTCTGAACTCCCGAAAACTACCATGGCTACACCGACTGCAATCGTTGCCTATTTGACCTTATTTGTAGCGGTCGGATTTTTGTTCTTGTTTGTTAACCTGCTCGTGGGTTGGTTATTGAGACCGAAGCTTCCAAATGCTGAAAAGCTTGAAGTTTATGAATGCGGCGAACCGGTCATTGGTTCAAGTTTCGTGCAATTCGACTTGCGATTCTACGTGGTTGCGTTGTTGTTTATTATCTTCGATGTGGAAGTTGCGTTCTTCTTTCCATGGGCAACCGTCTACGGTAAAGCAACCCAAATGGCAGCCGTCGAAGCCCCCCTTTTGCCATCCGACACAGACGCTATGGCCAGCAGCACCAGTCTCTCCCATATGGCCCTGGCCAGGCACCGAGAACTTGGCATTCACCAACCAGTGATGCCGACACTGACCGACGCCGAGGCGGCTCGAAGAGGCGTCAAGAATGACCAGGCAGGTCGCAACCGGGAAGCTGTTGTTCAACTTGCTCGAAAGCTGGCAGCCATGTCCTTTGCAGACATTCTCGTCTTCTTTGCCGTACTGATGGTCGGTTTTTTCTACGTTTGGAAGCGAGGCGATCTCGATTGGGTACGAGCGGTAACCCGGCAGCATCATGAGCGAGGCCATCCTCCCGAACATTCCGGGCGAACCGAACCAAGTTCGTCGATCCTCTCGGCTTAAGCAATAGCACGATTAGAAAAACCAGGCTGGCAGATCCCTTAACTTAGAAATCGATAATCATGAGCGGACCGACGTTTGTTGATCAGTTGAAAAGCAAGTTCGGCGACACAATTGTCGGAACGAATTTCGAAAATATCGACCCGTGGATCGAGGTCACCCCTGACGGCTTGGTCGAAGTTTGCGAATACCTTCGCAACGAGCCAGGACTTTGCTTTGACTATCTGAACTGTATTTCCGGAGTGGATTACTTTCACGCCGACGAAAAGAAACAGGCAAAGGCAGGTTGGGAACCCCACGTCGAAGTTGTCTACCACCTGTTTAGTATGAAACTCAAACACAGCCTTGTTTTGAAAGTTTGCCTCCCTCGTTGGAAGGATGACACTCCAGGAGAGTTACCGGAAGTCCCAAGCGTTGCCGGTCTCTGGAGCACAGCCGACTGGCACGAACGAGAAGTCTTTGACCTCAGTGGAATCCACTTTACAAATCACCCCGACCTCCATCGTATTCTTTGTCCCGAGGATTGGGTTGGCCACCCCCTGCGACGAGATTATGAAATGCCCGTCGAATACCATGGCATCCGAGGCCGCTAACCAAGAAACCCACGGCCTTAAAATGTGCTGGTTATCCGCAGTGTTCAAGGGGTAATCGCCCCGCCAAGCCAACCGTTCCATCAAACCCCAATACTCCAGTTTCATGAGCACGACTGTCGACGATCCCAGGGTCATTGAATTCGACGTCCGCACGGACGAGATGTTAGTCAACATGGGCCCCCAGCATCCCAGTACGCACGGTGTGCTACGGCTGGTGTTGCGAACCGATGGCGAAGTGGTTTCAGAAGTGATGCCGCACATTGGCTATCTGCATCGCTGCGCGGAAAAAATTGGCGAAAACCTCACTCCCCGCCAATGGATTCCCTACACCGATCGCATGGACTACCTGGCCGGCATGAACATGAATCTGGGCTGGGCGCTTTGTGTCGAAAAATTACTCAACTACCGCGTTCCCGAACGGGGCCGCCACCTCCGGGTCATCATCTCCGAGCTGGGGCGGGTCGCCAGCCACCTGGTTGGCATGGGCGCTTATGGCCTTGACCTGGGGAGCTTCAGCCCGTTTCTCTATGCATTTCGGGAGCGAGAAAAAATTCTCGACTTGTTCGAAGAGGCCTGCGGGGCCCGGCTCACCTATAGCTACCTCACCCCGGGTGGCGCCACAGCCGACTTGCCTGATGGCTGGCTCGCTAAATGTGAAGATTTTCTTGATCAGTTTGAACCGATCATCCAGGAATATCACGCGCTACTCACGACCAACGCCATCTTCATCAAACGGACGGCAGGTATCGGTGTCTTATCGCCTGAGATGGCTATCAGCTTTGGCACCAGCGGGCCGGTCCTTCGCGGCAGTGGGATCAGTCACGATCTCCGTCGCGATGGTGAAGAAATCTACACTTCCATGTACGACGGTTACGCATTTGAGGTGATCTGCCAGTCGAACGGACACTATCCCAACGACCACGATTATCCACCCGTTCCTATCGAGACCACCCTTGGTGATTGTTGGCACCGGTTTTATGTCCGCATGCTGGAGGTGGTCCAGGCCGTTGACTTGGTTCGGCAGGCGATGGACCGCTACAGCACTTCGTCCGGCGACCATGGGGAGCCGATCAAGCTTGCCCAAAAACTTCCCGCTGGCGAGGTTTATCTCGAAACCGAGGCCCCACGCGGGCAGATGGGCTTTTACCTGGTAAGTGACGGCAACGCGATCCCCTGGCGAGCGCGGGCCCGTAGCAGTTCGTTTTGTAACCTTTCGGTTACCAGCGATCTCTGCCGTGGATGCCTCATCGCCGATGTGCCGGCCATTGTTGGCTCGCTTGATGTCGTCATGGGGGAAATTGATCGATAGGCTTCAGGCCACCATAAAAACTGGACAACCTCCGAAACATGGGGCCCTGCCGCTGGAAAAACCAGCCAACTCCGTTCCGCCGAAATCGGTCTCAGGATGGGAGATTCAGGACGGTCTGAGGCAGGATGCCTCAAGCTACAGGAAAACGAATGGATTGGATGGAAACGATTAGGAAGACACATCGGTCGGCAGAATATCAGTGGTCCGCAGAACATTCGTCAGGAGAACAACCTTTCGCTCCGGCTAAGGTCAAAAACCATAGCCCAGCCCGATTCGACAGGGGACTGTTGATTTAGTCAGGCGGGCCTGTACAGGGCCCAGGGCTTGTGCCATATTTCACAATCTCGGTTGTCAGCTGGCTCCCCATAAAACCTCATAGGCAGTTTTAAGAACTGGCAAGAAGACAAAGACAGATACCGCCCCTGTGGGTATTTTCTGTCGACGACCCGCGTTTGCGTGCAACGTTTGGGTAAGGACAAATCACGTTGTGAATGAGTTCTTCCACAATTCCATTTCCATAGGCCTGTGGCCCATGGGGCGGGTTGTGGTCGGCAAGATTTTGCACGTCCCCAGAGACGCCAAGGAATGCTCACGTAGTGGCTAAGTACATCAATCAATTTGCCGGGCAACTGCTGCAAGCAATCGGGGTGTCGGTTGATCCTGACAGTCTGGCGGTGAGCATATTGGGACACGTCATTGCGGCGATGATCCATATCTTCCTGCTGCTCAACCTGGTGGCGGTCGGTGCACTTGTATTCATCTGGCTCGAGCGGAAGATTTCCGGGCGAATTCAAGACCGGCTTGGCCCAACCCGAGTGGGGGGGAAATTCGGTTGGCTGCAAACCTTAGCCGACGGACTCAAGCTGATATCTAAGGAAGACCTGATGCCTGAAGGGGCGGATCCTTTGCTCTTTCGGATCGCACCCTATGTCAGTTTTTGTGCTTCTCTGGCAGCCTTCATCGCCTTGCCGTTCGCTGGCCAGGATATGCCGTTCGTGGCCCAGCACCTTAACGTGGGAGTCTTTTTCATCCTGGCTGTACTCGGCCTGGAAGTCTTCGGGGTTATTCTGGCTGGCTATTCCTCTGCGTCGAAGTGGGCCCTTTTTGGTGCCATGCGCGAAGCAGCTCAAGTTGTCAGTTACGAAGTACCGCTGGGCCTCTGCGCTGTGGTGCCAGTCCTGTTAGCTGGGTCGATGGATTTGATCTTTATCGGCGACTGCCAGACCGGTTGGTTCACCAATTGGTATGTGTTCCACGATCCGTTCACTTTCGTCGTGTTCTGGATTTACGTCACCTGTGCAACCGCCAGTGTGAATCGGGCACCGTTCGACCTGGCAGAGGCCGAAAGCGAACTGGTTGCCGGGTTCCACACCGAGTACTCCGGGCTGCGGTGGAGCTTTTTCTTCATGGCCGAGTACGGATCGATGCTTCTGGTGGCCTTATTGGCCTCGATCTTGTTCCTGGGCGGTTGGAATGGCCCGATCCCCGTTGCTCAATTGATCGGACTTGAAGAAGGGGGCTGGTTGTATGCAAACTTGTGGCCAGGCTGGGGCACCTACCTGGCGTGCCTGCTAGGGGCGGTCAATGTGATTGCCAAAGGATGCCTGGGAATTACGGTCATGATCTGGATTCGCTGGACGTTGCCCCGCTTGCGCATCGATCAGGTCATGACGACGTGCCTGAAGTACTGTGTGCCGATTGCAGCAGTCATGTTCCTCGGAACCACCACCTGGCAATTTGTCATGCCAGGGCGAGCCTTCTTTGGTATTTTGCCCGCCTCGCAAAATACCTTCGAAGTGAAGGAAAACTGGTCCAATCTGTTGGCAATGCCACGGCCAGTAACCCCGGCTCCAAAGGACGCACCCTCAAACGATTCGACTCCCAAGCCGCAGCCGCCACCGGCAGATGAAACCCAATCGAAGCAAACTCACCGACCATCAAAGTCCCCTCAACCGCTGGCGCGAAAATAGAAACACTTCGACGATGGAACCTTTGATTTACTGGCCGACGTTTTTATTTTGGTTTTTTGCCGCAGTTTGCTGCATGTTTGCCGTCGGCGTCGTGCTGGCTACGAATATTGTCCGCATGGCGTTTTACCTCGTGCTCTCGCTGTCTGCCTCCTCGGGTCTGTTCTTCCTGGCTGGGGCCGACTTTGTAGGTGCCATGCAACTAATGATCTACGTCGGCGGAACCCTCGTGCTGTTGATCTTCGGCGTCATGCTGACCTCCCAGGAAAAGTTCGTCTCCATGAAGACTAGCCAGTTCGACTGGACACTTGCAGTGGTGGCAGGCCTTTGCCTGCTGGCCGTGTTGATCTCGGCAGCAGTCGCCATTCCCGAATGGAAGGGCCTGGAGCGGGCAGAAGTCGAATCGCTCGGGATCCCCCAAACGGCAACGCCCCTTGGCATGGGACTTTTAGGTGCACGCGTCGATGCGCCGACACGTTCAGGCTACCTACTGGTCTTCGAAATCGTCTCGATTCACCTGCTGGTAGTCCTAGTGGGCGCTGCCTACCTGGCCAGAGCCAAACGAAAAAGGAGCGTCGCAGTCGGATGATCACCTTGCCGCTCGCAAATTTCCTGTCACAGCCCGTAGGCGTTTCACAATTCGTCATCGTCGGCGCGGTCATGTTCACCTGCGGGGTGATTTGCATGGCAACCAAGCGAAATGCCCTCGGCATTCTGATGGGTATCGAATTGGTACTCAACGGAGCCAACGTTAACTTTATCGCCTTTGGCAGTCCTTTCCTCCGTAATGACGCCAGTTCGCTGGGAATGGACGGTCAATTGATGTCACTCTTTGTGATTGTGTTGGCTGCTGCCGAAGCTGCGGTAGCGCTCGCAATCGCCTTGAATTTTTACAACAACTTTAACTCGATCGATGTGGATCGAGCCAATCAACTCCAAGGTTAGACCCGATCCAGCCAACTTGGCTGAACACGACCAGCTGAACACGACCAGATTAAATGCAAGCCGATACCGTTATTCCGAATCTGCTCACTATCGCCTGGCTCCTGCCACTGGCGTCGTTTGCAATCATTTCGATTGCTTATTCGCTCCCGCAGTTGTTTGGATCACGAGCGAGCTATGCAATCCAGCCCTATGCCGCGTATGTGTCGATCGGTGCCATCGGACTGGCGTTCGTGCTAAGCATCGTTGCATTGCTGGGCTACTGGCTGCCGACCTATCCGCTTTCCAGCCATGGTCATGCGGAACATGGAGGCGAACACCATCACGAATCATCCGGGCACGAATCATCCGGGCACGAAAACCCTCCTCCAACCCACAGCGACTCGGCCTACTTACCGCCGTCCCAGGTGAACGCGTCGGTATTTCACCTGGCTGCTGATACCAGCGCGTCTACGAACGCCCCCCACGATAATACCCCCCACGATGACGCAGCTTCGGCAGAGCGTCCCCACAACAACTCTCCACCTCCCTCCCTCTCGGGCAACTGGTATACGCTTGCCAAGTGTGGCAATCTTGAAATCACGCTTGGCTACTACATCGACGCACTGACCTTGACCATGTTCTGCATGGTCACGTTGATCGCCACTTGCGTCCATGTGTACGCAATGGGCTACATGCATGATGAACTGCATGACTTCACCGACCCGGAAGTCACCGACCACGAAGGCAACAAGTTCCAACGGCCTGGCCGGTTCCACCGCTTCTTCCAATTTCTTTCGCTATTTTGCTTCAGCATGCTGGGAATCGTCATTGCCGGTAATCTGGCGATGGTATTTGTCTTCTGGGAACTTGTGGGAATCTGCTCCTATTTCCTGATCGGGTTCTACATCGAACGTAAAAGTGCCTCTAACGCCGCCAACAAGGCGTTTATCGTCAACCGGGTTGGCGACTTTGGCATGCTCATCGGCCTGATGGCCTTGTGGTCCACACTGGGGACCTTCAACTTCGGCGATATCACGCAGGAAGATGGCACCGTCCAGCCGGGTATCTTCAGTCAGCTTCATACGGCAGAAAACCATTACCATCTTGAGCCAACTTCAGGCATGGTTGAATGGGCAGCACGCGACAAAATCCAGGAAGTCGTACTGGAGAAGGGCGGAGCTGCAATTCCCGCAACGGTCGAGCAGCTGCGTCACGATCCCCATCATCAATACGGACACTGGCTACTGTTCATTGCGGGAGTCGGATTGTTTTGTGGTTGCATCGGTAAAAGCGCCCAGTTCCCCCTGCAAGTCTGGCTGCCCGACGCCATGGAAGGCCCAACTCCGGTATCAGCACTGGTGCACTCGGCCACGATGGTCGCCGCCGGCGTCTACCTGGTGGGCCGTTCCTACCCGATCTTTATCCCCGAAGTACTCCTGGTGATTGCCGCGGTTGGAAGCATCACACTGTTTCTGGCCGCCACCATTGCCATTACGGCCACTGACATCAAGCGTGTGTTGGCCTACTCCACCGTGAGCCAACTCGGCTACATGATGCTCGGCCTGGGGCTGGGCGGATTCGTAGCAGGCCTCTTCCACCTGATTACGCATGCCTTCTTCAAGGGACTGTTGTTCCTCTGTTCCGGCTCGGTCATTCATGCCGTCCACACAAACGAGATGACCGAGATGGGTGGATTGCGGAAAAAAATGCCGATCACCGCCTACACCATGCTGATTGGATGTCTGGCTATTATCGGAGCAGGCCTGCCCATCGTTCACCTGGGCTATTTTGGCCTCAGCGGGTTCTTTTCGAAGGATGCAATCATTGAACAGTCACTGAGCCACATGACACGAAACGAAGCGCCCTGGTTGTGGCTCTTGTTTTTGCTGCCGGTGGTCGGAGCTTTAATGACCGCCTTCTACATGTTCCGGCTCTGGTTTATGACGTTTGCCGGCAAGCCCCGCAATGAGCATCGGTTTGACCATGCCCACGAGTCTCCTCGGGTCATGACCATACCGCTGATCATTCTGGCGATTTTTGCGATCGGAGTGGCTTGGGAGATTCCGGGCATCAACCTGTCGGTCCCCAAATTATTAGAACAGGCCAGGCCTATCGGTACGCTGGCAACGGTCGAAGGTACGCTCGTGTCGGAACTGGTCATTCCAACGGAACATGACAGCCACGCCGATGAAATTCGCATCCCCGCCGGGCTGTGGGCATCTGGCATGGCGGCCGCTGGCGTCCTACTTGCCGCCCTTTTGTACCTCTGGCGGGTTGTCGACCCGGCCGCGCTCCGCCACAACCTGCTGGTGCGACCGTTCTATGCCCTCTCCTGGAACAAGTGGTGGTTTGACGAACTCTACGACCTGGTGTTTGTCAGACCCACACTTTGGATCGGGCGTTTTGTCGCGGGCTTCGATCGCCGCGTGATCGATTCCATCCTGCATGCGTGTACCTGGATCTGCCGCGGGATAGCCGCCCTTGTGAACGTGGTCGGCGACCGCCTTTTGATTGACCGAACCGTGGACGGCATTGCCAGTTACACCTGGCGAGGTGGCCTGTCACTGCGACGCGTGCAGACGGGGCGGCTACGCCAATATGTGATGTTTATTGTAGTCGGCACCATCGTTTTATTTGTGATTGCCAGCATTTGGAGGGCGGCGGTGGCCGGATAAACAGTAATTTGTGTTTCAAAGTTGCCCTACGAGCAACCGACGTAACAAGTTGAAATCAACTCCCAGTTCATATCAGAAGACGATCCATCATGGACCCAAATAGTATTGCCAAATTCATAAGCCTGCTTGTATTCCTGCCTGCGATTGTAGCCCTGGTAATTTCGGTGCTGCCCCTGCGGGATCAACAACTCAAGTGGATCTCACTTCTGACGTTAGTCGCGGTCTTTCTTATGGCGCTGGCGATGTTATTGGGCTGGTCTGGTGCGCCAACATTCGATGCTGGTGTTGCCCAGATGCAAAATCTCTTTAACTACGATTGGATCCCTTCGTTTGGAATTCAGTACATGATGGGAACCGATGGGATTAGTTTTCCCTTGGTTACTCTCACCGCATTTCTTGGCGTGTTGGCAATGGGGGCAAGCTGGCCTATCAACAAACATGTCAAAGGCTACTGCGTGCTGTTTTTGCTTCTGCAAACAGGCATGTTGGGCGTGTTCCTGGCCCTTGACTTCTTCCTGTTCTATGTCTTTTGGGAAGTCATGTTGCTTCCGATGTACTTCTTGATCGGTATTTGGGGAGGCCCTCGCCGGGAATATGCCGCCATTAAGTTTTTCCTCTACACGCTGGCTGGCAGTGTATTGATGTTGATCGCGATCCTGATGCTGTACTTCGGCAGCGATTTAACCCAACTGAATGCCCAGCAACTCGTCGACAGCGGAATTGTCGTTTCAGAACAAGTGGATGGCAAAGAAGAAACTCCCCAGCAGGCCTATTCCAAGTGGCTTGCGTCGGATGCCTCTTTGGCAAAACATTTCCAGGATCACAAAGACTCCCAAACACCTTTGCACACTTTTAATATTCTTGCCCTGCAGCAGATTGGCCAACACACTACAGCCTTTGGCGACCCGGCCAATCCCGACAACCCCGTCAACAACCTTTGGTTGGGTAAGTCACTCGGATGGTGGGCCTTCTTGTTATTGTTCATCGGTTTTGTCATCAAAGTCCCGAGCGTACCTGTCCACACCTGGTTGCCCGATGCGCATGTCGAAGCCCCCACACCCATCTCCATGATCCTTGCCGGCATTCTCTTAAAAATGGGTGGCTATGGGATCATTCGAATCTGTTATCCGATTTGTCCCGAAGCAGGTTACGATCTGGCTTATTTTGTCTGTGGTGTTGGGGTTTTCAGCATGGTCTACGGTGCCTTTGCAGCCCTGGCCCAATCCGATTTTAAACGACTCGTCGCCTACAGTTCGGTGAGTCACATGGGCTACGTCGTACTGGGGTTGGGTGTGTGGAGCGCTGTCGCCGGCACCAATTACAACGCCGACTACTGGCGCATGGGTATGACCGGCGCGATGTTTCAAATGATTGCCCACGGAATCAGCTCGGCTGGAATGTTCTTTATGGTGGGCGTGATCTATGACCGCGTTCACCATCGTAATTTGAATGAATTTGGCGGACTGTTTGCCAAGATGCCGATCTACAGTGGGCTGGCTGTGGGAATTTTCTTTGCCGGCCTCGGACTGCCTGGGCTCTGCGGCTTCATTGGTGAAGTGCTGGTGGTACTCTCGGTCTGGAAGTACAGTATGACCCTGGCTGTGATTTCAGCTGCGGTCGTCATCCTGACGGCTGGTTACATCCTTTGGGCCCTGCAACGGGTTTACCTGGGCCCGGAGTACAAGGGGCCCCACCCCGAAGCGATTGTGCCTATCACTTGGCGGGAATTTTCGATTGCCGCCCCGCTGCTGGCAGTGGCCATTTGGTTTGGTGTCTACCCCAGGGTTGTGCTCGACTATATGGAACCCTCGGTTAGCCAGACAGTGACCAACCTGACAAACTGGACCAAAGCCAATGAGCCTGCCAAGCTGGCTCAGCCCACGGCACCAAGTGAGACGCTTACGATGACCCACCAAAAAGAAAGTCGAAATCTGTGAGCTTGCAAGCGATCATCGATGGCCTGATCACCGATACGTACAGTAGCCTGTCGCTGTTTCGGCCGGAGCTTATTCTGTGCGCAACGATTGTTGCCCTGCTGCTGGTGCGCCTGATTCCGTGGTTAGAAAAAATAGATCCCTCGATCGTGGCATTCGCAGGAGCCGGCCTTGCCCTCTGGTATGCCATCCCTACGGGAGGACTCGCAGAGTTAGCCAGCCAAGGTCCCCAAGAAATCTTTACGGGCATGCTGGTCTGTGACTCGCTTACCATTTATATCCGGGCTGTACTTTTGTTCTTCGCGGTACTGTTCGTCGTGCTCACGCGAATGACCGGACTGGCCGACGGAAACGACGGGCAGGATTTTTATGCCCTGGTGCTCGGAGCCACGCTGGGGATGTGCATTATGGCCTCAGCAAATCACCTGATGACGGTTTTCCTGGGCGTCGAAATGGCCAGCGTGCCTTCCTACGTGCTGGCCGGCGCCGTTAAAGGACGCCAGCGATCTGGCGAGGCTGCGCTCAAGTACGCCGTATACGGAGCTGGTGCTGCGGGGGTCATGCTCTACGGAATCAGCCTGCTGGCAGGCGTGTTGGGAACCGCCCATTTGCCAACCGTCGCTACCACCCTGGCGTCAATTGATCTTACTGCCGAAGCCGCTTCAGGCCGCACCATGGTCCTGGCTCTGGCGGCGGTGATGATCATGGTTGGGCTGGCTTTTAAACTCTCGGCTGTACCATTCCATTTTTGGTGCCCGGACGTCTTCGAAGGGGCCTCGGCAGAAGTCAACGCGTTCCTGTCGGTAGCCTCCAAAGCTGCCGCCCTGGCCCTGCTAGTACGGGTTGCCCTGGGTGTCACCTCTCCGGCGGAAAGCCAGGAATTGGCGGTCGCCATGCCCCCGGCCCAGGTCTCCTTGGTGGCCATGCAGGCACCTGCAGTTGTCACCAACGGCCAACTAGCCGCGATCTCGCAAGCTCGCAATTTTGTAGTTCTGATGTTAGCAGTCATCGCCGCGGTCACCTGTACCTTTGGGAACCTTGCCGCCTACGGACAAACCAATATCAAACGTCTCTTTGCCTACTCAACAATTGCCCATGCCGGCTACATGATGATGCCAGTTGCAGCGGCCGTTTATCTTGCTGGCACCAATTTAGATCAGGCCCGAGAAGCCGTTTCAGCGCTGATGTTCTACATCGGCGTCTACTTCTTCATGAACCTTGGCGCCTTTGCCATCGTTGCCTTTTTACGCAATACGATGCAAAGTGAAGAAATCGCCGACTACGGCGGTTTGATTCGCACCGCGCCACTAACAGCTATCTGCCTGACTGCTATACTGTTTAGCCTGATCGGACTCCCCCCACTCGGCGGTTTTTGGGCCAAGGTTAACGCCTTTATGGCATTGGTTAACGCCGGAGGACCTGTCATGATCTCACTGCTCGTGATTGGTGGACTCAATACTGTGCTCTCACTAATCTACTACCTGCGGCTGGCAAAAATAATGTGCATAGACCCCCAACCTGACTCGCGCGGGCCTGTGACCATGCCCTTTTTGCCGGTGGTTTATATTTTGCTCGTTTCGATCCCTGTAATCGTGTTGGGGATCTTTCCCGAAAAGCTGGCCCACTGGACGCACTTGGCCGGCCTTCAAGTCTTGATGTAATCCAAAGTACCCCCGTCGTTTGTCCACTACCAACACCATTGACGCTCTGAATCAACTTTTGGTCATCCTTGGCCGATCGTTTCCGCAATATCTGCGCTATGCACAGCCCTATATCCCTTCAGGGCATGAACGTGTCGCCGAAACATTCCAGGAAATCACGTCCGCCCAAAACGAATTGATTGATCGCGTCACCCAGGAGATTTACAATTCAGGAGAACTACCTGAGTTGGGGAAATTTCCCGCCGAGTTTACCCACTCGCACGATCTCCACATCGACTATCTGGCCCGCAAGTCCGTTCGTCTTCTTGAACAAGACGTGGCACGCCTGACCGACTGTGCCGATTCTCTTCATTTAGCTCCAGCCGCCAAAACCCTTGTCGAAGAAGCCGTAGGAATGACTCAAGGGCACCTTGAATCGCTCAAAGAACTCGCCCACGGGGTATAATCGGCAAACGACTTCACATTGTGCGGCCCATGCTCTTTGACACCCACGCACATCTCGACCAGGAAGATTTTGACAACGACCGGGATGAAGTCATCGCCCGTGCTCACGATGCCGACGTCAGCGAGATTGTCACGATTGGCACCTCAGCCCCTACCAGTGCCATCTGCGTTCAGTTAGCTGCCCGCCATGATGGCGTCTATGCAGCCGTTGGCATCCAGCCAAACTCGGTCGCCGACGCAGCAGAGGGAGATTGGAACCAGGTCCTTATCCTGGCCTCCCAGCCTGGTGTCGTTGCAATCGGAGAAACAGGTCTCGATCGCCACTGGGACTTTTCACCTTTCGACCTGCAGCAGGACTACTTCGATCGACATCTGCGACTTTCCAGTGATCGAAACCTACCCTTCATTGTCCATATGCGGGATTGCGACCAGGACATTCTCGAGATGCTGCGCGAAGCCCGCCAGCGAGGCCCCCTGAATGGCGTCATGCACTCGTTTACAGGCAGCGCTGAAATGGCTGTCGAGTGCGTTGAAATGGGACTCTATATCAGCTTCGCCGGGATGGTCACATTTAAGAAATCAGAGGAACTCCGCCGCGTTGCAGCCTCGATCCCCGATGACCGGATTCTTATAGAAACCGATAGTCCTTATCTTTCGCCGCATCCGGTCCGCAGTCAGCGGCGCAACGAACCTTCAAACGTACGCCATACCGCAATCTGTCTTGCCGAAGTGCGAGGCTGCTCACTCGAAGCTTTTGCTGCTCAAACAACCGCCAATGCAAAACGCTTGTTTCTGGCCCAGTAGCTGAAGCCGTGATCCAGATCGACTCAGGGACGTTATTTTTGCATGTTACTCGAATTCAATACGTCAGAGAAGTTTTC
Source organism: Lacipirellulaceae bacterium (assembly GCA_965243695.1). Taxonomy (GTDB): domain Bacteria; phylum Planctomycetota; class Planctomycetia; order Pirellulales; family Lacipirellulaceae; genus JAKVCB01. The sequence goes on along the minus strand of CBDEWC010000047.1, from coordinate 323,472 downwards.
GAGAGGTCGTAAACTGACCCTGTAGGGACGGTCCTTACTGGCCGTTTCATAGCTTGTCTCGTTGCTGCCGCTGCTACAACAGTCACAGTTACCTAAAGCATAACCACACCCTGGTTCGCAACAGCACGAAGCATCGCAACTACACCCAGTTTCACAATAGCATGAAGCCCCACAACCATACCCGTATAGACCGTGGTTTCTCCAGCAGTTACCGATCGAGTAACAAATTGCCTCGACCAAACTTCCCGGTCCAATCAGGCCAAATCCGTGATAACCACCCCCTCGACGTCTGTGTCTGTAACCAGACTCGCACCCACATCCAGGCTCGCAGCCACATCCAGGCTCGCAGCCACATCCAGGCTCGCAGCCACATCCAGGCTCGCAGCCACATCCAGGCTCGCAGCCACATCCAGGCTCGCAGCCACATCCAGGCTCGCACCCACATCCAGGCTCGCACCCACATCCAGGCTCGCAGCCACATCCAGGCTCGCAGCCACATCCGGGCTCACCACATCCAGGCTCACACCCACATCCGGGCTCAAAGCCACATCCAGGCTCGCACCCACATCCAGGCTCGCACCCACATCCGGGCTCACAGCCACAATAAACTTCTCCACAACCACAGCTGCGATAGCCGCCCCACAAACCATGATTTGCTTTGTAGAACGACCGGCTGGTGCAACCCATTGAACCAGCGCACAATACAACTGCCACGGTGATAATTGCTAGATTCTTTTGCATGGAATCTGACCTCAGAAAAGTGCTAGTACCAATGGCGGTTGCCGCTGTGGTTAGCGACCATCACCTTCGCTCGTCAGTTGCATATCGGCGAACCACCTGCCTCAAAATTAGAACAATCGTTACAATCCTCAGAATATGACGTGCAAGCACTTTGTCGTCGGCAGTGGCCATTGCCCACCCCCCTACCTTTACCCCGAGACTTTCTTCAATGGACGACCAAGCCAAACAATTCTTCGAAGAGCTTTTAGAAACGCCCAGCCCCTCTGGATTCGAACAACCCGTCCAAGACTGTGTTCGAAAATACGCGAAGAAATTTTCTGATCAATTGCATACGGATCTGCACGGAAACGTGATTGTCGGTGTGAATCCCGAGGCAAAACTTCGCGTCATGCTTGCCGGGCACGCCGACCAAATTGGCTTGATCGTTACTTACATCAACGAAAATGGATTCATCTACACCAGGCCCATTGGCGGGTGGGACCCTCAGCAGCTGGTCGGCCAGAGAATGACTATCCACACACAAGGAGGTCCTGTATCAGCGGTAATTGCCCGCAAGCCAATTCATTTACTCAATCCGGAAGAACGTAAACAGGTGGTCAAGCAAGAAGAACTCTGGCTTGACGTGGGAGCCAAGGATCAAAAAGAAGCTGCCGAGATCATCCAAATTGGTGACGGCGTGACCCTGGAACTTGGCTACCGGGAAATGCGCAACAACCTGGTCAACTCTCCTGGAATGGATGACAAAACAGGCCTCTGGGTTTGTATCGAGGCAGCCCGACGGGCAAAACAACGTGGTGGGCTGCAGGTCGCTTTGTTTGCGGTGGCAACCGTTCAGGAAGAAATTGGTTTGCGTGGCGCCACCACAAGCGCCTACGGTATTAATCCCCATGTGGGAATCGGTGTCGACGTGACTTTTTCAACCGATTGTCCAACGATTGAAAAGAACCAGGAAGGAGACATTTCCCTTGGTGGTGGTCCGGTTATTTGCCGCGGTCCGAACATTAACCCCAACGTTGCTGAACAACTCCGTACTGCAGCAGAGCGATCTGCGATCGACGTGCAATATCAGGCTTTTGGGCGGGGAACAGGAACCGACGCCAATGCCATGCAGTTGGCCCGTGCCGGTGTTGCTACCGGGCTTGTCAGCATCCCCAATCGCTACATGCACAGTGCGGTGGAAATGATCTCGTTGGACGACCTCGATGCCTCCGCTAACCTTCTCGCTGAGTTTGCCCTCGGCATCGAAGCGGCTACAGACTTTACCCCGCGCTGAACATCGCCCCTACTTTAACGTTATCCCTCACGGATTTGCACGTAGCTCTCATACCGGCGGGTGTCGACCCACCCATCGGCAACTGCGTCCTTGACCGCACACTCTTCTTCATGCGTGTGGGTACAGTCGGAGTATCGACATTTACTGACATAAGGACGGATATCGCGAAAGTACCCTGCCACCTCTTCAGGGATGACATCCCAAAGTTCAAACTGTCGGATGCCTGGAGTGTCGACCACATACGAAGCTGGCGGCAAGCCAGCTTGTGGCAGGTCAGATGGCGTGTCTACCGTTTTAACCGGAAGAGGCAATTCCAGCGGAATCAGTTCGGCAGTTGTTGTGGTATGACGCCCTTTTTGCGTCTCCCGGCTGACCACCTGGACTTTGCGATCAAGGCCCGGCTCCATGGCATTCAGCAAGGAACTCTTTCCCACACCACTCTGCCCGGTTACGACAGTTTCCTGTCCAACTAACTGGTTACGAAGCTGTTGGATTCCAAAATGAGTTTCGGCCGAGGTCATCAGCACTCGATACCCAAGCCGCCCATACACGCCCACCAACGGCATAAGGTCAGCCGGATTCACCAGATCGATCTTATTAATACAAATCGCCGGACAAATCCTGGCCCGCTCGGCAGTGACGAGCAAGCGGTCAATCAAATTTGGTTTGATACGTGGCTCGGCAGCACTGACAACAATAATCAACTGGTCGACATTGGCCACAATAACCTGTTGTTGTCCGCGGCTTGTGCGGCTTAGTACTCCACGCCGCGGTTCAATCCGCTCAATAATTCCTTCAGAAAGGCCAGCGGCCGTGGATGGCTCACTGCCACACGGTTGAGTCCGTTGCGGATCCGAGTGGGCGTCAGGTCGGCCACCCACGGTACGAAACCAGACATGATCGCCGGCAGCCACAACATGACGCTGATCGGTCGCAAGCGACTTCAGCAACCGCCTGATCGCACATGGATGGACCATACCCTGAGCATCTTCAACCAGGCTGACAAGTCCTTTTACACAAAGCACGCGCCCGAGTCGGCACTCCTTCCGGTCAATTTCCGGCAAGACCACGGTCCCGGAAGCATCCTCGATGATTTCAGCGCCAGCGACCGTCCGCTTGCGAGAAAACTTGCCCTTTGCGCGAACCCGTTCGGCAAGTTCCTCGTCGAAATCTTCGTTGTCGAAGTGTTCGGTATAATCTTTTTGACGCGTACGGATTTCGCGATTCTTGCGAAAATCAGTTCTAATTTTCCTCTTCTTGGACATACAGGAGAGCTCACTTCCAGTGCGAGCTGCTGAACTGGTTTACACTTACTAAAGGAATTTCAAACAGGTTTTCCAGGCAAGTTGATTTGCCCCTCCCCCATGTCGGTAGCATCATACCGTTTATTCGACCGACGATCGTCTGGCTGTTGTTGAAGTCCTGCTCGTGAGAGGAGCGATTCGGACATAATCTCACGGGACGCATTGTCGGGCGGCGGTGGTCCCACAGCCCCATGCTCGGTCGGATTGTACAAAACTTCATACTTGTGCTTGGCAACCGACAAGACATCACCAGGGTCAAGTCGTTTGTCATCTACCTTGATATCGTTGACTTTAATACCATTGCGACTTCCCAAGTCGCGAACATATAAGTACCCGCTGTCGAAGGTAAGTTGGCAGTGGTGTGCTGAAACATTGGCAAAGCGAAGTACAATGTCACAACTTTCCCGACGACCTACGAGCAGCTTGTCTTTCATGAGAGGAATCGGGTCCCCTCCTCCCTGTGGAACAAGTTGTCCATACATAGTTACCCTTCTTGAAAATAATGTTACCCTTCTTGAAAATAATCCGATTAAAAAATATGATCGGCCCCAACAGGATAATGGCCAAAAATGTGGTCGCAGCCAAATTACGGCTGGATATTCACTCCGTGTGATGGTGACTTAAGGTTCAACCTGGCCACCGGATGGACGAATGGAAAAAATCACCGAGCAACGATCCAAAATCTGAGTACTTTCCACACCTTACCACTTTACGCAAGAACGCAATTGTCGTCAACCAAACCACTTACGACGATTCCACCGACTCCGCCCTGGCGCGAGTCTGGGCTCCGGTACTTTACGTATAACTCCTTCCTGCGACGTCGGTTTGGATTTCGGGTGCAAAAGGTGAGCATTGACGCTGGATTCACTTGCCCGAACGTCGATGGCAGCATCACAACCGGTGGCTGTACCTTTTGCGACAACCGCAGTTTCAGTCCCAGTCGCCGCCTTCCAAGGGCAGATGTTCAGGGCCAAATCGACCAAAGTATTGTCCGGATGCAACGACGCTATCGGAATTGCGAACATTTCCTTGCTTATTTCCAGCCTGCGACCAATACCTACGCACCGGTCGAAATTTTGCGTCCCCTCTACCTTGAAGCCTTGAACCATCCCCAAGTTGTTGGGCTGGCCATTGGTACCCGGCCCGACTGTGTAAGCGAAGAGGTACTCCTCTTACTTGAAGAACTGGCCCAGAAGTCGTATGTTTCGGTCGAATACGGAATGCAAACCGTGCACAATCGCTCGCTCGATTGGATGAACCGCGGTCATCATCACGACGTGACGGTCGACGCGGTCGAGCGAAGTCGCGGACGTGGATTCGAAATTTGTGCCCATGCCATTCTTGGATTGCCCGGCGAATCCCGGGCAGATATGATCTCCACGGCCCAAGAGGTGGCCCGGCTCCAATTTGACGCCGTCAAAATCCACAATCTGTACTGTGTCAAGAATACCGCTCTGGCCGATCAGGTGGCAGCCGGCGAAGTCCAGCTCATCGAACAACAGGACTATGTCGAAGCCGTGGTCGATTTTATGGAACAACTTTCACCAGAAACGGTTGTTGAGCGGATCAGCGGTGATGCTCCACCTGACTACTTTGTAGGACCAGCCTGGTGCCTTGACAAACCGACAGTTCACGCTGCAATTCTGGACGAATTCGAACGTCGTGATACCTGGCAGGGACAACACTATAGGCCTCCCAGCCAGAGGTAATTCATCTGTTTTCGTTGGCGAACTACGTCCCGCCGGCCCCCTCGCATCACCCTGGGGTTTGACGGCATGTCTTTACAGGCAATCGTCGCGTAGAATGGGGGCCTCCTCGGAGAGAATTGGGTGAACGCCCGTGTTGCCTGATGGCAAAACGAGAGGAAAGTCCGGGCACCAAAGGACAGGGTGGTGGGTAACTCCCACCGACCGCGAGGTCAGGGAAAGTGCCGCAGAAAAGATACCGCCTACGGGGAGCCGAGTTCTACGCAGACTCGGCTGCGCAGAACTCGGCTCCCCCGGTAAGGGTGAAAAGGTGCGGTAAGAGCGCACCGCAGGCGGGGTGACTCGCCTGGCTTGGTAAACCCCACCCGGTGCAAGGCCAAACAGGGAGCATGAGTTGGTCCGGCTCACTACGACTCCCGGGTAGGCCGCTAGAGGCGACGGGCAACCGTCGTCGTAGAGGAATGTTCACCACGGCGCCGTGGCCCTGCGGGGCCTGGCGCAGGACAGAACCCGGCTTATCGATTCTCTCCGGGGAGTTCTCATTGCTAGCCGGCGAGCCCCAGCCATCCCTATCAGGAACGACTGGGCTCGCGAGCTGCTAGCTAAACTTAGAACGAGGATGGGTTAAATGAACCATTCCCCAGAGAACTACCGAGCGAACCCTGGCCCAACGGTTGCGGAGCCGGAGCTGATGCTACAGGCTGCACGCGACGGGTTGGCGGAGTAGCCCGTTCATTAGGGATCTTGTCCTGCTCAATCACCTGCAACAATTTGGAGATGCAGAGCTTATTCATGCTGGTATGGAGGTCATGTGCCTCGGTTTTCAAGTACTCGTGCATACTGCGAGGAAGCCGAACCGTAATCACCCGAGTCGGCTCCGACTCGGCATCAGCGGCAGTCCGCTTCCCGCGAAGCTGGACGATCCATTGCTGAATCTGGTCGTACTCCGCACTTTGCTCGAAGCTGATTAATTCTTCCAGGCTGGGGAAGGTCTGGCGAACCAGGCCTTCCACGCCCAGGAGTTCTCTAAAATAGGTCACCCAATCAGGGTCCTGCTGGTACAGCTGTCGGGCTCGCTCAAGAACGCTTTGAAACTTTTCTGTAGGTTGGTTTAGCACGGCATTGTCTCCTTCTCAGTCGTGCGTGTTCGGGAGGGCGTAACACCACATCTGGCGTCACTGAACACTTCCATTCTTCCTGAGGGTCAATCACATTCACCGATATCCTTGCACTGCTTGCACTTACGGCTATTCAGGTCGAGTGCCTAATATCAGGCACCCACTGCCTGTGTCGCAGGCCTGTCCGGCGTGCCTACTTTGTAGGCAGTGTGACCTTTCCCATTCGCCGGGGTGTCCTGTTCGAATTACCAAAAATATTGCCTGCTCGGAAAGGCCAATTGACCGGTACTTCCCGCCAAAATCGCCAAAATCAATCCTGGCAGCGATTAATCCCAGAAAACTGGGGCTGATTTTGCTTCGCCCCCAATCCACTTATTGACCCCCAAGGCGCGAAAACCGAAAATCGGCGTAGAACCAGTCGAGTCCACATGGCTCCAACCGCGAGCCAGCCCATCCCGGCTGCCTCAGTCAAGAAAAATTGATTTCAAACGAAAGATGAAACATGAGCCAAGTTATTACCGGTCAGCCGATCCAAATGCAGTCCGGCAACCTCGTGGTCCCCAACGAGCCCATCATCCCATTTATTGAAGGCGACGGGACCGGCCCTGATATTTGGCGGGCCAGCCACGCCGTGTTCGACGCGGCAATCGAGAAGGCCTATCGAGGCGAAAGAAGGATTGCCTGGAAGGAAGTACTGGCTGGCCAGAAATCGTTTGATGCAACCGGCGATTGGCTGCCTGAAGAAACGCTAGCAGCTTTCCGCGAGTACCTGGTCGGGATCAAGGGCCCGCTTACGACTCCGGTCGGGGGTGGAATCCGCAGCCTAAACGTCGCGCTACGGCAAATTCTCGACCTTTACGTTTGCTTGCGGCCCATCCAATATTTCCAGGGGGTCCCTACTCCCGTTCGACAACCGGAACTGACGAACATGGTCATCTTTCGGGAAAACAGCGAGGACATTTACGCCGGCATTGAGTTTGAACGGGGAACCGAGGACTGCGACCGCTTCCAACAACTCTGCTCCGAAGCCTTTCCAGAACGATGGAAAAAAGTTCGCTTTCCGGCAACATCAGGGTTTGGCATCAAGCCAGTCAGCCAAGAAGGAACAGAGCGACTCGTCAGATCGGCAATCCGATATGCAATTGAAAATGATCAGTCGTCGGTAACCCTGGTCCACAAAGGCAATATCATGAAATTCACCGAAGGTGCTTTTCGTGACTGGGGCTATCAGTGTGCCGCAAAGGAATTTGGTGCTGAGCCTCTTGACGGCGGGCCCTGGCACCAATTCCTGTCCCCCAAGACAGGCAAGGCTATTGTCATCAAGGATGTTATTGCTGATGCGATGCTGCAACAAATTCTTACGAGACCGGCCGACTACGATGTGATTGCTACACTGAACCTCAATGGCGATTACATCAGCGACGCGTTGGCAGCCTGTGTAGGTGGCATCGGAATTGCCCCTGGTGGTAATATCAACTACGAAACTGGGCATGCCATCTTTGAGGCCACCCATGGCACCGCACCCAAATACGCCGATCAGGACAAAGTCAACCCGGGCTCGGTGATTCTTTCCGGAGCGATGATGCTGCGTCATCTTGGTTGGACTGAAGCTGCCGATCTCATTACTACTGGACTCAACGGTGCCATTGGAGCGAAGACTGTCACCTACGATTTTGAGCGTGTGATGGATGGGGCAAAACTGCTCAAATGTAGCGCGTTCGGTGCAGCAATTATCCAGCATATGAGATAACTCCCAACGCATTCTTGGACAGCAAACCCTCTTGACCTGCGGGAACCATGAAATCTCCCCAAGACTCGTCGGCTCACAACCCTTCCCGGCTGCCCACCGTGGAAGAGACTGAAAAGACCGTGATCTCCAGCAACACGCCGATCCCCGGTCTCCTGCTCCCGACAGGCTTGCGCCCTCACGAACTCGGCCAGGTCTTGGTCGGGCAAAAGCTGGATGACTACTGGCTGGAAGAATTCGTGGGTGGCGGTGGCATGGGTGCCGTATTCCGGGCCAGGGACACCAAGCTGAACCGCACAGTCGCCGTCAAGGTGCTCTCAACCGCCGAGGCTGGCAATACGGAATTGGTCCATCGATTTCAAGTCGAGGCCCAGTCAGCAGCCCGACTCGATCATCCGCATATTGCCCGCGTCCACTCCGTTGGCGAAGACCAAGGCGTTCCCTTCATCGTCTTCGAATATATCGAAGGTGCAAATCTGCGTGATACGGTACAGTCGGCAGGTCCGCTCCCTGTGGGGCACGCCCTCGACTATACGCTACAGATTACCGACGCGCTCGCCCATGCCTGGCAACGTGACGTGGTCCATCGCGACATCAAGCCATCGAATATTTTGATCACCCCCGACGGGCAGGCAAAGCTGGTGGATATGGGGTTGGCCCGCCTTGACCACGTGGATCAAACCAATCACGAATTGACCGCCAGCGGAATGACCATCGGCACGTTTGATTACATCGCCCCGGAACAGGCCCGCAATCCTAAAGATGCCGATACCCGTAGCGACATTTACTCGTTGGGCTGTACGCTCTTTTTTCTGCTCACTGGCCACCCCCCTTTCTCCGGTGGAACCGCGCTGCAAAAACTCCTGCAACATCAAGGGGTTAACCCACCCTCACTGCAACATTTTCGCGAAGACATTCCCCCGTCGGTTGTTGAGGTCGTAGAAATCATGCTGTCAAAACGGCCTGAAGACCGTTTTCAAAACCCTCCTGAATTACTGGTTGCCCTCATACAGATCGCTGAAGAACTGGGAATCCGCCACACACCCGTTCTGGTACCCACATCCTGGCCGGGAGTCGCGCCTCGCAACAAACCGTGGCATCGCCACCTTCCTTGGGCAGTGCCCCTGGTGTTGCTGTTGGCAACCGTCGTCGGCATCGAACTTTTGCTCAGCCCCGGTAACCAACCAACCGGCTGGCAGCGGCCAACAAAAATCGACCTGGCACCACCGAATAACAACCAACCAAAATTCCCCCTCCCGTCACCCGCAACCAGTTCTTCGAACCTCCGTTTACCCAAGCCAAATATCCCATCAGGTACCAAGGTCCCACCCGCCGGATCCCTTGGAGGAATCCCTGCAAACAGGGTTCAAGGCCCCCTGCTCCCAGAGGCGGTCCCGGTTGAACCGACGCATTCCTCCTCTTTCCCACCAGGCACACTCCCACCAGGCACACTCCGACCGGCCACACCCCCGCTCACCCCGTCCGAGGACGACCCTCCCGCCCCAGGCCCGTAGTGCCGCAGCACGCCGCATCGGCTAAACTAGCCGACTCCGCAGCAACCTTTGCCAAATTCTCCCAGAGTCCAAGTCACGATGGCCGATTCGTCACATTCTCCACCTCAAAATGCGGATCACCAGGATGGCTATTTGGCGACGCCGCCAAACTCGACAAGCATGCCCAGCGGCATTCCCTACATCATTGGTAACGAAGCCGCTGAACGATTCAGCTTCTATGGGATGCGCGCCGTTCTGGCCGTGTTCATGACCGAATATCTGCTCGACGCGTCGGGACAACTTGCCCCGATGGACGAGCACACGGCTAACCAGTGGCAACATACATTCGTCGCTGCCGTCTACTTCTTCCCGATCCTGGGAGCTGTCTTTGCCGACTGGCTATTTGGAAAATACCGAACCATCCTGTTTGTGTCGCTTATCTACTGTGCTGGCCACGCCATGATGGCACTGGTCGACTTCCCACAAACCACCGGGATCGAACCAAGAACGGCTCTTTTGGTTGCCTTGTGCCTGATCGCCATTGGCTCGGGCGGAATCAAGCCGTGCGTTTCTGCGCACGTCGGCGATCAGTTTGGCCCCCAGAATTCCCACCTGCTCTCACGCGTTTTTGGCTGGTTCTACTTTTCCATCAATCTCGGATCTGCCGCCTCGACCTTGTTGATTCCTGAACTCCTCGCGCGGTATGGGCCCGGGGTGGCTTTTGCAGTTCCAGGCATTCTGATGGCGCTCGCCACCTTTGTTTTCTGGATGGGCCGAAATAAGTTTGTCCACATTCCACCAGGCGGAAGAAATTTCTTCCGCGAAACTTTCAGTCCTGACGGTTTGCAGGCCGTCTTCAACCTGATTCCACTCTACCTGCTGATTGCCATGTTCTGGTGCCTGTTCGATCAAACCCAGTCGGCCTGGATTCATCAGGCAAAAGAGATGAATCGACTCCTTTATGATTTCGAGTCGTTTGGTCAACGGTGGACCTGGGAAGTACTGCCCTCGCAAATTCAGGCGATCAACCCAATTCTGGTGATGCTCTTCATTCCGCTATTCACCTACATTGTTTACCCGTTCATGGGCCGCTTTTTCACAGTGACTCCGCTACGAAGAATTGGCATTGGACTTTTTGTGACGGTCCCTTCCTTCATGCTTACCGGTTGGGTTGAGTGGCGTCTGGACCATGGGGAGCAACCCTACATTGGCTGGCAAATCCTGGCCTATGTTATCATCACCGCGGCCGAAATCATGATCTCGATTACAGCCATTGAATTTTCCTACACACAAGCGCCCAAGAAAATGAAGTCCTTCATCATGGGGCTGTTTTTGCTCTCGGTCGCACTGGGAAATATCTTCACCGCCTATGTCAATCGAGTCCTTGCCGAAGCCACTAAAGAAGGAAATGCACTGCTGGAGGGCGCAAACTACTACTGGTTCTTTACTGTGCTGATGTTGCTGACCGCAGTCGCCTATGTTGTTTGGTCACAATTCTATCGAGGCCGAAAATACATCCAGGGAGGCTAAGAATCGCTGCCCACCGTGACCAGCCTCCTCCGACAGCTGCGCTAGCATTCCAAACCCGTCTAAAAACAGGGCACAATTAGCAACACGTGCAACCCAAAACAGCCATAACAAACTGCCAAATCTCTTGACAACCGTCATTAGGTAAACTTTACTTAAAGGTCCAAATAGAGTCGTGATTTGGACGACAAAATGCTGATGTAGGCAATTACTGGCCATGAATGAACGGCTTGGTTTGATTCACCCCAACTGATGAGGATCCTGATGCGTTTTTTGAAAATGTTTGCTGCAGTTGTTGCAGTTGCCACCGTTGTGCTTGTTCGCCCTGCCGCAGCCATTCCCCAGTTCCAAAAAGTATTTTTTGCCGAATACATTGATGACCACGGCAACCCGGAATATGCGGAAATGGTCAAAACCGATGTCAAGTGTTTCCTTTGCCACCAGGGCAAGAAAAAGAAAACCCATCGCAATGCGTATGGCCAGCATCTCGCGGAGTTGCTCGACAAAAAGAAAGACAAGAAAGACGTCGACAAGATCTCTGCGGCTCTGAAAAAAGTGGGCGACATGCCATCGAATCCGAAAGATCCAAACAGCACAACCTACGCAGAACGCATTGCCGCCGGCAGATTGCCTGCCGCCGACAATCTTGATGACCTAAAGGTCGAGCCCGAAGGTGACGATCAACAGTAGCCATCGATCTGCGCACAACCCGCTACAATCATAAAACACCACACGTAAAACTGCTGTCACTCTGTGGCAGCGGTTTTTTTTTCGTGGTGCCTACAAAAGCCATGGCATGGCCTGAGAGAGGCTCACTCACCATTGGGCGGGAGAAACAAGTGCGACGAACTACTCCAGGTTGCAACACATGTTTAGACTCTCTCTCTCCGGGGGTAACACCTCTGGTCTTCAAACTTGCACCTTTGACAACCCCCTGTTGGGTCAGATGTCGGCCACGCACCAGGATGCCCACCATTAACAAAATAATCACCCCCATCAGGACCGCAGCACGACGAACTGCGGCTGTGTCACACTGTCCCAGGGAAATTCCAGCCAGGACCAACATCACTCCAAACACGCTAAATAAGGACACACCAAACATCAAAGCGGTCAGCGAGTCGTTACCCATAATGCCATTTCGCACACCTGCGGGAACCTCCATCACCACCCATACGCCGACCACCAGTTGCAACACGGTTGGGACCAGGGCAATTCGGCCACCCAATGCCACGATCTTCCTGCCCGACTCTCCGAATCGCAATCCCAAAACCATCAGCGCAACTCCAGCCACTGCCAGCGATGCCAACGCAAAATGAACACTTAATGAAATCACCGCAGGACTCATCAAAACAGGCCGAAGCAGGCGCCGCGTAACGGTCTCTTCAAGAATCAACTCCGGGCGGTCTGCCAAAAGGCTCATCGCCGACATCAAGGGTGGAAAATGATAAAGCAAATTGGTGATAGCGAGGCAGGCGAACAATGCGTGGACCAACCGATGCTGCTTAAGTCGCTCCCAGGTTAACGCATAGATGAAAAGACATACCAGGGAAAAAGCCAGTTCCAAGAGCACAACAACATAAGCCCGGGCCGGAAACCGGATCAGCATCTCCCAATACGTGGGAGATTCCTCAAATCGATACACTCCTCCCAGGGCAAAACCCAAGAAAGCCCCGATCGGCAAGGCGCAAAGAGCAATCCAAGCGAGCTGACGGCCTATTCTCCCGGAAAGCCCATCGGACCGCCAACTAAGCCACACACACACCAAAGGTGCCGCAGCAGCCAGATTAACCGCCACCAAGTGCACCGAGAGCAAAACGGTTATCAGGAGAAAAATCATGGGGAGGTAACCGGTTCCGAGGGAAAGAACCTCACGAGTCCAATTGACAGCCTGCCAAACGTGAGGCTACGATTTTCAGAGTCCATCATCGGGGCGATTAGCTCAGTTGGCTAGAGCGCCACGTTTACACCGTGGATGTCGGGGGTTCGAGTCCCTCATCGCCCACTCGATGACCTTGCAAGAGATGGCATGATGACGCATCCGCTGGAAAAACAGGGGCTTCCTGCCTGCGTTCGGTGGGGTCTTGCGAGCCTATTCTTCCCCGTCCGTACGCCTGCTGCGCCGTATTCTGCGTCGCGCAACAGTGCGCTGTTAGATTTCTTCGGGAATTATTGTATTTGTTCGAGTCCGCCATCACCCACTCTTTATGAATCCTGCCAAACTTTGGATTTACGTACCTGCCGATGCTCGGCAGTGCGGCATTTAGGTCAGCTTTAGGTTTTCGACGGTCTTTCTAACACCATAATTACTTGGGTGAATCTGTATCTAATAACTGAAACGAAAGGTTGCCGTGACTGCTGCTTTGTATTCTAACGAGATAGAAACTCCTGCATTTGTGTACTCGGAATCCGTGCTGAACTCCACAGCGTCCAGAATAAGATCGATTTGCGAAGATGCCGATTGTCGCTTTCTTTTCTCTACTAAGCCGGCATGTCTATCCCCCATTATTGAATTCCTGAGTGATCATGTCGACGGATATTCCGTGAGTTCACGCTTTGATGCACTGATAGTAGCTGGATCGAAGAAACTACAACAAACAATTCATCACGTCTCTCCTGCGATCAAGTCGGATGACTTCGGCGATCTGACGGAGCTCTGCAATACAATAACCGCTAATTCTCTTCGTCAAGCCGAGGCTCTCCTTGCAGTAGGTTACAGTTCAGAGAAAGTTGGGCTTCGTATCAATCCGCATCACTCTTATTTAAGCGATCCGCGGTACGATCCCTGCCGCAAGGGTTCGAAACTCGGTATCCAATTGGATAGGTTGCCCGAATCCAAATCCAACGAAATTCGAAATGTCTTCTCAGGTGTCCATATTCATAATAATTGCGAGTCTCTTAATCTAAACGAATTAAGAGAAACTGTTGACTCCGTCTTATCTAAAGCTACTTGGCTTTTTAAACACGCTAATTGGGTCAATCTTGGTGGCGGTTATTTTCTGAATGAGGATTTGGATACACAGCCACTTGTGGAAACTGTGCAGCGACTAAAGGCGGAATTCGGATTGGATGTGTTTATTGAGCCTGGAAACGCTGTTGTTAGGGACGCAGGATGTCTCGTGGCAACGGTCCTAGATGTAATTGAAGGGGGTGACTGCCCAGTCGCAATTCTTGACACTAGTGTGAACCACATGCCAGAAGTATTCGAGTACCAGTTCCAACCGAACGTAGCTTCAGAAACTAAAGATGGCGATTACAAGGTGATTCTTGCGGGCTGTAGCTGTCTAGCAGGGGATTGCTTTGGCGAATACTGTTTTAGTGAGCCGATAAGGGTCGGGAAAAGGATTGTTTTTGAGAAAATGGGTGCCTATACGATATCGAAATGGAACTTTTTCAACGGAATAAATTTACCGACAATTTACTCAATAGATTCCACCGGTAATCCTGTTGTGCAGAAGAAATTTAGTTTCAGAGATTACATATTTGGTTCAGGAGCCGACCAAATTGCATCTTTTTAAAATTGAGTTTGATCTGCCTTTCCAACTGACCGTCAGGGGAGATCTTTGTTTCTTTGATCTGACTTATATCCTTCAACTTCTTGCCCGGAAGTCGGCTTGGTTGCGAGAAGGTTATTCCGTGTGATAGCGTCGATTTGACTATTCCCATCTCCATTCCGGTACGAACCGGCGAAGAGAAAGAGAAGTTTTTGCGCCTTCCTCATCCTATCTGCAGAATATTCCCATGTGGGTGCCGCCTATTGATTCTTCCGAATCGGAATTCGTTGGGTTTACGTCTCACACTTTCTTGACGAGGCACACAAGTCCGATAGACGACTCCTCTGCGTTTCCGGAAGACATCCGGCAAGAAACCCACCTGATCAAGTACTAGAACCTATAGGGATGATTTATAATGGTTATTTAGCTCTAGCAGCGAAGATTCCCGGTCTCCTAGCAATGGCTTTCAGTGGTCACCATTGTATTGCAACGGCGATTCTCTCGAACCTAAGCAATCCAGTCAGGCACTTTCATCAAGGGCTTCCCTCGGTCAACGGGAGGGTAAAAGCTGGGAATGTTGTCCTGATACGTATCACGGGTGCTCCGCCAGTTCGACCAAAGACGCATGCCGTTTTCATGGTTATAGAATATGCAGGCGAACTGACAGTTTGCGTGCGATTCCACCCGAAGCTTTTCTGCTCCGACGATTCGAAGCAACTGTTGAAACTCTACAATGACCTTCTCAAGAAGACTGTCGAGTGAGAGACATCTTAAGTAGTGTGTCATGTGAATTTTCCAAAAATAGCACTTTCGATTATTCGTAGTCGTTGCTGTGAGGATCTAAGATGAAACACTCGGGTGCAAAACGGATTTTGCGTGCCACAAGTACACTGCTAGTTCAGAGACTCTCTCAAAACCAACTTTGGACATAGCATCTCTGAGGCGTGGAAGCTTACAATCGGTTGTATAACATTCGATAGTTCATAGGCAGGCTGGGCAGTAAGTCTTCCCACACTTTTTTTAGCTGGGTTTCATAAATGGGCGAAAATGTACATGCGGATGGGCATTCAGCATCCACACGAAAACTTATTGTGCCATCCAGATTAAAGACTGGAATGAGAGGAAAGCTGCGGCAGTCCAGCGGGCGGATACTGTGTATGCCACATTTGTGATCTGCAGTTAGAAAGGGGCAAGGGGTAGCGTTAGTGATAAATCCGATGTCAATGGTGATACCTGGGGCAATCTCAAGGGGCTCGCTTTGAAATTGCGAAGAGGTTGCGTTGGTTTTTGAGATTAGATATTCCATCTCGAACGGCAGCATAATGGCGACATGACCTACAGCATCAGCAGGATCTATTGATGCTACAGACTGGGGACAGCAGCGCGCAGTACAGCGAGAGGCACACTCAAGCCCTGAATTCTCAGTGGCAATTTGATGTAAATACTCCAAGCGTTCAAACCATGTGGTGCGAAAGGTGGAGATAGTATCTACTTCAACTGAAGCTGTTTCAAGTTTATTGGCTATCAATGTAGTGTTTCCTGGGTGAAGACGCTCGCCGAGCCTAACCAAGTTTTACCCTTCAAGGATTTCTTTCAGCCAAGCTGGTTATCTGTTTCTGCATGAGACCGATTTTTTTCGTCATGAATAATGCAATCCCAAAATGAAACCTCAAGGCGAGTTTGCCCTATCTCGCCTCCCCCAAAGAAGTGCCAACGCCAACCTATTCCAGCAGATATCAACAAGAGCCCAGTCGGTCGACATCTGCTCGTTGACTACTGGAATTACAATACTGACTTGCTGAACGACGAATCCGCACTGAGCGCACTCTCCACTGAGGCCGCTCACGCAGTTGGTGCAACTGTAATGTCAGTGCCACACCCATCGCTGACAACTCCACAACTAGTGGGAAATGTTCTTGATATCTATGAGCTTCCCATACTCAAAATCTAGCGATAGGGGATCCCATTCAATAAATCCGGATTCCGGCGAGTAAGTTAGTTCCCCAAAGAACACATGGCCATTTACACAGTACAAATCAACCCGCAAATGAGGATATCCTTGACTCAAAGTTTCAGCGACAGAGACCATGCGTTCAAGGTTAGCTGGTCTCGAAAATGAAGAATGAGGTCGAGGATAGTCGTCGAAAAACTTGACCGGATGCTTTTCCCATTCAACATTGTAATACTCCATGACATTGGGACCCTCTGCCGCGCCTTCTTCCACAGACAAGAAGACGCACTTCCCATGAAAACAATAGAACTTATAGTCTCTAATTGGCTTGCCGTCTTCTTCCAGATATTCTTCCGCAATAATCTTTGGAGGGATTTTTCCGTAATGGAACTCCCCGAATTTGCGACCGAACTTTCTACTTAGTCTTCTTCTTACCTCCACTTCAAACTTGGAAACGGAGAATGTGGACTTTTCTTTTGCAAACCAGCGATACTTCGGACCTGAAGCATTGTTCAACTTCAGAACAAAGCGATGAGGGAGTTCTTGCCAATTTATTTCTTCAGGTCTCTCATAAACACCATACAACTTCACCAAATGCTGACCAAGCCCGTTTTCTTTGATGTAATTCCTCACCAAATACTTGTCCGCGCGCGCGATGATTTTTGCATCATTTCCTTGCTGATTCAATTTAAGCCACTGGACTTTTTCGCAGTAAGTTCTCGGATGTTCCAAATCTGGCGTGTAGCCTAAATGCCTCCTGAATCGTCTTTTTATCTTCCGACGCGCCGTATTGGCAGAGGGAGCAACTGCTACAGAATCAGAAGGTTTAACGGTTACCAAGGGATCAAGCGTTGCCATCGTGTTGCACGTTCGAAATTGAAGCGGGAAATACCTGGCACCCAGGGTCAGGCAGAAAAGATTGGGTGACCAATGGCTACCCCGGCTTCACAGGTGGTGATTTTTGGCTGTCGGGTTGGCAATCAGCCCGAAAGAGCAGTCCTTCAGTCTTTTGCATTGGATCGGTCATAATGGTTGGCGAATTGAAAAGGGCAGCTTCTGTCGTTACAGCTTCGCGCTACTGGACCAACTACGGAAGAATGGGGAAGCAGGACAAGTGTGCGAATGCTAGCTTCCAATGCGCTTCGCCACCAGAGAGCGGGCGATACTAACATCATCGGTTCCTGCGACGATTCTCCGACCATCTGCAAAGACCGTTAACTGGTATTCCCCAACGGTCACCCGTAGTAAGTAGGGATTGTGGGTGACCTCACCCACCGAAGCCCGCTTTTTGGCCAATTGCGGAAACGAGACTTTGCCGCCAGCAGGGGCAGAAATCTGCACGGAATTGCAACCACACAAAACGGCTGAACCGCTGCTGCGTTTTCCATCAAGCCCGCTTTAGTAAAGGCTTTGAATAGAAAATTAGTGTCGACCTCCAGAGGCCCTTTTGATACTGTTCGAACCCGTGGGGCGGTCTCTGGTGTTTTACAGAAGGAATGCTACACCACCAAGGGAGATTTAATAATTAATGCAATTCCAAAATGAAGCCTCAATGCAAGTTTGCTCTACCGCGCCCCCCCCGAAGAAGTACCAACGCCAACCTGTTCCAGCAGACATTAACAAGAGCCCAGTCGGTCGACATCTGCTCGTTGACTACTGGGATTGCGATACTGACTTGCTGAACGACGAATCCGCACTGAGCGCACTCCTCACTGAGGCTGCTCACGCAGCTGGCGCAACGGTAATGTCAGTGCACAACCATCGGTTTGAGCACCTCGGCGTCACCGCTGTCGCTATCCTTGCTGAATCTCATATCTCAATCCATACTTGGCCGGAAGCCAGCTATGCTGCTGTAGATATCTACACGTGTGGCGACTGCAATCCACTGGAAGCCCATGAAGCTCTGGCCTCGACCCTTTCTGCCAGCCGTACTGAACTTCTGGAACTTGCACGCGGTAATGCAGACTCGATCGCCTCGGTCGAAACAACTTCTAGCGAGATCCCTCTCCGCGATGGGTGTGAGAATGGCGACAACTGGTTTTGCGAAAGGTCTGTTCCTGGATGTAGGCACGGGAATGTCAGTCACGGCTTCCTTATTACCGAGGTTGTACACAAAGAGCGTACGCAGTTTCAGGAGTGCCTGATTTTCGATAACCCTGTGTATGATCGCGTGCTCGTTCTGGATGGAATCGTGCAGCTTTCAACCTTCGATGAGCACATCTACCATGAGATGCTCATACACCCCACCATGTTTACACACCCTAATCCTCAACGTGTAGTTATCGTAGGAGGGGGAGACGGTGGTGCATTGCGCGAAGTTCTTCGGCACAATCCTGAGCAAGTCGTGATGATCGACATTGATGAGCAGTTCGTCCGCGCCGCCGCTAAACATTTACCAAGCCTGAATGCCGGAGCATTCCGAGACCCACGAGTCACGCTGCTTTTCGAAGACGCAAGTAAGGCTCTGCAACGGTTCGAGGGGGCTTTTGACGTAGCCATTATTGACTGCAACGACGCCGTGGGCCCGTCGGAAGCTCTGTTTGAAGATGATTTCTACGCCACAGTCGCCAATGCGCTCGCCGACGACGGCATATGTGCTGTCCAGACGGGTTCGATGCTAGACATGGAGTTTCTCCAGCAGACGCACCGCCGCATGACCAGACACCTAGGCAGTACAACCAGCTTCAGACTGCCCATGCCGAGCTACCACTGCGGGGAGTACGTATTCCTCATAGCGTCCCGATCCTACGATACGTCCGGGCCAGATTCCACGACACTCACAGAGCTTCAAGTTCAACGAGAAATTACCACTAAGCATTGGTCGCCGGCGATGCACCATGCGAGTCAGGTTTTCCCTCCGTCAATTCCCACTGTGGTGAAGTCGCGTTCATAGGCCAGGGGAAGCTCACGCCCATGTTACATTCGGCGATCGTAATGCGCAGCAAAGGAGCAATTCATAGAAATGGTCTCCTAACGACCCAACTGATATGCAAGGGGACCCTCGTATGGAAACTGGACGAACCCACATTCACCTTGAATGAGATTCAGACATGGCAGGAAGAGCGGATCAGAGCCTTTAATTGGTACGGTTTCCAATGTGGTGTCGACCGCTACTCGCTTCCCGAAGGGCTCTCGCGTGAAATGAACCACTCTTGCAGCCCTAACACCTTGTGGGTGGGCAGCGACTCCCTTATCGCTCGGGGCGATATCCGCGCAGGCGAAGAGATTACCTACGACTACTCAACCTGCGACATCGATCTCGTCTATGAAATGGAATGCAACTGCGGTAGCCCAAGTTGCCGAGGGATAATCTCGAATAGGGACTACTTAGATCCCTCGTGGCAAAAGCAATACGTACCGAACCTGCCACCCCACGTCCTCACCGCGATCAAAACCGCCAAGGTTTCGAACTCCTCGCAGTTAATTAGTTTATCCCACAGGCGCACGAAGAAAGATCTTGCCTAGACGTTTTCCCTAGAGCTACCCTGATCTTAGCATCTGCTTTTCGCCCCGGGAGCACATTAATTCCATGATCTCTTTCGTGGGGCTTTGATTGACATAATTTTCACGAGCCCGGTTGAAGCAGAACTGAAATGCGCACGAAAGCAGGGCAGGCCACATGGACCTGCCCTGCCCCGCCAACCGAATTTTTACCACGGGTCATCAAAAGGAGGAAATTCGCACTCGATCAGCAATAACTTGTACCGGCCATAG
The DNA here is from genome assembly GCA_965243695.1 of Lacipirellulaceae bacterium. Lineage (GTDB taxonomy): Bacteria > Planctomycetota > Planctomycetia > Pirellulales > Lacipirellulaceae > JAKVCB01. The sequence goes on along the minus strand of CBDEWC010000047.1, from coordinate 303,407 downwards.
CTGATTCGAATCTCCAGTGATTACTTCCAATTCAAGCTCACCATCATAGCGCTGCATTGCCTCAACGAGTACTTCCTGACCAGCCATTTCCCTGCCGTTGACACTCGTGATCACGTCGCCAACCTGCAAGCCGGCGCGCTCAGCTGGCGAATCTGCTTTCACCTGCTGGATCCCAAAGCCAAGGTTCGGGATTTCCGATCCTGTTATTCCAAGGTAATAACTCATCTCTTCAAACACTCGGCGCGAGCCGTCGATAATCACGACTCGTCGTGGGCAATACACATAGTCCCAGTAGCACGGCGTCCAGCAGTTCCAGTACCAGCGGCAATAGCACCAGTCCCACCACTGCCAGCAACAAAAATCAACCCACCAGCCACACCCAACCGGTAATCCAAGACACTTGGCAGCAAAGCTCTTTACCTCTGCCAGTTCTTCCGGAGCGTCAGAATCTTTGCGATTATTGAACTCCTTCAGGGCCTCTTCCAGGTCCTGGATCTTTGGCATTTCTTCGAGGCTTTCCGGCTGGGTATCAGCCTCATCCTGTTCACGCGGTGGCTCAGGGCGTGGACGTTGCGGACGGGGTGTTCGTTCTCGCTCGGGTCGTGGTCTGCGTGGACCAGGTCGCCATTCACGAGGTGGACGCCGGTGGAGGCCTCCCCAATCAATGCCAATACCTGTGTTCCAGCCACCTTCGTGTCCGCCTCCCGGCTCATATCCTTGATCGTCCGAATCGGTATTGTCCGGAGTTGGCCATGGACGCGGTATGGGTGGAAAATTTGGAAACGGCCTCGGCGTCGGAAACGGTTTCGGTAGAATATTCGGTAACGGCTTTGGCTGTGGAAATGGCAAAATCTGCCACGGCGGCTTACTCGGCTTGGTGGTCGGTTTGCCTGAATTGGTCAGTCCGCCTACCACTCTTGCGCCAGAGTTACCTGGCCGATAAATTCCATTTCCAAGGCCTGGGCTCGGCTTGGCCCAATGGAGCCCACTCGAACCTTTTCTACCACGCTTTTGACCCGTCGTTCCCTTGGAAATCCCACCAAGAGAGTAACCTTGCTTCCTCGAGAGACCATTGCTCGTCCCGCGTGAAATTTTTGCGGACCGCCCAGCGGCATGGCTTCGGCCAATTGACTTTTTGCTCAGCTGTGCACCGTGGGCCAAATCGCCCAGGACGGGGCTCATCAAAAAACCAACTACCCCAATTGCTAACATCTTGCGTGGTACTAAAAGGTTCATCATCCTACTCCTTCGGTTGGAAAACTCTCGGAAACAAAAGTCCACCAGGCGGTCGCGCCTGTAGAAGACGGATCTTTCCTAAAAGCAACCCGTGTGCCAGTTCTCGGTTTGCGGGAACCAGTGGGGCATTTTTCCCTGCTGACCATCCGGCCAGAACTTGCTGGATGGGTTTTCTGTCGAACAAACGGAGCATTTTTGAAAAAGCCGCTGGTTTTTTCGCCACTTTTTTGAGGAGACCGCGGATTTTTCTACGTTTCTCGGTTGGCCAGCAGGCGCAATCAAAAAGACAACACGCCTCTCGTTCTGGGATTTTGCTGCAACTGGCCCGCTGCCATATTTCTCCGGCGTCGCGGCCGGATCGGTCCTAAAAGGAGTTTGGCCATCGGGAAAGAGGGCCGCTAGGTCGACCTCGGTCTCAAAGCGGGTGAGCCTGTCGGGTCGTTGAGCTATCTCTTGAGTCACTTTCTAGAATCCTTATCACGAGTCTTGGGGGAGAATGGTAATGTCCGTGCGTGCAGATTTTTCCGTGAAGGAAGTTCACTCGGTGCCACACCGACTGCGATCGTTGTTGCGTCGTTCAGGTAGGTTCTCCAGGGACTTTGTCCCACCGCTTGCCTTGATGGCTGCCTGCGTCTGGTTCAGTTCACAGACGGCCTATGCGGTGATGCAGAAAACAGTGGTCGACAATTATGAATTTACGTGGGTCTCGCACGAAGACGGTCAATATGACTGGGAGGATGTGATCAGTTTTGACCAAGTCCTTGAAATCCCTGCATTGGCGAATTCACCCGCGTACCTCATGTCTGTACCCTTTGACTACACCGCTTTTCGGCGGTTCCCCGTATATAACAATGACCTGACTTATATAGAAAGAGTTGGCGAACCACCCGATGACGAATGGCATATGACCAGTCATCGCTATTTCGACGACTACATACCAACTTTAGACACTTGGATTGGTATTATCCGAAGCGAAGATCATCTCGATATCGCACCAGCGGTTCCTATCGGTCTGTTAATAAACGTTACCGAAGTCCCCGAACCGGCCACCTTCCTCCTGGCCATTCTGTCCCTGGCCGCCATGCCGTTTCGCCTGCGACACCGTTAGTGGAAGATGGTTGTGTTCCCATTCTCATCCTCGGTCAAAAAACAACCGCAAGCGATGTCGTGTAACGTGTTAACACCACATAAAACGCCATCGCGTGTTGCACCTATTTTTGGAGACGTTTTTTGTCGCAAGGCAAAATGTCGAGCTGCACAGATTCTTTCTACTGGCTTAGGGTCCCACCGTGAGGCGTGGTCAACCAGAGGTCGCAAAGTTGCCCGCCGTTTTGGCCAGAAAATCGTATTGGGACAGGGATTTTTGACAACGGTTCAACTCCCTCCAAGGGATGCACCTTGAGGCGATCCGCATGAACCTGAAAACCGGTGAAATCGGCAGGGACCGTATTTTTTTGCTCCAAACCCTGGTGTAGAACGAATGTGATGTACAATGAACGCTGGGGCTTTAGATAACTGCACAAGACAAGACCCAACCAACGGCCGGTGCTCTCTGCTGCTCTTTTAATTATCCCAAAAATAGCGAGAAGCGAGAAACGAATGAATTCAACTGTCAAGAATCACATGAAGGTCTGGCCCTTGGCCGGTTGGTGGATCCTCGGTGTTGTCTTGCCTGTCGCAAGCCGTGCCGAAATGGTGCCCGACTTCACCCTGACAGACGTCAACTTGACCTCTTCGAGCTATGACCAGCCTGTTTCTCCACGCGACTATCTGGGCCAGGTTTCCGGCTGGTATTTTGGACACGCTACGTGAGGCTATTGCAGTATCCAGTTTGGATACCTCGACCAGATGCAAAATGACCTCGACGCCAACTACCCCGATCTTGATATCCAGATCCTGGGGATCAACGCGGTAGGACGAGAGAGTGGAAACGCTTCGGTCACCTCGGGGCGGGATATTCCCTGGTTACAGGATGTCACCCCCGACAGTGGCGACGACGTCTGGACAAGTTGGGGGGTTGGGTACCGTGACGTGGTAATCCTGGATACCGCCAACGTGGCAATTGGGGCTGTAAGCCTGACCACCTACGACCTGCGAGACTCGGCCGTGTACGATGCGCTCAAAGGAATCTTCCTCGATACTGCCTCAGTTCCAACTGCTGTAGGCGACTATAACGTGGACGGCAATGTCGATGCGGCCGACTACACCGTGTGGAAAGACAACCTGAACCTGACTGCTGCAGCCCTTCAAGGCAATGGTTCGGGTGCAGCGACTGTTGTACAGGCTGACTACCAGCTCTGGAAAGCGCACTTCGATGAATCTATCGCCAGCGGTTCAGGGGTAGCCTCTGTGCCCGAACCAGCTACCCTCCTATTGGCCCTGTTGGTCACGGCCTCTTTGCCACTTCGCATGCGACACAGATTGTCTTCCAGCACAACACGTTAGATCCTCCAAGTCTACACGGTCACCAGCCTGGCTGAAATTATTAATGACGAAGAGACTCCCTCGTGCGATGTTTGTCCGTTACCACCTCAGGGCCCGACAGCAACGGACTCTGACTCACTGGTCGTACTGGTCGGCTACGGCAAATGTTCAGGCAGGATAGGTTTCGTTGAGAGCTTGACTCCACGACGGTTTCGGTAACGTGTGGGGTTGGGGTACTCTCCCTTTCTGAAGAACGGAGCGTCCAGACAGTGGGCCCTGTATTGTCTCCCCAGCCAACAATGGTCCGAGAAGACCTCTAGCCAGAACAAATCACGTTTTGGGCAACAAGGACACGCTCCAATGCAACCGTTCCAAAACCAGCCCCTTGAGAACACGGCTGTCTGAAGTCATTGGCTAGAAATGCGGGCTCAACTTCTGAACCAGGCACGCACTGACTTACGGAATTCGGATGGTAATTCCTGTCCCGACGAAGTAATCGTCAGATTCTCTGGTGAGCCCAAGACCTGCGCGGACATCAAGCTGTATGTTGTTATTGAGCAGCAATGTAAAGCCACCGTTGTAATAGTGCTCCACCGGTGCAACATCTGCCGAATGTGGAAACAGTCCATACCATTCTGAATAGAATCCCAAATCATCCAGCAAACTGATTCCAATGGTCAACGATTGGGCAAATTCCGTGTACGACTGGTCGGTCTCATCGACCGCACGATTACCTTGAGTCGATCCACCAAACGAAACGACGTCGTTGATCTCCCAACTATAGAGCCAGTTCAAACCCAACAACCATTCTTCTGCAGACAAATCATCACTTCCTGTTGGCATGGTCATTTGAGGAATCAATGCCATCTCAGGCAAAATCCCTTCCTGGGGCGTTAAACCAATTTTGAATCCAAAGTAAAGGTCTTCCGTTCCAGAACCTGTGAGTTCCCCAAACGTATCGGTCTCATCCACGGGATTGAGGGCGAGACGAAGTTCAAGCCAGTCGACAAGAATTCCCTGGCGAATCAAAAACTCCCCGTACGAGTGCGATTTAACGGCTCTACCATTCTCCTCATCATACGTGTAGGTATATCCCATTTCTAACTGAGACACACCACGCCCCACGGTTGATGCCGCTTCGGTAAAGTCGGGCCGATCCGTGATGAGTGGCTCATTGAGATCAGGACCACCTGAAAAACTGGTCCCGTAACTCCATTGCAATAACGTCCCAGGATTACAACGTTTGCAACCGCGTCCCGACGAACAACACGCAGACTTTGGAAACAAACAACAGTCCGCACATGGCTCAGCAGCTTCAAGCCACCGATGCGCATCGACAGCAACTAACAGGCTGGCAAACAGCGGTATTAAAAACCAGCAACGTCGCATGGGACCAACTCAACATGAAGAAAAGAGGAGCAAAAGGAAGAGCCAAGGGTTTCAATGGTATTGGTATCGTTTAAAACTGCCCCCCAAAACAGCCAAAGGGAGAATATTTGTGGTTTGCACAAAATACCTGGACGAGATCTGCAGTCCCTGAAAGAACCCAAAAGGCTTCACTCCACCAAAATAGCGGGGCCTCCGTTGGCATCATCCACACTTTTTACACGACGGGTCACCAGACCTCTTCGTGGATGCAGTGATAGCACAGGCAAATCGAGAGACAAGCTGCTGGCAAAGATTTTCGTCGCATGGGAGCACCTATGGAGGACAACTTACAAAGAGCAGCTGGCCCACGCTGCGCACCTTAATACACCATTACCATCGATAGCAGGTGATTTTGGCGCCAACGTCAAAACCAGTCGTAAAGAAGCCAACAACTTATGTTTCTGTACTCCCATCGAAAATACAATCAGAGGGCCGCTTGCTTCTCGAAGAAAGCACGCACCAACTGGTGTGCAATGACAGGTCGTTAGGCAGCCTGTTTTTCCATCAACTTTCGACCCTGCAATTCGAGCAAGCCTGCTTTTTACTTTCTGAAAAATTCCAAGCCAGATGCGCGCCAGCATCTTCTCAAGGTCAATTTACAAACTCGCATCTATCTGCGTTTCCGCCGCGCGTTCCAATAGGATTTCAGGGTAGAGTGCTGCCAACTGTTCGTTTTCCAACAACGCCTGAAAACCCGAGTCGGTGGCAAGCACTGGTTGGGTTCCCTTGTCACTAGTGTTAATCTGGCTTTGCCCTGCGTTTACCCAGTCGGCTACATTCCAAACCAGTCGATAACCGCTCCGTCGCAGCTTGCGGATTACAAATGCCCTCTCTTTGCGCGCCCGAAACACAGCACCTGGGCAAACCAATACATTCAGACCTTTGGGCCTCACCGCTTCGAACAGGGCCCGATCGGGACGACTGTTCCCAATGGCCGCCATAATTCGCTCGCCACTCTGCTGAACTATCGGCCTTACAACGTCGCGTTTTCCGTCAATCGTCACGTTAAGGTGATCGATTTTCCCGGTAAACTTTTGACTCACCTGATCAACTCCGTAGAGACTTCCCCGGACAAAAATCCGCCTGGTCAAAACTCCCTGGTCAGCCAGCAGGCGAACACATTCCTCAGTTTGCACCTGCTCAGAACCGGTCACAAGCACGACATTCGAATTGGCTGTTAACCGTCGCAACAGGTTGACCGCCCCAGCATGCCACAACCGTTTGACGCGCAACAAGTGCGTGCGGTAGTTGCTGCGAAGTGCTTCGACTTCCGTTCCTTCAAGAACCGCAGCTGCGAGAGTGTGAAGTTCCGAAAACAGATGTTTGTAACGACGCCTCTGCTCACTATAAATCGTCCGTAACGCCCATAATTTTGTGATATTGACCAAAAATTTCAATGCCTTGTGGGCATTGACTGGTTCCTGAAACGTGAGTTTCTTGATGTAGTTTGGTATCAGCAGGCGAACCATGCGGATCATCGGCAAAACGTCCCCACGCATTGTCCCGTCGACATCGACCAGAACAATGGGCAACTCATCCTCTTCACGAGGAATTGTCTGCCAAGAGTAATCCATCATCATTTAACCAGGTATGGAGAATTGGCTTTTCGTTGAAACCAAATCGCGGGTCAGTTCGCAGCCTATTTGCCTCAGCGCTTCACGACATTTGACCAGCGGTCCTATCAAAAACAAAAGTTCAAATTACAGGGGCCGTTATTTTACCTACAGGATGAATGCTTGCCAGTCTTGTCGCGACACCGGTTCTCTTGTTCTACCGATTGTACGGCTACTGATACCGCAAATAGTGCTGTCGCCACCGGTCCAAAAGACCACTTGCATTCCGCCCACACCCCATCACAGCCTTACACGGTCGCGGCCATTTGTTGCACAAATCCATACTCACAAAAAAGAAGGGCGTCCCGTCCACTTCAACCATAGAGGAACTCCAAATTACGCCAACCACATCTCAACCTGGGAGGACGAAAATAACACGCCTATCATTCAGATGGCCATGGAGGATTTGTGGAAAATTCTAAGTGAGGCCGAAATCAAAAGTCCAGCCCACGTCAACCTGCCAAGCGAAGCTGCCATCCAGGCACAAAGCGCGCATCTCCGCCTCGCCAGTAATTGCCAGTTTAACCATCGTTTTCCAGCAGCAACATGCTCCACCCCGTTGGTTTTTCTCGATCTTGCCAACAGGCTGGCTGGACACCCAGCCCAACCTACGTATACTGGTCATCCCGTGGGACAGCGACCTCGAGCCTAGATCATTTTGGATCACGACAAGGTAACTTCCATCATGAATCACGCCACGCTCGTTCATCCTGCCACTTTTAACGTGGCTTTGATCATTCTTCCAACCTGAACAAAATAAACTCTGACAAGTTCAAACCTCCAACGCACCAATACAAGGAGTTTGGCATGGGGCGCCTGTGGAAAATCACTTTCAAAAGCCACCGTTGCTTTTTGATCCTGCCAGCAACCTTCGGCGTCTTGCTGTTGGGACTGACCCCCCCTCAACCTGCCAGCGGTGCGCTCCGGGTCGATGTCACGGGAATTCGTAGTACGGGAGTCACCGATTGGACCTTTCACGGATCGGACACCATCACCGGGTTCGGTGGCGCCGTCACCTCCAGCCTTTCCTGGAACAACTTTCTTGATTACGTCACCGAGACTGACTACCCATTGATCCCATCCGGGGGACTGGCCATTACAAACACAACAAGGTCGACCAGTCAGACCGGAAAATTTTTGTCTCTTGTGAATGGCGGGTCCAATTTGAACGATGATTTTATCCTGAATTTAAATGGCCCCCTTGATGTCGAAAATGGCGATGCCTTTACATTGGCCGGCACTTTTAACTTGAACATCGACATCAACCAACTGGCTCCGAATGGCTTACCGTATTCCGGTACCAATACCCAAACCTCGAATTTCGGTAGTCTCACGTTATCGGTTGTAGCGATCCCTGAACCGACAACTCTAATGCTTTCAATAGCCCTGCTCAGTGGCATGCTTTATCCCCGCTATCGACCGCTGACTTGCTGCGCATAAGGCAAGCAGCAAACAAACCTCGCAGCCACACCACGATAACCGGGATCATTGATACAACCCGTCAAACCGGTACAACGGTTCTCAAAAAACAGATCTCTTCAGCTCGCACTCAGCAGAGCTTGTCTGCAAGGTAAAGTTAAGCGGCCACTCCTTGCATATTTGTGGCTGAAGGCACGGCAAGATATCTATGCACCTGCCGGTTAGTGCAACGGGCCGGTTAGTGCAACGGGCCGGTTAGTGCAACGGGCCGGTTGGTGCAACGGGTCTCGGCTGGTAAAGCCAGACCCGCATGCCGCATGCCTTGAACAGAGCCTACAGCCCATGATCCTGCGTATTGGAACCCAAAGGTACTGTTGATGCCTTCATCCCCCTCCCTGATGTCCAATTGCGTCGCCCGACACTCGCCACAGAGACTGCCGGACGCTCTACCGATCGCTTTTTGGCGCAAGGGCTTTACTATGATCGACACAGTTGTGACCGTACTGATCCTGGGGATTTTGGCAGCTGTCGCACTGCCACAATTTACCGGCGCATTGCACGCCTGTCGGCGCGATGCGGCAGCCAACCGCGTCATTTCCGATTTGAAGCTTGCCCGCAAACATGCCATTGCGACCAGTTCCAATGTGGCGGTGCAATTCCAACTTGCATCGTCTACCTATGAGCTAACAGGTGTACCCGGTTTGAATGGAGCAACTCCAAACTACGAGGTCGACCTGTCCGCCTATCCTTATGGCGCCTCGATCGAATCCGCCAGCTTCGGAGGTGACTCGGTTGTAATTTTCGACTTCAACGGAATTCCAGATAGCAGGGGATCAATCGTCGTTTCCTCAGGAACCCACAAAAAGACGATTCCGATTGACGATTTGACGACGGGGGTTACCTTGCCATGATCTACCATCTACCACCAATACAAACGTCAACCGCTCACAGACGCCGCCGTCGGGGTACGACTCTACTGGAACTTTTGGTCAGTATCACCGTTTCATCTATCCTGCTCGTAGGACTCTCGTCGTCAACCTACCTGGCGCTGAAGGCTGCTGACGTGGATGTCGGACCCTTTTACGAGGCGAACGAAGGCTGCAAAGCAATTTTTGAACTTACAAGAGAACTTCAATATGCAGTGGCCTTCAACGAGACCGTAAATACGGAAACCGTGATCGAGTTTGCAATTTCCGACATCACCAGTGATGCCGCTGCCGAAACCATCCGCTATGAATGGTCTGGTATTCCTGGAGACCCGCTCCAGCGGGCATTCAACGGTAGTCTCCTTACCACGGTGATCGCCAACGTGCACATGTTCACACTGACTTACCACACGCGAATCGCACACGACAACGCCGGGCAGGAGTCCTATTTCAACACGGGCGTTACCGCCACGGTTCAAATTGGCGCCGATTCTGCATCGCAAATGCGAACGGCCGTGCGAACCTTCAACGAGCCTGAGATCAGCCACCCATGACCATCAACAAACCAGCACGATACCTGGCAAAGGGCAACACGAATCTTTTAACCTCTCGTGGTGTGTCGCTGCTGGAAACGATGATTTCGACCCTGCTGGTAGGCGTGATTCTTGTCGCCTCCATGAAAACGGTGGGCGCCGTCATGCAACAACGCAATTCGACCACCGACGACCAGCAGGCTATTTGGTTAGCGCAGGAACTGCTCGCCGAGATTCTCGAAAAAGAGTATGCCGATCCCCATAGTACCTCTCCCACTTTCGGTCCTGAAGAAACAGGCGCCCGTCACAACTACAACGATGTTGACGACTTTCACGCCTGGAATAAAAAGCCTCCCGAGCAGCGCGATGGCACTCCCCTGAATCATCTAGCAGGATGGAAACGGAGGGTCGTGGTTGAGTACGTTGATCCCGATAATCCCGCGATTCCATTGGATCATGATGCTGGCGTGAAACGAATTACGGTAAACGTCTACAAAAACGGGCGGTTACTTTCACGTTTACAGTCATTGCGTTCCACAGCCTGGTTCGCTCATTGAACACAAACGAGGCACACGTGCTAATTGCAACCCATTGGAACCGACGACGCCTGGCCCATCCTCGCCGAGGAATTGCTCTCTACTCAGCCGTCATGATCAACAGTCTGCTGGTAGGCGTACTGGCATTGAGTGCTTTAACCATCGTTCGCATCGAACGCCGATCAAGCGAAAGTTCAGGTGAAATTGTCACCGCACAAATGCACGCGCGGGCTGCCATCGACTTGGCGCTGCAAACCCTACGAACCGACCCGAATTGGAGAACACGCTACCTTGATGGAGTCGAAACCAATCCACTCCGTTTTGGCACAGGTACGGTAAGCTGGAAACTCAAAGATGCCAGTTCTCCTCCTGATGGCAACCTCGGCAATCACGAAGACGACCCGGTTGAAATCCAAGGCATCGGTCGCACCGGCAAGGCAGTATGGGTGCACAGCGCCGTTGCGGTCGACAGTGGCGAACTGCGAGAATTAGGACCCGTCCAACTCGAAAATTCCGCACAACGGAATCGTTACAACACAGTCAAGGCTAGTAAGTGGTGGGCCCAATATTTCAAACCCGATCTGCCCGCCGAAGCAACCGGATGGAAAGTGACGAACGTCGATCTTTATCTCGCCAGTACCAACCAATCGACCGACTTGTTGCAGGTCAATCTTTATACTCCCGACAACAACAACCTGCCCCAAGTACTTGTCGACCGGATTTCTATCCCACAGAGCGACCTCTCCTGGAATGCCCGGTGGCACAGAATCCGCTTCTCTGGAAATACCAACTTGGACCCCACCAAGGGACTTTGTCTTTCACTCGAGTGCACGAGCCAGAACGCTGCAGCCTGGTTTGCCTACGATAACCAGCAGAACAGCAATCCCGATTCTGCCCTGATTCGCGGCAACCAGGCCAGCGGATGGACTAGCTACCATCCCAGAAAGGCACTCTGCTATCGAGTGATGGGGACATACACGGTTCCCAGCGGACTGACGCTTCAATTTGGCACTTTCAAACGAGCCGGCGCTCCCTAGGACTCATCTTTTACGCCATCTGTCACCGCGCACCACTTGCAGGTAATGCTTGTAACTGGCTCAACGCAAACAGTTATGGGCCATCCCTCCACCGCAAGAAACGTTGCGCCTGGGAACCCACCGTTTCAGTCTCCCTGCCCCACCCAGGATCGATGGGGGTCCACTTGGTATAACCGTGTAAACTCTCTCCGATCGTAACGGCGACCAGTCCTGAGTTGGAGGTCATCACGAAACCAACTTGCCGGCCGGAGTAAAACGTAGGAATCTGAACTATTCAGCACACCAACTCCAGGAATTCCAAGACGGGCTGTCAGCAACGCCTCGAACGCTATATCAACGTCTCGCCCTGGTGCAAAGTTACGAAACGGCAACTCGTATACGAAGCCGTTAGGACCGAATGCTTTCGGAGTTACCCGTCGCGACCACTCTCCAAGGAGTGGAAAATCATCTTGCCGGCGTACATGTTCTCCACCTCGAGCGAGCCTACGCTGACCAATCAATTGAAAATCAATCGAACCGACTACTGGAACGACTTGCCCAAAGCTGTCCACCGGCGAAACCAACACACGCAGGCCATCTGGCTCTACGTCATCGTCCCAATTCGCCAGACCTGCTTCGATCCTCAACGCACGGGCTACTGGAAAAACCAATGGACCATCCGAGGGGTCAGCCTCAGAGATTTCCGGAAAACTGGTCGGCCAGTCTATCCAATTGGCCTCGCCATCGACGACCATTTCCTCTGCGTCTTCCTCTGCGTCTTCCTCTGCGTCTTCCTCTGCGTCGATAGCCGATTCAATTTCATTGCCGACGTCAACACCTTGGGGAACGTCACCTTCGACTCGCTGCCAGTCATCAGAAAGATCGGTCTTCTGCGGATTGAGATTCCGTACATCCGCCCAACGAAACCGGCTTGCAAGTGAGAAGTTGTCTGCTTCGGTACGTAACCACAAGAACGTTTCATCGGTGCGAACATCCAGGGTACCCTGCAAAACCCGACCGTCGTCTAGATGGACTACGGTCAAGTTGTCATCGCCTCGGGTGACAACGGTTGGAAAAACCAACCAAAAAAGACTTGTCCGCAATAACACACCGATTGAAAGGTCGAGGGGCTGCATTGTGGGGCTGACTCCAAAAAGAACGTGCGAGGGACGTCTTTCAGTTCAGCATTTCCAGTACCGCAAGCAGAATCTCTTTAACCTCCCAGGCGCAACTGGTTTCCATTGCCCGGGTTACATCATCGACCGAAACAGGCGATTGGTTGTCCAAACGCCACGATGTTGTTTTACGGCAACATGAGTGGTGAATACCAGGCACGAGAAACACAGGGGCCAGCCGCCGACAGTGGATCGTTGTTGGATCTCTTCAAACAATCCAACCTATTTCCATTGCCGGAGTTCTATCAACAAACCTCTAAACAGCCTGTTGAAGTGCCTGAATTAGATAATGGATCGGTGAACCCAGGCGACCCTTTGTGCTGACTCCCGGCACTTGAAAGGTCCCCGGCCATTTTATTGGTGGAATCTATGTCGTCGATACAGCGAAAGAAGGCTGCCACAACAACAGGATCCCACTGCGTACCGGCATTCTCTCGAATAATTTCTTTGGCTTGCCCGCTCGACATCGACCCACGATAAGGTCGGCAAGTCGTCATGGCATCGTACGCATCGGCGACTGCCAGAATACGGGCATCAAGCGGAATATTCGTTGCGGCCAGGCCGTGCGGATAGCCTGTTCCGTCAATCGTTTCGTGGTGGTGCAGCACCCCCGGAAGCACGTAGGAGAGTTCATTTAACTGCGCGAGGATCTGGCAACCAATTTCAGGATGGCGCATGATCATGGCGAATTCAACCGCTGACAGTTCACCTGCTTTATTCAGAATTGCATCGGGGACCCCGATTTTTCCAATGTCGTGCAAAAGGCCCGTCACGTAAATTTGTTGGCACTGTTGACGATCCATTCCCATTTCAAGGGCGATGGCACGTGCCAGATTGGCAACCCGCTCGCTGTGGCCGGCGGTGTAGGGATCTCGGGCATCCATCGCACCACTCATCGCAGAAATGACGTCCAACAAAAGTTGTTCCTTGGCCTCAAAGAGGGTCACGTTGCGGGCATGTGTGGCAAGCATTGCGGCAGCGGCCTCAACAAGACTGGTTTGAACCGTGCCAAATTCAGTTTCGCTGGAAGCAACCCGCGAACCGTTGGCGAGAACCTGCTGCGAATCCAATTTTCGGTTGATCGCAAGCAACCATCCAAACTGGTGTTGTGTCGAAGCAATCTTCACCAGGATCAAGGAGTCGAGCCCATGGTTCACCGCGAGTTCCGATTCCATCGCTGTTCGATTGACAACCACCGCGTGTTGAACCGCCTGTCCCGCATAGCACTGAAGAATCTCTGCTACCGTTTCTTCATCCGGTTTTTGGCCACACCACATGGGGTCAAAATTGCCCCCTGTCTCCCGTGGAGAAGTCTGGCCGACAGGAACAAGACCCAACGCGCCCACCCGCAGAAGCTGGTGCAATTCGGGCAAAACCTCGCAGGCCACCTCCCTCACCGAGTGACGAACATCACGAAATTCAAAATGTCTGGCAAGTCGTCGAAGCCAGGTCGACTCTTCCATGGTTTGAGCCAATTGTTCCATAAATACAGGGGAATCAGTGGCTGAAAGCCGCCAGTCCTCCACCAGGCAAACCGTGGCGGCGAGTTGCTGTGCTAGTGCCGCCGGATTTATGTTGGCATAGCCAACCGCCGCACAAGGGATCCCATTGGTTGTCACAATCGGAACCATCACGACAACCTGCTTCTTCCCTACTGGTACGACCGTGGGTTGATCGGGTTGATAATGTTCCTGCAGCAGTCCTGCCAAAGGAGCATCGTCACTACCCTCACCTCGAGCGGGTACCCACTGATCACCCTGTTGCCGCCAAACTGCAAACAGAGCACCAAACAGGTCCTGGAGTTTTTCAATTCCCCTGGCAATCTGTGGGTTGTTCATCTCAGGCGTATTCATACGGGTTATCCCTGTTATTAGCATTGCATCGATTGCACGGCCGGCAACAGTGAAGTACATCGACAAACAACAGAAGTGTAGCGTGTAGACAACGGCATATGGAAATCTTACCTCTTCAAAAACAAGAACAAGAACGTCCTTTCAGTTTGCAATCGGTTTTTTCTCAACCTACGGTTTCCGTAGAAGAAGAATACGTTGTCGTCTGCGGCGTTTGTTAGATCACCCAACAACGCTGACATCTCTCCTGAGGAGGAAAACCTGCCATGGTACGTTTGCATCTGATCAAGAAGAAAAATTCAGGGTTCACTCTCGTGGAATTAGTCATTGTGATACTGGTTCTCGGCATCATTACAGCTGTTGCGGCCCCCAAGATGTTTGATACCGCCAACGATGCAAGAGACAACGCGACGCGCCAGTCACTTTCCGTACTTCGCGGTGCAATCGAAATGTATCGGGCTCAAAATGGCAGTTATCCAAGTGCTTCAGCGATTACCACCACACTACTGCCATACCTTCAAGGGCCATTTCCAGCGCCACAAACAGGAGCTAACCAAAATCCTGAAGTCGTTGCTTCGTCGCAGAGCCCAATCACGTCCGTGGAACCTGGCAGCGAAGGATGGGTCTATAACAATTCGACCGGTGAACTTCGGATTAACGACGGTGTTTATGTCTCCTGGTAAAACTGATGAGCTCGGCAGCACGATCCTTTGAGGGCAGGTCGCCTTTGAGGACAAGTTGCACCCAGCCATTGCTTTACAGAGATCAATACGATGGACAACATGTCAAAACATATCCTCGTGGCTGAAGACAATCGCGTCATGGCCCAGTTGCTCGCGTTCAGCCTGGAACGGGCAGGTTTTGTCGTCACTTGTGCTTACGACGGCGCGACAGCTGCCGAGGCTGCTCGCCAGGAATTGTTTGACCTGGTCATCACCGACTACCAAATGCCACACATGAGTGGCGAGGAGCTCTGCGAAGCAATCCGCACGGACTCGATCAATCGTGAGGTTCCCATTGTTCTTTGTTCCGCAAAGGGTCTGGAAATTGATTCCACCAGGATGAACGAGGTCCACCGCCTGGCTAAGGTATTTCACAAACCATTCAGTCCAGGTGAGGTGGTTGCGTTTGCCTGCTCGCTGCTGGAGTTCACACCAGTCCATGGTTGAGCCGGACAAACCAACTTGAACCGAGGCGAGAAAGTACCGTTCTCTGACCAGCTGCGGGACAGGTTTTTGATTCGTTTCGTAGCAGGTATAAAATGGCAACTGCAGCACAACCTGTTCCTCTGAACCGACGTCTGGTTACCAAATACCTGATGTTTGGACTGGCGTGTCTGTTGCTCTGTCTGGCAACCTCGTTAGCACTGGCCTATCGCAACTCACTCATCCCGCTGGCGGGGATTGCGGTGACTGGCCCGATCGTTATCTTGCTCATCGGTGCCGCTGTTCTCTACCAGTCAACCCGCCTCAATTCGCTCATTGAGCAGCAGCTTCACCATGTGTCCCAGGTCACCTCGCTGAACCATGCCGAGATTCGCTGTCTCACAGGGAGTGACCCCGTCAGCCAGGGTTGGAATGCCATTCTGGACCGGATCAGCCACCAACAGGTGTGGACGAATCTTGAGGAGCGGCTCTCGGAAGCCGTCAAAGACCTCAAGCAGGAATGGGTGGTCCGTACTTTCCAGCAGCTCCCCACCCCCATTGCCGTAACTGAAGATTCATTTCAAATCGCCTTTGCCAATCAAGCCTTTGAGGCATTGGCGCAGGGTTTCGGAACAACGCATGTCGTTGGCCACAGCCTGCTGGATGTTTTGCAGTGCCAGTCTGCAGCCAATGCAGAGGAAATCACAGACAAATTAACGCGACAAAACGGTAATGGTTCATTTGAAGTCCATCGTGGTCCGACAATCCACGACGGAGTTTTGCAGATCTCCCGCCATCCGCTTGTCGACAAGGCCACCGACGCGTGCCAGGAAATCTGGACGGTGCGCGACATCACCCAGCAGCTTCTGGCCGATGCGTTGCGAAACCAGTTCGTGCTGACTGCCACCCATGAACTGCGGACTCCACTCGGCAATATTAAGGCTTATGCGGAAACACTCGCCCTGGAAGAGGGAATCGACGTCGACCAACAGAAGGAATTCTGCAACATCATCAACGCCGAGGCAACTCGACTATCGAGGTTTGTGGACGAATTGCTGAACATCAGCCAGATGGAAGCTGGTTCTCTTAATCTAAAACGGCACGAAACCGATCTGATGCGACTTTTTGAAGAGGTGATGGATCATGTTGCTCCAGAAATGAAAAGTAAAGAGATCTCGCTGGACGTCCATCTACCTCCCAAACTTACCAGGATGTCCCTCGATAAAGATAAATTCACATCGGCGCTGGTGAACTTGTTGGGTAACGCCACCAAGTACACACCAACAGGCGGCCGCGTAAGCTTCACGGTTGAACAAAAACTCGAGGAACTGGCAATCTACGTTGAAGATTCTGGCGTCGGAATATCGCAGGATGAGGTGCCACACATCTTTGAAAAATTTTTCCGTAGTGCAGACACCCGCGTACGAGAGATCTCCGGCAACGGACTTGGTCTTGCTTTTACCCAGGAGGTCGTACGTTTGCACGGAGGTAAGATCGACGTTCATAGCGAACTCAACAAAGGTACCCGCTTTACCGTCACGTTACCCTGCTAGCCTAAAGACGGGAAACACCATGTTCAAACTCGAAAAAAAAGGGATCATCGATGTGATTGGTGGTGACGGCCCGCTCGACACCGATGCGGTGGAAGAGCTGAGCCTGCTGCTGGATCAAGTGATTTCGAACGGGCCACCCCGGCTGGTGTTGGATCTGACCCAGGTACCGTTCATCCACAGCACCGGCCTGGAATGGCTGCTCGATGCCCACGGTCGGTGTACCAATCTCGGAGGTCGCCTCAAGCTGGCCAGCGCGAATCCACTCTGCCGTGATATTTTGCGAATTACTGCAGTCGATCACCAACTGGCAACGTTTGATGAACTCATCGGTGCCGTGGGGAGCTTTACACGATGAATACGCTGGCCCAAACGGTTGATTCAAAAAGGGACCGCACAAATATGCTCCCAGCCCCGCTGGGAGAGCAACTTGTACGCGCCAGCCTGCTCACTCCACAAGAGCTGGAAACAGCGCTTGGTGAGCAGCAATCCAAGAAAATGCGGCTTGGAGAAACGCTGGTCGAACTCGGGTTTGTGGATGAAGAACAACTCCTTCCCTTTATTGCCGAGAACCTCGGCGTGCCTTTTGTGAAGTTACGGGAGGGGCTCATTGACCCTGCGGTCGTTCGCATCCTGCCGCACACGCAGGCCAAGTCGTTCAGCGCACTGGCGTTATTCTGCGTCAATGGCGAACTTACCGTGGCCATGGCAGAGCCGCAAAATCTGCATCACCTCGATGAAATCGAGCGGATCACAGGGGTCCATGTACGACCGATACTGGCACTGAAGGGAGCCATCGAAAAACTTTTGCCACGTGCCTATGAAGAAGACTTTGCAGTCGACACCGTTTCGGCCGATATCGAGGCAGACGCGGTTGAAGTCGATCCAGAAATCTTCGAAGTTGATCTCCAGGACTTGCAGTCGCTGGCCGAAGGGAGTCCGGTCATCAACCTGGTCAACTATATTATTGTCCATGCGGTACGGCAGGGTGCCAGCGACATTCACATCGAACCAGGCCAGAAAAATTCGTCGATTCGCTTTCGCCTCGATGGCCAGCTTCGCGAAGTGCTGCGACCACGTCGCGATTTCCACGCTGCAATTGTCTCTCGCATCAAGGTAATCGCCAAGTTGGATATTGCGGAGCAACGTGTGCCACAGGATGGGCGGACCCACGTCCTGGTTGAACGACGCGAGATCGACCTGCGTTGCTCGACCCTCCCAACCGTGCTCGGCGAAAAAGTCGTCCTTCGCGTACTCGATCGCAGCAATGTAACCTTCGACCTCGAACAACTGGGCGTTCCTCGCCGGCAGCTCCGCCCAATCAAAGACATGCTTGCCCGACCGTATGGGCTGGTCCTTGTCACCGGTCCCACCGGTAGTGGAAAAACGACCACGCTTTATTCAGCCGTGGAACTCATCAAATCGGCACAGCACAACATTGTCACCGTCGAAGACCCTGTCGAATATCAATTGGAAATGATCAACCAGGTCCAGATGGAGAGAGCAAAGTCGCTGACCTTTGCCAAGGTACTGCGGGCGATCCTGCGACAAGATCCTGACGTGATTATGGTAGGAGAGATTCGCGATGCCGAAACAGCAGAGGTTGCAATTCAAGCTGGCCTTACGGGACACCTGGTCCTGAGCACACTGCACACCAATGATAGTGCCAGTGCGATTACACGACTGATGGACATGGGAATTGCCCCTTACAAAATTTCAGCTGCACTTGTTGGGATCATTGCCCAGCGGTTGGTTCGAACCGTCTGTCCTAATTGCAAAACAACTTACTATCCACCTGCAGAGCTCCTCGACATGATCCACTACGAGGGAGATGCGCGGCGTCAATTTGTCCGGGGAGAAGGATGCTCGAAGTGCTACGACACTGGTTTTCAAGGAAGAATTGGAATTTACGAACTACTGACTGCCACCCGCAAACTGCGCGCGGCAATTTCGGCAGGGGCAGATCTGGAAACAATCCAGGCACTGCAACATGAACAGGAAGAAACCACCCTGTTTGCCGAGGGACTTCACCTCGCCGAAGCTGGAAAAACCAGCCTCGAAGAAATCATTCGCGTGGCATTTTTTGACTAGACGAAAATTTTTCGATGGAATTACAGTACACCGCGAAATCACGAGAGGGACGGCTGACAAACGGCGTCCTTGATACGGCTTCGCTGAGCGAAGCCCAGCAAATACTGCGCGAGCAGGGGCTCTTTCCACTCTCGTTTCAGGAAAGCAAGCCTCGTACAGCTGCCAGGTTTACCTTCGGCACCAAAGGACGCAGTGGTATCAAGCGAACTGACCTGCTGATGCTCACCTCTCAACTGGCAATCATGTGTCAGTCAGGAATCGATCTCGCCGAAGCAATCCGGTCTGCTGCGGAGGATTCGCGCAACCCGAGGTTACGCAAACTACTGGATGAACTCTTCCGCGACATCTCATCCGGCAACCCAGTATCGGTCGCCATGAAACAACACGTCGATGTCTTTGGTGAAGCGTATGTTGCCAGCATTGCTGCCGCCGAGTCTGCCGGCACGGTTAATGAAGTGTTGAGCCGACTTGCCGAGCAAATCCGCAACGAAATTCGCTTGCGAAGTACACTGCAGTCAACCTTGGCTTACCCGCTGGTATTGATTGGTATTGCAACCGTTGTGGTCAACGCACTGGTGTTCTTTGTCTTGCCACAATTTGGCAAGGTCTTTGTCAGTTTGGGAAGGCCAGCCCCACCTATGACCCAGCTTTTGCTCGATACAGCCCAAGTCCTGCGCAACCATAGCCTGCTACTCTTAGCCGGACTGGTGATCACCATGCTGGCACTCTGGAGGATGCGCCATACCGAACAGGCAACCCGTTATTGGGATCGAATCGTTCTGAATTTACCACTCCTCCGCGACGCTTCCCGTTTACTGTTGGCAGGACGCATGTTTCGATTGATCGGCACCATGCTACAAACAGGCATTCCTCTTTTGGAATCGGTGCGGCTCTGCCGATCTGCTGTCAAGAATCAATTCTTCCGTCGCGTCTTCGATAACATTGAACGCGAGGTGCTGAACGGCAACGGTATTGCAAAAACGATTAGAGAAGCAAACTTCATTCCTGCTGGTGCCGCCCAAATGATAGCAACGGCTGAAAAAACGGGGAAACTCGGCATGGTGATGTTGCTGATTGGAGAATACTATGAAGACGATGGTGAACGACATGTGCGGCAATTGGTGCGACTGCTCGAACCAGCCGTCATTGTTGTTATGGGCGTTTTCGTGGCGATCGTAGTACTGGCTGTGATCGTACCTCTCCTGGACGTCTCTACAATGTCTCATTAAGTATCATCGATAGCACCTTGTACCAATCTAGGAAATCCAAATGCATTCATCCACAAACTTCAAATCGACGGTTCGTCCCATCCTATTTCTGGGCCTGCTTCTCCTGGCAATCCTGGCTGGTGGCTGGCTGACGAACACCAATTCAGCGCAAGCCGAAATCACGAAGGGCCAAACGCGAAAAGCATTTCTGAGCGGCTCGGAACGCTCGGAACAAGTCCTGCGCGAGATCGCACAAATCCTCAAAACTATGGACAGCCGACTGGCACGCCTCGAAAAAATTGCTGCCCGCCCGACACCGTAACCTGGCTTGTTCCTTTTGACTTGACCCGCCATTCCCACCTTGAACATTCTTCCATCCCAATGACCGTCACCACAGTCCAACCTGAAAACGACTTGCAACACCGCCAGCGTTGCGGCTGGGTCGGCGTTGATATCGGTACGTCGACCATCAAGCTGGCACAAGTCGAACGCTACCATGACGGCTGGCAGCTTCGTTTTGGACAAATCCTGCCCAGGCCCTCTGCTGAATGGGACCACTCGTTGACAGGATTGCGCGATATTCTCCATACCACCCTTCAAGGCAGCCACCGCTGGCGATCTCGACCTGCAGCGTGCTTGTTACCGACGCCCCTTTCAGAACTCCGCATACTGGATCTGCCGTCGGCACCCGACGCAGAATTATTGCACCTGGTTGATGCGGAGTTGAACTATACCGACGATCGTGGACCTGGTGATTACCAGGCCGGCTTCTGGCGCACCAACCCTTGCCGTTCTAATCAAGCAAACTGCCTGGTCCATGTGGTATCTACCCCAACCGACGCAGCACAAACAGCAGCTTCGGAATTGAATCTCGCAAAACTCCAATGCCAGGCCATCGACACCCACCCTTTTGCGGTAGCCCGCGCAATCGCCATGGCACCTCCAACCATGTCCGCGGAAATAATTGTCGCAGTCGACTGGGGATTTGATGCGATCTGGCTGACTATCGTGCGGCACGGCACTCCCTGTTTCACGCGTTTGCTCAGCGGGTGCGGACTTCGCAAGGTCGTCGCCAACCTCCAGACTGGATTGAAGCTCACGCATGAGGAAGCTTGCCAACTGTTGGGCAAGTACGGGCTGCAAACCGACGACGACCAGACACCCGGCGAAATCCAGAAGACCATCTGCAACCTGACCAAAGAACCGGTTAAACAGGCCGTGCAAGAACTGCAACGCACATTGCAGTTTATCGCCTATGAGCATCCCGAATTAGTACCACAGCATGTTTGCCTGTTTGGCGGCGGAGCGGCACTAAAAGGTACCGACCAGCTACTGGCTGAACAACTGGCTCTTCCCACAACCGCCTGGAGTCTCTCTGCACAAGCAATGTCCACAGCCAATCCTTTTGGCCACCAGGCGATGCTTGGTAAAGCGATCGCCCTTTCTGCTATCCCATTAATGGCCTGACCATGCACCTCAACTTGCTACCCTTGACTGAACGTCGTCGCCTGCTGCGTCGAAAACGCCTTCGACAATGGCTGCCGGTGACCTTGTTGGCCGCCCTGATTGGTATGATCGCGTGTAGCCACGAGTATTCCATGCTCGGTGCTAAAAGAGACACACTTGCACACGTCGGATCACGCACCGATGTTGCCCTCAAACAGGTCGAACAAATCGAACACATTCGGCAGCGACTCGACGCCTTACAGCAACGCGAATCTCTGGTCGCCATGCAAAATAATAGCGGTCAACCTTTACAGCTGGTAGGAATGGTGAGCCAGGGGTCTAACAAGCCCGAAAGCAAAATTAGTATCGAACATTTTACACTGTCAACCGTCCAGGAGGTCGTCACCCTCCGGTCGGAAAATGATCCTGGCCAAACCGTAACGCAAAATAATGAAGTCTACGAATTACAACTTCAGGCGACTGCACCAAGTGATCTTGCGGTAACACGATTTGTCGCTGCCTTGAAGGACTACAACGTGTTCGATCGTGTTCTGCTCGAATCGTCGCGCGCGATCTCAGACGATGACGACCGGCGAAAATTCAATCTCTCCTGTCGATACGAATAACGACGCACAGGCCTCCATCATGAACTCACTTTCAAACCTCCCACGACTTGGCTGGTCGCTACACGCTACGGGGCTGTGTTCTACACTCGGCGTCGCGGCCCTGCTTTATCTCTTCCTGCTCACTCCCATGCAGAAAGAAACAGCCTCACTCACAGCACAAGCCAACGAAAAGCTGGAATGCCTCCGGCAGGCTGAAGCCTTTGTGTCGACCCACGACAATCTTCAGCAGCAACTCGATCGCGAGGAAATCCATCTCGATCAACTACTTGCTCGAATTCCTTCGGTACCACAAGAATCGGTATTTCTTGGCCAGTTGGCAAGGCTAGCGAGGGAGAGTGACGTTTCGATTCATCAGTTCAGTCGAGACAGCACCACCCATGAAAAGACCCACTCCAAAATGGACGTGAAGTTATCTGCCCATGCTTCCTATCAATCGATTTGTCACTTTCTGGCAGGGCTCACCGAGCTGCGCCGTTTGTGTGTTGTCCGCGATTTGCAAATCAGCCAGTCCGTCGGCAACTCCGAAGGCTATCCCATCGAAATAACCTTGCGGATCTTTTTCGCTCCTCTCCGCGAAACCGTGACCAACCGTATGATCCCGCTTGTAGCCGAAGGTGCCCACCATGCCTGATATCCCTTCTTCAGCAATCCCAGAAAAACTTAAGATTGCTATCATTCCCGTGCTGGCAACTTTACTGATCGTCATGCTGTACCACACATTCAGCGGGGCCAATGACTCACAAACCGATACTCCTAGAGTAAGCTCCACGACATCGCGACAGGTTCCACAGGCAACCTTGGCCAAGCTGCCCAACCGCACGAGTAAAAATTCGCTGCGAAACTGGCCCCAGCAAACGCTAGCTGAAATCCTCAAGCACGACCCCTTCTCTATCACCACTCAAAAGCCTGGGGAGCAGAACCAACCACCCACAACCGGCAGGGAAAGAACAGCCCTGGCCGGACAAATGGAGCATGCCCATTCTACAAATGACTCCCGGTTTACCAACAAAATCCCTGAAATGATGTTCCATTCCCGTCACGGAACCATGGCTGTGATTGATTCGCAGGTTGTCCGCGAGGGAGAAATCCTCCGCAATGGAACGAGGGTCGTAGAAATCCGCACGGACGGAATTGTCCTGGAACGACCCGATGCTGGCTAAACACCTTCCCAAAACCGGGCCAGTTTTGGGTGGAGTCCCTGACCACTGCAGGTCGATTTTTCAGATGATAGGGACAAATCGGGTTATACCGAATCTATAGCTTGTGCAAAGTGCATTCGATGCTAGCAGATTGGTGGGCGTGCGTTGGCTTGGAAACCATATGGGTGCCGACGTTCCACCATTTGCCCATGACAACCGATTCTTTCTTGTCGGCGACGACGGTACTTTTCACGGACTCGAATGGACCAGCTCGTAAAGCTCTTCGACGAACTTCGCTACAGCTGGCTCTCGGTCCTGCTTCTGCTTCCCTTGAGTTTTGGCCTGGCCAGCCCGATCAGCGGCGAACCACTTTTGGCGCAACCCACCTCCCCTGGCCTGCCATCGTCGCCCGTGGTCACCGACAAGCCTGCAAACACCGGCCAAACGACGGTTCCCCAAAACGGAGTAACTCTTGTCCGCCAACATGTGACAGAAATGTCTCCTGCTTCACCAAGCGAACCACTCCCCTCACCCATAACCGATCATGCACGCAGTCGACAATTCACCGTTCCGCTGGCTGAGCCATCACTCGATTCAGGCTTGCAAATTGCGATTCAAGACGAACTCATTTCGCTGGTTGCCCGCGGCGTACCTCTGAATGTGGTGCTCACATCGATTGCTCAGCAGCATGGTCTGAACCTTGTCACCAGCAACAACGTTCAGCTTCCTGTTTCGGTAAACCTTACCAATGTGTCGCTGCAAGATGCGTTAAACTCGATTCTGACAGTCAACGGTTATACCTGGCATCTTCATCGCGACATCATCATGGTCACGCCAATTGAGAGTGCCGCAAGGGTGTCGCCCCTGGTTCAGGGACGGGAATTGCGCGTCTTTTCACTCAACTTTGCCTCTCCTGCGGAAATGAACCGCGTCGTCCAAGGATTACTCTCGCCAGCCGGACAATCGTTTATCTCAGAAACCGACCCCACTAACAAAATGAAGACTCGGCAACAGCTGGTCGTTGAAGATTTGCCGGAATATCTGGCCCGCATCGAAGCCTACATTGCCCAGGCCGATTGTCCTCCAAGACAAGTCCTGATTGAGGCACACGTCCTGCAAGTGGATCTCGAAGATGATTTGAAACATGGCGTGAACCTTAAGGAAATTTTCCGTATTGCCAATTCGCGTGTCACATTCGAAACCAACGGGTTTGCCGACCCAAACGCAAGCCCTGCTTTTCTTCTCCACATTAAGGGAACAGACCTGAATGCGCTGGTCGAGGCCTTGAAAACAACGACCGATGCAAAAACACTTGCCTCTCCCAAGGTGTTAGTCCTCAACGGGCAGGAAGCCAGGATCCAGGTCGGTGAACAACTTGGTTTCTTTGTCACAACGACCACTCAAACCAGCACGTTGCAGGATGTTCAATTTCTCGACGTGGGAGTAGTGCTGCGGGTAACTCCGATCATTAGCAATGACGGTCGCGTCGTGATGACCGTCAAGCCAGAGGTCTCACATGGGCAGATTAATCCCACAACAACCTTGCCCGAAGAGGAAACCACCGAAGTCGAAACGACCGTCATGCTTAACGACGGCTATGGAATGGTGATTGGTGGTTTAATCAAGGAAACTGACCGTGAGGTAGAGAACAAAGTCCCCTGGCTGGGAGACCTGGCCATCATTGGGCGTGCATTCCAGCAACGGACTGTGAAGCGAGAACGGCACGAGGTCATCATTGCCCTGGTTCCCCACATCATACCGTTGCACCCCTGCGCCGAAGCCCGACAACAAACCGAACTTCGCCGGGCGACAACCCCCTTACTCGTAGGTCCACTCTACCGGGCCGATCGACGTCGTTGGGAACCAGAACTGCTTGATGCCATTCGAAACCCCGTTAATTGTCACCACCCCTGCCCACCACAACGTGTGCGTATTCCATACGATCTGATCCTACCTCCAACGTTTGACGCTTGTCCCGACACGGTCGAAACCATCCTGGCACCCGATGTGAGCTATAATTCTTCGGGTCCCAACGGGTTGATGCCCGAAATATTGCGATACCCGGAGTGAATGTGATTACGGCAGAAACCGCGAGATTCAACTATGTCTGAAACGCTGCCAATTCCTACCCAGCTCCAACATCTGATCGAAAAACGTAGCGGGGAAGAGAACCGAAAACAACAACGTCGCACAGCCACCAGTGACCCCAAGTTGGCGTCTGAACCACAAGCGACCGAGGAAATACCGCCGGCCGACAATGCAGCAGGTGACCGCAGCGGCAAGGAGCGTCGCCAGTCGATTCGGCGACAAGTAGACCAGTAACGACCACGCCCAGCGGGTCCACAACCTGGCCTGGATGATCGGCTAACTCTGTCGCCAAGGACCATCGATCGCGAGCGTAACTCCCGGGTCCTGAATATTAGCAAATAGCGTTGACCCGTCGGGTGACATTACTACGCCGGAAAATTCTGATCCATTGATGGAGTTGCGGGCAAGTTGGTAAATCCGACCTGACGAGGTTACCCCTACGATGTATTGGTCAGGTTGTCCATCTTCAGAAAGTATGACGTCCCCCCAGGGAGCGACGGTGAGATTATCGCACATCTCAATCAGGGACACATCGTTGGGCTCAATAAATAACTCCAGGCGCCCTGGCTGGCGATCCTCCTCGCCCGTTCCTTCAAACGGGCTTGGCACGTAACGCCAAATCTGGCCAAGTTTCTTTTGGCCGCCGTTGGTACAAGCAAAATAGATGGAGTCGTTGCCGTACCACATGCCTTCTCCACGGGCAAATCGGGCAGCTCCGCTTCGGTGTCCGCGAAACCGCAAATCACTGTTTGGCGCATCGACTTCGTCCAGGTCAATCCAGGCAACATCAAAAACAGTTCCCGGAAGTATCAACCCTGTGACGGCAGCATCTGGCCCTTCGGCAAGCCAATTCCGCGTGTCAGCACCAGATTGCCCTCGAATGACCAAAGCTTGTAATTTACCACCTTCAACCAGATGTCCCGGCTGATCGGGAATAAAACGGTAAATCAGTCCGTCTTCCCTGTCTTCGGTCTCGTACACAATGCCCGAGAAAGGGTCAACCGCCACGGCTTCGTGACGAAATCGGCCCATCGCCCGCAACGGTACTGGTTGAGTAAGACCGATCTCGCTTGAGGCAGGAACCTCGAAGTTGTACCCATGGTCATGTTCGAGACTCCGGTTGGCACGGTCTTCAGTCTCTTCACAACTAATCCAGGTTCCCCAGGGAGTGGGGCCACCAGCACAATTTCGGAGAGTTCCGGCAAGGCTGAGAAAATGGCGTTCCAGTTTCTTCGTGACGGTGTCATAAACTAAAGTCGTTGTTCCCCCAAGGGGTGGCGCTCCTCCAAAAGCACGATCATAAAATTTGCTTCGGTCAAAACCACGCAGCAATTCGAGATTCCAGCCAAAAGCTCCATCGCGTGCCGGGCTAAGCCCGCATTCGTGATTACGCACGAGAATCGTTTTGCCATCTGGACCAGGAAAAGCAGCCATACCGTCATGCATGCCCGGTACAAACAAGCCATCGTCCATCCGCTCACCAGCCTTGGACATCACCCGATAGGAAAAACCTTCGGGAAGATCAACCACTCCCTGCGGGTCCGTCTTTAGGGGTCCATAGCGAAACGAAGTAGCACTCTTGGCAGCCACGTGATTTTGCCCGGACGTGGCAAGCCTTAATCCTGCAAAACCGGCCGATACGACACCGGCAATCTTCAAAAAACTGCGTCGCGAAGTCGATTCCATCATAATTGGGCCAGATAAATGTTTAGGGAGGGATATAATAGCGGATGCCTAGGGAAAGTGAGTAAGTATTTTAGACTTAAACTGCCTCTCGTCCAGTGACCTCAGATTCCAACCGCAGGCCTCTCGAACTGCAGACAGTGGCGGAATAAAATCAGGTCCAGTGCTGCCCTTTGCGCTTGGCTGCTGGTTTTATGGGCCGTGGCCCACCTGTCTCATCAGAAGAGCAAGGTTTGAAAGATCTGTTTCGCATGATCCACTACAGCTACATTTTACTCGAACCACTTACGTCATTTGAATCTTCCAATGAAATCCGCAGGACTTTTGACCTGGTCAAAGATTGCGGCTACGAGGGGGTCGAACTCCAGGTAACACGTCCGCTGGGCTGTGAAGTCGAGACACTTCTGCACTGGACAACCGAGGCCGGGCTCACGGTGCCCTCCTTCTTGACCGGCGAGGCCTATCACAAAGGCTTCTGCTTGAGCTCCCCAGACAAACGGGTGCGGCAACGTACGGTGGACCGACTCCGCGAATACGTCGACATCGCATCCGCATTCGATGCCATTCTCGTGGTAGGCCTGCTGCAAGGCTTGCGATCCGACGAGCCCGACCTGCAAACCGCCAACCAACGAATTATCAATTGCCTTCGTAATGTTGCCGAAGCGGCCCACTCCCAAGGTGTCGACCTTGTCCTTGAACCGATCAATCACTTGCAAGTGGGCTTCAACCACACCGTTGCCGAAGTCCTCCGGCTGATTCAGGAAGTTCACTCCCCTGCCCTTCTGCCGATGGTCGACACGGTTCACATGAATATCGAAGAGCATAATTTACTTCAGCCGATTCGCGATTGTGGTCGGCAATTGCGCCATGTCCATCTTTGTGAAAGCAATGGGCGGGAATTCGGAACCGGTCACATCGATTTTTCCGCAGTGCTGGAAACTCTTGGCGAGATTGGCTACGACCGGTTTGCTTCGGTGAAAATTTATCGCGGAACTCACCTCGAAGCCGATGCGCGGGCAAGCCTGGAATGGCTCAAGCGATGAACGCCACAGGCGGAAATTCGCTTACAAACAGGTTTTAAAACGTTGCCTGCACTTATGCATTTTCATAACCATTTTCAATCAGGGCACCGGTTCACGCCGAATGACTCTGGCTCACAAAGAATGCCCCACAACAACACTGCAGCACCTTTTTCTACGGTGGAAACTGTCAACCGGCCTGGAGAACTTCGGATAAAAAAACCTAAACCACTTCGAAAGATTTTGGTATATTTCACCTTTGATCAATGATTGGTCAAACCCCGGGTAATGCATTAGCGGACTCTCAAGAATGCGTCGCGTTTTTTTCACCAACCCACCACCAACCCACCACCAACACAACGACTCAACCATGACTCCCCTTGCTGCCCTCCTCTGGCGTAAAGCTCCTGTGCTGGCCTGTCTCTTTCTCTGGTCTGGCTCACCTGCCTTTGCGGAAAACCCTGAAGTCATCAGAGACCTGGTGTATGCCCAGCCAAGTGGCCCCCCCCTCACACTTGACGCCTACCTGATCCCTGACAAGAAGGTCCACCCGGCTGTCATTTACATTCATGGCGGTGGATTTGTCACAGGTGACAAATCCCACATCAGTACCGGATTTGGCGAAATTCGCGACTTGATCCTTGCCTGCGGAATTTCGGTAATCTCCGCCAACTACCGCCTTGCGCCTCAACACGCCTACCCTGCAGCCACTGACGATATCCAGCAGGCCATTGGTTTCATCAAAAAAAACAGTCGTAAACTCCGTATCGATCCCGACCATCTGGCGTTGATGGGAGAGTCGGCAGGCGGGATGTTGGTCTCCCACGCTGGCGCCAAGTATCAACCTAATAACAAGGTTGCTACGGTAATTTCGTTCTACGGCGAGCACGATTTTTTGTTGCGGGTTACCGAAAACCCCTGCGCGATGGACGGCTACACGGTACCTCGGCCGGAAGGAGGTTGTATTTCCGGTGGCATGGCCGCATTTCTAGGCTTTGACAAGGTTACCGATAAAAACAAACCACTGCTTACCGATGCTACGGTTGTGACGCATGTTCATCCGGAAATGCCATCCTACCTTCTGATCCACGGCACACGCGACTATGGCGTGCCGATCGAACAAGCGCACAGTATGCAAGATGCCATGCGCCGCGCTGGTGCCGAATGTGAACTTGTCGCCGTCGTAGGAGGGGGACACGGCATTGGCGGTTGGACGGCTCCCAACCAGGTTCACTACAAGCAAATCCTGACCAATTGGTTGAATCAAAAATTGCTTGACTCCCAATAGCACGGCGAACCCCTATTTTAAGCCTATCCGTAATACGATCTGTTCAAGCAGCCCACCACAACTTTGGCTATTTCCTTTCCCGTCACAATTTCGCCTAGAGAAACACCATGCGTTTGATCCTCTCTTTGGCCCTTGGCGTCAGCGCGCTGCTATTTTCAATGGCAGGTCCAGCAAGAACCGCAGACCCACCAACCACCAAGTTCGTTGCCGTTGACACCTCACGCCTGATGGGATCTCCCACACCCGCCCTGCAGTACGAACTCACTCCCGCTTTTCCACAACTCTCGTTTGAATTCCCGCTTGTCCTCACCTCTGCGCCCGATGGTAGCAACCGGTTATTCCTTGTGGGTCAGAATGGCGTGATCTATGTATTCCCCAATCGAGCTGATGTAAGACCCGACGAAGTCAAAACCTTTCTCGATCTGCGCGGGGGCGTGGCCCGCAATTACTTCGAAGAAGGATTGATCGGCCTGGCTTTCCATCCCCGTTTCGCTGAGAACGGGCAGTTCTTTATTTACTATACCGAACGCCCAACCCGCTCGTCGGTCGCCCGGCTTACGGTCTCACCCGACAATCCAAATCGGGCGGACCCCACGTCAAAACAGGTGGTACTGACCGTCAACCAACCCTTCTGGAACCACAACAGTGGCACGATTCAATTTGGCCCCGACGGCTTCCTTTACGTCCCACTGGGGGATGGAGGCAATGCCAACGATCCCCACAGCAATGGCCAAAACCTCCAAGCGCTGTTAGGCAAGATCTTGCGGATTGATGTCGACCACGCCGATCCTGGCAAGAACTACGCAATTCCGGAAGACAACCCGTTTGTGCATCTTGGCGACAAAGCACGAGGAGAAATCTGGGCTCTCGGCTTGCGGAACCCCTGGACTATGATGTTCGACCGGAAAACGGGTGACTTGTGGGTCGCCGATGTGGGGCAGGATCACTGGGAAGAGGTCGACGTGATTGTTCGAGGAGGCAACTACGGTTGGAGTGTGCGAGAAGGATTTCACACTTTTCCAGCAGGTCGGAAACCGGACGCCCAGGATACCAACTTTATTGATCCTGTATGGGAGTACCCACGCAGCGAAGGTGTTTCGATCACCGGCGGAAGCGTCTACCGGGGAGCACTCCAGAGCGATCTGAGGGGCTGGTATATTTGCGCCGACCATATGAGTGGGTCGGTCTGGGCATTACGACGGCGCGATGGAGAAGAGCCCCAGGTTCGAAAAATCGCGCACAGTCAGTTTCCGATTTCGGCATTCGGCGAAGATGCATCGGGAGAACAATACTTGATTGCCTTTGACGACTTTGCCCCGGTTCCGCACGGCAATACGACCACGCGGGGACAAATCTACCGTTTGCAGCCTGCCACCTTTGATCACCAGTATGATCCGGAAAATTTTCCCCGCCTGCTTTCTGAAACAGGCCTGTTTACCTCGGTGTCAAACCATCAGGTGGCACCCGGGGTGATCCCGTACGACGTCAACGTTCCCCTCTGGTCCGATGGCGCAGTCAAGGATCGCTACCTGGCCCTTCCCGCAAAAGGTCAGGTGGTCTTTAGCCCCAACGATGACTGGGATTTTCCCGTTGGCACCGTGACCATCAAAACTTTTTCCTTGGAAATGCATCGCGGTGACCCAGCTTCGCTCCGCAGGTTAGAAACCCGACTTATGGTCCGCAGCGACCGTGGCTGGGATGGCTACACTTACCGCTGGAATGACCAGCAGACCGACGCGACATTACTTGATGGATCCCTGGAAGAGGTCTTCGAAATCAAAACCGACGAAGGCACTGAAACGCAAACCTGGTACTATCCCAACCACTACGACTGCAATGCCTGCCACACCAAACAGGAAAATTTTTCGCTGGGACTGGTGACCCGCCAACTCAATCGGCCATCTCCTGCCGGTGGCCAAGAAAACCAGCTCGATCGCTTCGATCGGCTTGGACTGTTCCGTAATCCGCCCACCGCTCCCGCCAGCACGTTGGAAGCCCTGCCCGACTGGACCGCTGCCGAGGGTTCCACTTCGGACCTGGCTCGTGCTTATCTTGACGCCAACTGTGCGATGTGCCACCAACCGGGCGGAAACTCCGTCATGCAACTCGACTTCCGGTACCACACCCCGCTGGCTGAAGCAAACATTGTCAACGTTCCCCGGCAGTCTCTCGGAGAACTCCCCAACCAACCCATGCTGATAGACCCGGGCAATGCCGAAATCTCGGAACTGTTGGCCCGCATCAGCCGCCGCGGCCCGGGACAAATGCCGCGGCTGGCTACCAATCGGGTGGACGAGAAGGCCGTAGAAATTTTCCGCCGATG
The DNA here is from genome assembly GCA_965243695.1 of Lacipirellulaceae bacterium. Taxonomy (GTDB): domain Bacteria; phylum Planctomycetota; class Planctomycetia; order Pirellulales; family Lacipirellulaceae; genus JAKVCB01. The sequence continues at coordinate 271,645 of CBDEWC010000047.1, read as the reverse complement.
GATTGCAGCCATGGACACTCCGCAACCAGATAATTAACAACACCTGGTTCACTTGCGGGCATCAAGCAAAGACTTCGTGCACAACCTCGCTGGAGATGAACGTGGGAATCTCATCCCGGCCATTATGACGAAATGTGACCTTCTCCTGCTCCAGGCCAAGGGCGTGCAGAATCGTGGCATGAAGCGAGTTGGGATGAATCGGCCGCTCAATGGCCGTGTAACCAACCGGATCGGTTTTGCCAATCACCTGGCCACCCTGCACACCCCCACCCGCCAGCCACACGGTAAAACCGCCGGGCGAGTGATCGCGACCATCGCCCTTCTCAGCTCCCGGGGTGCGGCCAAACTCTCCGCCCCAAACCAGCAGGGTCGAGTCAAGCAGCCCCCGCTGCTTGAGATCGGTCAATAATCCGGCAATCGGCTGATCGCTGCGATCGGCACAGCCCTGGTGACCTCCCTTCAAATCACTGTGGGAATCCCACCCGTCAACGTAAAGCTGTATGAACCGTACTCCGCGCTCAACCAGTCTTCTTGCCAGCAGGCACTGCATGCCCACGTCATGGGTGGCACCCTCACCAATCCCGTACAGCCGCTTGGTCGTCATCGTCTCCTGGTTGGTGTCAAATGCTTCCGGGGCAGCCACTTGCATCCGAAAAGCAAGCTCGTACGACCGAATGCGGGCCTCGAGTTCCGTGTTGGCTGCATCACTCCGCTCGCGGTGCAACTGGTTCATCCGCCCAATGAAATCGAGCTGGCGGCGGCGACCCGATGCAGAAACGCCCCAGGGCATCTGTAGGTGCGGAATTCCCTCCGCCGTAATGGAAGTTCCCTGATAGAGGGCTGGCATAAATCCTGCGGAGTACGTTGGCCGCGGTGGCGACCCAAAAACGATGTACTCGGGTAACTCATGATTCTCACTACCCAATCCATACGTGACCCAGGCACCCAGACTGGGCCGATCTCCCACGATCGTACCGGTCGTCATCACATACTCACCAGGCATATGAATCGACGTGTCGTGCTGCATGCTCCGCACAATGCACAAATCATCAATGTGGCGGGCCATTGCGGGCAACAGGTCTGAAACGGGCAATCCCGATTCGCCATATCGCTGAAAACGAAAGGGGCTGCCCATCAGCTTGCGGGTTCCATTACCCATCGTTGCCGTTCGTTTGAACAACTTACGAATACTCTCAGGGGTCTCTTGCCCATCCAAACGCGTCAGTTCCGGCTTGGGATCAAAGGTATCAATCTGGCTGGGACCACCCCCCATGAACAGAAAAATAACATTCTTCGCACGGGGAGAAAAATGCGACAGAGTAGTGGCCTCTGGGCCACTGGCAACCGCCCCACTACCGGCACCCTCACGACCAAGCAATCGGCCCAACGCCAGTGCACCGAACCCAAGACAGGTACCTTTGAGCATCTCGCGCCGAGTAGCAGGCAAAAGGCCAAACTGTCCGCAGTGTGTGCTTGAATGCTGCTTTGTATGGTGATTCATGGCTGGTACTCATCAAAAATCCCACACGGAAAAACCGGGCAATCTAAATGCAGTGACCAAAACGTCGCTACCTGTCAGTATAAGCGAGTTACCCCAAAAAAAACGACTCCCAAGGAAGTTTTGGCGAAACTCGCGAATCGCTACTTCGTTTTTAACAAAATCTTAAAACCTCAACGGCCACCGACTTACGGAACGTAGAAGAATTCGTTCAAATTCATCATCGCCTGGCAAAACTTGGCCAATGGTGACATTGGTCTCGGAGCATCTGGAACTAAATCTGTTGTAGGACTAATGCGCTGGTGGTCCTTTGTCCTCGGATAGGCCTGGTAGTTCGCATAGCCATCAACCTTCACCGTCTCACGAACAACAAATCGAAATATCGTCCCTTCACGACACTTCTCCGGAGAAAATACAAACACCACCGATGCCAACTCGCTGGGAAACAGCTTTCCACGGTCCGCTTCTGAGGTACTCACCTCACCAATGGAAACAAGCTCGCCTGGTGCATCGCCTACATATCCCTCCACCCGGGAGATACCATTGACGTGTACCAATAGTTCCAGTTCGGCGACGGTAACCGGTTGATTAAAGGTATAAGTGACCGTAGCAGCACTTGGCTCAGGAGTGTGGTCCTGATATCCGTTGCGGTGCAGGACGTAATCCCCCGCCTTGCTCGGCCTGGTCGCTACGATTGAGGGTCGCGGTGTGACACCTGAAGACGGATCCTGTTGCTCGACGGAAAAATCGACTTGCTCAATTTGGGGGCGCGGGGCGCCACTCTCCAGAGGTTCCCTCATGGCAAACTCCAGATAGGAGACAGCCTCCCTTTGCTCGCTCGCATCCGGCGGCCGACCCAACACTTTTTCAAACACCAAGCCAACCTGCTCTGCCTTATTTTCTGGCGACTGGGAAATTACAGTTCGGGCAAAATTTTCAGACCACGTTGCCGACTCCTGGCTGTTGAGCAAAAACAACGGCTGGAGTGGACTTGTCGATACCTGGCGACGGGCACAGCTTGCCGACATGGCCGTCGGTGCATCAAACAACGCCTGCATTTCTCTGGGTGCATCACGTCGCTGTAAAAGGTAGATACTGCGGCGGTGTGACGATTGACCAACCGGCACACTTGGCCCTCCAACAGAATTGTCAAGCTGACCGGAAACGGCCAGCATCATATCTCTCACAACCTCGGCTTCCAGACGCCGGGTTGGCCACCTCCAATACAAATGATTGTCTGGATCGGAAAGCTGCGGGTGGGATTGCCGGTCGGTCGCAGCAAGCTCGGCACTGGCATCCTGCTGATACGTATTGGATTTCACAATGAGCCGCTGAATATGTTTGGTGCTCCAGCCACTGTCGATTAATTCCGAGGCCAAATAGTCCAACAACTTCGGGTGCGAGGGACGCTGGCCGCGCACGCCAAAATTACCGGGAGTTCCCACCAGGCCCCGGCCGAAATGATAGGACCAGATCCTGTTAACCCACACCCGCGCCACGAGCGCTGCGGCGGGGGTTTCGCGCCGCGTGAGCCAGCGGGCCAGGTCGAGGCGCGACTTTTCCGAAGCCCTGTCCTCTGCCATCGAATTCTTCTCGTCGGGCAATAACAGGACCTCCGGAAAACCAGGTTTGACCCGTACCTCTGTCTGGTAAGGATCTCCACGACGGTGTAGGTAGGCCTGCCGGAAACCAAGTTCCGCCACATTGTGAATCAACGGAAAATTCCCCGCCATCAGCAAGGTACTAAGCCGGTGCGGACTGGTGACAGGAGAATAAAACGCCCACGCCTGTTTGAGTTCAGGGACATACTTGTCAATCGCCCCTTTTGCATCGTCCAGTCGTTTGCGCTCATCTTCTTTCACGCGAAAGCCATTGCAACCGGCAACCCGAATATTCAGCGCCGCCCGGCGAACCCGGAACAAGGCTTCCTGCTCGGGGCTTCGGTCCACAGGTTCCATGGCCCAAATCTTTTGAAACTCTGCAGACTCTTCCTGAACGCCTTCCTCCAGAACCCGCTTTCGAATCTGGAGATTCAAATTGTAAAAACTTGCTGCCGCCTGGTGCACCTCTTCGGAGACCTGTTCTCCGCCGAGAATCACATTCCCGGGATATCCGCGCAAGAAAAAGGCCTGCAGCCGGAAATAATCTTTCTGCGTCAGCGGATCAAACATGTGATCGTGACACTGCGCGCATCCCATCGTAAGACCTAGCATGGCCGAAGAGGTTGCATTGACCATATCGACATACATTGCGTCTTCTTGTCGCACGCAGCTCAACTCTTCGCTGGCAAGCCGGGCAGCTGCCAGGAACCCAGTGGCAATCAGGTTCTCGTCGGCATAGGGCACCAGTTCATCTCCCGCCAGTTGCTGGGTGAGAAACAGATCGTATGGCTTGTCCGTATTAAAACTATCGACCACCCAATCGCGATAACGCCAAAAATGTGGCTTGTTGTGGTTCTCGACAAAGCCTGTCGACTCGGCAAAACGGGCCACATCCAACCAGTGTCGTCCCCAGCGTTCGCCGTAATGAGAGGAGTCCAAGAGTCGCTCTACCAGTTGCTGGTAGGCCTGCGGGGAACTCTCTTCTGTAAACTGTTTGATTGCAGCTTGCGAAGCAGGCAAGCCCAGCAGGTTTGCCGACAACCGGCGCAGGAGGACGTGCCGGGAGGCGACCGGGGATGGCCCAAGGCCGTGTGATTCAAGCCTGGCTAGAATAAACGCGTCGACCGAAGTTCGCACCCAACGAGATCGCTTTACCTGCGGAACTACAGAACGAACCAGCGGCTGAAACGCCCAGTGCACCGAACGTGGCTCGTTGGAGTGGGGCGGTGCATCACCCGTGGCAACCGTTACGTTGGTGAAACCGCAAACCACAAGGAAAAAAAGATGAAATTGACGCACCTTTTAAAAACTCGCAAAAGAATAGGACTGGACCCGTTTTTGTAAAAACCAACTCTCTTTTAACCCTACTGCACAAAATATATTCTATCTTGCTGCTGTTTTTCCGGTCAACTGAAAACAACGTTACCACACTGTTTTACCATCTGCAGTTATCCAAACTGCTGCTTTAAACCACACAACTCTGTGACTTTGTGGTCGGTGTACAAACGGATCGGTTTGAGTAGAATCAGACCCGTAGAGATCACCTCGGTATTGAAAAATCGGTCTTATTCCATAATTACCCGTCACAGCAACTCCGACCACTCATCCTTGTAGCCAGGACAAATTTGTACCCACCATGACAACAATCCACCCAAACCGATACATGCCTCATCTTCACAAACTCAGGCAAAGTTTTCTTATCTGGGGACTCACAACACTGATGTCCCTGGCCACACCACTTTGCCAATGGTGCGATGCCGACGACTCAAACTCCAAGGCCCCCGAGGTCACGGCAACCTCGACCGATGACGGGGTGCGGATTGAAATTGACGGCAAACCGTTTGCCGAATACCTGACCAAGGCAGGCACGCAACCGGTGATCTGGCCTGTTGTTGGTCCGGCTGGGAAAAACATGACTCGCTCCTATCCGCTAGGCCCGGTGCAGGATACCGAAGAGGCAGATCACATCCACCATCGGTCGCTATGGTTCACCCATGGGGATGTAAACGGGCTCGACTTCTGGGCAGACCGACCCGCCGGAGCCACGGATCGGCCCCAAAACCTGATTGCCCATCGTGACTTCACCAAGGTCGCAAGTGGCAATCCGGCCGTGGTCTCGACTCGCAACGACTGGACCAGTGATGGGGAAAAAATCTGTGAGGACGAGCGGAAAGTCCTGTTTGGTGTCGAAGCCAATGGTACCCGCTGGATCGATTACACGCTCACCTTTAAAGCAACCGAGTCAGATATTGTACTGGGAGATACCAAGGAAGGCATGTTTGCCGTTCGTGTGGCCGGTACGATGAAAGTGGATGCCGGAAAAGGAGGCCGCATTTTGAACCCCGATGGGAAAACCAACAAGGATGCGTGGGGGGAACCGGCCAACTGGATTGAATACTCTGGCCCGGTCGATGGTGAGTCCTCCGGTATTGCCATCCTCAGTCACCCCCAAAACTTTCGCCATCCCTGCCGCTGGCATGTGCGCAACTATGGCCTGTTTGCAGCCAACCCGATTGGTGAACATCATTTCAACCCTTCCACCGTTGAACAGGGAGCGATCACCATCCGCAAAGGCGAATCGCTCGTGTTGCGTTACCGGGTCGTTATTCACCAAGATGCATGGAAAAGCGAGCAGGTGGAATCGGCCTATCAACAATTCATCGCCGACCCGGCCACCAAAACCCATTCCGAATCATAAAAAGAGGCTATCGCAACCATGTGTGCCATGAAAATTGCAATCTGTAACGAGACCTTCGGCACCCAGCCCTTCGACCAGGCTTTTGCCACCTGCCGTGGACTCGGGTATACGGGCATTGAAATGGCGCCCTTCACGTTGCTCCCCGGCGATGACCCGTTCGACGTCCGCAAGGTGCCAGCATCGCAGCGGGCCGAGGTCAGGCGCCAGGCAGCTGATGCCGGCCTGGAAGTCGTTGGTCTGCACTGGCTGCTTGCCAAAACCCAAGGTATTTATCTCACCAGCCCGGAACCGGCAGTGCGGAAGGAGACCACCGATTACCTGGTGGCGCTGGTGGAATTCTGCGCAGATTTAGGTGGCAACGTCATGGTGCTTGGCTCTCCCCAACAACGCAACCTGCTTCCGGGTGTCAGTTACAGTGAGGCGGAAAAGTATGCCGCGGAAATAATCGCCGGGGCCATGCCCGCGTGCGGGCAGCACCATGTGCGAATTGCACTCGAACCGTTGACCCCGCACGAAGGTAATTTTTTGAACACCGCCCAGCAGGCAATGACCCTGGCCGGATTGGTTGATTCGGAACACTGCCAGTTGCACCTGGACTGCAAGGCAATGACCAGTGAAGAAAATTCCATACCCGAATTGATCGACCGTCACCAGCAGTCCATGATTCACTTTCATGCCAATGACCCCAATTTGCTGGGCCCCGGCATGGGGGATCTCGACTTCCTGCCAATCGTCGAGGCTCTTGAAAACATCGATTACCAGCACTGGGTTTCTGTCGAGGTGTTTCGCTACGAACCGAGTCCTGAGGAAATCGCCCAGGTAAGCTACGATCACCTCCGCAAGATCGAACAGCAGTTGGCCAGCGTTGCCTAACCCAGCGTTGCCTAACCCAGCGTTGCCTAACCCAGCGTTGCCTAACCCAGCGTTGCCTAACCCAGCGTTGCCTAACCCAGCCATTGCCGCACGACGTGGCGATCCCACCCTGGCAAAGATACTATGGTTCTTCCCAGGTCGGCAGCCTTAGCGAAAATCGCGCGACGCGGTTTTCAGTTCCGAGAGCTTCTCCGGGAGCCCTTCCAGGTGTGCTACCACGACATGAATGTTCGACTCGGCCACCTGCAATTCACCATGGACTAACCAGGCAGGACTCCGCCGCGCGATTTGGTAAAACCTTTCCCATGTCCGCTGATGGACAATCAGGTTGATCGATCCGGTTTCATCTTCGAGTGTCACAAACGTAATTCCCCGGGCCGTGCTGGGCCGCTGCCGGAGAAGCACCAGTCCGGCCACCGAAACCCGCTTGCCATTTTCGAGTTCGGCAAGTCCCTCCGCCGAGGTCACTCCCAGCTGACCAAGCCTGTCGCGGTAAAACGAAATCGGATGAGCCCGCAACGAAAGGTGAACTGCCTGGTAATCGGCAAACACCTCCTCGGCAAGATTCATCGCAGGCAATGCCTCGGGCAACGGTTCATCGTCGTCGGTAAACCTGTCGCACATGACGTCATCCGCGCTTAAGCCACCCTCCCCGAGGCCATCACGATCGGGCGGATCGAACAACGGCATGGCCTTGGGTTTCTTGTCCTGTGCAAGCGCCTGCCAAAGGGACTCGCGACGCGTCAAACCAAGCGACCCAAACGCATCGGCCTCGGCCAGGCATTTTAGCGCCGCCCGGCCAAGACCAGCCTGGCGCACAAAATCAGCGAGCGACCTGAAGGGTCCCTCTGCCTGGGCCTGCTCGACTGCCATCGCATCATCATACTGAAATCCATGGAGCATCCGCATTCCCAACCGCAACCGTGCGCGCCCATCGGCAATGTTCTCCAATGTACAATCCCACCGGCTGTGGTTCACATCCACGGGCAAAACCTCGACCTCGTGCGAGCGCGCATCGCGAATCAACTGGGCTGGCGCATAGAATCCCATCGGCTGGCTGTTAAGCAAGGCAGCCGCATAGGCCTCTGGATAATGGTGCTTCATCCATGCCGAGGCATAAACCAACAGTGCAAAACTGGCCGCGTGCGATTCGGGAAATCCATATTCACCAAAACCACGAATCTGCCGGTACACTCCCTGGGCAAACTCTTCTGCAAGGCCACCGCGCCGCATCCCGTCGAGCAGCTTGCGACGAAACTGGTCGATCAGTCCTGGCCGGCGCCAGGCCGCCATCGCCCGACGGAGTTGGTCCGCCTCGCCGGGTGTAAAACCGGCTGCCACAACTGCCAGCCGCATCGCCTGCTCCTGAAAAATAGGGACACCCAACGTTTTTTGGAGTACCTGGCGAATAGCCTCGTTGGGATAGCTTTCGGCTGCTTCACCTGATCGACGGCGCAGGTAGGGATGGACCATGTTGCCCTGGATCGGTCCTGGCCGCACGATGGCCACTTCGATCACCAGGTCGTAGTAGCAGCGCGGCTTGAGCCGCGGCAACATCGACATCTGGGCCCGACTTTCGATCTGAAATACTCCCACCGTATCGGCCCGGCAGATCATGTCATAGACATCAGGATCGTCCGGGGGAATCGTGGCCAAGGCCAACTCGCGACCATCTGGGCCTTTGGCCCCGTAGTGCTGCTTGACCAGGTCAAAACACCGGTGCAGCGCCGTAAGCATACCCAAACAAAGGCAATCGACTTTTAAAATCCCCAGCGCATCCAGATCATCCTTATCCCACTGAATGACCGTTCGGTCCACCATAGCTGCGTTTTCGATCGGCACCAGTTCGCACAAGGCACCTTGGGTGATCACCATGCCACCGACGTGCTGAGAAAGATGACGGGGAAATCCAATCATTTCGTTCACACAATAGACAAGCCGCCTGACCAGTTCCCCCTGCGGATCGATGCCTACCTCGCGACACCGCTGGGCCAGTTTTGGTTCCTGCTTGTGACCCTCCACCTGACTGGTCAGCGCATCGATCCGGTCCAGCGACAATCCGAGTGCTTTGCCCACATCGCGAATGGCTGAACGGCTGCAATAAGTGATGACCGTCGCAGCCAGGCCAGCCCGCTCACGACCGTATTTCTGGTATACGTACTGCAACACTTCCTCGCGCCGCTCGTGCTCAAAATCAACATCAATGTCGGGCGCTTCATCGCGTTCCTTACTCACAAACCGCTCGAACAACAGGTCGGTCATGGCCGGGTCGACCGAGGTCACCTCCAGGCAGTAACAAACGGCCGAATTCGCTGCCGATCCCCGCCCCTGGCAAAGAATTTTCCTACTGCGGGCAAACCGCACCAGGTCCCACACCGTGAGAAAATACGATTCGTAGTGCAATTCGCCAATCAATCGAAGTTCATGTTCAATCTGTCGGCGTACTTTCTCGGGCACTCCCCTTCGGTAGCGACGGCGGGCCCCTTCCCAGGTAAGTTGCTCAAGATATTCCAGCGGCGATATCCCACCAGGTGCCAGTTCCGTGGGATATTCGTAACGCAACTGGTCGAGCGAAAATTTGCATCGCGAAGCGATTTCCACGGTTCGGTCCAGCGCTGCGGGCATGGATGAAAACAGAGACTCGATCTCACTCAATTCCCGAAGATACCGCTGGGCATTAGGAAACAACCACTTGCCATCGGCCTCGGCCACGGTCGTGCCATGCCGAATCGCCGTGAGTACATCGTGCAGCACCATCCGCCCGGGCACGTGGTAGTGCACATCACCGGCTGCAACCAGTGGCAAGTTCGTTTGTCGCGACAGGTCGTCAAGCTGTGCCAACCGCCCCGCATCATCAGGACCACAGGTCAGCTCTGCCAGCAGGTAAACGTCCTCGCCAAAGATGTCTCGATACGCAGCGAGCGAGGATCTTAATGGGGCTCTCGAATGAACGCGTGTTTCAGAAACTGGTGCATCGACAGGCCCACCATTTTTAGCCGCGGCCAAAACCTCTGCGGTGCCAGAAACGGCTGCAATGAGTCCCTCGGAAAATTCTCCGATGTCACTTCGCGTCAACAGACACTCGCCTTTAGGGGCGCGCCGCCGCCCACGTGTCAGCAGTCGGCAGAGCCGTCCGTAGGCGGCACGATCGGTGGCCCACACCACTACCGGCGGCGCATCGAGCGGCGCAAGCTCAGCCCCAACAATCAGTTTTAAAGCCGAATCTTTCGCCGCCGTGTGGGCACGCACCACCCCTGCCAGGCTGTTGCGATCGGTAATGGCCAGCGCCTTGTAGCCCAGCTCAGCGGCCCGCGTCACGAGTTCATCAGCATGCGACGCACCTTCGAGGAACGAGAAGTTGGTCTTCGCATGGAGTTCTACGTATTGCATCAGCCTGAAAGGTGAACCCCCCAAGATTTATCGAGAGCCCCGGGGGAAGTTTTTGTGTCTTTTGCTGCTGGCCTGGCGACCACGCACTGCACGAACAATATATACATATGTACACTTATTTAGCTGGAACGTCTACCCGACTTGAGAGGACCGCCGATTGCGTGTTTAAGAGAGAACTTTTCGAGAAAGAAACCTGCTGGAACCACAGCAACCCACCGAGGCTTGTCCAGCGTGCTCACGTGGGGTGCGGAATTTGGCAATTCCCCCCATCATGCCGACAGCGCCACTTATGGGGGCAACTTTTTTGAGCGAATGTTGCGGTTCTATCCGTGGCTATTGAACGAAATCCAGTTCACCGACTATCATGAAACTTGGCCTTTGGTTGTTTCTTCGCAGCCAGCCGATCCCCTGTAGCTCAGTTGGTAGAGCAGGCGGCTGTTAACCGCCTTGTCGTAGGTTCGAGTCCTACCGGGGGAGCTTGCCCGATTTCAGGTTGAGTGCACAGGGATGCACCGGCATGAAACTCGGGCTTTTTTTGTGGTTATTCTTGGGACGCGCTCGGCGCATTACTCCATCACAATATCAATCTGGTTTTTTCCAGAGACGACTTCAAAATCCAAACCCGAGGTACCGCGCATCTGATACTGCTGGGGAAACCCCGACTCTGGTGCACCCGTGATGGTCACCCAATACCCGCCTGGCACGATCCCGTTACTCGTTCCCGTTTTGAGAAAATACCTTCCCCGTTGGTCGGTCATGTCGTAAGCCGTCGGTGAATGTTGCTTGGGATGAAAATTCACCATCGCATCCACCACCGGCTTGCCCTGGTAAGTAACCACCCCCCGCACGGTCGATTCCAACGAATCGCTGCAGCCGGAGCACCAGGCAACCAAACACAAAATGCAGCAGAACTTAAAGACCTTTTCAAACATCAGGCCAAACCTCCATGACCAATTCACTCTCCCCCACCCGAGAGAGAAAACTCCTGACCCGACCAGTCGCACAAAGTTGATCGCACAAAAACAGTTCTGCCGGCACGAATACTTTCCTGCGTCTAGTTAAAAACTCCCTTTGAACAGGGGCTCCTCACAATTGCGCGTGCTCATCGACCGGTAGGTGTACATATCGATCGTGTCAGCGACAAAATGAACCGACCCGTCACCAAGACAAAAATGCAAGCCGCCTGGATGGTAGCTGCGAAAACCAAGTGACCTGTCGTGCGCCCCATGGCCTGTACGGTACCGCTGAAGTTTCCAGCCAACCAAACCCACACCGTGATTGGGCGGAATGGCACAAACGGCCCATGGCCCATTGGCAAAAACCCAGGAAGAATGCTGGTCGAATTCTGGCAGCGCCTCGCCAATCATAAAAGTGTGGCTGAGCCCATCGATGGTAGTACTGAGCCGCCGCCCCTTCATGAATCGGTCATTGCGCCAGAAAAGGCCGTTTGCACACGTGCTGTGCCCATGATAGTTCCTCACAGGACATTCATTGGGTAACAACTGTGCCTGAGGTACACTCCACTGGGAAACGTCAAAAATTTTTGAGTTCCCCGCGCACCCTTTGTAACTAGTAACGCGCTGCGGAACAGACCATTCAGGCTGATCCCGTATCACATCGATACTCGCTTCATCGGTAGGACAATGGAGCGATTCAATCTGATCATCAACCAAATCTTTGATTGTTGTCGCGTAATTTACGTTTGTCGCGTAATTTACGTCTTGGCGATTAAGTCCCTGACCCTGTGCAAAATTGCCTTCAAATACACGACATTCCTGAAACGAATCATACATCGGCTGCTGATCCAGGTAGGGTAGTATGAGTACGATCCAACTCGTGCCGTTCCCTTCACGGGTCTGCTCACTAGATGGGGTGCTATTGTGGTTTTCCCAGTCGCAACCCAATGTCTTGCTGGGCAGCCATTGCCATTGATGCGAGCTGTAGGGAAGCGTCTTCATTGCCTCTTCAAACGTCAGGCAGGCCAGCCCCAACTGCTTGAGCTGGTTGGCACACTGCATTCGGCGTGCCGATTCACGGGCCGCCTGAACGGCAGGCAACAACAGGGCAATGAGAATACCAATGATCGCAATCACGACCAGAAGTTCCACCAGCGTAAAACCGGTCTGCCGGCCCAGCGGAAAGCGCTGGCGAAATCGAAAATGGTCAACACGCATCGATAATACTCCACGCACCAATGAACCTTCTAGCGAGACCCACGCCTGACCAAAGCCCCAGGTGAATTGTCTCGACTTGGTCAACTGCCAAAATCATGGTCAACTGCCAAAATCACGATCCCTATCGACCTTCCTGGACTCGCCAGCCAACCGGTCATCAAACCAAACCTGCATGGCCAGCGCGATCAGGATGAGAAACACCACTTTGCACCAGCCAATATCCCCTTAGCCTAACATCTGGCGATACAGACTGAAATAAGCTGCCAACAGGCGATTGTCTTCACGGCATACCTAAATCCGTGCTTGCCCCTGAATCAGGGGCTTCTCTTGGTTTCAGTTTTTCAATAAAATTTTTAACTATCTGGACTGTATCTCATGATCTCCTGGCTCGTAAAATTGTTTGCAATTTGAAGCAATTGAGCCTCTCCCATTGGCGGAGCTGGCAGGGAGTTCTGAGATTTGCAATATCCACCAGGCTGCAGTAAACCTTTCTTTTTGCAGTGACGACAGGCTTTTGTTGCCTTATTGCAAAAAGTGGCTTGGCGATCCTGGGAAGGAAATGTGGAAAACGGCTTTCGCTGAGGAACAACCTCCTTGCCATTGCGCTGACAACCGTGGCTTTCGTGACTATCGCTTGAGTGTCGACTCCAAAACGACTTCAACGCTCATCGCGGGCCAAACTTTTAATCTCAAAGGCAATCACCATGAACCAACTACTCAACCGTCGTCATCTGTTACAACTTGCAGCTGTTGCCGGCCTGCCAGCTGGGCAGCTGGCCAGGGCGGAGAAAACTACCGACCAGCAGACTGCCCCAACGGCCGACCAGGCCCTGGAAATGCTCATGGAGGGGAATGCCCGCTATGTGAATGGCGACATGGATGTGCGCGACTTCTACCCGAACCGCCAAACCCTAGCCAGCGGTCAGAGTCCGCACTCGGCCATCCTCGCCTGTTCCGATTCGCGCGTGGCGCCCGAACTGGTATTCGACCAGAGCCGTGGTGACTTGTTCGTGGTTCGCGTTGCCGGCAACTTCGTCAACCAGGATGGGCTTGCCAGTCTTGAGTTCACAACGAAGGTACTTGGCACCCCATTGATCATGGTCATGGGGCACACTCAGTGTGGCGCAGTGGCCGCCACCATTGACGTGGTGAAGAACCACACACAGCTTCCCGGCCACCTGCCAGAAATGATTCGTGCAATTAAACCGGCAGTCGAGAAGGCGCGAAACCAAACGGGCGACAGACTGCTCAATACGATCAAAGCAAATGTGGTGGTGAACGTCAACAAACTGAAAACGGCACAACCAATCATCGCCGAATTGGTGGAGCAGAAAAAAGTAAAGATTGTAGGAGCCTTGTACCACCTGAAGACCGGGAAAGTCGAGCTCATCGGCTAAGGTCGATTGCAGAATCGCAGATGCAAGCCAGGGCAACTGCTGCACCTGGAGGATGGTTCCAGGAAAAGACCGCCCTGGCCAATTGCCATTCTGTGGTGACTGCCCGTTTGCGATGGGTGCTGGCCAAACCGAAGACCACTTGTACGCACACTCCCGACCGAAACAACACTCGCCAGCACCCCCTGGAAGTGGACGAAGGCTTGTGACGGACCTGTCCTCACGTCAGGTATCCGCTGGGGACAGAAAAGAACCAGCCCCAACTTCCGCTGCGAGTTGCCGCAGGAGTCTTTCTTGCCGAGCGGCATTGCTTTCTGTACGATTTGCTTGCAGTGATACGGAGTGTGCGTTCTGTTCGCTTACCGCTTCCGTGACAAAACTCTCCAAAGGAAGAACCTTTTCGACATGTTTCATCTCAAGCCAGGCGGCTACCTCTCGCTCGCACCTTTGCTGTTGTTGATCTTATTGGGCTGCTCTCCTGCCAAGGAGCAAAGTGGTGATGCATCTCAAGAAAACACGGAGGGCCCGTTTGTCCTGGGAGATTTGGTCCCACCCTTCGACCCCCCCACCCTGGAAGAGTTGGAAAACACCGTGCAAACCAACGGTGGCTGGGTTGACCGCCCGGTACTCGACAGCCTTGAATTGCTCCGCAAGCGCCAGGCGAAAGAACCCATTTTAGCGACCGTCGAAGAGGCCCTGAAACTTCACAACAACTCGCAGGAAGACAATGCAAAAATCCTCAGTGCCCTGGGGCGACTCCCCAAGGAACATAGCGAAGTCGACTTCAATGCGCAAATAACCCGCGCCACACCCCAGGCGCTCAACAATCAGAATCCGCTGCTGTCCAGCACCATGACCGAGTTTGAAGTGAGTGGATTGACCAGTTTTGGGCTGTTTGGGTTTGACTGGAAATTCATGCCGTTTGCCTCGTCCGATTCGGTCGCATCGTGGCAAACCAGCAAAGGAGGGTACTACGACAAGGTCGTTATGCGCGACGATCTTCTCTGGAGCGATGGAACGCCGATCACCGCCCATGACATCGAATTCAGTTTCAAGGTCATCATGTCCTCGCAGGTTCCCATTCGGGCACAGCGAACCGGTACCGATCAAATCAAGTACGTGAAAGCCTACGATGACCAGACCGTGGTCTATTTTCATAACAATCCGCTGGCGACCAATGTCTGGAACGTTAATTTTTCGATTATCCCCAAACACATCTATGAAGAATCGATTGCCGAAGACCCCACGCTCAACGATAGCGACTACCATGTGCAGCTCGAGGAAATGCCCGTCACCGGTGGTAGTTTTGAAGTCGCCCGCCGCGACCAGGTTGAAATTGTGCTCAAGCGGAGAGAATCCTCTTACATGTTCAAGGGCAAGCAGGTGCGCGACAAACCGTTTTTCGAATCGGTCCGCTTGCGCATTATCCCCGAGGCGAGCGTGCGACTGCTGAGCCTCGAAGCGGGCGACATCGATGAGATGAACCTCGAACCCCAGCAGTGGAGTGATCAAACAGATGGCGACGATTTCTATCGGCGATGCACCAAGGCGCGCGGACTGGAATGGACCAGTTTTTCCTTCCAGTGGAATGGTAATACGCCCTACTTTGAGGACCCGCGTGTCCGGCAGGCGATGACCTATGCTTTTGACCATGCCGAGATGCTGAAGATTCATCGCAAGGGCCTCGACCAGGCCTGCACGGGAACCTTCCACCCAACTTCACGCTGGTATCCGGGCGATGACAATGCGATCGGTGTCAAGATTGAGCCGGTAACACAAGACCTGGAAAAAGCAGGAAAGCTGCTCGAGGAAGCAGGGTGGATTGATTCGGATGGTGATGGCTACCGCGACAAGGAAATTGATGGCAAGCGACAAAAATTCGAATTTACGATCATCGTACGTAGCGCCAAGGAACGGATTGACCTGTGTGAGTTGCTTGCCCAAAATCTGCGACTTGTTGGGGTGGCCTGCAATGTCAAGCCACTCGAGTCGGCAACCCTGCAGGACAAGATGTTCAACAAGCAGTTCGTGGCTGCCTACGGCGGGTGGGGAACCGGAGCCGATCCCGATACGTCCGACAATATCTGGGGTAGCGGGCAGCAGCGAAATTATGTGAGCTACAGCAATCCGATCGTGGACGAATTTTTTGCAGAAGGACGTAAGCTTGAAGAGGATCGCAAGTTATGGAAAGACCTCAAGGCCTGGAAGGATCCCGAGGTCCGCGAGTATCTGGTCCTCGACGAGAACCTGGCCGAATCACGGCCTACTCGAGAAGATTGCTATGCGGCAATCCACGCGATACTCTGGCGGGACCAGCCCTACACATGGCTTTTTTATCGCAATGCTTACCACGGGTTCAACAAAAGGTTGCGAGGTTACAATTTCAGTCCGCGGGGCATCACCGGCTACGGGCCTGGTTTTGGTAGTTTCTGGATGCCAGCCGAACAATAAACGGCTGTCACGAGCCGGGGGCGGTTCTCCCTGTCGGACCGGCGTTGACGCCATACTGCAGGCGTACTAAGACTTCGGTATGCTCAATTATCTCGTCCGCCGCATTCTGTTTGGATTTGGCACCCTGCTGGTGATTACCTGTGCGGTTTACGCCTTGGTTCGTCACATGCCTGGCACGCCCCTCACGCTCGATTTGGCGGAGATGAGCCTTGATCAACAGATCAGTTCTTCGGAAATGAAACGTTTGGAAAGGCAGTACCATCTCGACCGGCCCTGGTACGTTGGCTATTGGCTTTGGGCCGGAAACCTTTTGCATGGTGACCTGGGCCGTTCGATCAAGGAAAAAAAACCGGTGTCACGGGTGATAGGAGAGCGTGTACCCCGAACCCTGTTGCTCTCGGGAACTTCCTTGATCCTTTCTTATGTACTGTCGCTCCCGCTGGGGCTTTACAGTACAGCACGAAGTGGTCGGTTGGACGAACGGGTGGTCAGTACTTTTCTCTACATGCTCTATGCCGTCCCCACTTTTGTGGCTGGCCTGCTGCTGTTGGTCTTTTTCTACAAGGATCTTGCCGGAACCCCCTTTCAACTCGAACCTGGAATGTTCAGCCGTAACTATAGCCAGTTGAGTACCGCCGGACAGGTCCTTGATATCGCCAAGCATATGATTCTTCCGGTGGTTTGCTTTACTTATGGATCCCTGGCGTATTACAGCCGTTTTATCAAGTCGAACATGGAAGAAGTCGTCCGGCAGGATTACATCCGCACGGCCAAGGCAAAAGGGGTTGGGCCTGTGCGCGTGCTGCTGCACCACGCCTTTCGCAACACGTTGATACCCTACGTTACGATGATTGGCCTCACGCTACCTGCGCTGATCGGCGGATCGGTCGTGCTGGAATATATTTTCAATTGGCCTGGCATGGGGACCCTGTACCTACAGGCGCTCTCCCAGCGGGACTACCCGGTGATCATGGGGCTGACGCTGATGTTTTCTGCCCTGACATTGCTGGGCCAGTTGCTGGCCGATGTGCTTTACGCCGTTGTCGATCCGAGGATTTCTTACCAATAAAAATGTGTGGTCCATGCACAGCACGAGCAGCCAGAAAAATTACTCGTTGATGAAACTCCAAGACCTTTCCGGGAAGGCTTATGCCTGAATCACCTCCCCATCATGAAGCCGAACCGCGCGTTCCGGTCACCCAGTCTCCCGGTTTCTGGGCAGAGGTCTGGAGCCGTTTCCGCAAACAGAAATTGGCGATGACCGCCCTGCTGTTCGTGGGCTTGTTGGCCATTTTGGGAATCTTTTCGCCCGCGATCGTAGGCACCAAGCCAATTATTTGCGATTACAAGGGTGGGCTCTATTTCCCGGCGATGGGGTACTTCCGCGAGAGTTGGGAAAATCCGATCTTCATCACCGACGGTGTGATTTACAACTACCCCCAAAAGCTTAAAGAAAAAGATCCTCACAGCTGGGCAATTTGGCCACTGATTTACCAGGACCCCTTGCGCCGGGTGCGGGCCGGCGAGGTGGACGGATACTCAGGCAACCCGATTGGCATGGCAGGACAACCGAGTCGACACAATCTTTTCGGGACCAACGATCTGGGGGAGGATGTCTTTGCCAAGATGATTCACGGGACCCGGATTGCGCTATTGATTGGTTTTGTCTCCACGGGGATCGCTGCGGTGATTGGGATTGCCATTGGGGCCATTGCTGGGTTTTTCGGGGGTTGGGTCGACTGGTTCCTGTCGCGAATCATCGAAGTCATGATGTGCATTCCCACGCTGGTACTGATCCTGGCCCTGATTTCGATTATTGAAAAACCAACCATCTGGCACCTGATGGTCGTGATCGGCGCCTTCGGCTGGACAGGAATTGCCCGGCTGACCCGGGCCGAATTCCTCAAATTGCGGCAGTTGGAGTACGTGGCCGCAGCACGCGCGCTTGGATTTCGCTGGTCACGGCTGATGTTCCGTCATATCCTTCCCAATGCGTTGGCACCGGTCATCGTGCCGATCACGTTCGGGATTGCAGCCGCGATCCTGCTGGAGACGACACTTGGATTTTTGGGCATCGGCGCTCCAGACAAAACGAGTTGGGGGAGACTCCTGAATGAAGGTAAAGAAAATTTGCAAATGTGGTGGCTGATCGTTTTTCCGGGCACGGCTATTTTCCTCACCGTGCTGGCCTACAACCTGATTGGCGAAGGAATCCAGCAGTCCACCGATCCCACCTTGAAAGCTTCCAAACATTAGCTACAGATCGAACCTATTGCGGGCCTTTGACTTACTTGATGTATCCTTGAATCACTGAAGGTCGTCGCTGTGACCACGACCAGGCAACCTCAGGCCAACTATGAACTTGCTTGATATTCAAGATCTCCGGACCTATTTCCACACCGATGAGGGCGTGGTCAAGGCAGTCGATGATATCTCACTCCAGTTGGAGGAGGGACACACCCTGGGAATTGTTGGCGAGTCAGGATCGGGTAAATCGGTAACGTCTCTTTCGATCATGCGGTTGCTCGCAGGAAGTGCCCGGATCGAAACAGGGCGAATTGCTTTTTTGGGCCAGGACCTGGTGGGATTGCCGGAACGGGAGATGCGGAAGATCCGGGGTGGAAACATCAGTATGATTTTTCAGGAGCCGATGACCTCGCTCAACCCTGTTTTCACCACGGGCAGCCAGGTGGTCGAAGCCATTTTGCTCCATCAAGATGTTTCCCCGGCAGAAGCCCGAGAGCAGACGATTGCCCTTTATGATGAAGTTGGCATTCCCAATCCCCAGCAGCGGGTCGATGACTACCCACACCAAATGTCTGGCGGCCAGCGACAGCGGGTCATGATTGCGATGGCCCTTTCCTGCAATCCCAAGGTGCTAATTGCCGACGAACCGACCACGGCGCTTGACGTAACGATCCAAAAACAAATTCTTGAGATGATCCGCCAGTTGCGCGACAAGCGAGGCATGTCGGTAATCTTCATCACGCACGACCTCGGCGTGATCGCCGAGATTGCCGACGACGTGGCGGTCATGTTCGGAGGAAAACTGGTCGAATATGGCGATGTGGTGCAAATTTTTTCCGCCCCGCAGCACGCCTACACCAAGGGTCTGCTCGCCTGCCGTCCGAAGCTCGAGACAACCTATCGACGCTTGCCAACGGTGTCCGATTTCATGGAGGTGGACCAGAGTGATGGGACACCGCGCCTGATTGAGAAAAAAGTCGATGACGCAACGATCAAGCAGTTTGAAACCCGGGGCCGCGGCCGCCTTTTGCATCCGGGCAGTTTGCCCACAGCAGCAACCGGACCGGAGGCCGTCGCTAAGGAAAGCTCCGATGTCGTGGTCTTGCCGGACGACGCCGCCCCGCTACTGGATGTTCAGGATTTAAAGGTTCACTTTCCGGTCCGCCGGGGGCTTTTGCAGCGCGTAGTCGGAAAAATCAAGGCGGTCGATGGCATCAGTTTCACCGTTTACCAGGGGCAAACCCTGGGACTCGTTGGTGAATCGGGATGTGGCAAAACCACCACGGGCCGCGCCATTCTTCGCCTGATCGAACCAACCAGTGGAAAAGTTTACTACCACGGCAGGGACCTGACCAGCCTCAGCCAACGGAAATTACGAACCCTGCGCCGCCAGTTACAGATTATTTTCCAGGACCCTTACGGATCTTTGAATCCCCGCATGACGGTCGAGACGGCACTGGTTGAACCGATGCGACTGCACACCATCGGCACCTCGCGCGCCGACCGGGTCGACCGGGCAGTCGCTCTGCTGGAAGAAGTGGATCTGGAAGCCGCCCATCTGCGACGTTACCCGCACGAGTTTTCGGGTGGCCAGCGACAGCGAATTTGTATCGCCCGGGCACTTACGACCGAACCAGAATTTCTGGTCTGCGACGAATCGGTATCGGCCCTCGATGTTTCGGTCCAGGCCCAGGTCCTCAACCTGCTCAAAGACCTGCAGGAACGGCGCAAGCTGACCTACATTTTTATCAGCCACGATCTGTCTGTGGTGAAGTTCATGTCCGACATGATGGCCGTGATGAATGATGGGGAAATCATAGAATTTGGCCCTTCAGAGTCGATCTATGCAAACCCTCAGCAGGCCTATACCCAGAAATTGATTGAGGCGACGCCCAACGACGACATCGATCATATTCGCCAGCTCAAACAGCAGCGCCTCGATGCGCTCAAGGAGCGAAGCGGGTAAACCGGTATCGTTCATTACACCGGGCCCCTCGAACGTCGAACGAGCGAAGTACCTGGGTAGCAAAGTGCCTGGTGGGGATTTCTTTTGCGATTGCCCGCGAACGTCAAACCGCTCGACTGGCGAAAACTTCAGATAACAGAACCTCAGATAACGGGGCCTCAGAATGCATGGCGGACGCCAGGCTGGTAATCTTTTCGACAAAGGGTCTTCTGCCCGTTGTTACGACAACGGCCTGGAGCCTGGTTTCAAAAGTTCTCGATCTTCCAGACAAATCGGCTATACTGCCCACAGCAAGATCCCCCCTGCCCCAACGCACAGAAGAAAAGAAGACCATGCCGACACGACCTGACCGCCGGTCCTTTCTGCAGACCACCGCCACACTCGGAGCTATCGCCGTGATTTCCAAACCCCACCAAGCTGCCGCAGGAGCCTTCACTGGAAAGATCAAGAAAGCGGTTAAGTACGGAATGGTGACCGAGCCGCTTTCGGTCATGGACAAACTGAAGATGCTCAAGGACCTGGGATTTGACGGTGTTGAACCTGGAACGTCCGATGCCCTCAAGCACCGCGATGCGTTGCTCAAGGCAAGCCAGGCAACAGGTGTTGCCATCCACGGGGTCGTCTGTTCCACCAATCCCGACATCACTACGTCTGTCGACGTGGCCAAAGACCTGGGCGCCACCTCGGTTCTGCTGGTTGCTCCGACCGATGCCAAGGGCTCGTACTTGAAAAACTATGCCGATCGACAAGAGATCATTCGTCGGGCGATTGGACATGCAGAAAAACAAAATATCAAACTGCTTATCGAAAACGTATGGGCATCGTTTCTCAACGAACCGCTCAGCATGGCCCGCTTCGTCGATGAATTACAAAGTCCGATCGTTGGGGTCTATTTCGACGTTGGCAACAACATTCGTTGGGGATATGCGGGCCACTGGATTGAAGTGTTGGGCAATCGCATCGGCAAGCTGGACATTAAGGAATACAGTCGCAAATTGCAAAACGAGAAGGGCCTGGTCGCGGGCTTTGATGTAAAAATTGGCGAAGGCAGTGTCGACTGGCCCCGCGTGCGCAACGAACTGGCAAAAATCAATTTTCAAGGCTGGGCCACTGCCGAAGTCCCTGGTGGGGATCGCCAGCGGCTGGAGGATGTAGCCAGCCGAATGAACCGGGTGCTCGATTTGTAATACGGATATCGCAGCCCGACCTTGATTCGGCTAAAGGAAAAAGTACGACAGGCCCCGCCTTCTGTCCCGAATGACCTTTCCGTCTTCCTACCCGTTGCAGCGAGTGACCAATCCTGCCCTCCCTACCAGCAACAAGCACGAGGCGTCGAACAGATTGTGGTTTTACGGTGACAACCCGGTATAATCAGGCCAAGGCTACATCTCTGCCACGGCACGAAATTTGGCCAAACGAAGTGCACCACCGGTGCTGAAACCTCGAAATCGGCCTGATAGCGCGCCGGACTACCTGTGCAAACACAATTCATCGGCTGGCGATTGCCGTTCACACCATCTCCTCAAGATACCACTTTGTACTTTTTAGGCTGTTTGGTTAGCATCCCATCAGCATAGCAGCAACGCTTTTACCATCTGTTTATAGAAAGACACGTTGATGAAAAATGTGATCCAAAACGGCTTGGTCTCCAAAATCAAGCGTCTGTCACATCAGGTTGTCGTTGATCGGTCGGCTTGCTATCCCGTCCTGGCAATGTTCTTCCTGTCAGGCTGGATACCGATTGCATCCGCCAGGCCCCAAAAGACCGTGGTCGATGTGGATTCAAAGTCCCAATTGTTCATTGACCAGGAACTTGTTTACGACGCAAAAGGAGTGAGCTTTACGTTACACCCAGGCCGCAAGGTCTCCGACAAGCCGTTGGTAACCGTTGATCAGCCATGCGAAGGATCGCACGTTCAAATGTATGGATCGGTGCTGTACGACAGCGACGAACAACTGTTCAAGATGTGGTACCTGGCAACGGCAAGCGATTACTTCTCCCGCGAAACAACCTTCTATGCCACCAGCCGCGACGGAATTCACTGGGACAAGTCTCACGAAGGAACGATTCGGTCGAACAATGGCAAGCCACACAACGCCGTGACCGACAGGCTATTGGCCAGCGTCATGAAAGACCGGCGCGATCCAGACCCCACCCGGCGTTACAAGATGATCTGCTACCAGTACGATGTTGGATATTGTGCCATGGTTTCTCCTGACGGCCTCTCTTGGAAAGAAGCCAGTCCCGGAACGATCCTCCCAATTTCCTACATTGAGGACGTAGTCTGTGCGTGTTGGAGTGAAACCCACCAGCAGTATGTTGCAATTTTCAAACAACAAATGCCGGTGATGGGCCGCCGTCGCAGATCCCTATGGAGTTCGACCAGCCACGATTTTGTGCACTGGTCAAAAGCAACACCGGCAATCTGGGCAGACCGAAGAGACGATTACGGCACCCGCATCCGGGCTGGCAAAGCTGGCCCGTTACTCAATTATCCGAACAACCCGAATGTCATGCGAACCGAGCCCTACGGATCCGGACTTTATGTAGGCGAAAGTTGTCTTATCGCCTTTCCCTGGTTGTTCAGTATCACCACCAACGTTCCCAATATTGGCAATCAAGAAGGGCCACTGGAAGTACAACTGGCCGTCTCACACGACTTGGAGCATTTCGAACGCCCTTACCGCACTCCCATCATTGAACCGGGCAAGCCGGATGAGTGGGACAGCGGCACGTTTAGCACGGCGGCATATGCCTTCGATCACAACGACGAAGTATGGTTGTACTACTCCAGTTCAAACCTCACTCACGCTTCACCGAGCTGGTATGGGGTCAAAGGCAAACACTCGCATGAGGTCCAAACAGGAATCGGGCTGGTCAAATGGCGCAAAGACCGCTTTGTTTCAGCCGACGGCCCGAAGGAAGGTGCCATTTTGACGACCGTTCCGATCCATTTCTCAGGCCAACGATTGGAAATCAACGCCCATGTAAAACCTGGCGGAAAAATTGTGGTGGAACTACTCGACATGGATCTCCAGCGACTAGCCACGTGGCCGGCTTCGGAGCCGATCGGTGGCGACGACCTGCGTCACCTGGTGACCTTCGCCGAAAAAGACAACGTCGCTGATCTTGCCGGAAGACCACTTTTGCTTCGCTTCCATTTGTACGACGCCCAGTTATATGCATTCGCGTTTCGGGATTGAGGAAACGGCGAACACTTTTTCGTCGCATAACGCATTTGCCCCATAGCGCCCCACCTGGAC
Organism: Lacipirellulaceae bacterium; assembly: GCA_965243695.1. Classification (GTDB taxonomy): domain Bacteria; phylum Planctomycetota; class Planctomycetia; order Pirellulales; family Lacipirellulaceae; genus JAKVCB01. The sequence continues at coordinate 248,089 of CBDEWC010000047.1, read as the reverse complement.
CAGGCTATCCCGGCGCTCCATTCCCCTTGGTAGCCGGCAGCAGCACACCCGACTCCAGTGCACGTGTGGGTGTCAGTCGTTTTGATTGGGCTCCACGCCTTTTTCACCCCGTCTGGGATCACCTTTTTTACGCGGCTGAGAGTCGATTGCCCGGCGCATTTCGCCCAGCCTGCGATCTGCGTCCTCCCTGCTTACCTTGCCCTCGGCGACCATCTTCTCGATCGCTTCTCGGCCGCTTGCGTACTCCTGGCGAGTCATAGTGCCGGTGTTTCTACCTCGCTCCTCCCGATCTCTGGCGATTCTCCTCCGCATCTCCCCGAGCCTGCGATCCGCGTCCTCCCTACTCACCTTGCCCTCGGCAACCATCTTCTCGATTGCTTCTTGGCCGCTTGCATACTCCTGGCGAGTCATGGTGCCGGTGTTTCTACCTCGCTCCTCCCGATCCCTGGAGATTCTCCTCCGCATCTCGCCGAGCCTGCGATCCGCGTCCTCCCTGCTCACCTTGCCCTCGGCGACCATCTCATCGATCCGCTTCTTGGCCCGCGCGTACTCCTCACGACGGAAGGCCCCACGGTCACTTGACGAGTGCCTGCGCGGGTTGTCTCGGTTCTCCGCGTTTCTTCGGAGCACATCGATCATGACAGAAGCTTGCTGAAGACTCAGTTCGCCTTCGAGCACGCCTTCCGCAAGCCGGCGTTCAATGGCCTCAAAGTCCTGGGCAACGACAAACCCAACCGGGAGTACCACCATCGCAGAAAGCAGTACCAATGCCTGGCGCCAGCGTGGGGTTGATGCGGATTGCTTTCTTGCAATGATCATTGTTTTTGAACCTTCTTTCAAGGACCCGCCGCGGTTGATTTCGCTTGCGACAGCTCTCAGATGATGGACAGAGGAATAAGACACTCCCGGTTCGTTTGGCAGCCGGTTCGTTTGGCATCCAGTTTTATGCTTTCCCAAACGACGACACCAAGGTTCAGCTTAACGACAATATGCCGCATATATCAACCGGAAGCGGGAAAAACATGGCCCTAAATTCACACAAGGTTCAGCTTGTTCGGTGGTGAAGTCAACAAACTTGGCCCACCACATAGAAACCCATGCGCCATAAAACCGTCCTCCCGCCGATGTTGGAGATCACAAAATATTACGCCGCTTGTTTTCTGCGTCTCAAGTCCCGTAGCCGGATTTTCCACGGCTCCCTTTTATCGTCGAAGGACAGCCAGACCAGATTAATGATGCGCTGCAGAGGTTGGTGACACATTTGTTTTTTTAGCCACCACTTCGACCGAGTGTCCCGGAAGGGCAGTCTGTAACCCCTCGACGATAACCCGTTCGCCTTTTTTCAATCCGGCGCTTACCACGTAATTGTCCTGGTAGCTGACCGTGATCGTTACCGGCCGTGACTCCACCTTGTCGTCTGCACCGACCACAAGCACATGGGTACCAGACTGCGTACGAAGAAGCGCCTGCTGGGGGATCAATAAGGCGGCCGTTTGTTCGCCCGCGATCAGATAGACGGGAACGTATTGTCCCGGGATCAAAATCAAGCCCGCTTCCGATTGCTCGGGATTATTAAATATGGCCCTGAGCATCAGGCTATCGGTCTGGGGATCAATATTGTTGCTCATGAAATCGAGGCTGCCCTTCTGATCGAACATGGAACCGTCAGGAAGCCTGATTTTGGTCTTAAAACTTTTTAACCCCTCTGGTGCGATACCTTCTGCCTGTAATTTCTGAATGCGGGCCATGCGGGCCCGACTGATCGGAAAGATCACATGGATAGGATCAAGTTGCACGAGATTGGTCAGGATTGTTTGTTCTCTCGTAACCAGGGCACCTTTGTAATACCGCGTGTTGTCAATACGGCCAGGAAAAGGGGCCCTGATTTCCGTATAGGAGAGATTCAATTTGGCCTCTTTCAGGTTTGCTTTGTCTTTCGCAACCGCAGCCTTGTATTCCTCCAGTGTTGAATCTGCCTTCTGCTTGTCTTCAACCGTACCAGCGCCGGCTTTAGCCAGCCGGGTATAGCGATCCGATTCTTCCTGCCAGTACTGTTGCGAAGCCTGATCACTTTGCAACTGCGCTGCGGCAGAGGCAACCTTGTTCTGGAAGGGACGCGGATCGATGACATAGAGCAGGTCATCTTTCTTTACAAAGGCGCCTTCTACAAAGTCTCTTTCAAAGATAAAGCCCGATACTCTCGGTACAATGGTGATCTGCCTGAAGGCCTGCAGCGTACCTGGAAATTCCATGACGATCGGAATATCCTGTTCTTTAACCTGTGCGATCACCACTTTTGTCGGTGAGAGTGTTGTTTTGCTGCTGTTCGTTTCTTCGCAGCCAGCCGCCAACACCACCGATAACAAGAGAACCAGATGCAACGACCGCAGTCGCTGGGTACACAAACACAGACGAGGTACAATCTCGATTCGTCGGTCTGAAAGCATCACCATGGGTTACGCCGATTGTGGGTTGTCAGGGGTGTCTGTGGGTCCAAAGGATCCGGAACGGGTCTCCTCTGAATGGAACCAGCCTTCTCGCAGTCTTTCGATCACGTAATAAAACACGGGTACTACCATAATCAGTATCGTTGCCAGCGCAAGACCGCCGACAACGGTGGTGCCCAGGGAACGCCGCGCGTTGGCTCCTGCACCGGTTGCCAGCACCAGTGGTAAGAGGCCGATCACAAACGCCAGTGCGGTCATTAAAATAGGGCGCAACCGGATGCGGGCAGCAGTCACCGTCGCCTCCATGACACTGGCTCCCTTCTTCCGGTATCCCTGGGCAAATTCGGCAATCAGAATTCCGTTCTTTGCCACCAGGCCAATAAGGACGACCAGCCCAATCTGGCCAAAAACATCCAGATCAAGACCTCGAAACAACAGGCAGCCCACAGCACCCAGCATCCCGAGCGGAATGCCTAGCAAAACAACGATTGGGATGGTCCAGCTTTCATAGAGGGCAGCCAATACCAGAAAGACAAATACGACCGAGAACCCGAAAATAATAGGCGCCATACCACTAGCCTTGAGTTGTTGATAGACGAGGCCCGTCCAACTCGTGCCAAACTGCGGCGGTAACACTTCGTCCACAACTTCCTGCATGGCTTTGACACCTTCGCCGGAACTGAATCCGGGCGCAGAGGTTCCCTGAAGCGAGATCGATGGATAGAGATTATAGTGTGACATATTGTAGGGGCCGGTCGTCTCTTGAATCTTTACAAAGGCGCTCAACTCAATCATTTCGTTTTTATTATTCCGCACATAGAGCCTGAGAAGATCCTCGGCCTCTGCCCGCACATCTGATTCGGCCTGGATATAAACACGGTAGACACGACCAAACCGGTTGAATTGGTTGACGTAAAGGGAACCGAGGTTGGCTTGCAGGGTACTGAAGAGGTCCTCCATGGAGACACCATGGGTGAAGACCTTGGTGCGGTCGATATCGAGATACAATTCCGGGAAGTCTGCATTAAACGTGGTATAAACAACGCCTAGTTCTGGCCGCTCCATAGCACGGATGATCAGGTTTTGAGTTGCCTTGTCCAGAGCTCGTATTCCTAGGTTATTCAGGTCTTGAACTTCCATCGTAAATCCTGCGGTGGAAGCGAGGCCAGGAATCGGTGGTGCGTTGCTCACCACAAAACGGGCCTCTGGAATCACTTGGAGTTGTTCTTCAAGGCTCTTGATAATGCCAAAGGCAGAAAGTTGTGGCGCCTTTCGCTCGCTCCAATCCTTCAGGTTCAGAAAAGAGATTCCCATGTTCGGTTGTTTTATCTGGTCAATGATGTTGTAACCAGCGAGTGCAACCATCGATTCCACTCCAGGGTGATTAAGCACAATCTTGGTCGCTTTATCCATCGCAGCCTGGGTGCGCTGAATGGTTGCACCTTCAGGCAACTCTGTGATCAGAAGCACATAGCCCTGATCCTCTTCGGGGACAAAGCCCTTGGGGATGTCGAGAAACGCATTGACTGTCAGTACGCAAAGACCCGCAAAGACAATCACAACCAGGTACCAGACACGTGTGAGGATCCGGATACACGCAAGATAAACATTGACCAGCTTTTGAAAACCGTAGTTAAACAGTCGAAAGACAATTACTTGACGTTTCTTCTGCGGAACGAGAAAGACCGCGCAAAGGGCCGGACTGAGCGACAGCGAGTTGATACCGGAAAAGGTTACGGCAATCGCGATAGTGAGCGCAAATTGGTTGTAGAGGCGCCCCGTCAACCCGGGAATACAGGCAACTGGGATAAACACTGCCAGTAACACCAGCGTGGTCACCACAATCGGACCACGAACTTCCATTAAGGCTTGCCGAGTGATTTTGACGATATCCTCACCACCTTCCTCCAGATGCCTCATGACGTTTTCGACGACAACAATCGCGTCGTCCACAACCAGGGCAACCGCGAGCACCAGGCCAAGCAGGCTGACACTATTGATCGAAAACCCCAGGGGCAGCATCACAGCAAAGGTCGCAATTAACGAAACGGGAACCGCGATCATCGGGATGAGTGTCGCGCGTGCCTGCTGAAGAAAAATGAACACTACCAGTAACACCAGGATGATTGCCTGGCAAAGTGTAATCAAGACTTCCCAGATGGACTCTTCCACAAAGCGCGTGGTGTCATAAGGCGTTTCCCACACCACATCTTCAGGAAAGTGCTGTTCCAGCTCTTTAAGAGTTTTCACCACCTGTTGCTTGATCTTCAGACCATTGGCATTGGAAAGCTGAAAAACGGCGATCGTGGCAGTTTCCTTGCCGTTCAGGTAGGTCATCCAGTCATATTCCTCGGATCCTAACTCCACGCGGGCCACGTCGCGAATGCGGACAATGGACCCGCCTTCGGTAACCCGCACGATGATGTCTTCAAACTGTTCGGCCTGGACAAGTCGCCCTTCGGTGCTGACCTGGTACTGCAATGCCTGTCCGGCGGGCGCCGGGGCCTGTCCCACGATTCCACTTGCTGCCTGTTGATTTTGATCGGCAATCGCGCTTTGAACATCGGTCGCCGTCAGGCCCATATTGCTCAGTTTCTGCGGATCGATCCAGATACGCATTGCATAGTCAGACGCACCAAAGTTCGTGACCTGCGAGACACCGGGAATGCGGGAGAGAGGATCGACAATATGGATGGTCGCATAGTTTTGCAAAAAATTGCCATCATAAGTGCCGTTGGGCGATCGCAGACTGACAGCCAACAGGATGTTCGGTGAGTTTTTGATCACCGTGACACCAACCTGCTGGACCTCCGGAGGCAACTCCGCCATTGCCGTGTTGGTACGGCTCAAGAGTTCCATCTGGCCAATATTTTGGTCAAAACCAACCTCAAAAGTGACCGTGATCGAAGTATCCCCGTTGTCCGTACTGTTGCTCGACATGTAAATCATGCCGGAGGCGCCATTGAGTTTCTCTTCCAGAGGCGTGGTGACCGAATCAGCCACGACCTTTGCATCGGCGCCAATATACTGGGTTGTGATCTGCACCTCTGGTGGGACCAGCGGCGGGTATTGCGAAATCGGCAGGAGGAAGAGGCACACGCTCCCGGTCAAGATCATCAACAGGGCAAGCGCTGTGGCAAAGATTGGCCGCGTAATAAAAAAGTTCATCGAATCCGCCGGTATCCATTTCCTGGGACAGCCTGACACTAGCCACGGGCCGAACTCATGTCAATCACTATTTAACTTTCGCACATTTAAAATTCGGTACGGTAACGGGTCGTTCCTAAACTCGACCTGTTATCGTAGACCAAACGCTCCCTGTCAGTCAGGCGGTAAAAAGACAAACAGGCCACCTTCCAGGAATGAAATCTGTCACCTGTCAGGTTGATCTGTCAGGACGATTGCCCCCCGCTACAAGCCACGTCACTGGAAACATCCTCATCCGCCGGTTAACGAACGACCGGTAGATCGAGGTTGCCATTGGCAAGATTGCAACGACCGGCGGTTGCCATCAGTGCTAGTGAGGTGAAAAGAGATTGCAATCGTTAAAGGCCGTCACCTTGATACCCGATTTTGATCAATACCACGTACCGTGCTGCCAGGGGTTTTTCTGTCTTCTGAATTCAACGGGGATACCATGTTTGATAAAACGGCTGTATTTATTCCCACATTTGGCAGGCCACAACGGATTGCAAAAATCGTTGAAAACTTGCGCACCGCAACCACTGCCCCCTATCGTCTCTATTTTATTGTCGAAACCAAGGACGCTGACACGCTTGCAGCTGTCGGGCAGGTCGACGCCACACTCATCATCAACCCGGGGACTCCGACTTATGCTTCCTGCATCAATTCAGCATATGCTCAAACTGACGAGCCCTATTTCTTTACAGGCGCCGACGACTTGAACTTTCACCCCGGTTGGCTCACTGCCGCCATCAATGGCATGTCCGATCCTAAGGTTGGCGTCGTAGGAACCATGGACCCCTTGCACGACATGTGCGACCACTCAACCCACTCGCTGGTCCGCCGAAGGTATATCAAAGAGCAGAGCGGCTGCATGGACCGTCCCGACACGGTGCTCTATCCCTATTGGCATGGATGGACCGACCATGAATTTTTAGGCGTCGCCAAGGCCCGGCAGGCTTATTATTACTGTGACCAATCGCTGGTCGAGCACCTCCACCCGGGCTGGGACTGGCTGGGACGGGTCAATCATGACGACGACAAATTTGACGCCACCTATGCCAAAGGCAATCGCAATCATCGCCACGATACCCAACAGTTTTTACAGCGAAGCGATCAATGGATTAATCTGCTGTCCGATGACTCACGCGCCAACGTTGGCATTAAGAAATTTGTGCGCCGCAACCGGGGACTCCGAGGCAAGGTTCGTTTTGGCCTGAAGATGACCAGCTCGGTCATTCGCCGACAAGCGGCCCGACAGATCCAGCGGCTAAGGCTCACGGGTTAGGTGGCTGTGGGAATCTCGACTCCCATCGTGATTGTGTTGCCAGACAACAATCCCGCCCAAGGGTTCTCTGGAATCGCGCATCGATTCGCTGGCCCGCTCGGCCGTGAACGGACCGAACGCTTGGGGATTGTCCCGCGCCCAACCTGATCTGGAGCCCACCAATGTTGCCTGGCGTGCTTTGGCATGCCACCAGCTTCCCGGTTTGAAGAAGGCCTTAGCTTGAAGTCTCGTTCGACTTGGCAATGGCGTCGTGCACTTCGACTAACTGGGCGACAATGCTCACGGCAATCTCGCCGGGGTGATTCGAACCAATCGGCAAGCCAACCGGGCAGTGAAAGACAATCTTTTCCTCAGGCACCCCGACCTCGGCAAGCTCTTTCCGCAACACGGCGGCTTTCGCGTGGCTACCAATCACTCCAAGAAACGGGAACTCGCGGTTGGATTGAAAAATACGTTTCAAGACCGGCAAATCGCTCCGATGGCCCTGGGTCATGCAAAGCACAAACGCATCTTTCGGCAAAGCATCCACTTCGGCCGGGGGATCCTCGGTTTTGAGTTTGTGAACTCCCCCAGGAAGCCGGGCAAGCCATTCTGCCCGCGGATCAATGCAAGTCAGTTGGCATGGCAACGTCGAAAGCAACCGTGAAACCGCCTGGGTCACGTGGCCCGCACCAAAAATCACTACCTGCCAGGACGCCACCCCGGGGGACTCAAAGAATAGTTTCACCCGTCCGCCACACGTCATTCCGACATCGGCCTTGAGACTCCAATCGCGAAGGCAACAATCGACCTGCTCGCGCAACATCGATTGAGCCTCCTCAATAGCTTTCGCTTCGACGCGCCCGCCGCCTACGGTGCCCTCCGCAAGTCCGTCAGCCGTAACCACCATTTTTGCCCCCGTATCCTGCGGCGCCGAGCCCGTCACTTCGACAAGCGTCACTAACACAAAAGGCAAACCTGAATCGCTCAGTTCAGCGCAGAGTCGGAATAAGTTGGCTTGATTCATAGGGTTTTTACAGGCTACTGACGAGGCGCCGAGGTTTGTGAAACTCCATGGGCCCCAACCGATCCTGCCGAGGCACCTTCATTGTCAGGGGAAAGTTCCGTGAGACAGGTCAACAATTCTTCACCGGTTGCGGGTATTGCCAGTTCCACCCGTTTGTGCCGATTGACGAACGAGAGCGCATGCCAGGCCGCCAGCCAAACGGCAAGGCCCAACATCAGTGGTGGCTCCCCGACAGCTTTACTCCGGTACACATTTTTTTGGTGTTTTGGATTGTCGATAAAATTGACGTTCAATACGCGTGGCAAATCGGTCACGTTCGGAATCTTGTAAGTTGTTGGCCCGGCGGACAGAAGCTGCCCCGCACTATCATAGCGTAGTTCTTCGTTGGTGACCCACCCGAAACCTTGCATAAACCCACCAATGACCTGCCCGCGGTCAACGCCCGGATTGATCATCTGGCCAATATCCATCAACCGGTCGGCCCGGTCGAAATCGACACCTGGCGTGGCGTAGAATCCGCGGGCCCCTTAATGCCTGAAGACTCTGCCGTAGGTCCAGCACTTGCACGCCAGGGCAGTAACGTCGACATCGTATTTTCGCTCAAGCAGACCGCAGTCATTCCTCTTGGTGTTCTGCCCCTCGTACACTCAGTTGCTATGTCTTCTGCCCCTCGTACACTCGGTTGCTATGTCTTCTGCCCCTCGTACACTCGGTTATTACCCAGTACACTCGTGGACTCGCACCTACGCTTTCCCTTGGCCCGGATTCCCCCACTTCAAGGAATAACATTTGTCCCACGACGTCATCTGCGCGCTTCCGCACATTCCCGACCAGGTCACCGAAATCCTTACACCCCTTGGTTGCCAGCTCCGAGTCGTCCCGCTGCAGACTCTGGCCGAGGAAGAATTCTGCCGTGAAATCGCCACCGCAGTGGGCATCGTCGCAGGTGGTGAATACTACACTCCCAACATCTTCCGCGCTGCTAGGAACCTGAAGATCGTTGCCCGCCACGGCGTCGGCGTCGACCACGTCGACCTGGAGGCAGCAGCTCGCCATGGCGTATGGGTCACCAACACGCCAGGGGCCACAAACCAGGCAGTCGCCGAGTTCACCATCGGTTTGATCTTGAACCTCTTGCGGCATATTCCCAACATGGCCTCGGACATGAAAAAAGGCGTGGCGACCAATCTTCAGGGCGAGGAATTCGGACGCCTCACGATTGGTGTCATCGGAGCGGGAGGAATTGGCAAGGAAGTCCTTCGGTTGTCCCGGGGATTTGGCGCCCGGGCAGTGGCCTACGACGTCTATCCAGATCAACCATTTGCCGACTCATTGCAGGTAGAGTACGTATCCCTCGAAGAGCTACTCCGCCAAGCCGACATTGTCACGATTCACTGCGGGCTGGACGAATCGACACAAAGTTTAATTGGCGAATCGCAGCTAAAACTGATGAAATCAAGCGCCTATCTCGTGAACACGGGGCGACCCGCAATCGTTGACAAACAGGCCTTAATTGCATCTCTTGAGTCGCGAACTATCGCGGGAGCAGCGATCGACGTTTGGGATACCATTCCCCCTCCGGCTGACGATCCTCTCCTGCGGCTGGACAATCTGTTGGCAACACCCTGGGCGGCGTTCAACACGAAAACAGCCGTAAAGAATATGTGCCACAGGGCCGCCGAAGAAATTGCCCGCGTGGTGCAAGGTCAGCGACCACTTCATGCGGTGAATTCTCCAACCTTTTGAACAGAAGGAATCAAGTGTGTTTCAATTATCTGTGTGCGTTGAACCACTCATTGGCGACATATCTTTTGCTGAGCGGGTGAAAGAGGTAAGCCAAGCCGGCTTTCTTGCCGAGTTCTGGCGATGGCCGTCCCACGAGCAGGATCTTGACGCACTTGCGAAAAATCGTGACGTCAAGATTGCCACGTTCTCCGGCAGCCTCGACGGCAGCATGGTCCATCCCGACGGCGTGGCAGAGTACCTGGAGGGGGTCAATCAGTCTGTAGAGATCGCCCACAAACTAAATTGCCGGGAACTGCTACTTTTGACCGGCAAGTTGAGCCCTCAGGGCGAAGTGGTCCACAAAAAGGCTGCGCACCCGGCAACGATGTGGATCACTGCCTACAAGACACTTTGCGAAGTGGCGGAGATTGCCGAACGCGAAAACCTTCTCTACAACCTCGAGCCCTTAAATACGGTCCTGGATCATCCCGGTTACGCAATTCCGCGACCAGAGGACTGCGTCCGTTTGATCTCGGAGGTTGGAAGTCCACGGATCAAAATGTTGCTGGACGTCTACCATGTACAAATGGAGCAAGGCAACGTCATTGAAACCATTCGCCAATACCGTGATTACTTGGGTTACATTCACATTGCCGATGTGCCAGGCCGTCACCAACCGGGCACAGGAGAGATCAACTATCCTCAGATTGCCCAAACCCTGCGCGACGTCGGTTACTCTGGCACGATTGGCCTGGAGTGTTGGCCCGACGGCGATTTGTCACAAGCGATGCAGGCTTTCAGGCAGGTTTTCGGTTGAAGGCAAAGCCGACAAAGTGAGATCGCACTCCATCCGCCAGGTTTGCTGCGGAACTCGATGGGCCAATCTGGCCGGCTATAAAACAACCGCCAACCTTGGCATAAAAAAACCCCAGCCTTGGGAGGTAGAGAGGCTGGGGCTACCGGAAGGATCTTCTCAGATTCCGGTACTTTAGTGACTCAGAAAACAGCGGGTGACTCAAAAAACAGTTCAAAAGTGGCTGTTTGTTCTCACCGATGCTCGCTACGACATTATAAACCACGAATCTTTTTTGACTTCACTTTTTTGCCAGTTTAGCGGCAATCCGCAATGGGTAGTCGCCATGAGCCGGGCAGGGCCAACCCGTTACGAAAACCTTACCACCACACCACTTGCAGATACCCAGCTGAGAATTTTCGCGACCCGCGATGATCTCGAGTTTTGTTTTAATCAGGTGTGCACAAGCCAGACTAGTTCTGGGCCATCTAAATACTGGGCCCTCTAAAACAGCTACTTGCCCCAGCGCAGGGCGAGTACATCAAGGTCGCGGGCTAACTTCAGAATGCCTTTGCGACTTGCTGGAGTCATTGGATTTAAGGGGTGGCGGACAACGTCACTGGTGATAACCCCACCCTCTCTCATAACCACCTTGGTCCCCTGAAGCCCACACTGACGGTTTTCATAATGGATCAGGGGCAGGATTCTGTGGTACTGTGCAGCTGCTGCTTTTGCATCCCCGGAACCATAGTCTTGGACGATTGGTTTAAGTAACTCTGAATACATGGCACTCGACATGGTGCCGATCGCCCCTGCTTCCAAGTCAGGCATCAAAGTAATGGCCTCTTCTCCATCGAAAGGGCCCACCACCGCATCCCCACCTGCTTCGATAAGTGCTCGCAGCTTATTGGCGGCACCTGGGACTTCGATTTTGAAATAAGAGACATTGGGAATTTTGCGTGCCAATCGTGCCAGAAACTCTACGCTCAGACTCACACCACTCAAAGGCGCATCCTGGATCATAATCGGAATGTCGATCTGTTCGGACACCCGGGCCAACTGTTCATAGGTTCGGGTTTCATCGGCCTTCAAAGCTGCGCCGTGGTAGGGAGGCATGAGCATGATCATGACTGCCCCCTTGTCATTGGCGCGTCTTGCCCGCTCAATCACGATACGGGTACTGTAATGGCTGCATGTCACAATGACAGGGACGCGACCGGCTACATGATCGAGGCATACATCCAGCAGCTGGTCTCGCTCCTCGTCGGAGAGTAAAAATTGCTCTGAATAGTTGGCAAGGATGCAGACGCCATCAACGCCTTGATCAATCATGCAGTCCAGCACGCGGCGTTGGCTTTCGAGATCGAGTTCTTCGTTGTCAAAAAATGTCGTTGGTACGACAGGGAAAACCCCTCGATAGATTGTTTGGCTGCTCATATCCGGTACCCATAAACTAGTTGTGGTTTAAGTTCGCCTGCCACGACCTGATCGCATCCTATGGTTTATTACAATAACTCTCTGATATCAAGCAGCCCGCACCGCAGACGCCACAAAGATGACACAAACCCACAGAAACGTTGATGCAAGAGACTAGCATCCCCAACCTGGGCTGGAAATCCTCCCACTCACGACCAATTGCGCGCGTCCCTTTGGAAAACCAAAACAAGACGTTGCCTTCATTCCCCAACAGGTCGAGGTAGAATTTTTTGTGGCCTAGTTCCCCAGTTGCCGGTAGCTTTCAGCGATCTACCCAGCTCACTCGTCCAGTTCACGCGGTCGCCATAGGTTGATGAGCGTTCCCTCGGTCGACAAGCTCAGTGATGGCCACTGGTCGATGGGCAGTTCAACCCGGGCCAGTGCGGCGGTGGGCATCGCGGCGACTTCTCCGGTCAAACCCTCAAGCAACCCTTCAACACCTGGATTGTGCGCGACCAGTAGCACGCACGCCTGGTCGCCATCCAAGTCGGCCAGCACGGAGATGGCTTCCCCGGCAGATGCGTGATAAAGCCTCTGGGTAACTTCCACGGTCCCCAGGTAGCCGCAGTTTTCGGCCACGAGTTCGGCCGTTTTTTTGGCCCTTTTCGCGGTTGAGCTGACAATCACCTCCGGAACAAGGTCTTGGTCTTTAAGCAAGCGGCCCATTTGTGGTGCAACCCGTTTGCCGCGATTGTTGAGCGGCCGGTCATGATCATCCACACCCGCGTCGTTCCAACTCGACTTGGCATGTCGCAGTATCAGCAATGTTTTCATGGATTGTCACTTCGAATGGGTGAAAGATTGGGAATCGGACTGCCACTGTCTGCAAACCCCGCCCACGGGCCCACCCGGGCTAAGCCAGAATATCCCTCACCACGTTGCCATAGACATCGGTCAGCCGAAAGTCGCGACCTTCGTGCCGATAGGTGAGCTTTTCATGATCAAGACCCAACAAGTGCAGCAGTGTCGCTTGCAAGTCGTAGAGATGAATTCGACCTTGCACTGGCTGATAACCCAAATCGTCGGTCGCACCATAGGTCAATCCTGGCTTCACACCACCGCCGGCCATCAACGCGCAGAAGCTCTCCTGCTGGTGCTCACGGCCATGTTTTTCAATCGGCGAGGTTCCGGTAATATCCTGGCTCCATGGAGAACGACCAAATTCACCCGACCACAAAACAAGCGTCTCGTCGAGTAACCCTCGTCGTTTCAGATCAACGAGTAATCCAGCTATTGGCCTGTCGACTTGCGCACAACTATCCGGCAAGGCCGTGCGAATATCCCCATGGTGGTCCCAACCACCACACGTCACCTGCACAAAACGAACTCCCGCCTCGCTTAAGCGACGAGCCAACAGGCAAGCACGCCCATTGCGATCCGTTGTTTCGTCATTAACACCATACAACCGTAACGTTTCTTCCGACTCGTCTGACAAATCGACCAACTGAGGTGTTTCCGTTTGCATACGAAAAGCAAGTTCGAAGGACTCAATCATGCCTTCCATGCGAGCATCGGCCTGTACACGACCAAGCAAGCGTCGGTTCATACCTTGCTGAAAATCCAATCGGCGACGCTGGATCAACTCCTCGACAGTGGAGTCCTGCAAGTATTTGATCGGCAAAGTCTCCTCGTCGTCCGGCACGACAACGGGTGTTCCCTGGTGGCCCCCAGCTAAAAATGCCGATCCATAGGTGCGTCCATCCCCCGGCGGATGAATGGTCATGAAACTCGGAAGATTTTCGTTCTCCGTTCCCAACCCATAACTGATCCACGACCCCAGGGAAGGGCGCACCTCGGACAAGGTTCCCGTATGCAATTGAAGTGTTGCCGGCGCATGTGCCTTGTTATCCGTGTACATGGCCCTCATCAGACATAAATCATCAGTAACGCGAGCCAAATTCGGCAACAAGTCCGACATCATCATGCCGCACTCACCGCGGGGCCGAACGGGAGCAACAGGTTTCATGGCAAGAAACTGGTCGACCCCCAATCGAATCTGATGCTTGTCGACCGGAGCCGAAATCGTCTTGCCGTGATACCTGGCGATGATCGGTTTCGGGTCAAACAAGTCAGGCTGCGACGGCCCCCCGGCCATGAACAGAAAGATAACTCGTTTCGCACGAGGAGGATGATTGGGGCCATACCGGCGGCCCGGTTGACCTGCTGCGCTGGCCAGTTTCGAAATCATCCCTTGTAGCGCCACACTGCCAAAGCCACACCCGGCTGTTCGCAACCACTGTCGACGGGACATCTCCGATACCAATTGCCTGCTCATCATCAACCTTTTTTAGGTGTTTTGCTTTTGCTTACAATGTCATCAGGAACTCATTGGTCATCAAGAGTGCATGGCATAATTCATGCCACCCTGTTTCATCCCCCGACACAAACGGTTGGGATGCATCCTTTTCAACAGAAGTAATCGGCCGATTTAACGTACAGAGCCACAACAATTCCAGTCTCGCATCATTTTCCGTTGCAACGCCCTTCACTTGTTCTGCCAATTTTACCGCATATTGCTTCACCGCGGGACTGTTCATCAAGAACAAAGCCTGCGTGGGGACTTCCGTAGTTGCCCGTTGGCCGGAAAATTCAGCCGGTTGCGGAAAATCAAACACATTTCGCAACTCCGCCGGTCCCGGCTGGAGAGCCGAACGAATAACTGGCAAATAAACAGTACGCTGCATCTCCTGCTGGGGACGCCACCGCTTGATTGAGAACGAAACTGGATTCACATTCTTAGGATCGATATTCTTAACATTCTCAACAAACTCCAGTGGCAGGGCCGGTCCCCCCGTTGAGCTTAATAGTTGGCCACTCACCGCGAGCATTGAGTCGCGCAGCGCTTCGGCGTCAAGTCGGCAACGATTCATCCGCCAAAGTAAACTGTTGGCTGGATCACGCCCATACGATTGCTCATCGTAGGCACTACTCATCCGGTACGAGCGGGAAAGGACCAGAGAGCGAATCAACGATTTTCGCGACCAGCCGTTGCGGATAAATTTTGTCGCCAAATGATCCAGCAACTCTGGATGGGTTGGTACCTCCCCACGCACACCAAAATAATCAACCGACGGTACCACTCCTGCGCCAAACAACTTTTGCCAAATCCGGTTGACCGTCACCCGGGCCGTGAGAGGATTGTCGGCACTGGCAAGCCAGTTCGCAAACTCACGGCGGCCACTCACCTTCGGTGGAATCGCAGGTCCAACTGCTCCGCTCTCGGTAACCACGGACATAAAACCACGAGGTACTTTCTCGCCCAAGGCATGCGGGTTACCACGAATCGTGATGCGCATGTCATCAGCATCACTGACATCGCGTACACCATAGGTCTTCTGCAAACCGCGTGCAAAGTACTCCGCATGAAGGATTTGCTGATCGAGTTGGTCGATACGCTCCACCAGGCCATCGCGTTCCTGGGTCCACTGCTCCTGACTCGCTTCTTTTTCCCCCTCTTCTTTCAGCAATGCCTCCAATTCATCTTTCCGTGTCGTTGCGGTGTCTCGTTCATCTTTGTAAGCGGACAGTTTTGTCGCATGTTGCTGCACCTGCTCAGCTTGCCGGGCCAGTTGCGATTCGGTTTGAGGCAGTTCATGCTCGACGATATCGCTCCACACGCCACGGTCCGTTTTGTAAACCGACTGGGTGTTATAAAAGAAACCCGCCATCGCATAGTAATCTCGTTGCGAAATCGGATCGAACTTGTGGTCGTGACACCTCGCACAACCGATGGTCATGCCAAGAAATGCTTTTCCAGTCTTAACGACTTGCTGGTCGACAATGTCGACCCGCATTTTTGCCTTGTCGGCCTCCACGATTTCCAGGTCCCCTAACACCAAAAACCCGGTTGCAATAATGGAATCCGCTTGTTGTTCGGGACTATCGTAGGTAAGCAGATCACCGGCCAGTTGCTCTCGAACAAATTGATCAAAGGGCATATCACGATTGAGTGAGCCAATCACGTAATCGCGGTATTTCCATGCATACCGGGCAAAAACATTGTTCGAGGTGCCAATCTGATCTGCATACCCGACAAGGTCCAACCAATGTCGAGCCCACCGTTCACCAAACGCAGGTGATGCCAGCAGCCGATCTACCACTTTTTCATAAGCCATTGGTGACTGGTCGTCCACGAAACGATGAATGTCCTCCACCGTGGGTGGCAAACCAGTCAGATCAAGACTGACCCGGCGTAGCCACGTGTAACGGTCTGCATCCTCGGCCGGATGCAAGCCTTTTTGTTCCAGTCGGTTGAGAATGAAGTGGTCACTGTCGGCGAGTGGCCAGGAGTTGTCCCCTACCGAAGGTGGTGGAGGATCGGTGATCGGCTCAAATGCCCAATGGTCCTTCCCGGCATCGGTAGGCGCGGACGCGACAGGGATGGTTTCACCGACCCGCGGGTCGGGTGCTCCCATGGCAACCCACTTGACCAGGTCCGAGACAACCGCCTCGGGCAACTTCCCTTGCGGTGGCATTTTTAGCGACTCGTAACGAACCGCTTCAATCAAGATGCTCTGCTCGGCGTGCCCAGGAACCACGGCAGCACCGCTGTCGCCTCCCTGCAAAACCGCGGCACGAGAATCGAGCCGCAAACCACCTTTAGGCGTCTTCGCATCGTCTGAATGGCACTGGAAGCAATGTTCGATCAGTACCGGACGAATGCGGTTTTCAAAGAAATCCAGCTGCTCTTGCGTTGCGCTATCGCCCGCAAAGACCAAGCCGCCAACGAACCAGCCCCATCCAAAAAAAAGCCAGTAGGCGCCGTTTCGAATCGGGCGCATTGAATTGCCCTTTTGTGGGGTGAGTTTTTTATTCCAGGAACTTCCAAGCAACTAATTTTCCAAGCAACACTGCTCTTCCAAGCAACGATGCAGTACGTTCACTTTAATCACTTTTCAGCCAATACGCAATTACGACTGTGATGGCAAGATTTTCCAGGCAAGACTCGACTAAGCCAGAACATCCTCGACCACGTTGCCATAGACATCGGTCAGCCGAAAGTCGCGACCTTCGTGCCGATAGGTGAGCTTTTCATGATCCAGGCCCAACAGGTGCATAATCGTTGCGTGAAAATCGTGAAGATGAATTCCGCCTTCCACAGGGAGGTACCCAAAATCATCGGTCGCACCATAGGTCAATCCTGGCTTCACACCGCCGCCGGCCATAAACGCACAGAAGCTTTCTTGCTGGTGCTCGCGGCCGTGCTTTTCGATCGGTGCCGTACCGGAAATATCCTGACTCCATGGCGACCGGCCAAATTCGCCCGACCACAGTATGAGCGTCTCATCAAGCAATCCCCGTTGTTTTAGATCACAAATCAAAGCAGCAATCGGCTTGTCGGTCTCTGCGCAACTGATAGGCAAGTCGCGCTGAATGTCGCCGTGATGGTCCCAGCTACCAAGATTGACTTGTACAAAGCGAACTCCCGCCTCACTTAGGCGACGAGCGAGCAAGCACGCGCGGCCATTGTGGTCCGTAGGTTTTTCATTCACGCCATACGACCGTAATGTCTCGTCCGACTCATCTGCCATGTCGATAAGCTGAGGCGTTTCGGTTTGCATGCGGAACGCAAGTTCAAAGGATCCTATCATTCCTTCCATTTGAGCGTCGTCCTGTACACGACTCAGCAATTGTTGGTTCATATCTTGCAGGAAATCGAGTCGGCGGCGCTGCACCGCTTCCTCTGTGCTGGTATCGCGCAGGTATTTTATCGCCAGCACCTCCTTGTCGTCAGGCAGCATGAGCGATGTTCCCTGATGGATACTTGGCAGGAACGATGATCCGTACGTACGCAAGTCAGTCAAAGAATCGATGGCAATAAAACTTGGCAAGTTCTGGTTCTCGGTCCCCAGCCCATAACTAATCCACGATCCTATGGAAGGGCGTGCTTCGGACAGAGAACCTGTATGAAATTGCAACTGTGCCGGTGCATGTGCTTTATTGTCGGTATGCATAGCCCGCAACAGACAAAGGTCATCTGCGATGTTGGCAAGATTGGGCAACAAGTCCGACATCATCATCCCACACTCACCTCGCGGCCGAACGGGCGCAATAGGCGCCATAGCGAGAAACTGTTCGACTCCCACGCGGAGTTGATGTTTGTCTACGGGGGCCGCGATCGCTTGGCCATGATGCTTGACAATATAAGGCTTGGGATCAAATAAATCCGGCTGTGACGGTCCACCAGGCATGAACAGGAAGATAGCCCGTTTGGCTCGAGGAGGATGGTTTGGAACATCTCGGTCCAAAGGTTGGCCTGTCGCGCGGGCGACGTTGGACATCAGCCCTTGCAATGCCAAACTACCAAAACCACACGCCGCGTTCCGCAACAGCTGTCGGCGGGAAAGACCAAAAGAAGTAGAAAGGTTCATAGCTGATCCACCTGATTGTTCGTTCTTTTCTTACAACTTCATCAGAAACTCATTGGTTACCAGCAGCGCATGGCATAACTCGGTCCATGGCTTGTCGCTATCGGAGACAAACTCCCGCGCTGCTTGCTTCTCGCGAGCAGTAATCGGTCGGTTTAACGTCGTGAGCCACAACAAGTCGAGTCTCGCATCATCTCCAGCTGTGACATACTTGATTCGTTCAGCAAGTTTTCCGGCGTGTTGCTTCACAGCTGAACTGTTCATCAGAAATAGAGCCTGTGTTGGCACAGCCGTGATTGCCCTTTGGCCGGAAAATTCGGCAGGCGGCGGAAAATCAAAAATGTTTCTTATTTCTCCCGGATCAGGTTGCTTAGTCCTGCGAATAACTGGCAGGTAAATCATGCGCTGCAGCTTTTGCCCCGGGCGCCACTTTTTGAAGGCAAAAGCAGCAGGATTCCCGTCCACGAGACTTATGTTCACATTCTCGAAAAACTCCAGCGCCAGAGCAGGACCGCCTGTCGACTCTTGAAGCTGATCACTCACGGAAAGCATTGAATCGCGCAGTGCCTCAGCGTCCAGTCGTTGCCGGTTCATCCTCCAGAGCAATTTATTGGAAGAATCCACCATGTCTGCCTGCCCATCCCAGGCATCACTGATCCGATACGAGCGGGAAAGGACCAGAGATCGAATCAGTGATTTTCGCGACCAGCCGTCGTGGATAAATTTTGTCGCCAAATGATCCAGCAATTCTGGATGGGTTGCTACCTCCCCACGCACACCAAAATAATCAACCGATGGTACCAGCCCCGCGCCAAACAACTTTTGCCAAATCCGGTTGACCGTCACCCGGGCCGTGAGAGGATTGTCGGCACTGGCAAGCCAGTCTGCAAACTCACGGCGGCCACTCACCTTGGGTGGAATCGCAGGTCCGACTGCTCCGCTCTCGGTAACCACGGACATAAAACCACGAGGCACTTTCTCGCCCAAGGCATGCGGGTTACCACGAATCGTGATGCGCATGTCATCGGGATCACTGATATCGCGTACACCATAGGTCTTCTGTGAACCGGGGACAAAGTACTCCGCATGGAGAATCTGACGATTTAATTGGTCGATACGCTCCACCAGGCCATCGCGTTCCTGGGTCCACTGCTCCTGACTCGCTTCTTTTTTCTCCTCTTCTTTCAGCAATGCCTCCAATTCATCTTTCCGTGTCGTTGCGGTGTCTCGTTCATCTTTGTAAGCGGACAGTTTTGTCGCATGTTGCTGCACCTGCTCAGCTTGCCGGGTCAGTTGCGATTCGGTTTGGGGCAGTTCATGCTCGACGATATCGCTCCAAACGCCATAGTCCGTTTTGTAAACCGACTGGGTGTTATAAAAGAAACCCGCCATCGCATAGTAATCTCGTTGCGAAATCGGATCGAACTTATGGTCGTGACACCTCGCACAACCGATGGTCATGCCAAGAAATGCTTTCCCAGTCTTAACAACTTGCTGGTCGACAATGTCGACCCGCATTTTTGCCTTGTCGGCTTCCACGATTTCCAGGTCTCCCAACACCAAAAAACCTGTCGCAATAATACTCGTTGTCTGCTGTTCGGGGCTATCGTAGGTAAGCAGATCACCAGCGATTTGTTCTCGAACAAATTGATCAAAGGGTACATCACAATTGAGTGAGTCAATCACGTAATCGCGGTATCTCCATGCATGTTCGGCAATCACCCTACCCGAGGTACCAATCTGATCTGCGTACCCGACAAGGTCCAACCAATGTCGAGCCCACCGCTCACCAAACGCAGGTGATGCCAGCAACCGATCTACCACCTTTCCATAAGCCATTGGTGACTGGTCGGCCACGAAACGATGAATATCTTCTACGGTGGGTGGCAAGCCTGTCAGATCAAGACTGACCCGACGTAGCCACGTGTAACGGTCTGCATCCTCAGCCGGATGCAAGCCTTTTTGTTCCAGTCGGTTGAGAATGAAGTGGTCACTGTTGGCGAGTGGCCAGGAGTTGTCTCCAACCGAAGGTGGTGAAGGATCGGTGATCGGCTCAAATGCCCAATGGTCCTTCCCGGCATCGGTAGGCGCGGACGCGACAGGGATGGTTTCACCGACCCGCGGGTCGGGTGCTCCCATGGCGACCCACTTGACCAGGTCCGAGACAACCGCCTCGGGCAACTTCCCTTGCGGTGGCATTTTTAGCGACTCGTAACGAACCGCTTCAATCAAGATGCTCTGCTCGGCGTGCCCAGGAACCACGGCAGCACCGCTGTCGCCTCCCTGCAAAACCGCGGCACGAGAATCGAGCCGCAAACCACCTTTAGGCGTCTTCGCATCGTCTGAATGGCACTGGAAGCAATGTTCGATCAGTACCGGACGAATGCGGTTTTCAAAGAAATCCAGCTGCTCTTGCGTTGCGCTATCGCCCGCAAAGACCAAGCCGCCAACGAACCAGCCCCATCCAAAAACAAGCCAGTAGGCGCCGTTTCGAATCGGGCGCATTGAATTGCCCTTTTGTGGGGTGGCATTTTTTGTCCAAGCAAACACAGCTTCCATTCCAAGTACCATCGCAGCATGTTCACTTTAATCCCTTTTTAGCCAACACGCAATCACGACTGTCATCGCGAGGTTTGCCAGGCGACATTCACACCCTACCTGAAAACAACGGCTCAACGGAGCAACCCGCACACCCAAGGCAACATGCGTAGTCAGTCCTACCTCATCCCGAAAATCAAACGCTCTCTCCCGGCCAGCGTCTCACGGAGTAGAGTGGAAGCCATCATGGACTCCGAGTCGCCCCAATCGACCAGCAGATTGCCTCGTTCCGCGTCGCCACCACATTGCAAATGAATCGGGCGTCACAGGCTTAATTGTCTTCGTCGGCCGAGCCTTCTTTCGGCGGCTCGTGCGGCGCAAACGATCCCCGCAACTTACCATCCTTTAAATTCCACGCGCGCAGCACACTATCGCGACTCCCCGCCACGACCAACTCGCCGCCGGGGGTGGCAACCGCTGTGTAGACAAAACCTTTCACGCCCTCGAGCTTGCGAATCACACTACCGTTATCGGTGTTGTGCAAGCGAATTGTGGAATCCCCCGAAGTGGCAATCGCCTTCGAACTAACCCCCACAAAGGAAATCGAGGTGACTTCTTTCAGGTAACCACCAATGGACCGCTTTTGCTCGCCTGTACTCGGATCCCATACTTTGATCACGTGGTCGGCGCCCGCGCTGGCCAGCCGCCGACCATTCGCCTGCCAGGCAACGTCAAGCGCATGGTGGGTGTGTCCTAAAAAGTTATGTATCAATTGACCGTCGTCAACTTGAAACGTCCTGACCCGTCGATCGGCCGCACTGGAGGCGACCGTTTTACCGTCGGGAGAAAACTTGACTGCAAACACGGTATCGCTGTGCGCTCCCTTGATCCTATGCACCAGCTGCCCATCGGCCACTTGCCATATTTTGAGCTCGCCACTCCGTGTTGGTTCACCGCTGCCGGTCGCAAGCAGCTTTCCATCGGGGCTAAAGTCCAACGCCAACACACGGTCCACAATCTGGTCCGGTTCGTCGACGTGCCCGATCGTCCGCTCCAACACCCATTCTGGCTGCACCTGCCAGACAACGATCTTTCCATTGGAGGCAAGCGCAACGAGACCCGTGTTCCGCTCAAAGCGGACAGCACAAATCGGACCTGGTTGATCGTCGAGGGTCAAAACCAGACGACCCGTAGAAGCATCCAGGAGTTGAATTCGGTGCTCTGCATCACCCAACGCAAGGTACGTGTTGTCATGAGCAAAGGCTGCAGCTGTGATTTGCGCTGGACTTGCTTCGCCAGCCTTCACCATTTCGTCTCTTGTTTGTTCGTGGTCTTTTTGCACTTGCTCTGCGGTAGCCAGTTCTTCTGCTGCTTGTGAGATCTTCTGTTTTTCCCGTTCTAATTTTTGAAATACACTCTTTTTGGCCGCGCGCGAGCTTTCTTTCTTCTTTTCCGCCGCCTGCACCTCCGCAACAACTTCCGTGAATTTTTTTGCGAGTCTCTCGACCTGTTTCTTGTTCGATTTGAATGCGATTTCCGCAGCCTCGTTGGCAACAGCCAACTGGGCCAACAGCGATTCCTCTGTCTCACTTTGTTTGGAAACGGATTCCTGCAGCGCCTTCTCGATGGCAGCCAGGGCATCCTTGAAAGATTGGTCATCCAGATTTTCCGAAGCGTCTTGGTGAGTCGCCCGCAAGAGTTGTGCAAGTCGCTGCAAACCTTCCGCGGACTGTGTCGCCGACTCGGTTGCCAGCACCTGAGATCGACGGACCTGATGCAGGATGACCTTGGCCGCCTCAACGGCTTGTTCGGCAACCCTCTTTTTTTCGCCTGCCTTTCCTGCTCTTTTGGTCGCCTGGGCTAATTTATTTTCAGCGGCAGCTTGAGCCTTACTGGACTCCGCCAGCGCTTGCTCACTCTTTTGCAACTGCTTTTCCAAATCCTTTTTCAAGCTCTTGTAGTGGGCAACTTCGGCCTCAGCCAATTGGACGCCGCGGTCCAATTCCGGAATCTTTGCCTGAATGCGTTGATCTCCCTTAAGTTCGGCCACTACCTGGCCGTCTGTGGAGTTCCACAATTTTACGCCATGCTCCCTGGTAACGCCGACCAACCTTGTGCCGTCTGGCCGCACCGCAAGTGAAGTGATCGGCGAACCAGCGTCAAACTTCTGTAACTGCAACCCTTGATCGGCATCCCAAATGCGCAACGTCCCATCGAGGCTACTCGATACCAAGTGGCCCGGCCTACCGGGAAACCTTTGCAGCGCAGTAATCTCCCCTTCGTGACCGCCAAACTCCCGAACGGGTGTGGCCGAGCTAATCTCCAGGGCAGAGGCAGGAACATTGCCGGTGGCAACACCAGAATCATTGTCGGTGGCGACACCAGAATCATTGTCGGTGGCGACACCAGAATCATTGTCGGTGGCGACACCAGAATCATCGTCGGTGGCGACACCAGAATCATTGTCGGTGGCGACACCAGAATCATCGTCGGTGGCGACACCAGAATCATTGTCGGTGGCGACACCAGAATCATCGTCGGTGGCGACACCAGAATCATCGTCGGTGGCGACACCAGAATCATCGTCGGCGGCGACACCAGGATCCTCCGTGGCCGTCCTGGTCGCCAATTCGGGGATCGCCCACACCCGGATGACATGGTCTCCTTCTGCGGTCACAAGCTGACTCCCTTGATGGATCAGGGCCATCGAATGTACGGCGGCAGCGACTCTGAACCCGGCTACTTGGTGGCCTTCCTCCAGGTTCCAAATACGAATCGTCTTGTCCGGTGCCGCCGAAACCAGCCACCTTCGGTCGTCAGAAAACGCCAGGGCGGTTACCGGCCCATGGTGCCCTTGAAACTGGCGGACCTCATGCTCACCGGTAACGTCCAGCACACGGATTGCCCCAGATGCCTCTCCGCTGGCAATCCACCTTCCATTGGCAGTCATGGCCCATTCGCCGGGCGTCGCGCCAATATCGGCCTCAGCCAAGCGGGCATTCGGTGCCCGGCGCCACAGCTTCACCGTACGATAACCGCCCGAGGCCAACAGGTCTTCCTTCGGACTGAAGGCGAGTGATTGCACCATATCCAGGTGAGCTGCTTGATCCAGGTGAGCTGCTTGAAGAGGTTTTTGACCGCCGCTGCTCGACAAGTCCGCATCCACCAATCGTGCCACAAGTCGAAACGTGGGCAAGTGGTAAACGAACAGTTGATTACCACGACCACAGGCAACGTGTTGTCCATCCTGTGAAATCGCAGTGGTCAGAATCGGCTGGGACGCATGGGATACTGGCTGCCATGTCAACGGTTTGTTTCCGCCGGTAACCGTGCCCTCTGCCCCCTCCTCGATCCATTTCTTGATCAAACCCAACTCGTCCGGTGTCAATGGGTTGGCATCCCGCTGGTTGTCGACCGGAGGCATCACGGGTTCTTCCATGTGAGCCGACACAAGCAAAAGCAAGCTCTCAAGACTTTTGGTTGGCACGACTGCTGGTCCGCGCACACCTCCTTGCCGGATTGTCTGCGGAGTTTCCAACACAAGCTCATTTTCGGCGCCGGTCGTATTGTGACAGGCCAAACAGTTTCTTCTCAGAATTGGCAACACCTCTTTCTCAAAATCGACCGGTTCGGCTCGATCGATTTCCGCAATGGCGATTGGCACCGGGACTTCCGCAAATGTCCGTGTACCCGCCCCCGAAAGCAGGAGCAGCAAAACCAGAAAGCTACGAACTCTCCCTTGAGGTTGCAAGCAACCGGCTCTCCCTTGAGGTTGCAAGCAACCGGCTCTCCCTTGAGGTTGCGAACAACCGGTTGGCAAGACGTTACACGGGCGCTGTAAAAAACGCATGTCGCGAGTCATGGTACAGGCCTGAAACAAGCTGGGCTGGAAGATTTTAGGGAAACAAAAACCATGTTAGGCAGAAACACAATGCCGGGTCGAGTGGTCATTTTACAGACTCGATGATGCGTCCATTATAGACGTCCCAACAACACCCGACACTTGCACCCTCTTGAATTTTAACCAACAAAGCAACCGCATGGATAAGGATTCTGAGTTGCTATTCGCTTCACCGGTGTGGTAAACTGAATTTTGGTGATATCGTCGCCAAGAAGCCGGAATTTTACCAAATCCACACCGATTGCCATTACCTAGGCAGCCGCCCGAAAACCGTTTTCGTATTTGTGGTCGCGCCGAATCGACTACCTAGTTCAAGCACGTCACTTGCACCCTCCTTAAAATTTGGGTCGCTTCATTTTGAAAAGTCGAACCGAAGCTTAACCGCTTAAAGCAATCTACTTTTCAGCCCCAAATCGGGAAGCAGGAAATTGCATGAGAACTGTTGATCCTTAACCTTCCGTTCACTTTGTGCCAATTCGCGTTTATGGGTGATTAGTCAATCTGCGACTTGCAAAACGGCAATCGAGCCGGAGGACTTTGGTGGTCGACCGACGAAAACTACGACTCCTGGTTGGCACCTGGACCATACTGCTTCTGCCCTGTATGGAGACAGTTGCTGGGGAACTCAGCGTCCAGCCTGCTTCCATTGTGCTGACTGGCCCTGAAGCATCTCAGCAGTTGGTGACCACCCTTCTGTCGGCCGCTGGCGAATCCTCCGATGTTACCAGGGTCGTATCTTACGAAGTCTCTCAACCAACAGTCGCGACGATTGACCAGCGCGGCCTGGTGCGGCCATTGGCCGAGGGGCAAACGGAAATCACCATCCGACACAACGATCATCAGTTCGTCGTTCCCGTCGACGTTCAGGGACTGCAAACCCCCGCGCCTGTTTCATTTTCGCATGACGTCATTCCAATCCTGACCAAGGCTGGTTGCAATTCGGGCGGATGCCACGGCAAAGCGGAGGGTCAAAACGGATTCAAGTTGAGCATCTTTGGTTTTGATTCCGCAACAGATTTTGACGCGATTGCGAACGAAGGTCGGGGACGGCGCATCTGGCTGTCGGCACCCGAACGAAGTTTACTGCTGTCTAAGGCAACCGCTCAAGTTCCCCATGGCGGTGGGCAAAAAATTGAACCCGACAGCTGGCACCACAACTGTCTTCGTCGCTGGATTTCAGAAGGGGCTCAATTTGCGCCGACAGGGGACGAAGACCGTCACATCGTGGGTCTCGAAGTCGATCCCCAACAACAGATTCTGCTCAGAGGACAATCACACCAATTGCGCGTAACCGCCGTGGACGCAGCTGGAAATCGCCACTGCGTAACGGCTATCGCCGATTACGAAACGAATGCAGAAGCAATCGCACGCATTGATTCCACCGGCCTCATTCAGGTTGGTGATATCCCAGGAGAAGCAGTCATCCTGGTTCGGTATTTGGACCACATCTCATGCTGCCAGGTCACCCTCCCTCGCCCGGGGATAGAATTCCAACGTCCTCCTGAAACCAATTTCATTGATCGCCTCGCCTGGGACAAACTCCAGCGACTTGGGATTATCCCCAGTGAAATAGCCGATGACTCGATGTTTATGCGGCGCGTTTTTCTCGACACGATCGGAACCCTCCCAACTGCTGCCGAAACACGCACGTTTCTTGCCGACTCCACACCTGACAAGAGAGCCCGGCTGATCGACCAACTGCTCGAACGGGACGAGTACGCCATCTACTGGGCGATGCATTGGCTCAACCTGCTGCGTGCAGACCGGGCAAAGGTTTCTCCCGAAGGGGTGTTGGCCATGCAGCGCTGGTTACAACGCATATTTTCCGAGAATCACCCCTACGACGAGATGGCTCGCGAGATACTTACGGTCCAGGGCAACACGTCGGCCGATGGGCCAGGCTCGTTTTACAAGGCCATCAAGGAGCCCGACGAACTGGGACGATCACTCAGTCAATTGTTGCTCGGAGTGCGCATCGAATGTGCACAGTGTCATCATCATCCGTCCGAGCGATGGAGCCAGGAAGATTATGTCGGATTGGCCGGTTTCTTCACGGGAGTGAAGCTCAAACACCTCCCCAGTGGCAAGGAGGCGATCGTTTCACGGGGAGGCGACGATCTGCCTCACCCGCGAACAGGACAACTCGTCCCGGCACGTGCGCTGGGAACTGCGCCTGCAGACTTTACCAATATTGGCGATCGTCGGAGGGTACTGGCCGACTGGATCACCGCACCAGACAATCCGTACTTTGCCAAGGCAATTGCAAACCGTCTTTGGGCACACTACTTTGGCCGAGGACTGATCGACCCGATCGATGACATCCGTGCAACCAATCCCGCTACCAACGCACATTTGATGCAGGCCCTGACGGAACATCTGCAGCAAGTCAACTACGATTTGAAGCAGTTTACGCGAACCCTGTTGAACTCGCGCGTGTACCAACTAAGTTCGCTGACGAATTCTTCAAATGTAGACGATTATCAGAACTTCTCCCATGCCGCAACTAAATCATTGCCGGCGGAGGTACTGCTCGACGCGATTTGTCAAAGTACAGGAGTTCGCGAACACTTCAATGGGTGGCCCGGAGGCTACCGCGCCATTGAAGTGTGGGACAATCGGATGCCTTCTTACTTCTTTCGTCTTTTCGGTCGCCCCGTGCGGGCAACGGTCTGCGAGTGCGAACGGAGTGACGAACCAAGTACTGCCCAGGCACTCCACCTACTGAACTCGCCTGAGATTGCAGACAAGGTCGGCGCTCGACACGGTACCGCACAAACACTTGCAAATTCCGACTTGTCCGATGATGAAATTATTGAAGAATTGTATCTAAACACCGTCTCTCGATTTCCTAATGAAACCGACAGGCAAGTGGTACTACAGGCATTCAGAGACTTAGGCTTGGACCGAAGAGCGGCAACTGAAGACGTTCTTTGGGCCTTATTGAATTCGAAAGAATACCTGTTCAATCATTGAGGACGGACAGCACCTTTCGTTACCGATTAATTCCTCTGCGAGTAAATCATGTTGAAAGTCAACGTTGGTAAAAAACGAGCAACCTGCTGCAACGGAGTCACCCGCCGACATGCCTTACGTCTTGGCGCCAGTGGATTGATCAGCGGTCTCACACTACCACGGTTGTTGGAATTACAAGCCAAAGCAGCAGGTCCTCAGCCACTGAAAGCCAAAGCATGTATTTTTATTTTCCTGGAAGGCGGACCACCACATCAGGATATGTGGGATCCCAAGCCTGAGGCACCCGAGGAAATTCGCGGGCCGTTCCAAGCTATCCAGACCAGTGTGCCTGGTACCTGGGTGACCGATCAGCTGCCAAGGTGTGCCGCAATTGCAGACAAATACACCATCGTCCGCAGCCATAGCCACACCGTTAACGGGCACAGTACCGGCTACCACTATGTGATGACCGGACACAAGCCGACCTTCGCGGACGGACTCAATCCTGTACCCTTCAATGAGTTTTACCCCTCCATTGGTTCGATTGTCTCACGCGAACTTAAGCCAGGTGGTGCCCTCCCAAAATACATCAACGTTCCGCACTTGATGGGAGCAGGTGGCCCTGGTTTCTATGGAGCTGAACATGCGCCATTTGTCATCGAGGCCGATCCGTCGCAGGCAGACTTCAAAGTGAAGGACTTACAACCTACTGCACGGTTGTCGGAGAAACGGCTGAGTGTGCGGCAGAAGCTGCTGGCTGACATCGACCGACGAGACCGCAACCGTGACCAGGGGGTCGCCGGAACGATGTCCACCTATTACGAAAAGGCATACGACCTGATCACCTCGCCCGAGGCAAAACGGGCATTCGACATTCAAAGTGAACCAGCGTCGGTTCGCGAAGCATACGGATACACACAACTTGGCCAATGTACCTTATTGGCCCGCAGGATGGTCGAAGCAGGTTGCCGATTTGTGGGTATCGATGCGCCTGGGTGGGATGTGCACTTCAACTGCTTTCCAAGCCTTCGCACTGACCTGATCCCGCACCTTGATTGCGCGTTCAGTGCGCTGGTCAACGACCTTGATCAGCGCGGGATACTGGATGACACCCTGGTCATTGTCATGGGCGAAATGGGCCGCACTCCCCGGGTGAATGTCTCGGCGGGTCGCGATCATTGGTCGATGGCCCAATCGGTAGTGTTTGCCGGAGGCGGCATCAAGCCCGGGCAAGTGATTGGCGCCACCGACAAACATGCTGCCGCTCCAACCTCCGACCCGGTCGGCGTTAACGATATCTTGCGCACTATCAGCGTCTTGATGGGGATTGATCCCGACCGGATGTATTATGATCCGCTGGGGCGGCCAGTGCCCATTGTCAACGGTGGCAAGATCATCCCACAGCTCATCTAGTTTACGGTTCGTGGTCTGTGGTCGACTGCGCGTTATTTCTGGAAAACCACGCACCACATACTCGGGTTCCTTTATGAAAAAACAATGCTTTTGGAACGCGTTGGTGATGGTGCCAATCTGCCTCCATGCTGCCCACGGCCAACAGCCGCCAGGCATTGCTTATATGAATCCACCTGGTGGCCAGGCAGGACAGACCCTTGAAGTTCTTTTGGGGGGGTACGACTGGACGCCAGATATACAGATTTTTGTACTGGACCCCCGAGTGAAACTCGAGATCCTGGCCCCACCCGGCCCGGTCATCGTGCCAGAACCACCCTACTGGTTCCGCAGGGCCGTGCGCAAGGCCTTTTCGTTGCCTCGTGAAACACGAGCCCGTTTGACGATTCCCCCTGACATGCCAGCTGGCCCTGTGCGTTGGCAGGCTGTGAATGCGAATGGAGCGAGCAAAACCGGCTGTTTCATGGTGGGGCACTACAGGGAAGTTGTAGAAATTGCAGACCAGCGGAGGACTCAGCAGCTTGCTTCGCTGCCAGTGACAATTTCGGGTCAGCTCACCAAGATCAAAGAAATAGATCGCTTCTGTTTTACGCCCGAGCACAACGGTCTTATTCACTGCTCGGTCGTCACGCATGCGATCGAGTCTCCGCTGAATGCGGTTGTCCAGGTCCGCGATGAACAAGGAAAGTTGGTTACCGATGTCGCCGATACTGAGGCCCGCGACTCGATTCTCACATTTTTTGCCGAAGCTGGTCGTTCATATACTATCAGCATCCATGATGTTGATTTTCGTGGAAATCGCACGTTCGTTTATCGACTCTCCATCACCAACGGACCACGTCTGGTTGCCGCAATTCCACCCGCCGGACGCCGAGGTCAAACACACCCGATCGAGTTCGTCGGTTACGGCATCGCCACCGGTAAAGCGAAACTTGAATCGGTCACACGCGAAGTTGAGTTCCCCTCAGACGAACCGAGCGATTCGTTTCTCTACCAGTTGGAAACCGCCCATGGAATGACGCCTCCGTTGAAGTTATTGTTGAGCACCCTCGAACAAACTCGCGAGCCTTCAGGCACAACTACTGAGGCATGTCGGTTGACAGTGCCCGGTTCGATCACTGGGACCCTTGAGGAAGCGTTCGACGAAGACCGCTACCTGGTCGACGGCCAACAAGACGATATCTGGACGTTGTCGCTCGAAGCAGCAACGCTGGGCTCACCACTCGACGTGGTGTTGTCGATTCTTGATCCGGACGGTAAGGAAATTGCCCACAACGACGACTTGCCGGAAACGACCGATGCCGGTTTGCATTTTACCGTACCTGCAGACGGAACTTATCAAATTGGTGTGACCGATGTTTCCGGCAAGCGTAGCAATCGAGGGTCCATCTATCGATTGGTCATCACGAAGGCCGTTCCGGACTTCACACTCACCGTACCCGAATTGGTCAACGTACCGATTGGTGACAAAGCGTCGTTGAACGTCCAAGTGACCAACGCGGCTGGTTTCCATGAACCCATTTCCATTTCGGTTTCTGGCCTGCCAGCCGGAATCACCGTGAAAAACGACTTGTCGGTCCCGGCCGGGAAAACTTCTCTCGGGATTGAATTGACTGCGGCAGCTGATTCTGGTGTTGGCGCGTCGCTGGTCACGCTCACGGGAACTGCCACCATCGGTGAAACCCAAGTCACTCACCCGGCAAAAAGGGTGTTGGTGGCCACCACTCTGAAACCCCCTTTTTCCATCGAAGGAGAAAGAAAAAACAGCGTGACAAAATGGCCGCGCGGAACGACGTTTCCGGCGGCGGTGCTGATCGATCGATCCGCAGGTTTTGATGGTGAAATTGTGCTTGAAATGTCCTCTTCCCAGTCCTACCACCGCCAGGGTATCCATGGGCCGGAATTGGTCGTGCCACCCGGTGTTGAGCGAATCCTGTATCCCGTTTTTCTGCCTGAATGGCTCCAAACATCTCGCACCTCGCGGATGATTGTCAATGGAGTTGCCAAGATAGACGATCCTCAAGGTAATACGCACTACTCCGTGAGTCGCCTGAAAGATCGCCTTGGTTTTATGCCGGTCGGTGCCTTGATGAAGATCTCCTGTGACGTCGACGAATTGCAAGTGACCCAAGGAGATCCATTCGAAATTCCGCTGACCATTCGCCGCGCTCGTCAGCTTGTAGAGCCAACCCAGTTAGAATTGCGCTGCGAGGAACCACTGAACCGTCTATTATCGGCCGATCGAGTGAGTGTTCCAGCTCGGCAAAGTTCAATGCAGTTTCGAGTGGTTCCCACCGCTGGCAGCGATTTGACAGGGGACCACCCACTGACCATACGCGCAACGACACTCCAAGATGGAAAATACCTGGTCGTCTCAGAAACGAGTCTTCTCCTGTTGGTGGCACCCCGTTAGCTATCAGAATTCGTCTACCAAGAACACAACCGGCGCCGGGTCGACTGTGCAACAATCCGTGTCCTTGCACAAGGTTCTTCAAGAATTGGCCGTGATCACCAGGTTGGCGTTACAGAAAACGCGTGCCTTCCGGAAACTCTCCCCACTGGAAGTGCGGAACCTGGTGAAACGCTTCGCGCAGCTGGACATCCCAGGCATGCATCAATTCGATCAGATACGGGTTGTCGGCCTCCAGGTGCAGATAGCCTGAAAAACAAAGGCTGTTCACCGCGTAGCGAAGTAACTCGACCGGTGGTCCGACCGTCGCATTGCTTTTGATCGTCGACTCCATGGAAACAAGTGCACACCGTGCAGCCTCGTCAAGGTCCATGTCCAAATCGATGATCCGATCGAGAATCGTCTTACCGTACTTTGTCTCGCCGATCTGCAGGAAGGGTGTCTGCTCCGAGGAGCTAATAAAATTGCCCTGGGGATAAATAAGGAAAAGCTCGGGAGGAGTGTTTCCGATCTGACCTCCGAGAATGAACGAGGCTTCAGCGGTAAATCCGGCGCGGCTGATCTCGGTATTGTGCCTCTGTTCCTCTTGGTACGTAACCCGACCCAAATATTCGGCGACGTCGGCCATCGTCGGTGCGGTGAGGACATTGATCGCCGCCTGGTCGGCAACATCACGTTTAAGCCGGGTAATCACTGCCTGGGTGGTTGCCAGGTTGCCAGCGGCAAGCAGGGCGATTTGACGCTCTCCCTCGGTGCCAAAGGTGTACATTTTCCCGTAGGTTGCCACCTGGTCGGGCCCGGCATTCGTCCGGGAATCGGAGGCGAAGACGATGCCAGATTTGATCGAAATTGCGACGCAGTAGGTCATATTGCCGATCCCGTCGAGCCAGGAGTCAGGGGAATCATTTGCTGGTGGCAGGTCACATGAACCATCCATCTCTCGACCCAACCTTCGGTACCGAACCACACGGTCGCTTGTACCCACCCGCCAACAGGCGCATCCGACTGGAATCGACTCTCTGGAGAGGACCGCCAGGGATTCTAGTCTCCCCAATGACGCATCGCAACGCTCCTCCGGCAACCTCATGCCCGGTACGGAGATTTCTCATGCTCCTCCAAGCCAGACAGACTGAATGCAGCGTCTCAGCCTGATTTGCCTCGCAAAAATGGCTCCTGACACGGAACCTGGCCCTGATGGCACCTTTCCGGGTCGAAAAGGTGCCCGCCTGGTTCTCTGCGCCGTTTCTTTTGCGGACCCTATTCTTGCTTGTTTCCAGTTAAGACGTCTCGGCTTTTTCTAAGTCCTTTGAGTCTGATTCTTTTTTTGCTTCCCGCTCTTGTTGTTTTTCCCGCTGTTGTTGGGCAAATTCTTCCAGCACCTTCTTGGCCTCGGGATTTTTCATCCTTTGTAGTATTAAGCGGGCCATCTGCTGGATATTTGAATCGGGATCGCGGAGAAATTCGCCCAGAGCAAGGACCGAGGCCGAGGTGTTCTGTCGCCTGAGTGCCATGACAGCAGCATGCTTCACGGACGGGGTTTTTTGCGAACATTCGACGATTGCCGCAGTCGCCTCACTGGCCTTAATGGTTCCTAAGGACCGAATCACCGCATCAAGGACCGCGTGGTGCCTCTGATTGGTCAACTTCGTCAGCAAGGGTACCGCAATCTCTGGATCGTAACGGCTTAGCGAGGCAATCGCGGATCGGAGAACTTTCGGATCATCAACCTCCAACAACTCCTCAAGCACCGCAAGAGCACGCAGATCTTTGTTTTGGGCCAAACCAGCCGCGGCATTGACGCGCACCAGGGAAGACTCATCCTCCAGCGCTTTGTGAAGGGCATCGGTTGCCTGTTGATCGTCGTACAACCGCATCAGGCGCACACCACTCAGTCGAACTCTGGCATCATTATGCGTGGCCAGATCGTTGACGCCTGGTCGCGCCTTCTCCAGCATATACCGTACCACGCCCTCACCATACCTGCGTATGGATGAATCGAGTTGGGGATCGTGCAATTTTTTCAGAACCAACTCGAGAACCTCGGGACTCCGCATTTGCGCGATAATTTTCCACAAAATGTATTGCGGTCGCTCCGGCAATTCCTCCAACCTTTCGAACAGTATCAGCGCGGCCGGTTGCCCAAGATCGCTCAACTGCTTGAGGATGCGACGCTCTTCGCCAAAATCACTCCCGGACAACAGAGGCAAAAGCTTGTCGATCCGGTCGACAAGATTCTTGTTGAGTGCCTCGATCGCACGCTCTGAACTGCTCCGGCTCAGGGCCGTACGACTTGCCTGCCAAATCTCAACATCCTCATCTTGCAGCGCCAAAATATAGAGATCGGTGGAATCGAAATCACCTAATTCCGGAAGTGCCATCACGGCCTGGCGGCGGATTTTCACGTCGTCCTCGTCGAGAAAACGTTCGAAACGCCCCTGGACCCCTGGCTCGTTGATACGATGCATCGCCACGGCGATCCACACCTTGGCCGGATGCTGTGGATCTTCAGCCAGTTCCTTAAGTAGTTCGCCACTTTCCTCCGCACCAAAGCTGGCAAGTGACAAAGCGGCCGCTTTGCCAATCTTTGGTGGTTGAGCTGTGGTCATTTTTGCCAGGGCCGGCACCGCCAGTGGATTTTGGAATGCGCCCAAAGTCTCAATGGCTGCGAGTCGGACCTCGACTTGTGGGTCTTCGAGGGCGTTGATTACCAGGGTCGCCAATTCCTTATCGCCTGCCCGCTCCGATCCGGCCTGCCTCAACCCGGTGAGGGAACCCACCCGCACCTCCGCTATTTCATCCTCGACTGCCTCTTTCAGTAAAGCCAGCAATGGTTTGGCAGGCTCTCCCAAGAGTGCCAGGCCCGTGGCGGCGCGCCTCCGAACAGAAAGCTCCTTATCGGCCAGTAATTCAACCAGCGTCTTTTTCGCATCCGGGGCCTGGTACTTGCCCATCCGAAAAGCGGCGAGTCCGCGGACCTGCGGGTCTTCACTTTGAACATTTTCAACCAGCGTCACGATTGCCCGGTCCAGCAATTCGTCAAGCGCCTCATCCAATTTCTTGCCACGGATACCGTTGTGACGAATAATGCCCCGATCATCAATGACAAAGATAGTTGGCCAACCCCGTATGCGCCAGGCACGTGCGATGGGCCCACCCGTGGAACCACCATCCCAAAACGATCGCCACGAAATATTTTCTCTTTCTTTTGCCTCTCTCAGGCGTTCCTCGGAATCGCTGTTGATGCCAACCAGGACAAAGGGTTTGTTTGATAATCGTTTTACGAGCGACCGCTCGTGTGGGTACATTGCCCGGCAGGGGGGTCACCAGTCGCCCCAGAAATCGAGCAACACCACCTGGCCACGGTAATCGCTCAATTTAAACGGCACGCCATTCACATCTTTTCCTTCGATCTCGGGAGCGACTTTTCCGATCGCGAAATCCTCCGGGTCATGTGGAGTCGACTGGGCTAAAAGCATCCGGCTGCTGCCAGGTAATCCTCCAACTAAGAGACTGATGAAAAGTACCTTTGCAACAATCACCAACTTTTGCATAACCAAAATTCCTTTCTTCTTATCGCAACGACGTGGAAGACTCTCGAAAACTACTGGAAGAACCAAAGTTTCACTGAACTGGAAACACTGAACTGGAAACACTGCACTGGAAAAACCGAACTGGAAACACTGCTTACTAAGTTTTAATCTCCCCCTTCAAATATGACAACAATATGAAAACAAACAGGTCTAGCTTAAAGGGACTCCCAACATTAACTTAAATAGTCGTACCTCGCATGGGGCCGGTCGCATCCGCTTTCGGAACCCATCAGGCTGGAATACTATGCGCCTAACAAATTCGTCGGTCCGTTGTCAGCCAATGCTGTGCTCGACCTTTCCCAACAACCATCAGCACAGTCTCTCCTAACGCCTGCTGCCGGCGACAACGTTACAGGAAAACACTCACAGAACCTGCTAGCGATGGTACGAAAAACTGGAAAATACCCGACTGCTGCAAAAACAGATATTCTGATCGTCACGAGCCCACTCACCACAGACAAGCAGGACCTGCCCTGATTACCTCGGAAGATCCGGAGCTGCACCAGTGCCAAACCAGCAACAAGATAATTACCCCGGTATTTTTCTCTCCAGTACCGATAACGCGTTACCAGACTGGTTTTCCAACGACTACCACAAGTATACAAACTTTCAAATGATCGACGGTGGTGGCCACGGCATTTTAGTCTCCTGCGATGATCTCAACCTGGGCCGCAAGGTCGCCATCAAAACTTTAAAACCGGAGCATGAAAATTCTTCTCTAGATCGAAAACGGTTACTGCGAGAAGCACGAGTAACAGCACAGTTAGCCCACCCCAATATCATTCCCGTCTATGAGATCGGCAAAAATTCCCAGGGCCAGATTTACTTTTCCATGAAAAAGGTTGAAGGCGAAAATCTTTTCAAGGTACTCGTTCGGATTGCCCAAGGTGACTCCCAAACTGGCAAAAAATACACACTTGATCGACTGCTAAGCATCGTCACTCAAATTGCCCATGCCCTGACCTATGCGCACACACACGGAGTCATCCATCGTGACGTCAAACCGGAAAATATTTTTCTCGGTCTCTTCGGCGAAGTCTATCTGATGGACTGGGGCGTTGCGAAGGTCTGGGGAATGCCTGCTGATGAACTCTCTGAACCCCAAGCTATCGATATTCATGCTGACCTGACAATCACCGCAGCCGGCCAGCGGCCAGGAACGCCGCTCTATATGTCTCCGGAGCAAATCCGGGGGACACCGCCAATCGACGAGCGAACTGACATCTTTTCACTAGGTGTTGTACTTTACGAAGTTCTTGCCCAGCAGGAACCCTTTCGCGGAGCAACCGTCCAAGAAACGTTCACCAACATTTTGCACAAAACTCCCTCCCCGCCGAGCAAAATTGCCACCCACCACTCGGTACCCCCCGAACTGGATGCCATTTGCCGACGGGCGTTGAAAAAAAAACCGAGCCACCGCTTCCAGAGCATTCGACAGATGCTCGAGCAGATTGAGCAATTCCGCGCCCAATCAATCAACCATCTCCATGGACTCCCAGACCAGCCCCAT
Organism: Lacipirellulaceae bacterium; assembly: GCA_965243695.1. Taxonomy (GTDB): domain Bacteria; phylum Planctomycetota; class Planctomycetia; order Pirellulales; family Lacipirellulaceae; genus JAKVCB01. The sequence continues at coordinate 211,492 of CBDEWC010000047.1, read as the reverse complement.
CGGCCCCCAGAGTTGTAATTGCCCAAAGCAACCCCACATTTTGCCTATTTTCCGCGCAGAAATCACTTAGGACTCCAAGAAACCTTGGTAAAATTTCGGTCCACCAATTGAAAATACCCGTTAATTTTTTAAGATGAAATCCTGACCGGTAGATTACCGGACCAATTGGCACACATCTTGCACCCCTGTTTTACCCTGGTCGCTGATGCCAAGTTAACTGGCAAACGGCACACAAGGGCCACCTCAGCCTGCTGTTCTGGGCAGGCCACACACCGAGGCGGATTCTACAGGCTGTGTTGCGACGGCAAGGTGCACCTGTGGGTAAATGGCAGTGCGTTCCCGTAAGTGGGTAGGCGCGGGGGGAAGTTTCTTACATTTTTTTTTAAGCGAGGTAGCAAATGGCTAACAAGACTAAGTTGGAATACATATGGCTCGACGGTTACACGCCGACACAAAGCCTGCGATCAAAGACCCGCGTCGAGACAGATTTCGGCGGCAGCCTGGAAGATTGTCCCATGTGGTCCTTCGACGGAAGTTCAACCGAACAGGCCAGCGGAGACGACTCCGACTGCCTGCTCAAACCGGTTGCAATTTTCCCTGATCCATGTCGGAAAAACTCCTACCTGGTGATGACCGAAGTCCTCAACGCCGACGGTACGCCCCACCTATCCAACGGACGGGCAACCATTGATGATGACGATGATGACTTCTGGTTTGGCTTCGAGCAGGAATATTTCCTGTGGAACACAACGACAAATAACCCACCAGGCTTTCCGGCAGGCGGGTTCCCCGGACCTCAAGGACCCTACTATTGCTCGGTGGGTGCAGCAAACGCCTATGGTCGCGGTTGTGTAGAAGACCACCTCGACGCTTGCCTGGAAGCAGGTATCAACATTGAAGGAATCAATGCTGAGGTGGCAGCCGGACAGTGGGAATTCCAGGCGTTTGCCAAGGGAGCCAAACGAGCCGGCGACGAAACGTGGGTTGCACGTTATCTGCTGGAACGATGTGGAGAAGACTATGGCTATTCTATCGAATGGCATCCCAAGCCACTCGGAAAACTGGACTGGAATGGTTCAGGTATGCACGCCAACTTTTCCAACGGCCTGATGCGAACCTCTGGAGACGAGGAAGTCTTTACAAAAATCTGCGAAGGCTTTAGCACGGTGATTAGCCGACATATCGATGTCTATGGTGCTGACAATGATCAGCGACTTACCGGGGCCCATGAAACCCAGTCGATCGATCAGTTCAGCTTTGGCATTTCTGATCGCGGTGCTTCGATCCGAATTCCTGTCGGAACGATCGACGATGGCTGGAAGGGTCGCTTGGAAGATCGTCGCCCCGCTTCCAATGCTGATCCCTACAAAGTTGCTGCGGCAATCATTAAGACGGTCAAAGAGGCTGTCGGAGAACCTGTTGCCTGACAGTTTGCATTGTCACCTATCTGTGAAAAAATGCTCGGCCTTCCAGGCGATGCCTGGGAGGCTTTTTTTGTCTCTCTGGCTCTCTGCATTCTGCAAAAAGACCTGCCTGCGGATGCGGCCCATCCGACGGGATGAACTCCATGTTCCACACTATCTTCCCAAAGCGTTGCAATTGGCTTAATTCGCTCATGCCACAAAATTGATATAGCCGATATTTGAGAAAGCAGAATCCGTAGGTATCGCTGCGCGGACTGACTTCATTGCTAGCATCCCAAGCGCAGTCAACGTGTTAGACCTGGCTCTGTGCGATGCACCATTTACTGTAACGCTGGATAGAGGTACTTCAGATCACTCGTGCTGACACCCCTTTACAGTCACGATGCAAACTCTTGCAACGGGTGCTGGCGAAAATATCCACAGCTCCCGCCCGCGTTGCCCAGCAAGGATTTAACCAGAGGCGTTCCTCCGACACTCAAATCACTCTGGCAACTTGTATTTAGTTGCTCCCGTTTCTAGACCTTCAAGCCTGAACCATTTGATGTTGGCTACACGAATTCCACAGGTCGTCTTGATTTGCCTGCTGGCGGGCTGCCAGACAAGTCGACCGGTACCGGTCCAGAGTTCTCCTGTAGCGGACAACCTCTTACCCGGTTCCCCCGCGCCTCCTCTCACTCAACCGCCAACCACTCCTCCGCAATTGCCAAACCGGCCAACACCACGTGTGCAGCCAGCCGCGTTTATTGAAGCGGTGCAAATTCACGAATTGCCAGAACCCCTCCAGTTACCAACACCCATCGACGAGAAAATTTCAGGTCTCACTCTCGAAGCACTCGAACAAATAGCGCTCAACAACAACCCAGCCATCGGACAAGCTGTTGCAAAACTCAGAGCGATGCAGGGCAAGTGGGTCCAGGCCGGCTTGCCACCTAACCCACGAGTTGGCTACCTTAGTGAAGATGTCGGTATTGAAGGAACCAGCGGAAAACAAGGTGCCTTTGTCGGACAAAAGTTCATCACTGGCGGCAAGCTCGATTTGGATCAGGCCGTTGTCTCACGGGAGATCATGCGGTCCGAGCAACAGCTCATAACAACACGACAACGAGTGCTGACGGACGTTCGTATCGGCTATTACGACGTGCTGATCGCACAGCGAAAACTGAAGCTGGCAGGCGAACTGGTCGACATCAGTAATCAGGCTGTCCGTGCCTCACAGCAACTGTTAAAGGCGAAGGAAATCCCCCGTGTCGGTCTGCTGCAGACCGAAATTGAAGCACAAACCGCACACATCCTGTTGCGACGGGCAAAAAATGGCAACGTCGCGGCATGGCGTCGGTTGAATAGCGTGATTGGCGGACCCGATCTGGCACTGCAACCACTAGAAGGAGATCTCGACCAGGTAGCGAACAATCTGGAGTGGAACGAGCAGTTGGAACGGCTCGTCACAAAAAGTCCTGAAGTTGCCACTGCGGTTACTGAATTAGAGCGAGCCCGTTCGGCACTTGGCCGAGCTCACGCACAAGTCATTCCAGACCTGAATGTGCAAGTTGCCCTCCAGTACGACAATCTCACCGAGGATACCATCACAGGTGTTCAAGTCGGCCTGCCGATTCCGCTGTGGAACAGAAACCAAGGTGGCATCCAACGGGCCTGGAATGACATCGTCACGGCCAGGCGGAATATCCAACGTGTGGAGCTCGATTTGCAGCAGCGGCTTGCCATCGCGTTTCAACAATACGCCGATGCGCGTTACCAGGTAGGCAGGTTCTCCGACAACATCTTACCCACCGCAAGAGAAACGTTCGATTTGGTGAGTGAAGGCTACCAAAAAGGTGAAGTCGGCTATCTTGATATGCTCACTGCCCAGCGAACTTACTTTCGGGCAAACCTGTCATACATTGAAGCCTTGCGTGAATTGTGGCAGGTGACCGTTCGCATTGAAGGCATGTTGCTCCAAGATAGTCTCGCCAATACGAGCCGTGCGCTAGAGAAATAACGAAAGAACTGTGAACTCCGGTTGATTTGCAGACTCGAAATAACCTTTCCTGGTCATTTTCCCACTTTGCCCAACAAGCATAAACGTATCCATAATACTACTTCCCAGTACGTTCACCTTCAAAATAGAGAGGTCCACTGAATAACACCGGCAGTGAATTAACGGCATTGACCCGACGACATATACTGCCAATCATAAAGGTATACGAGCTTTTCATAATCGGAGTATCGCGTGCCGTTCCTCATCCACCAGATCATGACAACTCTGCTGGCGGTCCATCTGGGACTTGGCTGTTGTTTGCACCACGCGCATACCTATGCGACAACCTGCGTCGACCCCGTTGCGACAACGGCGGACGCCTGCGGTTGTGAAACTCATGCCGACATCGAAGGCACCTCCGAGAGTGCGCCAAAAAATGACCACAACGGTCCATCGATCAGCCAGAAAGGCACACCGCGCTGGCACCATTGCGATGGCCACCGATGCTCATTTGTGCGGTCGGAACCATTGCTGGAACAACAAAGTAAATCGCAATTCAACGACGGCCCTCTTGTGACAACTCTTTCGCCAATCAGCCTAGAGCAACCTCACTCTCGCCAAATAGTTGGCTCAGACCATTTGCTTTGCAGTACCGGTCTACCCCTATGCGCGCATCTCTTGTTTCGCGTGCTCCTGATTTGATCTCCTCCCAATGATTCGGTCGGCACAATGTGTGTCCCCGCGCGCACCTCGCCTGCGTCCTCCGGGACCATGACCAGTCTGCCACATTGCACCAACGAGAAACTGTCACCCCGGCAGTTCACTTCGCCTGATACTGACTACCGCACACCGGATTTTTTTTCACATCTGCGACCGGAGATCTTGACCATGAACCATCGACTTGACTTTTTCAAAGCACGCTGGATGGCCATTGTATCGACGGCCATTCTCTTGGCGGTTGTCCTTGCGGCTGCGACCTACCAGTTATGGTTGCCACGCGCGCAAGCGATCATGACAGCCAAGAACACACCGACCAACGATCACCACGGCCATGATCACGAAGGGCTCGATCACGACGGGCACGATCACGCAGGGCACGATCACGCAGGACATAATCACCACGGCCATGATCACGCAGGTCCCGATCACCAGACGGATGATCACAAAGGCCACGATCACCAAGGCCATGGACTGGACGTCCACAACGATGCGAATGCACTTACCTTAAGTCAAGGGGCGTGGAAAAACATTGGTCTCACCACAGGGATCGTGACTCTGCAAAACTATGTCAAAACGGTCTCGATGCCAGCGATCGTGGTTGAGCGGCCGGGCCGCTCCCAAGTCGCAATTACGGCGCCCATCACAGGCATCGTCACCCGAGTCTATCCCATTGAAGGCGAAGCGATCCAGCCAGGCCAACCGCTCGTTAACCTTCGATTGACCCACGAAGACCTGGTGAATGCGCAGCGGGAATTTCTTCAGTCGACCGAGGAACTTGATGTTGTCAAGCGAGAGATTGCTCGCCTGGAATCGGTCGGCGAGGGAGTGATCGCGGGGCGGCGCGTGCTTGAACAAAAATACGAACAGCAGAAACTTGAAGCAGCGCTACACGCTCAGCGTCAAGGTTTACTCTTGCACGGATTAAGTGAACCACAAATCGATGGCATCCTAACTTCTCGCCGCTTGCTTCCCACGCTCACTGTTGCTGCCCCGCCCTTTGATGAAGCCGCTGACCACAACGAAACCGAACATCTCTATCACGTACAAAATATCCTGGTCAAACGCGGCCAATCTGTCAGTTCAGGAGAGGCCCTGATCATGTTGGCCGACCACTGCCTTTTGTATGTCGAGGGACAGGCATTTGAAGACGATGCCCAGCGACTCATTCAAGCTGCGCGTGAAGGCTGGCTGATAGAAGTCTCTCCTGTTGGCGACGGCAATACACGTAGTGAAACAATTTCGCTCAAGATTTTTCATGTCGCTGACAACATCGACCACGATTCACGAGCACTTCGATTCTACCTGATTCTTCCGAACAAGCTGATTCGTGACAAGCAGGAAAGCGGCCAGCGTTTCGTCGCGTGGCGTTTTCGACCGGGACAACGAATGGAAGTGAACATCCCGCTCGGCCCACCGTGGACAGATCAGATTGTATTGCCACCGGAGGCGGTCGTTGAGGAAGGTGCCGAAGCATTTGTTTTCGAGCAGCACGGCAATCATTTCGATCGCGTCCCCATCCATGTCGTCTACCGGGACAAGGACGCGGTTGTCGTCGAAAACGACGGAGACCTGGTTGGCAGCACAGTGGCAATGTCTGGCGCATTCCAAATGCAATTGGCCATCAAAAACAATGCCGGGGACGGCATTGATCCGCACGCTGGACACACTCACTAGGCAAGGGGATACCTGTGCTGACTTCGTTCTTAAACGGAATGATCCGCTTCGCACTGCACAACCGCATGTTGATTGCAGCGTCGGCGACATTTGTTTTGCTCTACGGTGGCTGGCAAGTCTACCGTTTGCCCATCGACGTATTTCCCGATTTGAATCGGCCGCGGGTTGTGGTGATGACCGAAGCACCCGGCCTTGCCCCCGAAGAGGTCGAAACACTCATTACGATTCCGCTGGAAACGGCGCTGAACGGAGCCACCGGTGTGCAGGCGGTACGAACCTCCTCGAGCGTGGGAATCTCCGTGGTCTATGTCGAGTTTGATTGGGGCACCGACATCTACAACGACCGGCAAGTGGTTGCTGAACGACTTGCGCTTGTCAGTGAACAACTTCCCAAAGGGATTAGTCCACAACTGGCGCCCATTTCGTCACTCATGGGCCAAATCATGATTGTCGGAATGTACGGCCAGGTGAATGATCAGACACTTGCTTTCACTTTTGACGGCAACGTGGCTGAGCAACTTAACGGCGAAGGTTTTCCAGATTCGCTTCGACAATCGTTTGACCAACACGGTATTTTCCTTTCAGACCGGGCGTCGATCACGGTACAACAATTTGCCCGCCAATGGTTATTGACTGATCCTGAAACCGGCCGGTGGTTTACACTTGTGCAAACAGACGATGGGCTGCAAGTCCATCGGACAACTTCCATGATGCAAATGCGCACGCTCGCAGACTGGGTAGTGCGCCAGCAACTCCTTACTGTCCCGGGCGTATCCCAAGTTTTTGTGATGGGGGGCCAACGCAAGCAATTCCAGGTGCTCATCGATCCCGATTTGCTACTAAAGTATGGCGTGACGCTTCACGAGGTTCAGTCGGCGCTGGGGCGCAGCAACCAAAATGTCACGGGCGGCTACCTCGACGAGCAGGGCCCCAATGAATACCTCGTTCGTGTCCTTGGTCGCATCCAGACGACACGGGAACTGGCAGAAGTTGTTATCAAGCATCGAGATGGCCAGTCCATCACGCTTGGCCAGGTTGCCCGGGTCGTTGAAGGACCACAAGTAAAACGTGGTGACGCCGCTGCTTATGTACGCCAGGACAACGCAAACTTTACTGGCGGACCGGCCATAGCACTAACGATCAACAAGCAGCCCGGCGCAGATACGCGTGCCGTAACCAAGCAGATTGCCACGATCCTTACCAAACTTGAAGCGCATTTACCCAAGGATGTAAAGATCACTCCTGAGCTTTACCAGCAAAAGGCGTTTATTGACTCGGCAATCAAAAACGTTGTGGAGGCACTCCGAGATGGCGCAATTCTGGTTGTCGTTATTTTATTCCTGTTCTTACTCAACCTCCGCACCACCTTCATCACGCTCACGGCGATCCCCCTATCGATTGTCATCACAGGCCTGGTGTTCCAGGTTTTTGGCCTTTCGATCAACACGATGACCCTCGGCGGCCTGGCCGTCGCCATTGGTGAGCTGGTCGATGACGCGATCGTCGATGTTGAAAATATTTTTCGTCGGCTCCGTGAAAATCGTCTTCAAGCAAAGTCCAAACCGGCCCTGCTGGTCGTTTTTCAAGCCAGCGCTGAAATTCGTAATTCCATCACCTTTGGGACGATGATCGTTGTTTTGGTGTTCATTCCTCTGTTTGCCCTGGGTGGAATCGAGGGACGACTCTTCACTCCACTCGGGATTGCGTACATCGTCTCCATTCTGTCTTCGCTTTTGGTGTCGCTGACGGTAACACCAGTCCTGTCGTACTGGCTATTGCCCAACGCCTCCGTCATGACCCACGAAAAAGAGGGACTCTTGTTACGATTCCTCAAATGGCTTGTCGGTTTTGTGATTAGCGCGAGTCTGCGAGTTTCCATGCCAATATTGCTTCTTACTTTGCTGGCTGTCGGCATTGCTGGAGGTGCGGCCTGGCAGTTGGAACGTGATTTCCTGCCACCGTTTAACGAAGGCGCAGCTCAAGTTAACGTGCTACTTCCCCCAGGCACTTCACTCCAAAAGTCGAATGAAATTGCTGCGGTCGTTGAGCAACGTCTTCAGGAAATCAGCGACATAGAAGGGCTCATTCGAAAAACGGGAAGGGCCGAACTGGATGAACATGCCGAGGGCGTGAACGCCACTGAGATTATTGCCTCATTGAATCCGCATTCTCTCCGCAGCCGGCAGGACATCCTCGATGACATTCGTGAACAACTTGCCGATATCCCGGGAATTGGTGTTGCCGTTGAACAACCATTGGCCCATTTGATTTCCCACATGATTTCCGGTGTGAAAGCGCAGGTTGCCATCAAACTGTACGGTGATGATCTCAACGTATTGAGGCGTGAGGCTGACAAGATGAAGGCTGCCATTGCAGACGTCACCGGTGTAAAAGACTTACAGGTCGAACCCCAAGTTCTGATCCCGCAAATGCGAATCGAAATTGATGGGTACCAACTCAAGCAGTACGGACTGACGCGAGGCGATATCACCGAGTTCATCGAAACTGCGATGAATGGCGAGGTTGTGTCTGAAGTACTCGAAGGCCAACGCAAATTCGACCTGCTCTTGCGGATGGACGAACCGTATCGCGAGGACTTGGAAACACTCAAACGCCTTACCATCGATTTGCCTGGCGGAGGGACTACGATGCTCGGATCTGTCGCGAATATCTATCCCGGCAGTGGTCCCAACACGATCAATCGCGAGCAAGTCCGCCGCCGGATCGTACTGCAATGCAATGTGGGCAACCGAGGACTGGTCGACGTCGTCCAGGAGATTAAAGAGCGGCTTGAACCTATCGCGGCCTCCCTACCGGAAGGTTATTTTGTCGAATACGGCGGACAGTTTGAAAGTCAGCAGTCTGCCTCACGAATGATTGCGGTTTTGTTCTTGATCTCTCTTATTGGGATGTTCCTGGTACTCTATACGATGTTTCGCAGTGCGAATCTTGCGGTGCAAGTAATGGTTGCGTTGCCAACAGCCTTTATTGGGAGCGTGGCGGCGCTCACCCTGACCGGTCAAACATTAACCATTGCGGCGATGGTTGGATTTATTTCGCTTTGTGGCATCGCATCACGCAACGGAATTCTGTTGATTAACCATTACCTGCACCTGGTCCAGCACGAAGGCGAAGGCTGGCATCGCGGCATGATCGTACGGGCAGGACAGGAACGCCTCGCGCCAGTGTTGATGACGGCCCTGACGTCTGGCATTGGTCTCGTGCCACTGGCGATGGCTGCTGGTGAACCCGGAAAAGAGATCCTCTATCCGGTAGCCACCGTGATCATCGGAGGATTGATCAGTTGTACGATCCTGGAGTTTCTCGTACGGCCCGCCTTGTTTTGGAAGTTCGGCATGAAGTCGGCTCAGCGTGTTACTGAAGAACAACGTCAGGAAGTTCCTCTGGTCGAGGAAGGCCAATAAATTTGAACGGTCTGAACCCAAACGGCCCTACATCCTAACCTAAAACGTGTAGGTTTCGTGGGGTCACCTTTTTCGAGGGTTCACGTGGTATCATCACGAAACGGGGCGCCGAATTTCAAGTCGCAGGTAAACCGCGCCACGTTGACGATGGTGAACAGTGCCGTGGAATACACGGTGAAAGGGACTGACCTCCGCTGAAATGGCCGACGTTCTGCCTCTGCTGGCTTCCCTTCTCAGGCAACGCTTGACTTTCCGCCTCTCTGTCATCGCGCGAGCACCGGGTCGCCCAGTCGCCGAAATTCGAGTATCCTTTTTCTCGGCGTCTCCCATCAACGTTCCCGTAAACACCCACCAGAAAACGTCTTCGACCATGCGAACCCTATTTTGCTTTGCATCCGCACTGTTTTTCGGCCTCATCGGCTGCTCGGCAGCACCAGCTCCCCAGTCGGCGGCGGTCGATCTTGCCCAAAAGTACCCGCAACAGTGGCCCGTCTACAGCCGCAGCGCAGGAGCAGCGCGGTTCTCTCCGTTGACACATATCGATCGCCAAAACGTCAACCAGTTGGAAGTCGCCTGGACCTTCCACACCGGCGAACTGGAACATGTTGCCGGAAGCAGTCTTGCCGAGGAACTCACCTTCGAATGTACACCGCTGGTTTTGGATGGCGTGATGTACCTGGTGACTGGCAGCAACCGCGCACTGGCGATTGATGCGGAGACCGGAAAATTGCTCTGGTCCTACGACCCCGGGATCGATCTCAATGGAAACTACTCTGAAACGGCCGCCCGCGGAAGCACCATCTGGGAACCTGCTGACGGCAATCCACACGGTCGCCGTAAACTTTTCTACGGAACTCTTGACGGACGGCTCATCGGGCTGGACGCACAAACGGGAAAGCCGCTCGCAAAGTTTGGGAAAGCGGGAGAGGTGAACCTGCATCCCTCCGCAATGCCTGCCGGGCCCATTGCCCCAGATCAGACCATGGCCGCCATGAAGGAATATGAAACTGGCCAAAAACTTCCGAAAAAATCGCCCGCTGATTTTTCATCGATCGAAGCCTACAACAGCTGGGCATTCGGTTCGCTGGTCGTCCCTCAAGTCACCTCACCACCGGTCGTCGTTGGCGATCTGATCGTAGTAGGAACTGCCATCGCCGACAATTTTAGCGTTGAAAACGGCCTCGGAATCGTGCAGGCCTTTAGTGTGCACGATGGCCGACCCGCCTGGTCGTGGGATCCAATACCCCGCCAGCCGGAGGATCCCGGCTATGCTACCTGGAGCCGACACGATGGGGGCGGAGCCAATGCGTGGCCTCCTCTTTCGGTAGACCCCCAGCGAGGCCTGATCTTCGTGCCTACTACTTCTGCAAGCCCCGACTACTACGGGGGAGATCGCCTGGGACGCAATGCATATTCCGATAGCCTGGTCGCACTTCACGCAAAGACTGGAAAACTAGCCTGGTCCTTCCAGATTGTCCGGCACGACCTCTGGGACTACGACACCCCACAGCAGCCGATGCTCTTCGACTTGGATCGTCACGGAGAAAAAATCCCGGCAGTCGCCATTGGAAGCAAGGTCGGACACTTGTTTGTGCTCGATCGGCGCACCGGAAAATCGCTCTTCAAAAACGAAGAACGTGCCGTTCCACAAACCGATATCCCTGGCGAAGAAACCTGGCCCACCCAGCTCTTCCCGGCCGAACTCCCGACCTTCGGCTTGCGCCAAGTGACAACCGAAGATGCCTGGGGCCGTACCCCTGAAGAACGCAAGGTCGCACAGGCGCGAATCGCCTCCCTGCGGTGGAGAGGCCTCTTCACTCCGCCTTCGTTCCAAGGCAGCATCCAAGCACCGAGCAACGGCGGCGGCATGAACTGGGGAGGCATGGCCTACGATCCAAACCACCATCTCCTCATCACGCCGGCAACCCGTATCGCAGCTATCGTTTCACTCCAACGCCCTGAAACAAAGCAATTGGAGGCCGACGAGGGAGGAGAACGCCTGGCTCGCGAGAAGCGACGTATGCTTGGCACTCCTTACGTCATGACCCGCGACTACCTTTGGAATCGAGGGGACGGCACCTCAGAATTTGCAACGCGATACGGAGTTGCAGAACTCGTTCCCCAAACCCCACCCCCCTGGGGAACGCTCTCGGCCGTCGATCTGGAAACAGGGAAGCTGGCCTGGGAAGTTCCCCTTGGAAACATGATGCTGTCGGCCCCGGGAGAAACAGGCCACGGCGAAACGCTGGGGTCCTTTAACTTTGGCGGTCCCATCGTGACCGCTGGAGGACTTGTCTTCATTGCCGGTACTGTCGATCCTTACTTCCGGGCCTACGATGTCGAAAGTGGCGAAAAACTCTGGGAGTTTCGACTACCCGCACCTGGAATCGCTTCTCCGATGACCTATGCCATCAATGGTCGCCAAACCGTAGTCATCGCCGCGGGCGGCCACGGCAAGCTCAAGACGACCCTTTCAGATACGCTCGTCGCCTTCCGCCTTCCCATCAGCTATGTAAAATAGTCTGACGTTCTAAAACCCGATGTCTTGTGAGTCGCATACTGGAAGTCCAGGCCAAACATGCCCTGGAGTCAAGCCGGTAACCACTGAGGGGCACACGTGAACCTGTCCCACACACGTCTACGACGACAATGGGACACCACCCTCTTCAAAAATGCAACTCTCTTGAGGCGGTCTTGTTATTCTCAGATCCGCAGGAAGATGCGACGACGGTACATCCAGTCCAATAGGAACCATTTCAAGACTAACGCACCAAGCGGCAAGAACACTGGGTGTAAGCGCCACGGAATATTCTCTCCGATTAGCAGTTCGGAGATCTCAGAAAAGTCAACGAACGAGCTAAGCATGTAAATGGTGATGGAGTTTGCCCCGAACACCACAAAAGGTGTGCTCCACCCCTTCCAGCCGCGGACATCAATCACCCAGTAGAAGATAGCCAGAAACAGCAGGCTCCACCCGGCACAGCAGAGTACAAAGGAACTGGTCCAGAGTTTTTTATTGATTGGAAACACCTGATCCCAAGCCGCTGCTAACGCCAGCGCTACTCCTCCGGCAGCAATCAGACCGACCACACGCAAATTCTCGCTGGTCCCTTTTTGGGTGAGCCACCGCCCGGCGAAAACACCAGCCAACGCCGTGCAAATTGCCGGAAAGGTCGAGAGAAGGCCCTCGGCATCCAGGTTCTTTTGGTTGGTCACACCCGGCAGCAACTGCCGATCAATCCAATTGGTAAGAGTCTGGCCCGGCTCAAAAGAGGCAACCCCCGTGTCGGGAACCGGGACCAGGGCGAGGGCAGCCCAGTATCCAAGCAAGATGCCAACGAACCATACAACCTGAATCCGGGGAGGGAACCAAATGACGAGAAAGGCTGCCAGCATCCACGCCAAACCAATACGCGCAAGCACGCTTGCACAGCGAAGATTTTCAAAGTCAAAGGCAAAGAAACCGTTGTAGACCAGTCCCAGCAGAACCAGTATCAGCCCGCGCTTCATGGCGTGGAGCGTTAGTGCCCGTCGGGTTGCTCCCTGCTCGATTCGCTTGGCAAATGAGAGCGGCATTGAGACGCCGGCAAGAAACAGGAACAACGGAAAGATCAGGTCATAGAAATGGAAACCGTGCCACTCCACATGATGACACTGCTGTTCGACCCACACCAGCGGGCCCCACCCCGTGCTCGTCGCAAGTGCCGAAACAATAGCGTGCCCACCCAAAATCCAAAATAGGTCTGCGCCACGGAGGGCATCAAGCGACGTGAGGCGTCTTGAAACTACACAGTTCTCAGAAATCGTCATTGTTTTCGGTATCCATTCCCTCAAGTTCAAGAAAGGCGGGACGCTCAACACCAACCCCCGCGGGTGTGGCTAACCGGCAGGCGACTCCGAGAGGTCATAACCACTGGCTCGCAAAATCATCTCGTGCACCGCCAACTCGTGCGAGAGGGGGTAATCAGTCTGTTTGTCCCCACGCAGCACCGCTGCCATGTCGCGAAAAGCACTGATAAAAATGCCTGGCCCGTCGGGCAAGGTCACATCCTGGTAACCAGTCTTGTATTCACCGCGGGGCCTTTCCAGTGCCAGCCGAAAGCTGTTTCCGCGAAGCGGCCGCAGATCGAAGGTACCGAACTCGCCACACACCGTAAATTGACGACGCAAAAACCCTTCGTACTCCACCAGGCTACTTCTTACCGAGGCAATTGCATTCGGGTAATCAAAGACCGCCAGTTGATTGTCAACCAGCACATCCTGGTCCGGATGACTCTGGCGGGAAAAATCGGTTACCTGCTCGGATTTTCCCATCACGCGAACCATTGCATCGATTACGTGACAGCCAATCTCGAACATCGAACCACCGGAAAAACGGGCCAGTTTCTCTCTTTGAGACGGTCCTACTTTTTTACTCATGACGGCGTGAACTTCAAACGGCTCACCTAGCCAACCTTCGTCAACGGCACGGTAACAAAACTGAAATGCCGGATGGTAGCGATAAATATATCCCATTTGCAGGTGTAACTTGCGACGTCTAACCTCATCAAGCAACTCCTTGTAGTCAACCAGGTTTTCGCCGGCAGGCTTGTCCAAATGAATATTCATCCCTGCCTCTACGCATCGCCGGGCAGTTGGTAAAAGATCCTTCACCTCTGTTTCAACAACAACCGCCTGAAGACCACTGGTATTGAGCAACTCCTCTTCGGTGAGCAGGGGCACATCCAGATAACGACCGGTCAGCTTTGCGCGACGTTGCGGGTCGTTCTCGACGAGTCCTACCACTTCATAGTCATCGGTCACCTTGAGCAACTGGGAAAAAACGCCCGTCGCATGCGCATGCCCGGTGCCAATTTGACCAATCTTGATTTTTTCAGGCTTTGCCCCCGCAGCACGAGATGTCGAGGTAGCTAGTGACGCGCCTACCGTAGCCACACTGGCTGTCTTCAAAAATGTACGACGATGTAAATTTGTCATGGAGTACTCCTGGGACCTTATCGATGAAAAGGTGATATCGATAAACGTATCTTAACAAAAACAAAGTCACCCCAAGCACCCTGCTGCATGGGGTGTGGCTTTTTGCGAAGTTTCCTCCGCATTTCAGCCAAAGCCCCTTGCCAGTCCGGTTGAAATCAAGTTTCCGATACCTTCACCACCCGGCCCCGGCCCCAAACGGGACAGATGGCGAAAATCGTTCACAGTGCCCCGTGGGCCCTTCGTGATATCGGGCCCCAGGTCGCGCGGACCAACAGGCGATCGCCTCGGATGTCCTCTTAAACAGAGCAGTAGACTGCCTGCAATCAAACTCCCTTCGCTAGCACCCAACGGGTCAGTCGGGTCAATTTGTAACGATTATTCAAGTTAATTGGGCAAAAAAGCCGATGTGAGCCGAACCGGGCAGATCCATGGAAGCACCGGGAGATCCGACCTTGCGCTCTTCAAGACAAGCCAACTCCTATTCAACTCCGCTGTGGCGTGTGGCCCTGATGGGCCTGGTCATGCTGACTGGCAACCTTGGCACGGCCACTGAGCGGGAGGTTGGCGAACCTGCACCGGCCACATCGGTCTCCCCCCGAAAGCAACGGGCCGTGGTTCCACCCCCACCGAGTGCCGTTTCGCGAAAACTGGTCTCCAGTGGCATTGCCGGACTTGCCATGAATCGTCGTTTGCGCCGGCTGGGCCCTTGCTCAGGTGCTTGCGAAGTGAATTGGTATGCAGGCCGTCTTTGGATTCGCCCCGAATATCTTGCCTGGGACATGAAAGGTTTTGCGCTCCCGGCTCTGTTGACAACTGGCTCGGCGACGACAGACCCGTCCGTGGCAGGACAACTCGACCAGCCTGATACCGTAACCCTGTTTGGTGGCGGGAGCCTGGCTGGCCGTTTACGATCTGGAGGACGGCTCAATGCGGGATTCTGGTGCACACCAAGGCAGTTCCAAGGGTTCGAACTCAACTACTTTGGTGTTCAGGGATATGATACGAGCTACCAGATCGACTCCGATGAATTTGCGGTGCTGGCCCGCCCGTTCCAAAACGCGACCAACGGCCAGGCTGATGCTCAGCTGATCGCCTACCCAAACTTACTCGACGATGATGCGGTGGTACGGGTTGATGTTGAACTGGCTGGAACCGATATCTTTTTCCGCAAAGCGATGGTCTGGACACCGTCAGTACGTGTCGATTTCTTATCGGGCTACCGATATGGACGCCTTCGCGACGAAGTTCATATCAACAGCAGCAGCACCTCACTCGATGCGGCCAGTGGTGAGCCTGTCGATACCATGGTCGATCAGCAAGACCGCTTCCGCATGGTCAACAACTTCCACGGTGGCGAGGTTGGCCTGTTGGGCCGCTGGTGGCATGGATGTTGGTCGTGCCAGATCCTGGCCAAGGTTGCCGTGGGAGGCGTGCAATCACGGTACGCCATCCAGGGCAACACGACCATCTCCGAACAAATCGACGGTGTACCGGTGCCTACCGACTACGAAGGGGGGCTGCTGGCCCTACCAACCAACATGGGAAGTGATACGTCGTACGACACCTCGGTCCTATCGGAGCTTGGAATCCGGCTCGAGTACCAGCTTGGTACGAACATGCGAATTGCGCTGGGCTACACACTTTTGGGATGGACCAATGTCGCACGGGTCTCGTCTCTCATCAACACCGAAATCAATCCCACCCAAATCCCACCAGGATCCCTGGTCGGCGCGGCGGCTCCAGCCGCACCATCACTTCACCGTACCGGTTTCTGGGCCCAAGGCCTGAATGCTTCCTGGGAGTACCAGTTCTAATACCGCACCTGCTTCCCACAACAGAGGCATCCGGGAACAGACCAACGTCTCTTGGCTTCCGGCATAAGAAGCCGCCCGCGAGCGCACCTGGCCGAAAAAAATGGCTCTAGTCAGGTTGGATCTGCCGGACAGATCCACTGGCAAAGGCCTCCAGCCCTGCGCCGGTTTGCACCAACAGAGCCCCCTCAGGGTCGACACCACGGCAAATGCCAGTCACCTGCCGCTTGCCTGACTCGACATCCACCGCTTGCCCGCGCAACATGCAATGCGCATTCCACCGGTCACGCAACGGAAGTTGTCCCTCTGCCAGTGCAGTATACTGCGCTACCAAACTATTTAATGTGGCGATTAAAAGGTCGGGCAAACTGAGATCTCTTCCTGTTGCGTCACACAATGAATTCGACGTTTTCTGAAGTGCTGCAGGGGCGCCCTGCAAAGAGTTATTGACATTAACGCCAATACCTACAACGAGGCGATTGAGATGGAGCGCCGGCCGTTCGAGTAAAATTCCAGCTATTTTGCGCGACTGAAGATAAATATCATTCGGCCACTTCAGTTGGAAACGGGCAGTCCTGTCAAATGTGCTCAGTGCATCGCGAACCGCCAGTGCCGTAGCCAGGGAGACACGCGTGTCCCCCACCGATCGCTGGCTATTTTCCAAATCAACAACCAGGCTGAATGTCAGTGCGCCTGGCCCAGCCCACCAGCGATTGCTTCCCCGTCCCCTTCCGGCCGTTTGCAGTTCAGCGAGGACAACCAACGGAGTTTCACATTCGTCGACCCGGGCGAGTTGCAAAGCACGATCGCTGGTCGAAGGAAGCTGCCGATAGTATTGAACCACTCGCACCGGCGATTCGTCTTGGATGCGATCGAGGTCGGCAGGCTGAAAAGCATGTTCCATGGCAATGAGCGAACGAGGGTCAAGGTAACTGACCGCCCCGGCAAACCTGTTGACCGGTGGCAGCACGCATGGTGGGGCGAGTGTAAGCGGGTGTCAATTTCCTGTCAAATCGCAACCTGAACGGCCTGGAGATTTTTCCGCTTTCATTGGTCAGGGCGGGAACGCTGGGGCCATCCTATCCTTACGAGTGGAAAAACTCGCCTCGCGTTCCCAAATCGATCGAAACTCGATCGCCAGCTCTCTGAACTATCAGTTAAAACATCTTCCACCACAAACATTGAGTGCCTGACCATTGATCGCACCGGCCGAATCGCCGGCGAGAAAGACCGCCATCGCGGCAACTTCATCCGGATCCAGGCGGCGACCAAGCAACGAAGCAGATTCCTCAATTTGCTCGGGCGTATTGCCAGTTCGCTGGGCATCGTATTGGAGCCGTTTATCGTTCATCAACGTGGCCGTGACACCAGGACACACCGCATTGGCAGTGATACCCTTGTCGCCTACCTCAATCGCCGTGACCTTGGTCAAACCCAGCATCGCATGCTTGGTGGCCGTGTAGGCTGCGCCGTGCAATACGGGAACCTTTCCGTTGATCGACGCAATATTGATGATGCGTCCCCAACCAGCTTCAAGCATGTCTGCAAGGACCAGTTTGGTTAACCGGTATGGCGCATTCACATTAACCGCAAAACTCCTGTCCCAAAATTCGTCGTCGTAGTCGACCAGTTGCCGCGGTGATTCACTGCTACCTATTCCCGCATTGTTCACGAGAATCTCAACCGGCCCCCATGTTTTCTTAACACGTTCCACAATCCGGGCAGGAGCGTCTTGGTCAACAAGGTCAGCGACGATCGCCAGGCCCTGCCCCCCCGCCTCACCAATTGAGCCAACAAGCGATTCCAACTGTTCCTTGGTGCGAGCAGTCACCGCAACTCTCCTACCGCCGGCGGCAAGCGAGAGGGCAATGGCTCGCCCAATACCTCGACCAGCACCCGTCACTAATGCAATACGGTTATCCATAGTTTTGTACCTCTCGGGTCTCCTCCTTGGAAAAAGCAATTTTTCAGTGGCTGCTTGCAATTCAGCAAGACGCATCGACTTTTTGACGCTGGTTGGACTTCCGCCATCCCAACCGTTTGTGAATCGGGGCCTATTGTAACATGGTCGGTGGACAAATTCGTGAGGCGAAAATACATCTCACCGTTCCGTAACGTCATGCGACAAACAAGCCCCCCGCGCCGGACCGCTTGTAGGCTGGGTTCTTCGGCGGTACGATTGTCGGCTTGAGGTGGACAGTTGCCTGCCACCATGACCTGGTTGCTCGCAGATGCTGCTTGAAACATTCCTGTGGCCATATCGTTCGCGGTAGCGTTGGCATCCTATCAAGCTCAGATTTCCAGGGCACAGCCAGAAAGTTGTGTAACGTCATGACAGCGAATATCGGCATCATTACCGTTTCGGACAGGGCAAGTCGTGGTGAATACGAAGACCGAGGTGGTCCCGCGATCCGAGAGTACCTGTCGGAAGTTCTTTCCTGCGCCTGGACACCAGTTGCACGAATCGTGCCAGACGAACCGGCGCAGCTGGCCGCCGTTTTGAAAGAGATGTGCGACCAACAGAATTGCTGCCTGGTCATTACGACCGGCGGAACGGGCCCGGCGCGGCGCGATATCACGCCCGAGGCAACCGAGGCCGTTTGTGAAAAATTGCTGCCAGGGTTTGGCGAACTCATGCGGGAAGTTTCCTTGCAGAAAGTTCCCACGGCAATCTTGTCGCGACAGATGGCGGGTGTTCGTGGCCAGTCTTTGATCGTCAACCTGCCTGGCCAGCCGCGGGCAATTTGCGAGTGCCTCGACGCGGTATTTCCGGCGATTCCCTACTGCATCGACCTGATCGAAGGAGCCCGATTGACGACGCATGAGGATCGCCTCAAGGCGTATCGACCGCCTGGAGCCAAGCCGTAAACAGCGCGTACGAACGAACCAACTACCAGGTTCGGCTCCACCAACTGCCGACCATGCGTTTGACCGTTAGCCAGGATATTCGGCAACGTAAACGGCTTTCACCTGGGTGTAATCGAGGAATGTTTCCTCACAGTTCACCCCACCTCCGGGACCTCCGGAAATTCCCTGTCCACCATAGGGCATTCCGTATGCGACCGTATTGTGACAATTCACCTGGCCAGTTCCGTCGCGGAATTGTTTGGCCAGGGCCACCCCGCGATCGATGTCCTGGGTCCAAACACTGGCGCCAAGCCCGTAGGCCGAATCATTGGCCAGTTGCATCGCTTCCTCAGCCGAACTGACAGGACACACCGTAGCAAAAGCGTGAAAGACTTCGAAGGGGTTGCATTTAACTCCGGGGGCTGTGCGGTAGAGGGCTGGCTTCAAGTAAAATCCATCCCGGCCACTCACGTCAGCCAGTCCGCCAGGCAGGATTGCGTCGCCACCACGAACCGCGGTCTCTTGCTGCGCCTGCAAAATACGAGACTGTTGTGTCGAATTCACAACAGCGCCTAACTGGGTTCCTTCATCGACCTGGTAACCAATCTTCAAGCCTTCAAAGAAGGTGCGTTGTGCGTCGATGAAGTCATCAGAAATTTTGTCATCGACAAAAACCCGATGAACCGTACAACACGTCTGTCCGAAGTGCTGGTTCGTAGCCCGGCCAATCATGCGGGCCACCAATTCAGGATCCGCATCACCGAGAACAATTGCTGCGCCGTTACCCCCCATTTCCCGTTTCATCCGCGTGCCATGCCGGTCACAGGTCCGAAAAATGGCCTGGCCAACTCCAGGCGATCCGGTAAACGCGATGTATCGCACCTCGGGATGCTCGGCGATGCACTGGCCGGTGATCTCGCCACGACCTGGCAACACGTTGATCACGCCTGGCGGAAATCCGGCTTCTTCGGCAAGCTTGCCGATGTGAAGTGCCGAGAGCGGGGTATCTTCAGCCGGCTTGATCAGGATCGTATTGCCAGACAACAGCGCCGGGAACATAAACCATGAAGTCAACACAATGGGGTAATTCCAGGGAATGATTCCGGCAACTACTCCCCAAGGTTCCCGGTGCGTAAACGCTTGGACCCCATCGGCAACCTGCATGGGCGGGCTATCGCCTACCGGAATTCGCTCTGCCACCCCACAGAAATATTCCGCACATGCGCGAATCTGCGTAAAATCGCCTTCGGCCAGTTCGGAAACTTTGCCTCCGTCGCGAACTTCACAGGCAAGCAGGATATCTCGATCCCGTTCACACAGTTCGACCAGTTTTTTGACCAAGCCAATACGATCTGCCACGGAAGTATTTTTCCAGCCTTTTTTTCCCTCTCCGCAGTACGCTCGTGATGCGGCTTCGACCGCGAGCGCGACTTCAGCCTGGCCCATCTCGCATACCGTAGCGAGCACTTCTTGAGAACCGGGATCGGTCGTTTGAAAGGTTGCATTCATCGATCCGGCAACACTTTTGCCACCAATGATGCCCCCCAAAGGCTTGCCGCCGTTGTTGCAAAACTCGGTGAATTTATCCGAGGTGGTGAATGCAGATGCTGTGAAAGCCTGAATGTCAGCTGGAGATGTTGCCATTGCGAACTGTCCCTTTGAATCAAATCGTGAAGTGAAGTTGAGCCCCAGAAAGAGGAATTCTGCGAAACGAGGGTCGTCCACCGAAGTCGTTCCCATGACCTGTTCAGCATCGCCGTTGTTTATTTTGACAGGAAACGCAAGTCGCTCCACAATCAAACCGCAAAACTACTGCGGGTCACAAATTCTCACCTCCACAGCCCACTCCTGCAACCGCCTGAAAGTGGTTTTTTTAAAATTCCAGGGCCACCCGTTGATCTTAAAAAACCACCCCAGCACTCCATGATTCGAAGAATCCCAAGCGTTCCCAACGGGAAAACACATCAGGAGGATTTGCGCTGCGGACCCCCCTTCTCGCCGTGACTGCTTTTGAATGCTGGACCAACGGCTGACGGTCCACCTTTGCGAAACGTGGTCCGCAAACTTTTCGCCCAAACCCGTCCTTTTCCAGGGAGCGAATCGGTCGCATTGCAGAGTCAGGGCCCCGATCTTAAGATATCGGCGGTCTACCGAACAAAGCATCGGAGCAAAAATCAACAAGGACACCAGTTCTGTCGGTCTGGTCTCTACCGAAACCACCCTATGTCTCAAAAGTCTGATCCACAGCTCTCTGGCGCAATCCCATCTCTTTCGACGGTCAGCTGCGCGCTGGTCCTGACAACTGCCTTTTTAGGATGGATGTGTGCAGGCTGGCAACTGGCCATCTCAAGCCTGGCGATGCGTGATGCGTCGGCCAGTTTGCTCCAGCAGGAATTTGTCGAGCAGGGGATTGCTGCCTCGCCAGAATCGCGGGAGCCGAACCCAGAAATTGTTTCCCAGTTTGATAAAAATCAAGATGGGACCTTAGATTCCACAGAAAAATCGAGCTCACGGGAAGCCATTATTGGTGAGTGGTTTGGCAGATTGATCGCTGCCTTCTTGCTGGGTGCGGCGCTGGGGGGATACGTTTTTGGCTGGGTGGGAGACCGTTTTGGTCGGGCCCGGGCAATGGGACTCAGTATTCTCTGGTACTCCGTCTTTTCTGCGGTCACCGTCTTTGTCACAGACCCCTGGCAACTGCTGGTGGTTCGTTTTGTGACTTGCATGGGGATCGGCGGGATGTGGCCCAACGGTATTGCCCTGGTGAGTGAAACCTGGCCGAACTTTTCCCGTCCTATCCTGGCTGGAGCCATTGGTACCGCAGCCAACATTGGAATTTTCATGCTCAATATGATCGCCCGCACCAAACATGTAACCATCGACGACTGGCGGTGGATTATGTGGCTGGGAGCGACCCCAGTTGTGCTGGGGCTGTTGGTGCTGATGGTGATTCCCGAATCACCACGGTGGTTAGCCCTGAAACAAGCCAACGGCAAGGCTGAGCGTACAAAACCGGTGGGTCTGGGTGAGATCTTCAAACGTCCAATTCTTGGGATCACGATTTTGGGAATTGCCCTGGGAACGATTCCCCTGTTTGGCGGCTGGGGAAGTTCGAATTGGGTGATGGCGTGGGCAGCCCAGGTTGGCGATCCTGGCCTGAAAGCGCGGGTGGGAATCGCCCGATCTCTGCCCGGCATGATCACGAGCCTGCTCGGTGGCGGGCTGGCCGTATGGCTTGGCCGCAGGCGGTGCTATTTTCTGGTCAGCCTGGGAGCATTGATTAGCGCCCAGGTGTTGTTTCGTCTCACCCCTGATGAAAACGAGGCATGGTTCCTGTTTTGGTGTGGTGCGTTAGGATGTTTCAGCGGCTTCTTCTTCGGCTGGTTACCTCTTTGCCTCCCGGAACTGTTCCCCACCCGCGTGCGGTCTACCGGGGCCGGTGTAAGCTTCAACTGGGGACGCATTCTGACTGCCGTGGGAGTGTTGTTTGCTGCTGCGATGCTAAAAACTCATTTTCATGGCGATTACGCAACGATTGGAACCTACACCAGCTTTATTTATGCTGCCGGGTTGATCGTCGTCTTTTTCATACCGCAGCGCGAAGCAACCACGTTTGACGATTGAAGTCGATCGGCCCTCCTTTTTCGCCCGGCCTGAAAATCAACAAGTTGCCCGGGTTACTTGCCCTCTCTTTTTCGGTAAACTCATCGGTACCAGATGCACAACGAAATCCTCCGAGACACCTTCCCAGCCTTCCTTTGCTGGCAGCCGGAGATCGACAACCACCAAAACAGGAGACCTCAATAGTGGCAACTTACTCCGAACCTACGATCCATGAGTTATTTGATCTCTCGGGTAAAGTCGCCCTGATCACAGGAGGAACCGGCTGGCTGGGGACCTCTCTCAGCCGAGCTCTGGCCGAAGCCGGTGCAGCGGTGGTCATCTCCAGCCGCGAGGCATCTCGCGCAGGTGACGCAGCCGCCAACCTGCCGACACCCGGTAACGCTACCCATCATGGCGTGGCCCTTGATCACACCGATCCAGAATCGATTGCCTCAGGTTTTGCGGCCGCGGTTAAAGCCGCTGGCCAGGTCGACATACTCATCAACAATGGCCTGGAACCGATCGCCCACGATCTTACCGATTGCTCATTTGAAGAATTTCAGCGACATCAAATCAACACGGCCGGTTATTTCGAACTGGTCCGCACACTCCGCAACCATATTGTCGAGCGCAAAACCGATGGCTCAGCCATCCTTTTGGGATCGATGTACGGCCAGGTCGCATCGTACCCGGATGCCTACGAAGGTATTGCGATGGCAAGTCCAGCCGCTTACCACGCTCACAAAGGTGGCGTGATCCATTTGACCCGGCATCTTGCCGCCTACTATGCCGACGACCGGGTCCGGGTGAATTGCCTGAGCCCTGGACCATTTCCAAACGCGGAAAAAGCACACCCCGAACAGGTTCGACGACTGTCGGAAAAACTTCCCATGAAACGCATGGGCCTGCCCCACGAACTGAAGGGGACCCTTATTCTTCTGGCCAGTGAAGCCGGCAGTTACATTACTGGCGAAAACATTACCATCGACGGTGGTTGGCGGGCCTGGTGACCTGGAAAAACAACCGCCATTTTTTTCGACAATAGCATGACCGACTCCCGACATTGGAACGTGTATCTCGCCGGCGAAATCCATTCGCCGTGGCGCGCTGAAATTGCTGCTGGCATCCACCAGGCAGAGTTGCCGGTCCAACTTACCAGCCCGGTGGTCGACCACGCTGCCAGCGACGACTGTGGCATTGCAATCCTGGGAGAAGAACCGAATCCCTTTTGGAAAGATCGCAAGGGAGCGGGAATCAATGCCATTCGCACCCGGACTCTGCTTGCCAATGCGGATATTGTCGTGGTACGTTTTGGCCCCAAATATCGCCAGTGGAATGCAGCGTTCGATGCAGGCAGTGCCGTGGCACTTTCAAAACCACTGATCACGTTGCACGATGTGGAGTTGGACCACGCACTCAAAGAAATTGACGCGGCAGCTTGTGCGACCGCGCGCGATCCCCAACAAGTCGTGCAAATCCTGCAATATGTTATTGACCACAGCTAGCGCACAACCTGCTGCTAACTGCACAACACGCGGACAGCCTCTCTCTAAACCGACTCACGGATGTCTCCACTTAAGCCGTTTTATTCACGATAAAATCCGGAGCCTGTGCAATGGACACATCGTTTACCAATTCGCGTGAAAGCGTTTCCCGAGCCAGGCAGGATTCCACCGACTGGTCCACACTTACGCCGGCCGACCAGGTTCGTTCTCTGGAGTTGGAAGGTTACCTGCTGGTTCCCAATCTGCTTGAACCACACCTTTTGGAAAGTATACGTACCGAAGTCAACAAGCTGCCCACCACTGCCACGGACTACAGTGAACACCAGCGCGGATTCAAGGACGTGCAGTGGACTGACTCTCCTGGCGCAATTCAACTCATTGGCGCCTCAGCAATGGTCAACCTGCTGGAGAATCTTTTTGGCGATGCGCTCATCTGCACCAGTTGCCACTACACTGTTTCCCAGCCCGGGCACCCTGGTATTGCAATCCATACCGACAGCCAGCCCTACGGTTCACAAATCTTTGGCCTGCAGGCCAGCTCTCCCTGCCTGGTGCGCGTACTCTACTACCTGGATGACTTGACCCCGGAATGTTCGCCTTTCAAGGTTATTCCTCGTTCTCACCTGTCGCTCCATCAAAATGCAAACCCCTACAAGCGATACCTGTCCCACCCCGAAGAAGTGATGATCACTTGTCGGGCAGGATCGGCGGTTGTCATTAACCAAAAAGTCTTTCACGGAAATTTCCCAAACTATAGTGACCACCCGCGGCGCATGCTGTCCATCGCCTATCGGCCAGCGTGGGCAGGACCTATTGGTGAAGTCACCGACTACGACCCAAAGCAGATCGCCTCCCTGCCGCCGGCCATCCAAAAATACTTCGGGAGTTTAAACTCGAAAAACATTGAGTTCGACCTCCCCAATCGTCCCGATGGCATGGCGCGAGATGCGGCCCGGCTTGGTCCCAGCCGCTGGAAGACCTAAAAGCGATCGTCCGAACACGTAATCCGGCAGCTTACTTGGCAACGGCCCACGCAAGGTCGGGGCAGGCACGGTGCCAGTCGGTCGCCTGTTGGTATGCATAGCCTGCCCGCAATATTTTTTGCTCTTCAAAAGGAAGACCGTAGATCAACAACCCAATTGGCAATCGATCTGATGAAAAACCACAGGGAACCGACAGGCCACAAAAGTTGAGCACATTACCAATCGAGGTGCTGCCGAGAAGCCTGGAGTTGGTTTCGAAATAGCTCTCGAGACTCGCATCCACCACCGCAACCGGCCTGGCACAAACCGGCGCGGTCGGTACCAGTAATGCGTCGATTCCCTCCAATGCTCCGGCAGCCTCTTTGCGGAGATTCAACATCTCCCGATAGGCCTGTAGATAATCGGCTGTCGAAACATCGCATCCCAATTCCAGTCGACGCAGGACGACCGGATCAATCCTCTCGGGACAAGTTTGCAGGTAGCGTTGGTTCCCCATCCAGGCTTCAGCCGCGGTCACCACGCCAACACTCCTGGCGCGTTCGACAAAAGCAGCACTGGGAAACTCGATAGGAAGGACCTCCGCACCAAGATCCCCAAACACATCGCCACACTTTCGCACCGCACGGATGACTTCATCCTCGGCCTCGTCGAACAACGGACCCTCTGCAAAAGCAAATCGCATCCCACGGACACCGTCACCGAGATTCGAAATAACATCATGCCTGGGCCGTCCGCTGGTCGTTGGGTCGTGGTGGTCAACTCCTTGCATTGCCTGGTAGAGATGGGCTGCATCTTCAGCCGACCGAGTGAGCGGGCCCACGCTATCGAGAGTCCAGCTGAGCGGAAAAACTCCAGCCCGGCTAATTTGACCGACGGTTGTCTTCAGGCCTGTCACCCCGCAGAGAGTCGCCGGCAACCTGACCGACCCACCGGTATCGCTGCCCAACGCGACCGGGGCCAGGCCAGCAGCCACGGCAACACCCGATCCGCTGCTCGACCCCCCTGGAATATAGGGATCGTGGTGCCACGGATTGTGTGGTGTACCCTGATCATGATTGATACCAACGCCCCCATAGGCCAACTGGACCGTGTTGAGCTTACCCAACAAAACCATACCCTGCTCTCGCAAACGCTTCACGGGCGCAGCATCCTCTTTGGCAATGTTGTCTGCAAGAAAACTGGCTCCAGCGGAAGTCGGCAATGCTGCCACGTCGAAGAGATCCTTGACGGCAAACGGGATACCATGCAACGGACCCTGGCTGCTATCGCTGCGCAGGGCATCGTCCGCCGCACGCGCCTCGGCAAGCGCTTGTTCGCCGCAAACCAGGCGATAGGCATTTAAGGACGGATCAAGCTGACCGATACGGGCAAGAAAATGCTGCGTCAGGTCTGCGGACGAGAACTCGCCATTTCGCAAACCAGCGGCTAATTCGCCAATACTTTGTTGATGGAGTGGCTTAATCGACATTGCGATTCCTACTAGTAGCTCTCTACGCAAAGCGGAGGGCTCATGAACCTTGAGTCTTGCAGACTTTGTGCTTCTGCGAGCCAAGGACCTGGCTTGCTGTCCCGCCCTGCCATTGGCAGTTTATGGAGTCACCCGAATCAAGTGATTTCCATTGTGGGTCGCGCCGTGCATGTCGGTCGCTTTTACCTGGATCACATAGCTTCCCGGCTCAAGGGAGGTCGGCAATGCTGCCCGCCACAAGTGGGTCGACAACTCTGGCCAGGTGATCTCGCGCCAATTTTTGTCCTTCACGGCTGCCTCGCGTTCGACCATTTGACTATAGCCAGGATCAGTTGCAAGCACTTTTTCCATTTCAAGCCAGGTTCCGTCTCCCAGTGAATACTCAACCTTGGTGCGTTCAGAACCGTTAAACACATTGGCATAAATAGCTGCAAAAGGAAGGTTTTCCTGGGAGAGACTGTCGGGAGCATGAATCTGCATTTGATACTTCGCGGAACGTCCGGCAGCTCGAAACTGCAGCTGGTAAGAGTTTCCGTCGAAGCTAATGATCGAATACCCATTTGGTGCCCCATCGGCCATCATCGTGTGCGGTATTCCCCTTTCATCCGGCGCGCCACACCACCAACTACCACTTACCGTTACATTGATGACGTGATGGTGAGGCTGTGGTCCGTGCCAACCATCCTCCGCAGTGATAAACCGATGAACATGGAGATGCTTGTGCGCCGCAATCGACATGCAAAAGGGGCGCATTTCGATCAAGCGGTATAACTCGTGCCTGTCTTCCACGTCGACCAGCGGAATGTGCATCAACACCACGACGAGTTGATTTTTTGGAATCCGCGCCAGGTCTTCCCGGATGAATCCCATTTGCTCGGCCCCCAACCCACCCTCGTAACCCGGCTTGCCCCCATCGGGAATTTCCCAAACCACGTCATCCAGCACCAGGAAGTGAACCGGACCATAGTCAAAGGAGTAGTAATTGGGGCCAAAAACCCGCTCAAAAGTTTCATCGCTGAGGTGATCGCGGCTGGCATCACGATTAAGATCGTGGTTACCGATCACGTTGTACCAGGGAATTCCGATTAACGCGATCGACTGAGTTAATGGACCAAACAAAGAAAGGTTATCATAAGCGATGTCCCCCAGGGTCACGCCAAACGAGGCGTCAGTTCCAATCAACTCACTGACCACATCGCGGGAAATGTAATCGACCTCTTTTTGATCACGTGGCTGAGGATCGCCAAATAGAATTGCCCGAAATTGATCGGGCTCTTGCTGAGGGTAGAGGGGAAACTCGATCAATTCTGGAAGTGGACCAGTCGGATCAACCCCAGGGTACTTGGACTTCGGTGACCCGTTTGGTTTATGAATGTAAAAGAACTGGGGAAGCTTCTCCTTGTTCAAAGGTGTTCGCCATCCCCGCGGCTTGAGGACGAACACGATGTCGTCGTCATCATCAATGGCCAGGGAAAATCGACCATCAGCACCGGTCGATACAATTTTCTGGCCATTCGATACGCCAATATTCCCCAGCGGCACATCACCCGCATTGAAATGCTGGTCACCATTCTTGTCGTGAAAGACAATCCCCCGGGCCACCTGTTCGGCACCGCCTGGCAAAGGGAACACAAGCCCAGGCAAAAGGACAACGAGAAATTTCAATCCAATCAACAATGATGGTCGGTTCCACATATTTCATTTCCTTCCACAGCAGTCACGGAAAATTTTATTTTGCCCATACGATCAAGGTCCTATCCTACCACAGCCAGTCACACTTTATAAATGATCTTGAATGCCGCCAAATACGCATGACCGCCAGACGGAAGTCGTGCTATTCTATTGCCTGTGATGGGCAGCGGGAGGAACCTGCCCCTCCCAAATAACCACACGACAATTTGACCCCAAGTGACTTGAGCCCAGCAACTTCACAACTGGCTTTGAAGTGATGATTTCAGGACCATTGGCCAGGGCCACACTCAATGGAAGGAATCGATTATGTATGGTGCATTACAGCAGCGGGCGCAGGACCAACTGGACGAAATTCGTGCAGGTGGACTTTTTAAACAGGAACGGTTGATCTGTTCGCCCCAAGACGCCCATATCCGTGTCGGTGAGGACCGGTCGGCCATCAACATGTGCGCCAACAACTACCTTGGCCTTTCGGACCACCCGGCCATTGTTGCTGCTGCCCAGGAGGGGCTCGCACAATGGGGATACGGCCTCTCCTCGGTGCGATTTATTTGCGGCACCCAGTCGATTCATACCGAACTGGAATCCCGTATCAGCGAATTCCTGGGAACAGAAGATACCATCCTTTACACGTCTTGTTTCGACGCCAATGGGGGACTCTTCGAAACGTTACTCACAGCTGAGGACGCAATCATCTCCGACGCTCTCAATCATGCCAGCATCATCGATGGCATCCGTCTCTCGAAAGCAGCCCGGTTCCGCTATCGCAATGGTGACATGCAGGACCTGGAAGAAAAGCTCCGCGAAGCCCAATCGGCCAGTTGTCGGATGATCGCCACCGATGGTGTTTTTTCGATGGACGGCACGATTGCCCCCCTCGCAGAAATCTGTGACCTGGCTGAACAATACGATGCCCTGGTGATGGTCGACGATTCACACGCGGTTGGCTTTATGGGGCGCCACGGCCGCGGCACCCCCGAGCACTGCGACGTGATGGAGCGGGTTGACGTGATCACCGGTACCCTGGGCAAAGCACTAGGTGGGGCAAGTGGCGGCTATACCAGTGGCCGGCGGGAAATCATCCAACTGCTCCGCCAGCGGTCCCGCCCCTACCTGTTTTCAAACTCCGTCCCACCCGCCATTGTTTGCGCCTCAATCAAAGCGCTGGAACTGATTACCGAGTCGACCGAATTACGAGACCGCCTGGAGGCCAACACCCGTAAATTCCGCGCTGCTATTTCCAGTATCGGGCTGACCATCCTTGCCGGTGAACACCCGATCGTGCCGATCATGCTTGGTGATGCTGCACTGGCCAGCCAGGCTGCTGACGCGATGCTTGAGAAGGGAGTCTACGTGATCGGATTCTCCTACCCGGTCGTTCCTCAAAACCAGGCCCGCATCCGCGTTCAGATCTCTGCTGCCCATACCGAAGAAGACCTCAATACGGCAATTCGGGCATTCACCGAGGTCAAGGATGAACTTGGCATCAAGGCCACCCAGTAAAAACGGAGCGCCTCCACCCTAAAGACCATCCTCGACAACCCTCGAAACGTAGATCCTACGACATCCTACGGCAGGCTGTGGCCGCTTTTTTTCGTCCCGCAACCACTTTTCAGCCAGCGAGCTTACTTTCTGAATTTCCACGGCAAACAAAAACCACCATCAAAAAGCAGCGTTGAACCGGTCATGTATTCGTGCACCGGGTCTGCCAGAAAAACGATTCCCTTGGCAATTTCCTCCGGCGTTCCAAGCCGACCCATAGGGATTTTTGTGGGAGCTACCGTCCGCAACTCTTCGTCGGTGGCAAAGTGACGTTCGCCCGGGGTATCGATCCATCCAGGCTGAAATAGATTGATCCGAATTTTTTGCTCCACCAGTTCCGTGGCGGCGGTTTTGGCCATCTGTTCGATCGCTGCCTTGGACATGTTGTAAGCCATGGCATTCGGAAAAGGAACAAATGCGTGGGGTGAACTTACCACCACGATTGAACCTGGCTCGCCATTTTTGATCATCTGCTGAGAAGCAGCCCGGACCAGGTTAAAAGCACCCCACATCGTCACATCGACCGAGCGACGAAACTCATCCATGTTGGCCTCGGTGAATGGCTCGCGGGCACTGTAGGCGGCGTTACTGATGGCGATGTCGAGACGACCAAACTCCTCCTGGGCCCGCGCGACCAACGCTTCCACGCTCTGTTGATCGGCAACATCGGCCTGGTGCTTGACCGCTTGAGATCCCATTTCCTCGATGGCCGTTACCACTTCGTCGGCTTTTTCCTCACTCGAGCGATAATTGACGACGACCTTAGCACCGGCCTGGCCCAAGGCAAGTGCCGTGGCCCGGCCAATTCCTAAACTGGCACCGGTCACCACGGCAACCTTTCCCGCAAATTGGCCACTCTGCTGTGATTGTTGATCTGACATGAGGTTGCTTTTGACTTCCTAAAAAAATGGTTGGCTCAAAATAAAATGTGAGGCTGAAAACGTCGTAGTTATAACCTGATGGCTCCAAGCCCCCAAGCCCCCAAGCTCCTCTTGGCAAACCATTTACCTGGCCAGGGGGCTGAAGTACTTAAAAGCCCCTGTGGTTTGCTACCGTTTTCAGTAGCCGACAGCAGCACCGTCGGGAACGCGCCTGTCAGATCCTCCCTCGAGAATTCCCTGGTCACGATCGACCACAATCACCTGTGCGGCCGAGGACCACTTTTTCTGGACCAGGGTATGTCCGAGGCCTTTGAGAATTTCCACCGTATCTGGAGACAGGCTGAATCGCTCAAACCACACTTCATCTGGCAACCACTGATGGTGAATCCGGCCGGCATCGACCGCTTCCTGGGCATTCATTCCAAAGTCAACCACGTTGAGAATCGTCTGCAGAACCGTGTTAATGATCGTACGGCCCCCGGGAGTTCCGGTCACCATAAAAGGCTGACCATCTTTAGCGACAATCGTGGGGGTCATACTCGAGAGCATGCGCTTGCCCGGTGCGGTCAGGTTGGGATCGGTTCCGATAAGTCCCTGGCCGTTGGTCAAGCCAGGGACCGGATTGAAGTCCCCCATTTCATTGTTGAGCAAAAAACCAGCACCCGGCACAACAATCGCCGATCCATATCCCTGTTCCAGCGTATAGGTCAGCGCCACAGCATTCCGCTGGGAATCCACCACAGAGAGGTGGGTGGTGTGGGAACTTTCGGCCCGCCAGTCAAATTTGTCGGGCGCCGATTTCGAGGCACCCGTTGCGGAAATCGTCTTTCGTAAATATTGGGCGTACTGCTTGGAGGTGAGTTTTTGGAGGGGCATCCGAGGATTCACATCGGGATCGCCAAGATACTGGGCCCGATCTTCATACGCACGCCGCATTGCTTCTGTATAACGGTGAATATTGCGTGCCGCCGAAAAACCGTCTTCGGCCAAATCGTATCCTTCCAGGATGTTCAGCATCTCTACCAACGTCACGCCACCAGAGCTGGGCGGGGGCATCGAAATGATTTCATAGCCACGGTAGTTTGCGCGAATGGGCTGCCGTTTTCTGGCAACATATCCCTTGAGATCGTCCTTCGTGATGATCCCACCTCCGGCCTGCATTTCCCCCACCAGCAACTCCGCAGTTTCGCCATCGTAAAACCCTGCCGGGCCCTGTTCGGCAATCCGCTTTAGCGTTTTTGCAAGATCCGGTTGCTTTAAGAGGTCTCCCGCTTCAAAGGGGGTTCCCGCTTTGGTGAATTGGGCCATCGAGGCAGGGTATTTTTTCAAACGAGGTAGCGCCTGTTTGAGCGATCGCGCCAAACCATCTGTGACTTCAAACCCGTCGCTGGCCAGAGCAATGGCTGGGGCAACCAATCGCTGCCAGGGAAGTTTTCCGTTCTCACTCCAGGCCAGGTACAACCCGGCAACCGTACCCGGCACCCCAACCGCCAAATGACTCTGGTGATGACGCAGAGGGTCGTACACATCGCCGTTGAGCCACATGTCGGCCGTAGCCGCGGCTGGAGCAGTCTCGCGAAAATCGTAGGCCACCGGTTCGCCTTCGGCAGGCCGATAGACCAAAAATCCACCCCCGCCAATGTTGCCAGCGGTCGGAAGAGTGACAGCCAGAGCAAAAGCCGTGGCGACGGCACCATCGATGGCATTACCACCGGTTTGCATGGCCTCGATACCAACTTGAGCCGCAATCGCTTCCTCGCAAACAACCATGCCGTTGGCTGCCCGCACCGGCACCGATCCGGCATGGCTCGGTCTGGCAATGACCAAACCACAGGCCACAGCAAGTAGCGTAATTTTCATTCTCACTTTGCTCTTCTCCCGACGGCGATTTCCTCGTACTGGGCACAACCATGCTGGGACCCAACGTGTGCATCGGCAAACCAGTCCGCTCCCATTGTACATCAAGTGCGGGGGAGCTGGGTTCCTGGTCTCCCCATCGGTGGAACCTCGTTCTGACAACGGCCGAGACTCCTAGCAGGGAGAACCGCCTGGCAAACACCTGTGGGAAAAAATAGGACCGGCACACCTTCGCAAAAACCAATACAATGAACAGGTTAATTCGAGTCGAGCCCGAACACACGCCGGCGCAACTGGTGTCAGCCGCTCGACCGAAAGGCCTACAGGAAATGATCGGCGCATTACTTCCCCGCCCGAGAAATCGCATGCCAGTTCAAGTACGGTTGTTGGTGCTCTTATGGATAGCGTGGATTTTGTTCCCCGTTTCACTGCGGGGTGAATCTTCCGGGGCCGGTACGGATGAACCCCAAGCCCACTTTCAGCAACAAATCCACGGCCTGCTCGAAAACTTCTGCTTCGATTGCCACGCCAACGGAAGTCGCGAGGGCAATTTTGCACTCGACCAGTTGGCCAACACGAAAGACCCGTCAACCCAGCACGATCGCTGGATGGCAGTGTGGCAGAATGTCCGCAGCGAAATCATGCCACCCAGCGATGCAAACCAGCCGTCCCTTCAAGAGCGGCGAAAAATCATGCGTTGGATCGAAGATTACGTCTTCAAGCTCGATCCCGATCAACCCGATCCGGGTCACGTCGTAATCCGCCGCCTGAACCGGGAGGAATATCGCAACACGGTTTTGGATCTGTTCGATGTTCAGTACAACACGACCGAAAATTTTCCGCCCGATGACACAGGATACGGATTCGACACGATTGGGGAAGTCCTGAGCCTCTCGCCGTTGTTGTTGGAAAAGTATTTTAAGGCAGCCCAGGCGATCGCTACAGAAGCGATCCCACTCGAACAACCGACAACCAATAGCAACCCCGCAGCAGAGGCTCGATATCGCCATATTTTTTTCGCTGGGCCACCTCCCGACGAACCATCTGCTCAACAGCAATACCTGCGGACCCTTCTCAAGCGACTCGCCTCCAAAGCATTCCGGCGGCCAGTTCCAGAATCAACACTCGACCGCCTGGTCGGTCTGGCAGTGGAAGCACAAGACCTACATCATGCCTCGTTTGAAGAAGCAGTTGCCCACGCCACCATGGCAATCTTAACCTCCCCCCATTTTCTCTTCCGGGCGGAGACCTGGTCCACTTCCACCAGTTCGACCCAAGTCGTGCCGCTCGATGAGTTCGCGCTAGCATCGCGATTGTCCTATTTCCTATGGAGTTCTCTGCCCGATGACCGGCTGACGCAATTGGCGACTCAAGGCCAGTTGCGCGCCCACCTGGTGAAGGAAGTTGACCGGATGCTCACCGACAAGCGATCCCAAAGGTTCGTGCACAACTTTGTGGGGCAATGGTTACAAACGCGAGATGTCGTTGGCAAGCACATCAACGTCAAAAGGGCATTAACCGAAGCTGACAGTGAGCTGGAATTACGTCTTGTCGACAGAGCACGTCCGGCAATGCGTCTTGAAACGGAAATGTTGTTTGGCTACGTCATCGAGGAGAATCGCAGCCTCGACGAACTGTTGCTGGCCGACTACTCATTCCTCAACGACAACCTGGCCCGGCTCTACGGCATTGAAGGCGTTGAAGGGTCACAAATGCGCAAAGTTGACCTGCCCGACGGCTCCCATCGAGGTGGACTGCTTACCCACGCCAGCCTGCTTCTTGTCACTTCCAATCCCCAGCGCACCTCACCCGTAAAACGGGGACTGTTTATTTTAGACAACTTCCTCGGTACGCCGACGGCTCCGGCGCCGCCGGATGTCCCCGAATTGGAACAGGCGAAGCATGACGGGAACCAGGATGCCACCATGCGCCAGCTCATGCATTTGCACCGCGAATCCGCATTGTGCGCCTCGTGCCATGCCAGGATGGATCCGCTGGGACTCGCCTTGGAAAATTACAACACCGTGGGAATCTACCGCGACACCGTCGAGGGACAACCGGTCGACGCAGCAGGTAAGCTGATCACCGGCGAATGCTTCGAAACTGCCCAAGAACTCGCCCAGGTTATCGTTTGCCAGCGGCGGCGCGACTTCTACCGGTGCGTTGCTGAAAAAATGCTTGTCTTTGCGATCGGCAGGGGCGTGGAGTATTATGATGGACAGGCTATCGAAAGAATTGTCGACCGTCTTGAAAGCGATCAGGGTAAGGTTCGTACGTTGATTCACGCGGTCGTCCAAACTGCCGCATTTCAAAAAAGGCGCGGGTAGCACCTCTTCAAGCCAACTGGTAGACAACTATTTCGATGACATTCCTCCAAGACCGCCTGAACCGTCGCCATTTTCTGCGTGGGCTTGGGGCCTGCCTGGCTCTTCCCCAGTTGGAGTCCCTGGGCGATACCATTTCCGCGGCGTCAGGCCCAAGACTCCCAGGGACCACAACGGCCGGAAATCCACTCCGGACAGCTTTTCTTTATGTTCCTAACGGCGTGAATGTCGACCTTTGGCGCCCCACTACCAGCGGGTCCAATTACCAACTCAGCGAAACCCTGCAACCGCTGGCTCAATTCCACCACGACCTGCAAATCTTCTCGGGCCTGACACACGCCAATGGGACCGCCGGCAAAGACGGACCTGGTGACCACGCCCGCGCTGGGGCCACGTTCCTGACTGGAGCCCGACCCAAAAAGACCGCCGGCAGGGATATCCGCGCCGGAATCTCGGTTGATCAACTTGCCGCACAACACGTTGGCACCCAGGCCCGTTTTACATCGCTGGAACTCTCCTGCGACAACTCACGTCTTTCGGGCAATTGTGACTCGGGTTACTCATGTGCCTACCAGTACAATATTTCCTGGCAGTCTCCTACCACCCCTGTCGCAACCGAGTCGAATCCACGACTGGTCTTCGAGCGACTTTTTGGAGCAGGCCCAGCCGCGGAGCGATCAGCAGCCCTGGCTCGCCGGCGAGGATTAACCCGATCGGTGATCGACTTTATCAGAGAAGATGCGCGCCAACTTGTGGGGGAAGTAAGTCAGGGTGACAGGGCCAAACTGGATGAGTACCTGACCGGCGTACGAGAGATCGAAAAACAAATTCAGCGCGTTGAAGCCCTGGGAGAAGCACCCCAACCTGGCTTCGATGCGCCTGATGGTATTCCGGACAACTATCGCGATCATATCCGTCTCATGTTTGACCTGCTCGCGGTGGCCTTCCAAACCGACTCGACCCGCATTGCAACCTTCCTGCTCGCCCATGACGGCAGCAATCGTACCTTTCCGGAAATCGAAGTCAACGACGGACACCATTATCTGTCCCATCACGGTAAGGATCAGGAAAAAATGGCCAAGATCGCGCGTATCGACAAATTCTACGTCGAGCAGTTGGCCTATTTCCTGGAAAAGATCGGTACGATCAAGGATGCCGATGGATCATCCCTTCTGGACAACTCAATGATTGTTTGGGGGGGCGGGCTGGCTGACGGCCATCGGCACCAGCACGATAATTTGCCCATCGTGCTGGCGGGCCACGGTGGGGGAGAACTCACCACAGGTCGCCACGTCGAGTTTGGCAGCCAGGTCCCCATGACCAACCTCTATGTGTCGATGCTACAGGAGATGGGAACCGGCATCCACCAGTTCGGCGACTCAACCGGTCGAGTTGAAATCTGATCCGCTGGGCACCGGAAACCGGAAACTTGGTTGGCCACACAAGGGGCACCACCCATCAACCGTCACCAGGCAAATCATGCTCTCGGCTGGACGGCTCCTGCAATTGGTTCGTGGAACTTTACCGCTTGAGTAAAGACCCGCATCTACTCAACAATAGTGCCAGGCAACAATAGTATCAGCTTAGCTCAACCATAGTGTCCGCCACTCTGGCAGCACCCACATTTTTAACCACAACCCTCCATCATGACCCCACAAAACGAAAAATCGACCGATGTACGTGTTTCGAAGGTGCCGAACTGTACTTCCTCCCCGTGACCACACGGATGCCACTGAAGTTTGGAGCCGAAGTCCTCACCTCGGTCACCTGTGCCCGGGTTCGTCTTGCCGTTACCGATCGATCCCGGAAAGACGGCCTGTGGCTGGGGTGAAACTCCTATCAGTGTGCAGTGGGCCTGGCCTGCAAAACTAAGTTACCAGCAGCGTTACGAGGCGATGACTGCCTTCTGCGAAAAACTAGCCCGATTGTGGTGTGACTCTGACGTGTGGGGCCATCCGTTGGAGGTCGGCACGACCATCAACGAATCGCAACTGGCAGAGTTGCATGGCCACTTTGAACATGAGACGTCGGTCCACGGAAAAATGCCCTGGCTGGCGGCGCTGATTTGTTCATCCGCCTACGACCTGGCCCTGCACGACGCCTACGGCGTGCTGCACGGTCTTCCTGTTTACCAGACTTACCACGAAAAATGGATGAACCGTGACCTTGCCTCGTACTTCGGGTCAGAAACGCGTATTGATTTCACCGGTAAATATCCTGCAGATTTTCTCACCTGCGAACCCAACCACACACTGCCAGCATGGCACCTGGTCGGTGGCCTGGATCCACTCGACCAGGCCGAACTCGACTCGCAAACGCCTCACGACGGATACCCGGTCCTTCTCGAAGACTGGATCGACCGCGATGGGCTGGACTGCCTGAAAATCAAGCTGCGCGGCACCGATGCCGAGTGGGATTTTGAGCGTACCGTAAAGGTTGGAAAGATTTCGCTCGCCAAGGGAGTCCACCACTTGTCGACCGACTTCAACTGCACGGTCCATGACCCGGCATATGTGACTTCTATTCTTAACCGTCTCAAAATCGAGTATCCGGAAATCTATGACTTGTTGTTATACGTCGAGCAACCCTTCCCCTACGAGCTCAAGGAGCATCCAATCGACGTCGGCACGATTGCTGAGGAGAAACCTATTTTCATGGACGAAAGTGCGCACGACTGGCGACTGGTCCGCGAAGGCCACCGACTGAACTGGAATGGTGTGGCACTGAAAACGTGCAAAACCCAGTCAGGTGCCCTACTGTCGCTCTGCTGGGCCAAGGCACACGGTATGCAACTGATGGTGCAAGACCTCACCAATCCAATGCTCGGCACAAATTCCCCACGTGCTGCTGGCGGCCTATGCCGATACGATTATGGGCGTCGAGACCAACGCGATGCAGTTTCTATCCGGAAGCGTCAGCGGAGGAGGAGAAAATCCACCCGGGCCTCTATCGGCGCCAGAGCGGCAAGCTCGATCTGTCGACTATCGGCGGCCCTGGATTCGGCTACCAGGGAGCAACCGAGGCCCGCACATTACCCGAACCGGCAGTCTCGATCGGAATGCCGTAAGTTGTGTCAGCCGGCGACTCTGTGTCCACAGTCGCTCGCCGTCTGTCAGCTACCTCCCATCACTCCAGTAGCCGCCAGGCTGGGCCATCAATGCCTGGTAGACCTGTATGCCTGACTCGAGTTGATCGAGCGCAATGTACTCGTCCTTACGATGCGCCTGGTCAATATCACCTGGCCCCAGCACGAGCGAAGGTATACCAAGTGCCGCAAAATCACTGGCATGTGTCCCATACTTGGCGCCCTGGGCCGTGCTGGAAAATCCAAACGACTCCAGAACCGCACCCACCCGCGCTTTGAGCACTTGATTTCCATCCGCCGACAGGGCCAACGAAATATGTGGCGGTTGCTGTGTGGCGTTCAGTTCCGGATCCTCTTCGGCCAAGGTTTGCAAAACCGTCTCGACAGCCGGAAGAATACTTTCGGCATCCTCACCTGGCACCAATCGACGATCAACTTCAATCGTACAAAATTCCGGAATCACGTTGATCAGAGAACCTCCGGTGATCATGTTGATACTGCACTGGGCAGTGCCGACCAGCGGATATTCGGCCGTCAGCTTCGGAATATATTCCGTTTCAATCACTCCGATCACTTTGATCATGTCGGTAATGGCCGATCGTCCCTGGGATGGATCTGAAGAATGGGCTGCCCTACCCTGGGTCTCGATTTTCCACCGCACCGTTCCGTTGTGCGCCGTGATCATCTGCAATGTCGTGGGCTCACCCACAATCACGGCACTGGGCGTCCAGTGGAGCGCTGCCAACTGGTGCTGAACAAAAGCGCTTACGCCGATGCGGCTTACTTCCTCGTCAACGGAAAACAGGATGGCAATGTTGGCTTGGAGCCCTCCAGCCTCAACGGCTGATTTCAGTGCCCACAACATACACGCGCCAGTGCCTTTCGTATCGCAGGCACCTCGACCATAGATTTTTCCATCCTCGACCACCGCTCCAAAGGGATCGATGCTCATTCCCTCAACGGTTACCGTATCGAGATGACTGTCGAACAGGAGCCATGGGAATTTTTGATCCGCCTCGTGTGTGACGAGCAGATTAAAACCAGCCTGGTCCAAAGCCCCATCTTGCGCGATCGGCAACCGTGCTGTCTGGAGCCCCCAACCTTCAGCCAGGGCCTCCAGGTGCGCCGCCAGTTCCCCTTCGACAAAGGGAACCCCCTCGTTGACACGATTGACCGTGTCGAACGAGATCATTTGCTGTAGCAATTCCACCGGCGAGCCTGGAGCAGCCAGCGATTGATCCGCCTTAGAAGCCATGTTTAACCGGAGCTTTCATCTTCTGGTGGTTCCTGCCGTCCGCTCAAGCGGCCGTCGCTACGACTGAACATGACCTTCAGGTCACCCCAGCCACCGATAGTGACCACGACCGCCAGGATGGCAAATGCCGCCATCGATCCTACGATAACCCAGGCCCAAAACGTAATCCAAAAATTCATACTTCTGCTCCTAGTTTACGATTACTTCTTGTGTACGATCGGCCTTCGACCCGGGAAACAAGAGCGAACCGGCCACCATCAGCACCACCGCGAGTGCCGTGGCCCCCAACCCGACATGGGCTTCGGTAAGCTTAAAACCAAGGTTCCCTTCCGTCAGGCCAACCGCCTGTTGGATTGGGGGCAGGCCAAACAGGGCCAATAAGCCGGTCACCAGTGCCAGGTAGGCCCCTACGGTACTGGCCCTTTTCCAGTACAAACCACCCACCAGGAGCGTAAAGGCTCCAATAAAGTAAATCGCTGCGCTCACCGCCAAATAGTCCATCATGTCCTGCCCCATGTCATACCAGGTACTCCAGATGTAGAGGAAGGCGCCAATGACCACAATCATGATGCGGGCCAGCAGTAACCTGGTGCGAACCGGCAGTTCTCCACCGGCGATCGGATTGATCACGTCTTCGACAAAGACCGAGGCCCAGCACAACAGGTAACTGTCATGGGTCGACATAAACGCGGCGAGCATCCCGGCAACAATCAGTCCAATGACTCCCGCTGGCAGGATCGTGCCCAGGAAAGTCGGCAAAGCTTCCAAGGTGATATACGTATCCTCTACCACTTTACCCTGGTCCGTGAAAAAATAGTCGCGGCCATGCTCGGACATGGAAAAATAGGCCAGGGCAGAAATCCCCAGAAACATGGGAATGATGAACCGGGTGAGAAAACCAATCGATGACCAGGTATAGAGTCGCTTGACCACTTTCGTGTTTTCAGCCGCACACACCCGCATCACTGCTGTCGGCCAAACGGCACACGAAACAATCCCAAACACAAAGATCATCCACATGATGTAGGAAAGTCCATACACATCCTTATCCGCTCAGCGGGTTGAATCCCCCCTCACCGTGAATCTCTTTGACCGCCGTCACAAGGGCCTCCCAACTCACCGCCTGGTACGCAAACCAGCAGCAAGCGAGCATTCCGAAGGAAAGCACCACAAACTGGATGTAATCGGTAATGACCACCGAAACCATGCCTCCCAGAACCGTGTACAAGGACCACCAGTGAAATAAGAACCGCCATCACAATGTTGACTGCCGCATGGATCATTGAGCCCTGTGATCGAAGTCACAAAGATTGCCACCTGCCTTGAGAAAAACCCCCATGTTCAGGACCCCTGCAACCGAAAGCAGCACGCCACCCAGAATCCGCACTCCCCGACTATATCGAAGCGAATAATACTCGGGGATCGTCATGACAGCCGTGTTTCGCAAGGGGACGACGATAAAGCCGGTCAGCCCCACCAGCAGGCAGGCAAGTCCTGCCACCACCCCGATGTGCAGCGCGGCAAATCCCCCGGTAAACCCCTTTTGAGAGGTGTACATCACGGTCACCAGCCCAATCTCCGATCCGAGCATGGTTGCGATCGAGGCAAACGACTTGAGCGAACGTCCGGCAACAATGTAGTCGGCCATATCGCCAACAAAGCGGTTGGCGTAAATTCCAATGACGACCGTCCCC
The DNA here is from genome assembly GCA_965243695.1 of Lacipirellulaceae bacterium. Classification (GTDB taxonomy): domain Bacteria; phylum Planctomycetota; class Planctomycetia; order Pirellulales; family Lacipirellulaceae; genus JAKVCB01. Next base: position 170,750 of record CBDEWC010000047.1, on the reverse strand, counting down.
AACAGGTAAACGGCGACAATGACCCAATCGAATGTCGTAAAATTGGTGAGGAAATCCATGCGGAAACACCTGGTGATAGGATTGAGGGAAAGTCAGCACAGTCCTGCACAAAGTGAAATGCTCTGGCAGGCCGAAACAGGGACACGGCAATTCGGCCCTTTGAGACCGAGGCCACAAATCCCGCCCCTAATATCTACCAATCGGTGCCAGAACGCAATTTCAGCTTGGTTGATTTCCCAAGTTCCCAGCCCGGAGTTCGTCTTCTCAAGCCGAGATGAGCTCTGCGGGGATCGGTGGATCGCACAGCACCACCAGTCCGACCCGGCTGTCACTGGAACCCACTTCCACCAGGCTCTATCAAACCCAGCCTGCCGCGATCATGTCTGCTGCCACCGACTTGGGTTGATACCTGGTGCCTCGCTCGCCAGGTCCGGCGGCACGTTCGGTGCGTCGTACATCCAGATGCGGGTGTTGCGATCGCGCAGGACCGCATGGACCGGGGGAGATACTTTGGCGAGTTGCTCTTCGGGCCATGGGTCGACAGACTCACAAGGTCCGGCCCAAGTGGGGCGGTACGCGAGCCCCAGAAGTTCGCGCACATGGTTGCTCCGATTTGGGTAGTTGCCGTGTACCACGTTCTGGTTGATCAACACCGCGGCGCCCGCGCCGCAGGTCACCATCACCTGTTCGGGATGTTCTTTGTACCTCAGGTAGGGATTGGCATCGTTGTGGAAACTCAAGTGGGAACGCGGTACGACTCGAAACGGCGCGGACTCAGCAGTCAGATCCTCGAGGTAGTACAGAACACGCACCAGTTTCGGACAACTCTGTTCCGGGCCAAATATTTTCGATCCCCACGGCTGGCCGTCACAGTGAAGACTAATTGGCGGGCAGCCTGGCTCACTGCGCGAATAGTCGTAGGTCATGAGGATCGGAAGGTCCCCAAAGAGCTGGTTGAGAAAATCGATCGTCGGCGGATGGGCAATCAACTCGGTGAGTGCGCCTCCCGACCATTGGATGTCGTTTGCGGTCTGCTTCTTGTCCGTGTAGTCGGTACCGACGGTCGACACGCGGGAGAGTTCGTCCCGCAGCTGACCGACCAGGTCCAGGGGCAGGATATCTGGGATGACAACGTAGCCTTCGACCTCGAGATGGCGAATACGATCGCCTATACTCAGGCTGCTCCAAGGCGTGTCGACGATGTGATCTTTACGGGCCATTTCTTTCTCCGTTCGTGGGGCTCGATGTATGATTCGCAGTAAAACTCCGGCTGCCGCGTCCCGGCGGTGCCCAAGGGCTGGAAGTCGGTCACGGACAAACAATCACCTCGTTTGGCTGCCGTTACAAGGGGAGTTCATGGCCATACGTCAAGACTAACGGGAAAAACAGTCAGCGACTTCCTCCACACCGATCAGCGGGCAGGGATCATCGGCAACCATCTTCTGGACCGATGCCCCGTCTTTAAAGCCAGAACCGGTCACCAGGCACACGGTCATCTCAGCCTTCTGGACCTCGCCCAGGGCAATGCTCTTTGCCGCCCCTGCCAATGCCACCGCCCCGGCTGGCTCGCAAAAAATCCCCTCTTCCCGCGCCAGGCGGCGCTGCATCGTGTAGACCTCCTGGTCGGTGACCACATACCCGGTACCACCCAACGGGCGACACTCGGCAATCACTTCGTTTCCATCGATCACGTTGGCAACCTGCAGACCGCTGACCTTGGTGGTACAGTCGACATCGCGTGCCTGCAGGTCACCGTTTCTGAGCGGACTGGAAATGGTGTCATTCCCTTCGGGCTGCACACAATGAACCTTCGCCGGCGAACTCCCCTGTTCGCTGGCCAACTCCCGGCATCCGCGAGCCACCGCCACGGTTAGGCCCCCCCCTCCGGCGGGACAAAACACGTGATCGACCGGCATCTCAGCCTGCTCCACGAGCTCATACCCCAGTGTTTGAACTCCGCTCATCCCGCGCGGGCTGTAGTGGAACGCACTAACCTGAAGCGCAGCTTCAGGCCGTTGGCTCAGCTCCGACAAGGTTTCAAAAACCTGTACACTGGTCTCTGGATCGGTACCAAACCCGCGGACCCGGCAAAGCTGGGCTCCGTAGGCGAGCATTTGACTTAACTTCCCGGTCGGCGCCCCTTCGACAATGACAATCTGGCAGCGGATCCCTGCTGATGCGCAATACCCCGCCAGGGCCGCCCCCGTATTGCCGCTCGAGGTGGCCACACAGCGCGTTTTGCCCTGAGCGAGCATGTCGGAGATGGCAGACGCGGCAAACCGGTCTTTGTAGGAGCCGGTCGGGTTGACCATCTCCAGTTTAAAAAAGAGGTTTTCGATCCCGAATTGCGGTCCAATCGAACGCGAACGCACCAGGGGCGTTGCCCCTTCTCCCAGGGTCAACTGATGCTCACGGGGTGTGCTGGAAAAACGGCTGGCGTAGGTCCAAATGCTCATAAGACAGGGTGCTCGGAAAACATTGTGTTCAGGAAAAATCTTTGGGAAACATTAACTGGTTTATTTTGTAGGGACCGAACTGCGACGCAAGCCCCCCATCGGCAAGAAGTGTCGTGCCGGTAATGTAACTTGCCTCATCACTTGCCATCCAGGCAATCGTTTTGGCCATTTCTTCCGGACGCCCCCAGCGACGCAACGAGATCCGGTCTTCGCTACTTTCGCGAAGCTGCGCAGTAATGCTCTGACCGTCGGACGATTCATAGTCGCCACTCATCTCCGTATCGATGGCTCCCGGATTAATACAAACCACACGAATACCACGCGGACCGTAGAGGACAGAGAGGTCGCTTGTGAGCGCATCGAGCGCCCCCTTGCACGCAATATACGCCGGCGCAATACCGCTGGCCCTCGTCGACTGCACGCTTGAGATGTTGATGATAACGCCCCGCTTGCGCTTTTCCATAAAAGCTGCCGACCACTTGGCTAGAAACGCGGGTGATGTAAGCGATATGCGCAAGGTGCGTTCCCACGACTCGATCGAAATATCGCGCATGGTGGTGATTTCACGCCAGGCAGCGTTGTTGACCAGCACGTCGATCTGCCCGAAGTGCTCGGCAGTACGAGTGGCGATCGACTCGGTGAACTTTAAATCACTAAGGTCGCCGTCAAGTACCAGTGCCTCGCCTCCGGCTGCTTGAACTCGCAGGGCAACTTGATCCAAATCGCTGCGCGTGCGTGCGGCCAGGGTGACTCGATACCCTCGGCGTCCAAATTCCTCGGCCGTCGCTGCTCCGATGCCACGAGAAGCACCAGTTACAATCGCCACGGGGGATTCACTCATCGGTTTTCTCCACTAGGTTTCAAGTTCCAAAACAACCCCCAGACCATCGCCTTTGCTCACCCGGGGAAAGGTGCGCAGGACCAGCATCAGTCCTGCCTGGGCTAACCTCACCTCCTCGCAAACATCACCCAACTCATCGCTAACAACCCCCAACAGATCACCTGCAGTGACTTGCTGGCCAAGCACCACCTGGGGCTGAAAGTAACCGTCGATCGGTGCTCTATTTTGAGTCTGCATGTAACCACTTTGGGGCCGCGGGTCTTCGACCGTGTGTTCTACTCGGGAAGAATGGACCTGGTGATCGATCATCCCCAATAGGCCCATTACATTGAGGCACCCCTCGACATACGCCTCTATCCCTTCGGTGTGGCACACTGCCGAGCCAAGGTACTCGGCATAGATTGCCGGTATGTTGGCATCGCGGGCCACGGATAAAGAAGATGTATTCCTGTCTGGTGAAGTCCCCCACACAACAGGCAGGTTAAACGCCCGGGCCATTTCCCGCTGCTTGTCCAGTACCTCTGAATTGGCATGCAGCACGTACCCTGCCAAAGGACTTACGCTCAGGGTGGTCCCACCTGTGTGCAAATCGATGTAGTAATCTGCCGTGCGAATGAGTCGCGAGACCACTGCCGCTGTTTGCTCGGTCACCGATCCCTCCGAACAGCCCGGAAACGTACGGGCCAGGTCAAGGCCGTCGGCACCGCATCGATGAAGATTGCCATACGCCGATTCGTTCGCCACCGGGACCAACGTGAGCTTGCCGGAAAGTAACTCGGAATCCACCGCGCGCATCAGCCGCCGCACTGCCACCATGGGCTCAAATTCGTCACCATGCACTCCGCCGGTGATCAAAAGGTGCGGTCCTGGCCGCCGGCCCTCCAGAACTTTTTGTTGCAATTTTATGGGCTGGTGCATCTGGGGTACCATTCGGTTCTCAAAACACCCGAAACTCTCTGGGCTTACAGCAACTCCACAAATCGCCAAAATTTACCCCGGGCTACATTCCTACCTTGCCATCATTCCCATGTTGCATCTTGTTCAAACGGAAACATAGGTCGCCGCCGCTGCTGGAAATCAAGCATCGTCATATCTGCACACGTACATCCGGGCGTATTGACCCGCAGGAAGGTCTTGCAAACTGGGCGATAGGCGGCAATCGGTGCATTAACCCCCTTGGCAACCAGGATGCGATACGAGGCGGGATCAAGCCCGCAACTGGTCAGTTGGCCCAGGCTAAAGGGAACCATCCGTCTTGAAGTCGCCACCACGGTCAACCCTTGTGAGGTTGTGAGTACGGCGGTCGGCCCCTGGTCAAAAACACTAAAACCGCCATGCAACGCCTTAGACTCAGTAAATCGCCCCTCATGCAAACTTTCGACCTTGCACCGAGCAACCAGGGGCCCGCCATTGGGCGACCCGCTGTGGTCACCCAGGTGAAGTTCCAAGGTGGCACCAGCGCCCGCTTTTTGCGACTTACGAACCGCCTCGGGATCGTAAAGTGCGATTAGCGACCGTTCGACTTGCTTGTCGAAAAGTGCGTGGGCCAGCCAAGTACTGTCGGCCGGCGAACCCCCACCAATGTTGTCCCCCATATCGAGCAGGCAAACGGGCGGCTCGGCCCTTAAAGCCAATTCGATCGATTCTTCGACGCCGGGCGCCTGGGCAACAAATGCCTCGCGCCGCTGCCAGAGGTCCGCAGCCAGCGAATGGGCGTAGCGGCGGGCTTGAGGCAAATCATCTTCGGTAACCACGATCACGGCCGACCCCATTTCAGGGACATCGGCATAGGGGAACCCCAGCAAAATGCTGTTGGTGAGCACACCCGGTTCGTCCAGCATTTGCCTGGCAAGTTGGTAAAGTTCGCGGCAGGGGGATTCCTCGGTACACTGCGACTCGATACTAATAGCCGTTGGCGGAAACTGGGCTGCCATTGTCGGCCGGAGCCCCTCTTTGAGCATACGAGCAATTAAAGTGGCGGCCTCCTCTCCACGCTCGCGCTGGTCGATGTGTGGATTGGTTCGGTAGGCTATCAGCGCATCGCAAGCCTCCACCATTTTCGGGCTAAGATTCGCATGTGGATCCAGGGTTCCAACCATCGGCAGGTCGGGACCAACCATTTCACGAACCCGACCGAGCCAGTAGCCGTCAACGTCCGGGTGCTGCTGGCTGACGGTCGCTCCATGCGGCGCAACCAACAAACCGTCGAGCGGTCCTGCTGCCAAAAGTTCCTCACACATCGTGTCGATCAGCCGCGTGAAAGATTCTGCATCGATCGTGCCGTAAGGCATGGCCCGGGCGGCAAAGATCGGAACCGCTTCCAGGCCTGCAGTCCGAGACCCTCAAAAAAACCGCCAATCTCGTGAGGCGCATCTGCGAACTGGGTGCGAACCTCGCTACCACGCGCAAGCGTTTCGTTGGCAAAGTCGTCCCAGTGTGTCGTGGCAGGCAAAAAGGTATTCGATTCCTGCATTAACGCTAAAATTCCGACTCGCATTCAATGGCCTCATTCTCGCAATTGGGCAATGGCTTCGACCTCAAACCGCAGTGTCTCCGGTAAACAATTTGTGAGCGTCGTCCGCGCCGGATACGGCTCTCGAAAAAGATCCTGATAAACCTTGTTGTACGCAGGCAAATCGCCCGGATCGCGCACATAGGCGCGAACCTGCACCACATCGTCCAGTTCAAGGCCTGCCCCTGCCAGGACTTTGGCCACGTTCTCAAACGAACGCCGCATTTCACCCTCGAAGGTGTCAGGCACAATTTTGCCGGTCTCATCGACCGAAGCCTGCCCTGACACAAAGACAAATCCGCCGGCCAAAACGGCCGGCGAGAACGGAAGCGGACTCACCGGGACCCCCGGGGCTCGAATCGTCTGCCTGTTCATCGCGCAACTCCCAGGGCTTGTAACCGACCCTCAACGACTGCTAGCCGGGCTTGAGCAAGTCGCAGGGGCACCTTATCGTAAACGTCGCCAAAGATAGCATATAACAGGAGGCACTTGTGAAAAAGCCGTGCCGGAGAAAGCCATGTCCGAAAAAGGCCTGAACGATCCTTACTGGGTGGATATTGACGCCTGTTGCCACCGGCAGCGGCGACTCCTGGAGCAACTCGACCCGATGCAACTCGACCTGGCCATTCTCACCCGGCCAGAATCAGTCCAGTGGCTTACCGGCGCTTACGTGGGACCACCCTTCGAGGTGGCAGCTGCCATCACCAGTGGTGGCAAAGTCACCTTGGTCGTGCCGCAACATGCCACCGAAACGCCATGGGCCGCCGACCTGGTGGTTCCCTACGATGCCCAGTTGCTCTGTACGCTGCGGGACGATCAGCGGCGGGCGAGTACGGACGTTCTGCTGGGGGCGATTGGCGATGGCCCAAAAAAAGTGGGTGGTGAACTTGCTTATTTGAGTCACTACCTGACTGAACAAGGGCACACTCTCTCGAACGACACGCCATGGAAAGACATCGAAGAGGTTCTCCTGCGGTTGCGCCGCCGTAAAGATGCCGATGAGTTACGCATGCTGGCCCGGGCCAACGAGGCCAATCGAGCCATGTACGAGTATGCCCGCCAGGCAATTGAACCAGGACTTACAGAACTTGAGCTCTTTAGCCAGTTACAAACCGTCGCAACCCACACCTTGGGCGAGCCGCTCACTTATTTTGGCCAGGATTTTCAAGCCAACTCGATGGGAGGCCCCCCGCGCAACCGGCCTGCCGAAGAGGGTGAGCTGTGGATCCTGGACCTGGGCGTTGGCTTTCGCGGCTACCGGTCGGACAACTGCCGTGCATTCGCCGTGGGAGGCAAACCGGATGAACAACAACTTGCTGCCCACCAGGCAATCCGCAAAGTCTTTGCACACGTGACATCCACGGTAAAGCCGGGCACCAGTTGCAAAACACTGTACCAAGAGGTGAAGCAACAACTGGGTGAACATGAACCCTGGAGCTTTCCGCATCACCTGGGCCACGGCGTGGGGCTAAGCCCCCACGAAACACCACGGCTCAATCCGAACTGGGACGATATCTTCCAGGAGGGAGATTTCTTTGCGGTCGAACCTGGCCTTTATCACGAACAACTGCGTTACGGCATTCGCCTTGAGCAGAACTACCTGGTCAACCAGACAGGGGTAGAACTGCTGACCGACTGGCCGTTGGAATTGTAGGCGGTTGATCGACAATTTCTTGCCGCCTCACGCGCCAAAGATCAGCTTCTTCAAGTACTCGTAGATTCCAACAATCGCGCCGGCTGTCAGTAAAGTTCCTGAGATAAACACAGCCAGGCGGAGTAACCAGCCCATTTGAAGCGCCTTGGGGAGGTGAACCCGGTCCGACCACAGCATTGCAAAACACCACAGGCCACACGTCAACACCGATCCCACCAGTGCTGCGGGAGTCACAATCTTAACCGGGTCAAATCCAATGGCGCCCAACCCCCACAGGAGGATGAGCCCACCCAAGCCTACATAAACCAACGTCCAAAACCGGTAGCGTTTTAGCGGCACACGTTCCCACTGTGGAAACAGGGCAATGGCACATTCGTAAATGGTGCGGGTGAAAAGCTCGTAGGCTCCCAGGATGGTCCCAAAAAAGGCAAAGAAAATCCCCGTTCGGTAGGCCCAATCGACACACCATTGCAACGCGGGAGAACCGCCAGCCAGCTGGCGCAGAAATATCGACTGCTCGACCAGCAAACTAAATTTATTGGGAATTATTTCATGTTTGTGGAGAATGGCCGCGCCCAGCGCCACGAAGCAAACCGTAAAAATCAGAATAGCCGCAAAGGAAATAATAACATCAGCCTGGGGAGCCAGCAGCCAACGTTTTCCGCGGGCAATGTTTTCTGGCTGTTCGTTGATGGGCTCGGGAGGACCCACCTGACTTTTACCTGGCCATCCCAACATCCCCCAGGCTTTTTCCCGAAGCATGCCAATGTAGCCCAGATAATCCTGCGTCCCCCCACCCACGGCACCGATGTAGACCATGATCTCAACCCACGGACTCCGCCCCACTAATTCTGGATACTTCTGTGTCACCCAGGGTTCATAAGCAGGCAGTTCCGGCACAAAACCACCGACCAGCATTGCCAACCAATCAGGCCTGGAAACAATCGCAGCCAGGAGCATACAGAACAACAGCAGCCCGACAATGATGGTCTGCACGCGCTCCAGGAAGTTGTAACTTTGCAGCCAAGTAATCAAAATCGCGACCACGATGTACATGGTTCCCCACCAGCGGCCATATTGGGCGTATTGGCCCACCTCCGCGGGGCTGGAATCTCTTGTCGGAAGCGGGATCCCGACGACCCAATTGGAAAAATCCCCCAGCATCAGGGGCAAGCCACTGAGCCAGAAAGGCATCCAAATGCATGTCATGATGGCAATGAACCAGACAAACCAGCCATGCGGTCCGGGCAGTTCCATCCAGCTTTGCAGCGGACCGCGGCCGGTTAGCGTGATGAATCGCGAGCCGCTGTAGAGTTGCACACCTTTACACAAGGCGCCCGCAACAAAGCACCACACCATGCTGTAGCCATAGATAGCGCCTCCACGGGAGGCAAAAACCGTTTCGCCACTACCGATGGTGACACAAGCAATAATCGCCCCCGGACCAAAAAACCCCAGAAAGGTCCAAAATGTCCGGTTTTCCAACTGCGGTACTAACTGGGGAAAATCATTGGCTGGTTGCGACATGCGTAAGATCCCCATCCCTTCAAAAAAGAACAACTGCCACGAGGCTACGAAAAACCCAAGTTACCGACCCGACCCGACCTTCAAGGTGGTTAATTGTGGCGCAATTCCAACGAATGCGTAAGCCCGAATTTGGTTCGAACGCTCCAATTGTGGGCAAGATTTTTACCTCACCGACGGCGCAGAAAGACACCCCGGGAAATCTTATCTCCGGTTGGAATTTTGGTTGGTGCAGCGATATAATTCTGCTTGGTTGGTATCTTTACCCAGGGAAGTCATCATGCTGACGCTCGAGAGCAAAGCACAAAGTAGACATGCCTTCTGTGATCGTTTGTCACGCAGGAATTTTCTCGCCATCGGAGGAATGGCTTGTGGTGGGCTGTCGTTGGAGTCGGTATTGCGTGCTGAGGCGGCCCAACCGGGCGGCAGTTCCCACAAGGGGTTGATCAACATCTTTTTGCCGGGTGGTCCGCCCCATCAAGATCTGTGGGATCTGAAACCCGATGCGCCGGCCGAAGTGCGAGGCGAATTTAAGCCCATCAGCACCAAGGTCTCCGGAATCCAGGTCGGCGAGTTGCTTCCCGGACTTGCATCGATCATGGACAAACTCGTGATCCTGCGAAGCATCGTGGGAGCGAAAGGTCCACATTATGCCAGCCAGTGTATGTGCCCCCAAATCACACCCGAATCCCCCAGCCTGGGCGCATGGGTCTCAAAGTTAAAAGGCCCTGTCCATCCATCGGTACCTCCCAATCTGGCGATGTTCTATCGAACAAAACATCGACCGTGGGGCGAACCTGGCCAGGGGGGATTTTGGGGCGAACCCTATGCACCACTGGGTCTTGTCGACAAGTATGCGCCAGGGCACAAAGCCGATTCACCCGCGGGCCTGAGTCCCGATCCAGGCCGTTTGGTTGTCCAAGATATTTCGCTCCAGCGGCTGAAAGATCGGCGGTCGCTGCTGTCGTTGCTAAACACGTGGCAAGCCCATGTAGAAGCAAGCCCCAGTCTGGACGACCGCAATTCCTTTACCCGCCAGGCGTGGGAAATCCTCGCATCACCCCGCCTGGTCGAAGCGCTTGATATCTCTCGAGAAGATCCGAAAGTGATTGAGCGATACGGGGAAGGGTCTGCCAAATACAACAAGGATGCGGCCCCACGAATCTCGCACAATTTGCTGATCGCGCGCCGCCTGATCGAGGCTGGAGCCAGGGTTGTGTCGTTAAACTTTAGTCGCTGGGACTGGCATCGTAAAAATTTCGAGCAAGCTCGTACCGAATTCCCTCGTCTCGATCAAGCTGTGACCGCACTGGTCAAGGACCTGGATGAGCGCGGGATGCTCAACGATGTTTCGGTGATTGTCTGGGGGGAATTTGGACGGTCCCCTAAAATTAATAAAAACAGTGGCAGGGATCACTGGCCCCAGGTCAACTCCGCCCTATTGGCGGGTGGCGGCATGCGGACTGGCCAGGTGCTGGGCATGACCGACCGAATTGCGGGGGAAGTTATTGATCAGCCCATTACATTTGGCGACGTTCATGCGACGTTACTACATAACCTGGGCATTGATCCGCATGTTGGTGTACCAGACCGACAAGGGCGAACCCGCCGTCCCACGGATGTTGATGCGACCCCCATCGCAGAACTCATTTAGATCGGTCACCATTTTTAGTGAACCGTTTCTTAAAAACTGGGCAGCAGCCATGAGCGCGTGACGAGAAAGCGAGAGTCCAGTTCACCCGTAAACACCCGAGATCCACCGACTAAAGTCTCCGCAGTGTCAAACCGCCATCGACCATAATCACGCTGCCGGTCGCATAGCTCAACTCTCCCCGGGCCAGCACTGCGACCGCCCGGCCAACGTCTTCTGGGGTGCCCCAGCGTGGTTCGACGGTCAATCCTTCGGCAATCAACTTGTCGTATTTTTCAGTCACACCGGCGGTCATATCGCTACGGATCACTCCCGGCCGAACTTCATACACACCGATACCAAACTCAGCCAACCGAGCCGCCCACAGCTTGGTCACCATTGCCATGCCTGCCCAGGAAATACAGTAATCGCCCCGATTGAGCGAAGCGATTTCTCCCGAAACCGAGGAAATATTTACCATGCAGCCCTGGTAAGTATGATCTTGCTGGCGCTGCTCAATCATCCAGCGGGCGGCAAGCTGCGACAGAAAGTAGGCACCTTTCAGGTTGACTGCCATGACCTGATCAAATGCCTCTTCGGTCGCTTCCAGGACGTCCCGCCTTCCTGGTGAAGTGATCCCAGCGTTGTTGACCAGAAGATGCAACCTGCCAAAGTGGCTACGCACGTCGTCGATCATTGCTTGACGCCCTGCGGCGCTGCCCACATCGCCACGACAGTAGACAACCTTGGCCCCCAGTTCACGAAGGGCAGCCAGAGGCACTTCGACCTGGGGCTCTTCCCGTTGACCATTGATGGCCAGGTCAAAACCGCTTTCGGCAAGTTTTGCAGCAATCCCAAACCCGATGCCACGACTACCGCCGGTAACAAGTGCCACACGTTTTTTTTGCTTCATCGCACCGGTCAATCTTCAAGCTGGAGAACCGAAAAAAGTATAGTAGGGACCTTTCCCTGCGAGTCTTTGAACATAAAGTGCAACCTCCCGTGCGTGGTAATCACCCCACATGCTTGATTCGCCACACGGCACCGAACACTCTTCCGGAACGTAGTCCCAACCATTGGGTCGATGGTAAACCGAGTGCAGAATGAGCCCCTGGTGGGCCGGGTCGGTCGAAAGGTAGGGCTCGCCCAGGAGAGTATCGAGTACGGTAAGGCCGGCCTGCAGGTAGCGGCGGGCCGAGTCGCCTTTTGCCCGCGATTGCAAGTAGCATCCGAAGCGGATCAAACCCTGGGCAGCAATTGCAGCGGCAGAACTATCGACAGGCTCATACGGATTAAAAGGGTCGGCAGGCCGCTGGAGATAATCGCCCAGTTTCGCCAGACCCGGGGCGCCTGTATCCCAGTAAGGAATACCACAACTGGGAGTTTGCTCAATGTAAAAATCGCAAGTTGCCTCTGCAGCCTTGAAAAAATCGGCCTCGATTTTTTGGGGTCCTCCCCATTCTGCAAACTCATCCTCGGGGCGGGTTGCTAACCACTCCAGCAATTCGGAATATCCCAGCATGGCCCATGCCAAACCGCGGGTCCAGGTCGTGAAGGGAGAGTAACCTTGCTGGGTTGAGGGGCATCGATATTCGCCATTTTTAGTGTTGAAGATCGTTTCGTGTGCGGTTCGCCCACGAAGGTCGTACATGTCACGCCCTTGGCCATACCCAATATTGAATCGGGCCGTGTTCGTTGCATGCTCTACCAGCCGCTGGAGCAAACTGACTCGCTCGTCTCCTTCAGTCATCAGAACGTGCCCCAATTGATGTGCCAATGCCAGCGCACGGCAAGAACGAATTGTGTCGACAAACAGCGACTGGGGGCCATTGAAGGTGTAGATGTACCCGGTGCCATCGCTCGTGGTGGCCCACCGGTTTGCCTGCACGCTGCCACTTGTTTTAAGTGCCAGTTCGTAAAAGGAGCGTTGCCACGGATCTTCTGCCAAACGTCCCTCGTTCATCAATCGCCACAGGTTTCCGTAGGTGCTGACGTTGTTGAAGCCGTGATCGTGAACGCCGGCATGCGTTAGATGCGTTGCCATCACCTCGACCGTCTTTTTTCGGCCGAGTTCGAGAAACCGCTCGTTGCCGGTTGCATCAAAATGCACGAGCGCCGATCCGATCTGAAAGCCCTGCGTCCACTCGGTCCAGCCTTGAGACGTGTATTGTCCTTGTACCGTAAACACGGGAGAAGCGGTGCCAGACGGACAACTCTCCTCGATCGCATCGAGGCAATTTTCTGACAGCGCCCAAAAAGTCTTTAACCTGGCCAGCAAGTCGGCCGCAGTGAGTTGGTTGTTGATCTTGAGCATACCGTTGGCTTCTACAGACCGGGAATTCTGCGACAAGCGGAAGACCCGTAGTATGACCGCTCAGGTCCAAGTGTTCAACAATCGGCAAAAAACTTCGCCACCGCTTGCATGCCAAGACAAAAAAGGCCAACACGAATTTGAAATAAACCCTACCCATGACTGGAGAGTTGGACCACAATACTGCACAAGTAGTTGCGGCTGGTCTCCAGCAGTAGACGAAACATTGGTTAATGCTAAAACATTTTCAGTTGAACAAAGGAAAAATCTTCCCACACCTGGCGAGTGGCCTCACACCTTAACAAGAACTCAAACAGAATGTCATCCATTCAGACCGACGATCAAAAGCGACGCGACTACTGGATCAAATACATGAACCAGATGGACCAGCTGATCGAAGAAGTCCTTGCATACCCTTACGTGGAATCGAGCGAACCGCTCAAATCCATTCCCGAAGCCTTTGATGGGGCGGGAGTCGAAGCTCTTTTTTCAGAGACAAAAATTGACGGCAGTCTCGATCGCATCTATTACCTACGCGAGACCCTGATCGATTCACTAATTGCAATCGCCCGCGAGATGAATGAAAAGGGATGGATCTTGAAGATTGAAGAAGGTTTCCGTACCCAGGAAATGCAAACTCGCCTGGTTCTGAGTCCCACAACTTTCGATTTCATTGTCCGCACGTGTCTTTGGGAATGCCACGGAGAAAAACCACCGGTCGACCTGGTCTTTCGGCGGGCGCGCATACTGATCGCCAATTACGGAAAATATGGCACACACATGCATGGAGCGGCCGTTGACATTTCGGTTTTTCGACGCAACGACCGCTCGGAGGTGTGTCGCGGAAAATCGTATCTGGAAATGAGCGAATACACCCCCATGGAATCTCCGTTCATCACTCCGGAGGAACGTGACAACCGGCGGAAAATTACCGACATCATGGAGCGTCATGGGTTTGTCCATTTTCCTGGAGAATTCTGGCACTTCAACAGCGGTGATCCCATGGCTCAGGTGTTGAGCAAAAGTAACGAGCCAGGCCGTTATGGGCCCGTCCACGTTGACCTCGCCTCAGGCCATGTGACGCCGTATGAAAACCCCAATGCCCCGCTGGTCCCGATCGAGCAGATGGAAGGTGCCCTGGAGAGAACGCTCCAACAAATGACGTCTTCTGAGGGCAACAACGCCCACTCCAATGGGGTGAACGGCTGATTTTTCGGGAAAGGGGCCTGGTGGCGGCTACCTTTTCTGCATGGAACGGAAATGGCCTGCCCCCTCGATCACCTCCCCTGGGCAACTTTCCTCGGGGCCAACACGTCTTCATTTGCGGCGAATGACGACCTCTGCGAAATCAGGCCGATTTGCTACACTGGCGGCGCAGACTTGCCTTTTTGATTGTGCCACGAGACACACGGTTGGCGAATTCTGCCACAAAGAATGTTGGCGAGTTCTGCCACAAAAAATATTGGCGAGTTCTGCCACAAAAAATAAAGTGCACCAGTTCCCGTGCTCAAGCAAGCCGCAATGAAGCCACCACCCCAATCAGGACAGGGACGGTCATGGAAACTGTCATTCACAACTGGTTAATCCAGCAAGGCCTAACGGCAAACCAGACTCAGTTGGCGATTCTCGGAATTGCCGCGCTGGCGATTTTACTTTCGGCCTTGGTTGCCAGGTTCATTGCCTTAAAGATCCTGTTTCGTATCGTCGCTCATTTTTTCCGCCAAGCAGAAATTGACTTGGCGAGCCCCCACATGAAGCGTGTTTTTACGCGTCTTGCTTATGTCGCACCCGTTCTTATAATTTGGGCGCTAATCCCCAAACTCTTCCCGCCAGATCACGACATTGCCACGTTTACGAGCCGATCTGCTGAAATTGTGCTCGTGATTATCGGCTTGCTCGTACTGAACAGCTTAATCGCAATCGTCGACGAGCGGTACAAACGCCATCAACATTTCAAGCAGTATCCCATCACCACGCTGCTCCAATCGGCCAAACTGGTCTTCATCGTTGTGGCAGGTCTTTGGACACTCACCATTGTACTCGGGACCTCTCCGCTGACACTGCTGGCCGGAATGGGGGCGGTTTCTGCAGTTTTCCTGCTGGTATTTAAAGACACAATCCTGGGATTCGTCGCAGGGATTCAACTCGCTGCCAACGACATGGTGCGACCAGGTGACTGGATTGAAATGCCTGCAGGCCAGGCCAACGGTGACGTGATCGATGTCACACTGACAACCGTCAAAGTACGGAATTTCGACAACACGATTTCGATGGTCCCGAGTTACCAGCTGATTTCCGACTCGTTCAAGAACTGGCGGGGGATGTCCGACTCTGGAGGGCGACGTATCAAACGGTCCATCTATATCGACGTCAACAGCATTTGTTTCTGCTCGTCTGAAATGATCGAAAAACTTTCCCGGATTGATCACCTGAAAGAATATCTCAAAAGCAAGCAAGCCGAGTTGGGAATCTACAATCGGGAGCACGGGGTAGACGATGCCCAACCGATTAACGGGCGGTGGATGACCAACCTGGGAACTTTTCGGGCCTACCTCATCGCGTATCTGCAAAATCACCCCTACCTTTCCGATGGCATGACCTTGATGGTTCGCCAGTTACCTCCCAACGAGTATGGACTGCCTCTTGAAATCTATGTGTTTACCAATGACACCGAGTGGGTGCATTACGAGGCTATTCAAAGCGATATCTTTGACCACATTTTTGCAGTCATCGGTGAGTTTGGTTTACGTCCCTTCCAGCGGCCCAGCGGCCCCGACCTGATCACGGGACTCGGCAAACCGGCGGTAGTTAAAAGCTAAAAAAAATGGCCCAGTTCGCCTTCGGCCTGAACTGGGCCATTGCCCTGAACCCACATGCTTGGTGGTCAGGGATCTTTTCCGTAGCAGGCTTTCTTACTGGCAGTTGTCAGCCCGTGCCTTAGCTTTGCACACGAGCTGTCGGTCGAGATGGCAAATACCGACCAGCCCTCCGCGGAATCCCGCACTTGTCAAAATCTTGATCGGGCCAATAATCCCCTAGCGAAAGCCTCAAAAAAAGGGAAAATAGGGTTTATGTAGGCCGACAAGGCCAATTCTCGAAACTCAGTCCGTCCGCGCGCTGCAAATAGACAGGGTAAACCAATGATCCAATCTCAGCCAAATCGACATTTTGTTTTTCTGACCGGCTCACTTGCCTTCGCCACTCTTTGGGCCGTTGTCACTGCTGCTGGCCCATTTGAGCCGGCGCGAATCCCCGCCGACACAAAATGGGTTCACCACATGGATTTGGAGGCGATGCGGGCCTCGCAAGTGGGTCAATGGATACGAAAAAAGTGGTCTTCCCACGAAAGAGTTCAAGAAAAAATTGCCGACATGATCACCAAGACCGGCATGGATCCGCGTGAAGACCTGCGCAGCATCACCATTTATGACCATCGCTTCAAGAAGCATCATGGCGTGATGACGATCGAATTGACCCATGCCGACTCGCAAAAAATGCTGGCAGCTTTGCAGGAAAAACATCCCCATGTGCGATTGAGCACCTACGACGGACATCGTCTCTACACCTGGCAGAAAGGAAATCGAGATGGTGAACCACATTATATCACGGGCACGATTTACGATGGAAACATCCTGATCCTTTCTAACAACCACATCAGCGTGATGAACACGATCGACGTCCTTGCGGGAAAAGCCCCCGGCCTACCGCAATCCTCTCCCCTGGCAAGCGCCAGCCCCGCAGGCACCATTTGGATCGCACGTGCGATTGCGATGAGCGGGGCCGACCTGCCTGGCGATTGTCCTGTTTTAAAGCAATGTGATCAGCTCTCTTTGGCGGCCGGAGAACAGGGGGACCAGCTTTTCATGAACTGCTCCTTAGTCGCTAACTCGGCTGAAGTTGCCACCAACACTATCAATATTGTCAACGGCTTGCGGAGTCTTGCGATGTTACGATTTGGCAGCGACAAGTCCCTTGCCCAGCTAATGAATGAGGTCACCGCAGAGAGTGATGACCAGCTGATTTCGCTTGATTGGCGAGGCAACGGCAAGAACCTCCTACAGCTCATGCAAAAAATAAAAGAGAAGTGCAAAGGTGGCTGTCAAGGGTGGGGACGCGGTGGCTGCCTTGATGGATCATGTGATCGGGGCGACGGGAATTCAGACCGCAAGAAAAATTGGAAGCGACACGCCTGGTGGACAAAGCACCAACAACGCGAAAATAAAGATGCCGGAGATGGGAACTGCAAAAAATGCACCAAGGACCAGCCCTGCACCAAGGACAAGCCCTGTGATAAATGCCCGGGGGCAACCGAATGCGGTCAAGGCTGCAAGGGAGAATCGTGTAAAAAATGCCAGGGGCCAGCTGACTGCGGCCAATGCAGCAAGGACAAACCATGTGCCAAATGCAGCTTGCCCGAAACGGAGAACGATTCAGGGGGAAAAATTGCCCGCCTCCCCAACCTCTTAGAGCTTGGTGTCCAGAACGAGCATTTTTCAACACTGTTGACCGCCGTCCAAGCAGCCGGCCTGGCAAAAACCTTGCGGGGCAGTGGCCCGTTCACGGTTTTTGCACCGACCAATGAAGCGTTTGACAAACTGCCTGAAGGTACGGTCCAGTCCCTGTTGGACCCAGAAAATCGTCAGCAGCTGGTGAACATCTTGACTTACCACGTAGTTGCTGGCCGCGTGCTGGCAGCGGACGTGGTAAAACTTTCCGAGGCGACAACCCTTCAGGGAAGTAATCTCCCGATTGAGGTACGTGGTGACCAGATTTACGTTGGCAATGCGCAAGTACTGGAAACAAACATCGAGGCCAACAACGGGGTGATTCACGTCATCGACTCGGTCTTGCTTCCGACTGGAGGCGACTCGAAAGATGGTGAAGAGAGTACTGCAAGTCGCGTTGTGTATGATTTCCAAGGCAACCAGGAAAGTGACGATTGGCGGGCAATCAACGACAACGTAATGGGTGGAATTTCCGAGGGTGGGGCACGTGTGACGGGAGACGACATGCTGCAATTTTCGGGAAATCTCTCGCTGGAAAATCGCGGCGGCTTTGCTTCGATTCGCTCCGAAGCAAAAGAACTTGGCCTCCAAGATGGAGGGGCACTCATCGTACGCATTCGTGGTGATGGTCGGCAGTATTATCTGAATCTCCATGTGCCGACCAGGCGTATGGCATTTTCTTACCGGGCCCCGATCGACACGGTCGCCAACCAATGGCAAGAAATTCGTATTCCTCTGTCGGAATTTTACGGTACGTCCTTCGGGAGACGAGTTCCGAACGCGGAGTTGGATCCTGAAGAGGTCAACTCAATTGGTTTTCTGCTGGCAGACAAGCAGGCTGGTCCATTCAACCTGGACATTGACTGGATTAAAGCGGAATGACCGACTGTTTGTTGCGACGCGCTTGATAGGGCCAACTCGACCTCAACCACTGGAGGCGCCTCATGCGAAATCCTGGCAAGACAACTGCTTGCCAGAGATACCTCCCCGTTTGTCAAAAACACTTCTGATGGCAACCTGCCAGGCGGCGGCCGTTACCCGTCACCTGACTGGCAAAGGGCTAACCGGCCCCCCTGAGACGGTGATTCTGGCAGGTCCTACTGAGAGGGAGAAGTCTTGGAATGAAGTTTTATGCTCTGCTTACCGAATAAATTGCTAATTCGGCACTTCTTTGGGTCTCCCTCCTCCAGACCAACTGTCGGGCTCTCAAATTCGGATTCTCCGATAAAACATAGCCCCCGAACCGCCTATGGACCATCTGCCGGTGCGCCCCTCCCAGGCCACTCTCAAGTCCACTTTTCGTCCCAGCACAACCTATTAGAATAGTGACGTAGTATCGAGCTGATTCTATCGTTCGATCCTTTCAACCGGACATCATAACGACAGGAGTAACTTTCATGTCCAACGAAGTCGAACTGCTGGTAACGGGAAAACTGACCCACCTGAAGCTGAGTGGCAAACTGACCAAGGAATCTTACGAGAGTTTTGTACCTGCCGTTGAAAAGCAGATTCAGAAACATGGAAAACTTCGCTTGCTGGTTGAGATGCACGATTTCCACGGCTGGACGGCAGGAGCTCTATGGGAAGATATAAAGTTTGATACCAACCATTGGCGCGATATTGAACGCCTGGCTATTGTTGGCGAGACAAAATGGGAACAAGGGATGGCCGTTTTTTGCAAACCGTTCACCACTGCAAAAATCAAGTATTTTGACCACAGCAAGTTGGACGAGGCAAACACCTGGATCGCCGCCGACTGATGGCCGGTTTTCTCTTTGAGAAATGTGGACTGCAGATGGACTCGCTTATTACAAGGGTTCCTCAAAACCGTGCACCGATGCGATGTGAAATGGATGATATTTTTGATCAAACACATGCATGCTGAGGAGATTGATGTACCTGTTCTCACTGGTGAGACAACTGTCGAAGCGATGGGTTGATCACGACAACACCCGATCTGCAGCCGCTATTGCCTATTTCGCGATTTTCATGCTGGCCCCAATGCTTGTTTTTGCCGCGGTCGCACTGAGCCACTTCGTGGGAAGCACACAAGCAAAAACACTTTTGCAGGCAAAACTTGGCGAGACTATTGGCCCTGCCGGAGCCGAGGTTGCCCAGGAAATATTTTCCAATTCGTCTTTTACCGGCAGCATCACCGTTACGTCGACGATTTCAGGAATTCTCTTGCTCTATGCCGCATCGGCAATTTTTGTGGAACTCCGCAACACACTGAATCGAATCTTTGGATTGCCAGAGCGGTCTACCCGCGAAGCAATTTTGTCATTCCTTTTCGGACGTCTGATCGCAGCCTCGAGTGTTATCATCGCCGGTAGTTTACTGGTGACCACGTTATTCGCCCAACTGCTCATTCGCACCATTTCAAGCCAATGGTTCCCCAACTTGGATTTTTCCGGTCCGCTTTGGAATGTTACAACCGGTGGATTTACATTACTTATTGTGCTTGGTGTGATCGCAATCATCTTCAAGCTCCTCCCCTCTCAGCGACCAGCGTGGCGCCACGTTCTCTTGGGAGCTATGGTTTCGGTGATCTTGTTTGAGTTTGGCAGATGGCTTATCGGCTTCTACCTCTCTCGCAGCGTGATTACATCAACTTACGGAACCAGCGGTGCCATCGTTGCTTTTGTCGTTTGGATTTTTTATACGGCGCAAATTCTGTTACTGGGTGCCGAAACGTGCCAACTATCGGCCGAGCGGACAAAAGCGCGCCGCGCAAAATCTGGCTCTTGATCATAATGATCGGCAGGGATGTGCAGAAACGTCGCCTGGCAATCACCGAAGCCTCACACTCCAGAGGCCCTAAACACAGAGTCATGCAACTAGCAATGGTCGGCTAGTCGAAAACGTGGCCATGTTCATACCGTTCATCATGCCCTGCCGCCTCTGTCAATGAGGCAACATTTTGCTTCGTGAAGAAGCCCGTGAACTTGTGGCACCTTTCGACATACTCGGTAATCAGGATGGAGTACTTCGAGTGCTTGGAAAAGATCTGCTTGAGATCTGGATCGTCTTTGCACTCTCCCACAACATGCGCTAGAAAAGGGATTTGCTTCTCCGCAAGTTTCCCCACGACATAATCGACGTTTTTGACACCTGACGGATGATCTCCATCGCGGACTTCGTAGGCTATATGATGCATGCGCCGGCCAAAATTCCGGACAAAGTCTTCCGTCGGCATCGGCAAATCATCGAACGAATTGACAAAGGAAGGCGTGTTGTTGGCAGTGAAGACCTTGGCGGGGGATTCTTTGTCATCGGTAACAAGGTGATTACGGTTCACGTTGGTCGATGAATTCATCGCCGCGATATTGTAGGCTCCCCAGAAGTAATAATTCGACATCGTGAGAAACTCAAGAATTGCATCTTCCCGTTCTCCGGCAAGAATCCGGGTCGCCATGTGATCAATACCGGCAAGCAACTCGTAGGTGCCAAGGTCACGCCCAACGGCATCCTGTTTTTCAAGTCGCGCTAACTGGTCGGGAGTGAGCTGAAACCGTTGACCAACTTCGAGGGCATCAAAATCGTCCATTTCGAAACTGGTGTAGCCCAGGCGGTTATAGGTAAAATCCGACGGAAACGTGAATGACAAGTGACTGTTTGCATAAAACGAGTTCTCTATCTCACCGGGATAATGAAACCGGATATTCTGGTCTTCCAAAATCTTGCGAGTTTCATCCACATCGGTCGTGTGAAAGATTTCGCCAATGTAGCGGGCATTGGGCGTCTGGCGCGCCATCGGATACATCATATTGAACCGCTTGATGTCGTCCTCGTAGGTTGGATCAAGAGGTTCCAACAAGAAAAACCGAGGGAATTCCGGTTCGGAGGTGAGTACATAAATTTTGTGCGTGTCGGTGATATAAGCTGCCGTGAACCGGTATGGAGTCATCAGGTAAAGTTCTTCCATATACGGCACAGCATCGCCCGTTTCGACCTGAACCGCTATGCCTCGCAAGTTTCCCAACAACTGCATCAGACCACTTGATTCCCGTCGCTCATAGATCTTCAACCGGTACTCATTGAAAAAGTCGGAATTTTTTTTGTCGCCTTCCGGCTCATAGGTCATGATGTCGAAACTCATATGGATTTATCTCCACGTTGACGGTTAGGTAATGATGAACTGATTGTCGGCCACAACTTTTGCGTATCGTAACTGGCGCTTGAACTTGAGGCTAGCCACCCACTGCTTTCAATTCGGGGTAAGCGGGAGTCCAAACCGTTTCATCAATACATTGTTCTGTTTCTGCCTGCGTCATTTTCGGCGCAACCTTGTTTTCCTGTGCAGCGAGCGCCACTTCGATCGCGATGTGCCTGGCAATCTTGCGAATATCCTCCAGCCGCGGCAACAGCGATGCCTTGGGATCTTTCAGCGCAGGCGAACCATCGCGGAGGGCAAGCGCTGCTGCCATAAACATGTCATCCGTCACGCGCGTTGCCCCCGAGGCAAGGATACCAAGTCCCATCGCCGGAAAAATATAGCTATTGTTACATTGGGCAATCGGAATCTCTCGGCCTTCAAAGGGCACCGGGTCAAACGGACTGCCTGTTGCAATCAAGGCTCGACCTTCTGTCCAGGTAACCACATCGGCTGCGGTTGCCTCCGCCCGAGAGGTGGGATTCGACAAAGGAAAAATAATGGGGCATTCCACGTGGCTCGCCATTTCGCGCACAATTTCTTCGGTAAAAGCGCCTGACTGGCCAGTCACTCCCACCAGGATTGTCGGCTGGGCATGCTTGACCGTATCGAGGAAACTGATTTCATCCCCCTGGCAACCCCAGTCCCCCAGAGATTCTCGCTTTTGCTGGAAGGGGATTTTGTAGGGCGCCAGATTGGTCCGGCCGTCGTGGATCAGTCCATGACTGTCGATCAAATAGAATCGCCTGCGGGCCTCCTCCAGGCTAAGACCCTCTTTCATCATCGCCGCAACCAATTGATTACTGATCCCGACACCGGCTGATCCGGCTCCAAGCATCACCACACGTTGTTCACTCAGTTCTCGGGCCGTTGCAGCAACACCAGCCAGAATAGTACCTGTTGTGACGGCAGCAGTTCCCTGAATGTCGTCGTTGAACGTGCAGAGTTGATCGCGATAGCGGGCGAGAATGGGCGAGGCGTTTCTGGAAGCAAAGTCCTCGAATTGGAGCAGGACGCGGGGATACTTTTCCTTGACCGCAGTCACGAAAGCATCAACAAAATCATCATATTCCTGTCCTGTAATACGTTCATGCCGCCAGCCAATATAGCTTGGATCCTTGAGCCGCTCGGTGTTATTTGTCCCGACATCAAGCATAATGGGTAACGTCGCAGAGGGATGAATCCCACCGATTGCCGTGTAGAGCGACAACTTGCCAATTGGAATTCCCATCCCACCCGCCCCCTGGTCACCCAACCCGAGAATCCGCTCCGCATCGGTGACGACGATCACTTCGACATTCGAGAGGGCGCAATTGTCAAGCGTTTCCTTGATGTGTTCCCGGTGCGGGTACTCGATGAACAACCCGCGTGGACGGCGGTAAATATGGCTGAATTTTTGACACGCCTCACCCACCACTGGGGTGTAGATAATCGGCTGCATTTCAGCGATGTGTTCGGTAATCAACCGGTAAAAAAGTATCTCGTTTTCATCCTGAAGATTTCGCAGGAAAACATGCTTTTCCAAATCCGACGGTTCATTGCAAAAGGCTTCGTAACAACGGCCTGCCTGCTGCTCAATGGTTTCGATGTCGGGGGGCAACAGCCCAAGCAAACCAAAATCGTGCCGTTCTTGTTCGGTAAACGCTGTCCCTTGGTTCAGCAGCGGCTGCTCAAGCAAAGCCTGGCCACGGATAGCAACCTCAACAGTATCTGAGGTTCGCAAGTCGGCAATAGCTGAATTAATCCCCACGTTTCATTCCTTTTGATTATTCAATACGGGTCATCCCAAGTTTGCTTTGAACTCATCCCGCCACGCTTGCCACTGCGAATGATCACCCCGCAGACCCAGCATGGCTTCTTTAAGCTTGGACATACCAAATCCCCACGCTTGTTCAACTTTAACGGTCGGGGGCATGGTCAGTTCGCCCGGGCTGACCACCGCATCGATAATAAATGGCTTATCGGAAGCAATCGCTTGTTCGACTGCTGGCACAATATCCCCGGCATGCTCCACGCGGACACCATCACCACCACACACTTTTGCATATTCCGCAAAGTTAGGATTCAGTAACCCTGTCGCTTCTGGATAGAAAGGCAAGCCAGACACTTCCATTTCCATCTTTACAAACCCCAGTTCACTGTTGTTGAAGACAATCACTTTAAGCGGCCAATTAAAACGGACGGCAGTTATGAAGTCCTGCATAGCCATCCCAAACCCACCGTCACCACAAAAAACCCAGACCTGCCGACTGGGATCAAGGGCAGCTGCCCCCAGGGCAAGGGGAAAACTGGCCCCGAGAGATCCGTGGTTGAACGAGCCGATCATCCGGCGGCCGCCCGTCATGCGTACCTGCCGGGCAATCCACACGGTGCATTCTCCGACATCGACACTGAAGACCGCATCGTCCGCAGCCCGGTCGCTGATCGCCTTTGCGAACAACTGTGGATGCAAGGGTTCGTCCGTACGAGTCAGCGCGGCCTGACGGTCCATCTGGTGAAGCCACTTGTCGCGGAGTTTGCCAAGATGAAGCAAAAACTTCTCTGATCCTCCCTCCTCAACACGTCCCGAGAGTGCGGCTACCGTCTCCTTGACGGTGCCGACCAGCCCGAGCGTCACCGGTGCCCGCCGTCCGATATTTTCTACTTTGAAATCGACCTGAATAATTTTAATCCCATCGGGAATAAAACCGTCGTAGGGAAAGTTTGTCCCTAGCATCACAAGAACATCACAATCCCAGACGGCATGATATCCAGACGGATTTCCAATCAAACCAGTAAGCCCAACAACGTTGCCATCTCCATAGTCAAAGATATCTTTGGCCCTTAAGGTATGAACAACCGGTGCATTCAGCCGATCGGCCAGCGAAAGCACTTCCTCTTTCGCATTGCGGCAACCAATTCCACAAAACAGGGCGACGCGTTTTCCTTCATTAATAATCTGAGCCGCCTTGTCGAGCTCAGAATCTGGCGGAATGACGGAAGATTGCTCGGTGACGAGCGGGTGCATGAAGTGGTTACTCTTGATTTTGGCGTCGGTTAAATCAATGGGAATTTCGATCCGGGCTGTTGTCCGATCAATAAACGCCTTCTGAACTGCAATTTCTGCCAGTCGCGGCATTTGCGCGGAGGTATCAATCACTGCCTGATAGGCACACACGTCGTCAAACATTTTCGAAAGATCGACTTCCTGCCAGTAATTCGTACCCCGTTCGGTGTGAGCCACTTGCCCGGTCACTGCAACCACACCAGCCCCCTCTTTTTTTGCGTTGTAGAGTCCATTGATTAAATGCAAGGCTCCGGGACCGGTTGTACCAGCACAAACACCAATGCCTCCTGTCAATTCGGCTTGGGCACAGGCCGCATAGGCTGCATTTTCTTCATGCCTCACACCAATCCAACGAAATCGGCCATCTTTACGAATGGCTTCAAGGAACGCGTTCAGCGCATCACCGGTCACCCCAAAAATGTCACGAACGCCAACGCCGGCAAAAATATCCAGCAGATTTTCACATACGTTCTGGCCCATGATTCTTCTTTCTGTCAACTATGCGTGGAGGGGAGGGAACCGCAGCCCCGTTTCATCTTTTGGACGGACACACTATCGCAATTGTTCAAAACATGTTCGAACCACCGGCAGTGCCAACAACGGTTCGAGTTCACTCTTGTTGTAGGTCACGACCGTGAGCGGTTCGACACAACGAACGTTAGCCTGGGCCGACGTCTTTTCGAGTATTTCGGCCACACCGAAAACATCACCAGCGGTAAGCTCAACACTTTTTGCCGCTTCGCCATTTTCGTCTCCATAGGAAAGTTCTGCTTTGCCGTTGATAATGATAAAGAGCCGATCAGCACGATCCGCTTTATGAAGAACCATTTCTCCAGGTTCGAAGTGCGATTCAGACATGGCTGGTTTGACATCGACTTTCGTTTGTACAATTTCAGGCCCACACACGAGGTCGAGCATCCAGGAAACTCCGACCTTAATTTTGCGGTCGACACCTGGAAGCTTGGCCCAGTAGGCCGCTCGCCAGAACAGCCAGGCCAGAAATCCCTCCAGGTTGATCCAGCCAAAGAGCTGTGCGATTGCACGACGGTGTCCTAGGGATGCCATTTTACCGAGTTCTTTAAATCGAAAGTTCTTTTGTTTCCGGCCATCCATGGAAGCCACGATGTTGTGTGCGCAAGTTGTTGCCTGCCGGATAGCGAATTGTGCCGTTGGAGGACAAACACCTTCTCCCGAGGGATTCGGCACCGCCGCACAATCGCCCAGCGACCAGGCATTCTCAAAACCCTCAATTTGCAGTTTGGAGTCGGCTTTGATGCGGCCCCGTTCTTGCGGAACATCAAGGCCGGCGACAATCGGGTTAGGCGAAGATGGGACGCTTGAAATGAGTGTTCTGGTAGGAATACGTTGTCCGTCGTGCAAGACCGCACATTTCGGCGTGCCCGTTTCCAGGCGGAGGTTGAAGATAAATTCAACGCCCCGTTTGCGAAGTACTTCCTGAGCATACATTCCCAGTCGCTCCGGCATTTCCCGTTCCAGGATGCGATCCTCTGAGTGCACCAGCACGGTGCGAATATCGCTGGGGTTGATATGGAAATACTTTTTGCCTGCACGTCGCACGAAATCATTAAGTTCGGCGCAAACTTCTACCCCCGAGAAGCCTCCTCCACCAATTACAAAAGTGAGCAGTTCTTTTCGCAATTCAGGATCTGTAGTCGTTGCGGCTTCCCCCAGCACACGAATCAAATGGTCCCGCAACCGCAGGGCATCTCCCAGATATTTGAATGGAAACGCATGATCATGCAGCCCGGGAACCTTGCGAAAATCAGTAACGTTACCAAAGGCAACCACCACATGATCATAGTGAAGCACCGTCGCATTGGCCTCAAAGCCCGGTGAAAGGGTCACCGTCTGATTGGCAAGATCGACATCCTCGACTTCACGTTCGTAAAGTCTCGTCCTTGGTGCCAAACGACAAATAGGGGAGACCGTGTCAAGCAAACCAATATTTCCGGAAATCACTTCAGCCAGCATCGGTTGAAAGACAAGGTAGTTCTCCCGGTTGACGAGAACTACTTCGACATCCTGGCGTTTGCGGAGCAAATGCTCCAGCTTCATTGCGGTGTAGACCCCCGCAAACCCACCTCCCAGAATGACCACTCGCTGATTCGACATTTCAGGCTTTCTCATTGTGCCACCCGAAGTGGCCAGTTTGAATTAGTTAGCAGCTACGACACCAAACGTCTCGGCAGACGCTTGGGACCACAAATTGTGAAAATAGGGGTGCTCACCCGTCCGATTCAAAATCGCGCCGTCTTCGAGGAAGTTGTACGCTTCCTGATAAGTCACAACCCGACACGAATCAAGGCGTTTGGTAACATGAAACGGCTTTAACTCCGAGGGCTTGTCGACTCCCATGGCAGCAACCAACTCCGAAAATGCCTCCATCGTATTCGAATGGTAACGGTAAACGCGTTCCCCCTTGTCCTCCACATTGAGCACCCGAAAACGACCTGGATCCTGAGTGGCCACGCCAACAGGACAAGTGTTGGTGTGGCATTTCTGGGCCTGAATACAACCGACCGCCATCATAAATCCGCGGGCCGCGTTGCACCAATCGGCTCCGATTGCCAGATTCCGGAGTACGTGGGAAGCAGAAGTCACCTTGCCGGCACAGGCAACCTTCAACTTGTCTCGCAAACTGCAACCCACCAGCGCATTGTGAACAAACAAAAGACCTTCGACCAGAGGCGTTCCCATGTTATTGGAAAACTCAAGCGGCGCTGCCCCCGTCCCCCCTTCCCCGCCATCGACATTGATAAAATCTGGCAGGATCTGCGTTTCAATCATCGCCTTACAAATTGCCAGGAACTCGTGTGGCATACCGAGACAAAGCTTAAAACCAATCGGTTTACCACCACTCAACTCCCGCAATTGCTGAATCCACTCACACAGTTCGCGCGGTGTTCTGAAAGCCGAATGGCCGGGCGGAGAAAGACAATCCTGCCCCATTGGGACTTTACGCGTTGCCGCAATCTCGGGCGTAATCTTGGCGGCCGGCAATACGCCTCCATGTCCTGGTTTTGCTCCCTGCGAAATCTTGATCTCAATCATCTTGATCTGTTCATCAACCGCTTGTTCGGCATACAAGTCGGCACTAAAAGTGCCATCGTCATTGCGACAGCCAAAGTATCCCGTGCCAAGTTGCCACACGATGTCGCCACCATATTTCTTGTGATACGGGCTGAATCCCCCTTCACCAGTCCAATGGGCAAATTCCGCCTTCTTCGCCCCCTTGTTCATCGCCATGATCGCGTTCGGACTGATCGCACCGAAGCTCATCGAAGAAATGTTCAACAGTGAGCAGGAATACGGCTTACTACACTCCGCACCCCCAACCATCGTGCGAAAGTGTTCCTTGGACTTACTGTGGGTAGCAATCGAGTGCAGAGCCCATTCGTACTGACCGGAGTAAACATCCAACTCGGTACCAAATGGCTTTAAGCCCTCAATATTTTTTGAACGCTCGTAAACAAGGGACCGTTGGTCGCGGTTGAAAGGCCGCCCATCTGTATTGCTCTCGACAAAATACTGGTAAAGCTCCGGACGAATGAGCTCAAACATAAAACGCAAATGGGCAATGACGGGAAAACTCCGCAGGATGCTGTGCCGAATCTGAATGAGGTCGTAACATCCCAACCAGGTTAGGAAAGCAAACACAGCCAAGGGAGTTGACCACCAGCAACTGTGCAACATCGTCAGAGCGGAAAGTACGATCGTCAACAATATAACAACGGCAAATGGCAGGTAACGCATGTTCGTTCGATTCTCCAGTCGATTTATGGCATTCTTGTGATCTCCGCCTTGGAAACCCGTTCCACTACCCTTTCCTGATGACCTTCTTCACACCTTGGACTTTTTCAACCACAACCTGTGCGGGTGGCTGCCATTGAACTTCGATTCTAAAAACCCCATGCTCTCAAGGCCCTATTGACTGGTTCTCTAATGGCTTGATCCAGGAAATTGCAAAGGGCCAGACACATTGAGCCTTAGCTGACCATGAAAATTTCAATGCTAAAACCGAGGACCCAATTTGGAACAGGCGAATATGTTCAAACTCGCTTAGGATGATCATCGACCAGTCTGCAGGCTGAAAATATTGGCAACCGGCCAGACAACAGCGACCCGCGTGAATGAACCGGTTGTCGGAATTGCCCTTGGGTGAAGCTGGCGCCTGTTAATTAGATGCAGGAAAAGGAGTTGGCACAAGGGTACGAAACCGAGTTCACCACGGTTTGCCACGTCTGCAAAAAGATTCGCCAGAAATCTGCATATTTCCTCGCTACCCTGCGATCTTGTTGTTCTGGCTACCACGGCCCCGGTCCCCTTGGCTGCAGCAACCGCGATCCTGGCCCACTTTTCCCCGACAGGCTCCCTGGAGGGATAGCCCCGCCAATGGTAGTGCCGCCCAACCCGCCAGAGGCCATATTTTTGGTGGCCCTCTCCTCGGGGAGCGGCCATGCGATCACTCCCGCAACTGCAATTCTCGAATCAAGTAGATCGCTTCGTCAAGTTGTTCCCGCAAGATCTGCAGTTCCCAGTGAAGACGCACTGGTTCGGGCTGTTTTGGAAGGGCCTTGACCAGTGCCAGCCGCGCCTCGGCTACGGCAACCCGCACTTCAGCCTGTCGAATCTCAACCGCCGGAATGGTTCCAGAGATCCGCTTGTTGGCCGCCAACAGCCGGCGGAGATTGTCTGCCGAATTGGCCAACATCATTTGACAACTGAGCGCCAACGGCTCAAGCCGGTTAACGGCTGTCCCGTTCTCAAGCGTTTTTAACTGCCGCTGGCGGAGTACGACCCGCCGTTTCAAGCGATCGATGTGCATGCCGGGCACGGTTCCCGAAACTTGCTCGATCATTTCTTCGTCGACGGCCAGATCGGCCTGGGCCAATTCCAGTGTGGTCGAGGCATAAGCTTTCTCCAACTTCTTCCAATCGGGAGTCGCTTTGGAGGGATTGCCTGGAGAAGTTGGCTGGGCCTGTGCCTGAACCCCATCAGGCCCGACGGAGAACAGCAAACCGATCGTGACTACCAGAGACAGGTGACGCCAGTTCATCCCAAAAATCCCCTCAAGCAAGAAATCGGGGGAAGCAACCCCCCAAAGAACCTGTTTTATCGTTGGCCCAGCAAAACCATTTTGCCGACACGGCACCAAAAACGAGTAGCCTAGTGAAGCTATCACTACCTGATGCCACGGTCCGTTTCAACATGCGTTTTCGGTTATTTTCAGCCTTTGCATTCCGGGTAGAAAACACTCGCTTGTCAATAAGGATACCGATAGGGTCCATATCCACCATACCCACCGTAATATCCACCACCTCCGTAAAGTGGGTAGGCCTCTTTCGCGCGAATGTTTTCGGCAGCTTCGCGATGCATTTGATTGAGGCGATTCTGCTCGATTTCCGTACTCTCCTGCTCACCCTGTAGTTCCGCCTTGTTGAACAACTGCTGCTGCCCACGCATCTGGGACATGCGTATGTTATTCACCTGATCCTGTGCCTGTTGGAACATGGCATCACGGCGAAGATTTGCCGCATGTTTTTGCTCATACATCATCTTGAGAGTTTCCAACTGCGTTGGCGTCATTTTGTTGAACTTGTCTTCCAAGGCATCCATATGATTAAGTTTATAGCCGTGATGAACCATCATGTAAGCGGTAAGCCACTCCTTTGCCTCTTTCGCCTGCGCAGACTGTGATGATGAGCGAGTAGCCGTTGTGGCCGATGGCGTACGGGATAACTGAGTCTGCGTGACCCCTTGCTTTGCGGCTAAGCTTACAACCAAGACCAGGCTAAGCGCTACAATCAAATTGAATTTCGATCGAACGATCATGACTTTTTCCTCTTATTCATTCTTTCGCAATGGTGTGTTAAACCGGAACTTCCGTGGTAGACAAACAGGCTATTTTCCTTACTTTCTCCATGGAACCATACCATCCTAAACGTTGCCAAATCGATATGCGAGAATTGCTGGTCAAAAAATTGTGCTCTGAATCTTCCAGCCAATAAAAAATCCCTTTCCAGGCCCGGACCAGGAGAGATTGGCCCTGGATTCATAGAATCTGCGCTGAATTCGTCGCAGAATTTAATTTTCCTTTGGCAGCAGATAAAACCCTTAGAGTCGGAGAATTTGTCGAAGCTCACCCCTTCCAGGTGAAAACCCGTATTTTTGAGTTCCTCACAATCCAAAGGTCCTTTGGGCAGCTCTCTCCCCACTTGCGCAACGTCCGTTTACAGAGCTCCCATCGATGATTTTGATCTCGATTTGGTCATCTACCTTTTGCCCATTCCGTTGGATATCCACTGGCAACTCCACCAAAACTACCGTGCGATGGTTTGCAGTTCGATTCAAGATGCGTTGCACCACCATTCCCGTCTTCTGGCATTCCCGTCTTCTGGCATTCCCGTCTTCTGGCATTCCCGTCTTCTGGCATTCCCGTCTTCTGGCAACCCGTCTTCTGGCAACGAACTCTCCGTCTCTTGGATTGGTGTGTGGTTGAACATCTCGGAGACGAGTGATGCGGACCAAGCAAAGTCCCGCCAACGTGACGAACCGACTCTGCAATTCCGTGGTCCAACCATCGTCGTATCTGGATATCGTTGCGCTGCCACCGCCAATTCCGAAGGACCACTCCAGACGCATGCCGCAGTGGCCCCACCAATCTGGTAAGTCGTCAGCAACAGCCCGATTCCCGATCACACGCTTCTCCGGTCAAAACCGAAAGGGCCGGGATCCCACATTGATCGGGGGCAAGGCAGGCTGTCTGTTTGGATTTCAACAGAAATGTCAACCGATCTGACATCACGGTGTGGTCCGAAATGGCATAGCTGCCGACAGTCTGCTGCTGGTATTCCACCTCAACCGGCAGAGACTCATCGAGTTGAAGCACGGCTGCTTGACCGACGATCGCGTGGAGCTTTTCGGCAGTCAGGCGATGATCAACATCATTGGCAACGTAGATTTGCAGATTACAAAGTTCATGGCCACGACGTGTTCCTCCGCAGTCGACAAAATCTCTAGTCACTTTCCCGACTTCAGTCACATGGAAATGAGGTTCAATCTGGCCTCCCGCTGAAAATTCAAATTGGACCGCGTGACCGGTATTTTGATGGAGAATCGCCTTGAATTCACGAAATGTCACGGTTGTATTTCCCTTGAGAGGATCGTCCAACGAAACGGGGAATTGCTAAAGGAACTCTACGCCCTTTCCCGATGCGTCGCAACTGACTTGGAATCCTGGACCGAGAGTCGTTCGTTACTGCGGTTGCGGTACTGCTGGAGCGGGCGGCGGTGGCAACGACAACCCGCTGCTCGTGCCGTTAAGAACCTCATAATAATGCCTTAACAAACCGTAGGTAGAGCGAAAGCGGGGCTGGTCCGCAAGATTGCGGTATAGGGGGTTGGTATTTACGGTCTCAAATCGCGCCAGTGTTTGATCCAGTACTTGCCGCGATGGATGGGGAACATTAGTGAATACTTCTGACGGCAACGCCAGGTAGGTCCTCCATTGGGGGTCAAGAATTTCGTAAAGCTCTGGTGCAATGTGGGCCAGTTGATTTCGCAGCGTATCTGCCTCACTCCTTGTAGCCGTCGCAAATTGTGGGCCAGGTTGGGTGTAGTTGGTTGGACTCACAATGGGAGGACCGGTCGCAGGCATTGAGCGGGCGGCAACCTCCTGGACCAGTTGCGTTGCCGAGGCCGGGATCACCGCTGGATGCCCAGGAGTCTGGCTTTGATAATAAACCGAATTCGCAAACTGATCGACGCGAATCACCGACCCGTCAATGGAAACCCCCAGGAAAATACCCCGACTACGGGAGTAAGAGTAAATCTCTGCCTGCAACCGCGCATTGGTGGCCGCCGATGCCTGACGACCAACCGGTCCGGCTGCAACCGCTGCATCAGCACCGATTGTAAAAGTCCCCGACAATATTCCTTGAATACTTTTGCGCGTGGTAAACACAAGCACGATGTCCGTCGATTGAACTCCTACCTGCCAACCAATATTTCCACCCGTGAGGGTAATAAATACTGGTAACTGCCAGGCACCTTGCTCATTACGAATAAGCAAAACCCCTTTTCCAAAACGGGCCCCTACAATAAAACCACCCTTAATCACGTTGGGAATGATCGCAACCCCCTGCGCCCGAGCAAGTAAAGACTCAGGAATCTGGCTTAGTGGTAAAGCCATCGTTTCATGAAACACCGCCTCGGCCGACCTCACGGTCTGCTCTTCTTCCATCTGGCCGTGACACCGAGACGCCATCTGAACAGAAAATGCAAAAACCAAAATCACCAGCCACGAAGTTGAACGTCTCATGGAATTGACATCTCTATTATCGGGTTAGACTACGGGGAAAATTTGCACCTCGAACGCAAGTACCCGAGGACACCGGCCAGGGTGACCTGCCGTGCGATCATAGCGCGTTTGCAAGTTTTGGGTCAACGACACTCGTGCAGAATAGAACCAAATCTGCTAAATCTTCGAAAAAAAACTGCCGTGACCATCCATGGCCCTGGGAAAACCTCTCCCCACGACACTAGTATTCGAGTTGGCTGGGCTGTCCCCCTCTGGCGAAGAGGGACTTCCTCATCGCGGACTTATCCAGGGAAGCCATTCGAGGAGGAATGCCGCCAAACCTGCTCCACTCGAATGGACCGTTAGCGGTGCCCCATGCTTTAGGGGACGTTTCGATGTTGAGAAGCACCCCTGGCGGTCGGCCCACGATCACCAAGACGGTTCGCTCCTGGAAATTGTTGCAGAGTGAAAAACCGAATCGGTCTGGAGAAATCCAAACAGGAGATTATACTTTTCAGAAAGTTGGCCCGCTGGCCAGTCGGCAAAACATCAAGGTCCGCGACAACCCCCACGGTCCGATAGGTTGACTTATCAAGATCCCACAACTTTGGCATTCACCTGGCGGGAGAGCAAACATCAAATAGAACAAAGTGTCGTTGTAAAACAAGGAGTCCTTAACGTCATGGAGGTACGTACGGCAAACAAGAAAAGTCGATTTCAACAGCATCGAACATGAGGCACCCCCGAAAGGACCTGGGTGCTTCGCGACTTTCTAACAGGCCGTGAACACATTATGAGCACTGCCACACTCGCCAGCCGAAGGTCGAGTAGCTACTCGACAGAAAACCGCGTCTTCACCCATCACGTTCCACCGGTCACCATGGGCTGCGGGGCCCTGAAACAATTACCTGCAATTTTGTCCTCGTTTGGATCAAAGATATTTATCGTGACCGACCCAGGTGTCGCTCAGCAACCGTTCTTTGAACTTCTCCAAACAAACCTGCACAACCACGGTTTTCAAACAAGCACATTCCAGGATGTCCTTCCTGATCCGCCCGTCGGCGTGTTCGAGACTTGTGCAGTACAGGCCTCAGAATTCGGACCGTCATGCTTTCTGGGAATTGGCGGTGGCAGTGCACTGGACGTGACCAAGATCGTCGCCGTAATTGAAAAACAGCACTGCTCGCTTGCTTCGTTGTTTGGCATTGACCAGGTTCCTGGGCGCGGTGCACCCTCGGTCCTGATTTCGACGACGGCCGGTACCGGTAGTGAAGTCACCCCGATCGCGGTCGTCTCCGACGAAGAACACCAGCTAAAGAAAGGAATCGTCAGTGATTTCCTAATCGCCAACCATGCGGTGGTCGACCCATGCCTTTGCACAACCCTGCCCGCCTGGCCAACTGCCTACACCGGAATGGACGCACTCACCCATGCGATCGAGGCCTATACGAACCGATACTCTGTCCCTCTAATCGACGGGTATGCGATTGAGGCAATTCGGCTAATTGCCCGCCACCTGCCGACCGCCTGTCACCATGGTTCGGACCTGGCTGCCCGCTATGCAATGTCACGTGCCAGTATGCTTGGCGGAATGTGTCTCGGGTCGGTCAATACGGCCGCTGTGCATGCGCTGGCCTATCCATTGGGAGGTCGTTTCAAAGTGCCTCACGGTGTGGCGAATTCCCTCCTGTTGCCCCACGTGATGGAATTTAACATGCCGGCTGTCGCCGAGCGGTACCAGATCGTTGCCGAAGCTATGGGGCGGGGCGATGGCGATGTGGTCGCCGCCGTCGACCAGCTCTCGGCCGAGGTTGGGACCAACCGCGCGATGACCGAATTTGGTGTCACCCAGGCCGAACTCCCCTCGATGGCAGCCGACGCAATGCAGGTGACTCGATTATTGAGGAACAACCCGCGCGAAATGTGCGAGCAAGACGCCCTCGCCATTTATCAGGCAGCCCTGTAACCGGCCAGACAGCACTCCCATTGCCGATGGGTGGTCACCTTCAGTTTTTACGGATCGACGGGGCCAGCCACCCTCGCTCACGCAAAATATCTCCCAGGACGGGTTCAATTTCCTTGGCCAACGCCTGATTTGCATAGCCAACCCAGGTGACATTTGTCGTGGTATCGAGCGGGCAAGCAAGCGGTTGCCCCTCGGCACCGCGGACCACAATCCCTGCTTCCTCCGCAATCAGCGCCGTACAAATATCGTATGGATGGCAACAATGGCCAAGTGCTTCTCCCCGCGCCTCAAGCGTTGGCCGGGTCAAAGGTCTGAGATCGGCCACAAAGCGATCTTGCCCAACCATCAAGCCATACAACTGCCCAGCGGTAGAGCTATATTGGTCTTCGAATATATGCGCATCACCTGTTTTGCGTGGTCCTAACAGGCGAGTGGCCAGTTCGTCGTCAATCGCCGCGAGCACATCCCGTGCTCCAGGAAAAAACCGGCAAACCGTCGCATAACCATGAAGCAAATTCACAGCTCGGGAGGGGACAGGTTTGAGGGAAGACGACTCGCCAGTGACCCGATTCCAACGCACACCTTGTGCTCCCTGGCCACGTACTGCCCAAAGTTGATCACACAGGTGCTGCTTCACCAGCGGAATCTCCGTTTGTACGGCAGCTTCAATATCACCAAGGGTCGTCGCATCTCCATAATTTGGCGCAATCCCCGTCAATATCCACGCACTTCGCTTCTGAAACATTAATCCTCGTGTTCCATCGATCGGATCGACGATGATTCGCCAATGCGCTTTGCTGGCAGGAGTCCCTTCTGGACACACAACATGTCCATCTTTGATACCTTCGCCAATGACCATCACAGGGGTAAGGCCCGCGATCTCTGCCGTAACAAAGTCCAAGAGTTCTTGCTCACCGACGCGATCAATCCGGTAAATCGTGTCCGTCTCCGAACTGCTGCATTCGGTCACTCCAGAAAGATCTTCAACGGACCGGGTTTCACATGCAGAAACAACCCGGCGGCGAATCGCCTCATGCATCTGGCGAACCGCTTGGACGAGTTGTTCAACTTGGACTTGCGCCGCGGGATTCATCGAATTCGCCTGACTCTTATCTCCCACTTTACGGGCACCCCCCACTTTACGGGCGCCTCTCATTTTAGGGGGGAAGATCTGCCTCCGTCAGAGGCCCTTGCCCTGCAATGGCTTACCCTTTGTGCATACTGAAGTCGTGTTGCGTGCGGTGCTACCAAGAGCGCACAAAAAAACCCCGCATCCAAGGAGGCTAACCCTTGGAGCGGGGTTCTCAATATCAATCTGGTCAGCTGCCGAACATCGATCTTGCGACCAATCTCAGCAGACCTCTTTGTCAACACAAGGACTGTCCCCATACCTTCCCGCGGTGTGTCACCACACGCGCGGATTAAGGAAATATCCTTAGAAAGGAGGTGATCCAGCCGCAGGTTCCCCTACGGCTACCTTGTTACGACTTAGTCCCAATCGCGGAGTTGACTCTAGGCGCCTGCTTCCGAAGTTAGCTCAGCGACTTTAAGCCCCCCCCACTTTCGTGGCTTGACGGGCGGTGTGTACAAGGCTCAGGAACATATTCACCGTGGTATGCTGACCCACGATTACTAGCGATTCCGGCTTCATGCAGGCGAGTTGCAGCCTGCAATCCGAACTGAGCCGCGTTTTAAGGGATTTGCTTGCTCTCGCGAGTTTGCTTCCCTTTGTGCGCGGCATTGTAGGACGTGTGCAGCCCGGGCCATAAAGGCCATGAGGACTTGACGTCATCCCCACCTTCCTCCGGTTTAACACCGGCAGTCTCACTAGAGTCCCCGCCATGACGCGCTGGCAACTAGTGACAAGGGTTTCGCTCGTTAAGGGACTTAACCCGACATCTCACGACACGAGCTGACGACAGCCATGCAGCACCTGTCAACGTTCCACCCGAAGGCGTAGCCCCGCTTTCACGGGGTTAATCCGTTGATGTCAAGACCCGGCTAAGGTTCTTCGCGTAGCCTCGAATTAAGCCACATCCTCCACCGCTTGTGTGAGCCCCCGTCAATTCCTTTGAGTTTCAGCCTTGCGACCATACTCCCCAGGCGGAGCACTTATCACTTTCGCTTCGACCGAGAACCTATGGGGGGGTCCTCAGTCAAGTGCTCATCGTTTACAGCTAGGACTACCAGGGTATCTAATCCTGTTCGCTACCCTAGCTTTCGTGCCTCAGCGTCAGAAGAGACCCAGCGAGCCGCTTTCGCCACTGGTGTTCCTGATGATATCAACGCATTTCACCGCTCCACCATCAGTTCCGCTCGCCTCTGTCTCCCTCGAGCACGGCAGTATTGGGCGCAGTTCCTCGGTTGAGCCGAGGGATTTCACACCCAACTGACCGTGCCGCCTACGCACCCTTTAAGCCCAATGATTCCGAATAACGTTTGGCCGGTTCGTCTTACCGCGGCTGCTGGCACGAACTTAGCCCGGCCTTCCTCTGAAGATAGGTCAACCCAAGGGGATAGCCCCATGGGATTTCCTCCCAACTGACAGTGGTTTACAACCCGAAGGCCTTCATCCCACACGCGGCGTCGCTCGGTCACGCTTGCGCACATTGCCGAAGATTCTCGACTGCAGCCACCCGTAGGTGTCTGGGCAGTGTCTCAGTCCCAGTGTGACGGGCCACGCTCTCACGCCCGCTACCCATCGTAGCCTTGGTAGGCCATTACCCCACCAACAAGCTAGTAGGACGCAGTCCGCTCCCAGGGCGGAATCACACCTTTGATCCGGAGATGTTATCCGGCATTACCTGCGGTTTCCCACAGCTATTCCGGACCCTGGGGTACGTAACTACGCGTTACTCACCCTTGCGCCGCTTTCCGTCTTAGAAATCGGCCGAAGCTTCAATCTAAGACTTCTCGCTCGACTTGCATGCCTAATCCACGCCGCCAACGTTCATTCTGAGCCAGGATCAAACCCTTCAATTGACTTTATGCATAATCCGCACCTAACAAACTGGCAGCCTAAAAGGTCACCGTTTTGCTAAAGCGGATATGAGCCTCTGAGAGTTTGTTTGAAGACGCAGTTACGCGCCTTCGTCAGTACAGTCTTGTGCTGACGGAAAAAAAAGAGGTCACTAACCAAATTGTCAAAGAGCTTACTTCTTTGGCACCGTGACCAGGGCCATAAAGGCCCCAGTTCCAGCACCAGTTTTCCGCAGGCTGGCAGGTCCGCCAGCCTGAAAAAAACCTCAACCAAACAGAGTCACAGGGACCATGCCCAGCTGAGGTTCGTCATTGTGACCTACACCTGTTGGGGAGTCAACAGGTCGCCGGGAGAAAATCTGCCTTTCTCCCAAGTATCCCCCTGCCAAGCACCCCAACGGGCTTTCGTCAGGAGATTCTCTCCCCCTACTTACGCAACCGGTATAACTTTATGCGATACCAGTGTCCGTTTCCGGGGTCCCATCCTCGACCGGTGGTAATTCAAAGCCCCGAACCCGCTCGTGGACAATCAGGTTTTCCCCCAATTGCTCGAACAAATCGGCGTCGCCCGGACCACCCGAAAGAGCTGCCAGGCGGGCCGAAACACCACCCATTCCAAGTGAATCGGCCCCTTCCCCGAGTTGGACATTGAAAACCTTAAGTGCCGAATCGGTCAGTATCACTCTGTCATCGCCAGCAGCGGTCCGCACACTTGCGATCTGTGCCTTTGCATCGGAGACCTTCACACGATCAGACCCTTCACCGCGACCACCGTGAATCGCGAGCAATCGACTCTCGGTACCGCCTACCGTGATCTCGTCGTTACCCTCCCCCCCGCGGGCGACAATCCTACCCGCATGGATGTCGGACATGACAAGCCGGTTGGTTCCATCGCCCAAGCCTACGTGTACGCGACCAGACGTTCGGTGACTGGGTGAATCCCCAGTTTTCGGAGCCATATTTGAACCAACATTGATGTTCTTGAGATACACATCATCCACGCCGTCACCCGTGTGAATTTGGAGTCCGCGTCCAACATTCACGTCGACGACATAGATATCATCATCGACGGAAATACCGCGATCCTCACCACCACCGGTAACGATTCGCAAACCGCCTTTGATCACGACGGAAGGTGCTTCGACGGGCTCGCCCTCAGGTCGCTCACTACCGCCAGGCCCATCAGGTCGGCCGGGCCGCTGGTGTTCGCCAGGTCTATCCGGTTGGCCAGGACCCTGGTGTTCCCAGGTCCATTAGGTTGGCCAGGACCCTGGTGTTCGCCAGGTCCATTAGGTCGGCCAGGACCCTGGTGTTCGCCAGGTCCATTAGGTCGGCCAGGACCCTGGTGTTCGCCAGGTCCATTAGGTTGGCCAGGACCCTGGTGTTCACCAGGTCCATTAGGTCGGCCAGGACCCTGGTGTTCGCCAGGCCTATCAGCGAGACCCTCATCGGTAAGGCTGGAATGAGGCGTTACCGAATTCACCTGGACTCGGGAAACCTGGATTTTGTCCGCCACCTGCTTTATTCCCTCAGTGTGGTAGGTCACGCGGACTTTGGCTCCCTCAAGTTCATCGAGAGGTACGTCATTTCCGGCAGCATCCACCACCTCGGTATTGGCATCGTAGGTGAACGTTTCCCATTTGCCGGTGCCGTTTTCGACACGGACCTCACCATCATTCTCCACCTGCGTAATTCGACCGACAAAGCTACTACTCTCTGATGTCGCGTTGATCGTTGATATAGACTGCGCTGGATTTGTGCCAAAACCGGGCGGAAATCGCGGTGGTCCAAAGACCAACTGGTCTCCCACATTTACCGAATCGTGCCCCTCACCCATATTGATCGACACATTCCCGGCAAAGCGAGCATTTTCAATCACGACGGTGTCATCACCATCTGCCATGCGGATTCGGGCACCACGCTTCACCCCGTTAACGACCACGACATTTTCAGCATCGACATTTTCGCTGCCGGCATCCTCCTGGACAGGCTCAGAATCACTGGGGCAATCCTTCGACATAGTGACATTCGTATCTTGCCTGCCATGGATGAGATACTGGCCTGGCTCCGCCCCAGATTCAACGGAAATATTGTTGCCCATTTCGTCGCCGGTAATGATGAGATTACCACCGACGACACCCACCAAAACATCACCAGCAAGCAACTGTTTTGCTTCCAGCGCCTCGATTCCTGGTCGTCGCCCGGTTGATTTAAAGAAACTCATGCGATCTCTCCTTCCGTTTGTATAACAAACCCCTGTCCCATAAAGACTTAGCGTCACGCCCTGAACACTGACCTCATGCAGGCATCTCGCAGTCCAGTTCATCCAACCCAAAACCGGCCACATAGTTCCGCACAAACCGTTGCCAAAGGCAAAAAAACTAAAATTGACCAGCTGGTAGTCGAAAAGCAAAACAGCCTACAAGGCTTGAAAATCCCCCCAAATTCACACCTATCGTGTAAAGCAGGGAGCCAAAAGCTTTCTGCTCCCTGCAAGCGGTTCAGGAATCGGCTAAACTCGTCAGGATGCAATGTCGAGGAGTGCGAGGAGCAACGACGGTAGACCACAACAACCGTGAAGAAATTCTCACGGCGACGCGGCAGCTCCTTGCGCTAATGCTCCATCGCAATGGCATGGATAAAAAAGACATTGCGAGCGCGATTTTTACCACGACAGCGGACCTTGACGCAGAATTTCCGGCGCTGGCTGCCCGGCAACTTGACTGGCTCGACGTACCGCTCTTGTGTGGCCATGAAATGACGGTTCCAGGCAGTCTGGCCCATTGCATTCGGGTCTTAATTCACTGGAACACGGAAAAGTCTCAAGCAGAAATTCAGCACACTTATATTCGCGAGGCGGAAAAACTGCGACCCGACCACTCCGAACTGCCTGAGGTTAATTGGAACGAGTTGGAAGACTGGATCAACGCCCAGATGAAAAACTCGTAAACCAATCAAAAGCCATTCCATTGAGATGGCTGGCCTGGATCATGGTGGCGTCACGGCTGGTCGAAATCCAGTCGTACGGTCAACGGATGGACCCACCCACTGGTTTCGACGAGAAACTTAATCTCTGACAATTCGTCATCAAGACGTAAGCGAACCATTTCGCCAAACTGTTTGCGATTGGAAAATGACTGACCGTCGACTTCGTAGATCCGGTCATACACGGCCATTCCTGCCACCGCTGCCGGAGAACCATCCACGACTCGAGTCAAGAAGACACTGCCCGGCTCGGCTTCGTCCTCGCGCCACGAAATGCCCAGTCTTACCGGTGGGCCAACGGGTACCACCACAACTTCGCGCGATTCTGGATCGGCAGACCCTGCAGCCGGGGTTACCCCAAAACTTAACGGCTTTTCAGCCTTACCCAACATCCTATGAAAGGACTGCAGATTCGTAATTTCTGCTCCGTTAAGCGTCTTGATCTGATCTCCCGGGGAGAACCCTGCACGACTGGCAGGTGAACGGGGTACAACTCGGGTTACAACGACCACGAGTGGCTGCAGGTCACTCCCTGGTGCAACGGGGCGCCAATGAATTCCAATCCGGGGCCGCAACCGCGGCGCAGGCGCCTCGTTGCGTCGCTGGGCACGCGATGATTCGCGACGGGCAATCTTGCGAAATTCAGGCAGTTGCGGGCGATTGGCTGCCTTGACGACGGTTTTATAGATGTAACGACTAACCTGCTCGAGCCCCTCCTGGTTAATTCTGGCAACATCGTCGGTAGGTCGGTGGTAATGGTCATGCAAACCTGTGTGAAAAGTGACCACAGGTACCTGCCGCTGGAAAAAAGGCCAGTGGTCACTGTTGGCCTCCAAATTCCAATTGAAATCAAGCCAGAGTGATTCGTCGAGTTCGCCACTTAAAAAACGCCTGAAACCATAACCGGTTCGTGAACCATTAATTTCCAGGCGACCTCCACGAAGCCAGCCGATCATGTCTGCATTGAGCAGCAGGCGAACCCGTTCTCGGGCAACGGTCGGATGTGCCAACCAATGCTTGGAACCCACCATTCCAAGTTCTTCGCCATCCCAAAAGGCAAGTAAAATTGAGCGTCGCGGCGAAATCTGGGCAAGTTGCAGTGCTTCCATGACTTCTAACAGAGCCGACACACCGCTGGCGTTGTCGTCAGCACCGTTGTGGATCTGGCCAGTGGGACCGTAACTTGTTTTTGAGCTACCGTAGCCAACATGGTCGTAGTGGGCGCCGAGGACCACCACTTCATTGGCCAGTTCCGGATCACTTCCAGGCAACATCGCCAAAATATTGCGATAACCTCGCTGGAAAGTTTGGAAATAAGTACCATCCTCGCCGGCAGGGACTAATCCGTATTCTGAAAGCGTGACAGTCAGGTAATTGGCAGCAGCCCGACCTCCACGACTACC
This sequence comes from Lacipirellulaceae bacterium, assembly GCA_965243695.1. GTDB lineage: Bacteria > Planctomycetota > Planctomycetia > Pirellulales > Lacipirellulaceae > JAKVCB01. Next base: position 128,465 of record CBDEWC010000047.1, on the reverse strand, counting down.
GGCTAAACGTCCTTCATAGACGTCGTCCGCCAACACCGAAAGATGGTCCTGCAACTCCAGGGCCGTGATGGAAAGCGTAGCGGTATGGAAACGATTTTCAGCCTGTCCCGAGGTAGCAATACCAACCGTCAACACCAAGAAACTTATGGGAACCAGGCTGAATAACCACCTCATGAGCTGCTTGTACGACATGCCAACCCTTTTTTGAACCGAACAAAACCAACTGGACCCCTGAAGAAATTCTATCGAAGTCTCGCCCACCACCAACGGCATTTGCGCAAAAGTGACCAAAATTGGCTCGTGTTCGACCCGACAGCTCTTCTCCAATTCCGTTTTATTTCCCGATGCAAAACGAGCTGAAGACACGGTCAAGAATGTCGTCCGTATAGACAGCGCCGACAATTTTCCCCAACTCCTGGAGAGCATTTCTGGTTTCGGCCGCGATGAGTTCATCACCGCCCTGGGCTGTCGCCAGTTCGCGTGCCCTTTGGATGGCTGCCTGGGCGAGCCGCAAGCTATCGCCACATCGAACCGCGGTAGACGCCACCACCTCTGCTGGCGAATTCACATCGTCAACTAACCGCTTCCGAATGGCTTCGGCCAACGTATCGATTCCACACCCCGTAACGCTGCTGACGGAGATGACTCCCTGCCGTTGCCGCAGTGGGTCCAAATCGGCTTTTGTGAAAACCAGAAGCTCTCCCCCCGGCAAGGGAAGCTTTTGTGGCAAGGGGCTGTCGGGATCACAACAAATCAGTTGTAACGTGGCCCGTTGACGTTGTTCGGCAGTACGTGCCTGGGCAGCCTGAGTCATTTCCTCCGCTTCGCTGGCTGGAACGTTACTGGCTATTTCGATGCCAGCGGTATCTACGAGTTGGCATGACAAATTACCCAACTTGAGTGTGGCGGTGAGGTAATCGCGCGTGGTACCACGTTGGGGGGCGACGATCGCCGCCAGCGGTGCCCCGCTCTGGTGAGCGGAATTGCTGCCAAATCTGGCAAGTAGCACATTGAACAGGCTACTTTTCCCCACATTGGGCGGCCCGACCAGAACCACCTGTAATTTTGACCCGCGCTCCGCCCGGTTGGCCATTTGCTGTTCCAAATCGCGCAGTCGCTGGTGAACTTGCGCCAGACGGCGCGCAATCTCATCGGTGGTGATAAACTCGATATCCTCGTCGACAAAGTCAAGCCCCGCTTCCAATTCAGCGAGCAGTTGCAACAAGTCGCTTCGCAGTTGTTCCATGGGCTGCGCGATACCGCCTGCCAGCTGGGCTAGTGCGGTGTTGAGTTGTACGTCGTCATCGGCATCAATCACGCCAAGGACTGCTTCAGCCTGCGACAAATCGATGCGGCCAGCCAGAAAGGCACGCAACGTAAACTCGCCCGGTTCGGCAAGCCGCGCACCGCGTCGACAGAGGGTGTCGACCAGCATTTCCAACAAGGGGGGGGAGCCTAGTGTGTGTAACTCGATGGCCGGTTGGCGGGTATAGCTACGACATCCGGGCCAAAGTAACAACTCACAAGGCAACGTGATGGGCGGGTCCGGGAGGTTGGAAAACTGTAATTTCCCATCCAAATTCGAAGGTTCGGTGACCCCAGAGATAGCAATACCACCGGTGGCAGAGAACAAAGGCCCCACGAGATCGACAACATCTGGCCCACTCAAGCGGACAATTCCACGGGCAGCCCCCGCAGAGGATGTGGCAACAGCAACGATGGTATCTTCAGCTTCAAACATGGGCCCGTCGGTCCCCGTGACCTCCCACCCTACTTCTTTCGTTTGGCCTTCTGCCGTTTTTTGTCTTTGGGACTGCCATTACGGGCCGGCGCCGTACTACGTGGCTTGTCACTGGAACTGGCATTACCTGGTTTGCTCTTTGCAGCGGCACCCGTTCCCAATGCAGATTTCCCCGTCGCTTCTCCGCCAGTCGTCGATTTGGGAAGCAACTTTCGTTCAACGATGCCCCACAAACTGGAAACGATGAAATAAAGGCATAAACCGGCAGCCACTTTGTAAAAGATAAGACCCATAAAGAGGGTCATGTATTTCATCATTTTCTGTTGTAGTGCTGCCTGGTCATTGGTTGGCTCTGGCATAAACATTTTTTGTGAAATCAGGAACATGAACACCGTGACCAACGGCAGTACATTCAAATAGGGGCCCAAGCCGAAGAAACCCACCCCGTCATTGATCATTTTGGGCATAAAAGCCGACCAGTTGTAAAACATGTCTGGTGCAGCCAGGTTCGAACACCAACGAATTGAATCGCTGAACAAGGGTGATTGCCGCAACTCAATATCAATCATCAGGCCACGATAAAGCCCCATAAAGATGGGCAATTGCACAAATAACGGCAGGCATCCGCTGAGTGGATTGACTTTGTGCTTGGCGTACAGCTCTTGCATCGCCTGCTGTTTTTTTTGAGTGTCATTCTTGTATTTTTCCGTGATGCGATCGAGTTCCGGTTTGAGCGCTTGCATGCGGGCCATGTTTTGCGTTTGCTTGTAGCTCAACGGAAACATGCAGCCACGGACAACAACTGTGAGCATGATGATCGCGATTCCATAGTTTCCAATCCACCCATAAAACGTGTGGAGGACCGCAAGCATGCCCTTCGCAATCGCGCCAAACCAACCGTAATAAATCAAATCTGCCAGGTTGTACTGCTTGGCATCTGCCACGTAGTAGTGGGCCAGCAACTCAGGTCGTTTCGGACCTGCAAAAACACGATACGAATCCTGAAGTGCCTGTCCCGACTCGATTTGCACAGGCCGGCGTTCGACTTCAAAACTCACGTTGGTGTACGTCTTGCGGTCTTGTTTTGTCGGCTTGGGCCCAATCCGTATCGCCTGCGTTTCATCAAACCAGAGATCTTCAAGGGCTTTCTTTTTGGGGATCAATGCGGACGCGAAATACTGTGCATCAACACTTGCAAAGGCAAGCGGAACTCCCTGCCCCATAGGATCGGGATCCTCATCGGCAAGCGTCGAACAACGCACTTGCTCAGCATCCTCCCCTTCAAAACGAACCACCACATCACGCAAACCAGCGGCCGACCAGGAGCGACTGATGCGGTTGGCATACCACCAGCCCTCGATAGGCAAACCATTCGGACCCGCCAAACGGTAGGCGACGTTCCGCGTGTCTGGTGCCAGATTTTTCACCTCCACATCAAGGTCAAAATCATACCCGGGAAATGTGGCATTTTCGAGTTGGTCAGCAGGCACTGGCTTCAGCGTGTACCGCTTGATCACTTCCAGTTGCAACTCTGGCAGCAAACGGCGCATCGTTACCGACCGCGCATCGTGCTGACTCACCTCCCAGTTCGTATCTCGCAAAAGTGCATCCACGCGATTTCGCGCATTCTCACCCAAAGCGACACCGTCGATCGAGGTAATCGTTGCCAGAAAGGATGGCGGAGATTTAAATCCTGGCGGGATGTTTGCACCGCGGATTTTCAGATTCTCGATTTCCGGACGAATCAACTCCAGGGGGCGTCGAGTGAGTGTTACGTGCAGCGACTCCAGAGCCCCGCCCTTGCGCTGGACTTCCAATACCACGGACTGCCCTGGCAGATAACTCTCGAGAGCCTTGTTCAATTGCTGGCGGTTTGCGATCGGCCGATCACCACCGATGCCCACAATTCGGTCCCCCTGCTCGAGACCCGCCTTATCGGCGGGGGTCCCCCTGCCCACAATATTAACGGCAACACCGCTCTTATCGGAATCGGCATCTGGTTGGTCGGCTGCCAAAAAACTGGCGGGCGCAATATGGCCAAGATAACCACCCTGAAAGTCCAAATCGCGGTAACGAGGACTGGAGAGCTCAATACGCTCGACAGCCGCTCCCTGGTTGGTGAGCGTAATCAACATTCGATAGCCGCTCTCTGGGTCAACCGATCCCAGCGTATAAAACTCGAGTGGCACTTCAATCGCTTTGGCCATCTCACCAGCCACAGCCTCGGCAGCCACACCCGTGGCAGACTGCTTGTCCTGTCCAGTGGGGGCAAGCGGCTTGGGGCCTTGGTCGACAATTTGCCCGGCTGGAGCGTCCTGGTCCTTTGCCGCAATTTGCCGGGCTACGTCAGGCTCTTCAGGTGGAGGTGGGGGCGGGAACAGCATCTGGCTGAACATCAGAATCGCAAACGAAAGCAGCACCCAAGAAAGAAAGCGGCGTTGGTCCACAATGATCCCTCAGCAAATGACACATGAAGAAATTTTCATGGGCAGTGAGAACCCAAAGTCCCACCAGCCCAAAGAACAAGAAAAAGCGAACTCCGTCATGAAGGTTTCGCCAATGAAGTGCGGTTCTTGGTCACCGCAAAGATGTGCAGGAATGATTTTCACCTTGAACCTGGAATTGCGAAACTGGAACTAAACCACTTCAGTGACCCTGCTTGATACGATCACCCAAAAAATCGTCTAACTCGGGGATTTTGTAGATCTTCTCCACCGTCGTATCGATATCGTACTCGACACGATGGTAGGTCAAATGGTCATCCTGAAGGACCACATAGCAAGAACGATTGTCACCATCACGAGGTTGACCAACCGATCCCACATTGCACAAAAACTTTCGGTCCGCGAACTCATAGTTGTATCCGGCTTCTTCTGGTGTCACAAACCCATAGCTTTCGGTAAAGATACCAGGCACATGGGTATGCCCCTGAAAACAACCTTGTGGTACCAGACTGAAGAGTTTCTCCATTTTCTTCTGATTGTAGATATCCTCAGGAAATACATATTCGTTGACGGGATTCCGTGGCGAACCGTGAACAAATAGCCAGGGATCATCGCGGTGAATCCGCGGCAAGGCCCCCAGGAAATCCCAACGGCGATCACTCTTGGCGTCGTCCCGCGCGTTTTCCAGTTGTTCGCGGGTCCAAAAGATAGCCCTTTCCGCACCACTGTTAAATCCCTCGGGATCAAACAAGGCCCCTTGATCGTGGTTGCCCAGCAGGCAAACGGCACAACCGTCGATCACCGCATCGAGACATTCACACGGGTTTGGACCGTAGCCGACAATGTCACCCAGGCAGTAAATTTCCTCAATAGACTGCTCACGGATATGCGCAAGAACGGCCTGAAGAGCCTCGTAATTGCCATGAATGTCACTGATGATGGCGCGTTTTAACAAACTAATCGTCTTCGCAAAGCAGGATCTGACCGATCGCAAGGAATCGGTTGAAATGCAGGATTCGGGGAGTGGGCTGGAAGGATTTCCGCCCAGCGGCAACCAGCGGCGCCCCCGGCGGAAACAAATTATCATTCCCATCACTGGCTAGCCAACCAGTGACAGAACACCTAAGTTTAAATTTGCATAATGGATCGGTCAACCCGGGGAGTAGTGAGCCCGGGGATCCGTCAAGCCCGGCCAATACGAACGAACTACCCATCCTCAGCAGTCGGGTGGCTCCCTCGGACACACCCAGTTTACCAGTGGCACGCTTTGGCAACTGAAGGCAGCCTTATCATTATGACAAGAATTCTGGCGGTAGAAACCTCAGGCCGGAGCGGATCGATTGCCTTGCTGGAAAGTTGCCAAGAAGGGTTGCGAATAGCAGCCCAGGTAATGCTGCCCCCTACCCAACGGACTGCGCGGACCCTGGCACCCTCCTCCGGAGACCTGCTCAAAGAGGTCGATTGGTTACCACAAAGCATTGATCTTGTTGCCGTTGCTGCCGGCCCGGGATCATTTACCGGCTTGAGAATCGGGATGACCATGGCAAAAACCTGGGCTTACGCCGTCGGTGCGAAGATTCTTGGCGTGAACACGCTCGAAGTGCTGGCCAGCCAGGTATCACCCACAACCGGGCCCCTTTACACAGTGCTGGATGCTCAACGGGAAGAGCTCTTTGCCGCCAGATTCCAACCGACCGCGACAGGCAGTTGGGACATGGTCAAACCGACCCACATCATTGCTATCCCTGCTTGGATAACGAGCCTCTCTCCAGGCGACACTGTCACGGGACCTGGCCTTACGCATCTCGAAGATTCCCTCCCCAAGGGAGTTGAAATCACCGAGCAACACCTCTGGCAACCGGTTGCGAAAAATGTTGGAGAGGTCGCCTGGAAACGCTTTTGCCGAAAGGAGGAGGACGACCTTTGGCAATTGGTTCCCGATTACTACCGATTGAGCGCTGCTGAAGAACGGAGAGGCCCAGACTGACCCGTCCCACAGAACCTGGCCAAAGCGACACGTTCAAGGGCGCGGGAGACTGGCGGTTTTGATTGGCCCGGCAATCTCCTGATAAAAACTTCGCCCTTACCGACGGGCACGACGGATGCCTACCGCTGGTGCTTCAACTCGGCCAGAACGACTTCGGCAGCGGCGACCGTCTGATCAATATCGTCTTCCGTGTGCGCGGCAGAAATAAACATTGCTTCGTACTGGCTACAGGGAAGATAGCTGCCCTGATTCAGAAGCCCCCAAAAGTAACGTGCAAAGAGGTCGGTGTGGCACCGACTGGCCACATCCCAATTCGTCACTGGTTCCTCACTGAAGAAAAACGTGATCATACTGCCGATACGGGCAATCCAATGGGGAATCGCCGCTTGACTGGCTGCCTGGCCAAGTCCTTTTTCCAGACGAGCAGCAAGCGACTCAAGGTGTTCATAGGGAGGTTGGTCGCGGAGCGCCCGCAAGGTGGCGATCCCGGCTGCCGTCGCCAACGGATTTCCGCTCAAGGTTCCAGCCTGAAACACCTTGCCGGCAGGAAGTACGTGGTTCATCACCTCGCCCCGTCCACCATAGGCTCCAACGGGCAACCCTCCCCCGACGATTTTACCGAGCGTGGTAATATCGGGATGAATCCCCAGCCGTTGCTGTGCACCTCCCAGGGACAGGCGAAAGCCCGTCATCACTTCATCACAAATAAGCAAGGCTCCTGCCCGTTGGGTCTCCTGACGAAGTGCTGTCAAAAACTCGGGCGTCGGCAGGACGACCCCCATATTTCCGGCCACCGGCTCAAAGATCACCGCGGCGATTCGATCTCCATGTTGGAGAAAGGCCTGCGCTAACCCTTCCGGATCGTTGTACTGCAACACGAGCGTGTCCTGGCTTGTTCCAGTGGTAACGCCAGGCGAGTCGGGGACTGCGAGCGTTGCAGCAGAACTGCCAGCCGCGACCAACAAACTATCGACATGCCCATGGTAATTTCCCGCAAACTTGACAATCACATCGCGCCCCGTTGCACCACGCGCAAGTCGAATCGCACTCATCGTGGCTTCTGTGCCGGAATTCACCAGGCGTACTTTTTCGATACTGGGGACAGCAGCGGTGATCAATTCGGCCAGTTCATTTTCAGCCTCGGTGGGTGCTCCAAAACTCGTACCACAGGCAATAGCTTCGTGGAGTTCGGCCACGACTGGTGGAAAAGCGTGTCCTAAGATCATCGGGCCCCAGGAACCGACATAATCAATGTAGCAATTTCCGTCGACATCCCAGAGATGAGCGCCTGCGGCCCGCTCGATAAAAACCGGGTCTCCTCCGACAGCGCCAAAGGCGCGGGCAGGGCTGTTCACACCTCCTGGGATGAGTGCTTTGGCACTGTTAAACAGCGCTTGGCTGCGCTCACATCCGCCGGTCAGATATGCAAATGCAGCAGACTGAGTTTGGTCAGGCATGGTTGAACTTCTCCATCAAGGATTGAGTGCCTGGAGTCCTGCTTGGGCTTTTTCAACGATCTCGTTTGCCCACGATTGATCATGGTAGAGAAGAACGATGGCCTGATAAATTTCCCGTGCTTGCTGCGGTTCTTCCACAGCCAATTCTTCAGCTAGGCGCAGTTTCTCCAGTAAATCTGGCCTCTCACGGGCAGCCAGGTCGGCCACGACCGACTTTAATTCGCGTTGGCGTCCTGCGGCAAGTTGCAAACAAGCAGCGCGGCGCTCGGCTTGTTTTCCATCCAAAGGACCGGAAATTGCTCTGTTATCAAGAGTCAGAATTGCCGCAAACATCTGCTCTGCGGCTGCAGGATTATGCCGAGCAAGTTCAAGAGCTGCCAGACAATGTCGCTCGATGGGCAAAAGTCCGCTGTTAGAACCGGAAGCATTGCGAGACTGGTTCAAGAGCTTTCGCTCAAGCTTATTGATGTCAAGTTTTCGCCGGTAGTTATTAATTTCGTCATATCGGAGATGTTCGGGAAAACGCTCCAGGAATTCCCGAATTTCTTTTTCTACCTCTGAAGAACCAGCCGATGCATCAATTCGCTCAAAGAGGTCCTCGTCCGATTTGGGTCGCCCCAGATAAAAGAAACCTGCCAGAATACAACCCAGAACAAGAGTGAATCCGGCTACTTGGACCGCCAACCCCCTCCAGGTCGTTTGTTCCGCAAGCTTCTTCCGGCGCACTTCGTCTTCGATCGTTGTAAACCGGGTGCGTTCGTCAACCTTTTTCTCGGAGGCGTGCCCCTCGGCCGGATGGGCTGCGGTAAGCGACGAAAGATCTTCGTCAACCTCAACGGAATCGTCAGGCGGTACTCCCATCGTAGGTGCGTCAGGAGGAACATCACTGTCAGAGACCAAAGATTCGGGGGGGTCGACGGCGTCGCTGCCCGCAGCTTGCAAGCGCGTCGCCGAAAGCCCATTATCCAAATCTCCTGCTCCGCCTCCTGTGCCGTCAACCTCCTCGCCTGATGAAAACTCCTCTTTCCCCGGACGTGATAACGCTTTGAGCATCGCCTCCAGATGTCGGGCAATGACCAACGTATTGGGAAAGCGGTCAGCTGGGTCTTTCGACAAGAGTTGCTGAATGGTGATTTCCATCTGGGCGGGAGTCTCGCGTGCATAACGCCGCACTGGTTCTGGCTCAGCGAACCGTTGCAACTGCAACATTTCGGGCAAACTATTTGCGCGAAATGGTGACCGCCCCGTTAGCAAGGCATACATCACCCCCCCCAGACTGTACTGATCGCAACGTTCCGTGACAGGGCGACCATCGGCTTGCTCGGGCGACATGTAATCGGCCGTTCCCAACACTCCGCCGGCAGTGGTCAATTGCGTGCTGCCAAACAAACGGGCAATACCAAAATCTGCCAGTTTCACGTGGTCTTCAGCGTCAACCAGAATATTGGCGGGTTTGATGTCGCGATGTACCACTCCGTGATCATGAGCGTGCTTCAGTGCACGACAAAGCTGAATCGTAATCTCCGCCACTTCGCGCCAATTGAAATGTCGCCCCGTCTTGAGTTCCTCTTCAAGGCTTGTGCCGTCAACCAATTCCATCGAATAGAAAAGGATACCGTCTTGCTCGCCATAACCGTACAGGCGGACAATGCCCTCATGTCGGAGTGTCTTGAGCGATTCGATTTCGGCATCGAACCGTTCACGAAATCCCTCGGTTTGTGCCAGATGTGGATTTAACGCTTTCACTGCGACAAGTTCGCCAGTGGTCGTATCGGTCGCTTCGTAGACCGAACCCATCCCACCTTTACCGATGGTTTTTCCAAGTTTATAGGGGCCAAGCCAGGTTAATTCCATGGTCAATGCGGTTCCCGATTACGACAAACGCCTAAAACCCGGCGGATTTCCAGAAAGCGTCCCGGCGGGGCATTCTGCTTGCATGGTAGCACCTCGGAAAGGACAGAACTAGAAAATCTAATCTATTCAAAATCAGCGGCTGCTGCCGGTACCTTCTACAGCTTCTCTTGAGAAGATAAACCAATTGGGGTAAAAGCCGCAGTCCATTCTCGCGTCTGACAAAATTCAAGCCGCTGTCGTGTGGCCCAAGTGAGGGCCCAACAGTCACCTGGCTCGAGCATGGGTGAGTTTAACGACTTGACCGCAAGCAATCGAAACTGGATTGATCCTTGTCAGCCTCCTTCAAGGAGCCCTGAAAAATGTGTTCTACCATAAAGTTTTCCCTTTTATTGGGTTTGCTCGTTGCCCTTTTTGCCACCTGCGGGATCTCGATTGCCGGACCGACATTGCCCTATCGAGCATTCGCAGCCACTGCCGCCATTGAAGTCCGCAGCGGAGCTGGGGAAGAATATTACGTAACAGGCACAATTGCCGAAAATGCCGAGGTGGAAGTTCACCAGCACCTTGTGGGCGGGTGGCTGGCCATCCGCCCACCCGAGGACAGTTTCAGCTGGGTTTTCGGACGTCATGTCGAGTTGATCGATCCGACACATGGGCGAATCAATAAAAATGAGGTCCCCTCTCGAATTGGCAGCCGCCACCACGACCAACGGCAAGTCATTCAGATTCGATTCCACAAAAACGAACAGGTGGTCATTGTCGGCCAAGAGGAACGAAACGGTCAACGGTGGTACCAGGTTGTGCCACCTTCAGGTGAGTTCCGCTATGTGAGAGCCCGCGACTTGAAAACAGGACAAGTTATCCCTCAGGCTCCGGTCACCGACCTCCAGCAACAAGCTGCTGAAAACAAAGGAGGCTGGATAGCCCGAACATCGCACGACCGCCCCTCCGACAAGTCCTCCTCGACTGAAAGCAAAGATACGGAGCGTCCGCCAACGCTGGTGGTTTCTGACACATCATCAACCTCACCGACCGCGGAAACAACGGCATCTCAGTTGCCGACAGCTGAGGCGTCCCTTCCGAATGGGGCCGGAGCAGAGCAAGACCAAAGCACCTTGCCAGAGCGAAATGCCGCCGCGGATCAACCAGATGCAACCGCAACCAGCGGACCGTCAACGGCCGCGGAAGAATTTGATCCCGAGTTCACACGACAACTCGTCAGCCTCGATTTACAACTCTCACAAACGGTCGTTCAGGAACGTGACTCCTGGCAACTGGAGGACCTGATACGACAAACTGGATCCCTCCTAAACAAGGCCGTGACAGTTTCTGAACAGGAAGCTGCCCAACATGTACTCCACAAAATCGATCGCTTCGCAAAGATTCAGCAGCGCGGACACCAGCCCCCCCCCGGCAGGAATTTGCCTGGCCTTCAACGAGGCCAAGTGGCACCGATGGCCGTCGGCGCGATAACACAACACACTCCCCCAGCGTCCCACCCTATGGCTACCAGTCCGTCGTTGCTTGGCCTTCCTGACATCTCGGGAACGCCCTCACCTCGTCTCCCATCAGCTCGCAAACGGCATCGTCGCTACGTTGCCGAAGGGTTGCTGCAGCCGGTGGTCTCTAGGCGTCCAAACGCACCGCAATACGCCTTGGTCGATGGAACAGGAAAGGTCATCTCGTTCGTGAATCCCACGCCTGATGTCAATCTCAAACCGTTTCTGGGGCAGCGTGTGGGAGTCGTTGGGCGTCAAGCCTACCTGCCCGATCTACGTCAAACGTTGGTCACAGCCGGCCGTGTAACCCCACTGGACGATGCTTCCTTCCGACGATAGGTACCTCTCCAGCAGACGGCAATGAGAGAAGCCACTGCTAGCAAAGTCTCCACCGACTGCCGCTGCAAACGTAATGGCCAATCTGAGGAGGAAGGCTCTGAAACGACGCTCTTCTCTGACGGTGGCGCTCTCACCATCACCAGCGCGGATCCCGCCAGACTTGCGCCTTTGAAGCAAACCGGGCTTGAAATGGGCTGGTCCTGCTGAAAACGCCCCAGCTCTATTCTTTGCTCACACGATTCGCCAATAACTGCCGTTCTTAAATCAACGCCGTTCTTACAATTAACAAAGCGGTGCGCGACTCTCTCTTGGGTCCTCCCATTTTGGGTGGCGCTCCACGACCAAACTGTCCGAAATAATTTATCGGACCCGAAAACTGTCCGAAATAATTTATCGGACCCGCAAAATCGCTCCGATCATCAGTACGGAAGTGTAGTCGACTCAGGCAGCAAATCTCGGGGGGGGGAAGACTGTATGCTATCGATCCGTGGGTTCGGTGCGACCTATTCCGGTCGCTACCACAACTATCTGGCTGCAGGTCGCAGCCTACTGACTCTGGCAACCAGCGCGCTGATCGGCGCAATGCCATGGGTGCTAGCATGCGTACAGCACGAAGTGCAAGCAGCCCAGCCAGTGGGTGCGACATCCAAGAGCCAGGCACGAGAAGAGGCCAAACGGGCAATCCCGTGGCGCCAACTTACCCTCCAACAACGGCGATCCGTACAAAGTGTCTGCAAAAAGTCGAACATTTATCGCCGACTTCCCGTGCAAGTTATCGACTGCGATCCGAATATTTTTTCATTCTTGATGCAACGCCCCGAAGTGGTCGCCGATACATGGCGAACCTTGGGTGTCAGTAAATTCAAGGTCAAACGACAGGGGGGACAAACGTATTATGCCGAAGATGGCATGGGAACAACCGGTCAGTTCAGTTTTCTGAGTGCCGAGTGGGGAGAAAAGGCTTTTAACCGTGTCCTCATTTTTGCAGAAGGCAGTTTCCAGGGAAGGCCACTTCCCCGTCCTATTCGCGCGCGTTCGGTCATGCTCCTCAGAACGGGTTCGGTGGTCGAAACCAATGGCCGGACCTACGTGACGGCCCAACTCGACACTTTTCTGGACATTGAAAATGTTGGGGTGGAACTGGTTGCCAAAACTGTCCAGCCGCTTATCACGCGGGTTGCCGACCACAACTTCACTGAAACCCTCACTTTCGTCAGTAACTTCTCACGTGCCGCCGAGCGAAATCCCCGTGGCGTAGAACACTTTTCCCAGCGACTTGATGCAGTGGACGATGCCACACGCGACCAACTCATCAAACTGTGCTACGCTGCCGGAGAGTCGCTGAAAGCTGGTCAGGATGAGAGTAAAAAGGTCGCTTCTTTAGCTCCGGCAGAAACAAAACCGTCAACAGAGTAGTGAATTCGGCTCGAAATTTATTCGGGTACGCCAAACCGCTGCTTTGCCAACTCCGCGACTGCTTTGAGATCAATCTTTCCGCTACCCAGCAGCGGAATCTCCTCAACCTCCATGAAGTTCTGAACTGCAGGAATCCAAACCAAAGGCAAACCGGCAGCCACCAATTCGGCGCAAATCGTTTCAGCTGACTTACTGAGCCGTTTGTGCACAACGACCAGCTTTTCTCCCTTCCGCTCATCGGGAACAGCTGTCACCACAACCAGCACCTCCTCTTCGTTCTCGCCGGCGATACATTCCTGGATCGTTTCCTCGACTCGAACGTGCGGAATCATCTCACCACCGATTTTTGAGAAACGGCTTTCTCGCCCTGTGATCGTAATAAAACCCTCTTCATCCATGGTGGCAATGTCACCAGTCACATACCATCCATCGCGAAGTACCTCTGCAGATTTCTCCGGTTGGCCCAGGTATCCTTTCATCACGTTTCTGCCAGTGACCAGTAACATGCCTGACTGTCCAGTTGGCAAATCAACGCCCGTTTCCCGATCTACCACTTTTGCCTTCACATGCACGACTGGGCGCCCTACCGTCCCCTCCTTGGAGTCCACTTCTCCTGCCACGCGGCGGGACCGACTGGAAGGCACATTGACCGAAACCAGCGGCGAAAGTTCGGTCGCACCATAACCTTCGGCGGGACGCACACCAAATTTCTGCTCGAATCCGTCTGCTACCGAGACGGGAAGTTTTTCAGCTCCGACAACAACAACATTCAAATCGGCAAAATCTTCCGCCGGACAACGCTTCACATAAGATCGCAAGAAAGTCGGCGTCGCCAAGAGAATGGTCGCGTGATATTTCTTGGCCAGTTTGCCAATCGCACGTGCGTCGAGGGGAGTGAAGTGGTAAGCCGCGGCAAGGTCAAGCGCCATCGGCCCCCAAAAGGTGACGGTATACCCGAAGGAGTGGAAGAACGGGAGAATCCCAAGAATCGTATCTTCACGTTGTGGTCGTACCGTCCGAGCGATGGCATCAACATTCGACTCCACATTCCGGTAAGTCAACATCACCCCTTTGGGGTCCCCGGTTGAACCGGAAGTAAAAATGACCGTGAGCACGTCATCGAGATCGATTCGATTCAAGCCGAGCAACCAGTCAAGCAATGCTGCCGGAAACAAATAGGCCTCAATGGCTGCGACCACTTTGTCCAGCCAGGTCACCTTGTCACGAAGATCCTCCAGACAAAGGACCTCGCCATCGAGATTCAAATCGAGTTTTTCCATCACGCGACGACTCGTAAGCACGTGCTGAATCTCGGCTCTTCCAATACAAGCGTTCACAAGTTCCGAAGTCGCCGTATAGTTCAGATTAGCCGTCACACGACCCGCCAGGGTTACCGCAGCATTGACGATAACTGCCCCAACGGATGGCGGCAGTAAAATCCCAATATGCTTTTCACCAACGGTGAAAACCTCGCGTATCAACAACCGGCGCAAAATAAGAATCCGCATCAGCAAGCTGCCACCGGTCAACGCCTGCCCGCTGGAATCAGATACCTTCCGACGAAACTGCGACCGTCGGCAACTGCGGATCATGACACGAGGAAGGATCAATGTTTTGTCCCATGAGAAGGGCACTGGCACCGGTGTAGCCTAAGATAGCGACCAAGAGCTGGTTCCGGTAGTCCATCCCCGCTCACGCCATGCCAGCACTGACAGGCGACTCCTGACCAATCCCCTGAGCATTGGCATGCTTACTCCGGAGAAAACGGCAAGACCCAAGATGATTTCCGCTCCTGGTCAGTGACCGAAATCCTTCTCGGAAGCCAGTTCTGTTCGAAGCGACCATCGCCAAGAATGAACTCGCAGCGTGTCTTCCGTGTCTTGAGTGAAATCCTCCGAAAATCAACACCGCACACCTGGGGGTTCCCCTCGTTCCTACATCGTCCTCAAACCCTAAAATCTGCCATCGCCATTGAACGGCGTTCGCCAACCCGGGGCCAGGCAAAATACCAAACTGCGACGACTCGGCCATCAGGCTCATTTGAAGGCGAAAAATCGGTCTTTCCAGTACAAACCCTACACTCCTTTACCATCTCACGACTGGTGCAAAGCGGACCATCAACTCTGCGCTGAAGTCGCTTCTGCGATTCGTGCGATGAAAACGTAGGAAGCGGTACCCTCCCGGAAATTCCCGTAGAGTCCTACTCACGGAAACTCACCGCAGGTACCTGTACCAACGAGGTCCCTCTCTCCCCAGTGAACGACCATCATGGACCTGAATCGACACCAATTTTTTTTCTTCGGAGTTCTGCTGCTGTTTGCCGGACTGCAGGTTCGGATGGTCAGTGCCTACGTGTTGAATGAAAACACGACTCAGTTTCTGACCGAACGCACTTCCGGCCAGAACCCTATTTCGACGGTTACCCAAAGTGCCGCTGCCACGCCCAATAAGGTGCTTGAACCACCCGAATGGCTCGGATGGTGCTTAATCTCAGTGGGAGCCGTCTGTATTCTGCATAGTTTGGCGATGCCCCGGCCCGATTAAGTTCTCACATTTGCAAAATCGCGATCTCCAGCCGCCAAATACCACCTGCCTGGGTGTTCGACCTCCCGAGGTGCCCGTTGACACCCCTGGCAGACCGCGTCAAAATTGTGGTTGGTTGTTATTTCTGATCCACTCCCCTGGTTCCGCAGGTCTTCCGCACGATGAGTACACCACAGCGCATCAATACCCTCGAATTTGGTGAGATTACCGTCGTCACTTTCAACGATTCAAAAATCCTTGACGAGGAAGAAATCCAGGAGATGGGGCAAGAATTATATGATCTGGTTGAAAAGGACGGTCGAAAAAAGATCATCCTGAATTTCGGCGCGGTTGAATTTTTGTCGAGTGCCGCACTCGGCAAACTGATTGGATTTGAAAAACGGATCAAGCTAAATTCAGCCGAACTGATGCTAACCAACATTCGTCCTGAAATCTACGAAGTTTTTGCAATCACCAAGTTAACCAAGCTCTTTGAGATTAAGGATGACGAGGCGGATGCATTAGCTCTCATGTAGCGAGAGTGGCAGGGATATGGCCCAAGATTGGACATTCGGACCCAAAGACAATCCGGAGATGTCACTTGTCGAGGTTCGATCCGGATCGTTGTTTTTCGCCCTACGCGGAAGCACTCATTGGCATGTCAGACCAAGCTTGGACGTGGACGCTCGATACGACGCTCGTCAGCCGGCGAGGCGCTCACGTGCCATGCATGACAGATATCCTTGCGCGACTTTCAGAACTTGGCTGGCCGCAGCATGATCTCTTCGGGATCGAGTTAACTCTTGAAGAAACTCTCTCGAATGCCATTCGTCATGGCAATAAATTTGACGAAAGCAAACAGGTATTTGTGCTCTGTAAAGTCAGCCCTGAACAGTTCTGGTTACAGATTCGCGATGAAGGTAAAGGCTTCATTCCCGACCAGGTTCCCGATTGTACGACAGATGAGAATCTCGAGGCTTGTGGGGGGCGAGGGCTGTTCCTAATTCGCGCGTATATGAACCGTGTTGCCTATAATGATACTGGCAATTGTGTCACGCTGGAAAAGACTCGTACGCCCTCACAAGCCGACGATTTAAACCAACACGATACGCCAGCTGAGTAATGGTCTCCCCCAATCGTCTTCTCTGCTTCGATAGAAAACTTTTGCTGATGGCTGCCTATCGCATTCTTTATTGGCATGAATTCCCAGCTCAAGTGAAAGCGACTGATGGTACGACTGAGGCCAATGTGGCCCTGGCTTCATCCTTCACAGAAAAAATCGACCGGGCCGCAATGAAGCGAGGAATGTGGGGTACCGACGAATATCTCGACGGCTGGCAATGGAGTGAACCTCAAAACCGCGACGGTACTGCGCAGGAAGTGGCCGAAGCGGTCAAGCTGGAGTTGGAAGCTTCTCTCTAAACCCGTAATTATCTGCCATGACGGTCCATCTCCACATCAATTCACTCGACATCGAAGGTCGTCCAGGAAAAACTCTTTTCGATCACGCCGAAGAGCACGGCATTCAGGTGCCCACTTCTTGCCTCAAGCAAGGCAAATGTCGCGAGTGCCTCATGGAAATCGTTGCTGGCATGAACTTGCTCTCAGATCCTGCGCCTGAGGAATCCCATCTGAAAGACAATTTTCGACTATCGTGCCGAACTCAGGTCGCTGGAACCAGCGGCACCGTCAAGTGCCATACGATGCGTCGAGCCGCGCTACGCATCGTCGACAGTGGCACGGGGCTACCCGATTCCGCCAAGATTCAACAGATCGATCCTGCGGTCACGCGAGTCGGAAACCAAATCTTTCTGTCTGGCGAACCGATTGCACAATCTGCCGAAGCAATTCATGGCCTGGCCATGGATCTGGGAACCACCACCGTGGTGTTACGGTTAATGGATTTAGAAACTGGCCAACTCGTGGCTGGCGCATCGTTCGAAAATCCACAACGCTTTGGCGGGTCAGATGTCATGGCTCGCATCAAATATGATTCGGACCATAAGGGAAAACTGCTGCAACGCGTTCTGCTAGGATACTTATCGCGGGCGATTGAATCGCTACCTGTCGATCCTGCGACCATCTACGAAATGACCGTGGCTGGAAATTCCACCATGCGTGACCTGTTCTTTGGACTCAATGTCGAGTCCATCGGACAAAAACCATATCGCTCCCTCACGGAACATGAGTTTCTTGATCACAAGCGCACCACAACGAGCCTGGCAGTCCAAGCAAAACGACTCCGCCTCCCCATCCATCCTGCGGCCCGAATCTACGGCCTGCCCCTGGTCAGCGGTCACGTGGGCGCCGATGCGGCCGCCTGCCTGCTGGCCATTGATATGCCAACCGAAGATCGCCTTGTCGCCGTGATGGATATCGGCACAAATACGGAAGTGTTTTTGGGGAATCGCAATCGAATTCTTGCTGCTTCCTGCCCCGCCGGTCCAGCATTCGAGGGTGGCGCGATTGCTTGTGGAATGCCAGGCCTTGAGGGTGCCATCGAACGGGTACAAATTCAGCCAGATGGAAGTTTCCGTAATGAAGTGATTGGCGAAGTTCCGGCTGAGGGAATATGTGGATCTGGTTTAGTCGATTTGCTGAGTGAACTCGTCCGTACCGGACAGATGAACGAAATGGGGCGATTTCGCGATCGGCTTGACTCGCTTGTCGTTGATCCACAACAAAATGTGTTCCTCCGAGAAAGTGATGTCAGCGAACTGGCGCAAGCCAAAGGGGCGAACGTTGCCGGGATCCAGATCGTCATGAAAGAATACGGGATTCAAGCCAGCGACATTGATAGCTTCTATCTCGCAGGAGGATTTGCCCGACACATCGACCCGGCAGCGGCCCGACGGATTGGACTGATTCCCGATTTGCCCGACGAAAAAATCAAACAGTTGGGAAATGCCGCCATCGAAGGAGCAACCATTGCCTTGATCTCACAAAGCCGACGCCACGAGTTAGAACGCCTCGTCCAATCGATCAAGCACGTGGAATTAGAAACCGATCCAGGGTTTTTCGAGTTCTTTGTCGAAGGTTGTCAGTTTAAACGGGTCGGGTAGTGTGGGCCAAAAAAAGTGGTAAACGAGCACACCCCGCTGGCTGCCCCCTGCTTTCTACCTTCCCAACTTGCCATCTTGAGTGCCGCCGGAGGGAGTCGAACCCCCACCCTCGTTAAGAGGACATGGACCTGAACCATGCGCGTCTGCCAATTCCGCCACGGCGGCAACAACGCCCATAATCCCAAATCGCCCGCTGGCCTGCAAGTGATGTTGTGTCAGCGAACCTCATAAAACTCGTCTGGGACTTTTAAAAACACCGAATCCCACTGGCAGCCCATAACCGGCCACAATCCTAGTATTGCTTCATCGAAGGGTCGATTTCCACAGCCCACCGATCAATGCCACCGGCCATGCTCTGAACCTGGTTGAATCCCTGCTCCCTTAGCCACTGGGCCACCTGCGCACTCCGCATGCCTAGATGGCAATAAACAACGATTGGGGATTCCTTGTGGTCGCTCAGCTCACCTGCCCTGGACTGTATTTCACTCATCGGTAGCAATTTGGCCCCAGCAATGGCAACCAGGGCAAACTCGTCGGCCTCCCGACAATCGAGCAGCAGGGGCTGAGGATCGGTCTCCATCCAGCGGGAGACGTCTTGACACGAAATTTCTAAAGGTTGTGGTTCCATGGTCTGGCTTTCCGCATGATTTTCAAACTTCACAGGTAGATTGAGATCTTTACCTGTTTTCACCGATTACCCGTCATCTTTCTTCCGCTAGAATGACCGGGAGACCTCATCCTGATACATCCCGAAAAATTGGCTCTCTAATCACATTGCTTGAACTTTGTTGGTTGGTTTCCTTCCACCCTGGGGAACTCGTCCCTGCAAACCGGACCCGCTGATGATCAACGTCGTTGAACTGACAAAGCGTTTCTTCGTCAAACAGACTGAAGTATTGGCGGTTGATCAGCTTACGTTCTCCGTTGGCAAAGGGGAAGTTTATGGTTTATTGGGCCCGAACGGGGCGGGTAAAACGACAACCCTGCGTATGATCATTGGGTTGCTTCAACCGGACGAAGGCTATGCCAGGATCGGCCCCTATCGAACGAATGACCAGCCGAACGAAGTCAAGTCACGAATCGGCCTCGTTTCGGCAAGCGATGGAGTCTACCCTTGGCTGACGGTGAGGGAAACCCTGCTCTTTTTTGCCGATCTGTATGGCATCCTGCCAGCTCGCGCCCGCCAAAGAGTGGAACAACTGAGCCATTTGTTGGAAATGCACAATTACCTCGATCGACGGTCCATTCACTTAAGTACTGGCCAACGGCAAAGGGTGACCTTGGCTCGGGCCCTTATTCATGATCCGCCGGTCATGCTCCTGGACGAACCGACGCGAGGACTCGACATTATCGGCAGCAAGCTGGTGTTGGACTATATCGCCGAGCTCCGAAATCAGGGCAAATCGGTGATTGTCAGTACCCATCGACTCGACGAGGCTCAGCGTCTGTGCGACCGCTTCGGACTTCTCCACGAGGGTCGTTTATTACACGAAGGAACTCTCCAAGAGTTACGATCCGCGACAGCGCAAGAGTCACTCGTCGACATGTTTCTGGATGTCGTGTCCAAATAATTTCACCAGCTAATGTTGCAACGTCTGCAAATTTCATGAGCGAACCGGCCGAAAACAACACCCGCGAGGAGAACCCGCGTTCTGCCGTGCAAACCAATCTCTTTGGGCGGTTGTCACGCCTTTGCCTGAAGGAACTCCGCGAAATTCTCCGCGATCGGCGCACGATGATCACCCTGATCCTCATGCCTCTGATCGTCTATCCGCTTCTGGCCCTGCTGTTCCAGCGAATCTTGTTGGGCTCCTATGGATCCGAATCAACCATTGAATATGTGCTTGGATTTGAGAACAAACAGATAGCTAGCCAATTCGTAGACCTGCTCTCCCAGGGAGATACGGCACTCCAGGCAGCGAACCAGCTAGAACGTCCATCCAAAGAGGCCACCAATAACTCGTCACCGTTGCGGTGGGATAAAATTACCAACCAGGATGCGAGCGAAAAAGTAGCGAACGGAAGCATCGATATCGCAATCCTCGCCAACGCTCCCCAAAACAAATCCGCCCAACAAAAACCGCAGCAGCCTGTTGCCGCAACCCTCATTTGCAAACTGCTCTACCGTCAAGGCTCGCCAACCAGCCAGGCCGCGCTCGAATATGTCGAAGAGCGGCTACAGGCGTTGAACGAACTTGCACTTCGCCAGCAATTGCAAGCTGCCAACGTCGCGGTATCGCTGCCCGCCAAAATCGAACCCCATGAAATCCAACCCGACGAATCAACCACCTTTCCCCTGGCAGCAGTGATGCCGCTGATCCTGGTCCTGATGACCGTTACCGGAGCCGTTTATCCCGCAATTGACCTGACAGCTGGAGAGCGCGAACGGGGTACCCTTGAAACACTGATCGCTTCTCCTGTTCCAAGAATCGGCCTGCTCCTGGCAAAATATGTGGCCGTGCTGACGGTCGCCATTTTGACCGCGATGGTAAATCTTGTGGGAATGACGATCACGGTACGCAGTACCGGGCTCGACGCACTCCTCTTTGACGAGGCGAGTCTATCGTTGTCGGTTGTACTGAAGGTACTTGCACTGTTGATCCTGCTCGCAGCATTCTTTTCAGCCGTTTTGCTTGCCCTGACCAGTTACACCAGGACCTTTAAAGAAGCTCAAGCCTACATCATCCCACTGATGCTCCTCTGCTTGATGCCTGGAATTCTGTGTCTTCTTCCCGGGATTGAATTTACTGGACTACTGGCAGTCGTGCCGCTCGTGAACATTGTGCTCCTCGCCAGAAACCTGCTGGAAGGAAGCGTCAATCCGACTCTGGCCGCCGCTACTGTGGTCTCGACGGCCTTCTACATACTCGGAGCCATTGCGATTGCCGCGAGAATCTTTGGAACCGATGCCGTTCTGTATGGCGGTGGTGCCAGTTGGTCGAGTTTCCATCGGGCGTCTAGACAACCGCGCGCGGTCATCCACCCGACGATCGCACTTACCTCCCTGGCAGCCTTGTTCCCCTGTTATTTTGTGCTTTCCAATCTCGTGACGCGGGGTACAGAACGTTCCTTTGATGTTAAAGCCATCCTGGGCGCACTGGTGACCGTACTGTTGTTTGGCGGGTTACCACTGGTCCTCGCCTCGCTGGGTCGTTACCAGTTCAATACCAGCCTCGCCCTCCGCAAGCCAAAGATCCTCGCGGTTGCCGCCGCCGGTCTGCTTGGTTTGACCTTGTGGCCCCTGGCGTACGAAATCGTGATTGCTCAACAGGCACTCGGAATTCGAGCAATGGGAATAGAACAGTTGGCCAGCGTCAAACAGTTGATTGATGAAATACCTGAGATCTCACCCTGGGTTTTGCTGTTTACTCTCGCCATTGTGCCTGGAATCTGTGAAGAACTCTTCTTCCGTGGGTTCCTCCTTTCCTCGTTACGCAATGTCATCTCACCATGGAAAGCGATTCTCGTCACAAGCCTCCTGTTTGGCTTGTTTCACGTCATTACAGCCAACGTACTGGCGGAATGGCGATTCTTGCCAAGCACCTTTCTCGGGCTGGTCTTGGGATGGGTTTGCTATCGTACCAGCAGCGTCATTCCAGCCATGTTCCTGCATGTTTTGCACAACGGACTGCTCGTGATGTTGGCTCATTTCCGCCCCCAGTTGACCGATTGGGGATTCGGCACCAGCGCCCAAACCCATCTGCCCGCCTCCTGGCTGCTGGTAAGCCTGGTGGGAGTCGCTGCCGGTACCTTCATCTTGAAAATTTGGCCCCGACCACAATCCGTGCCCGCTTAGGGATGCAACCTGGCGGCTCAGGCAACCCCACAAGGTCATCTGGTCGTCCTGACGCAGCACGAAAGATCGATCCTGCTAGTAACCCCGTCCGCTCCCCTGGAAGGCGCCCTGCCCGACCATCGCGACAAAATGCCAGCTGAGGTTCGCCGAAACCAAGATTGGACTCTTTTCTGGTCCGCCTTCTACGCACTCGGTCTACAAGATTCGCAAACAGATTTTCCCAGCGGGAAACAAGAAACAGGGACTGAAACGGGAAGCAAACCTCACACC
This sequence comes from Lacipirellulaceae bacterium, assembly GCA_965243695.1. GTDB lineage: Bacteria > Planctomycetota > Planctomycetia > Pirellulales > Lacipirellulaceae > JAKVCB01. The sequence continues at coordinate 106,077 of CBDEWC010000047.1, read as the reverse complement.
ATGGCCACACGTCCCCCGCCACGGCCAATCTTCTCCTGGGAGAACCCAGGGCCACCTAGCCCACTTACGGAAGGGGCACTATACTTCATCGCTCCACCAAATTGGGGACGTGGCGGAATTGGCAGACGCGCTGGATTTAGGATCCAGTTCCTTTATCGGAGTGCAGGTTCAAATCCTGTCGTCCCCACTGCCTGACTGGCACAGCTGTTCTCTGACTTCAACGACAATCTCCTCCGATTGAAGTCAGGCAGAATGCATGTTATCTGCGAGAAGGCGCCGAAAAGTGGCTCGCCCCGGATCCGGCACTGATCGAGAATATTTCCAACGCGCTCAAGCGAAAAACAAGTAGTAAACATCGGTTGCAACATTCGCACGTGGCACGCAAGCTTTGGTGGATTGCACCATTGCCTGACCGCTCGATCATCCGCGACAGGCCTGCGCCTCTTCTTTGAGCTCCACGGGTATGTCGGCACGACACTGCACGAATACTTAAAACCATGTCACTTTGATGATTGGCGCATTCGGCTATTTGGATTCCACCTGATCAATGTACTTCAATCGCCGCTTGTGCAGCAGAATATCCTCTCGTAGAGATTCAGCATCCCATCCGCTCGAGCACGCGAGGCGATGGAGATCCTCGAGAATATGCCGGGTAGAGCTCTCTGTGCCGAGGTCATTCCATTCATAAGGGTCACTGTCGAGATCGAACAGCACCGGCGGAAGACCAGGCGCAAAACAGGCTTTCCATCGCCCACGACGAATCATCCGCATCGGTACCCGCGTCCCATCGCAGGCGTAGTCGGAAAAGACTGTCCGTTCAGGCCATGCTAGCGCCGGGTTTTCGATCAATGGCACGAGCGAACGTCCGGGCAACTCCTCGAACGCCAGTTTCTGGCCCGTGAGGTCAAGCACCGTACTCATCCAATCGACCATCGATACCGGAGTCTCGCACTGGGCACCCGCATTGGCATACGCGGGTGGCGCCACCACAAAAGGAATACGAACACTCTCCTCGTAGAAATTCAGCTTCGACCAGAATCCGTGCTCCCCCATGTTGTCGCCGTGATCTGAAAGATAGATCACCCAGGTGTTGTCGGCGGCTCCGACTTGATGCAGATGAGAAATGAGTCGCCCTACAAATTCATCCATGCAGGTGATCATGCCGTAGTAACATCGTCGCGCCATTCGCACTTCATCTTCCGATGCGCCATCGCTGGTCAGTCCCAGCCATTTTCTATTATTCTCCAGCTGTGGCGGGATCAGGTCTTCGTAGGTCTGTCCATTCGGAGCAACACGAGGCAGCGGGATATCCACCCCGTCATACCTGTCGTAGTAATCCTGGCTTATGGCATACTCGAAGTGCGGCAGATAAAAGCCCACCATAAGGGCCCATGGGCAACTGCTTTGATTGGATACGAGCGAGGACATCTCCTTGGTGGCTGCTTCATAAACAGCACGGTCGAATCGCTCCGCTTCGGTCGGCTCCTTCGTCGGGCCCGCACTCTTAAGGGCTGCAAGCATAACATGATCATCACCCTGCGGTTCGTCCCAGTCACCGTAGGCCGACGGTGTCAGCATCTCGGCGATGTCCGGATGAGCCCTTCTCTGAAAACCATGCATCTTATCGTTGCCGACGAAATGCATGCGGCCACTGATCGAGGTGGTGTAGCCGGCCTGGCGAAGCACGTGCGGCCACGTCGGCAGATCCGATCGCAACGGCGTGCCGAGTTCCCACACCCCGTGCTCAGGCGTCAACTGGCCGGTCATGAAACTTGCCCGCGACGGCGTACACATCGGGTAACCGCAATATGCGTTACGGAAGGAAACCCCGCTGGCCATGAGTTGATCCAGCGTAGGCGTCTGCACGGCCGAATGCCCCATGCGCCCAATCGTATCGGGCGCATGCTGATCGGACATGATGATCAGGAAGTTTGGCTTCTCACCCATGGGCGTCCGGAATCCTACCAGCCTCATCCAACTGCCATCCTGCGACACTGGCATCCTGCGGCGCATCCAGCCTGCGGCGCACTGCCCCGAAAAGGCGCCCAGGCATTGTAAGAAATCCACATCGCCAGTCAAAGCATGTGCGACAAAAGGTTAGGGCCGGTTGTCGGTGCAGAATGGTTTACGATCGACTCTCGCCAACAACACAGGCCCAGCGACAGGCCCAGCGACAGGCCCAGCGACAGGCCCAGCGACAGGCCCAGCGACAGGCCCAGCGACAGGCCCAGCGAAAGGCCCAGTGAAAGGCCCAGTGAAAAACAAAGTGAAAGGCGCAGGTCCGCGGGCCAAAGCCCTTAGCCTCGCCTGGGGGCCTGCGCTGAGTAGCCAATCAGGTAACGCAACGTTGGCGAGAACTGCTCGGCCTTTTCGCGTGGGATACCGGCCCGGAAGTCGTTAAACGGCTTGATCCAGGATCGGCTGTAGTAACAAAGGATGGCCCGCCGGGGTCGATCCGTTTTATTGGGGCCAGATTGATGCCAGGTATTAGAAAGCCACATAGCAACCGAGCCTGCCGGAGCAGTCAGCGTAATTTCGTCCGGTACGGCGTCTTCGGACCAACTTGGCTTACGCCGGGAGAGGTGACTGCCCGGTACAACACGCGTCGCCCCGTTATCCTCGGTAAAGTCGTCGAGCATCCACACGTTCTGAGTGGTGAGTGGAAAATCGGGAAGCGGTTCGGCGAGCTGTCCCAACGGAACGTCCACGTGCCAGGCGCCGCCGCCCGTGCCGGGCCCAATGCTCGTGGCGCTGCAATCTGAAAGCACGCAGTCGGCCCCCAATAGCGCACCGACCAGCTCCAAAATCAGCGGGTGCTCAACCAGGGCCCCTGCTCCGTCGACTTTGTTCAACAAATTCCACAGTCGCTGCGAGAGGTCCTCGTCGAATAACGTTGGCAAATGCAAAAACGTCTTGTTGACGTCTGCGATGTCGACCGGCCATGGTGTATCGAGTTCAGCGGCGCGGGTAGTACATACGCGCTGCAATAGCCGCTCCAGCTCGTCGGCACTGACTGAGTAACTATCGGCCATGTACGCTTCCATTGCAGCATCCGCCGAAGCAGAGGCCCCATTTTCACCCATTATCGGTGCGGCACGTTCGGTGGTGAGGACCTCATCGACCTGGCTCCGTAAGGTCGCTAGCTGCGCGTCTGACAAGACATTTTCAATGACGGCATAGCCGTGCTCCAACAGGTGGGGCAGTGCGGCATCGATTTTGGAGGCGGCAGTTTGAATAGAACTCATTTCCGCTTGTTTTTCTATCTGGGTTGTTTTCTATCTGGACTTTTTTCTATCTGGCGTTGTTTTCTATACTGGGCTGTGTCGAGCAGCGCTTCATGACTTGAGTGTCGACCATTGTAACGGCATGTCAACTCACTGGCGAACGTGAAGAACACTCCCGGTGCATTTTATTTTCCTGGCCCCAAGTTTCGGGATCTTATTCGTCACAGACACCTCTCCGGGGACTCGCCTGGGAAACGGGCAAAAAAGAAGGCCGCAGTCCGTTGGCGCCGCAGGTGCAGCGCGATGCCGCAACCAAAAACTGCAAGGAGCAGGGCTCCAGTCTTGCGGCGGTAGTGGCAGCCCGCACAGGGCTCGCACCATTTTACAAGGTGCCCCAGGGCTCGAATATCTGCTAAACTGGAGCAGGGCTTCTTTTTTTCGCCGCCGCAATCGATTTCGTTCTGATCTCCCACGAACCTGTCATGTTTTTTGCGATTGCCAGACACATCACCTCTGCGGTCACGGCCATGCTTGCCGCGACAATCTTGATCGCTAGCGCATGGGCAACCGCTCCCCTGCCCGAGGGACTCGTTTTGTGGCTTGATGCCAGCGATGTTAACAACGACGGCAAACCTGACGCACACCCTGCCAACGGCAAACCGCTCGTATCCTGGTTGGACAAAAGCGGAAAAGGGAATCACTTCACACAGGATGAAATTGCCCAACAACCAACGTGTGAAGCAGACCAGTTCGGAGGAAAACCGGCAGTGCGGTTTCACGGCAATGATCAACTGACCTGCGGAAAAATTGAGGGGTTCCCTTACCGCGACCAGCCGATCCACATCGTACTTGTGATGAGGACCAAAAAGGGCAGTACGCGTTCGCATCCTCGCCTGCTGGAATTTCAACCTACAGACGGTGATTTATCCAAGCCGAACACGGTCAAACAACGTGGCTTTTGGGTCGGCCCACAGGGTGATGGGCGGATGCGAATCGGTACTCATTATGGTGATGAAGGTTCCGCCTTGTCAGTGAGTTGCGATGCGAGGTCGCACGTTGTTGAAATTATTTACGCCGGTGCGCAGAACTGGATACATTTTCTTGATGGAGCGCGCAACGGCGCTGGACTGCTGGGCGCTCGCGACTTTCACGGCTTCAAAAAAGAGGTGCGACTGGCGATCGGTCAGCAGTTTGGGTGGGAAGACCCAAATTCTTATTTTGAAGGCGATTTGGCAGAGGTGCTGATTTATAACCGCATGCTCGATCCTGACGAGCAAAACTCCCTAAAGAGCTACCTTGCGGAAAAATATGCACTCAATTTATCGATTGAAACCGCACCCCATTTCGAGCGCGATGTGCGTCCGATACTGGCCCAACATTGCCACGAATGTCATGGTCGCGATTTGCACGAAGCGGGTGTCGATCTCCGGTCTGTCACTGCGATGCTGCGCGGTGGCGACAGCGGACCGGTAATCTCGCGCGGCCACCCAGAATTCAGCGACCTGATGGATCAAATCATCGAAGGCCGCATGCCACCCGAGGGGGCCGATTTACTTGACAACGACCAAATTTCTGTGATTCGCCGCTGGATTGAGACGGGCGCATCTGCTGATGAAGAGATTGCTCCGGTCAACTTGGATGCGTTGATCTCGGAGGAAGATCGATCTTTTTGGGCATTTCAAAACCTAGCCCGGCACGAACCACCGAAAGTGACCGGTGCGAATCGAGTACGGACACCCATTGATGCGTTTGTGCTTGCGAAACTTGAGCCGCTTGAACTGACCCTGGCTCCCGAAGCCAGCCGGGTAACTCTGCTCCGCCGGATCTGTTTTGATCTACTGGGCCTTCCCCCTTCGCCGCAGGAAATGCTGCAGTTCCTGGCCAACGAAAGTGATCAGGCTTATGAGCAGCTCGTCGATCGCCTTCTCGCCTCGGAGCATTTTGGTGAACGCTGGGGACGCAGCTGGCTCGACTGGTCCGGCTATGTCGATGTGTTTGGGAGGGATAATGACTTCGTAATCATCAAACCGCTTCGGGGCCGATGGCGCTACCGGGACTACGTTGTTCGTGCATTGAATCATGACAAGCCGTGGAACCGATTCTTGATGGAACAATTGGCTGGCGACGAACTGGTGGACTGGCGCAATGCTGAGCACCTGACCCCAGAAATGGTGGAACTGTTGACCGCAACCGGATTTCTTTTGTGTGCCGATGATGACACCGATCAGAACGAGTTAAACACTTCCGATATTCGCAACTATGTCCTACAGCAAACCGGGGAAATTGTGGCTAATAACCTGTTTGCCCTGACCGTAGGATGCGCCAAGTGCCACAACCACAAGTATGAACCAATCGCCCAGCTGGACTACTATCGGTGGCTGGCAAATTTTTCGCCGGTGTTTAATCCTCAGCGGTGGGCCACCTCCATAGAACACGGAATGGCCGGACCAACCCAACAGGAAAAAGAGGAGATCCATCACCACAACGCTGACATTGATCCCCAGATCGCAGCGCTCAAAGAGCAGCGAAACATGCTGGACAAGGAAGAAGGCGCGGCGGAAATTGCAGAAATTGACACAAAACTTGCTGCCCTGAACGCCCAAAAGAAAGAGTACCCTGTACTGCAAGTTGCGGTTGAGCAAAATCCACCGTCCCCTACGTACCTGCTGCGCCGCGGACAGGTCGAAAAACCTGGTGTCGAAGTCCAACCTGCGTCGTTGACGATTCTAACTCAAGCTCGGGCAGCAGATCATCTCGAGTCGCAGTCAGAGCTACAACCACAGGGCGATACAAGCGGTCGGCGCCTGGCGATTGCAGAGCAGATTACTAATCCCGATTCCATTGCCGGCAGTTTGGTCGCGCGTGTATTTGTCAATCGACTCTGGCAGGAATTGCTGGGCAAAGGCATTGTCGAGACAAGCGATAATTTTGGGATATCCGGAGCGCGACCAACGCATCCTGAACTGCTCGACTGGTTAGCAACCGAATTTATCGAGGGTGGCTGGAAGGTCAAACCCCTCGTAAAAAAAATCGTCATGTCCAGCGTCTATCGGCAAGCACCTTTCGGTCAGGATGTGGACTCTGGGATCCAGGGTGATCCAGCCAACAACCTGCTTTGGCACGGTCGGTTGCGCCAACTTTCATCGGAGCATATCCGTGATCGAATCCTGGCGGTGAGCGGCCAGCTGGATCGCACCCTCGGCGGACCACCAATTCCGTTGCTGGCGCGTCCTGACGGAAAAATCGTGATCAACATGGATTCATTGCCAACGAGCACCTCCCATCTCCGTCGCAGTCTGTACGTGCTCAACCGGAGAAATTATCACTTGTCGATTTTGACTACCTTTGATCAGCCTTTCCTGACGAGTAACTGCACTTGCCGAAAACCGTCGGCAGTCGTGACTCAATCGCTTACCATGATGAATGACGAGTTTGTTCTCGAGCAAGCAGGCCATTTTGCCCAGCGCGTGGCCCGCGAAGCTGCCGATGGGTCGTCTGCAGCACAGGTCGATTGGGCATACCAGCTTGCTTTGTGCCGCACTCCCAGTGAGACAGAATCACGGCTTTGTGTCGAGCTCATCGGGCGTCACACGGCTCGGTACCAGCAATTAAACATGAACGCTGATGAAGCTGCTGAAAAAGCATTGGTCCATTTTTGCCACACATTGTTCAATACCAATGAATTTTTGTACGTACAATAGTACGGTTCTAACTCCAACAACGGATTAAGGTTTCTTCCATGGCCTGGATACCTCAATTATCACGTCGCGAAATGTTGCAGATGAGCGGCCTGGGACTTGGCACCCTGGCAGCGACCTATCTTCGCGGATTGGATCTCGCCCACGGAAGCACGAACCACACTGCACACCTGGCCGGCATGAGCTCCCAGCCGCAACCGGCGCAATTTCCGGCCAAGGCAAAGTCGGTCATCATGCTGGTGCAGAACGGCGGTCCGGGACAGATGGATCTGTTTGATGAAAAACCTATGCTGAAGAAATTCGACGGGACAGTCCATACGGAGAAGGTCGAGCAGTTTCAGCCAGGCAGCGAATTTAACAAACTGCTCCGCAGTCCGTTTCCGTTTCAAGAATACGGCCAGTGCGGCATGCGGATGGCCAACATTTTGCCGCATATTGGTACCGTCGCCGACGAACTGTGCCTGGTCCGGTCGATGGCCAGCTTTCACAACAATCATACCGAAGCGCTTGTTGCGTTAAACACCGGGAAGATCTTCCCGGGACGACCGGCATTGGGTTCCTGGATCACCTATGCCTTGGGCAGTGCCAACGAAAACCTGCCTGCCTATATCGTGCTCCGTGATCCAAATGGCTACAACACGAGCGGTACGCTCCTTTGGCAAAACAGCTGGCTTCCAGCCATGTTTCGCGGCACGGAGATTAGCACTTCAGGTACGCCGGTCCTCAACCTTAAGTCGAAGTCACCACCACCTGCTGAGGTTCAGGCCGACAACTTGCGGGTGCTGGCCCAACTCAACCGCGCACACCAGGAGAAATTTCCACACGAATCGGCGCTGGAAGCTCGGATCCAAAATTATGAACTGGCGGCGCGGATGCAAATGGCCGCCGGGGAGTTGCTCGACCTTTCCAGCGAATCTGCTGCAACCCGCAAAATGTATGGCCTGGACGATAAGCCGACAGAGCGCTATGGTTTGCGGTGCCTGATGGCACGAAGAATGGTTGAGGCAGGCGTGCGGTTTGTCCAGGTGTTTCCAGACCTGCTTGGTGGCAATACGCAGGTATGGGACTCCCACTCAAATGTAAAATCAGAAAACGAAGCCTGTTTCGCCTTTGCAGACAAGCCCTCTGCTGCATTGATCACCGACCTGAAGCAGCGGGGATTGCTGGAAGACACCATTGTCATCTGGAGTGGCGAGTTTGGACGATTGCCCATCTCACAAAATGGTACGGGACGCGATCACAATCGCAATGCGTTCAGCCTGCTCCTCGCTGGCGGCGGATTTAAATCAGGCCACATTCACGGCGCAACCGACGATTTTGGCTACCGTGCCGTCGAAGATCGCGTCACTGTCAATGACCTGCATGCGACATTGCTCCACCAGCTTGGGCTTGATCACAACCAACTGACGTTTACGCATCACGGAAGGCCAGAGACTCTGACCGATGCGGTCGTTACCGACGCGCACGTCGTAGAGAAGATCATCGCGTAACCACGGTCCCTGCTTGGCCTTTGGCGTTGGCGACCCAACCCGCAACCGCCTCTTCTTCCCGCAAATCATGGCTTCGAGGTCAGCGACGGAAACCCCGGTCTACTGAATGAAAAGCCCGCCCGATGAAGGTCCAAACCCGAGCAGGGGTTACCTTTCGCAGGCTCGCAAGTCATCTTCAGGACAGGTACCAGTCATTTCGTTTTTTCCAGTACTACCGGTTGGTTTGACCAGGCATTACGATCCCCTCCCACGAATCGGCGGTTTCGGTCCGCTATCACATACGGTATCATGACCGCCGAGGAACTGGAAACTTCCTTGGGAGCCTGTAGCTCAGTTGGTAGAGCAACGGACTTTTAATCCGTAGGTCGTGGGTTCGAACCCCGCCGGGCTCATTTTTCTGACGGTACGATTGCGAAGAGTGCAGCTGACCATGGCTGAAAAGGGAGTTCCCCGCCCTTTCACCGATCCACCGCGGCAAAGCCTGGATCTGTCACTGCAAAGAATGCTCCTCGCGTCAGCACCAAGGTCAAGGTGCAGGCAGCTCGATTTTTCCACGATTGTGCGCCGCTGATCCCCGTTGCGCATCTTCCGTTTGGCGCAACCGTCCCAACGGCCTCCCGGTTAAACCGACAGGTCCACCTCAGCTCGCACCAGCCACCCTAAAAACCACTCCCGGTTCGCGCTACCTTTTTATTGGAGGATGGCCAACCATTACGCTACAATCCAGGAGAAACATCGATCTTGAACACGACATCGGACGGTCGCTATGAAAAAATTTGTCGCAATGTTTGCCTCTTTACTCGCCATCGTGGTCTCGCTGCCTGCCACTCGGCTGATCTATGCCGAGGAATTGTCAGCCTCGGTTACCCAGCATGTTCATCCCGTGCTGGTGCGGAATCAACACAATGGCTTGTTGCGGATCAAAATTTCGGCAGAATCACCCTTTGTTGAGCTTCGCTCGATCACCGTATCGCTGCGGGGTACCGATGATCATCACGACATCGACGCGGTGGAACTGTTTTTCGCAGGAGAAGAAGGAAAATCAAGCACTGCGATGCGTTTTGGAGACGCCCTGCGACCGGACGGGCAAACGGTCGTGATTGGCGGACATGCCAGGCTGCACCAGGGCGAAAACCACTTCTGGTTGTCGTGTCGTCTGGCGCCAACCGCCAGCCTGGACCACAAGGTCGATGCAACGTGTGTTGATATCGAAACCTCTGCCGGCCATATCGAGCCGGTCGATCGTACCGGCAGCTTAAGAAAGCGGATCGGTGTCGCACTCCGCAAGCACTACGACGACGGAGTCCACACGTACCGTATCCCGGCACTGGCCACCACCCCCCAAAATACCCTGCTCTGCGCCTACGACATGCGGCGACGCAGCTCTCGTGACCTTCAGGAAGATATTGATATTGGCTTGTTGCGAAGCGTCGATGGTGGACAAACCTGGGAACCACAGCGGATCATCATGGACCAGGGAACGGTTGGTGGACGGCCACAAGAACTTAATGGCGTCAGTGATCCGGGGCTTCTTGTTGACCCGGCTACCGGCGAGATCTTTTGTTTTGCTGTCTGGATGGTCGATAAAGAGGGCAAGCATCAGTGGACCGCCGACGGTTCCGAACCTGGATTTGAAATCGGCAAGACGGCCCAATTCTTGATGGTCCGCAGCCGCGATGATGGACAAACCTGGTCCAAACCGCAGAACATGACCCGTGCCTGGAAAAAAAAGGAATGGGTCCTTTTCGCACCTTCGCCTCATCAAGGAATTGCGCTGGACGATGGTACCCTGGTCATGCCGACCCAGGGCCGCAATGCCGAGGGGCAGGAATTCTCAAACCTGCTCACCAGTGACGATCATGGTGCCCACTGGAAGATCAGCCAGCCAGCATCTGTGGGAAACAGCGAGTGCCAGGCGGTTCAACTGGCGGATGGATCGGTCATGTTGAACATGAGAACCGAACACGGAGTCAAGTTCCGGACCGTTGCCACAACTGGCGACCTTGGCCAAACCTGGACTCCGCATGTTACCAATCGCAAGACGCTGATCGAACCGGGATGTAGCGGCAGCTTTTGCCGGTTTGATTTTCGGCAGGATGGTCACGATCGCTACGTCCTGCTGTTTGCCAACCCCTATTCCCAAACCGGCCGGGATCATCACTCGATTCGGGTCAGTTTTGACGATGGAGTGACCTGGCCCGAGGAAAATCGGACCCTGCTGGATGAATTCCGTGGCGCTGGCTACCCAAGCCTTAGCCGCGTTGACGATACCCACGTCGGAATCGTTTACGAAGGGAGCCAGGCAGATTTGGTCTTCGAGCGGTTGTCGCTCAAGGAGCTACTACATCCGGGAGGTCAGGCAACTGAGAGGTCAGGCAACTGAGAGGCCAGGCAGCCGTGGTTCACATTGGCCCTTGTCTTGTCGGCCTTGTCTTGTCGGCAGTTGGCCCCTTCAAACAACCGGCTCGCGTAGTTGGGCAATAAAATCGTCCGCCATCGCGTCTAAATCAAACTGTGGAGACCACCCCCAGTCGCGCCGTGCTGCCTGGTCTTCAAACTCAATTGGCCAGCTGTCGATCAGGTCCGCGATTTTCGGATCGATTTCAAAGCGAATGTCGGCAGCGGGAATTCGAGCCTTGATGGCGCCGGCAATTTCCTCGGCGGTGGGTGAAAGTGCCTGCACGTTGTAAACGGTGCGGGTGAGATTTTCACGGGGGACCTCGGCCAGCTGAGTCATCGCCCGCAGTACATCCTTCACATAAATCAGCGAAGGCCTCGACAGGGGGCGAATCCGAAACTGAAAATGACCATCCTTTACCGTTTCGACAAAGGCGCGCGAAGCATAGGCACTGGTAGCTCCAGGAGGAGCCCCGGCCGAAACCACGATCGGTAGTCGCACCGAACGAAAATCAAGCCCGTGACAAACGTGGTAGTAATTACCAAGTCGCTCAATGGCGGCCTTGGTGACACCATACAGGCCAACTGGCCATTGCGGATAATCTTCGGGAACCGGGTTCGGAAGCGGCGTTCCGTAGGCAGCCAGCGAACTGGGGAAAAACACGGTTTGCACACCATGGGCGAGCGCTTCCTCAAACAACCCAAAAGTGCCATCCATATTAACCCGCCATGCCAGTTCCCGATTGGCCTCGGAAGCTCCCGAAAGGAGCGACGCAAGGTGCAACAGGACGTCAGGACGAAATTCTCCCAGCACCGCCGAGAGTCGATCGCGACACGTCACATCCAGCTGCACATACCGGCAGCCGTCGGCAATCGGTGCCGTCGGTCCCTCGGCGATGTCTGCCAGAACAACGGCATGGCCACGCTCGACCAGATCAAACGTGTGCTGGCAAGCAAGGTTTCCAGCACCACCGGTAATTAAATAAGTCTTTGCCATCGTTCTTTTTAACCAACCACGTTTTAACCAACCACGTTTTAATCAACCACGTTTTAATCAACTACGTTGCTGTTGGTATTTCGTAGTGATGCACCCTTTGTTCTCAAATTGGCCCTGTATTTGCAAATTGGCCCTGTATTCGCAAATTCAAAAGCCTCTTTCTGTCGACGGGAGTCGACCACTAACTGGGCCTCTTTACCAGCTGCGGCCTGGGCCTCTTTACCAGCTGCGGCTCTCGCGCTGAATTGTGGTCTACTCTCACCAAGAGATCAATACGGCGAGATCAATACGGCGAGATCAATACGGCGAGATCAATACGGCCGGTTACGCAAACGCAGAGGCACGAGGAGTGAATCCCTCTCGAGACGATTTGCAAAGCGGGTTGTTTGGTGCCACCCCAGGCTCAAACTTCCCCAATCCACCCTTAACCTTCGGCCTCGGCCCTGATATCCTTACCGGGGCCAAGGTGGCTCAACCCTCCCGCCGCCCCGGCACACGCTACGGCCAGGCCGGTCCCTGGCGATAAAACCCTTTCAGACCTCAGGAAATCCCCCTCCATTATGGCCAGTTTGACTCCCGGAAAATTACGTTGCCTCCAAACAGCGACCAGCCCTCGTGGTATTATCAAAATTCTTGCGATTGATCATCGCGACGTGCTGCTCGAGATGCTTGATCCCGAAAACCCGTATGCCATTGCGGACGACGAGGTCACCGATTTCAAACTCGACATCCTCCGGAAAGCAGGTGGCCTCGCTTCGGCAGTGATCCTTGATGCCAAGTATTGTATCGGCCAAGCAGTTGCCACCGGCTCGCTGCCTGGGAATGTCGGCTTCCTGTCGGCGCTTGAACGCGAACTTTACGACGGTACTCCCCAGGCACGGGAAACGATAACGATGCCCGGCTGGGGGGTTACCCAGATCAAACGACTGGGAGCCAGTGGGGTAAAACTGGTTTTGTACTATCACCCGGATGCAGGTGAACTCACCGCCCGGCAGGAACGTGTCGCAGCAGAGGCCATCGAAGCGTGTAACCGCGAAGACATCCCGATGTTTCTCGAACCGATTGCCTACTCGATTGACAAAAATGTGGCCGATAACTCACCCGAGTTTGCCCGCCAGCGGCAGCGGATTGTGCTCGAATCCGTACGACGGCTCGGCGCGCTCAAACCGGACGTGCTGAAAGTACAATTCCCTATCGACGGGCATTTTGACACCTCCGAATCGAAGTGGCGGTCGGCCTGTGAGGAACTCAATGATTTGTCACCCTGCCCCTGGGCCTTGCTCTCAGGCGGTGACCCGTTCGAGATCTTCAAGGCCCAACTTCAGGTCGCTTGTGAAGCAGGTTGCTCCGGATTTCTTGCTGGACGTGCCTTGTGGCGGGAACTTACCACCGCTGAAAAGTCGGAGCGAGGCGACCTTCTCCAATCGGTCGTGCTACCCCGCTTGGAGCAACTCAACGAGGTTGCGGAACAATACGGCCATCCCTGGCAGGAAAAACACACGCTCCCCACCATCGACCATGAGTGGTTTGCAACCTACTAGTTCAAACCATGGCTAATTCTGGATCGAACTGGCTGTCGCCGTAGCGGTACCCACACGACTGCTTCCAATCCGGAAATCTCATCAAAGAGGTCGGGTCGAGTTGACCGCAAACAAGTTCCCTGGAACACCGGCGCGCTCAAAACCGTGGTGCCTCTCGCAAGTCGAACCCGCACCTTGAAGCCAACCCCGGTCAGCCTCCACCGGTCAGCCTCCACCGGTCAGCCTCCACCGAGCAGGTATTTCTCGGCTCCCTTCCAGAGAGCAAAAATTGTCATCAGCGCGGTCAAAATAGCCGAAGCCCACAGCCAGAGGTCCAACGCCCACGAAGGCCGTATCCGCCGATCAAGTTTCGCATACCGAAGCCACACGGCGGCAAAGCAAATCACGGGTAATAACAGTGCCAGTCCAATCACACCGATCACCACCAGTTGAACCGGGTTCTCGCGAACCTGGGCCATCAACGCGAAAAGAATCGAGAAAACAATCACGCTCCGTTGCACCCATCGACGCCGCACGCTGTCGTTGACGTCGGTCGCACCGCGAAGGATAAAAATCGCATCGGGAACAAGGCGGGCATAAGAAGCGATTGAAACAAACAGGGTTGAAAACAGTACCAGCAAAGCGGAACCGATGAAAAGATAGAATGCCCAGGGGCCAAGTGTTTCGGTATACATGCGGGAAAGTTTTTCGAGCACGGCCAAACCCTCACCCGGATCGATTTTCTGCCGATGCAGGACGGTTGCTCCGAGGAGATAGAAGGCCACGGTCGTGGCCGTGTAGATCACAAAGGCGAGAATACAATCGACGTGCATCACGCGAATCCATCCTCGTGCCCGCTGGGCCCAGGCCTCAGACCCATCGTTAGGCCCTGTCCACCTCGCGTACCCTTTCTCCAAACACCAGTAGGCATAGTAAACAAGTTCCGACGAACTGAGCCCTACAATGGCCACAATACCGAGTGCCACTCCAACTCCCTCTGCGGGAAATTGGAAACGAAAACCGTCAAGCAGATCAGCTGCGGTGATGAAGTTGGGCGTCCATTGAATCGCAGCCGCCGTAAAAATGGTTGCGACCGAGAAAAGGCTCACCAGCAAGGTTGAAACTTTTTCGATCACGGCATATTTGCCGTTGTAGAGTAGGACGAGACAAATCAAGCAAATCACCGGAGCCCAAATAAACTCCTCGGCACCACTTTGCCCGAGGGACAGCTTCACCGCTTCGCCTACCACTCGGGAAATCGCCCCAAGCTGGACCGATGTGGCAATAATCACAACCAGCCAGAACCAGATGGCCCAGTTTTTTGGGCCAGGCAAGCGGGCAAACGCTGTGAGCGTGGTATCACCCGAGGAAATGGTATACCGGCCCAATGCCTCCTGGAGGGCAACCTTGATCAGGCAGGTCCCGATAATCAGCCACAGCGCTGCAAAGCCAACCTTGGCTCCAAAGGTTGTGGTAGCCAAAAGTTCGCCCGATCCCACCAGGGTTGCTGTGATAATCAGCGAGGGGCCAACAAACCGAAACCGTCCCCAAAGTGACTGCGGCGGATCCAAAATTGTCTCATGTTGGGTCATAAAAACCTCGGTCATGTTGATACTTTTGACCACGTTCTCCTGCGAGCGGCCCACTCCATGCGTCAGCGGTAGAATAGCACGTCCCCACGGCCGACAGGAAGCGGAACCTTACTGAAAGGCGATGCGGTCATGAAAAACCAGTTCAATGTCAAACGCGGGCAGTGCCATGGCTTGGGCTGAGGGTTCGTTTGGGCTGAGGGTTCGTTTGGGCTGAGGGTTCGTTTGGGCTGAGAAGGTAGAATACTTGTGCGGCCTGGCAAGCTGCTACCGTTTCCAACGGTACGCCTGGGATGACGTGACACGCCTGTTATGCGGATTCGGGATTCACGGGACAAAACTTGTGCGCGACCGAGCCAATGCGATCGTGACTGCCAAGGTCCCACCGACATTGGATACCGTACACCTGAAGTGCGGCATGCCAGCAGGCCCACCAGAGCCATAAGAGCCCCCTCCAGGCAGACTAAGCGCCGGCTCAAATATATGGTACGCTGTTCGCGTTGCGGCCCAAGTCAGGGCTCCCGGTGACCCTTAAAAAATAACGTACCAGAGGAAAATCAAGATGTCCGAACAGATCCGTACCCATCTCGGCGACGACGCAGATAGCCTGCTCGGACACGAGTGCAAGACCATTCCCAGCAGCCGATTGCACTTGCCAGGCCCGGATTTTGTGGACCGCGTCTTCGTCGACAGTGACCGTAATTCCCGCGTGCTAGGCAACCTGGAGTGGATCTTGCGCTCTGGGCGGCTGGCCGGTACGGGGTATCTCTCCATCCTGCCGGTCGATCAGGGCATTGAACACTCGGCAGGCGCGTCGTTCGCCCCCAACCCCGATTATTTTGATCCGGTCAACATCGTCAAACTGGCCATCGAAGGTGGCTGCAACGCGGTCGCCTCGACGTTGGGTGTCCTGGGTGCTGTGACGCGCCGTTATGCGCATAAAATTCCCTTTGTGGTGAAAATCAACCACAACGAATTGCTCAGCTATCCCAGTCACCCTGATCAAATCTTCTTCGGAAGTGTTGACCGGGCTTATGATATGGGTGCGGCGGCCGTCGGGGCCACGATCTATTTTGGCTCGGATGAATCAGACCGCCAAATTGTAGAAGTTGCCGAGGCCTTCGAGCACGCACACAACCTTGGCCTGGCAACCATCCTCTGGTGTTACCTGCGAAACGATGGATTCAAAAAGGGCGGCACCGATTACCATGCCGCGGCCGATCTCACCGGCCAGGCCAATCACCTCGGCGTAACGATCCAGGCCGATATTATCAAGCAGAAGTTGCCGACCAACAACGGTGGCTACACGGCAATTGATTTTGGCAAAACTTCACCACTGGTCTACGAAAAGCTGACCTCCGACAATCCAATCGATCTCTGCCGTTACCAGGTCGCCAACTGCTACATGGGACGCATGGGGCTGATCAACTCGGGAGGTCCCTCCGGAGCGAGCGATCTGGCCGACGCTGTTCGTACCGCCGTGATCAACAAACGGGCCGGAGGAATTGGACTGATCAGCGGGCGCAAGGCATTTCAAAAACCGCTGGCTGATGGAATCGAATTGCTCGGTGCCATTCAGGACGTCTATCTTGACCGGGACATTACGATCGCTTGAACCAGGCCAAGCCGGCCCGGTCAACCTTAGAGGCTTGCGGAGGCGTGTTGCTGCCAGTCGTGCCGCATCCAGGCAGTCGATAGCTCATTGGTGGTCGTCCGGTTCACGGGGTGATCTCCTGAACCGGTGACCGACCATGCTCGGCGCCTATTTGCCAAAGAACCGTTGGCTTGCCAAAGAACCGTTGGCCAAGAGCCTGGCGGTTACCGACCGGTTGCTGCCCCTGTCAGGGTCTCGAAATCGAACTCCAAAAAATCTCCGATCCGCTTGACCTGCAGGTCGGCGGGTGGAGTTTTCTTCAGCGTCTCGGGATCCTGGGCGTAGTGGCCCTGGTTGGCAAAGACGGTTGTCAGCCGTGAACCCCAGGCTTCTTTCATCGACGCCAAAATCCATAGCTTGTCGTCAACCATCACGTAGTGCTTTGCCGGATAACGGTGCTCGACATCTGTGACTTCGTCTTCTTTATGGATATAGACCATCACATTCCCTTCGACGGCCGCACCGATCCCCGCACGCTCAATCTTGTGGGGCTGAAAGACCACGTCCCCGTCAGACAGAATGGCTGCCGTACCCCACTGCTGTGCGTGAGCCACCACCTCCATCGCATGGGGGTAAAGACGATCCTCGAAGGGATAGTTGAGCAGGTAGGAAGAGATCTCCAGCAAATGGGTATCGCGTGGATTCTCCACGCGATACTTTTGCAGGGCCCCGAGATAATCGGCGTAGCCAAGTTCTTGACGAACCTCTTCCAACAGCGCCCAGTACCGCTGGTTGGCAACGGCACCAACCGTACTCTCCAGGTGCGATTTCAGATCGGCCGCCACGCGATCGTTGTCCAGGAGCGTGTTGTCCACGTCAAAGAAAAAGACCACATCCGCTTTCGTCATAATTTTGCTTCCCCTCTGTGTGGCCTCACCTTACGACAATGCACTGGTCAGTCTCCACCGGCTGCACTTCGCAAAGAGGCCATTGCCGACGCAACCCCCTCCTGGGCCCGGAAAATTGACGAACCGGCAACCAGCACGCACGCCCCGGCAGCAACCACGCGCTGTGCCGCATCGCAATCAATCCCTCCGTCGACTGACAACTCGATAGGCCGTCCACTACGGTCAATCATCTCCCGCAACTGGCCAATTTTAGCAACGGTACTCTCAATAAATTTCTGGCCGCCAAATCCCGGGTTTACGGTCATCACCAACACCTGGTCCACATCGGGGAGAATCTCATGAATCGCTGCTGCAGGCGTCGCCGGGTTGAGCACAACTCCCGCATCCTTACCAAGGTCTTTGATGTGGTGCACCGTTCGATGCAGGTGCAAAGCTCCCTCGACATGCACCAAAAGCGAGTCACTGCCTGCTTCGACAAAAGCCTCCAGGTAGCGATTCGGTTCGGAAATCATCAGGTGTGTCTCAAGCGGCAGCTTGGTGACCGACCGCAACGATTCAATCACCGGCGGACCGATACTAATATTGGGCACAAAATGACCATCCATCACATCGACGTGAATCCGATCGGCGCCTCCGGCTTCTGCCTCCTCGACCTGACTGGCTAGCGTCGAAAAATCGGCTGCCAGAATCGAAGGTGCCAGTTTGATCTTTCCACGATTTGTCATAGGTCGCTATCTGTCTGCTGATGGAAAGGAAGCTACTCGCTGATGGAAGGGGGCAATTTCTGGGATGCCGCCTCATCGACCAGCCAAATAAGCCTGCCGCTAACCGGCGCGATCTGTTGGGAAGGAAGCTGGCGAGGCCGGCGCGGACCATGAAGCACCTCCGCAAGGAGGGTCGCTTTTTTCTCGCCGGCCACCAAAAACATCACCGACCGCGCGGCATTGATCATCGGTACGGTGAGTGTCATACGCCGAGTGTTCAGCTGTGGTACTTCGTTGGGCACAACCCATCGGGTCGTCTCGTCCAGGGCCTTGGTTTCTGGGAAAAGGGATGCCGTGTGGCCGTCGGGGCCCATCCCTAAAAGGACCAGGTCGACAGCCGGCGGTGAACCTGTGGCCGAGACCTGCAGGACACGGGCAATCGTCGCCTGGTACTCACTGGCGGCTGCCTCAAAATCTTCGCGCTCCGCCTCCATGCGGTGGATCTGTGCCTCCGGAATTGCAAGCGTCTGAAGCATCGCTTCGTTGGCCATGCGAAAATTTGACGATTCATCTTCCGGTGGCACGCTCCGTTCGTCTCCCCAGAAAAATTCCACGCTCGACCAGTCCACGCGGCCGCGGTTCGGTGCCAAACTCAGTCGCTGGTAAAGGGCCCGCGGTGTCGATCCACCCGAAAGGGCAACCGTAAAACGGCCCCGGGCGGCAACCGACTCTTCGGCGAGCCGCAAAAACTCCTGGGCGGCCCACTCACAAACCCCTTCGGCATCCTCTGCGCGAACGACCGACGGGATACTCATGATGTTTCTTCCTTGTTCTCGGGAAGCCGAGCCGAGTTCACCCCAACCGTGCCGCCTGATCTGTCTGGAAATTCAATCATTCGTAAACCTTCCATTGCCGCCCATCGCGAACAAGCAGCTCCTCCGCTTCTGCAGGCCCCCAACTTCCAGCTGGGTAGCTGCATAACGATTGGTCGTCGGCGGCCCAGGCCTCCTGCACGGTTTCCATAGCCCGCCAGCCCGCCTCGACCATGTCGGCACGGCGGAACAGCGTTGCTTCTCCCCGCAGGCAGTCGTAGAGCAAGCGGTCGTAACCGGTTGCAGGTGTCCGCCCAAAATGATCGGCATAGAAAAAATCCATGTCAACCGCGTCCATTTTCAACAGCGTCCCGGGCACCTTGGTGCCAAACCGCATGGAGATTCCCTCGTTTGGCTGAATCCGGATGATCAATTGGTTTGGCTCGAGCGGATCGATGGCCGTTTCGCGGAAGGGCGTAAAGGGTGGTTTTTTGAACGCGATCACGATTTCGGTGAGCCGCTTCGCGAGCCGCTTACCGGTCCGCAGGTAAAAGGGAACTCCCGCCCAACGTTGATTCTCGATCTGCAGTTTCAGCGCGACGAACGTCTCGGTCATTGATTTTTTGTCCACCGCCTGTTCATCGCGGTATGCGACTCGCGATTCTCCGCCGAGGCTCCCTGCCGCGTACTGCCCGCGAATCACTTCGCTCGCGACATCGCCCGCTTTGGGTGGGTGTATCGCATGCAATACTTTTACCTGTTCGTTGCGCATGTCTTCAGGCCCGAAGGAAAGCGGCATTTCCATGCCAACGAGCGTGAGCAACTGAAAGATGTGATTGGGCACCATGTCACGCAGGGCGCCCGCTTGATCGTAGTACCCGCCCCGGTGCTCAACTCCCAAGGTTTCGGTCACTGAGATCTGAACGTGATCAATGAAGAGATTGCTCCAGGCGGGCTGAAACATGCCGTTGGCGAACCGGAGAACGGCAATGTTCTGGACCGTTTCCTTACCCAGGTAATGGTCGATCCGATAAATCTGATCCTCCGACAACACACTCTGAATGTCCGCATTCAGAGCCCGAGCCGTGGTGAGATCGCGACCAAACGGTTTTTCGATAATCACTCTCCGCCAGACATTCTCGTTTTCCCTGGTAAAGCCCGCATCGCCGAGCGAGTGGACGATGGGTCCAAAAAATCCGGGAGCTGTCGCCAGGTAGAAGAATGCATTGCCTTGGGTATGGTGTTGCTTGCTGATTGTTTCGACACGCGCGTGCAACTTGCCAAAGGTCTCGGCGGTCGTGAAATCACCCGACAGGTAGTAGAGCCGCTCCTCGAAAAATTGCTGTAGCTCCGGCGTGAACAAATCGGGCGCAAGCTCCCGCATGTCACTGGCAACCTTCTCCCGATACTCCTGGTCGGTCATCTCCTTCAGGGACACGCCGAGAATGGCAAAGTCCCGAGAGAGAAGCCCGTCCCGCGCGAGGCTAAAAAGCGCCGGAATGAGTTTGCGTTTGGTGAGATCGCCGTTGGCGCCGAATATCACGCCCAGAAATGGCCCGGTGACCGTATTCGGATTCGCGTTTTCTTTTGTCATGTGTGCACTTTCATCGATCGGAGCGAGCGTGTCTGCCGGGGGCTGCTAGCCACCGGAGGCACGTTCGATGTGACCGCCAAACTCTTTCCGCATCGCCGAACACACCTTGTCGGCAAATTCTGCTTCGTTGCGTGAAGAAAACCGTTCATAGAGAGCTGTGGTGAGGACCGGTGCCGGAACCGACTCGTCAATCGCGGCGCTGATCGTCCAGCGACCTTCGCCCGAATCGGAAACCCGGCCCGCAAACGTTTCCAGTTGAGGGTCCTTCAACAAGGCATGCGCCGTGAGGTCCAGTAGCCAGGAGGAGATGACGCTCCCGCGTCGCCAGACTTCCGCGACGTCGGCCAGATCCAGGTCATACTGGTAATCCTCAGGATTCCGCAGCGGTGCCGTCTCGGCATCGACCTGCCGGCCTTTTTCGCCGACGTTGGCATGTCGCAAAATATTCAATCCTTCAGCATAGGCCGCCATGATTCCGTACTCGATCCCGTTGTGAACCATCTTTACGAAATGACCCGCTCCATTGGGTCCACAGTGGAGGTAACCATGTTCGGCGGTGCCTCCCTTCGCATCGCGTCCTTCGGTCCGTTCGGCCGAATCGATGCTGGGGGCCAGCGTCTGAAAAATCGGGTCGAGATGCTCAATGATTGGCTTTTCGCCCCCGATCATCATGCAGTAACCCCGCTCGAGCCCCCACACGCCGCCACTGGTCCCCACATCAACATAGTGAATTGAGCTTTCCTGTAGGTGCCGAGCCCGTGCAATGTCGTCCTTGTAGTAGGAATTGCCCCCATCAATCAAGATATCTCCCTTTGACAGGAGTCCGGCAAGATTCTCGACCGTCGATCCTACCACGCCGGCTGGCACCATCATCCAGACGGCCCGGGGAAGGGTGAGCTTTTCCACAAATTCTTCAAGACTTGCCGCCGGCACCGCGCCTTCGGCGGCAATTGCCTTGCGCGCGTCGGCACTCATGTCAAAAACGACACACTCATGTCCGCCCTTCATCAACCGCCGCACCATGTTCGCGCCCATGCGGCCAAGGCCAATCATTCCCAATTGCATGTTGAACTCCTTTACCGTTCAGGTTCGACGATCTCAAACACCCTGGGCTACTTTTTGTTGTGCGAACTTTTTGAGTTTTACCGTATCTTCGGCAAACTTGCGGATGCCCTCTGCCAGCTTCTCCACCGCCATCGGATCTTCGTTATGCATCCAACGAAACGCCTTTTCGTCCAGGGTCACCCGTTCAACCGAGTGGCGTTTTGCGTCCTCCACCTTCAACTGCGGCTCAATCTCGCCCTCGGTCGCCTGCATTTCATCCAGCAGCGACGGGCTGATCGTCAGCAAATCGCAACCCGCCAGATGAACAATCTGATCGACCTTGCGGAAGCTCGCTCCCATAATCTGGGTCGGATAATCATAATGCTTGAAGTAGTTGAAAATCTTCGTGACACTCGCCACGCCCGGATCCTCCGCAATGGGAATGTCGTCAACACCCTGGTCCTGCTTGTACCAGTCGTAAATGCGACCCACAAAGGGAGAGATAAGCGTCACGCCGGCCTCGGCGCAGGCCACCGCCTGGGCAAAACTAAACAGCAACGTCAGGTTGCAATGGATTCCTTCCTTCTCTAACTGCTCGGCTGCGCGAATCCCTTCCCAGGTACTTGCAATCTTGATCAATACCCGTTCGGGCCCGATCGATTTGTCGTTGTACAGCCCAATCAACCGCCGAGCCTTGGCGATAGTTGCCTCGGTATCAAAGCTCAGGTGGGCATCGACCTCCGTGGAAACACGGCCCGGAACGTACTGGAGAATTTCTACCCCAAAATTGACAAACAGTTTGTCGAGGAAGGCGGCGGCCTGGTCCACCTTGCTCCCCCCAGACTGGCGCCCAAACTCCAGGGCATCTTCCAGATGTTTTTCGTAGGCAGGCATCTGTGCCGCCTTAAAAATGAGGCTTGGATTGGTCGTGGCGTCCTGCGGTTTGAATTCTGCGATCGCGGCAATATCGCCCGTATCCTGGACAATCGTGGTGTGTTTCAGGAGTGATTCAACAAGATTCGACATCGTTTTGTCCTCGGCCGACAGGCCATTGAAATTTGAAGGGACTACTTTTGACAATACGTGGTCTCTGCGGGAAAAGCACCCGCGGTGCGCCTGATGCGGCCGTTGGCGGCCAAATGTTCCAACACCAGGTAGATAGTTTCTACGCTCTCTACAGCGTCGATTGCCAAGGCCAATTGCCCAGCGGTCTGCGGTGAGCCGGAGAGCTGAGCGGAAGCACGAGTTTGCAAGTCGAGCACGGCTGCCGCCGCCTTTTTGCCCGCTTCGACGCCCGGTTGGTGATAGGCGTTGATGTTGACCAGGCTCCCGTAAAACCCGACCGCCCGCTCAAAAAGGGCAATCAGCACACCGATCGTGCGGGCATCCACCTGCCCAACGGTGAGAGTCATCGATTGGCGATCGTTCCCGAACAGGGCCTCCCGGGTACCGATCTGGAACCCGTTGAGGTAATCGCCTGCGGTGGTATTTGGTTCCACCTCAACCGTGTCGTGCCCCGCTTCGAGTACGTGAATAAAAGTCACAAAGAAGTTGTTCACACCGTCTCGCAGTTGCTGCACGTAGGCGTGCTGGTCGGTCGACCCCTTGTTCCCGTAAACCGCAATCCCCTGGTCAACCCGGTTGCCGTCGCGATCGAGTCGTTTTCCGAGCGATTCCATCACCAGTTGCTGCAGGTAGCGGCTCAAGAGCAGCAGGCGGTCCTTGTAGGGCAGCATGACCATATCCTTCTGGCCCTTGCCGCCGGTGGCGTGGTACCACATGAGGGCCAACAGGGCACTCGGGTTGGTGGCTGTCCGGGTACCTCGGGTCACCTCGTCACAGGCGGCAGCGCCGGCGAGTATTCCTTCAATATCGAGTCCCTGCAGCGCGGCCGGCAGCAGGCCGACCGCCGAGAGTTCGCTGGTGCGGCCTCCCACCCAGTCAAACATGGGAAAGCGGGCAATCCAACCTTGGTTTTCTGCCAGCTGGTCCATCTTGGAACCCTTCATCGTCACCGCCACAACATGTTTCTCAAAGTCGAGGCCCGCCGACTCAAAGGCATGCCGCACGACCATCATGCCGTTGCGGGTGTCAGGTGTGCCGCCGCTCTTGGTAATCACGATACAGAGCGTCTCAGTCAGGCGGCCTTTCAGTTTGGCCAGTGTACGGGCAATGCCGTCTGGATCGGTGTTGTCGACAAACGCAACCTGCATCTTGTCGTCTCCGGGCTGCCCGAGCGCATCGGCCACAAACATGGGGCCCAGCGCCGAGCCGCCGATCCCGATCGAGAGGACCTGGGTGAATTTGTCTGCCCCCGGGGGCTTCACACGGCCCGCATGTACGTCGGCTGCAAAAGTCTTGATTTGCGCGACGCTCTGCTGGATTTCGGCTTTGATTTCAGCGGTCGGCGCCAGCTGGGGGTTGCGGAGCCAGTAATGGCCCACCATGCGTTGCTCGTCGGCGTTGGCAATGGCTCCTTTCTCAAGCTCGGCCATTTCGGCATAGGCCGCCTCGATTTGTGGCTTCATTTCCGCGAGGTAACCGTCCGAAAAATCCATCCGGCTTATGTCAAGCGCCAGATTGAGGGAGTCGACCGTACAGAGGTGTTTTTGGTACCGATCCCAGAGTGCCTGAGGATCCATGATAAAAATCTCCAACTCGTCCTGGTTATGGAAAAATAGCGTTGCTAAAAAATAGCGCTGCTGAAAAATAGCGCTGCTGAAAAATAGCGCTGCTGAATCATCGCGGCTCCAGGTACCCACCCTGGTTACGCCTGCTTACCTCTTGCTGGATTTCTGTTTTTCCCCATGTCATGTTGCTTCTAACTCGGCGACTCTGCGAAGCCGTCGCCTGTGCCTCTCGGCTCCGCTAAAGCGGGCCGCGAGAAACGCTGCCACGTGATCCCATGCCACCGCCTGGCCCATCACGCGGCCACCCAGGCAAAGTACGTTCATATCATCATCCTCGACACCCTGGCGGGACGAGAAATGGTCATGGCAAAGCCCGCAACGAACCCCATGAATCTTGTTGGCCGCCACCGACGCACCAACACCGCTGCCGCAGATGGCAATCCCCCGCTCCACCTCTCCGGCGACAACCGCCCTGCCAAGCGGAATGATGTAATCGGGATAGTCGTCATCCGGGTCCAAGGTATCCGCCCCAAAATCCTCCACCTCGTGGCCTTCGGCCAGTAGCTTCTCGATGAGCGCCTGCTTCATTTCAAAACCACCATGATCGGCCGCAATCCCTACTTTCATCGACTGGCCCATGGGTATTCCTTTGCAATGGCAACAGGTACAAGTCGGTTTGGATAAGGATCTGGCAAGGAGTGGTCCGCGAGTACCGGCAATATCCTGCCATCAAAGGGCAGATACAAACCGCCTTGATGGCACGTTGTAGGAGCGGGCCCTCTCAGGTCCCAGCCGACCCGATTTCTTTCCCACAGCGCCCTCCTGATCTGTCCGTAGCCACCCGTTTTACCCGATGGGTTCATGTACGATAACCACCCTAGGGCGGAAAATTCGGCGGTTTATCGCACCACTCCGAGAGCAACCTGGTCAACCAGGACCCCCACCCAACCCATTTTCTTAAGAATGGCGCCGCGGCCCGTTAACGGGCTGCCACCTCCTGGGCTGTTGGCTCCTCGGCAAGCACACTGTGTGTAAGCCGGAGCAACTCGCCGACCGACCACGCCTGAAACGGGCAGCCGCGCGGGGTGTGTGGAGCATCGGCATCGACAATCTCCGAAATGTGGCCGATACCGGCCGTGTCGAAGTGCTGCCTGAAGGCAGGCAGAAACTGCTGGCGGGCAGCCCGGCAGACATCGGCCGTATTGCCCCGCACCCGGACCCAAGCCTCGACAAACGGACCGGTGAGCCATGGCCACACGGTGCCCTGATGATAACTGCCGTCACGTTCACGCACTGCCCCTTGATAGTGGGATGCGTAATTCACAGAACCTGGCGCAAGCGATCGAAGCCCCAGGCTCGTCCACAACCGCGTCTCGACTGCATCGACGATCTGCCTGGCTCGTTGCCCCTTGATGAGTTGCAGCGGCAAGCCACCGACGGCAAAAATCTGGTTTGGTCGGAACGTATCGTCCACCGTGTTGGGTATGTGGTCGGGATCCACCACATCAAAAAGGCTATTCGTGGCTCGATTCCAGAACCGAGACTCAAACGACAAAAGTCCCGCTTCAAAAAACGGTTTCCAGGCCTTGTTCCGTTGGCTACCAATCGCCAGTGCATTGAGCCAGAGCGCCTGCACTTCCACCGGCTTGCCGATTCTTGGGGTCACGACCCAATCGCCCACCTTGGCATCCATCCAGGTCAATTGCACGCCTGGCTGGCCCGCGGCGAGCAGGCCGTCGTCGGTGCGACCGATCTGGTAACGGGTGCCTTCGGAATAACCTTTGAGGATGGCTTCGATTGCTTCTGAGAGTGCCGCATCGTCAGAAGGAGACACGCTTCGCCGTTGTCGCTTCACGGCTTCCAGGTATTCGTGACAGGCAATGATGTACCAGAGCGAGGCGTCGACCGAGTTGAATTCTGGCTGCCCTCCCTGGTCGGGAAATCGATTGGGAAGCATGCCGCAATCAACCGTGCCTGCCCAGGCAACGAGAATATCGCGAGCGTCGTCCAACCGATCGGTCGCCAGGCAAAGACCTCGCAGTGCAATGAAAGTATCGCGGCCCCAGTCGGTAAACCAGGGAAAACCCGCCAGCACCGTCTTGCCTCCGCGGCCCGCGACCAGGTAGGCATCTCCGGCGCGGTGCAATGGTGAACCGAGTGCCTGGCGACGATCCTGCTCAAGGCCACTGATTTCGGCAAATGCTGCCGATGGCTCGGCGCCCCAGTGGCGAACTGTTGCTTCATGCGGTTCCGTGGCAAAAAAACAGACTGCCTCATTCGCCCCCAAATCCCAGGAGAAAATCCCCGGAGCCACAAGATCCTCGGTGTCATCGAGCCCCCGCTCACGTTCACGTTCATAAAGGAAGTTGCGGTACCAAACTGGCTGATGGTCGTAGTGACCGTTGGTGATGGCCGTCGTGGAAGGAACTCCCTCGTAAGGCCGCCAACGGACTGCGTCTCCGGCCACCTGGCCATCGGTGCAGAAGGTCAAGTTCTCGTGATGCAACGAGTGGTATCCGCGGCCTGAGAGCAACGGGCGAACCCGCAGGGTTGCCTTCCCGGAGGCCGAGCGCAGCCGCCAGCGAATTGCCACCACCGACGCGCCGTGGGGAACGAACAACTCCTGTTCGAGAAGCGTTCCGTCGGCCAGCCGGTAAGTCCACTGTGGCCACAGTGTGCTCTGGAAAGATTCTAAAAAATCGGCACCGTCTGGCGCGACCACGTCCGGCGCATAAAGTTGCGAGGAAATCCAGTGGCTTCCGGCCGATGTTTCGACCGATGCATCAAAACCATTCACCAGCACCATGCGGCCGCTGGGTGGTTCGGTCGCGGTGAGCAACAGCGCGTGGTAACGACGGGTCCGCTGCCCACATACCGTGCCAGAGGCAAAGCCGCCCAGGCCATCTGATTCGAGCCACTCGGCATCTTTTGCAACCGTTAACGACATCAACCTGCGGCCCTTTCTCGACTACCGGGTAAGACAGCAACCCGTTGCTTGAAACCTGCCTTAACCTCCGTCGGCAAACCCTGGATACAGACACATCCCGCCATCGACGAACAAGGTTGTGCCGGTGATATAGTCGGAATGATCCGAGGCCAGCCAGACTGCGGCCTGGGCAATGTCTTCGGGCTCACCAATCCGGTTGTAGGGCACCAGTGTCATCAGCGATTCATAGGCGGCCGGCGTCTTCCAGGCTTCGGTATTGATGGGCGTGCGAATCGCTCCCGGTGCAATACCGTTGACGCGAATACGATGGGGAGCCACCTCCTGTGCGACACTTTCCATCATCATCATGATGCCTCCCTTCGAGGCGGCATAATTCACATGGCCGGCCCATGGAATCCGTTGGTGTACGCTGCTCATGCAGATGATCTTGCCTGCCGCAGAAGAAACTTCTTTGACCACACCCCGGCGTTTAAATTCGCGGACCGCGGCACGGGCGCAGAGAAATTGCCCGGTAAGATTAATATTGATCACCGTGCTCCACTGCTGGAGCGTCATCTCATCAAAGGGTGCATCGCGCTGCAGACCGGCGTTGTTGACAAGGATATCAATCGTGCCGAATTCCTTAACCATCTGCTCGAACATCGCCTCGACCTGGTCTTCCTGGGACACGTCGCAGTGAAAGGTCGACGAGCGACTCCCGTAGCCAGAAATGGTATGGGCCACCTCTTCGGCAGCATCCTGGTGGGAGACATAGTTTACCATCACCTCGGCCCCCGCCTGACCAAGTGCCAGGGCAACCCCTTTGCCAATTCCGGAATTGGCGCCGGTCACCAGCGCCTTTTGCCCCTTGAGTATCTTGGGAATGTTCTGGCCTGACGTGCACCCTTCCGGGCACTTTTCCTTAACGGCCTCGGTCATGAAACCTTCTCCTTGTTGGAACTTGTTGTTTCTTTTTTTGGCATCGTGGGGTCGGACTCCGGCGGGAGCTTCCGTGGTTGGATGAGCTTGGCAATCAAACCCGTCCACCCAGTCTGGTGTGAAGCCCCGACACCACGCCCATTATCTCCATGAAAATATTCGTGAAACCATAGGTAGTCCCGAAAGTGAGGATCGGTCTGCATCTTTTCATAATGGCCAAAGACAGGTCGTCGCCCATGCTCATCACTTTGAAAGATGCGCACCAGCCGCCTTGAAATTTCGTCGGCAATCTCGTTGATACTCAACAAGTTCCCTGAACCGGTGGGACACTCGATTTTAAAATTGTCGCCGTAGTAATGGTGGAACTTCTGCAATGCCTCAATCAGCAGGAAGTTGATCGGAAACCAGATCGGACCGCGCCAATTGGAATTACCACCAAACAGACTTGTGGTTGATTCTCCCGGTTCATAATTGACCGTGAGCCGCTCTCCGGCGCAGTCAAAAATATAGGGTTCATCCCGTAAACGCTGAGAGAGAGCACGAATGCCATAGTCCGAAAAGAACTTCCCTTCGTCAACCATTCTCTGAATCACACATTTCATGCGATGCCCACGGAGCAGCGAAAGCAGACCCCGCTTGCCAACACCTGGTACGGTCCAGTGAGAAACGAGCGACGCAAGTTCCGGACGATGCTTGAGAAACCATTTCATGCGGGCGAGGAAATTCGGCATTTTCTTGAGCAATTCGGGCTCGATCGTCTCCACGGCGAACAGCGGGATCAGCCCCACAATAGAATGGATCTTCAGCGGGATCCGCTTCCCGTCGGGCAAATCGAGCACATCGAAAAAAAACGCATCCTCTTCGTCCCACAACTGCACTCCTCCGATGTCGGTCATCGCCTCGGCGATGTAGAGAAAGTGCTCAAAAAACTTGGTCGCCATGTCCTCATAAAGAGGCTCATGTTTGGCGAGTTCCAAGGCAATCCGCATCATGTTCAATGAGTACATTGCCATCCACGCGGTGCCGTCGGCCTGGATAATGGTGCCTCCTGTTGGAAGCGGCGCGCTGCGATCGAACACACCAATGTTGTCGAGCCCCAGAAAGCCACCCTGAAACACGTTACGATCGCCGGCATCTTTGCGGTTGACCCACCAGGTAAAATTAAGCGTTAGTTTGTTGAAAACCCGTTTGAGAAACTCGATGTCACCTACCGGATCGTCCCGCTGCTTGCGATCCATCTGGAAAATCCGCAAGGCGGCCCAGGCATGCACCGGGGGATTCACGTCGCCAAATGCCCACTCGTAAGCGGGCAGTTGTCCGTTCGGATGAATATAACGATCACGGGTCAAGAGGATGAGTTGTTGCTTGGCAAACTCGACATCGATCAGTGCCAGCGGCACACAGTGAAATGCCAGGTCCCAGGCTGCAAACCAGGGATATTCCCAGGCGTCCGGCATCGAAAGTACATCGTCGCAGAAAACGTGTTGCCACTGGCTGTTGCGTCCGAGTTGGCGACCCGCCACGGGTGACGGCCCTACGGGATCGCCCTCAAGCCAGGTGTCGACATCGTAGCGGTAAACCTGTTTGCACCAGACCATTCCGGCAAGCGCCTGGCGTTGGATCCGGCGCGTATCCTCGTCGGTGAGGTCCGCTTGCAGCTCGCCGTAGAATTCGTCCGCCTCCTGCTGTCTCTGCTGGAACTGCCTGTCGAAACTTTGAAACGGAGCAGAGAGCGTTTTAGCGGTCAGACGCAATCTGACTGATTCGCTGCCACCGGCCTTAATCGGAAGCTGGTAGTAAGCGGCTGCCTTGGTCCCCACCGATTCCGGGTTAACGGCATCTTTCTTTCCCCCCACGACGTAGTCGTGCAAGGCGTCCTTGAAGTACCCCTTCTCTTTTGTGCCCCAGAGCCGAGGACCATTTGTCTCGTTTTCGCAGAACAGAAACTCGGAATCTCCATCGACGTAGAGCCGGTAAGTGCCCAACTCGAAGTGCGACAGCGCCAAGTGCCCCTCCTGTTTTTCAATCTTTGGTTTGGCCGAATTGTCCCACGACCAGGTATTGCGAAACAGGATCTGTGGCAGCAGGTGGAGCGTTGCCTCCTCCGGGCCGCGATTGTGCGCTGTGACGCGCATCAAGATGTCATCAGGCCCCGCTTTGGCGTATTCCACGAAGACGTCGAAGTACCGGTCCTCGTCGAACACCCCCGTATCGATCAGTTCGAATTCCATTTGATCGCGGCCACGGCGGGCATTTTCCTGGACCAGGCGTGTGTAGGGATACGCCGCCTGCGGGTATTTGAAAAGCATTTTCAAGTACGAGTGCGTGGGAGTGGCGTCCAGGTAGTAGTAGCACTCTTTGACATCTTCGCCGTGATTTCCCTCGCTGCCGGTGAGACCAAATGCACGTTCCTTAAGGATCGGGTCCTGGCCATTCCAGAGCGCGATCGACAGGCAGAGCTGCTGATGGTTGTCGCTCAGACCCCCGATCCCGTCCTCCCCCCACCGGTAGGCACGGGAGCGGGCCATCTCGTGCGGAAAATAATCCCATGCAGTACCACTTGGGCTGTAATCTTCGCGGACCGTGCCCCATTGCCGCTCGCTTAAGTAGGGCCCCCAGCGATACCAATCCTGGTCCCCCGAGTGATTCTCTTCCAACCGCTTTTTTTCCACACTCATCTGGCACCTGTGTCCAATAAGTTCCGTTTCTTGCCCTTATATATACTAGCTTCATCCCATTGCGGGAGATGGTCGACAACATTTTTTGTCAACCGGCCCCTCTAAAAAGGGAGCCTCTTGCTGGTACGGAGTCTCTTTTTTTCTGTGGGTGTGTGACCTTTTGGGGACACCCCGTGGTCCCTCGACTGCTTGCAGTAAGATTGTCGACCGTTCATACTCAAGTACCGCTGCTTACAATCTCGGAAGGTCTCAACTGGCCACAATTAGAAAGGATACCCCATGAAACACCTCCTCCTCTCCCTGGTAGCAATTGGTACCATTGGGGCGCTTGCTGAAAAAGTAACAGCCCAGTGTTGTCCAACAGCCTGCTGTCCAACTGCGAACACGTGCTACCAACCTGTAGCCCCATGCTACCAACCTGTGACTACGTACTACGCGCCGGCCCCGGTCTACTACGCACCCGCCGTGTACCCGGTCACCTACCGACGTCCGTTTTGGGGCCGTTACAGGACAACCTACTACGCCCCACCGGTTAGAGTCTGGGGCTACTGAAATTGACAACTCTCCTGCCGCAGAGCTACCCCCAAAAATAGCCGTCCAGCAGTTTGGCGCCCCACTTGAAGGTGCGCTTGTGGAGAGAATTCTTTTCCCTGTTGGTCACCACAGGCGAAACGATCATTTTCCAGCCACCACGAGTCGATCGAACTACCCCAACCCTGGGCAAGGTCGCAGAACTACAGCGTTGTTTGCGTTTTGGTTTGTCTCGCCGGAGCCCGTTGGAATTTTGGGAAGATACTCCGTGGCGCGGTCACCGCAAGCGACAACCCGTAGAGGTGGAAAAAGCGGCCCATTTAGGGTCCAGTTTCGTGACAGTAACGATTACGGGTACCTTCGACAGGCATCTTCCACTGCTGGGTGGAAAAGAGGTTAACTGCTTCCCCCCTCCGAACCTGCTTGAGAGCCCCGGAAATACCCTGCCCCCAAAAGTGTTCTATGACCATGCAGTTTCGCTTGATGACCTACAACATCCATAAGGGAATTGGCAACGACCGCAAGTATTGTTTAGAGCGCATCGAGGACGTGGTACAGGGGTACAACCCTGACCTTGTTTTGCTCCAGGAAGTCGATGATGGAGTACCCCGGTCTCGGCATGACCGCCAGGTGGATCGGCTGGCCAGCGATTTAGGCTATGCACACCAAGCGTATCAGCAAAATGTGCATTTAAAAACAGGCCATTACGGCAATGCCATATTGAGCCGATTTCCGCTGAGTCACATCGAGAACATTGACCTCTCCGTCCCTTTGAAAAAGCGTCGTCAAGCGTTGGTTGTTCGTTGCCAACAGCACTTCGAGGGACACGTGCGAAGCTTTCTGGTCGCCAATCTGCATCTTGGCCTGGCTGGGTTTGAACGCAAAATACAGCTCCGGCGGCTGCTCCGCAGCAACCGCATGGTCCACGACCACCGCCTACCGATGATCCTTGGCGGGGATTTTAATGATGTCTGGGGAACCCTAAAAAAAAACATCCTCCAACCGGAAGGATTTCAGTCTGCTGGCATCAGTATTCGCACTTTTCCGGCAACGCTCCCTCTACGTTCGCTCGATCAGATCTTTTACACGGGCAAACTTGAAGCGTATCATACCTTCGCTGCGCACACGAAACTTGCCCGACAAGCTTCAGATCACCTCCCCCTGGTAGCTGACTTTAAATGGACGGCATAACCGAAAACATGATGTCTCTAGTCGCTGCCGGGACCATTCTGGCAAAGGCTGGAGATGCGTCCCACACGGATCAATGGTGGACGACCGCATTTGTGATCGGTCACTTCACATTGCAACTTGCGCTGGCCCTGCGAGTCATCATGCGCCGCCGCAGTGTCGGAGAATCGTTATCGTGGATCATGGTAATTTTCGTCTTCCCGGTGGCAGGCCTCGTTGCTTATCTTTTAGTGGGAGAGCTTCGTTTGGGGCATCGACGTGCGCGCCGATTTGAATCGGTATTCGATCCGATTCGTGAATGGCTCGATGAGTTACCGCAACAATTCCGTGTCAACTGGGCCGATGTGGGAAACGACTTTTCCCCATTGGCCCATCTGGCGAGACGGTCATTTGGATTGCCAGCCCTCTCCCACAATGAGGTGGAACTGCTAACCAACTGGAACACCGTCTTTGATCGGTTGATCAAAGACATCAACGCTGCTGAACATTCGTGCGATCTATTGTTCTACATCTGGCAGACAGGGGGTCGTGCCGACGAAGTTGCCGAAGCTCTGCTCCGCGCAAAAGCCCGTGGCGTATGCTGCCGAATTCTCGTCGACTCCGTCGGAAGCCGCAGTTTCTTGAAAGGTAAAATCTGCCGTCAAATGCAACAAGCAGGAATTGAAATCTGCGGAGCCTTACCAGGAGGAGGCATTCGCATGCTTTTCGTAAGGTTTGATCTGCGCATGCACCGCAAGGCGGTCATCATCGATGGCACGATTGCCTACACAGGCAGCCTTAACCTGGTCGATCCGCGATTCTTCAAACAACAATCCGGCGTTGGCAACTGGGTCGATGCAATGGTTCGCATCACCGGTCCGGCAGTCGAAGCATTCACCATCACGTTCCTGGGCATCTGGTTTGTAGAGTCAAAATCAGATCTCGCCCAGTTGCGGGAGCAATCCAAGATCCATCCAACATCGCTATCTGGCCAAAGTATTCTCCAGGTGCTCCCCTCTGGCCCCGCATTCCGCACAGACGCAATTGAGAATTTCTTATTGATGGCAATTTATTCTGCGCATGAACAAGTGATCCTTACCACCCCGTACTTTGTTCCCAGCGAGGCACTACGTGTTGCCCTTACCACTGCGGTCCAGCGGGGCGTTGAAGTCATCCTGATTGTGCCAGACAAAGTTGACTCGTTGCTGGTTCGCTTTGCAAGCCAGGCATTCAAGGCCGATTTACTGACCGCAGGGGTAAAGATCCTGCAGTTCCAAGGAGGCCTACTCCACACCAAAAGTATCACGATCGATAAAAAATTCAGCCTGTTTGGTTCGCTGAACCTGGACCCGCGCAGCTTTCGGTTGAATTTCGAAATCTCTCTGGCGATTTTTGACCCGCAAGCGACCAACGCGATTCATCAATTGCAGCAGTCTTATATGGACCGTTCCAAGATGATGGACTTTGACACCTGGAATGCCCGCTCCGTCAGGCAACGATTTGCCGAAAACGTCGCCCGGCTCATGGAGCCGCTGCTTTAATTTCTCCGGTTGTACCTCAGGTGTGGTACTACCGACTGACCGCGGCGTCGTGAAAAATAGTGATGGCGGCAGGCCTGGGTGCCCAAAAGTATCACTCAACCCGATTTTTTCTGTTCCCTGTAGGTGCACATACCTTCGGCAAAGAATACCAACAGAGGTGCTCATTACCTTCTCACAAATTATTCAAAGGCTTTTGATTGGCTCCAACCCAGGTTGTGGTGCGTGAGTCACACCCCAAAGAGGGGAGTCCTCAACGACCTCGTTGACGGTGGGTCTCAGCCATTTTCCAAAAGGCCCCAGCAACATCGCCGGCAACAGAAACAAGTCGCCTGCCAATGCCATCGCCAGCAAGGCAATCATCATTAAGGCAAACCGTTGGGCCGGTATGAAAGAGCTCATGGTGTAGACCAACATGCCACAACCGCAAATCAGGGTCGACTGCAACATCGCCCACCCACAGTGATCATAAGCTTTACGTACCGCATCGGCCGCATCTCTGCCAGTGGCATGTTCACGTCGATACCACGTCAAAAAGTGAAGTGTGTCATCGACGGCAATTCCAAGTGCCACGCTGGCAGTCATCACCGAGCCAATATCCACAGCAATGCCACAGACACTCGTAAAACCAAACAAGAGAACCGTAGGGAACAAGTTAGGAATCATGACCACCAGTCCCGCAATGATGCTACGGAGATAAATCATCATCACGATCGTGATCAACACGAGAGCCGTTGCAAAACTTTTGATCAAGTCGCTGAGCAAGGTTTGCTGTGCTGCATAGGTCACCGGCATCGGCCCGGTATAAACAACTGAAACACTCCGTGCAGGAAAATGTGTGCTGGCTTGATCAAGAATTGGGTCAACGTGATTAGCAAGTCGATCCAAAACCTCACCGTAGTCGACGTTACCAAGTGCCGGTACGCGAGCAGTAATTCTCCAAAACCGGGCATGACGCGTTTCGCGCATGCGCGACATCTCTACCATCCGATTGCGTAACACCGACAGGTCCCAGATCGAAAAACCATTATCTCCTGCAAACTCTCCGGAACTTCCTGTCAGGTCTGGGGAAAACGTTGCTGCCGAAAAGACACCACCCACTCCGTCCATTCCCGCAATGCAGTTATGAACATCTCGCACAAGACGCAACTGTGCCAGCGGTTCAATCTGCTCGTCTCGATTGATTTGCAACACCACTTCAATTGGCACGGTTGGTCCAATATTTTTTTCCAGCCAGTGGTAGTTTCGCAAGATCTGGCTCTTTTCTGGAAACATTGCTCGAACGTTGACTGACGTCCTCAGGGTTGCTAATCCATAAAGACCAATGACCATCACTGTAAGACAACCTACTAACAAGCTGCGCTTGTACATGCAAACGAATCGGGTCATTCGCTCTGCCAACCGCCCCGAGAGGGGGGCTATCCTTCCTCCCGGACCTTCGCTGCGGGCCGGAACAGGCCAAATCTCCATCGCGCCGGGCAAAATCATAAACAGCAAAGAGATCGTCGCTAAGATGCAAATCGACGAAAACAGAGCAAACAATACAATCGCCGGGCTGTCACTGGCCAACAAGGAAAGCAACCCGACCACTGTTGTCGCTGTCGCAACCATGCACGGCAAAGCGCCAATCCGGACGGCCCGCCCTGCTGCACCTACCTGTCCGTGAAGGCGAACTTCGTCATGATAATAATTGACCAGATGGACTCCCGCTGAAACGGTTAACACCAGCGTCAAGGGCGGCACCACAATAAGAATGGCATTCATATTGGCCCCGCACCAGGCAATCAGAGCGACAGCCAACAACTGACCAAAAAGTGCAATTCCAAAGATGACGCCCGTAAGCCGCCACGACCGCAGGCAAAAACGGCAAAGCAGGAACACAAGGATATTCGAGGGAATTGCGTAGCGGTCTGCAGAGGCAACGCTATTGCGGTCAATCGTCATGCCATCAACCGGGCCCCCAGCCAATACCACATCTTCGGGCGGCACCTGGCAAACATCTTGGACAATATTTCTCAGTAGATTGACCGCCTCTGCCCGGTGGTTTTCCCCCGTTTGCCGCAGATAAACCACGGCACAACTTGTGCGACCGTCTGGCCCGACCAAACAACCCTCAAGCCGCCTGGCTGCGTCCTCCGAGGTCAATGCAAGAGGGGGAGCCATCAATTCGCGAACTGCATCGTAACCGGTAACCACCCGAGCAAAAAACTGCTCGCAAAGCTCAAATCGCTGCGGGTTGCCAGACTCGGTCAGTTCGTGGTCCAAGCGCACTAATCGCTGGTCATCAATATGGCAATCAGGCCAACTCACCACGACCGCGTCCAGCTCTTGAAAACGCCATACAAAACTGGCATAAGACTTTTCGGCAGGCAACTCCTGAGAAACCCACTCGCGCGGATTATTAAACATCGAGGCAAAAGCTCGATCTCGGGAGGCGTGGCAAATAGGCAGCAATGAAACAACAATCAGAATGCCAATGACCATGCAAACAACATAACGACGACGCTGCACAGATAGATCAACCGGTCCGCCAGTAAACTTCAAGCGGCCATCTGGTAATCTCGACACCGGAAAGAGAACAAGATAAAGGCAAGCAATGACAATCAGCCCAAAAGCAACCACGAACGTATTATGAACAATCTCAATTGGCATGCCGATGAGACTTCAACGATCACTTAAGGAAATGATGACAGCCTTCTTCTGAAATCAAAACAAAGGGCCAGCGTCTTGCAAGACATTCTCTCTGCGAAACTGGCGTGCTCCTTCGAAATTGCGCTGTCTGTAAGTAAGGACTAGCAATTATCGCTGACACAATCAGGGTTGGGTACAAGCGAAAGATGAGTTTGCCTCGTATTGGTGCAGGAAGCACATCTTGCAACCGCTGTAGTCCATACGACCTGTTTATGACGTGCAAGCCAGTTGCCCACCACGGATCCTGTGTCTGGCGCACTTTCCACCAGAGTTTTGTTCCTGGCGACAACCGGCAGCACAGCTTTTTAACTTGACGCCTCACCTGGGGGCTTTTCAAGTAGCAACCGACCTGCTTCGTGAACCAGTGGAGCGACTCAGTTATCGACTGCTGTGAAGACAAGCGATGCCATACTGCAGACACCAACTCTCAACAACCGTTCGGTATCTCTCCATTGCAGAAACCACCCTCAGACGAGACCGGAGGTTCCATTACCCTTGCTTATCGACCACACTTGCAAGCCACCGCAATACGGGCCTTGAAAGCTACCGTGATGTGGGATTCCAAGTTTTCGCGTCTTGCTCGGCAAGACCGCGATCCACCGGCACCTTGTTTTGCGCTGCAAAGGCTGGGCGCGGCACGGCTGCCTGATAGACCACTGTCTGTACTGGATACGATAGGTGGCCAGCTGTGCGGTCTGTCGAAACTTCACCTTGTGGCGATGTAAACTCGGCTGGAAAGCTTCCCTTGGAAGTTCCCGTAGTTCCCCGCACATCGCGGGGCGGCTGATACAAAGATGGCCCCACCTGGGACTCCGGTTCTAACTTTTTCCGGCCCGCCGAATTGGAAGACAAAGTTGGCACGGACGGCACTTGACTGTTCGTGGCTTGAGGTACTGAAGTAGGACTAACTGGCGAATAAACGGTAGCTGCAGTGTAATTCGCCTGACCAGCGGCCGGCCTCTGAGCATACGTCGTTGAAGACGAACTGCGCGCTCCGCAATTGCACGGATTCGAACCACAAGAAGAACATGGAGCCTGCCTGATCACGGGCCGCAGGGTGGTCTGCTGTACCGTCTGGCATGAGCAGGGATCACAACCGCAGCTAGTACAACTGGCACATGTCGTACAGGGGCTGGCACATGTCGTGCAGGGAGGGTAGGCAGCTACACAAGGTGCAGGTGCCGGGCATGAAGTCACCACCGCCTCCGGAGTACGTCCCCACAACCAGTCGCAAAAACGACTCAAACAGCAACCACCCGTGGGAATACGATAGGTTTGACAGGGAACAGGCCGATATGTTTGACAGGGAACAGGCCGATATGCCTGATAGGTTACAGGAGAGTAAGCCACAGTAGGCGCAGCGCAAGTGGTACACTGAGCACTTGCCGAAACGGCATGCACGGCAAAGGCCAGTCCAAGGCACAATCCTGTGGAAAGTGTTTTATAAAACATGCAAACCTCTCAAATTCCTCTAGGACCAGGAAAAGTTGGGCTCTTGCCTGCAATATCATATCTCGTGGAAATGACAGAGGCGCAGCACCTAACCGCAATTCGGTAACAAACCCGCCAATCAGGCTCTCGGTCGCCGATAAACCTTGACGGCATCGAACGACTATTTTCGCGAGCCCTTGTCCGCTTGTCCCGTTCTTGGGAAGACCGTCAGGCTGAGCGTCCACATCAAAAAATTGGATGCTCCGCCAAACACACATTTAACCCGCACATACGGTGTAAACACTAGCACCATGGCGAACTGATGATGCTTGACCTCCACAACCATACCACCGAGATCAAGAAAGGCAAGTTGATCGCAAACTTTTACTGAAGTAGTCCACCCTTTAGTACAAGGTGGACTCTTACCGAGCAGGAATCGACGCCGCTTCTAAAGAAAACGTCGCCGGCAATCCAACCATAGCTAGCTTACAACATCAGACGTTTTTTAGCGGGCGGCCAAAGGGTTCATCCCTTTCCGCAAATCTTTGCTAGAGCTGCCACAAGCTATAGGAGTCATAGCCTGCCATAGGCACCTCATCCCGCTTTGCGATACCAACGTGTCGACTGTGTCGGCCGGGCGTCACGAATGACACTTGAATCTGCGCGGCTTTCATCGTTAGTAATCCTTCGGTGCAGTATCGCCTTAAAAGAATGAAACCACGCAAGAAGTGTGTGATCGGTCATCGACAATTGCTCAAGTGGAGCACATCGACTGGTTCCCCAGGCAACGTGAAGGGCGATTAGATCGAGCACTCGCGGATGGTCAAAGTAGAGCGTATGCACCAGGGTTTTCCCCAAAGCGCCCGAAACTGTGTGATCCAACTCCGCAATGAAGGTGGGGTCTGCCAGCAACTGACGTAAACGGGGTACTAATTGGCCAGTTTCTTGATCGGCCTGTTGGAGCAACTCTTGCCCGATGGCTTCCGGCAGTGGAGGCAACTGATTGGCAAGATCGAGCGTTGGCGTAGTACCAACCGCAACAATTTGTGCCGTAGGCCGATCATTGCCTTGCGCCGAGCGAATCACTAACCCGCACACCGCCGCGTCGATTTGAGGCCGTAACAGTCGATTAAATATCGGTGCCAGTGCCCAAAAATAAGGGCGAGACAACAGCATCAAGTTGTCTGACATAAAAATACGTTCGCGGGGCACCAGCTTTTTTACAAAAGACAAAGAAAGATCGAGTGTGGCTTTCAAGCCGTTGATTGCTTCGTCGTGGGGAGTCCACATTCCCAGCCATTTGTCTCCATAGACTGACAATGCGCGACGTTCCAACTGAACTTCACCACGAATCCGGAATGACTCGATCACCGGGCGCAGGCACATCACTGCAAGATGCAAGAAAATATAAAAACAGAGAATGATCACTGCCAGTTCGATCAACCCTTCGGAAGTAAAGAAGAGGTAATGCATAAAGGACATACCACCATCCGGGTCAAAACTGCCTATCTGAATACCATTGGTGGTACGGTGAACATCGACTCCCAATAACTCCAGCGTGGCCAGAATTGGCGCACGAATTGTTGCAAACACCCCTGCCTCGGCATCTGTCGGAAGAAGCATGACACGGTATTTTCCGGTAACTGCTTCAAACATCAAAATGGCCAGCAATCTGGCAACTTTGAATGTCGGCCAGACCAAAACGAGTGCAAATGTAACGAAGAGAATATTCAACACGTTCCATGGATTGCGACTGAATTGGTGCAAGAAAGGAGTGCCAACCGTTGTCCAGCTTCGCAAACCTTGCAGCGGACGTTTTAAAAAGGTTGCTCTTCGCAACGCGTTCCAGATCACCGAACCACCGTGACTATGGCCGATCAGGTGATAAGGCTGCCCCGATTTTTCCAGGGCTTGCAAGTGGTCGAGCAGTTCTGTTCCTGCTTTGTTACGTGCCCGCTCGCCATTTTGTCCTGACCAGTGAAAGACTTCCGAACCCCGGGCAACACGAACATGGCTGGGGAAACGTTGCTGCAGATTCTTCGCAGGTTCGCTTTGGTGCTGCCACCAGCGGTTTCCCTGGTCGGCATTGTCGCCGGCAAAGGTCCCGTGGACAAAAACAGCAATTTCTTCTGCCTGCTGGGATTCAGAAATTGTGTGCGGCATCACATCACAAAAGATAAATAGGGTTTGCCACCCGTTGCGAAAAAATCCGGTGCGAAAAACTCCGGGCCGTGGAAGGCATTCTGCAAAGGCAACCGGCTAGGGGAAAATACACGGTCGTCGTGACTGAGCCAATGCCATCCGACCTCTCTGGTCTTGACAACAACTGGGGCGAATGAGATCCTCCGCCCCCCTCCGCCCCGTTGTGTTATCCCGCCCCACTGCCACTCCCCCCCTGCCACTCCCCCCCTACCCCACTGCCACTCCCCCCAGTCATAGAAGTGCTATCACATGCTCACAAAACGCCATCACGCCGCCGGAGCCTCACCGGGAACTTTACTGCTCTGTCCTCATTCTGAGGAAATCGAGATCCAGGTAACCAGGTTCAACAACCAGCATGTTGATACCGAGGTCTGCCAGCGGGTAAGTGAACTCTCCGAAGACGACCTCCACGATTATGTCTGGATTGATGTCTGCGGAGTAGGTGATGGAACGCAGTTAAAGCTGCTGGCCGAGCGGTACCAGATCTCACCGTTGGGAATGGAAGATTTGGTCAACGGTCCCCAGCGACCCAAGGAAGAATTGTTTGAAAACCACCATTTGGTAATTACGCACGGATTGAGTTGGGACGAAACAGGAAAACCAGTTATCAAACAGTTGGGGCTGGTCGTCGGACAAAATTACGTGCTCACGTTTCACCGTGATTGCGAAGAATTTCTAGAAACTATCCACCAGCGGCTCAAGAACCCCAAGGCACGACTCCGACAAAACGGTCCCGACTACCTGGCCTATGCCATCCTTGATGCTGTTGTTGACGGCTATTACCCTGTTCTCGAAGACCTTGGTGAAACTATTGAATCGTTGGAGCGGGGCGCACTCCGCAATCCGCAACCCAAGCTACTAGCAGACATTCATACCACGAAAAACCAACTTGGCATACTTCGCCGCAGTGTTTGGCCACAACGGGAAATGATTCAAGCCCTCCTGTTGGACGAAAGTATTTTCATTAGCGATAAGACCAGGGAGTTTTTGCGTGACACACTCGACCACTCTTCCCAGTTAGCTGACATTGTCGATATGTACCGTGACTCAACAAGCAGTCTGGTCAACACTTATATGTCAGCCATCGCACACCGCAGCAATGAAATCATGAAGGTCCTGACCTTGATGACCAGCGTCTTCGTACCACCAACTTTCCTCGCTGGTGTCTACGGAATGAATTTTATCGATATGCCGGAGTTAAAACTGTCTGGAGCTTACCCTGTCATTCTCGTCCTGATGGTATTCATGATCACGGGAATGTTATGGTTCTTTCGTCGTCGAGGCTGGTTAGGGAGCGAACCTATTTCAGCTGAAACAGCCACAACGGATTCCAGGCACGAAGCTCGGACGATAATTCTCAACCACGACAAGGAAGAGCTGGAAGATTTGGCACGAAAAACTGCGGCATGAGACCGCTCCAATTCTAGCAGCTACATCGTCACTCAGGCAGCTTCGCCATCACCAGCGGGCCTGTGTAGCTTGGTGGCCAGGTTGCTTGGCTCACTGAGTCTCACATCAATGGGTGCCGACAAATCGACGTGGACGTCGCGCTGCGGAAAAGCAATAACGATTCCTGCCTCGTAGAATGCCTCATCGATTGCCACACGCACATCACTCTCGACCCGTGCACTATCCATCATCCGCTGCATGTGAATCCAAAAATGGACCTCAAATGCTAAGGCGTTGTCGCCGAAGTCACGAAAAAGAACGATGGGAGCGGGACTGGGAAGGACTTTTTCGTGGGTCGTCACTACCCTCTTTAGCAATTCAATCACCCGCTTTACAGACGATCCGTAAGCGACACCCACTGCAACGGATGTACGAATCTGGGTATCGGAGAGGGTCCAATTCGTGACATTGTTCTCGAGAAACTTGCTATTGGGAACAAGAATCTCAAGATTGGCTCCCGTACGCACACATGTACTACGGGCCCCAATTTGTTCAATGTTGGCGTCAATCCCATCGACATTGACCAAATCACCGATACGAATGGGGCGCTCCACCAGCAGGATCAAACCACTGATAAAATTGTTAAGAATATTCTGACTTCCAAAACCAATGCCAATGGCAATCGCACCACCCAAGAAGGCAAACACCGTCAAAGGAACGTTGACGAGGTCCAACGTAAAAAAGGTCAAACCGGCCAGCAGGAAATAGAAAAACACATTCCGCAAAGGTGCCGCACTCGCCTGGCTAACTCCCAGCCTGGGTAAAATTTTCAGCGCCGCTATCTTTGCAACAAAGCGGCTTAACCAGTAACCACCCAGCAACAAAGCCAAGCCACAAACAACCTTGCTCACAGTGATCGGACGATCATCAACCGACCCAAGCTCGGTCGACCAGAATTTTGCCAGCCATAATTTTGTCTGCGCAAACAACTGCTCAAAAGACATTGTTTCACGTTCAGCATAAATCTCGTCGCAAAAACGCGCGTAAAGTATTTGTCCCCGACCGGCCAGGTCTTGCACCGACCCGTAAAACGTAATCATGTGTGCTAACTCAGCACTACGATCTTTATTTTTAACGGTTTCATCCGGGGAACGCCCCTCTCCCATTTTCTGAGACCGCCGTAGGGCAGAAATCGCATTTTGACGCTGTGCGGTACGAAAGGCCACTTTTTCCGAAAGGTGTTCTATTCGCTGCCTGGCCGCCAGTGCTTCATCAAGCCAGTCATCCCGATCGTCTGGTGTAAAATCACCGTTCGCAAAAGCAAACCGCCGTCGCCAACATTCACGAACTCCACCAACTTCACTCAAGACCTGCTGTAGAAGTTGCACTT
Organism: Lacipirellulaceae bacterium; assembly: GCA_965243695.1. Classification (GTDB taxonomy): domain Bacteria; phylum Planctomycetota; class Planctomycetia; order Pirellulales; family Lacipirellulaceae; genus JAKVCB01. Next base: position 62,994 of record CBDEWC010000047.1, on the reverse strand, counting down.
CTTCTCTCGCAACTGCAAAAGGGGTCTCCACATTTGTGCCCGACACTTGCTCCTTCTCGTGCGAACGGGAACGTGTTGCTTTTCGCAAACGCGTTTCAGCACGATTCAATTGCTCACAAATAAGTTTTTCTTGTGTATCAACAAAAGAAATGCGTTGATCAAGATCTTTCTGCGCAAACAACACATCCTTGCTAATAAGCTGGACACGTATTTCATGTTCCTCCACCTCTGTTTGAGTAAGACCTGCAACCTGGTCCAGATTTTTCAAGTGCTCGCGATGCAACATCACGTCGAACTTCAATATCCGACAACACAGTTCTGCCAGGCTCAACTCGCGCCGAAGCTCTGACAGATCACTACCCGCACCACGCTCTTCGGCCTCTTTTGCCAAACGGCGATCGTGCTCCATATCTACCAACTGATCCTTCGCCCCGATCAATAGCGAACGCTCAGTCTTCAACTCTAATTCGATCGCACTGCGACGGCGCCTGGCAATCAAACACTGGTCACGGGCCTCATCAAGAGCAAGAAACGAGTAGGGCCGCGGCAGATCTACACCTTTCCGTGCGAGTTGCTGGTGGCGTGCTTTACTGCGCGCTAACTTGTCCGCTATTTCGCTGCGCACCTCAATCACGGACTGCAATTGTGCAGCAAGGAGTTCCAAACGCTCCCACAAATCAATTTCTACGATGAGACTTTCAGAGGGCTCCGTATCTTGGGCTTTGGCTAACTCTTGAATGGCCTGGTTAATCTGCACGATCTGCGTGGCACATTCCACTTGTAACGCCACTAGTTTCTGCAGATTTATTGTGTTTTGTTCTGCGGTGTGCGATTCTTCCGGCTTAACCGCACCGGCCACGGAAGGAAACACCGCAGGAATCAGCAAAGCGCCTGCCAGGGTCAGGCCGGCACACTGAGAAAATAATAAAATGTGACCGCTGGCGCCTGAAAGCCATTGTGGGTAGAATTTGAGACGAGGCGCTGCCAAATACGACAACATCGCTCTATCCTTCCTGGAATTGAAGATGCCCGCGTCCCTGCGAGCAATCGGAATGGAGGCCCCTAACGCTCAACTCAATCGACCAACTATACTTTGTCATCGCAAAAAATCACAAGTCCATACGACCTTAGGAACCTGCTAGCACACAACCCAAGCCTGGGGCCATCAGCAAGATTATCAGTCGCCAGCCATCGGGCCAGTTTCCTGCATCGCGTACTTTGTAACAGTTTTGGAAACCGACTGTCTCTTTGCCAGAATAACGCGCCTACAACCGGGCAAGCTGAAACCTGCTTTTGAATGAACAAATGCCTGTTAAGAAAACAAACCCAATATCGCAAAACATACTCTCTGCTCTCTGGCATAATCAAAACGACTGGCTAACAAACGAGGGAAATCGATGGATTTGCAGCAGTGCGACAAGAAAGGGGCTACTTTGGGGAAATTGCTGCCTGCTATTTTCAAGCTCCACCTTGTCAGAGACGTTGGACCAACCCCAACACATACCGGCCAGGAATGCGGTAGAATGATTTCCTCCCACGTAAACTCCGAATTCCTCTTTGAATCAGAATAGCAAGGACTATGACAATCTCATTTGCATGTCCTCGCTGCATGACCCGGTTCAAAGTTCCGGAAAGCCTTGGAGGAAAAAAGGCACGCTGCAAAAAATGTGGGCACGTGATGAAAGTCCCCGTGCCACCTCCTCCCGCCACATCGGTTGCCACCAGCGGTATGTTCCGACTGGGAGCTGTTCAACCTGAACAACTACAACCGGCACATGAGGCCAGCAAGGTAGCCCCACGAAAAATTGCTTCCCTTGGTAAAACCAGCCTTCGACTCGCTCCAGTCTCGCTCAATGACCTCAAACCGGATGCAGACGATCGCCCTAAACTGTGGGAAGACGCGGATTCCATCGAATATGAGTTGGAAAAACCGGCTCACCGACCAGCAGCTGCAAAGTTGTCAACCAAATTAGACTCATCGACTGGCGGCCTGCTATGGGGACGAGGTGGGATCGCCGAAAAAGTGCTGATTCTTTTGCGCAAAGTCAGCGACTTTGCCTATTTGCTCTCCATTCCATTTGTGCTGTTGATCTTGATGTCCATTGTGCTAAAGCAGCGGGATTTGGCAATTGTCAGCGCGGTGGTGGTAGTTTTTTTAAACATCAGTCGGTTACTGATCGATGGATTTTCGTTGGTAGCGCTCGCATTCAAGAAAGGTCCTCTGGCCGGTGTGCTATTTTTTGTTCCGCCCTTTACCTTTTACTATCTTGCAAAACGTGGCAAGGTGATGAAAGAAGCACTGGTGCGGTTCCTTGGCCCCACCATCCCCATCCTTGGGGTGGTGCTTTTATTTTTGCTGGTTCCCTGGCTGCGAGGCAGTGAAGCCCATCAAGCCACATTGATAGGTGACCGTGTCCAAAAAAAAATGGGGGCCTTGGAAGAAACCCTCGAAAAAAATTTCCGTCGCAGTGACAATTCCCAGCCTTGACGAATATTGAGATTGCAGGATGTCTACATCGCAACATTTTGAGGATCACGACCCAAACGACGGTCTTCCTGAACTGGCTCCCATAACAGTAACGGACACCGGTCGATTGCAAACAGCAGGCCCTCAGGTCGAACTCATCACGGGCGGCCCTCAAAGTTTATCTTCGAAAACAACCTCCCTGTTGTACGACCGCTTGAAGGCAGTGACCATTCTTCTGCTGGTTGTTTATGCCATGGTTCTCGTCTGGACACTTGTCGATCAAGCTTTTACTGGACAAAAGGTGGTTCAGGACGTGCTGCGTATCTATCGAGATGTCGATCTGATCCGCCTCGTATTTCTGGGAGCAATCCTGGCTCTGTTAATGAAGGCCCAAAACTTCAGCCAGACGATACTGCGAAGGATCGAATATGCGATTTTCGGCATGCTTACGCTTTTATGGAGCTATGCTCGTTACGAGGCAATCCTGATTGATGCCCATACAGCAGACATTACTGAGCTGCTGGTCGACGGTCGAACGGCAATGTTTGGCTTGTTCACGCTTATGATTGTGCATGGCATGTTCATTCCTCATCGCTGGTATGAAACAGCAAGTGTTGTCTTGACAATGATGCTGGCCCCAACCTTGGTTTTAATTTCTTTTGAAGTTCGACATCCAGAACTCGCACAACAGGTGGCCGAGTTATTGTCTTGGCACTACGTAACGACCAATACCCTGATTATGCTGGTTGGAGCAGTCTTGGCGGGCTATGCGTCGAATGTGCTCAATAATCTCCGTCACAACATGCACGAAGCCGAACAATATGGCCAATATCAACTGCTTCGCAAACTTGGCAGCGGCGGAATGGGAGATGTCTTCCTGGCTGAACATATCCTTATGAAGCGGCCTTGTGCCCTGAAGCTGATCCATCAACAGGCATCTTCCGATCCAACGGCCCTGGCCCGTTTTGAACGCGAAGTGAAGACAACAGCCGGGCTCACGCATCCCCACACCATCGAGATCTATGACTATGGGCATACTGACGACAACACGTTTTACTACGTGATGGAATATCTACCAGGACTTAGCCTTGATGAGTTGCTGGCAGAATATGGCCCCTTGCCACCGGAACGGACCATCTACCTGTTGCGACAAGCCTGTGGCGCCCTGGCCGAGGCCCACGCTGCCGGGCTGATTCACCGGGATTTAAAACCAGGTAACCTTTACATTTCTGAACGAGGTGGCCAATGCGACTATGTAAAGGTCCTTGATTTTGGCCTGGTCAAATTGATGCACGAACCCGATAGCAACAAGCTCACGTCCGATCATGTTATTAGTGGGACTCCACTCTACATGGCTCCAGAACAAGCCGTGGGAGAGGAGGCATTGGATGCACGTTGCGATCTCTATGCCCTGGGTGCCATCGCCTATCACATGCTCACAGGTCATCCACCTTTCGAACATGATAGTCCCATGGCTGTACTAATCGCACATGCCCGCGAGGAAGTCTCTCCCCTGAGAAGCTACGACTCTCAAATTCCTGAAGATCTCCAGAAAGTCGTGCTCCGTTGTCTGGCGAAATTACCCGAAGACCGTTACGGAGATGCGATGGAACTGGAACGTGCTCTGGCCGCCTGCTCCTGTTCAGGAGCGTGGGATATCCAAAAATCGGCTGCCTGGTGGCACGACACCTGCTTTACCACGACAACCTCCAGCTAAATTAAAGACACGCATGGAATTTTTGATACACGTCGTTACAACGTCAATCGTGCTGCTGGTCATCTCAAAATTATTGAGGGGATTTGAAGTCGATAACTGGGGGACTGCTTTGATAGCCGCCTTAATCCTAGGCGTCCTGCACGCATTTCTGGAACCTTTTTCGATTTCCATCAGCGGCTTCATTGCCGGGCTACTGTCCAACACAGATCTCGCAAATACATTGAAACATGCAATTCAACTAATAATGATGCTCATCATTAACGCATTGTTTTTAAAACTCACATCAGCAATCGGCCCGGGATTTCGAATTAGCAACTTTGGGAATGCTCTTCTGGGCGCGTTCCTTTTCGCCTTATTCAACTGGTTAATTGGGATAGCTTTCGATTTACTGTAGGCCAACAGAGTCGGTGCAGGGAATATTCCTCCAGCACGCTCAAGCATGAACATCCAGTGGGCTCTCGCACCCTATTGCCACCACGGCCCGGTGCAACCATTGTCCTCAAATAAAAAAAGGCAACCCAAGGGTTGCCTATCGTTCTCCTTTAGCAAGTCACCCAGCCAACTCACTACTTACCCGTGATGTGTTCCAGCGCCTCTGCAGCTGCCGCTCGCATTGCAGGATCATCATCTTCTTTCGCAATCGCGGTCAATACGGGAACCGCCTTCTGGCCAGCCGCCTTACAGGTAACCAGCGCTTCAATCGAATCGGTCCGCACGTGGTAATCAGAACTATTCAGTCCACCGATTAGCGCCGGGAGCAGTTGGACTGCCACAGACTTATCGCCAGGAGCAATCTGCGCCAATGCCCAAGCGGCAGCCAGTGCATCAAAATCATCTTCCTGCAACTCTGCAAGTAAACGCTTCTTGGCAGCCGAGGCTCCCGGCCCAATTTTCCGCAACGCATACAGGGCACTATGCCGCACTTGATCATTCTTGCTTGAGAGCGACTTGATCAGGATCCCAGTGGCGGGGGCCGCGTCTGGCCCAATCGCAGCCAGAGTAAATTGAACATCGGACTGGAAACCTGGATCATTGACCTGGAGAGCTTCCACCAGGCAACCGACCGCACCTTTCGCATTGGGGCCCATTTTCTTCAAAACGCGCACGGCCAGTTTGCGCCGCTCGAGATGCTGAAGTCCCCTGCAGGCATACGGGATGGCTTGATCTCCAAGACTCGCGAGGGCATTGACAACGTTGGCCGAAACATGGGGATCGGTATCGTTAGCAAGGGCCACCAATTTCGGAGCAACCCATTTAGCAGGTGCATCAAGCATTGCCAGGCCATGCGCTGCAGTCGAGCGAACGAGTGGATCATCACTTGCCAGACCTTGAGTGAGGCGGTTAACCGCCTCTTTCATATCCGTTTGATTATCGGGGTTGAGTTTTGCAAGGGACCAGGCAGCCACCATCTGCAGAAAAGGCTTTTTCCTGGTCAGTGCGACGCGTAACGCTGGCTCTTGTCCCGCCGCTCCGATTGAACCCAATGCGTAGGCGGCCGCGACTGGAACCGTCGCATCTTCTTTTAGCTGGAGTAAGGGGGCAATTTGAGGAGCCGCCGTTTTTGCAGCCGGTCCAATACTGGCCAGGGCAAGCAAAGCCTCAATCAAGATCTTCGAGTGCGCCGTGTCGCCGAGCAACTTCGTCAGCCCTGGAACCGTTCCAGCTGCATCAGGACCAATTTCATGGATGGCAACGCAGGCAACGTAAGCCGTCGCAGGTTGCTGCAAAGCCTGGTTCAACAGAGGTACTGCCCCTTTACCCGCTTCGACGATAGCCTCCACGGCATGCATGCTCACAGCATGATCTTTGGACTTGAGCGCGCTTGCCAGGGCAGTGGCAACAACCGCCGGATCAGGCTTCAAATTGCGCAACGCTGCAACCGCAGCCCGGGCAACGTGCCCATCTTCATCGGTGACTTGTTCCATCAGCGCATCAACGGTTACTTCAGATTTGTCGCCGATGCGACCCAGTGCGATGGCTGCATGAAACTGTACCGTTGAGTTTTTGTTGGAGATCAGCTTAATCAATGCCGGAACGGCTGACTTGGCTAATTCACCGTAGTCGCCCACGGCACGTGCACTTCGCCAAACTACCTGGGGATCACGACTTTGCAAAAGCTTGATCAACTGTGGAACCACCAGCTCGGCATCCTCGTGACGCTCACCCAGGTCGTCAACCGCATGATACTGTTGCTGGCCATTTCCCTTGGCCGCCGTCTTCAGCAGGTCTGCAGTGCTGGCTTGCTCTGCTCCAGCCACAGCCGACAGCAAACCAGTCACGAGACAAATCTTTAAAAGTCCGCTTACCTGGATGCGAAGGAAATTCATGCTCATCAGTTGCCGGCTCCAGAAATTAGTAAATTAGGGGTCGCTCAGGTGGAGCGGTTTGGATGAAAAGATCACCCGAATCTAGCTCAAATTATTATTGAGTTGACGGTTGATCTTCAGGATGAACCGGGTCATTTGATCCAGAATAGGGGCGGGATAAGCGTCCCGTTGCTTGGTAAGCATTTGCCGCCACCCTTTGGAAGCCGTTTGGGCTGCTAAATAATCGTCGCTGGTTAAATAGCCATTCTTTGCTTGCTTGAGAAACAACTCGTCAAGCGCGTCCCGGTACTGGTCGTACTGAGGTTGCGTTAAAACTTTCGGCCAGGTGATGGCGCCGGTGCTCCGATCGAACTCACTCGGGGTCAGTGGCTGAAGACGATTACGGGCAATTACCCGCTTGCGATGCTCGCTAATCTCATAAAGTTTCTTTTCCCGGTGCTGGTTGTAGATTTCGCGACGCTCCCAGTACGCGTTGGTTGCCTTGACACTATTATCAATCCCCTTGGAGTAGGCATCCTGCATATTGATGGCGGCCTGAGAGTTGGAAAGGTTACGATCTCCTGCTGAACGCATCATATCGCCCGCACCACGAGCGTAACTTTCACCTGCTGTAGATGCGTGATAACTGAGCACCTGGGCTTGAGCCGCAGTGGCCAAACCGAGAACAAACAGAATCGTAAAACCATAGAAAAATTTCATCATCTTTCTCCGTACATCCTCCGACAAAACCAGCCAAGAGTCTCACATTAACAGCCGAAACAACTGCTTGGTATACTGAACAAACGTACTGACCCAAGGAGGCCGCAGAGGCTCCTTCTATCATACAACAATTCTCGCTCCACCCTGTTTCTTACAAACCCCAACAGGCAATTTCTGCCCCACAATCGAGAGGATGACAAAGTCCGACAACCGCTAAAACCAACCTCGGACCGCCCGTAGCCCACTCGGCAAGACGGGCCGTTCGAACAAGACACCAGGAATCGGAACTTGCGTTGGATTTGCGGTTTTACTCTCGGAAGGTGAATTCTTACACCAGTTCAGTGATGTATTTTTCTTTGGCCAATCGCCAAAAAACGACGAGAAACGCGGTCAACGGAATCGCCAGAATCATCCCCATAATCCCACCCAGGGCCGTCCCCCAGAAGAAAATAGCAAAAATGATCATCATCGGATGCAAACCGGTGCGCCCCCCCATGATTTTGGGCGTCAAGTAATATCCTTCGACCATTTGGACAATCAAGAACACGACAAGGACAGAGGTCAACGTGACTAGTCCTCCTCCTTCCTGGAAATAGGCCAACGGTAATGTGATCGCAATTCCAAGAATGCTACCCAAGTAGGGAATCACATTGAGAAACCCAAGCAGAAACCCAAGCAGCAACCCATATTCCAGCCCGGCAATACTGAAACCAATGGCCAACAAAAGGCCTTGCAGGATTGCAATTACAATTTGTCCACGGAAGAAAGCGACGAGGATGTGAACAAACTCCCGGGCCAGAAAGACCACGTCATTCCGTGTTTCTTCTTTTAAGAAAGGAAGATAATTCTCCAGCCCGTTGACGGTCTTCCATCTTGAAATCACAAAAAACGCAAAGTAGACCGGAGTTACAACCCAACTGAGAAATGCAGCAACCCAGGTTGCCACGCTACTGCCAGCAGCAAGCGAGGTGCTGGCAAAGAATTCGAGTCCCGTGGCAAATAAGGGCCCCTGCCCGCGCATGGCATGAACAATTTTCTGGCCAAGAGGATTCTTGTCTAAAAAATTGCGGACATCAGGCCAATGTTTTTCGAAACTTGTTACGAGCTGATTCCACCATATGGGAATTTGACCGACCAACTCCTGTATCTGCTCAACAATCAGCATTCCAAAAAATCCCAGAAAAATACCGACCGGAATCAAAATCGAGAGAAACACCAACACAATGGATACCGACATGGGTATCCGCCGAACCGAATGCAACCAGTCGTAATAGGGTTGCACGATCAAGGCTGCAACCGCAGCTACCGCAGGCGGAAGCAGCACGTCAGAAAAAGTGCGGACAAAGACGGACAGTCCCGCAAAAAAGACAAACAGGGCGGCAATAATAACCAACCCGGCAAGGATTGTCAGCGAAGCGGCAATGGTTTGCTGTTGTCGTTGACTAAGCTGCATGGGACTCAACCGGTAAGGGATGTACCAATCTGCTGAACCCCAAGTTTGATCTTAGTCGAAGCGTCCAACAAGGGGACTTGCCCCCGAAAGGGGCCAGACTGGGCAAGAATTCTTTCACGGCCTCCTCATGCTGTAAGGATTCAATCAAGTAATCCCCGAAATTTTCGGCGCCGTCCCGAACACGGCCAAACAGGTCTCGATTTGCCTGCCCGCAAACACAACAGGCTAATTAGGACTGTCTGATCACGGAAAAAAATGTCTCACCGAGTCACACCGTTGCATGGTGCGCCATCGCAGAGGCGGAGGTGCTCCAACAGGATCCGTGCCACTTCGCGAATCGTTTCATCATCACGTTGGAGATCCTCGTGATGCGCATAAACCACTTTTTCACTGCAAACACCGTAAAGGCGGGAACTTTTTACCGCGACCACTCCGTCCGACCGACCCTCTCCCAGGGTCCAACTACCAGTTCCCACGATCGAATGGGTCAGAATACCTGGCTTGTAAGGCAAACGGTTTGTCGCGGCCAACAAGGGGCTGTCGGGCTTGAGCATATCAATACTCGTGGGAGCGTGGTTGGTCACATTGCTACGAAACAAACCTGGATTATCCCTGACCAATTGTTCCCGGCGCACTTTTTGTTGCGGTGTTTCCCTGACCAGTGCCGACCCCAGCCATCCGATCGGACGATTCGCCAGGTCAGATCCGCAGTGCGGCGTACCAATGTAAATCAGGCTGGCCACGTCGACCGAAGGTGAAAAAAAGAAAGCTCGCTTGAGAGCTTGCCGGGTCGGCTTGTCAGTGATGACCGTGTGGAGCGGTTCTTTTGCGATGGCTTGCCACAACGCATTTCCACTCGACGTGGCTTGGAGTTTAGCAACGATACCCCCCATACTATGCCCAACCAACACCATCTGGGAAAAGGCTGGATCCTGGTGACAAGGATCATAGACTTTGCGTATGGATGCCAATTGCTGGCGCAATTCAGCTGCGCTGGTCAGGAATGGATTTCCCGTTGTGTAGCGAAAGTCCCAAAACTGATACCGGTCCATGATTTCTGGCGTTGACCGCAAATCGTTTGCCAGGTTAGCCCAGGTCAGTGGATCAGAAAGCAACCCATGTACAAACACCACGGGGATTTTCCCCGGTTGGTATGGCTCAATCATGTAGAGCCGGTCCTCCTCGCCTGGACTCGCTGGCCGGACAAAATCAGTCCACCACGAATCGTTTTGTTGTGAAACCTGGTAGGCAATGGGCGCGGAGAGATCCCGGGCAAGGTCGACCGATCTCTCACCAAGCCGGATCGTCGAAGCAGCATTGACCGGATCGTAAAACTCGAGCCGAAAATCACACGAATCCTCGTCGCCCCGTGGGCGCAGCAACGCCGTCGCGGCAAACGGTGCAGCCCGCTTTTGGTAGGGAGCGGTCTCCCGCGCGAGAATGACCAGAGGAACCCCCACTCCCGAAGCCGCATACCTTCGCGCAAGTTCTTCGGAGGTGTAATCGCCAACAGGCACAATAGAGCCAACGTTCTCTGGCTTCCAGGCGAACCCATTGTAGGAAACGGGAACCACCGTGCCGTCACACAACTCGATTCCTTGTTGCGGGTCGAAGCGTCCCCATCTTGAGGCGGAGAGCACAAGTTGTCTCAAAGCAGACCGGTACAACTGACTTGCCCGGTGATGTGCACGGCCCTGGGAAGCCGAATGCATAAGCCACGTACGGGCCGCCGTCTCGAAATACGAGTCAATGCATTGCGGGTCTCCGCTGGCTTCCTCTTCGAGGGCCTCCGCGTAGCGCACTTCAGACTCGACAAGATGGCTGGGGACGGGCCCGTCGACATGCGGCACCGTCAAGCAGGTATTGTTCCAGGTGTCCTTTGAAGAAATCAGTGAGCAACCACTGAACACAACGAGCGCCAGCCCGCAGGGCAACCAGAACCGTGTCGCTATGTTTGAGCAGAACTCCACCGCTCGAACCTCCATCCGTGGCAACAGAAGGAATCACCAAGAGTGCCCCTTCATGGGAAGGATTACCTGCAAATTGCTACCTGGCAACGAAAGCTCTCGGAAGATTTCCAACAATGCAGACCGGTAGCCCCTCCAGTCGGCATGATCGTTGCATCCATACTGATCTCGTGAGCAAGCCGGGCGGAAAGGCTTGCTGGAGAATGGAGACTTATCCGGTTCCCAAGGCAGCTACTCTCGTGGGTCTCTTTGGTAAGCCGTTCTGCACCCGTCCTGACCGCTCGCCAGCATCGCGCGTGTTCGGCCAAGCACTGGACCAATCCCCGCTCATAACCGCTAATTTATGGCCGCTTAGCAAACCGAATCTGCCTGAGATTGCTGTGCCGACCGTCTCGACTATACTCAGAAGCGACGTCTCTCTTACCCCAACCCGAACCATGCATTCACTTCACCTATGATTATCGACGGCAGAACCAACCTTTTCACTTTGCTTAGGGGAAACGTCTACTCAATCGTGGGCGTAGTCGTGGTGATCATCCTTGCCGAGTTGGCCGACATTGAGAACCTCATCAATTTACAACGCCCCGTTTTTGAGGCTGCAGCACTCGGCCTGTTAGCGACTGCGCTGTCGATCTTCCTGGTGTTTCGCGTCAACGAGGCATACGCCCGCTGGTGGGAAGCCCGCACCCTCTGGGGAGGGATTGTGAACAGCAGCCGGAGTTTTGCGAGACAGGCCACCACGCTTATTGGAACCAGCCCCGACCAGCGAGAAGTTTCCCGTGCATTGCAACAGGAATTTGTTTACCGCCAAATCGCATATGTCAATGCCCTCCGCATGAGCCTGCGTCGCGAAGAGGACTGGCAAAGCCTGGGGATCTTTCTACCAGCAGGCGAACTTGACCTCCTGGAGAAAACCTCCAACAAGCCGACACAATTACTGCAGACCCAGGGAGAGCGCCTTGGAGATGTACGAGAAGCAGGATTGCTAGACGGCTTCGGGCACCGAATGCTTGACAGCACGCTCTCGGACCTATGCAACTACCAGGGAGGCTGCGAACGGATCAAAAATACCATCTTCCCCGATCGAGTGGCATACTTCACAAGAGCAGTGGCCTGGCTGCTCGCTATTCTTATTCCCATCTGTGTTGTGGCAGCTTCAGCAGAAATCACGTGGATTGAACTGGTTGTCATCCCGATCATGGTGCTTGTCTTCCTCTTTACTGTGCAGCTTGGTAGCGAGCTAAAAAATCCCTTTGAAAACATGCCGAATGACACTCCGATGACCGCAATCTGCCGGACAATTGAAATTGACCTTCGGCAACAACTGGGCGAAGAAGAGGTTCCCGCACCTGTTCAACCTGTTGACGGAATCCTCTTGTAACCAGGAAATTGCTACGGCTTCTCAAACCCACACCGAGTTCTTATTGTGGCACGGCAAAGAAGGGTTTCAGGCACATCGCTGGACCACCGGTACTGACAGGCCTTAAAACCAGTTCCAGCCAAGGTATGAAAAAACACCCGGTCGCAACAACTGCAACCGGGTGTTCTCTTATAAACGCTCTTGAACTTCCCGGGCACACTTACCCGAGAAGTCTGAACTCAAAGTTTATGAATCTGATTCTTCAGCAGAGGGCGCATCGCGGAGAGCCAGCGAAAGCATGACCCACGTCCATCCATTGAACAGCAATTCAACTCCTACCAGCACACCAATGGCCCACAAGGCACTTATCGGATAGGCCTCTAAAATGATGAGCCCAACCAATAAAGTCACGACACCGTTCAAAAGGGCCCAGCCCCATTTTGGAAACCGCTCGACGAGTGCTACCACAACACGGAACACTCCCGCAACGATAAAGAATGCAGCCATAAATAGACTTAACACTTCCATAGACTGCAACGGCATATCGTCCATGACGATACCAGCAATCAGGTACAGGATACCTATCAAAATTTGCAGTAGAAATGCACTCCATTTGCCAGCCCAAAACGCACCAACGATCGTAAAAATTCCGGAGACAATGAGAATGATGCCTAAGACAATAACAGCCCCCACCGAAGAAAGAATGGGGAAAGCAATCGCCGCAACACCTCCCACAATGAGGAGAATTCCCAATACCAGAAACCATCCCCAATGCTTCTGAATATGGGTCAACTCATGCTCGACCAGCTTTTCCGGCGTTGTTATTGTTTGGATAGCCTCTTTTGCCATTTTTTTGCTCCTTGAACTAAAATCGTTGCCAAGTTATTTCAACCTTCTCGTAAGGCAATAATAAGTTACTCCGATGAGGCCGGTACCAATTGGTTGAAAATTAGAAACCAAAGGGCATCCTGGATAACTGGTATATTCGTTGTCAGTGGAAGATTTGGCCGGGAAAACCAGGGCCAATCGCGGATGACCGCCGAAAACGGTTCCTGCGGCGACCCGCCTGGGCCTCCAGAGACGCTCTGTCCGCTGAGGACGCAACCGATGGAGTACCACCGCTGCTGCCCTACTCACAATTCGTCCTTGCTTTCGCCGTTATCTCGAATCAACCAGCCGAGCGAAGGATCGCTACCGTGCCAACCGGGCACGAGAAAAGGCTGCCACAAATAAGCAAACGGATGTGCTCGAACAGGGAACAACAGGCTGCCCTAAAACCTGCACCACGAAACGGCTGCCGCAGGGCTACGCGTCAGAACGAACGGGCTCCGCTGGGTGAGGCTGGTTCTCTACTTGCCAACCTAGCTCACTCCTAGCTCACTCCTCCGACGGTCTTTCAGTAGACCGGTATTGACCACAGCCTGGCCACCCACGGGTACCATTTTCGGTTTTGATCTTACGGCTCCTACAAGTGATCACCCAGTAGCGGATACCTGACTCTGGGAAAAAATCACCAGCGGTAGCCGCCGTCAAAGTAGGCAGCCGCAGGAGCGACCAATCCTCGATAGCGATTCGGGTCCCACGAGTTGTACCTTGCATTCTGCATTGAGTCTTGGAATCCCTGCTGAACTTGCCGGGTGGCCTGATTGGAAACCGCTTTTTGAGCACGTTGGCGCGCCTGCTGTACCGACGCCTGCTGCGCTTGCACGGATTGTTGAATCTGCTGAGTCTGCATCTGGCGGAATTGGCGTGCCGCTTGATCTGCCTGCTGACTTGTTTGCCGCTTTTGCTCAAATTTATAGAGATATTGCTCAAGCTGGGCCGCAGTCATACTGACGACGTCGGGCAACTGTTTTTGTAGCTCGTCCCGTTTATGGGTTGCGAGTACAGACATCCTACTGCCAACCCACGACCGCGCTTCAGTGACATCACTACTAAGAAGAATGTCGAGTTTGAGCTCCATCTGGTCAAGAAAGGCTTTCAATTCGGTAGCTGACATTTTAGAGGTTTTGTCCCGAAGCTGAGCTTTGAGATATTCAACCTGTGGCTTTGAATAGATTGTTTGGACAGACAGCCAATCGTTAAAGGCTTGCTCCGCCCTTTTCCAAGCAGCACTGTTGAGAACGGCTTCTCGTGCCTGGCTTTGGGTACTGAGGTCCGCCGTATTGGGAGAGGCGTTGCTTGTCGGGGGGGTCTCATCTGCGCGGTTCATGCTGGCCATGCTCAACAGCAGGCATAAACACGTGATCATGAGTCGTCGGAAGGTGGAAATCATGTTGCTCTCCTATCACCGTAACGTCTACTGACTCGGCTTGGAAATAATTTTACGGATCGATCCTTTGCAAGCTCTACTTGGATTGGATACGGACAATATGGGTTTCGGTATTGGGCCTTGCTTCATCCCCAACCCGCACACGTAACGACTGCATTAAAATATTGTTCTGATCGATAGGCGTATAAACGTTCGTTGCCGCTATACTTCGACCATCTCGCAAGACTCCGTCAACGGAGACAATCCAGTCTTTGTCATACTTTTCCCACCGGCCTTCCCCAAGGGATCCATCGGAATCAAAAAACCACGACTTGATTTGTCGAGTGCGAGGATCCCACCCAATGATCTGGGTGCCTGACACCTTTTGTTGTCCTGCTTCAGTTACCTCAAATACCCGGGTGATAAACTGTCCCCCCTCACTTCGCTCGACGCGACTGTAGATGTGACCATCGCCTTTCGTCCCCACCCACTGACCAATCATCCATTCCAAATCTTCTAGCGGGTTTGAGGTGGGTACCGAAATTGCTTCGAGTTGGTGAACGTTTGCCAGCAGCCACTTGCCCTTTTGGCGAACCAGGACTGCTGAATAGCGGGTCCGCCGAATGGTACGATTGGCATCGCCCATTAATTCCGTTGTCCCTTCGACGACCGCCACACGAGGTGTGACAAGTTGCACCTCCTTGATGTTTACGTCAAGCTCTGGAGGTTCTGGGACTGGAATCACCGGTTGAATTTTTCTGTCGACCAGGTCTTGAATAGGATATTCATTTCCGGCGTCATCGATGAACTGTCCGTCGGGAACCCAGAGGTCCGCTATGGCAGCAGTATCCCCTTTATTCCACGCTTCTTCATACGCTATGACCGTGTCCCGAATTCCCTGCTCATCATCCAGAGTCTCACCACGGATGGGCTGCGCTGCCAGGACCCCGCTGACGAGGAGAAACAAAGAAAAGACTAAGATTCGTTTCAGCAAACGGGAGTAAGGATTCATAATGATTCTTTTAATTGGTTCGTGGTACAAAACTTGGTTCGTAAACCAAAACTGACATGAACAACATAAACAGAGGCCACAGGTCAGCAATGAAAACAACCCAACAAACTGGCCGTGCTAGTCCCCCTTGCAAGCTTCACTATTGTACAACCCACCCAAACCAAATGTCGAAAAATTTGTGCCTCTGACTGGGGTCCCACCACATCGACCACTCACCACGGTTCCACACCCTGGTTCTCTCAAAGGCATATCAAACACAACTACGCAAATCTTGAACGAAATTAAGATTTTTCTACACCTTGAAAAGTTCCATGATTGCAACATCACATGCAGTGGCAATCGGATCAAAAAGGGTTCAAGCCAATGCGGGTTCACCGGCACACCAACTGGGCCTATCGATGCTCAGCACTGCCGGGTGGAACGGGCCACCTGGCCTGTAAATCCACCGCCCAACACCGGGTCCAACACCGGGTCCAACACCGGGTCCAACACCGGGTCCAACACCGGGTCCAACACCGAGCCCAACACCGGGATTCATCGCCCCAAACCACGCCCCAAACCACGCCCCAAACCATGCCCCAAACCATGCCCCAAACTGTGGGTGGACTCTTCTGGAATCAAGGCCAGGCGGTTGGTTCACAAGCCCATGAACGTTCAGGCAAGGCAGGTTAATTGTAACGATTATTGAACCTGTGCCAATAATGCCGACAAAGGGATTCAGAACCCTGATTTCCAATTGCGATTCGCCTGACCTGGGAACTTCTCTGTGAGCCGATTCGGTCGGTTATTCCGATAAGTCCAGTATTCGGTCTTACACCGGTTATTCTGCTTTGCACGATACGGCCAGCAGATTTGCTCGTATTGGTTGGGCCTATACCAACACGGTCAAACGGCTGGCGTCAGGAAGAGGGCTTACCATGCGGTTTCCCGAAAATGCGTTCCAAGTCCACGCCGCACAAGGTGCCTCAACGCCACGAAAATTTTGGGCACAAATGACTCCTCGCGCCTGCATTCTTGGGTTAATCCTGGCCGTTCTGGCAAATTCTAGTGGTTGCGCCACTTATTGCAGCTGTCGGCAGTGGTTATCTAACGGCTTCAAGGTTGGTCCCAACTACTTGAAGCCAGCAGCGCCCGTTGCTGAAGACTGGATTGACTCCGACGACCGCCGTGTCCGTAGTGATTCGTCCCACGACGCTGCCTGGTGGCAAACCTTTAAGGACCCGGTACTCAACCGGCTTGTGGACGAAGCGTATCGGCAAAACCTTTCTCTGCGTGAAGCGGGGATGCGCATCCTGGAAGCTCGTGCCGCACGGGCAGTCATTGCTGGCGGACTGTTCCCACAATCGCAAAGTGTAAATGGGGCATACACCCACACGCAACTCAGCAAATTCCTGCCTACAGCCGCAGGCACTTCAATCCCGCGCGGATTTGGCAACTGGACGCTTTCAAGTGACCTCCTTTGGGAACTGGACTTCTGGGGTCGTTTCCGCCGAGCCATCGAGGCCGCCGATGCCGACCTGGACGCCTCAGTCGAAAACTACGATGACATTTTGGTGATACTGGTTGCAGAGGTCGCCACGACCTATACGAATATTCGAACTCTGCAGCAACGGTTGGAATACGCCAACAACAATGTCAAAATCCAAAAGGGAAGCCTTCATATCACGAAGGTGCAGTTCGAGAATGGTGCCGTCACCGAGGTCGATGTTCAACAAGCAACCCTCAGTTTAAAGCGCACCGAGTCACTCATCCCTCAATTTCAAGCACAACTACGCCAACAAAACAACCTCCTGTGCCTCTTGCTGGGTACGCCACCCCGCAACATGTTACCGGAGTTGGGTTCCGCGGGTATTCCAACGACGTCGCCAGGTATTGCTTTGGGACTTCCTTGTGAACTGCTACGGCGGCGTCCAGATGTTCGTCGGGCTGAGCGACTTGCTGCTGCCCAAAGTGCAAAGATCGGCGTGGCAGCCGCAGACCTCTATCCCCATTTCCGGATTCGCGGTTCGATCGGCTACAGTGCCGGGAAGCTCTCCCGGTTGATGACGCCGTTCCACAACACCAGCGTTTTGTCTCCGGGTTTCACCTGGGACGTCTTGAACTATGGTCGCATCAAAAACAACGTCGTCGTTCAGGAAGCAGAGTTTCAAGCTCTTGCACTCGACTATCAAAACGTAGTGCTGCGAGCAAATAGTGAGGTTGAGGACGGCATCACGAGTTTTCTCAACTCCCAAGATGCCACATTGGTACTTAAAGAAAGTGTCACTGCTGCTGATCGTGCCCTCCAATTGACCCTGATTCAATACCGCGAAGGTGCAGTCAACTTCAATCGTGTCTTTACCATTCAAGATACACTCGTGGAGCAACAAGATTCCTATGCTGCATCACAAGGAGATATCGCCCTGGGCCTGATCTCTATCTACAGATCACTGGGAGGCGGCTGGCAAATTCGCCTTGGCAGCAACCAGGGAGAAAACTCGCCTCCACCAGAAGTCGTACCAACTGCACCCGTGGACGAATTGCAACCTGATGAAATGGATGAAAAACTGCCCAGTCTCCCAAAGGTCAGTCTGAGGTCTATCGACCATGAAGATCCTCTGAGCTCCATCGCCCAGGAAGATAGCCTAAAGTCAATTGACCACGAGGCGTACTCCCGCAAAATGATTACCTTTGACTTTAAAACACCAATCAACGAAGAAGATCTGAGCGACGCAAATTAATAGAATTGCTTTCAAGACCATTTTCCGCTCACAGCCCCAGCAGACACACGCTGCCCTACCAACATTGCAGTCGAGGGAAAAATTGTGGCCTCCAAAGTTTTGACGGTCGTAGTCGCCAGCAGCCTTCTGCTGATCAGTTCTCTCGGGTACTCAGCAACCACAGACCAGATTCTGTGCCGCGAGGGTTGGTGGGGACTGTTGTGTCCACCTGCCATCCCCGACTGTATCTGCAAGTGGTGCTGTCCCGACTACTGCAAAAAGCCATACCCGTGTGTATGTGGCCCGTTGCCTCCCGGTCTTCAGTGTGGATGCGGACCAAGGCGCCCGTGGGCTTATGGTTACGGTTGCGCGAATGGCGATTGCTGCACTGAGTCTGGATCTCTTTACCAGTCGTCGTCTCTGGAAAAGAAACCCCTAGTCGCACCAATTCCCGTTGATAGTGTGCCTACCTGGCAAACATTCAATTCCGAGATTGTGATCCCCACAACCTATACCG
This sequence comes from Lacipirellulaceae bacterium, assembly GCA_965243695.1. GTDB lineage: Bacteria > Planctomycetota > Planctomycetia > Pirellulales > Lacipirellulaceae > JAKVCB01. Next base: position 44,525 of record CBDEWC010000047.1, on the reverse strand, counting down.
ATACCGGCAAAGATTGATATTTGCCGCTAATCTTTTTGATGCAGGCGGCCCGTTTTCCGGATGGCCTGGACTAACTGGAATCCCAGCCACACGGCAACGCCACAACCAACGGCGCCTGGAACGGAAACGCCCCACCAAACAGGTTTAACACCTGTGCTCCAGAGTTCTGCCGAACCAACAAACAAGGCTGCCGAGAGGACTCCCATCACCAGGCGGTTCACGATTGTGTCCATCCGGCGGTGCTGAAGATTTACATCGAAGCTACCCTTACGAACCCGACTCAGAATATCAGCCATATCCCTGGGGAATACGTCGATGAGACGATCCCAGTCGCGCACGGCACGTTGGGTTCGATGCCACAACCTCTCCGGCGAAAATTTTCGCCGCATCGCTTGCGTGTAATAAGGCTTAAATAGTTCTGCCAGGCTAAACTTTGGATCTAAATCGCAGGCAGTACCCTCGAGCATCACCAAGACTTTCAACAGCATCGAGCAGCTGCTCGGCAAAATAATTTTGTAGCTGCGAATAATGTCGATCAGGCCCTTGAGAGCCCCACTCAAGTCAAAATCAGACATCGACTGCGTCAGGTATTCTGACGCAAAATCGCCCACTTCGGCTCGCAGTGCATCTCGACTCACAGAAGCTGGCACCTCACCCAAGCGCATAATGTAATCCGTCAGTTCATCCGCATCTCCATTCACGGCAGCAAGCAACATGCCTTCAAAATCTTCTCGCAACGCCCCATCCAGTCGCCCGACCATCCCACAATCAAGAACCCCCACAACGCCGTCTGGCATGACAAGCAGATTTCCCGGATGTGGATCGGCATGATAAAATCCGTCACGAAAAATCATGTCGAGATACATTTTTGCGCCACGCTCGGCAAACTGGGCGAGGTCGACACCCTTTGCACGAATTTTTTCTGCATCCGCAACGCTTTCTCCATCCAGCCATTCCATGGTCAAAACACGTTGTGATGAGAATTCTGGATATGCAATCGGAAAACGAACAGTCTCGCTCTCTTTAAAATTCTCAGCAAACTGATGCAAGTTACGCAGTTCGCGTGTGAAGTCTAATTCTCGAAGTAATGTCCTGCGAAACTCGGAAGTCGTTGCAATGGGTTGGTAAGGACGCAACGGCGTGGCATGATGTTCAGCCAGATCGGCTAATCCGGCCAGAATCTCAAGATCTCGATGAACGGTGTTGGTAATACCGGCGTGCTGCACCTTGACGATCACCTCGGATCCATCATGGAGAACCGCTCGATGCACCTGGCCGATTGAGGCCGAAGCAATAGGAATTGGGTCAAACTTTGCAAAGATCTCTTCGGGAGGCTTACCAAGATCGGCCAGGAAGGTTGACCGCACCTGCTCAGGAGTATCCGCAGGCGTATTGGACTGTAATATCTTGAGCTCGCTAGCGACCCCCTGACCAACAAGGTCACCCCGCGTGCTGAGCATCTGGCCCAGCTTGATGAAGGTGGTACCTAATTCAGAGAGTGCCAAGCGCAACCGCACCGACTGTTGAAGATCTGCCAGTTTTTGACCTTCTGGTCCGATCAAACGGTGCTGAACCCACTCGTAATTAATTCCCTTGAGCCAGTCGACAAGTCCATACTTGGCCAGGATACCGATAATTTCCCGCAGCCGTTTTGCATCCTTCTCGAGTCTGGCAAGTGCGGCAAGTTTCATGGTTTTATCCCGACCCGGAAACAACCCTCCACCACCGATCCTGGTTCAGCGAGAACGACACAACAAGGGCGTCGATGCAATCTTGATCAGCAGCAACTACGGCTTTTTGTTTTCGATGGCTTCGCTGAGCCGGTCGTATCCCTTCTTGAGCTCACCCGCTGCCAACTCCAGCGCCGAGAACACATTTTCGGTGGTTTCGCTGGCCGCATTGGAAACTGGTTCAAAGTCCGACTGCAGACGTTTTAACTTACTCTCCAATTGAGCCCACTGATCCTTCGCTTCTTTCTGACCCAAATGAAGCTTGAGCTCCAGTTGGTCCTTTTGCCGTTTGAGGTTGGAAACCAACTCCGCCAATTGAGAGTGTCTTTTTTTTGACATTGCTGTTGCTCCTCTGCCCCCCTCTGATCCTCTACGGTGTTCACGAACCGGTATTGTGGTGCTTTTGTGATGACCTGACAAGCTTGCCCACGAGGATTCTCTGAGGGAACTCGTCAACCAGGACATGGGATCCAACGGTTCCCACGTTTTGCCAGAGCAAATTATTATGGCGAACAAAGAGCACAAGAGGGAGTTACCGTTGGCAAAATAAGTGCCGTCGGGACGTACTTGTCCCTGACAATTCGCCACCGATAGCCACCTGTGTGAACCACCGCAACCCGTCGATTACCCTGCCATTCCCATCGCCGCTCCGTATCCAAGTCCATGACCTGGGGAATGGATGGCCGCTGAAGAAGTGTCCATTGATTACTTTTGTCGAGGATGATCAGCGGGGGAGCCCCAAAGGACTTGAGCGCACCGGCCCATCGGGGGGCAACGTCTCTGAGCACCTGGTCTGTCTGCTGGGTCGTGGCACGGATATCCAGGCGTGCTGCCGGCTGGATACTCCCCTGCCCCATCGCGTAGGAAAATCCTCCATTTTCGTTGGCAAGACTCCAGACATTTCGCCCTTGGACCGGGCTGTAATGAAGGTAGAGGAACCCGGGTTTGATTTCCGCCGGCGGTACTGAAATCAGCTCGTTGCTGAACGGATCATACCGCTGAACCAGGGACTCTTGGAGAGGATCCTTTGTCGGCAAAGCCTCTTGCTGTGCGATAGCACTGTGACCAAAAAGCGCGTTCAACACGAACACTGTGATGTAACCAACATTTTGCAAACTCATACCAAAGCCCCTCATCGCGATGAAATAGACGTTAGAACACAGCCGACAGACTGTCCAACTGTCGTCAAAATGTGCCGTGCCCCAACCCTATAAAACTACCTCCGACTCTGATGTGCGCCAAATTCACGCGTCCTCCCTTGAGACAACGTCACCTCCCCAAGCACGTCTACAAGAAGTCCCGCGGGATCTGCCTGGCCCTGTATATTTAGTCTTACCACTTTAGCGGGCACCACCGTGACCGCTCAAACGTTACAACCCCACAATTCCTTGTCAAAATAGCCGTTCCGCATATAGTGAAAGGAGTCCTCCTCTCCTCGAATATTTTTGACTATTTGACAGATGCCACCGTACTTATATCTACGCGTCCATCTACGCATCACACGTCTACGTGTCGCAAAACGTTTTTCTGCGGCGGTACGACCTTGGCTGTTGATCACACCTCTTTGGTGGCTGCTCTCTCAGGGTGCGCATGCTCAGCTTCCAGTGCCGGAAGGCTTGAACCCGGGTGACAAATACCACCTGATCTTCAATTCGAGCAGTTCCACCGATGCAACTTCCGCGGATATTTCCTACTACAACGCCATTGTCCAGGACGATGCCAATACGGCCGGAATTGGCCAAAGCGAAGGAGTCACCTGGAAAGCGCTCGCTTCGACATCAAGCGTACACGCACGGGATAACGCGGCCATTGGCGGAACGACACCTGTCTACAACATGAATCTCGATTTGGTCGCAACGGGACACACCGACATGTGGGACGGTTCGGTGGGAAGTTCTCTGGCCTGGAACGAATCGGGAGCAACCAACTTTGACGATGCCTGGACCGGCAGCCATACCGACGGTACGGCAGCCATCGGTTTAACCCTCGGCGGAAACGCTGCCTGGTGCGGGAAACCAGAATCATCCTCCACCCGGCCTGAACTGTGGATCAACCGTATGGCACCTCCGGTTTCCTGGACTTTTCAACTCTACGCATTGTCTGAAGAACTGACCGTTGGTCCTTCAATCGCAACCCTTGCGGGTGACTACAACCTGGATGGATTTGTCGACGCAGCCGATTACACGGTGTGGCATGACACGCTGGGATCAACCTCCCAGTTGGTGGCCGATGGCAACGGCGACGGGCTGATTAATACCCTTGACTACACGCACTGGAAAAATCTCTTTGGTAATATCGCCGGTTCAGACGGTAGCGTTTCGACTTCTGCCATCCCCGAACCGGGATCCGGAATACTGGGACTGATCGCGCTACTGGGCTTTTTCGCAATGAGAAGACCGCAACGCAACCTCGTCGCTTGATCGCCTGCCGCAACGGAGTGGCTGCCGACCGGATCCTTGCAAGGTGTGTCGTCAAATCTGAGTTACAACACTTCACTCGTCGAACGGTTGCACCAACTCAACCAACATTCCATCCGGCCCTTGGGCACAGACGATCCACTCGGCATCGGGTGCCCGAAGCGGATCGCTCATAAAATCGACACCTTTTGCCTGTAGCTTTTTCATGGTTGCCGGCACGTCGTCAACGATGAAGGTGAGCCACCGAACCCCGGCCTGAAATTCACAGGTCCGCGGCTTGGGAGGAGACTCGATCTCCATTAACTTGATAAGCGTCTCCCCAGCCTTCACACGAATTTGACGAAAGGCGCGTGGTGCGAGTTGCGCGCCAGTTGCCGTCTCTTCCGGGATACGAATGTCGAGCACTTCTTCAAAGCCAAGCAGGTCGCGATAGAAATGAACAGACTCACCAAAGTCACTACACACAATACAGAGATCTGCGACGGGCCGTTTGAGGGAAAGCATGACTCAAAACACCTGCTGGTTCTGGTACCACCGAAGGAGCGCTCGATGCTAACAGTTAGACCCGATTCGGAAAACCCTGCAAGGGACCAGGAACTGGCCAATCACGGGCAAGCCCAACAGGTTCTCTCCGTGGTCTCTTCCCACTCACCGCAACACGCTACTGGTCGTTGCCTGGGCGCTGGCCTGGTTGATTGCTCTTCCAGCGGAGCAATCATCTTTTAGTGGGCTGTCCAACCACCATCAACCAACAACGTAGTCCCTGTTACAAAACTCGACGCATCCGATGCAAGGTAGATCGCTGCCCCTGGATCTCGTGAAGCTGACCCCAGCGGCGCATCGCAACACATCTCCCGATCACGTGGTTTGACCATTCTGTATCGGCGACCGGCTTATTCATGGGAGTCAAGAATGGCCCAGGGCAGATCGCGTTGACCGTAATTCCTTGTTCCGCCCATTCCAACGCGAGTACTTTGGTCATCATGATGAGCGCACCTTTGCTCGTTGCGTAGGGAGACCGTTCGGCCAGCCCAACAACACCAAGAGTACTGGAAAGGTTGATCACTCGACCGTAACCGGCGCGCTTCATGTGCGGCGCCACCGCGCGGCACATTAACCACGGTCCCGTCGTATTGGTTGCCATGACTTGCTCAAACTGCTTGGGAGTCAGGTCTTCAATCGGACCGCGGATATTGATGCCCGCGTTATTGATCAGAATGTCAATTTTGCCAAATTTTTCTATCGCGTGATCCACGGTTCGCTGGGCGTCCTCCGGCTTGGTAACATCCGCCTCAAGTCCAATGACCGTCGATGAAGACGCATCGGCAATCTCCAAGGCCGCTTGCTGTACCTCTGTTTCATTGCGACTGGTTAACAACACATCAGCACCAGCAGAGGCCAGGCCACTTGCCATTGCCATGCCCAGCCCTTTGGATCCTCCCGTAATCAGAGCCACCCGTCCGTCAAGGCGGAACAAATCGATACCATGCATGCTACCCTTCTCCTGTTCTCTTGAATGTTGCATTGGGATTTGTCTCTCGCCTGTCACCCGATCCGGACCAGGCAGTTGTTAATTTAGACTTCCTCCGGAAAATTCACCAACCCACCTGGGTAAAAGAAGCCTTATCCTGGCCAGTCGCCCGAGATACCTGCCGCACGGCCCCACCCAACAGGCCTCCAACTCATCTGCAGAAGGACTCCCCCAGACTCACAAGCAACCCCACAAAGCGGCTGCACCCGGAAGGCCGATCTGACTTTGACCAACCTCTTCGGTCGTTTTATACTCCTTCCCATGACAGTGTGATCCTTTTGCCCCACCGCCTTAGACTGAGCCGGTCTATCTCAAGGTCACGTTTCGGAGAGCCTCTCCACACGGATTCCCAGGAGGGTTTATGGATACGATCACGTTATTGATGACAACCGACATCGCCGACTTATTTGGGGCCACGTCGAAGATATCTGGTGAGGGCTGGGAAGGGTTTAGAGACTACCGGTTTCTCGCGGACTTCATCAGTCGCTTGCTACTGGCAAGTGTCCTGGCAGCCATCATTGCCTACCATCCAAAATCGCGCCGCCAGGTCGAAAACCTGGAAGCGGCAGAAGCACCCAAGTGTTTTATTCTTTACGCAGTCGTGGCTGCAATTATCGGTACGGTCGTCTTAAAGTTTGGTGGGATCGTTGGTTTTGTCGTTTTTGGTATCGGCGGACTGTTACGATTTCGTACGAACGTTGGATCGGCAACCGCAACAGGACGGGTCATACTCGCTACGGTGATCGGTCTTTGTGCCGGACTCGATTTGCCTCACGTTGCCATACTTTCCACCCTCTTTGCGTTTATCCTGGTGTGGATCGTCGATAGCCATACCACCTATTCAATGAATGTTCAGGGACTTTCCAAGGGATCTCTTTCCGAAGCGGCAACCGCTTACCGCCAGGAGCTTGAGCGTAACGGTTTTCGGATTCTCGGCGAGCGCAAAAACCTTCAAAAGCATTCATTCCGCCTGATCTTTAGCGGACCTTCGCACAAGAACTGCGACGAAATTGAAGAGGTCCTACATCAACAGATCCAGGAAAAATACTTTGGCACGATTGATTGGGACTCTCAATGAAATATCGTTGGACAAAGGTATTGGGAATTCTCGCAATTGCACCTGTGCTACTTGGAGCCGGGTGGCTCATCACGACACACTCGGGCGATGATGTCCTACTCTATGACGACCATGCCAAATCACTCCAGGTGCATGTCTCACCAGGTTCGGGCGGGCTGTCCGGTGCGCGGGGTCTTACGTTCGGACCTGATGGCGATCTGTTTGTTTGCAGTGCGGGTAAATTTAACTGGGCAATTCTTCGCTACCGCCATACAGGACAGTTTAAAAACTCCTTTGCTTCCGGAGGCGGACTGGTACACCCTTACCAGGGCATTTTCGGACCCGATGGTCAATTTTACGTTTCTGGTCAAGACAACGATGGGGTCGTTTGGTTCGACGGAAAAACAGGAAAGGCCAAGGGAAGTTTCGTCATCCCAGGTACCGGTGGCCTCCAATCGATTCGCGGTATTGCCTTTCACCCAGATGGCGATTTACTCGCGGCAGGACGCGACAACAATGCCATCCTGCGATACAACGGAAAAACGGGGCAATTCAAAGGATTTTTCGTTCCCGCAAAGCGAGGCAAACTCGACCGACCCATCCAGTTGCATTACGGACCTGATGGATACCTCTACGTTGGATCCTCAGGGAACAACCGCGTTCTCCGCTTCGATGGTCGAACCGGACAGTTCCTGGATACCTTTGTCAAACACAAGGCGGGAGGCTTGAAGCGGCCTTCCGGGTTTGCCTGGGGGCCGAAAAACGACCTCTATGTCGCGAGCCGCGAGTCTAACCAAATCCTTCGTTATGATGGCACAACCGGAAAATTCAAGGAGGTTGTGCTTGATCATAAACACGACAAGCGATTGCGGAATCCCGAATTCCTCTTGAGGGCCGGACCCTGAATCCCGCGCTGCTGACCCCCCCTTACGGAAAAACGGGACCAGAGAAAGTTCTCCGAACCAGCAAACACCGCTACTCTCCGGACCTCTTCGGGAGTTCCCCGTGCGACACCCAACGCGCTACCAACGCGCAGGGGCCAATCGCCAGAAATCAGAAACCTGCAAAACCTGAATTTCTGGCGAAACTTTTCCTTGGTGTCTGGGTTTTTAACCTACGGGAAGCTATCTCCACTCGGTCGAGATGCGCCCATGGGCAAGGGGGGCAAAAACGGAGGAGATCGTGATGCAGAAAATCACTGTCAGCGGTACGGTTGCGCTTGCTGTGGGCATGGCTGCCATATCAACCCATGCTGAAGACCGTTCGATTGACGGATTTCGCAACAATCCAGTCCTTGGACAGCGGACCAGGGGTGCAGCCAACACACCCTTGGTTCGCACCGGCTACCCGGCAGACTACCCGGATGGATTTGGAGACCTGATCTATGGTGAAACGGGCTCCACAGCCTGGCCGAATCCACGCGATGTGAGCAACCAGGTCAACGCCCAGAGCGGCCCGGTCTACAACGATCGGAACCTCAGCGACTGGGTCGTGCAGTGGGGCCAATTCCTTACGCATGACATGGACTTTACGGGAACCGACCCGGCCAATAACAACCTGCTCGACGGGAGCACGGGTGACTTCAGTATCCCGATCAATGATCCACTTGATATCCTGGGCCCCAACCCCATCTCTTTTAACCGGTCCAACTATGCGCCCAATACGGGCAATACCAACGAAGTACCTTCCCCTACAGGCGCCCGACCAAACTGGCGAGAACATATCAATGCGGTGACCTCGTTTATTGACGCTTCCAACGTTTATGGCTCCGACCCGGAACGCGCAAACGCCCTGCGAACCGGCGTCCAGGGTCGCCTGGTCACCACCGCCGGTGGGTTGCTCCCCGGCATGAACACCCTGGGACTCGACAATGACGATCCCCTGCACCTGGGGAGTTCTCTGTTTCTTACAGGCGATGTCCGCGGTAACGAACAAGTAGGACTGACGGCAACGCATGCCCTTTTTGTGCGGGAACACAATCGCCTGGCAGGTCTTTTAAGAGCACACAACCCTTCGCTGACGGACGAATCGATTTACCAGAAAGCTCGGCGGATCGTGGGGGCCGAAATGCAAATCATCACTTACGAGGAATTCCTTCCCGCCATGCTCGGAAACAACGCCCCCGATCCGACCGCCTACAACTACGATCCGAACGTAGACCCGTCGATTACCTCGTCGTTTGCCACCGCGTTTTTTCGGTATGGACACAGCATGCAGTCTTCGGACATCCAACTCGCCAACAACAACCGTACTTCGGCTGGATCAATTTCTTTGTCGGACGGATTCTTTAGTCCTCTTACGCTGCAAGATGATCCGGAAGTTGTGCAGCAAATAGTGCTTGGACTCGCCCTCCAGGTCGCCCAGGAAAATGACGTTCTGATGGTTGACGACCTGCGGAACTTTCTCTTTGGCCCACCTGGTGCCGGAGGCCTTGATCTGGCAGTCCTCGACATTCAACGCGGTCGCGATCACGGCATGTTGGATTTCAATGCGTTTCGCGAAGCCTATGACCTTGCACCTTACAACTCCTTTCTGCAACTCACTTCCGACCTCCCACTGAGAAACACCCTGAGATCGCTCTACGGCAATATCAATGCCGTAGATGCCTGGATCGGAGGAATCGCAGAAGACCATGTGCCCGGTACGAGTGTGGGTGAAATGGTACTCACTTCCCTTGTAGAGCAATTCACCCGGTCACGTGATGGAGACCGTTTTTTTTACACCGGCGACACCGAACTTTTTCTGGATCCCGACATCAGATCCGTCGTAGACCTCGATGCGATTACGCTGGCAGAAATCATCCGGCAGAATACCGGTGTCACCAACATTCAAGCCAACGTGTTCTTTGCTGCACCCTTGGTGCAAATCCCTGGAGATTACAATGGCGACGGCAGCGTTGACGCGTCGGACTACGGGGTGTGGCGCGATTCCTTGGGCCAACTAGGAACACAACTGGCCGCTGACGGCAACAACAACGGAGTGATTGACGAGGATGATTATGAAGTCTGGAAATTGAATTTTGGCCGTGTGGCAAATTCCACTGGCACCTCAACTGCGGTGCCCGAACCAGTCTCCTTGGTGCTGCTAATGACTTTGGCCATTGCCATCTCAGCAGTCGGCACACCAAGCAGAAACAAACCGCACGGGGCGATTACTGCTTGTTGAAATAATCCGGTCCGATCATTGCACTTCAAGTCCGCAGGTGACCTCGACCATTGAATATTCCAACGACTGGTTCACCCGTGGCTTGCTCTGCCCTGCGCTGCGGCAAACACGATGTCGGGCTACCGGCTGCAGACCAGCCTCCTCTCACAAGAGAGTCACCGGGTCCTTTTCTGGTGCTTCGACTTTTTCGGGAAGAAAATCAGCAGGGCAAAAAAGCAGAAAACCGATCCCCACAAAGGCCAGCTAAACAGGGCCGTGTAGTCGTAGGTCAACTGGTCCCCTGGGATCTCACTCCGATTGGCAATGAACGCGGCGAACTGGCTGCCAAGAATGGCCCCAAAGCCCAACAACACCAGGTTGTAAAGACTTTGCGCGGAATCACGCACATCGGGCGTAGTCTCTTCATCGACAATCAGAATATGGTGTCACCCGATTTGACAAGCGGGTATTATGGACCAGCCCTTTATAAATCGGTACGGGAGTTTGAGTATGACCTGGAAAATCGCCGGCATTAATTTTGACCACATGCACATGGGAGATAACCTCCGGATGGCCTACGAGCATCCGGAGGCAGAACTCGTTGCCCTTTGCGATGAACAACCGGCCCGGATGGAGGAAGCAGCCGGCCAGTTCCAGATTTCCCAGGACCGGTGCTTTACAGACGTTGACGAGTGCATCGAAAAATCTCGGCCCGACATCGTACTCCTTTGCCCGGCCACCAACACACACTGCCAGTGGGTCGAAAAAGTGGCTCCGCACGGTGTTCACATCATCCTCGAAAAGCCGTTTGCCGCGTCGCTTACCGATGCGGATAGAATGATCGAACTCACCCAAGCCACCGGAAAATTGTTTGCCATCAATTGGCCCATGGCGTGGTATGCGGGAAATCGAACTGCCAAGCGGCTGCTTGATGAAGGGACGATTGGCCAGCTCTCTGAAGTCCACTATTACGACGGCAACCGTGGACCGCTCTATCATCTGGCTGACAAGGCTCAGGTCTCCGTCGACCAGGCTCGAAAGCAGAAACAGAGCAGTTGGTTTTACCAACGATCCTCTGGCGGCGGAGCCCTGCTCGATTACCTCGGATACGGAACCACCCTGGGCAGTTGGTACCACGGGGGCAAACTTCCCCTGGAGGTGACCACCGTGGTCGATGAGCCCTCCGGACTGGAAGTCGAGGAACACAGCATTACCGTCGCCCGCTATGAGCATGGGCTCTCAAAATTTGAGGCACGGTGGGGCACCTTTACCGATCCGTGGGTTACCCAGCCACAACCCAAATGTGGTTTTGTGCTTACCGGGACCGATGGCACCATCAGCAGTTACGACATGGAACCGACCGTCCGGGTTCAAACCCGCGACTGCCCGGCCGGACGGGACGTTGCGGTCGACCCGCTGGAGAGTCCCCACCAAAACCCTGTTCAATATGTAATTGACTGTCTGAAAACGGGCACCCCTGTCGAAGGGCCCCTCTCGCCGGAGATCAGCCGACTGGGCCAACAGATCATCGATGCAGCCCAGGAAAGTGCCCGGCAAAAAAAGACCATTTGCCTGGGCGCCGCCTGAGGGTCTCTTCAGCCTGCCGGTTAAGGCCCGCAGCCCATCGGGCCGCACTTGGCTGATGAGCACACCGTAAATTAGAATGGGACTTTCTATGAGGAAAGCGACATTATGAAATTTGGTCAATTCTATTTGCTGGAGAGCCCACCGGGCAAAGACCATTCGGTGGTTTACCACGAAGCTTTCGACCAGTTCCGCCTGCTGGACGAAACGGGTTGGGACGCAATCTGGCTGGCAGAGCACCATTTTGACCACCGGGTACCGGAGGCAAATTACTACTGCCTCACGCCATCGATTCATACGATGGCCGCCTATGCCGCTGCGATCACTGAGCGGATCAAGATCGGTACGGCGGTCGTGGTACTGCCATTTCATCATCCGGTAATCGTGGCCGAAGATTTTGCTACCGTCGACATCATGTCCAAAGGCCGGTTGCTGATGGGCGTGGGGCGGGGCTACCAGTTCGAGGAATATTACAACTGGGGCCTTGATCTGGACGAAAGCCGCGATCGATTCCAGGAATCTCTGGAGATCATCCTCAAGGCCTGGACTGGCCCGTTTGAACACGAAGGCCAGTTCTATCAGGTCCGGCCCGTGAATGTGCTGCCCAAGCCGGTACAGACTCCCCACCCCCCGATTTACGTGGCGGCAGTCAGTCCCTCCACCTACGAGTGGGTCATTAAGAATGGTTACAACGTGCTGACTTCCTTTCTGGATCCCTACCCAAAAGTTTTCGAAGCATACGAGCAGTACCACAAGGTCGCCGAAGAAGCCGGGCTCAGTGGCAAACTCGATTTTCCGTTGGCACGATTCCTCTACGTTGCAAAAACAACCGCCCAGGCGCGGGAAGAGTGTCGCGAGTCGCTGCTCTGGTACTTCCGAACCCTGCTGGCGTCTCTGATCGCACCGCCGGCCGATATTGCTCCCCCCGATCAGGACGAGGGCTTCTACCGGGACCTGCAGGAAAAGTTCCGCACGATTTCCTACGAACAAATCCTGGAGGACCACGCCGTCATCGGTGATCCGGACTACGTGACCGAACGGCTCAAGTGGATCGAGGCCAACACCGGCACCCAGCATTTCATTGGCTGGACGCGAATGGGCAAACTCGCACCGGAACTGGTCTGCAAGTCGTTGAGGATGTTCTCCGATACTGTGATGCCGCAGTTCAAAGAGACCTCGGCGTGACAACCATCGTCGGCAAGCGAGTTCAGGAAATGACGCGCTATTCTTCGCGCCACGCAGGCTGGGTAATGTGTACCAACAGCGCCGATTCCGGCACGACAATCGTGCCTTCGGTTCCCTTGGGAATGTAGCCCAGGTCGCCAACTTCAAAGGCAAGCGGTTCCTGGTCGGCCACATGTACCTCCAGGTAGCCCTCAACCATGTAGAAGACCTCGTCGTAGTCAAACGTCCAATCGAATCGGCTGGTGGCCATATAATGGGTGAAACCGGCCGCAAGGTTCCTGTTCGGTCCCACGATGGGGTCCGAAACCTGAACCTTGGCTCCGGCCACTTCAATTGGGGTCATGTCCCGTTGATTCGATTTTACGCGATGCACCATTACCAGCTCCTTTTCGTCGTGTTGGCAGCCATCCGAGCTGCCAAGGACAAATATTCCTCAACCAAGATATGTTATTCAATGCGTTCAGGTTGTTGGTAGTTGTGTAGTCCTGGCCAGAACACTCCCGATGGCCCGTTACGACAACTTTCTTTCACACGTCCATGGGAAAGTGGGGTGGAGGCTTATCCTTCCCTGGTCCTCCCCTGGACTGGTCCCGAGTCTACTACGGGTCGGTTCGCATCGCAAATAGCAGCACCAGGTACCGCCTACCGATCTCAGTGTCCGAATCGTTAGAGCACCTCACACTCTCTCTCCAGTTCCGGTCTACCGCGACTCGGTTTCGCCAAGACAAAAAAGCATTTCCTGCCGCTCCTCCCCATGCCCCATGGCGACCCGCATGTAAATACGATTACGACAAAAAACGGGCGTCGCAAAGACCTCATCGCCCAACTGGTTCTCGCCAATCAGCGTAAACTGGTCAGGAGTTGCCTCAAACACAAAAGTCTTTCCGCTCTCATTGACTGCAAAAATGGTCTCATCCACCAGCACTGGCGAGGCACTAAAGGTCCCACCCAACCGCCCTTTCCACTGCAAGTCGCCCGTCTGGCTATCGAAACACATAGCAACACCTGCGTCCGTCACGGCATACAAAAAACCATCCTTCACTAGCAGCGACGGAACATAGGCCCGTACACTGTTTTCCCATACCCGTTCTCCCGATCCGTCAGCCCGCACCGCAGCAATGTGATTCTTGGGATAGCCTCCACTCGAAAACACCAAGTCGCCATCGGCAACCACCGAAGTCACGCATTCGGTGGTGGCGCCTTCAATTTCCCACAGAGATTTTCCGGTGAGTGGATCAAAACTGCTGACCCGATCACATCCCGTAAAAACAAGCTGCCGACGACCGGCAACCGAAAGGACAATGGGCGAGGTGTAATTGGCAGTTTCTGGACGATCATGACGCCAGACCACATCCCCGGTGGTTCTCTCCAGTGCGGCAATGGCTCCCCCTCCCTTGTGATCGGCTGAAACAAGCACCAGCGGTCCAAACACGGCAGGGGACGAACCATATCCCTGATGCAATACATAGTCGGAGATTTTCGTCTGCCAGATCTGCGTGCCGTCACGATCCAACGCCGTGGTGTAGATCGCGTCTCGATTGTGAAAATTAACAAACAGCCGCTCACCGTCGCAGGCCAGCGTGGAAGCCGCTTGTGAACGTTTTTGATTGCCGCCCGGAACCAGTCCACCTTGATGTATCACCTCTTTCCATGTTTGCGTGCCAGTCTCCGCGTCGATACAGAGCACAACCTGGGCATCCTTGTAGCAAGTCGCCAGAAAAATTTGATCCCCGACCAGTATCGGCGACCCGTGACCATGACCAGGCACAGGACATTTCCAAAGGACGTTTTCGGTAGCACTCCAGGAGACCGGCGGCCGCTGCCCGGCCGAGGCCACTCCGTTGCAGTGTGGGCCCCGCCACCAAGGCCAATCCGTTGCCTCGGCCAAAGTCGGCTCCTGGGCAACGGCGAACCAGCTGTTCCCCAAAAACAACCACACCATCAGGATTGGAAGCCAACAACGGGTCACGTGATAAAAAGTCCGGTGACAAAAACAAGAACAGAAATAAAAATTCATCCCGCACCCATTCATCCCGTACCCTTTCGTGGACTGGTTACCTCTTGCGCAGCCTAAAATTACCATAACTTCAAGATCCTGTCCTCTCTGGCCTGGATGCCGACTGCATCGGGGTACCGAAAATCCCAGAAGACCACCTTGGAAAAGGGCCCCCGCATGCCGTCTTGGTTCCGACGACCGTGGGCACCATGTTAAGCCGCCAGGCAAGGAACCTATTGGCGAGCTGCTTTTTCCTGGGCACGCGCTTTGCTGTCAAAATAAAAGCAACCGCCCAATGAACACACAACGCCGAGTGTGGTCATGAGGTAACTGTAGTTACGAAAGAACTCCAGACGGGTCAACTCGGCCGCAAATACATCCTTGTAGAGTTGGACCAGGACCGAACCGGTGTACCCCAAGGCGTCGAGCACGTAAATCGCGAACACAGCCGTCCCCACAAAGCGGGTCGATGCAATAACCCTGTCGAAAAGTACGCTCCCAAAGGGAACATAGGCAAGATACCCACCCAAGCCGGTCAAAACCATCCAGGTGACTCCGTGAATATGTCCCGCGTCAAACAGCACCGTGGCACTCCCGACGATGGCCATGCCAACCAGCAACAAACCAAAGACGGCAGCCGTCCCTGCCCGTGAATTTCGAACCGTATTGAGCAGTGCCAGGGCAAGCATGACCCCAAAAGCAACCGGCAACTCGGTCATGGAAAAAATACCTGGAGTCTCGCCATAACCAAGGTCGGTAAAAATCTCCTGCCCATAGAGATCTCGAAAGTCTCGATAGGCGGTAAGGAAGCAATAAAAGAGGACAAGAGTGATCATCCCCGCACTATACCGGGTAAAGAAACGCCACCGATCTGCACTCAACATTGGGGCCCGCCGGCACCGCATGCGCACATCGTCCGGAGTTGGCTCGGGAATCTTGTCGAGGCCATAAACGACCAGAAACAGCAGTAACAAGAAAGGAACCCCGGTCAGTGCCGGCATCCATGATTCACCAACACCCCACGAGAGGACCCAGCGACCACAATCCTTGACGACACCCGTGGCAACGATGTACGAGCAACTGAGTCCCGCAAGCAGAATTTCAGAAGTACCCCGCCCCTCCAGGTAGGCCACCACCAGACCCCAGATCATGCCAAGGCACAAGCCATTGAAGAAAATCGGCACAATTTTCCAGTTCGCTGGTGTGAGTGCAAACAGGATGAGTGTTGCTTCTGCTGCGGTCAGCGCTGCGACAATTGCAAAGGCCCGGTAGCTCCGGCCCATTTCGCTGTTGACCTTGATGCCGATGAACTTCGACAACGTGTACCCGATGATCTGGCTCAGTACGAGTGCCGTTTTCAAGTCGATTTGGGTACCGGGCTGTGATACCCCTTCGTAGGTGGCCACGGTAAACGGCTTGCGAAATGCAAACATGCAAAAGTAGGTCATAAAGGCCAGGCTCATCGCGTAAACGGTCAGCACACTTTTTGGGCACCGTTCCAGATAACGGGTGATTCGATGAGACCTGCCAGGTCCACTTGCCGCGGGTATCGATTCGTTCACAGGCCTGGGCCACTTCGTCAAAGACCGTCAGAGAAGCACAAGAATCTCAAATATCAACTCGCAAATTCAGCCAGCGGTAACAATACCACCTGAGGTTTCCCAAAACCAGAATGATCTGCCATCGGCAATCGAGAGTCACCCCCAAATTGTGGTGGCTCAAAAGCATTTGCCAGGCCAACTCCTCGGCAGGACCGCGGGGCGCGCCTTATTTTGCAGAAGCTTCCCCTGGTGCATAGGAAATTGTATGCAGCCGATCCACACCAACGCCCGTGACGCGTTGCGTGGCTCCACCAGGCCAGAGAATTTCAAGATCGACCGGACCGGTGTGATCGCCTAACCCAAAGTGGAGGACAGGATCGTTTTGATTGCCTTCACCCGTGCCCGCTTCGACCTGGCGGGTGAGTGTTTGATCGCCCCTGCCAATACGCACTTGTGCTCCAACCGCATCGCGGTTCACATGTTGCCCATCGCCGACCATTTTTAACTTGATCCAATGGTTGCCATTGCCCGTGTTCTGAAAGAGTTTTTTGCTGGTCACCAGGTCCAGGTCGCCATCGTTGTCGTAGTCGGCAAAGGCAGCCTGGTACGTGCTTCCCAACTCGGCCAGACCCGCGCTGTGGGTTTGATTGGTAAAGGTCCAGTTTCCCTCGTTGCGATACAAACGGGGGAAATCCCCTCCGTAGACGGTGGTAAAAAAGAGATCCAAATCGCCGTCGTTGTCGTAATCGCCAAGCACGGGCGAAGCATACGATTCCTGCCAGTCGTCTCCGTCCAGTTCCTTCATGAGTTCAAACCGGTGTTCACCTTCGGCGCCAAGATTGCGCAAGAACTTTGCATGATCCTGGCTCCCATCCCCCCAGCCATGACGGAAATTTCCGACAAACAGGTCGAGTTCACCGTCATTGTCCAGATCACCCCAGGCCGAACCGACCGTGTGCCCGAACGGAAACGACCCCTCCGGCTCACCCCTGACTCCCAGCTCGGCCCCCTGGTCAGAAAATTGACCACTCCCATCATTGACATAGAGCCCGTTGGGCTCGAGCCGGTAATTGGACACATAGACATCGATATCGCCATCACGATCGAAATCAGCTGAGGTCACGCCACGCGCCGGTCGGGGCCGTCCCGGGGTCACAATCGTATCGGGAGACTGGCTCCAGGTTACACTGAACGTGTCGTCGCCATTGTTTCGCAGCGTTACGTCGGGATAGTAGGCGGTGGGCCATGCTTCGTAGCCTCCCTGATAGAGATCCAGATCTCCATCGTTGTCGTGGTCTGCCCAACTCGCTCCACGCCCATTTTGGATTTCGGGCAACTCGGCACCGGCAAGGCTCACCTCGGTAAATTTAGATGCCGGGTGACTCTCTCCCTCGTTCCGGTAAAGTTTCCGCCCACTGTACGAGTAATAGTCGGCCCAGCCGTCGTTGTTGTAGTCGCCCCAAATGCCTGAACCCTCCAAGTCCGATCCCTCCAGAGTCACACGGCCAAAATTCTCACCGCGGTTGTTTTTCCAAACCGCCCCGTCGACATGAAGGTCAACAAAACCGTCGTTGTCATAATCTGTCCAGGCCGCTTCACCACCGCCCAGACCTGCGATAACCGTTTCAGTGACGTCGCTAAAGGTTTGTGCAACCAACTTCGGGCAGCAGCATGCCACCAGAAAAACAGTGCCACACACGGCAAAAACAGATACAGGGCGCCAAACATTCATCGTGATTCTCCTGGGGCAAGTAATCGGCTAATCGCGGGCATCAGAACACCTTCGACCTCGGGAGCAACACGTGAAACCCCTTGTTTCACCTCGTAGCCTCCCTGTGGATACGAATCTTCCAGGCCAATGTATCCCGGACCATAGTCTCCGTAGGCTGCCAACGCAACAAACTTGTCGGGTTGAAACTCTTGGGCTGCCAACTGGTACTCAACAAACAATTCACCACAGAGATGCAAAATACGCGCGTCCCCCAGGTGAAGACAACTCAAAACCACCGGGTCTTGCGCATCGCAGCGGCGCATCCAAACCAGGTGACGAGCCGCTTCAAACCGTTTTTTGAGTTTCGCATTTTTATCTCTCAGGGTTGTCAGGACATCCTGCTCGATAAGATTGGTTGCCACCGGCAGGACCACTTCCTCCGTATGCCACGACAGGTCATCGGCGGAGACAGGAACTTTCTCGGTCGCATCCCATGCCTGGGCCATGCCTTCAGCCAGTCGATCGGCAAACTTCTGACGATTTTCGTGAGCTGCATCGTTGTACTTTCCAGCCGCAACATTCCCCCCCGCTCCGGTGAAATAAACATGGGGCACATTGAGCGCCCTTTCGCGACTGTCACGCGCAAGCCCTACAAAATCAGGGTTGGCTTTTCCTGTTCCGTAATAACTCATTGGGTGCGTTGCATAGTAGCAAAGTACAACGATCGGTTCCTCCTGGTTGAAAAAAGAAATCGACCGTACCAATGGATCGATCAATCCCTCCGGCTGGGCGCGAATAACTTCATCTTTGGACGCACTACCTCGCCAGTATTGGATCTTGCCATCTGGCCCGATTATCCTCCGATTGGAGGCAACTTTCTGCACCTCCCCGGCTCCCACCCCAACATGGGTCACTGGCTGGAGCTGTTGCCTGGCTGCTTCGATTGCTGTGGCCACACGGGCCAAAATCTGGCGCGCATCATGCACGTCGTACTGCTGCCCTGCCAGACCCTGTTCCGACAGGACCAACTCGGCTGCAAAATCACAGCCAGGTGCATCGTGTTGGTGGAGAGCGTGCACCGCAACGCGATCAGGTGTTGTTCCCGCTGCTGTGGCGAGTACCTTCCGCCACTCGCTATGGCCACTGTTGCCAATGCCAATCCAATCTACAGCACACAGCACAATCGGTTGACCTTGACCATGCAGCACCACCCCACGAGCCGACAGTGGGTTTTCGACTTCGATGGTTTTGCCATAGAAAAGCGGGCTTCCGATCGAAGGTGACGCATCCGCCTGGAAGTACGCTATTTGCAAATCTGCAGCCTGTACACTCAGGGTAGAAACCAACAAAAAGCTGACGAAACATGACTGCCTAATTCTTCGCATTGTATTTCCTTGCTCCGCATAACCGAAAACGCAAGCAACCAGATGCCCACCAATTTTTACCCTGGTCACTGCATCAACCGTAACTGGCATGAACCGCCTGCGTGGATTGTAAACGATTGGATTGGGTTACTCCACTTGCCGGGAGAGCAGAATTGTTGTCGTCGCACCAGGAAAAATGGCTGAAGGGGGTCTTTCATCAAACCACCCATTTGATAGCAAGCTGGTCGATTTATGGTAGAATGAAAAAATCGACGGGAAACAGATATTTTAACCGGATGGACCCACCGTCAATTAAAAACCTTGGTCAATTTTCCGCATCCTCGGTTACCCACCAATTCTGTTACGTACCAGGGAGCCGCTGCAGTGTGGCCCTCGATGAATCTCTCTCTCTTGTTTGGTGGTAATGCAAAGTCTTTTAAAACCACTTTCGACCCTCTCTGTCGCAGTGCAATGCCTGTTTGGGCTGTGGTTTGGGTTACTGCTCTCGCTCCATACGGCTTGTGGGCAAACCTCGCTCCCAGATCAGCACCTGGTCATGTACGGCCACAGCGATAACGCCGGGGCTACCGATGCATTCCGGCAAGACGTCGTTCCTGCGTTTACGGTGATCGAGGGGACAAGTAGCAATGCGACCTTCATCAAGGAACTTCGTGATCAAGGCAAAGTTTATGCGGCCCACGTGATCAATGTGGCTGGCGAATCGGCATCGCAACTCTTGGCTCGCTGGAGAGCACCTTTTCAGAACACGATCGGAGGGCAACTTCCAGGCGGCTACGACGCTATTGCGATTGATGAACTGCTGGGAGCTTCGACCAATGGTACAGCCAACTCCAATGCCGTAGTCAGTGCCCTCGGACAACTCCGTAATCTTTACCCGGACAAAGGTATCTACGCAGCTACGACCTGGCATTACGGTAGTCAAAGCGGCAACTACACCGACCAACTCAATGCCCTGAACACCTACGCCGACCTGGTCATGGTGGAAAACTACCTCCGCGAGGACCATTATAGTTACAGTTATTTCAGTTCGTATGCAGACAATTTGAAATCTGCTGTCCCGGGTATTTTGGACAAGTCTGTATATGGTTTATACATTCCGCAGGGTGGCTACGTCGCCGACACCTCGACCGACGTCGGCTTTTGGGGTTTCCTGGACGATCAACTCCACCGGATTCGTAATGATGCGGATGCCGCGACCATGCCCGGAGTCATGTTCTGGCCCTACTATCGATCTGAACAAGATCTCACACCCGACTACGTCTCGAGGCTGGTGGACCACTATTATGTCCAGGGGAACACCAGTTTTTTCGGTGATGGAAGCATGGAACAACTGATCACGAACCCGCAGTTCGAAAGTAATACCAACGGCTGGTCCCTTTCAGCGGGCAGTGGAGGTTCCATCCAAAGATTCAACTACAGCTCCGCTAGTATTCAGGATGACCACGATGATTTCAACCAGACTTCCCACGGATCGTCTGGACTGAAAATGCTACGAGGATCGACTCCCAACGAGGCTGCGTTCCGGGTCAACGGGCTCGACCCGAACATGGTCTACACCGTCTCGGCCTTTGTGATTTCAGAAACTGCCAACCAACGGGCACAATTGGCCATCACCGAACTGGACGGAACTCTTATCGAAATGGAGCAAAGCTACACGGTTGGTTCCCCGCCCGATTACTATCACAAATGGAACGAGTGGTCGCGGCTGGACTTTCATTTCGTACCAACCGCCAGTTCGATCAACGTGGTGTTGAGCGATACGACAACTTCCAGCGGAACCACTCTCTATTGGGATTTTGTCGAACTCGAGGCCGCTTTTCCGGTCGATACACCTCCTCCTCCTGCCGAGACCGATTTTACCTGGGTAGGCAGCTCGTTTGGCAGTTGGGAGGCTTCCAGCCAGTGGTCTCCTGCAGGCGTGCCAGACGGAAATAATAGGACAGCCCGGTTTGCCGACAGTAACGTGGCAACCATGTACGTGCGGGTAAACCAACCACAGACGGTTCAACAAGTCCACTTGGATGAGGCCAGCTCGTATTCCCTGATCGGTTCAGGATCGCTGCAGTTGGATACCGACTCGGATGATCCACAACTGATCGTCAACGGTGGCAACCATCGCTGGAACATTCCCGTTACCGCATTAGCGAATACGACGGTCGATGTCGCGGACGGAAGCTCCCTGGAACTTGACGGCCTGTTGACCTTCAACGGCGCAACCATTACTCAGCAAGGTTCAGGCACTGTCCTGCTCGACGGGCAATCAACGTCGGGAGGCGGTCTGTGGAACCTTACAGAGGGAACACTCTCTGGAAGTGGAGCTGTCGCGGGAAGTGTTGATGTTGTGGCGGGAACGATGGCCCCCGGAAATGGTACTGGAAGTCTTTCGATCAATAACGATTTCACGCTCGGTTCGGCAGGGGTACTCCAACTGGAGGTGGGTAGCCCCAGCACCCTGGACTATGACTTTTTAAACGTCACCGGTACCGCTTCGTTGGCTGGTACCTTCGATGTCACACTGATTGACAACTATGAACCGGAACCTGGCACGTCCTTCCTGATTCTCGCCGCCAACCAGATTATAGACCAGGGCGTGTCCCTGTCGGACGCCGATGCCGATCAGTTCACCCTTCACGTTTACAATAATGTGGTCGTGTTGAAATCTATCGTGCCCCCTCTTGCGGGCGATTACAACTATGACGGCACGGTTAACGCAGCCGACTACACCGTCTGGCGGAATACACTCGGCGGGACGGATGTCCTCCTGGCCGATGGCAACAACAACGGCGTAGTCGATTACGCCGACTATGGTATTTGGAAACTCAACTTTGGAGCCACCGGCTCGGCTCAAGCAACTGCGACCGACGCTGCCGTTCCAGAACCCTCTTCGGTCGGCTTGCTGGCTGGCCTACTGACGATGGTGATCGCTGCTGGCAGGGATACTCGATTTCCTGTCCATTCGGCATCCTGTCCATTCGGCATGGTGAACAGCATTCTGCTGCAACAAGCCGCGAAGGATGATCGGGTGGCGTGAGGAACCTCCCAACCACAGCGACCGTTGCCCCGCCTCATCAAGTCGATGGGCCCTGGTCAACCGACGTTTCAAACTGGCGCACCAAAACCGGCTTGGTCACCTTGCCAAGCGGATTGCGCGGCAATGTATCGACTAAACGCAACAGGGTTGGAAGTTTGTACGGTGCCAGCCGCTCTTTCCCCCAGGCTCGCAAGCGGTCGATGTCGAGCACGTGACCTGGCACGCAGACAACGGCTGCAGCAACCCGCTGGCCCCATTCTTCGTCGGCAATCCCCACTACGGCACATTCGGCCACCGCCTCGTGCGTTTGCAGCATGTCTTCGATTTCCAGTGCCGAGACCTTGTAACCTCCCGTCTTAATGATATCGACCGACTCTCGACCAAGAATACGATAGACGTTGTCTTGGCAAACAGCCACATCGCCCGTCTTGAACCAACCGTCAGCAGTAAATGCATCGGCAGTTGCTTCGGGCTTTTTCCAGTAACGACTAAAAACGGCCGGACCCTTCACTTGAATCTGCCCGGGCTGCCCCTCGGCAACTTGCTGGCCATGTTCGTCCACCAATTGGACTTCAACGCGTGGTAAGGGGCTACCGACACACCCTGGCCGCCGCTCCCCGTCAAGCGGATTTGACAACGCCATCCCAATCTCGGTCATCCCGTACCGTTCCAAAAGCGTGTGGCCAGACACCTGGCGCCATTTTTCGAGTATGGAAACCGGCAGGGCAGCAGACCCCGAGACCATCAACCGGAGGTTCTGGCACCCGGCCGTCATGGCCTGCTGGCGACTTTCAACTGCGGCATCCCACGCCTTGATTAGCCTCGCGTAAACCGTGGGCACCGCCATCAGCAGGGTGAGCCCATCGCTGGCAATAATGCGGTCCCAAACAAGGTCATCGTCGAACTTCGCAAGCATCTCGCACTTGGCTCCTGCCCAAAGTGCACAGGCAACGACGTTGACGATCCCATGGACATGGTGCAGCGGCAACACCTCCAGAATGTGATCGTTCTCAGACCACCCCCAGGCTTCAATGAGCGCGGTAACCTGGGCAGTGATATTGTCGTGGGTTGTCACCGCACCCTTGGGACGACTAGTCGTGCCGCTGGTATAAACGAGCATTGCGTCCCGCGCTGAATCGATCTTTGGCAATTCCACCGCCAGGGAATTCTCAGAGAGATTGACCAACCTGCTAGTGAGCTCAAACCGCAAACCACGTCCGCTGGCCAGAGACCGCAGGCGGTCGGCAAAATCGGGATGGGCGACCACGATGTCGGGTGAGGCATCATCCAATACGTAGGCAAGCTCAGGTTGGGGATGCTGAACACAGAGCGGCACCGCGATCCCGCCGGCCCGCCATATACCCCACTGCACGGCAACGTAGGCCATTGAGGGAGGGGTCAGAAAAGCGACCCTGGCCCCGTCAAGATCGTGCTTGCCGTCAAGCAGCCGGCCAGCCACCCCTGCGGACATGTCAAGCAGTTGCTGGTAGGTAAACTCACCTTCATCTGCAAGTATGGAAGTTCGCTCAACAAACTTCCCGGCGCGCTCAACTAGTGGAATAGAAGTCATGACGCTCGAAGGTCACCAGGCAGAAAAGTACTTGGACTTGGATTGGCTGAAATTGCTTAGGTCTCCGCAAGGGGTTGGTCTGCATCGCCAAAATGATCCGTTTGGACCCCCATCTTGTCCATCAACGACAAATACAAACGACATATTTGGCGATTCGGCTGATCCTTGTATTGGAGGACCCTGCTGCCGGAAAACCAACCGTTCCGTCAATCTACCATTGCAACTGATGAAAAACAAACACGTACCAGGCAACTTGCCTACCCCGAAACACCAGCGATCGATTTGCACACGGTAAAATTCTTCAATCGTTGCCAAAACGTGGAAACCACAAACTCGGATGTACTTCCATTTTTTTGGGGAGGGGATACAACGTCAACATCATTCCCGCGTACACCACTTGTGAACAGATAAGCAAACACACATCCTTCCCCGTCGCAACGGCATCCTCGTCGATAGGCCCACACAACACCTGGTAACCCACCCAACCAAAAGAACCCAGCGTGAAAACACCTGCACGAAAAACCAAGTGTCCTTTTGGAAGCTTCGCTCCCCCTTTTTAAGAGACCGCATCAGCGGACCCCAACGAGGCAAGTTGAGCCGGGGGTACGACCCGCTGTTCAGGGGTGGAGTGACCATTACTCAATCATGTTGGCTGAAAACCCCTAACTTCAGCGGTTCAAGCGGCGTCATGTTTGGAACAATCCGATCAACTGGCCCCTATTTTTCGTACTCCAATCGTCTCAAAAATTTGCAACTTTCTCACAACTCAATGATAATAAATGTCTGGTGCAAGCGTGGACTGCCCCGAAATCCGTGGGCTTTCCACAGGGATGTACCAGGTCCTTTTCAAATTTGACCCTCTTCCGACAGGACGACCGTAGCTTCCCGACGATTCGTCCACACCACCTCTGACGTCTCCTCTATCGTGAAAAGATCTGCCTCTTCTATGCTGACCCAACTATCCCAGTGGCTACGTAATTCACATCACGTTGAATCTTCCCCACGGTCCTGCAACTTGTCCAGGCGTTCTCTCCGAGTGGAACACCTTGAACGACGGGAAATGCTTCATGTATCGTTGAGCGTGCTGGATCCGCCAGATTTGCCGGAAGGGAAAACACAACTCGTAGCGCTGGACGGCGTTAATGAAGACTTTGCCACCCTGCCAACCAGTTTTACGATTGAAAGCAGCGACTCCCGAATCAAAACCCAACTCGTCCAGGGCGGTCAAAGCCTTGTGCTGAATGTCAGTGGTGTTGACCAGATTGGGCAAGACTTTACGGGAGATATTGTCGTACAGCTTCTCGAAGATGAGGCACCTCTGGCAACCGGGCGCATTAAACAACTTGCCACCAGTGGGGATCTGGATGGATCCGATTTTTTCCGAATTGCAGATCTTACGGGCAATGGTGGCGAAATTGCCCAGGGTGGCCTGCAGTTCACCGGGCTGGAAAATTTTTCCGATGAGTACTCGCTCGGTCGCACCTATACCAGTGGCGGCCTGGCTGCCAGCGCAAACGCGGGCGACGACACCAATAACGGACAATTTTTCTTGGTCGCCAATTCCCTGGCACTCCAGCAGATGCCTCAGCACCTGAACCATAACCACACCATCTGGGGGGTCGTCACCGGGGGCCATGACATTCTCGACTCCCTATTTTCGACACCTCGCACGGCAACCGTCCCAACCAGCAAGCCGGTGATTAATTCAGCAACCATTGTCGACGATATTCAGCGGGCCATTTTGGAAATCTCTGCGGCCGAAGGGCTCGCCGGCTCGACAGCCACCATTACCGTAACCGCGAACAACGACGAGACAGAGTCGTTTCAAGTGAATGTGGTGGAAGACGTCCTCAATGACAGGCCATTTTTAGGCCCTCTCTCCGACGCGAATCCAACCATCAACCAAGGCTCGTCGTTCACTTTCACGGTAGAAGGATTCGACATCGACAACACGCCAAACACGCTTGACGACAACAATCCCCTGCATGATCTCAACGATCACATTCACGCAAGTTTGACGATCGAAATCAATGGAACGCTGGTGCAGATTCCCGATGAGTTGGGAGTTCAGGAAGATGGCACTATTATCTCCGCCATCCATACTCATGATCCCGACAATGTCATTCACATCCACTCCGTTGCGGCTGATCCAATTACCGATTTCATTACGCTTGGCGACTTCTTCGAAGCGTGGCGCACCAATGCGGCCTCAGCTGGCAATAATCCGGAGGCCATTTTTAACTCAGAACAAATCCTGGGCAATTTCGCCGATGAGAGTCATTCGATCACCATGGCGGTTAACGGAATCACAACGTCATTGCGTGACGACTACATGGTGAAGGACGAGGACGACATTCAAATTGTCTATGGTCCCACGGTTGATCCTCTGACGTTCGTTGTTCGCGACGCAAACAACTTTGACAATCTACCACCAAACCTGTCCGTCGATATCGAGCCTGGACACAATCAGGCTACTGTAACGCTTACGCCTGATGCAAATTTCCAAGGATCCCTCGAAATATTGGTTGGTGTACGTGACCAGACGGTTCATGACCCTTCTGGACTGGACGGCCGTGGCAATTTTGATGCTGAGTTGATGACCTTGACGGTGGATGCTACCAACCATCAACCCACCGCAGATTCGCAAGGAGTCACCACGGGCCAAGACGAAACACGCTCCATACAACTCACCGGAAACGACGGCGATGCGAACCAGGATCAAACGCTCACCTTTGAAATCGTCGGCCAACCTGCAAGCGGAATCATCAACAACTTTGACACTGCCAGTGGCACACTCGACTACGCTCCCCAAACAGGTTTTACCGGAAGCGACTCGTTCACTTTTCGCGTGATTGACGATGGCGGCACCGATAATGGCGGAATCGACATAAGCGATCCTGCGACCGTGATTATCTCCGTCGGCACAATATCCCCACCAACTGCTGTCGAACTCTCTTCCGATTCGGACGATGGTTTGCTGCCTGACGACAATTTCTTTTCGACCCCGACACCTACCTTCACCGTTGCGGCCGAACCAAATATGACGGTGGAGGTCTCGGTCAACGAGGGCCCCGCACAGGCCGCCAGTGAAACCTCACCTGGTTCAGGTGAGTACTCGGTCACCTTAAGCCCCAACAGCCTTCAACTGGGGGAAAACAGCGTCACCGCCACAACATCCGATGACTCGGGAGTGCACTCCGAACCAACAGACCCGGTGACGGTAGTTTATGCACCGGACTTCGACGACTTTTTGACCGTTCCCGGCCAGGTTGGCTCCGATCAACAACTTGCAGTCACGTGGAGTTCGCGTCAGGCAAAGTTTGACAACGAAGTCGGAGTATTTACGATCGATGACATCGAGGGTCGCGTTGATGGAGTAGCACCAGAAGATGCAAATTATGCAGTAACGGCGCTCCAGAGCGAATCCCGCCAGATCCTTTTTGCCAGTGGCACCGGCGAGGGAGCCACGACCACGATCGCAGCAAAAGGAGGAGATCGACTGGCGTTCTACCTGATTTCTAATTCCTCAACGGCGTCATTTCTGAAAAAAAATACGTCCAAACGCAACAGGGGCCCACACGCGTTCTTTAGCTTCGAACAGGCGAATCCTGATGGTAAAATCCACATGAAAGCCGTGGGAGACGTCCTTCGAGGTGAAGTGCTTTTGAAGTGGGAAGACCTTTTCAACCTGGGGGACAGTGATTTCAACGATGTTGTGATCTCCGTTGTGCCGGCAGGAGAAAGTGGTGCCGAAGCGTCCGAAGCGGTACGAATACCCGCGGGAAAAAATGCTCAGGTTGATCTCTCGTTTACGATCGACGTCGCCAAACACGCCAGTGACTCCAATGCCGACCAGCCACTTGCCAATGTCGGTGGAGAGATCGGTTTGTTTGAGGTGCTTGACTCCTATGGCACCATCGGTGACAACAGTGTCAACACCGCCGCCAACAACAGTGGCCTTGCTGGCGATTTCAACATCGACGCTGTGGTCGATATCTCTGATTACACAATCTGGCGAGATAACCTGGGGAGTGATTCGTCCGTACTCAATGGCAACGGTACCGGCGCCAGCACCGTTGTACAGGCCGACTACGATCTGTGGGTAGAAAACTTCGGCAATACCGACACCGGAGAGAACGACTCCGGTAGCACCGATAACAGCGGCGGCAATCCCGTTGCCCCGGGTGACGATCAATACATGGTGACGGTGCTCAACAGCCCCACCCGTCGTGTGCTGTTTACCAATGGCGCATCGGTTGGAACCACTCAAACAGTCCAACTATCGGGTTCCAGCATGATTGGTTTCTACTACATCCCTGGCGGTACCGTCGAAGAAGTTCTCTCTTCAAATCCTGACAACAGCGCATCGGGTGAACTATTTGCCCTCTTTTCCTTCGACGCTGCCAATCCCGATGGAGGCGATCACTTCCGCTGGTTTGGGCCGGAACAGGTCGCTGAATCCGCTGATGGCCCAGCCGCACAGATGTACATCCTGGACAAGCTCTTTGGCGGCGACGATGACTTCGGCAGGTTAGGCCTCTCTTGGAATTACAACTAGACTCTCATTGATAAGATGGCACACAGATCTCCGACTTCCTCAGTGATCCCTGCGGCCCCCTTACCCAGAAATTCTTTGAGAACTTCCACACGCCGCATCCACCGTTCTGGTCCCACCTTAATCTCACGACAATTTGTCCGGGGGCTCGGCTGCAAGCATTTTTGCGCCCCGGTTCCTCCCGAGCGGTTTCCCCAGCTTGCCGATACTCTTGGCAACCAGCATGCTAACCGCTGTGTCTCCGGTGACATTGACGGTCGTCCGGCACATGTCCAGAATCCGGTCAACCGCAAATATCAGGGCAAGCCCCTGCTCGGGAACACCGATGGCCCCCAGCACAATCACCAGCATCACCATCCCCGCACCCGGCACGGCCGCCGATCCGATTGAAGCCAAGGTTGCGGTCAGCACAATGGTTAACTGGTCCGCAAAAGTCAACTCGATACTGTACGCCTGAGCAATAAAGAGCGCAGCCACCGCCTGGTAAAGGCTCGTTCCGTCCATGTTGACAGTTGCCCCCACCGGCAACACGAAACTGGCAACTTCCTTTTCAACACCCAGGTTTTCTTCGGCGCACTCCATCGTAACCGGCAAGGTGGCGGCACTGGAACTCGTCGAGAAGGCAAGCAACTGCGCTGGTGATATTCCTCGAAAAAACGACGAGTAACCCCGTTTTGTACCGAGCACCACCAGCGCCGGATAGAACCCAAACACCATCAAGGCCAAACCCGCAATAACGCACAGCGAATACACCGATAACGCAACCAGTAGATCTGTTCCGGGGGCTTCGACAATCAAAGCCGACAACAGGGCAAACACACCAAAGGGAGCAAGCATCATGACAAGGTCGATCAGCTTCAAAACAACCTCATTGAGTCCATCAAAAACATCCTTTACCGGCTTTGCTTTTTGTGGCGGGATTAAGATTAGCCCAATTCCGAAACAGACCGCAGCGAAGATAATCTGCAACATATTCCGGTTGGAGGTCGCCGCCGAGAAAATGTTATCGGGCACCAGGTCAACCAGGGGCCGCAAGGGGCCCCGCTGCTGCTGTTGTTCGGCTGTCACGATGCGAGACCTGGCATCTCCGCTGTAGTCCTCTAGAAGTTCAGCTCGGGTTTCTTCAGTTATCCTTTCCCCCGGCTTCACGACATTACCAATCACCAATCCGACCGTAACTGCAACTACGGTCGTGATCACATAAAGGACGATCGTGCGAACTCCCATCTGGGAAAAACGTGAAATGTCCTGGAGGTCAGAGACGCCCTTAATGAGAGAGGTGATGATCAGGGGAATCGCAATCAGTTTCAGCACATTGATAAAGATCACGCCAAAGGGCTTGATCCAGTCGGCAGAGAAGTTTTGCCATCCCATGGCGGACGCAATCAAGCCAAACACGATGCCGGCAACCATGCCGATCAGAATTTTCCAGTGGAGCGCCATACGTGGTTTAATCCTATTGCCAGAAATCCTACGAACAAGAAATGAACGTTCCCATTTTCAATCTATCCAGCCAGCAGAGCAGCACCACGGATTTGGCAGAGTCACCTCATCGGGACAGAACTTTCCGAAGCTGCTTTTGTATCCGCCAAAATTTGAGCAGATGCCACGGCGGATGTCGATAGCTCTACTCGTCGATCATGCTACCGGATGACAGAATCCTCTCTGCAGACAAGTAGTTCCCTCCCTCTTATCGAAATTCTCTGGGAGTACTTCTCTATAACGGGGGGAGTACCACCGGAATGCTGCGTCATTTTAGACATCAGATCCTGCCGCCACCTCCACCGGGCAACCGTCAGGCATCACCGTGAATACCTGACTCAAGCGATCCCGCACAGCCGGCGCCCCCGAAACCACCGTCGGCCAGTTCGCCGGCAACCCTTTGCCCTCGAACTCACCGCTGACGGTCGCCCATTTGGCCAGGTCGCTGAAGCTTTGCTCACGGTCGGTGGTTCTGTGTTCTGATTCCCCGTTTCACCGCTCCCATACCTGGCAAGTTTAAGTACTGCAACTGCTTTCGGGCTGGCATGCGTTACGGCCGCCTGGAAGATTTCAAGATCTGCCCGGGTAGTAGACAGTGAGGCGAAAGACCACGATAATTTGGGCACACGCATTCAAACCCTCAACCTGCTGGAGGTTCGACTCCGAAAGTCAGCCAACAGCAACACAGGACAGCGTCATCCATGCAACAACCCCAAGTTCCAAAGATCAATCCAGAAGAACAAATCGGGTTCATGAATGTAGACGACACCGATTTTTCAACGTTCACTCGTGGCCAGCAAATCCGCCACCTGGAGGTCGAGGGTTACGTTGTTTTTCCGGAAATCCTGGACGTGGAACTTATCGCTCGCCTAAAAGGCGAACTGGCCGATGCCGAAATGTCCCACACGAGCTACAGCGCTCATCAAACCCGCTCAGTCAAGCAACCCCAATGGCATAGCCAGGCCGTTGCCGAATTGGTCGGCCATCCTCCAATGATCGACTTCCTGGCTGACTTGCTGGGACCAGAAATTGTGTTTACGCGCGGATTTTTCCAGCGCACCCATCCTGGCTCGCCGGGAATCTCCATCCACACGGATGGACAACCGCATGGTTCCGATCTTTTTGGATACGAGGGGAGCTGTCCTCGGCTGGTGCGCGTACTCTACTACCTTGACGAGTTGACCGACAAGCGGGCACCGTTTCGGCTGATTCCGCGCTCGCACCTTTCGTTTCACGCCGAAGCCAGTCCCTATGTCCGCTACAAATCACATCCGGAAGAAATCACGCTCGTCGTGCCACCGGGGTCTGCAGTTGTCGTTCCCTCACTCGTCTTGCATGGAAGCCACCCGAATATCTGCTCACAGCCGCGAGAGTTGCTCCAACTTGGATATCGCCCAGCCTGGGCGGGCCCCATCCAACCGGTCGAGGAATGGGACCCAGAGTTGGTTGCCGGTGCTCCGAAAATCGCCAAACCGTTCCTGCAGAGTCTCAACACGACCGGAAGCGATTGGGAGCAACCGCACAAACCGGTTGGCATGAAGAGTGAGGCGACCGGCATCAATCCAAGCCGCTGGGATTCGTAGCCGTCAGCAGTGCCTTCCTTCAACTCAATATTAATGCGCCAGACGATCGATTGGCTTCTGAGATCCTGGTCATTTGGGGTCGCTTGAATACAGCCAATGACAGCGTTCTGAGCAACGGGAGACTTTCTCTCCTGGATCTGCAATGGCCACCCGTTTGTAATTTGAGTGACTGGCAATATTGCGGGTATGATGAATGCCTCTTCTTCGGACACCAAAGAATCCAATCTAAAACACTGCGTCTCCTAAAAATCAAGGTCATCGCCTGACACCCGGGAACTTTTATCTGGCTCAAAGATTATATGGGTCACAGAAAAACACGTATAATACTATTATGCATATCCTTAAGAAAGTAAAACAAAGTCAATCACCTGCTCGCCAATCCATAAAACAGGACCTTCCGATGGCAACCCGTCTCCAAGTTTTGATGGCTTTTGCCATCCTGCTCACAAGCTCACTCGAGGCAACAGGAACTCCCAACGGCCTGCTCGCCGAGTGGACTTTCGACGAAGGCCAGGGCAACCTGGCTGCAGATTCAAGCGGCCACGGATTGAACGCCACTATTTATGGTGCCAACTGGATCCCACAAGGAAACGGTTACGCACTCTCCTTTGATGGCCTGGACGACTACGTTGCCTGCACAGCAGAAAAACCATTGGCGGTCGAGGGGCCAATCACGATTGAATCGTGGATCAAGCCTATGGCCAAGAGCCAGGGACTCGCATCCCTGTTTGGGGAATCACTATCCAGCTACCTGGTGGGCTACTATGCCCACGCCGAATTTGTCTATCTGTTCATCGGTGGCGGCGGAAACAAGGTTTATCACAAAATCAATTTCAAACAGTGGAATCATATTGCTGCGACCTTCGACGGAAAAAAGCTACAGCTATGGATCAATGGCCGGTCTGCCGCAACAAACCCAACACAATTTCCCGCTTACAAGACATCTGGTGGATTCACCATCGGGACCAAAGGCCGGCCCGACCTGCCCAAATATAAAGGATTGGTCGACCACGTGCGTGTTTACAACCGGGCACTGACCGAAGAGGAAGTCGTCACTCATTTCCGAACAGAAGCAACCGATTATGGATTTGATCCGTCATTATTTCGTCGAGTCCAGGTAAAGCCTTACTATTATTTTGACCACCACAAAATAACCCTGGAGATAGACTGGACGTTTCTTCAGCCACTACGGAATCAGGGCAAACTCCACGTAAGCCTGGCTCCGCAGCAGCCAGGCTCTCGATTGGTGCAGGATGAAGTCATCATGCCGACACCTCCATCGGGGAGCATCGACATCACGCTCTCGACGACAAGCCTTCCCCCAGGAAATTATGTGGCCCGCGTGGAATTTACCGATGGCGACCATCTCTATCCGGTTGAACTGGTACCTTTCACCTATCCAAATCCAACTGCGCCATTGCCACCACCATCGAAGACCACCGTCTCTTCCCTACCAGACACCAAAACGACTCCATTTTCATTGAAAGTTCATCCGGCAGGCGGTTTCTCTGTAGGGTTCGGCGATTCGGTTTATCCATTCACTTCCCGAATCTCCTGGCCGCACGGAGAGTTTAACTACCTCGGCAAGAAGGTGCAGGGCGAACCAAAGTGGCAACCACAGGTCAAGCAGCTGGATGCCAATACCTACCGCGTGCATGGCCATGGTGACCATTACGAGGTGAAACGCACCCTCAAACGGTTTCCCACCCATATCGCCATCGCCGATACCTTTTCTAACCACACCGACCACGATCTGGGCCTGTTGGTCTACAACGAACTCAATCTCGCCACCGACAGTGTTGCCAGCTCCCGGATCGGAGGGTTTCAGCGCGGCGGGCGACTTCACGATGTATTCAGTCCCAGTATTTTCGTCGACGATGGCCAGGCTGGTATTGGCATGTTGCCCCTGGATGATGTGTTCGTGATTCAAAGCGTGCTTTACAACGAACTTCCCGTCATGGGAATGGGAACGGAAAAGCTGGCGCTCGCCCCTGGTGGATCTTATACGCTCCAGTGGGCTGTCTACCCAACTGGTTCACGTGATTACTACGATTTCATCAATACCTTTCGAAAGGTTGAAAATCGTATCGGAACTATTGATGGCGGGCTGGGATTTTTTACGGCCGGCCCCAAAAACCGTGACCAGATCCCCGCCAGGGAATTTCTCCAACAGCGAGGTATCCAATATGGCCTGATGCATAACCTCGCCGGGATCGTAGATGACCCCCAACTTTCGATTCAGGGTATTGAATTTATCGACTTTCCTAAAGAACGCGCTCGGCTTAAAGCGCAGGCAACCGCCATCCATGCTGACCATCCCGATCTGAAAATCGCCGTGCATCTTGCCCACAGTCTTTACTGCACCAATGACACCGACCGGTATGCAGACTCCAAGGTAATGCTCAAAAATGGTAAACAGGCAACCTGGGGAGTACCCCACGCTTACATCTCCAAAGAACGACAGGATGCCGGCTGGAAATTCTGGGTGTTTTATCCCACACCAGGAAACCTGTTTCACAAGGCGATGCTCAACAGTGTGGATGTCCTGCTCGATGAAATTGGCATGGACGGTGTATTTATGGATGGATTTTTTGCCGGTTACGGAAGCCGCTGGACCTACGACGGACGTTGGGACGGTTTTTCGGCAGAGATCGATCTGAAAACCAAAACCATCCAGCGAAAAATGGGATCGGTGCTACTGCTGTCCCAACCATCCATGATCGAGTTCTGCCGTAAAATTCATGACAAAGGTGGAGTTGTGGTGGCCAACAACACAGTCGTCACCCGTTCCATCGCCAACGAACAATATATTCTGCACGATTCGGAGTCAGGAGCCGGCCCCCAACTCCATCTCGCCCCAACCTTAACTGCCCTGGCAAGTCCTACCACCTTGACTCCCCGAGACGTCTATCAAAACACGCTCGAAAACCTCCGGTGGGGTGAGCTTTTTATGTATTACCGGGGGAACTTTGAGGCTCCCTATCGATCATTAGCATCCCGGCAATTCCCAATGACCTTTGAAGAGGTGCGGGCAGGACTGGTCCGGGGCCCAGAGCGAATTGTGACCATGAACTCGGGTATCTATAGTTGGCCCGGAAAACGCCAGTTGCACCAGGTTTATAAGTTTGACGCGCGTGGCGCACCAACGACCCACGATTTTCTCACGACGGTTGACCAGGCCGGCATCCGAACGCTAGCAGAGTTTCGCAAAGACGAGTCAGCAGTCATCGTACCGGTACCGATCACGTTGGAATCCACCACACCTGTCAATGTACGCCTGTTGCGATATGATGACGGTCCGCTCACGATGCTACTCAATGGTCGGGGCCCTGCCAAACTAGAAATCCATCAACCAGGAATCGCGGACATGAGCTACCGCGCCACCGTCAACGGCCAACCTACCCCGGTCACCAGCAACGGGGAGAAGCTCTCTGTTTCACTGCAATTGACCGGGCCGGTCGAGCTTGTCCTCGATCCACGATAGCTGTCCCGACAGGGATGATGGCCGCGAATTATGCCTCAGCCAGCTGAAAATAACTTGACCGACAACTGGTACACACCCGCATTTTATGCGGATCCGTATCCGTATTACGACGTTGTGCGGAAAGCAGCGCCGGTGATCTGGAGCGAGTCGGAGCAAGGGTGGGTGGTGACTGGCTACGAACAGGTGGCTGCAATTTTGCACGATCCTGAACGATTCTCAAGCGCCGGCCGCATGGCGGCACTGCTCGACCGGTTGCCCGTCGAAGATCGGGACCACTTCCAAC
The DNA here is from genome assembly GCA_965243695.1 of Lacipirellulaceae bacterium. GTDB lineage: Bacteria > Planctomycetota > Planctomycetia > Pirellulales > Lacipirellulaceae > JAKVCB01. Next base: position 9,256 of record CBDEWC010000047.1, on the reverse strand, counting down.
CGATTTATGACCATTTTTCAGGGGGGATGATTCGCTCCGATCCTCCCGATCACACCCGTTTGCGCCAATTGATCAACACCACGTTTACACCACGGGTCATCAAAAAAAATCAGGCCAATATCGAAACGACTATGCGTCATTTGTTCGACCGGTTTGAAGCTGACCAGAATGTCGACCTGGTAAGCGAGTTTGCCTTTCCGCTACCGGCGACCGTCATTTGCCGAATGCTGGGTGTGCCGACCGACGATCTTGAGCAGGTGCGAGACTGGACACTCCGAATCAATTCGGTGGTTGCCGGTGCGCTGCCTCTCCGCGAAGCGGCCGAGGAGATGCAGAAAGCGCTCATCGAATTGCAGGATTACTATCGCGCCATGATCGCCCAGCGACACCAATCTCCGCAGGAGGACTTGATGAGTTTACTCGTCGCCGCCGAAGAAGAAGGGGAGCGGCTGACCGAGGCTGAATTACTCTCCACCGCAGAAAATCTGCTCGCTGCAGGCCATGAAACGACCACGAACCTTATTTCCAACACCGTGTTGACTTTATTGCAGCACCCCCAACAGTGGCAACGCCTGGCCAAATACCCGGCTGGGATACCCCAGGCCGTGGAGGAGGTATTGCGTTACGAAAGCCCACTCCAACGACAAACCCGCATTGTCAAGCAGGACATGACGTTTCACGGCCAGTCGCTGCGCCAGGGCCAGATTGTCTACCTGATGATCGGCGCAGCCAATCGTGACCCGGCAGCATTTGTTGATCCAAATTGCTTTGATATCGAACGCACCGATAACCGCCACCTTGCGTTTGGAGTTGGTGTCCACTTTTGTATTGGTGCACCACTGGCCCGCCTGGAAGGCAAACTGGCCCTCGAGGCTTTGCTGCGCGAGTTTCCGAAGATGCAGCTCGCCAGTGACTATCTCCGCTGGTCACCAACGGCAGCCATCCGGGGCCCTGCCTCCCTCCCGGTGCGATTGAAACCGTGATCGATGACTGCGAACAATGCGGTTTCTTGGCGAGGATCGACTCAACGAGACACCGTGATGGAAGGTCGTAAGAACCGCGTTGGCCACATGAACTCTCTCGGTTTATACTTCCGGTCGCCCTAGAGCCAAAACAGGCGCCTGCCATGTTCAAACACCGTACAATTCGGTGGTACGACAGGCGCCCAGTCCCATCGAAGCTCCAGAACCGGCGGTTGCGATGGCTTCGAAGGCCTACCCCAACGAACTTACCCAACAAACTTACCCAACAAACTTACCCAACAAACTTGCCGTGGCGATCTTACCAACAATGACTTGTCGATCTCTATTTTTGGGAATTGTGTCCTTCAGCATCCTGCTGATATTGATCTGTGAATCCCGCGCCGGCGAGTGGCCTCAGATCTTGGGTCCCTCCCGCGATGGAGTGGCCCGCGGTGAAACGATCCAAAGAGAGTGGGGAGAAGCCACGCCAAGGGAATTGTGGAACCATCCGGTCGGCCAGGGATACGCAGGTGTCGCGGTCGTAGGACCCCGAGCGATTTTGTTCCATCGCATGGAAGATGATGAAGTTGTCGACGCACTCGACACCACCACTGGAAAGGTCTTGTGGTCGACCCGCTGGCCCGTGCAGTACCGTGCGAGAATCGATCCCGACACCGGCCCGCGATGTATTCCTTTGATTCATAACAATGCGGTTTATTTGCACGGCGTCGCCGGCCGGCTTGTCTGCCTTGACCTTAAAACTGGCGCCGAACGTTGGGCACGCGACACCCGTAGCGACTACCAGTTTCCCGAATCGTATTTCGGCGTCGGCAGTTCGCCCCTGGTGGTTGACGACAAGTTGATCGTCAACGTCGGCGGCCCGCAGGATGGAGGTATCGTTGCCTTTTCTGTAGACACCGGAAAAACTCTCTGGCAATCGACAGCGACCCGTGCCAGTTATGCATCGCCCATCGCAACGGTCGTTGACGATCAACCCTTGGTTCTCGTAACTGGCTGGATGGAGTTCGTGGGCCTTGACCCAGAGAGCGGTGATGTAAAATTCAGCATGCCTTATGGAAAGCGTGGCCCAACGGTCACTGCCGCCAATCCTGTACTTGTTGATCCGCACCACGTTTTCCTATCGGCTAGCTATCGTATCGGGGCCCGGTTGATAGAGATCACGAGTCCCGGTGCTGTTTGTGAGGCACAAACCGTCTGGGACGCTGACGACCTCATGTCGAGCCAATACTCAACGTCTGTTGGAAGCCGCGGAATATTTTATGGCGTCGACGGGCGGGAAGATGGCGCCACACCCCGACTGCGATGCTTCGATCCCAAAAGTCGCGAGGTGTATTGGAATGCCGAAAATTTTGGCATGGCGACCCTCATCTGTGCCGGAGATACCCTGCTGGCGATGAAAACCGACGGTGAACTGGTCCTTATCGACGCTTCGATCGATTCGTACCATGAACTGGCCCGTTTCCGCCTCTTTCACACCACCACCCGTGCCCTGCCGGCGCTGGCCGATGGCAAGTTCTATGTACACAACAGTCACACGCTGAAGGTTTTTGACCTGGGCACACCCGAAACAGCCCGATGAGGTTAACGTCGCAAATGGGTGTTGAGGGCGGGTAAAACGGACCTCGGATCGAAGAAGCCACAATTTAGAACGCAACGTCGATCGTCAAACCATCATTCCGGGCGGCAAGTCGGTCTACCACGGTCAAGTCGGTACTTACCTCGACCGATCCTACGTGTCCATCGCCGAACACGAACAGGCAGATTCCTGGATGCCAACTCCCAAAAGTATCGCAGATACACGGGCCGCGAGTTTGCCCTTTGCAGGCGCTGATTTCTCGACACCGGATCAGTTCTTGATCGCTGTTAGCTAGTGGTGCAACACGTCCGGCAACCCGGGCGCAGTTATTCTGATTGTCGCCGTTGTAAATTGACCCCTGGTTTTCGTAGGCGCCAAGCGGAATATGTTTTTCCCCAGCCAGGAAAGTGTGGCTCAAGCCATCGGTAATTCTTTTGAAATTGATACTCGACTCCCAACCCGTCCGCCCATGTGGATTGTCGTCAAACATATCTGCTGTGATAATCGTTCCGTTGGCTCCCGGCCGCCAAAACTGATCTCCGCCACGACTGTTATTTCCTGCGTTTCCTGCATAGTCACCGACGGCCCCCTGTGTGTTGGTGGCTCCGGCATCTCCAAAATTATTGGAAGCCAGTTGCGGGGCGTGCCGGGAGGGACAGCGATAGAGCGGGATCGAAGTTTCCCGCGCGCGCCTGTTGTCGGCTGCATAGTAAAGTTGGTCTAGATCCCACAAATCGATTCCCGACTGAGCTTCGATGAACGGGACAATGATCGCAAACCATGTTGGAGAACCGTTCACATAACGCGATGGTGGAAGCTTGTTATAGACATCATGAAACTGGTGCAGCGCCAAGCCCATCTGGTGCAGGTTATTCGCACACGACACACGCCGAGCCGATTCGCGGGCGGATTGCACAGCTGGCAACAAAAGGGCAATCAGGATCCCAATGATCCCAATGACCACAAGTAATTCAACAAGCGTAAAACCAAGTGCCTTGAAACGGTGGTGAAAGGTAGCCATAAAGGTCGCAGAGCCCTATGAGAATATCAAAACGCCAGTCAAACCACTTGCTGTTCCAATGACCGGTAAATTTACGTGAAAATGATCTGCCTGTCACTGCCGTCAACTCAGCCAAGCACCGTTTGCGGGTGAGCATACGCTTGTGGAACTATGCACCACGTCCAGTGGAACCCGGCACGTGTAGACCATTCACGACAGTACTGTTTGTGCCCACTGCCGTATCTGGGGGAAAGTCGCATCCGGAGTCGCGGTTGACACCTGTTAAGTGGCGCGTCGTGTCGTGGTCATCGGATCGACAAGCGCCTATCCGGCCTTCAGGTCTGGCAGCTAGCCGGTCGCCCGATCTCGGTCATCGCGATCGATGACAAAGAACATCAGGAGCGTGCCGGAGAAGTACATGAAGTGGAATGCCGCATCCTCATAGTGGCCAGAGAGGCGGGCCCCACAACCAAGCATGACGAATAAAAAGAGGGCACCTACGAGTGTCCAACGCATAATTTCAGCCGGCGGCCGCAGCCACTCCATTTTCACCAGGCTGACCAGCGCACCGATGGCAACAAGCCCCTCGATGGTCGCAATGCCCAGGTACAGGGGAGTCTGCGGCAAGCTTCCCATCGGCGTCTTGCTGAACTGGTCAATGAACCACTGCGGCGCGCCACCATCCATCCACTTTCCAAAAGAGGCGAGCCCGAAGGTGATCAAGATCAAAAGCGTGATGGCCAGGCGCATGAGGCCCATCAGGTTTGTGCGGTTTCCCATCGGTAACCTCCCTTTATGACAGCGGACAAATCAACACCACAGTAAAATTCTGCGGACCGAGACGCGCTAGCCGCGATTCTAATCTCCCCATCCGCCTACTACTACAGTGCAATCACCAATTTTGGGCGTTCTTGAACCTCTGGCAAACCATCCGGGAGTTCGATTCCTTCCGGGTATCAGGGAGCTAGGCCGGCGATGGCAATGGGCACCCAGCCGCCAACTTTTTTGTTGGGCACGGGGCTTGTTGTGAGGCACGGGGCTTACTTTTGTTGTGGGGCACGGGTTTTGTTGTGGGGCACGGGTTTTGTTGTGGGGCACGGGGCTTGTCGCAAACACCGTGTCAGTCGGACACTACGATTTCCGGGATTTTTTTCGGGTAAATACCAGGCACCCTCGACTCCTCGAAAGGCCGGTCAACTTCTCCCTCAAAATCGACGTCCACAGTCCCGGCCACGCCCGGCTGCTCCGCTGAGGGATATCGTGATGACCGATTGGGGAAGGCAAGAACCCGATGAGGTGAACCCTTCAACCGAACACGGCTGGAACTCTTCACCCTGGAAGTCATTTTTATCGGATAGGTTTGCAAAGTAGCTAAAGAGTCGCGACTTGCACCCTTTGGAGCCTCTGTGGTTGAGCGATTTTTTCATCATCGTGGCAACCACGATGAAAACAGCTCTGCACCAAAACAGCTCTGCACCAAAACAGCTCTGCACCAAAAGGGTCCAGCGTCAAAAGGGTCCAGCGTCAAAAAGGTCCAGCGTCAAAAAGGTCCAGCGTCAAAAGGGTCCAGCGTCAAAAGGGTCCAGCATCGACTTGTCGCGCATATTTTTCTCACTCACCCAGGAAACCACCTTTTGTTTTTTGGGAGTGCCGCCTGAGTGGTCGCTCTTTACTCTTTTGTGCGTGAGGCAGTGGCGGGCATCGCATTCCACTGGGGCATCAGAACCACAGCAGCCGTCAATGCCATGCCACCCAAGAGCCAAAAGACACCGTTCCAGCCCCAACGGTCGGCAAAGAACCCGGGAATGGTACCTCCGATAATCGCGCCCACAGATCCAGCCCCATTAATAAACCCGGCCGCGGTGGCGGCGCCTTGCTTGGTCCCGAAGTCAATCGCTGCGGGGCCGTTGAGGATCGTGTCGGGGACAAAAATCAGCAAACCAATCAGCAGATAAGAACCAGCCATCACCAGTCTTGTGGCTGGCAAACCGTCCATGACCAATAGGAACCCACCCAGCGCCACGAGGGCGATCACGCATACCGGCGCGCGGCGGGCGCCAAAAACGCGATCCGAAACCACCCCCGAGAGAATGGCACCCGCGATTCCCGCCGTCTCAAACAAGGCGCTGATCGCCCCCGACTCGGTCATCCCGCTACCGAGTTTCTCGTTGATGTATTTTGGTCCCCAAAAAAGAATGGCGTAGCGGGCAGGCTTGGTCAGAAAATAGGCCAGGCAAATGACCAGCAAAGTGCGGTTGCTGAGCACTTCCTTAATAACCTTCCAAGAACCTTTATGTTCGTCTTCGGGCGATTGGTCTTCGACCAGCACGGCTGTCTCTTCACCGTGGTAAATTTCAATCGAAGGGAGGCCAACATCTTCAGGACGGTTTCGCTGGAAGAGAATAAAGAGAACCCAAACTCCCAGCAGTGTGGCAGCGGGAATAAAAAATGCAAACCGCCAGCCCATCAGGTCTCCCCAGTAACCAGCGAAGACGGATGCCACCATGCCACCCACCGCATAGTTGGTACTCCATAATCCAATGACGGTACCCCGTTCACGCTGGGAAAAAAAGTTTCCCATATTTTTCATCAACGGTGCCCAACCGGTCGACTGGCAGGCACCCTGCAGACAAAAGAACATGCCCAGCATCACGGTAAGCGACGAGGCACCCATGGCAACTGCGGCCAGCACTGAAACGGACATCCCGACCAACACGACTTTCCGGGTACCACTCCGGTCAGCAAAAATTCCCGAAAGGAATTGGCCGACCGCGTAGGCCACCAGGTAGGCACCATCGATCCAGGCCATCTCACTTCGCGTAAGCAAGACATTCGGATCCTGCTCCATACCAATCTTGGCTACTGAAAATGTCTTTCGGGTCAGGTAAAATCCAAAATAAGCCAGCCACGTGATGGCAAAAATCTGCCAACGCCAACGCTCATAGTGCAGGTTGCTACCGATGCGATTGAAAGAGGGAGTTGTCATTTTGCTTGTGTTGGCAAGTTGCTTACGTTTCTGGCCTTACCGCCACCCGCAAGTCTTGTCCCTTCACAGCGCGGGCGAACGCAGCTTCAGCATCTGGCAAAGAAAAACCATCATGCACCAGATCGGCAAACGGAAATTTCCCACCATGTTCGACCAGAAATGCGACCGCCGCCGCTAAATCCTCCGGTCGGTAGTTGTGATTTCCCACAATCGTCAAACATCGGCGGACAACCGATTCCGGATCCAGGCCAACAGGCGGAGTGGGAAATGTGCTGCCGATCAGCACATATCGGCCGCCAATCCGTGGAAGTTTCACACCCGTTTGCACGGCACTGGTGGCACCTGAGAGCTCTACAGCCAGGTCAACTCCGCGCCCTTCGGTCAAATCCTGGACCGACGCAATCAATTCATGCTCATCCTCGCTGACCAGCAAAGTTTGCGTCGCTCCGAACTGGCTGGCCCGCCGGAGACGCTCAGCATCGACGTCGCAAACAATCACCGCTCGCGCACCGTGACTCTGTGCCATGGCGGTGGCCGTCAACCCAAGCATCCCCGCACCTTGAATCAAGACCGACTTGCCTTCACAACCACCTCCCACGCGAATCGCACCTGCAACCGTTGCCGTTGCGCAATTGGCAGGACACGCAACGACGTCGGGCAAAGAGTCAGGCACGCGAAAAATTGCCGTTCCGGCAGCCAGGTGACAGTAATCGGCCAATCCGCCACTCAGCGGATGCTCTGGAACAATTTTTTCGTGGCCATACTTGAAGAGATGCTCACATTTTTGTGGGACCTCGTTGTCACAAAAAAAACAATCATCACAGCTGGCTGCAATCGACCAGGTAATTCGATCGCCCACTTGCAGAGGTTGACCCTCATAATCACTGACGGTTTGCTCTGTGGAGAGGCTTTCGACAACTCCCATGATCTCATGCCCCAGTACCGTAGGCACCGGTGTGGAGCGACGCCCCAAAAAGGTGTGCACATCGCTTCCGCAAAGGGTCGAACAGGTAATACGAACCAAGACCTCACCGGGACCGGGTGTTGGCAATTCGTACTGCGGGAATGTGAGCGGCTGGCCTGCTTCGTGAAATACGGCGGCTAGTGACGTTTTGGCCATAACTTTTTTCCCGCTACCAACCCAAATTGATATTCTTGATTTGCGTGTAACTGAGCAGCTCTTCAAAACACTCTTCCTGTCCAATGCCACTTTGTTTCCAACCACCGTAGGGTGCCCCTAAATAACGGCCATTGGTGTTGACCCAAACATACCCGGCTTCGACCCGCTGGGCTGTTTCCATGGCCTGTGCCAGGTCGTTGGTAACAATCGCTGCGGTCAACCCATAAATCAATTCGTTCGCATGGCCAATCATCGTTTCGTAATCATCCCATGTGAAAACCGACATCACGGGACCAAAAATCTCTTCGCGGGCAATCCGCATATGCGGCTCCACACCATCGAACACCGTGGGCGAAACGAAGAAACCACGCTCGTACATCTCGCCCTCCGGCTTGCCGCCACCGGTGAGCAGTTGTGCCCCTTCTTCCTGGGCCGATGCGATGTACCCCATCACGCGATCGAATTGCTCCTGGGAGACAATCGGCCCGACCTCGTATTCTTCCAACCAGGGAAAGCCGACCGGGAGTTTTTCCGCCTCTGCCACCAAATGCCCCACAACCTCGTCGTGGATCGACCGGTGGACAAAGACGCGCGACGTCGAGCTGCACGATTGGCCCTGGCGGTTCATGTTCATACCCTTGATCGCCATCCTGGCCGCCTGCTGGGGATCTGCATCGGGAAAAACAATGATTGGATTTTTGCCACCCAGTTCCAGCGACACCTTCTTGAGACCTGCTGCCGCTTCGGTGGCAATAATTCGCCCGGTTTCCACCGAACCAATAAAGGCGATGCGATGCACGTCGGGGTGACGCACCAATGCCGAACCTGCCACGGCATCCCCTGTTAACACATTCACCACGCCATCTGGAAAAATGCCTTCACACAGTTCGCCAAATCGCAATCCCGACAAGGGGGCTTGTTCGGGCTGCTTCACTACGACGCAGTTGCCCGCAGCCAACGGGGCGGCTACCTTATCTGCACAAAAACGGAACGGATGATTGAACGGATTGATCTTGGCCACAACGCCAAACGGCTGGCGCATGGTCAGGTTTAAATGGCGAGGCCCGTTGATCAGCGTTTCGCCTTTGACCTCGCGCAACATGGCCGCGAAATATCGCAGCGAATCGGCGGAGATCTTCATGTCCGCCCGCATGCCTGCGACGGAATTGCCGGAATCAAAAGCGTCCATCAAGGCCAGTTCCTCGGTGTGCTCGAGGATGCGCGCAGCCAACTGCTCAAGACATTGCGCTCTCTCGACCGAGGGAACGTTTCTCCATTGGGCAAAGGCTTGTTTGGCCGTGGCCACAGCCCGGTTGACGTCTTCTTCGCTCGCCAGTGGCACTTCGCCGAGCAGCTCACCTGTAGCTGGATTGTGCGAGGCGAGTGTTTTCCCTGACGAACTCGGCGACCATTTGCCACCGATGTAAAGACCTTTGGGAGTGAAGTTGAAGGTAGACATGAGAAGCCGCCAGTTCGTTAGCGATTGTGTGTTCCGTTACAAACAAAATCGAATATGTCAAAATTCCTGGGATCTTTCGCTGCTTTTGCCATGTAATCATCCGTTAGTGGCTCGGTGATCACCATCGGCACC
>CBDEWC010000046.1:0-76768 GCA_965243695.1 Lacipirellulaceae bacterium | reverse complement strand
CTCCTCAGCAACAGTATCTCCTCAGTAACAGTGTCTCTAAGCTGATAGGTGAGTGGTTGATCTGGCACTTGAGGATCGCCTGCTACAGTTTAGCCACACCGGCTGCGGTGGCCTGGGGAACCCCGAATCGAAGTAAGTCCAGGCGATTCATCCCTTCGAGATGTACCAAGTGTATCTAAGCGACGGTTTCCAACAAGCCACCGCGTTGACGGTTTCGCGCCTCAATGGTGCGTTGCCTGGCCGAAGCGCAGTGAGCCTGTGATTTCGTGAGAGAATCCGTAATCCTCGGCCACTTGTCGTGGGTGGTTTGCCGATAGCCCTTACTTCCAACCGGTGTAGAAAAGTCCTCAAGTTGCTCAGCCGAGGGTACCTATTGGTATCCAATGCCTAAAAATTTTAATGAAAACCATCGCCAGGTTGTGGGCACTGGAAAGTTATTGGAAAACCTTGCCTGCTCGATGGCTTAGATTCAAGCCAGCACAAAATTTGTCCGAAGGCACTGTTAGTTTCTTCAAAAATTCGTCTTATCAATGGCTGGATAATGGAACGGGGCTGGGCAATGGAACGGGGCTGGGCAATGGAACGGATTCTTGCCATATCCTGCTTGCTGGTCTCTCTGGTCCCGCAGTTGTGGGCAGGTCGCTCTCACGCCGACTCGATCGACGACACGGGACTCTGGAACGCCCTGTTTGCCCAGGGTGACTTTGAGGCTCTTGGGTTACAAAGCGATAGACTTAAGTGGTGGTTTGACGGCCAAATCCGATTTCTCGATGACGCCGGTGGATTTAACCAGAGCCTGGTTCGTCCTGGTATTGGCTGGAAGCTTAACGAGCGGTCGACCGTTTGGGCCGGGTATGGCTGGATCAGGACTTCCAAGCCGTCGAGATTGGAATTTGACGAGCACCGTATCTGGCAACAGTGGACGTGGTCGAAAAGTGATGAAGTGTGGAAAGTTGGACTTCGCTCGCGTTTCGAGCAGAGGTTTGTTGAGCTAGGCGACGACGTCGGTTTGCGATTCCGACAGCTCTTCAGTGTGCGGCGCAAACTACCTGGGTTGCCGCGAATGATGGTCGTTTGTTGGGATGAGTTGTTCTACAACCTCAATGACACAGATTGGGGAGCGGAAAGCGGGTTCAATCAGAATCGGGCTTTTGTCGGGGTTGGGTACAAACGCTCGAAGCATTCTCAGTGGCGCGTGGAAATTGGCTACTTGAACCAGGTTCTCCATAATCCCTTCGGCAGCGACCGCAACCATCATATCCTCTCGTTAAATTTGTTCCGTAGTCCCTGACGGGGTCGAACTACAGGTTCGACAGAGTGGTTTTTCCGTCGAGTTGTGCGGCCACGCCAATTGCCCGGCAGGCCTGGATGGCAACTCGGTAGCTGACGTCAAGCTGCGCGTCCGGCTGTTGGTGTGCTCTACAGATGTGGTGTCTAAACCTGCCACACTCCTGTGTGCTGCTGCCCCATCGAGTGCGGCACCGGTGTAAGTGGCACAGGCAGGCAAAGCTTGCCTGTGCACACTTAAACGGTTCATACTGGGCAGTGGCGTTGCGCAATGTCCCTGTTTACAAGGTGTCCCTGCGGCCTTTTAGGTCCTGACTTGAAGGAGCATGTTCGTGCGTCTTGTTTCCTTGTTTCTACTGGCCGCTTTGGTGGCGTCTTCCGCTTGTGCGGACCCTACAGACAGCCAGGTGCAATTTCAGCCTACCTGGGAGTCGCTCAATGCACGGTCCGTCCCGGGATGGTTCTCAGACGATAAGTTCGGCATCTTCATTCACTGGGGCGTTTATGCCGTGCCGTCCTACTGCGATACCAGTACCTACTCGGAGTGGTATCAGCATTGGGTCAACACAAATGCGCATGACGGTCTGGAACGAAAATTTCACGAGCGGGTCTATGGTAAAGATTTCGAGTATCGCGACTTTGCGCCGATGTTCCGGGCCGAATTGTACGACCCCCAGCAGTGGGCAAAGATTTTCAAGCGCAGCGGTGCCAGGTACGTGGTGCTGACCTCCAAGCACCATGATGGTTTTTGCCTTTGGCCCAATAAAACCGCCAGCGAAGTGCGAGGTTATGCCTGGAACAGCGTTGAGACCGGTCCGCAGCGCGACCTGTTGGGAGATTTGACCAAGGCTGTCCGCAGCGAAGGGCTGAAAATGGGGTACTATTTTTCCTTTCTGGAATGGGAGAATCCACTCTATGATTCCGATCAGGCTGCCTATGTCGAAAAGGTGGCTCTCCCCCAGATGAGGGAACTGATCAACAACTATCAGCCAGATATCCTCTGGCCCGATGGCGAGTGGATTGCTTCCGATACGACGCTGCGGAGCACCGAATTTCTTGCCTGGCTCTATAACCACAGTCCTAATCGAAAAACGATTGTGGTCAACGATCGTTGGGGAAAAGACCTGCGCGGCAAGTGCGGTGATTTTTTCACGACCGAATATGGCAAGTGGGGAGGTGAAGGGGTTGGCCAAGGCCGTAAACCGTTTGAAGAGTGTCGTGGTATCGGGCATTCGTTTGCCTTTAATCGTGCGGAAAATTACGACATCTATGTATCCCGCACCGCGAGTGTACGTCTGTTGATCGATATGGTTAGCGAGGGAGGAAATCTGCTATTGGACATCGGCCCCACGGCCGATGGCCGGGTGCCGTTGATCATGCAGGACCGGCTGTTTGCGATTGGACGCTGGCTGGAAGTGAATGGCGATTCCATTTATGGAACGACGCGGAGTCCCTTCAAAGAACTGTCGTGGGGTCGGGCCACGGTGAAGGGAAACACGATTTATTTGCACGTGTACGATTGGCCGGAGGATGGCTCCTTGGAGGTTCCCCCATTGGCCAACAAGATCACCGGGGCCTACCTGCTGGCGGACCAGCAGCGCCAGCCGCTATCGGTCGAGCCGTCATCCTCCAAGGGGAGCCGCGTGGACCTGTCAGGCCATCATCCAGAGTTGCACGCGACCGTCGTTGTTTTGGAATTGGATGGCCCACCGAAACGGTTGTAGTTGCGAGCACTACCGTCAGGCGGCACCGCGCCCTTCTTGCGAGGGGACGCTGTGAATGGAAATACTTCTGCAGTGGGACATGTGGGGTAGCCAGCCGATACAAGCCAGTGGCCAGAAAAAAAGGCGCCTTGTTCTGGGAGTGGGTGTCTGTGAGCCGAACCGCTTTGCTCGCCAAGATGGCATTGGTCGGTTCCAAAATTCTCCCCGTTGGCGAACTGTCGAGATGGGCGGGTTCCAGCTCGGGGAGGATCAATCAAGTGGGATCACCGCGTCGAGGTTCGTCTCGGTGACTCCCTCGTGGACCCGATCGGCCAGTTCAAGCATCGCTGCCAGGTTGGCAAAGGCGCCCACGGGCGTGCCGTCGTATTTCTCCGCCAACATCAGATCTTCAGATCCCGGGTAGGGGATCGGCTGGTTGGCCTCGTTGTCCGGGAAGCTCGCGGCGGGGAGCCCGCTGACGGCAGAGAGGTACTCAGCGTCGGCGTTGACGCGGACAAAGTCATGGCCGACGTCCAGCCACGCCTGGATGTGGGATGCCGCGTGGGGATAGTCGGGCTGTGTTTGCACATGATCAATGACGGTGCCCACGTGAATAACGAGCAGTTCCGGCAGCACCGCGTGAACTTCCGGGATGCGGACGGCGCCGTCGCGGTAGTTCCAATACGCGGCGATCTCTGCCTCGTCCGTCACAAGCCATGGCGGAGGGTTCCCCGACGGTGGAAACAGGGTCATCGCGGCGTCTCGAAGGGCCTCGCCGAATTCTACCGTGGGGTAGAGCTGGACTCCCATCGCGTTTCCGGTGACCGCCGCCGGAAACTTGTCGAAGACTTTTAGCAGCGTGCCATCTGACGATTTGGCGCCGATCGCGCCTGAGAAGCTCCAGTTACCCGCATCGAAATTAACCGACGACGTGGTCGCCAGTGGCATCCAGAACAGAGCGTCGGCCAAGTCGGGAGTCGGGCACGTCGTCGCGGTGCAGGTCCCCGGGGTGTAGAACGGGTTGTTGTTGAGGTCGATCGCAGCGTACTGATCGCCAATGGGGCTCTCCCAGGCAGCAAACCACCGGACACTCGAGAGCGTAGCTCCGTGCTCGGCCAGCGTTGCGAGGGCTAGGTTACCTCCGTTGGAGCCTCCCAGGATGCCCACCTGATCGGTTAGCGCAAACGGGATCTGGTCGGTGAGCAGCGCTCCGGACATGTCGGCCAGTTCTCCGCTGGCGTAGCTGAGGACATCCGCCAATGCCTGGACGGAGTCGGGGCCCCGGATGTCGTACTCTCCTCCGCTGGTCACGCCTCCAAAACTCCCACCCGGGAGCATCAGTTCGATCCTTACGAAGCCATGCTCCGACTCGTCGGTCGACGAACCCGAAGCAGAGACCCTGCCCGCCGACCAGCCCCCTTGCACATCGACGATGACCGGGGCCCCGTCCGAGTAACGCGCCTCGTCGGTGGCCGGGTGAAAAACCCGTACGGCGATGCCAAGCTCGCCACCGGCGCTCGAGGGAACCTGAACCGTGTAATCTCCCGCCTCGATCGGGTCGGGCTCAGTGCCTGGTACACGACCAAAATTTGTTTCCCACAATTCGTAGTGTGCACTGCCGATCGGCACTCCCAATCCACCGTCGTTGACCAGCGCCGTATCACTACCCAGGAGGTCTTGCCAGACGGTGAAGTCGGCGGCGTCGACGATGGCATTGTCGTTAAAATCACCGGACACACCCGACAGCAACCGGCGGTCTTCAAGATGCTCCACGCGCAAGGGGCGGCCGCGCGAGGGGGCGGGCCGATTTTTTAGGGATCGTCGTTGGCGGTTCATGAAAGATGATCTCCCGGACGATCGCGATTGGCGCGACGTTGTTGGTGTTACTTTTCTGCTGCGCGGCGCAATCATCTTCCGGCTGGCTGAGGAAGTTGTTGCTGCAGTCGACAACGTTCCTGCCAAGGCAAGCTCCTGCCTAAATCAATAGGCTTTCCAGCAGGCGCGGCCAACCCTTCCGGGGGAGGCTGCCAGCCTCAAGCCCCGATTATCCCATATTCGCGGTCGGGATGTGCCCGAAACGGTCCTGGGTCTGGCAGGCCGCTTATTATAGCAGTTGGGTGCCCTCCTGCCCGTGCCGGGTGGGGAGTGATTTTCAGTCATGTTTGGTTGTGTTCGGCTCGGTATTCGGTATCCGAGCCCAGCGGTCCCCGAGCTGATGGTTCGCCTGTGGGTCCTGGCTGTCCGACTGCATCGAATGCGGCGCCGGTGATGTGAACCGTGTTTGTCAACCACCATGGTTTCGTGGGCAGGTGATTGAAGGTTCGGGTTCTTTAGGACGTTATCGTCCGCGCCAAGGATTTGGACCTCTGCTTCGTCGGTCCAGAGGAGGGCGATGCTAAGCTTAGAGCGGCAGCGTAGGATTCGAAAAAGGGCTTCTCCAAAACCGTCGGCGATAGCATTGAGAAGGCCTGGCTGCGGTGCCGACGGAAGTGCCGCACGGAGTAGTCTGTCGTTCCGCCTGGTCACCAGGGATCAGCCGCTGCTGGCGAGGAGGGAATGTGTTTGTGCGTCCGGTACACAAAACGTGTTTGTACTCATGAGGCAGGGGCGGTAATTTGGGGCAGCCTGTTTGCAAAAAAGCAAGTCGAGTTGTGCGGATCCATGTGTGGCAAACAGACTTCCTCCCTGGTAAGTTGAGAATCCCTGTCGGGGCCTGTTGGTGTGTGGCATAATCAGGTGTGAACTCCCCCCTTGTTTTTAAAAGGAGCCAAGCGGATGCGAGGTTTTGTGATTAAAAAAATATTGCCGTTGGCAACCTTAGGAATCAGTGTGCTTGCCCACGCCGCCCAGGAGCCGAGTGAAGCAATAGTTCTCGACAGTGCGGCCCAGGAAATTGGTCTGGAAAGTGAATATGAAAAGACCTTTGAGGCGGTCGCTAACGAGGCGGAATGTGCTTTAATACTTGAGCAACGGATGCAAGACCCGGCGGGTGCCCGACTTTGGAGGGTTACCCTCAATGGGAAACCGTTGGGAAATCTTGAGACCCATGCCCCCCAAAATGGCTCCGATCCATCCGACGATGGATTTCACCGGGTTGGTTTTGCAATTCCCCCAGACACCCTCGAAACGGGAACGAACGAGCTCGAGATCACCGGGAGAGTGTTACCATTGGTCATTCGGAACCTGGTCTTGAAATTCTGCCCATTGAAGGAGGCACTGGCCCTTGGGGCTGTCACTGTGAGGGTGCTGGATGGTGAAACCAAAAGTCCAATTGCCGCACGTATTGTGATCGTGGACAAGAAGGGACGGGTGACCAAACTGTATGAAGTGGCGGGAGCTGGTAATGCAACTTCCAGGTCGCCAGCACCCGATAAAGCCTATCGGCCTGGGTTCTTTTACACGCTTGGAGCTGGAGACTCTTTTTCGTTGCCGGCTGGAGAATACACGCTTTACGTCACACGCGGAATGGAGTGGAGCTTTGTCAAGCAGCCGATCGTTGTGTATGCCGACCAGCCGCAGAGCCATACGCTGGTGATTAACCGCGAAGTCGACACCACAGGTTTCGTTGCCTGCGATAGTCATCTTCATACCCTTCCTGGTAGTGGTCATGGGAGCATTTCGTATGAAGAACGGATGCTCACCATTGCTGGCGAGGGAGTTGAAGTTGCCATTGCAACCGATCACAACCATGTTTCGGATTACCGGCTTTATCAGCCATTGACCGGCACTGCGGATCACTTTCGCGCCGTTGCGGGGGATGAAGTGACCACGCACAACGGGCATTTTACTGCCTTTCCGCTTGATCCTCGAAATGCGGTTCCGGGCGGAGTGCACGGACGAAATCCTTTACTGTTGGAGGAAAGGGATTGGGCCAAGCTGATCGCAGATATGCGTCAAAAGGGTGCAGACGTGGTGTTACTGAATCATCCCTATTGGCCTACCGTTGCGGAGGGACCTTTTGCGGTGTTTCGTTTTGATCGCGAGACCGCCGGCCGACGAACAGGGCCAGAGTTTAATTTTAATGGCTGGGAGGTCGTGTCAGGTTCTAATGTCGTTCCTGATCCGTTTTACGCATTGGAAGATTGGCTGGCGATGTTAAATCGAGGCCTCAATATGACAGCCGTTGGAGCCTCTGACTCGCACCGCGTTGTAGATCCAGTCGGACAGCCACGTTCCTACCTGGAAAGTCCAACCGATGACGTCAGCCAACTAAAGCAAGAAGATATCTGCCGCGCGTTTATAGAGGGTCGTGTTTCGGTGGCGGCCGGTATTTTTGCAAAGCTGACCGTTGATCAAGAGTATACGATGGGTGATCTCGTTCCGGTTGCGGACCAAGAAGACGCCACTTCAAAAAGCATTAAAGCAGTTTTGCACGTTGCTGCTCCTTCCTGGATCCGTCCGCGGGAGGCAATCGTCTATTTGAACGGGACAAAAGTTAGGCAACAAACTGTCGACACGGTGCCTGGCAAACCAACCGATCAGAATCTCGAGTTTTCGATTGTGGTACCACCTCACGACGCCCATCTGGTTGCGTTTGTCTTAGGTGACAAAATTGAACTTCCAGGTTGGACTTATTACGATCGGGTCACCCGGGCTGTGACCAATCCGATTTATTTGGATGTCGATGGAAACAAACAGTATAGTTCTCCTCGTGATACAGCAGCCCACCTGATTGCTGAGCATGGACTCGCCGATCAAAATCTCAGTGACGATCAACAGCAGGCCTTGTTTGCAACTGGAAAAATAAATGCCGATGAGGCGGTTCAGTTGCATGTTAAGGATCTGCTCACCGCGGACAATGATGTCAAATGATTCTTCCGAGGGGGGAAGGTGGCCTGATTGTGGTTCGCTTTGCACCTGTTTTCAGTAAGGCACAACCACAGGGAAACAGCCGGTCGTTTCATGGCCCCTTTCGAGCAGACATGGCCCCTTGCGAGCAGACATGGCCCCTTGCGAGCAGACATGGCCCCTTTCGAGCAGATATGGCCCCTTTCGAGCAGATATGGCCCCTTTCGAGCAGATATTGGGACTTGAGTCATTTGGGCCTCTATTGAGTAGGCAGCCGGACGCCAAAAACGAGGTTAAAAAAGTGCTAATCGTTTTAGCCATTTATGTCTGGCGAGTATAATACGAGTAAGGGCAAAACGGTCTTCTTGTTCAAATTGCCAGTGCGACGGCCCTTTGGTGTCCCCGAAATATCCTGCGTCTGAGAAAGTGCTCACTAGCACAATTGCTTGGCAATACGGATGGTTATTCTGCAGAACACCATGAAGCGATTTGATCAATGTCAGCCAAGGACATGGCTTGTCGAAAGCCCTGGTCCAGTACGAACAGGTTGGCTCCGCGGCGTATTGTTGGTGTTGATAAGTATTGACTGCGGCGGTCCGGTTGCTGTTCAGGCCGAGACGTTCATTGATCGACAACAGCCAACGGACCTCCGGGTAGTGTCGTTCAACGTCTGGCTCAACACGATTGTTCCTGGTGAACACCCAACGCAGCCAGAAAAATTTGTTCGCCTTGTGAATGCATTGGACCCGGACATCCTCAACCTCCAAGAGGTCTATGCTACACCTGCTAGTGTCGTATCGTTATTGAATGACATCGCACCACTTGACGAAGGTACTTGGCACGCCCACGAGGGGCGTGCTAATGTGATCGCGAGCAAGTATCCGCTTTCCATGCAGGCTACGTCCATTGACCCCGCTCCTGGAACATCGTCCACCGGCGATTGCGCTGGTTGATTTGCCGGATGACCGGTTCAAAGCAGATTTTTATCTCATTAACCACCATTTTGTTTTTGGGAAGACTGATGCGGTTAGAGAACAACAACAACGGAATGCGGATGCTACTATTCGCTGGATCCGCGACGCCCGCATGCCCGGAGGAACGGTCAACTTGCCGCCAGGAACCCCAATGGCGGTGGTGGGCGATTTCAACAATTTCTACAGCTCATTGCCCCTTGGGACAATCGTGACTGGAGACATTTCAGACGAAAGCACCTTCGGTCCTGATTTTTTGCCTGACTGGGATGGTAGTGCGCTTGCCGAATCACGCCCTCCCGTCAACGGCGAGGGTTCCGAGAACTATACCGTCCGTTCCAGTTCCAGTTCGAGCAGACAGAGAGTTGACCATATCATCTATTCCGATTCTGTATTAAACGTGGCCAATAAGTTTGTGCTCAATACCGTAGACATGAGTCCTGCTGAACTGGCAGAAACCGGCCTGGAGGTATTTGATGTCACCATCGACCTGGTCGGTTCAAAGTTTGACCATCTGCCTGTCGTTGCTGATTTTCGCTTGGTCGATACCCCCTGGTATCTAAAGCGTGATGGTGCGATTGATTGGATATACGGTCGGGATGGCAACGATCTACACCTATTCAGGAATCAACCTGCAGCCTGACGCCAACCTGGCCGGTGCGGTCCTGGTTGGCGCGTCCCTGGTCGCCGCAGACCTGTCCTATGCGAACCTGACCGGTGCGGACCTGTCCGGCGCAAACCTGGCCGGGTCGCACCTGGTTGGCGCGAATCTGTGCGAGGTGGACCTGTCCGGTGCAGGTCTGTCCGGTGCAGACCTGGCCGGCACAGACCTGTCTGGCGCAATCATGGCCGGTATCCAGTCGGGTGGTATCTTAGGTTCCCCTGCTGATTTCCCTGACCAATTCAAGCTTGAGAAGGGGTATCTTGTTGGACCACATGCGAATTTGTCTGACGCGCATTTGGTCGGTGCGAATCTGCGCGAGGTAGACTTGGCCGGAGTGACTCTGGCTAGTGCCAACTTGACCAGCACGGACATGAGCGGAGCAAATCTGGCGGGTGCCGACCTGGCCGAAGCGAACCTGAGCGGGGCAATTTTCACCGACGTTGAATCTTGGGCCACTGCCTCCTGGGGGAATGCCTTCTACGGCACCAACGATGTTCCGACCTGGGCAAGTGGCATGGACCAAGCGTGGCGTGATTCGGTGGGTATTCTGGAGATGGGTCTGTCGAGTGGGGACTTTAATGGTGACGGAGCGATCGATGGCGCTGACTACACCATATGGAAAGACAACGTGGGACTTGATTCTTCAGTCCTTGGAGCCAATGGTTCGGGCGAAGCAACTGTCGTACGAAAAGACTATCGCATCTGGGAAATGAATTTTCAGACGAGCGAAAGTGTTGCCGGAGCGGGCCGCATCCCCGAACCGACCAGCCTCCTGTTGGCCTTCCTGGCCCTGACCGGCGTGCCGCTTCGAAGGCTGGCATTCCGTTGCGGCTAGCAGCGGAGGAGGTCGCCAAGAATGGGGTTCGCAGAGCGTGTTTTGTCAAAAAGTGCGCACGGTCAAAAAAAGAGCCTGATGGTTCTGCACTGTTTTTGGCCTGGCCATTAGAAATCAGTGTGGTCAGACAGCCTTGGAAGTTGCATCCTCTTGCAGCAGTTGATAGGGCAGAGAGTCTGCGATACTCACATTGTCGTAAGTGATCACTCCATCCTCGGGAATGTTTTTGGTGACCGTGGCTCCCTGGGTAAGTCCCATGGGCACAAGTCGTTCCCGTCGTGCTGTATCGGCTCGATCAATCAGGCCGTACACGGTAAACCCACCTTCACCATCCAGCACATCTCCCGGCACCAAAGGACGCTTGGCTGCCGCTATCACGTCGGCGGTCTTGGTGATAGCGGCCCCGCACGTTTGCCCAAAAACCATCATCCGCGCCGCTGTGATTGGCATCTCGTGGCCAATAAAGTGCTGCGGACGATAGATCATGGCGTATTTGCTTTTCGCACCGGTAATCATGCCGATAATTTCGCCATACGATGCGAGTGAATCGATAGAAAACCCTGTGGGCGCATCGATGACGGCGTACAGCCCACCGCGTAGATTTCGTTCCACTTCCGAGAGATCCGGCCGGATCGCACTTATAGCCTCGACGACGCCTTCCTGGTTTAAAATCCCACCCTTGTCGGTGGAGCACAGTACGTCTGGAATTTCTCGCAGGTCGGGCGAGGGGAAGTGCATGCCACGCACGTCGGGTACTAATCCCGTAGCATTGGAGAGGGCTGCCATTTCAATTGCATGTTTGGTGCCATCCAGAAAAGAACCAAACATTTGGGCATTGTAATCGTCTCCCGTAAATCCGTACTGCTCAGCCACATCATCCGGATTGTATTTGCGAAACGACGGCAGAAACCGAGTTCCTTTGCCGGCTGCGACCACGCGAAATCCCAGCGAGTTGGCCCAATCCCACAGCTCGCAGGCGAGGGCAGGTTCATCACCGTAGGCCATACTGTACATCACTCCGGCCGCATCTGCCTTTTGCTTGAGCAGATGTCCTACCACAATATCTGCTTCAACCGTTACCATAACCACGTGCTTCTTGGACGCGATTGCCTGACAAGCGTGTGTGGTTCCCGCGCTGACATGGCCAGTCGCTTCAATCACCACGTCGATGTCGCTCTCGATCAGGAGACTTGCATCGGCCGTGATCGCGGAGCGGTCGTGACGGATTGCGTCGTTGATGAGAGAGCTGGTTTCTGCCTCACAGATCCGTTCGTCTGGGATTCCCCCCAGCGAGAGGGCCTTGCGAGCTCGCCCCAGATCCAGTTCTGCCAACGCCGAGATTCTCATGCCTTGCATACGGCACGTCTGGGCAATAATTTGAGTGCCAAATGTGCCAGCTCCAATAACACCGATTCGGATCGGGCGCCCCTCGGATTCCCGCTTTTGCAACTGTTCAAATAACACTGCTTGGCCCTCCAACTGGGTAGTTTTGCGACAGGATACGGGGATCGCCGTTGTGTTCCGCCTTAGGGTTTTTGTGATACAACATGTCAGCGGGCTGCCGTTCGCCATCGGGAAGAGGCGGAGCCGTAATGGCGCTGCCACATTCACCCTATAAGGAAACGGTACCGGCAAAATCAAAATTGGGAAAGGGCCCTTTAGATAAGGTGAAGTCGAGATCTCTTTGCCATCGACAGGGTGGGCCTTATGCCGTGGGAGTACAAATCGACAGTGGAGCTGTGGGATTCAATAGGTCACCTCGTTGACTTCTCATATTCTCCCCAGTGATCACTGGGCACAACTTCGTGCTAAAGCACCGAGGTAGGGACTCTGCCCCTGCTTAGTTCGTAGACTTGTCAACAAGAAGTCGGATGCCGTCTCGAGCCATCTTGTGGTACAACAAAATCCGCACAAGGACATTTTATCAAACTCTCATCACACGAGTTTCTTCGCGACGGACTTCAAGGATAGCCTGGTGACCCTCCTGCTCAATAGTTTGGAAGACGCGTTAGACGCTTTCGACATTGCCGTGTTGGACCAGTGGGGCGTGTTGCACAATGGCTCCCAGCCCTATACGCACGCTGGAGACGCGATGCGAATGTTCAAAGCCAGCGGAAAGCAAATTATGGTCCTTTCGAATTCCGGAAAACGGGCAGACCTGAATTTGTTGCGACTCCAGGAAATGGGACTCCCTGTCGAAACGGTTTCGCAGGTCATCACTTCCGGAGAAACATTGTGGGAAGACATCAATGAGGAACGTTTGAAAGTTGGTGGAAAAACACCGAAAAATATTTTCCCCATCTCTGGCCGAAAGAACGATCCCCGCGAGTGGGCGGGTGACACGTGCAAAATCAAAATTGCCTTGGAACTGGACAGAACGGTTGACGCTATCATGCTGATGGGCATCCAGGATGGTACCACCCCTGATGCGTTCGATGCCGTTTTCCAAGAGGCGCGAGAATTTCAAATACCACTTGTCTGTTCGAACCCCGACAAAACTTCTCCTCGCGCAGGCGGGTTGGTCATTTCGCCGGGAGCTCTTGCCCAGCGATACGCCGACATGGGGGGTGAAGTCATTTGGTATGGCAAGCCTCACCTGCCGGTTTTTCGAGCAGTCGCGCGAAGCTTTCCTGGATTACCCGCAGATCGTTTTCTCATGGTGGGCGACAGCCTTGAGCACGATATCGCCGGCGCGCAAAAAGCTGGCATGCAGTCGGCGTTTATTCGAGAGGGTATTCATGCGGATGATTTTAGCGACGCCAAAAATAACGACGAATTATTGCAAGTGACTGACAGGCTGGTGGCCCAACATGGGTTAAGTGCTCCGACCTATAGCCTCGAGTTTTTGGCCTGACGAATGAAACTGCCTGCAGAATTTATTGATCTGTCACAAAAAATCGGCGCCGACCCACTTCTGGTTCAGGGGCCCGGGGGTAACACATCGGTCAAGCTTGATGGTCAAATGTGGATCAAGGCATCGGGTACGGAACTGGTGGAGGCGCACGATAAGAACATCTTTGTGGCAGTCGATCCAGCCAAAGCCCTTCAGGAACTTGATGGTGCCGGAGATGGAAGCTGTCGCTCGGCGTTGGTCGATTCGGATGGCGGGTTGCGACCATCTATCGAGACGACTTTTCACGCAATGTTCGAGCAGCGCCTGGTCTTTCACTTCCACTCGGTGGCAACGATTGTCCATGCAATTGCCGTTGAAGGACGAGCGTCGCTGGCGGGTAAGCTGGAGGGACTAACGTGGGTTTCGGTGCCCTACAGGAAGCCAGGTATTCCGCTGACCAGGGCCATTCAAGCCGCCGTCGGTCACGACCCTGTTCAGGTCGTTGTTCTGGAAAACCATGGGGTTATTGTCGTTGGTGAAACGATCGGAGAAATCGAGCGACTGATTGACGAGGTCGAGCAGCGTTTGAATGTGCCTGTCCTGGTGGGTACCAGCGACACGAATGTCGGGTCCGTCGCTGGGAGATGGGAGGTTGAGGGATGGGAGGTTGAGGGATGGGAAGAAGTGCCTGCGGTAGCAACGCTGGTGCACGACCCAATTATGTTGGGCCGAGCGACTTCGGGTACCTATTATCCAGATCACGTGGTATTTCTCGGGCCAGCCTTGCCGGTCGTGTCGCCACGTCAATTTTCTGAACTCGATCCAGCGTTGTTTCCAGTTCCCGCAGTCCTGGTTGAGGGGCAGGCCGTTTACATCAAGTCCGATGCAACCTCTGCGCAGCGGATGATGCTGGAATGTATTTTCAATGTCTTAAGTCGCATTCCCATCGACTGGACCTTGGTGCCCATTGGCGAGGAGGCGGAAGCGGAACTGCTTGACTGGGACGCAGAAAAATACCGCCAGCTGTTGACCAAAAGAGAAGGCTGAAGCATGTCGTTCTTTATGGGGATTGACGTAGGGACGACAGGCGTACGAACGGCTGTGATCGATGCCAATGGTATGGAGGTTGCGGCGGCGTCCGTTCCCATGGAAGTTCCTGTGCGAGTGGAGGATCGCCCTTGCCAGGACCCAAAGATTTGGTGGGAAGCGGTTCGCCAGTGCCTTGGAAAACAGGTCGAGACTCTGCGGACTGCAGGGTACTCGATGCATGAAATCAAAGCCCTTGCCGTCGATGGTACTTCCGGTACGACTTTGCTGGCTGACAGTGGGCTGACGCCTTTGACCCTTGGCTACATGTACAACTCTTCAAGCTTTGATGAAGAAGCCAAAGCAATTGCAGCCCACGCCCCCGAAGATTCGATCGCCCAAGGGGCAAGTTCAGGTTTGGCGAGACTCTTGTTTCTGCAAAAACAACCGGGCAGCGAAGGAGCAAGATTTGCGTGTCACCAGGCCGATTGGATTGCAGCCATGCTGATGCGGCGAGGTGGAGTGTCGGACGAAACGAATGTTTTGAAGATGGGGTATGACCTCGAGCGGCGAGAATGGCCAGGCTGGTTTTCTGCGGCGGGTGTCAAGACCGAGTTGCTTCCGGCGGTTTGTCCTGTAGGCGATTTGTTTGGAGTCGTCAGCGACGAGAGTGTCTCGGAATTCGGCTTTTGTAAAGAGTTGGAAGTCATCGCCGGCGTGACCGACAGTAACGCTGCGTTTCTGGCAGCCGGCGCATCGGAGGTCGGAGAGGGGGTGACGTCGCTAGGCACGACGCTCGCTATCAAATTCCTGTCAGATCAGCCGGTGTCAGACGCGGCCCGTGGTATTTATAGCCACCGCATCAAAGAGATGTGGTTGGCTGGAGGAGCTTCTAACACGGGCGGAGGTGTGCTGCTCGACCATTTTACGACCGAGCAGATGAGCCAGATGGAGCAGGGCCTCGATTCCCGGAACCTAACCGGGCTCGACTACTATCCGCTCTCCAGTCCTGGAGAGCGGTTCCCGATATCGGACCCCAATTTGCAACCGCGGCTTGAACCGCGTCCAAAGAGCGATCTAAAATTTTTCCAGGCAATGCTTGAAGGTATGAGTGAAATCGAGAGAGTTGGCTACGCCGCTTTACGGGATCTCGGATCACCAGAACTTCGACGGGTTTTTACTGCCGGAGGAGGCGCGAAAAATAAAGGGTGGACAAAGATCCGTGAGGCAAAGCTGGGTGTGCCAGTCTCCACGGCCCTCTCGAGTCACGCCTCGGTAGGCGCGGCAAGAATTGCCGCCAGGCTGGTGTGAGGGTGTGGCGTTTGCGCGGGCTGGGGCCTGTGATTCTTTGGTGTCTGGCCCTTGAACTTAGCACCCCCCTGTTTTTTGTCGTGGAATACAGAGATGGGTCGACAAGGTGGTCTTTCTGTGCACGTTCCATGGTTTTTTTAGCCCGTGAAACCGGGTAGACATAATAATAAGGAACTGCTTCTCAATGAGGATGTACCGCTTCCAGAGCGTGATTTCCCGCTTGTCCTGAAAAGAGATAGAAGGCACCCCATCCATGCCCGACCAACGTGGCCATCTTGGACTTATCGGGTTACTGTTTGTCTCGATTGGCGGCATCCTGGGATCGGGTTGGCTGTTTGGCCCGCTCTATGCAGTGCAATTAGCCGGACCGGCAGCTTTGATTGCCTGGGTCATAGGTGGGTTGGCCATCATGGTCGTGGCGCTCACTTTTGCCGAGCTTGGCGCCATGATGCCCATGAACGGGGGCATCACTCGTTATTCGCTACTTTCTTATGGCCGAACGGCCGGCTTTTTTGCCTCGCTTGCTTCCTGGCTGACTTTTACGGTCATCGTGGCGGCTGAAGTACAGGCTGTCATGCAGTACGCGTCCATCTATTTTCCCTGGTTAACCGATCAGCAATTGGGTGCAGATGGACATACCATTTCCCATCCCTTGACGCTTTGCGGATTTTTATGCGCTGCGGTGCTCTGGATTGTTTTTTCACTAATTAACTGGCGGGGAATCAAACTTTTTGCCCGCATTAACAGCGGTCTTACCTGGGTCAAAATTGCATTGGTGGTTGTTGTTACCGTTTCATTAATGGTCATCGCTTTTCATTGGGAAATGTTCGACAGCATCAAGGAAGGGGGCTTTGCCCCTTACGGCTTAGAAGGTATCTTTCGCGCCTTAGCGTATGGAGGCGTGGTGTACGCATTCACCGGGTTCCAGCATGCGGCGATTGCATCCGGCGAGTCCAAAAATCCCCAACGGGATGTCCCAATTGCAGTGATCGCATCGATTTTCTTTTGTATGCTCTGTTATCTCGGCTTGCAGATAGCCTTTCTGGCAGGTTTGAGGCCAGCTAATTTTCCTACTCCAGGAAACTGGAAAGAGCTTGATTTCACCGACCAAGTAGGTCCCATGGCCGGGTTGGCAAAAAGCCTTGGTGCCGTCTGGTTGTTTTACGTTGTCTTTGCCGGAGCAATTATTTCTCCGCTGGGTGCAGGGTTGATCAATCTCGGTTCGAGTGTGCGCGTGGTTTGTGGCATGAGCCATGATCGCTATCTTCCACGTCGTCTTAGTCGCTTGGGTCGTTATCACTCGCCAGGGTTATTGATCGCATTCTCATTTCCTGTCGGGCTTTGTCTCTTTCTTCCCTTTCCAGGTTGGCAAGATCTAGTTGCTTTTTTGACGGCTGTCGTCGTGATTGCCTATGCCATGGGGCCGCTTAGCGTGTTGGCGTTGCGACGGCAGCTTCCCGACCTGGAGCGACCTTTCCGGTTATCCCTGGCCCAAGTGGTTTGTCCCCTGGCTTTTGTGATTTGCGGGCTGCTGATCTACTTTACGGGATGGGCTGTGGTCTGGAAATTAGCGCTTGTATTTGGCGTTTGTGGCGTTCTGTTTCTTGGTGCACAGACTTTGCGCGGTGAGCGGACCGACATGCTATCGTCATTTTGGATCCTTCTGTTTTTAGTGGGGCTAGTGGTGTTTACCTGGCTTGGCGGGCATGGTGGCGGGGAAAAGATTAGCGATCTAGAGGGACTTGTTGGTGTGGTCGTTTGGTCCCTGGTTTGCTTTTTTATTGCTCGCCGGCTTGCCATTGCACCAGAGCGGACAAAGGTTTATCTGGACGAGATTGAGGCGGCACGTCAGGCAGACCAGGAGGAGATGCGATGAATTCCTGTTTTGAGGGTTCACTTTCTTGCATTCGCCTGCTTTTTCGACACGTAAAACACGCACGTGAGTTTGCCTGTAAAATAGTGGTGGTGAGGGAACATTTGAGATTGGGGGTACCCAAGTGTCGCTGGGCGCGGACCCTGCGATCGGATCACTTCTCTGGAACCGTTTAAGCGAAGCCGCTCCCTTTCTGTCGGTAGTTGTAGAGACCGAGTACGGGAGACACGGGGCAAAAATGGAAAATGCCCGGCAATTGTGTGCCAAGGTGAGCATCCCAGTTGTTAAACGGGGATCTTGCACCTTGAAACGGAGTATTTAAAATAAAGCTACGGGAAACCTTCCGTCCAGTGGTCTTTTGGCAGGTGTTTTACAGGGGTACCACCTCTTCGTGAGGGTGTCCGGTTATTCGCCAAGGCAAAGGGTTTGTTGACCGACAAGAAGTGTGACTTGCAGCCGGTGTTATATCTTCATCCCGCCGAGTTCGATTTTTTATTCATGTAGACCGCAAGGGAATTACAACAAATGAACCGCCAGAGAGTTTTTGGATTGTGGTTAGTGATACTGGGGTGTGGTGCTGCACCACTTATAGCAGACGACGATTCGGTCAACGTGCCAGATGAAAATCTTCGTGCCGTGATTCTCGAGATCAAGGCAAAGAAACAGAGTGAAGGGGAGGAGATTACCCTTGAGGACTTGAAGAACATTTACTTTTTGCAGGCCAATGGGCGTGAAATCGAGGATCTTGCCGGGCTAGAGCACTGTAGCAATCTTCGCGAAGTGAAACTGGCGAACAACAAGATTCAAAATGTTGCACCGCTGGCTGCATGTAACCTTGTGCAGTCACTGGATCTTTCCAACAACAAAATTGCGGACGTAAGTTCCCTCGGTGCGCTGGTAAAGCTTCAGTATTTGAACATTGAGCATAATCAAGTTGAGAAACTTGACGGGATCGAATCGCTTGTAGCGCTCTCTAACTTGTACGCTTCACATAACAAAATTAAATCGGTAGAGCCGGTGGCCAGCTTGGAGAAGTTGTCTTCACTATACCTCAACCACAATCAAATTAGCGACATCGGGCCGTTGGGAAACCAGGCGTGGTTAATGAGTCTTGGTCTGGCACACAATCAGATTGACGATATTTCGTCCTTGCCATCGGGCAGTGGCGCGTATGCAACCTATTTGCAAGGAAACCAGATCTCGGATTTGGCGCCATTGGTGAAACTTGCCCAAGAGGATCGGGATGGATCAAACCGGTTCGCCATGTTTTGGAGACTCTACCTGGGCGCGAATCCACTCGACAGCCCAG
This sequence comes from Lacipirellulaceae bacterium, assembly GCA_965243695.1. GTDB lineage: Bacteria > Planctomycetota > Planctomycetia > Pirellulales > Lacipirellulaceae > JAKVCB01. The sequence continues at coordinate 58,168 of CBDEWC010000046.1, read as the reverse complement.
CGGCTCAAGAGCAGCTTGAGCAGCTTCGGCAATTCGGTGTTCGGTTGGATCTAGAGTACGATCACTAGTGCGAGTACCAGTCGGCGACAATCGTTGAAAAGGCTATTTTGAGCCCTGCGGCGATCATGCGGCGGTGCGCGGAACAACGGCAGCACGTGAATGCATGGAGATTCCACCTGGCGGCATTCTTTAGGATCCGCAGTCCTGTGCGGTGCGGATCGCAGGCTCAGAAACTGACAGCCGTCTTTCCCTTCAGTTGCAGTCGCTGGCGGACTTCAGATGAAGTTGCGATCGGGAGTGAGAGACCTTCCAGAATCTCGCGCATCCGGTGGACCAGCGCAGCATTGGACTGGGCAAGTTCTCCCTTGGCCAGATAAAGGTTGTCTTCCAATCCGACGCGGACATGGCCGCCCATGGCGGCCCCCATTGTGCAAAGGCGCAGTTGGTGTCGCCCGGCGGCTAGAATCGACCACAGGTAATCGTCACCAAAGAGTTTGTCGGCAATCCGTTTCATGTGCAACAGGTTTTCCGGATCGGGACCAATGCCACCCATGACGCCAAAGATGGTCTGGATAAACAGGGGTGGCTTGACCAGGCCTTGCTCAAGAAAATGGGCGAGCGTGTAAAGATGCCCTACATCGTAGCACTCGAACTCAAACCGTGTTCCGCAACCCTGGCCCAGCTGAAGGAGGATCGTTTCGATATCCTTGAACGTGTTCTTAAAGATGTAATCCCTTGTGTTTTCAAGATGTTTTGGTTCCCAGTCATATTTCCACGTTTGATAGCGGGGAAGTAATTGGAATAAACCAAAATTCATTGAGCCCATATTCAGCGAGCACATTTCTGGCTCGAGAGACATGGCCGCAGCAAGTCGCTGCTCAACGGTCATGCCATGTCCGCCACCGGTGGTTATGTTGATCACCACATCGGTAGCCTCTTTGATTTGTGGCACAAATTGCCGAAACACGTCGGGATCTGGTGTGGGTCGGCCATCTTTTGGATCCCGTGCGTGCAGGTGCACAATCGCTGCGCCGGCGCGAGCTGCCTCGATCGATTGTTCTGCGATCTGTTCGGGGGTGACTGGCAAGTACTGGGACATTGTCGGTGTATGGATCGCGCCAGTGATAGCGCAGGAAATAATGATGTTGGGCTGCGAATTCACAGCAAACCTCCCTCGTGATGGCAGAGTTTTCTGGTTGCCACGGAATAGCTAAAAAAGCGATTCAACTTCGTGCCTGGTGACCAGCAAGGATCCGAAAACAAGGTTAATCGTACGAAGTTTCCGGCCGTACAACAATTCGGCCGTACAGCATTTTGCGAACGTTAGCCAAACCACTGCAGGACGCATTAGGGCCCTGGCTTTTGATAGGCACTTTTGGGGCAGAATTTACCAGTGTATCATCCATAGGACCTGCCAGGGTGCCGCTGGCATCATGATGGAGAACTTGTCGAGAATGGGAGTCAACCAATGACTGTGACGCTTAAGAATCCAACGGCGATAGTAACAGGAGTTGTCTCTGGCATTGGGCAGGCTTTGCCACTGGCGGTTGCTCGAGTAGGTGTCAAGGCAGCGGGTGTTGGCATCCAGGAGGATGCCAGCAATGACACGACACGGTCGAATGCATTTAGCAGTCTGGTGTCTGGTCAGCTTTACCGGTTTCCGTCTTTAGACGAGCAGGGTAGCTGCGATTGAACGATCTGGTGGCCGTTGGTGCCCCAGATAAAAGTGAGTCATCCAGGAAAGAAAGTGTGGTTGAAATGCAAAGTCGATACGTTGACAGTTTGCTCTCGTTAGTTTGTTGCACACTTCCCCTGCTCATGCCTGGAACCGCAGTTGGGGATACGAAGTTTGAAGAGGTTACGGAAGCAGTGGGTATAAAAGGGTTTTGCTGTACCGAAGTCGCCTGGGGTGACTTTGACAATGATGGGTGGGTCGATGCATACAGTGATGTGTTGTGGCGAAATGTCGGCGGCACGTTTGTCCAAGTGGATGGTCCGTTTGAAGGCCCTGGCATCTGGGGAGACTACGATAACGACGGTGACCTGGACCTCTATTTGTATACTGAAGGTCCACTGTTGCGAAATGACGGGGCAGATGGTTTTACCGATGTGAGGGGCATTCTCGATTCGCGCCCCATGCGGATCTGCCGTAGTGCCGCCTGGGGTGATTTCAACGGCGACGGCTACCTCGATCTTTACATCACGGGCTACGAACTTTGGGAATCAGACCACGAATGGCATGATGTGATTTTTCGGAACAACGGCGGAAAATCGTTTACCCGAGTCTGGCAGACGCCACAGATACGACGGGCTCGTGGCGTGACCTGCGCAGACTACGACGAGGATGGCGATCTGGACATTTACGTGTCGAACTATCGGTTGCAACCAAATTATCTTTTCCGCAACGACGGGAACTTTGAGTTTACCGACGTTGCCGCGGCCCTTGGTAACGTCGATGGTGATGGTGACGCTGGCGCCTGGGGGCATACCACAGGCTCTGCGTGGTGCGATTTCGACAACGACGGGCGTCTCGACCTGTTTGTCGGTAATTTCAGCCATCCACCTGCTTATCAGGACCGGTGCAAAATTTATCGCAATGTGAAAACGGACGATGGCTTCAGTTTTCAGGAGCAGCCGGGAGAGATTGTCCGCTGGCAGGAATCGTATGCAACACCCGCATTTGGCGATTACGACAATGACGGATGGGTCGATCTTTTTCTCACGACAAAATACGGAGGCGATCACGGTGCCCTTTTTCACAACGGTTCGGCCGAGTCACCAGACGGAAGATGGGTGTTGAACGATGTTACGGTTACATCCGGAACCAAGCATCAAAACCCAGGTTCCACTCAGGCTGCATGGGCAGATTTTGATAACGACGGTGATTTGGACCTCGCTACGAGTGGCCTCTTGTTTCGTAATCTGGGCAGTGATAATCACTGGCTCAAGGTGAGGCTCAAGGGCGACGGCGTGAATGCCTTTGCCATTGGCGCACAAGTTCGTGTCCTGGCGGGTGGCCGGCGAATAACTCGTCAGGTCGAGGGTGGGACCGGCGAGGGTAACCAGAATGATCTGACGTTGCATTTCGGTCTTGGTAGTCAGGAAGAACCTGTCGAGATTGAGGTCCGCTGGCCCGATGGGACAAAGCAGGTACAGGATTCGGCAGTGGATGAGACTGTGGAGATCGTCAAAAAATAGTGTTTCAGTTTGCGCTCGCTTTGCGGAATTGTGATGCGTCTACTTGTGGTGGGTTGTTATAGGTTGCAAGCGGAGTATGGCTACGCAACAGGCACGCCTGAAAGTTATGGTTGGGATCATAAATGTCAACGAGGCGGTACCAAAGTAAAGGCTTCCTGTGAACAATTTGTTAGATGACCGTTTTGGCTACTGCGAAGCAGATCACGCTCAATACGTGAAGAATGGGTTTCGCATTTTTGATCACTTTCTCACGCCCGCCGGATTAGCCGATTGTCGCCAGCACATCGATCGTATGCTCGGGCAACTTCACCCCGATATTCCGTCCGACGCCATTATTGGTACCCACCTGATTGAACATTGGGTCTGGGAATTGGCAACGCATCCCGCGATTCTCGACATGGTCGAACGGCAGATCGGTCCGAATATCACGTTTTGGTCATCGCATTTGATTGCCAAGCCACCACATACCGGGCGCCCCGTGCCCTGGCACCAGGACGGTGTGGAATGGACAAACGTCAATGGTAAGTTTGGTGCCAGCGTGTGGATTGCGTTCGATGATGTCGATGAAGTGTCGGGTACCATGGCGGTGGTTCCGGGAGGGCATGCCAGAGGTGCATTGCCGCGGATTCAGCATGCGGTCGAGCACGACGTGTTTAAATGGGACATGGATCTTCGCGAGTTGCCAACAAACCTCGATGAGATCAAGGTCTACTACAACATGAAAGCCGGGCAGGCGGCCATTCATGACGTCATGATGCCGCATGAATCGGGTCCAAATTTGTCGGATCAGTGGCGGCGAGCGATGGTATTTCGGTACATTGCCCCTGACGGCGAGTTGGGAAGTTCAACGTACTATGATTACCGTAACGGCGACCCGATGCCGAGAATTTTTTTTCTGGTTCGCGGCGAGGACGTGCATGGCCTGGGATTGCCCCGCCATCCGTTTGATTGATTGGCAGGCGATGATGGGCCAAGACGCCAGTAGGGTCGTTTGGCGAATAATCGCTGCTGCCAGGCCAGGTGCAAGTTGATATACTCCTCGGAAAACCGCAATTCGGATTCTTATCCCTACGACGAACAGGCAGGTGCGGATCGTGCAGCAAGGTTCCAGGTCCGAGGAGATCGTTCAAATCACAACCGACCTGGTCGGTGCGGGTGTTGAACGTGTCTGCTACGTGCATCCTGAAGACCCCGGCAAAGCCATCAAGATTCCGATCATTAAGGACGATCGGCAAAGTAGGCGGGAAGTGAAGTACTACAAGAACCTCGTCAAGCGCAAGGGCATTTCATTCGATCATTGCCCGCGATATTACGGGTTCGTGAAAACCAATTTGGGTGATGGATTTGTCGTGGATCTGATTTGTGATTACGACGGGGAAGTTTCAAAGCCTTTGAGTTGGTATTTGAAAAATGATATGCAAGTCTCGGAACTTTCACCCTATTTGGATGAATTGAAAAACTACTTTTTGAGCAACCTGATTATATTCAACTACGATATGGGATTGCATAATCTCCTGTTTCAAAAATGCACACCAGACAAGATGCGACTGGTGATGATCGACGGACTTGGTGACACGGTCGCGGTCACGTGGCTCAACCTGTTTGCGTCGCACGTGAGGAGCAAAATTGAACGGCGTTTCAGCCGGTTTCTACAAGCGTTGTATGCGGCGCAATAAGTCGTGGCTTAAAAAGAAGGTCTCAAGCACCCGGTGGAACAATAGGTCTTGGAGAGGCAGTCGTTCTAGAGGACCATTGCCAGGGGGGAGCGGTTGTGGGAGTTCAACCCATCCTGCCCGCCGCCAGGTAGGCGGCCATACTCGGCCAAGTAGCGTTTCAATCACGGGGCGGGAGAAGGCTGTCTGCGGCCACGTCTTGCACGGTGGTCAGATCAATGGCCAGTTCCTCGGAAAAAAATTGGTGAGGAGCATTTTTTGGTCGCGGTCATTTTGCAGGAGGTAGCCGACCAATGCTGGATGGTCTGGCACGTCACTGGATCCCCGGTTCCACCAACCAGGCAGGTCAGTACGGTCAAGTGGGCCAGACGTTTAGCCATTATGGTTGGTGCTTTATGGACGCAGTGCCACAAAAAATCCCTCCGTCATTTGGATGACGGAGGGAAGTGTAAAACGGTTTTTTCTTAGGCTTGTCCTACAGACGTGTTCAGTGTTTTTAAATTACAGAACAGCTTGTTTGGGCTGGGGTTTATCTGCAACGTTGGCGTCTTCGTAAGGCGGGGGTGACCAGGCCGATTGCCAGTAAAGCCAGTCCACTCGGTTCGGGAACACGCATGGGAATACCAATAATACTACCTGACGATTTTCCGCCTCCGAGCGAACCACCAGCAACGCCGATGGAGGTGAAGGCTGCCGCATCAAGTCCCAGGCTACCAGCGTCATAGTCTTGCACTACAAATTTCCACGTTTCACCAGGTTCAAAAATGCCATCGGCTGTGCCACTTTCGGACAATAGCGGACGGTTGTGTCCGACGTTGTCGATCCGAAAAGCGGGTCCTGAACCCAGGTCTGCGGAACCAACTTGACCAACAAGACCATCCCAGTTCGAAATGTAGGTATTGGGATTTGCTACATACCACAGTTCGGAAAAGGACCGTTGTGGAACGGTAAGGTTGGTGATTGACACAATCGAGTCGACCTTGTCGGGATCGTCGGAGTGCATGCAGGCAGGCATGTATTCCTCAATTGCGAATGCGGTGATTTCTTCGTCTTTCGGGAAGGGGCCAACGATAGCGCCGGCCACAGACTGTCCGATTCCCAGTTCGTCGACGTCCGTGGGGACGAAGAGGGGATCACAGTGTTCGGTATCGTCGTAATAAACTTGGGCTGGAACGGCAAAAGCAAGGGAACCGAGTAGGCTTGCTACCAAGGAAGCAGAGAGAAACATGGCAAAGTGTTGGGAAGACTTCATGGGACCATTTCCTTTTACATGAGGAGAGTTTGGACAAAAGGAGTCTGAATTGAACAGTTCTTGAACGACTTAAAGCAGAGAACAGTTGTGTCATAGGCGATTGTTTCACTGGAGACAGACTTGTGTTTTGAGGGCCTGTGGTGGAAATCAAGATTTTGGGTCTCTGCCCGACAGGTGAGAAAAGAAAAAATTGGGCATTTCCCCCCCTTGAGCCTGTGGTCACGAGCGGGGGCCCCGAGCCCAGTCGGTCGCCAGGCAACTGCGGGCGGCCCATAGTTGCGGGGCCGAGTGAAACGGCACCAATTTTTCGCGGCAAGCTGTGGAAACGATGCAGCCAGTTTCCAGAGGGGCCGACAGGTTGCCTCTCGCAGGATTTTTATAACCGTTGGTGCTGGTAGTCAGGTGACATTGGGCTGTCGGGTGCAGTGCAAAAAACTCCCCGCGTCATTTGCATGACGCGGGGAGGTGTTCAAGAGTGTTACTGTCGGAATTGTCTGGAAAATGTTTTTAGTTTTCTCAAAACGTGGGCGTGCTACCGTGACGGTTCAGGCAAGCCGCTGCTTGGTTCGGCCAGGTTTCAAACCGACGGTCAAGACCAGGCCGAGTCCGATGATGACCAGGCTGGAGGGTTCGGGGACGATGCGAACCGGGTCTGGATGCAGGTGCCACTCGAAGGGCACATCGAGAACCCTTGACACGGGATCCCCAGCAAAAGACAAGTATTGGGACGGCTTGATTGAGCTGGCAATGAGGTCTTCTGCAATTTCGGCTTCAGAACTGAGGCCACTCTCAAATTCAAAGGAGAAAATCGTGCCAATAAGCTGTTCGGGCGTGGCACCAAAGGTGTCGATTGCGTCATTGAGGTCAACGTCGATTCCAAAGCGGAAGGAGTCTCCTCCGGTGAACGAATCTGGGGCAAAGTCAATTGTCAGCATTTGGCTACCGTCCGTATCGCCGCTGGCGGTGATGTCGGCGGCGTTCAGGCCAACCAGGGAACTGGGGTCGACTGCAAACGGACTGCCATCGAGACCGGGATAAACATTGGTTGGATCGAGAAACGCATTGACGGGACTCAGGTCCATCGTGAGGCTTGCCAGGGACATGCCCGCCGGTCCACTGGAAAAGTCGACCAGGAAAAAGTCATTGCCATTGTAGGGAGTTGAACCGTTTGTATCGACGAGCACTTCAGGAACCGTGTTAAGAAACGGCGATGTGCGCAGTTCGGCGATTTGGTCTACGGTGAGTTGACTGAGGTCGTCGCCGTCAGGAGTAATGTGGCCAATGCCACCAGGGACGTCTCTGGAACTTCCCTGGGTGAGGAGATTGTTGGCGCCACCGGCGCCAAAATTACCGTGGCCAAGTCCCATGTTGTGTCCGATTTCGTGAGCGACGGTGTCGATTCGGCCAACGCCGCCGTTGTAATTTTGTACTGCCGTACCGTTGATGGCGACTCCGTTACCATTGAGATAGGCTTCTCCATAAAGGACCCATCCGGGGTTGGTTGGCATGTCTTCGACGAACCACATGTTAATCGTCAGGGGATCAGCATGCTGGCCATTACCCGCCACGTTGAGATCGGAGACCGAAGAAGAAGCCAACAGCGCCGAGTCGTTTAGCTGCGTGGTTGGCAGAAAAATCGGAGCGACTCCTGCCTGGGCAAAGATTTTTTCCGTCTCTGTCTGGAACATGGGAGTTGGGGCACAGCTGCCTCCTGCGTCGTTACAGACCTGAATGGGCTGCACGGTGAAGAAACGGTCAATAACCTGGGCCTGTGCTGTGGTTGCAACGAGCGCGAAGGTGAGGCTCACGGCTGCCAAGGTTTGCATCCAGGAGCGGGTGCCCGTGTATCGAGCCACCCTGGCTTGCTCAGCCGGTGCTGTTTTCGAGGCGACCTGTGGCACCGAACGCCGTCGCAGTAGGGGAGCGACCAGGCCGATAGCCAGCAAAGCCAGGCTGGTCGGTTCAGGAACTGGAATGCCAATGATGCTTCCGGAGGAATTTCCGCCCATCAGGGAGCCACCGGCAACGCCAATCGAGGCCAAGCCGGCTGCATCAATTCCTAAGGTGCCCGAGTCATAGTCCTGGATGACGAATTTCCAGGTTTCACCAGGTTCAAAAATGCCGTTGGCATTCCCACTCTCTGTCAACAACGGACGGTTGTGCCCTTCGCCGTCAATGCGAAAAGCGAGTCCGGTGCCGGCATCTTCAAATCCTAACTGGCCAACATATCCATCGTAGTTGGAAAGATAGACGTTTGGATTTGCGACGTACCAAAGTTGAGAGAAAGATCGTTTGGGACTGGTCAGGTTGGTAATGGATACGATGGAGTCTAATCTGTCAGGATCGTCCGAGTGATGGCAGGCCGGCATATGGCCTTGAATGGCAAATGCCGAGATTCGTTCGTCTTCCGGGAAAGGACCACCAACCGGATCGGGAGGATCGATAGGATCGAGCGGGTCCGTTGGTATGCCGGGTGTTCCGGGATCAACGGTCACGATGTTGTCATGGCCAGTCAGGATGACCGTGGTAGGTACCGTTACACCTGGCGTGTCAGTGGGAGGTGACAAAACGTAGCCACCGATTCCCAGTTCGTCGACGTCTCTAGGAACACTGAGTGGATCACAGTGGTCACTGTCATAGTGAAAGACGGATACGGGGACGGCAAATGTCAGAGAAGCGAGAAGGGAAGCCACCAAAGGCGTGGCAAAGACAGTGGTAAGCTTGTGCGAAAAATTCATGGGACCATTTTCCTTTTTCATGAAGGGGCTTATGTGACAGGGATCACTAAGTTGGATGGTTGGATGGTGCGTGAGGGCAGCAACAGCGGGGTCACGACCTGGGCTTGCAGGACAGGTTTGTGTCTGTCATTCAGCACGAGGCCGAGTTGGTGCATGAGTATTGGCCTTGTAGTGGAGTGGTGGTTAACGGCCCTGAGGGGTGTTGGCCACCAATTACGGTTCTTTGTCGGTGGTCACTCGTAACGGACAGATGGACACGGTCTCTGTGTAAGTCGGTTAAAAGTGGCCAGGGTGGTTTTTCATAGGCGCGGTTTCTTGGCTGGAAAAATGATTGAATTGGAAGCAACATGGTGGAAATCAAAATTTGAGGTCTCCCCCCGACAGGTGGGGGGGGATTTTTGTCACCCCGACATGTTGACACTCCGGTTGCGACCGAATTTGACGGGCCCAATCTGGCGCGAGGGAGCCTGAAACGTCGATTTCCGACGGAGCGGGTTGGCTTTTTGGTAGCGACCTGTGGAAAGGTCGCTCCCTGTATCTGTAGAGTGCCCACTTGCTTGCACTGCGTGACGATTCCCGGTTGCAAAAAACGCGGGTACGACCAGCGCACGGTCGAGGCATGGATCCATGTCTCGATACGGATCAACGTCGAGACACGGATCAACCGCGTCTGTGGTTGAGAAGATCAACCGCGCGTCTGTGGTTGAGAAGAGGTTACGAGGTTGCCGAGAAGAGCGGGCTGGGAGAAGTTTTTGCGAGCCCTACACCGGACGTTTTCGCTTGCGGGTACCAGGGTGGTTCTGACCGAATGGGTAGCTCAGGGGGCCAAGAACGACTGCTGGCGGTACCCGGGGGGTGGCAGAAAGGTAGCCGGGCTGAGTGGATGAAGGGTTGTACCTCGCAGCGTGGTTTCGATTTTGGTGTTGCCATCGGGCATATAGTCGCGACTGGCGACCGGAAAACCGTTGATGTCTCTCAGCGAGGCAAAGATGTTATCTTCGAATGAGTTACCGGAGCCGGCTGGTAGCGACTGGTTGATGTTTTGAACGAACTGTGCCATTGCGGTAAAAACGGCAGCAATTTCCCAGCCGCCGTCGACGTTGCCCCAGTCGGTGATCCAGACATCGCGAATCTTGACTCCATCACGGCGGACCTCATGTCGAACGCACGGATAGCCATTCACCCGGGTTGGTTCTCCGGTATCAACCACGGCGATAGTGGGCGGTTGCGTTGTTGGAGGTCCGCCGGTGATTAATGATTGCATGGTTGCTTGACCTTCGGCCGGATTTTTGGGTGTGAGTTGTCCGGCCTGGTCGACGGTTTGTTGGATTTGTAGAGACAGGGTTTGGAGGGTTTGGAGGTTGATGACAAAGTAGGTTGCTGTGTGATAGTTAACGACGCACACCTCCTGGGAACCGCCCCGATAAATCAGACGACCTCCAGGACCATACGGATCGCCCTCGATTTCCATCGCAAAGTTGGTTCCGTCAGCCGCCATTAGCACCGTCTGAGGTGGAGCCATTGGCACCGTCTGAGGTGGAGCCATTGGCACCGTCTGAGGTGGAGCCATTGGCACCGTCTGAGGTGGAGAAGGTGCAGGCCCGTAACCGCGGGATTCAAATTCAAAGACCACACCAGCCTGCCCAGCAATTCCCAGGCCAAGGGTGACAAGAAGTGACAGGCAAACAGTGCGCATGGCAGGAATTTCCTTTTCCGGTCAAAGTTCCGCCCAGTTTGGAGTTGAGCAGCGTGCCTGAAGGCTACCCCAGTTTTCTGTTGACCGGCAACCCGAGTTGCAGTTGGCCTGAAGTGCTAGCGTGCGGGTTCGCTTTTTGAGAAGTGGCCCGAGAACGTCTGCAATATGGGGCATGCCTTGTTGCCTGCCTGGCAAGGGGGCCAGTTATAACGACGGATCACCCGGCGGGGCAGGGAAAAATCACCGGATTTGCTCAAGGGGCAAGTTTGACAGGGGCTCTTTGTGACATAGAGTTCAATGTGAAGGCGAACCGGTTTCGCCTAACAACAGCTTCTCTTTTCCTATGTTTGCCGTTCGGCGTTCCAATTCCTGATCCAACCAGGAATTCGGGTATGGCTACAGCGTGTTGGGCGAAGAGTCGCCGTAATGAGCCAAAGGGCCTGTTTTGTCATCATCCTTAAGAGTGCAAACCAGCTGTAAGTCTGGGATGCAAATCCAACGGTTCGCCGATGTGCGACCTGCCTGGTACCGAAAAGGATGTTGGCAGTTGCCTGTGGCAACACCCGGTCTGCTACCGAGGACCAACCAAGAGTTGGCCGAGGTTTGCGTGATCAATTTGGACAGGACTTTTACCAGCATGTTTCAGGTCCGTGGAAAGGAAGTGTTCAACCGCTGGGAAAAGTCGTTTACCGGAGACGAACTGTTTTGAAAGTCTCCGTCACTTTTGTAGGGTGTAGGCCTGCACGGCCCGCACTAGGAATCGGAGGATACAATGAAGAAGCTCACAAAGAAGGTGCAACGTTTCCTGGTTTCAGAAGATGGTCCCACGGCGGTAGAGTATGCCGTGATGCTGGCCCTGATTGTGATTGTTTGTTTGACGGCAATTCGTTCGGTGGGAACGAGTGCTTCGGATGCATTCACAAATATTGCATCGCAGTTGGGCGGCTAACGCCCGGCTTCCTGGCCAAACACCCTGCACGCTATTGAGTCATCGACCCCCTTGGCAACGAGTTTCGTTGCTGAGGGTTTTTTTTGTCACCTGGTCAGATTTTATGCTGCAAGGGGTGGGACCGGAAAAATCCACACATTCATTCATTTTTTGGGAGTGACAGAATGCTGGTTCCCGTCGCCATCATGCGGTTTTGCAGGAAGACGCGCGCGAATCATCTGCCAGCAGGCCGTTTGTAACCTACGCTTTGGTTAGCAACGGCCAGACTGCATGTGGCCCACAGCTTGAAAAATTAACAGCTTGAAAAAATCGCTAGTTGGAGTCCAGGCGTGTACTCTGTATTGCCCATCGAGGTTTTAGATTCGGCTGTGGAAGTGGCGTGTTACTTTTGCACAGCCATCACTGTCGTGTTGAGCTTTTTCTTTGGCCTCCGCGTCTAGCCTTAGGCAATGCGGCAGGTGTAAATCGCATATTTTCTCTTGTGAACAGACTAGAAAATGTTTGAAACCGAAACGTTAAGCAAGGCGGTCGTTGAGAATTGGCCCATTTGGTTGGTCACCGTGACCCTGGTTGTGGCGGCTGTCATTGATGGTTTGCAGCTCAAGGTTCCGAACTGGTTGACCTTTCCGATGATTGTATCGGGTTGGGTCTACAGTAGTGTGCTTTCTGGTTATCCCTGGTGGGAAGGTTTGCTTTACAGTCTGCTAGGCACGGCCGTTGGTTTGCTTTTGTTGCTACCTGCCTATGCGATTGGCGGTATGGGCGCCGGTGACGTCAAACTGATGGCTGGAATTGGCGCATGGGTATGGGGCGGGGTGACTATCTACGCTTTTGCGTTTTCGGCACTCGCCGGTGGTGTGATTGCAGTGTGCATGGTGCTTTCCCGCCGGGCGTGGAATAAACACCACCAACAGTTCTGGATGATTTGGCACGAAATTGCGTCGATCCAGGATCCAGAAAAGCTGTCGGCGATAGCGGCGAAGCGAAAGCCAGCGATGCTACTATTGCCTTATGGGATTCCGATCGCCATCGGAACCATCGCGTACTTTTCTCTCACTGGAATGCTCATTTAACGGCAGTTACCTAAGGTCTGCAGGCAGAGAAACCTTGCTTGTTGGCTGCTGGCGGTACAATTTGTTGGGACTTTGCCTTTACAGATTGTATCGATCATGTCGAAGAAACCGATAAGGTAATGACTGCCCTTTGAGCCAGGATTTTTTCCAAGCGTCCGTTGCGCGGTGCGCCAGACGTTGCCACAAACGGGAGATGTGCCATGCGGTTTAAATCTCTTACGCTGCTCGCGCTTGCAGGAGGGTGCGGGATTGTGGCCTCGATTGGAATTAGCCAGGTGCTCGACAGCCACAAAACCCAACTGAGGGTTGAAACAAAGCCAATTTGCGTGGCCTTGCACAACATCAACCTGGGCGATCCAATCGACGCGTCTATGGTATCGTTCCAGGACTGGCCTAAGGACAAGATCCCTCGCGGCGCTATTGCTCAACTGGAGAATTTAGAAGGTCGACGTCCACGGACAACCATTATTGAAGGTGAGCCTATTCTCGAGGCCAAGCTACTTGCGGTTGGGCAAATTGCGGACCCGATTTCACAGATCCCAGCCCAAATGCGGCTGGTGACAATTGCTGTCGACGCCGAGACAAGTGCCGCAGGGCTGTTGAGCCCTGGCGACCGCGTGGACATACAGCTTTTTGTCCAGCGTGATCCTCGCAATGGCATCGACGAGCCGAAAACAAGAACCATCCTGCAGAACATACGGGTTTATGCAGTGGACCAGGCAGTTCAGCGCAGCGCCGAAGGCAACGATCTCCGCCGAGTGGCCAAGACCATTTCGTTATTGTTGACACCAGAGCAAGCGAGCAGAGTGAATCTGGGTGAAAAAGTGGGAGAGATCAGTTTGCTTCCCCGTAACCCGGACGATGAGAGTGTAGTTTTCGGGACAGAAATTACGCTTGACGAGTTGTTGAACGACGGTAGCCAGCGCAGCAGCCGCAGAAAAGAACAGCAACCGGTCGACCATCAGGCGCAAGTTTCCGCAACACCGTCAGGAAGCCTGTTGAGAGTGGTTGAAAATACCCTGCCGGAGTCAGAGGAGCCTTTCCGCATGGAAATTGTGTTGGCGGATGTGGTCACCGAACAATTTTTCGATGCTGAAACGGGTCAACCGATTCGAACTGGTGTAGGAGTGGTTGGCCCAACGCAGCCAAAGAGTCCAGGTTCTGGAGTGTGGGCAGGCGCTACGACAGCGGGTCCCTTGCCTGGTGGGCTGGCGGCGGGCGAAGGCGATTTTGAAGAAAAGCATTTGGACGATTTTCCAATGGATCTGGAAGGTGGGGAGTGAACACGGGTGGTGAGTTTGGCAAGAGGCTCTGCTGCCGTATTCCCGTAGAGTTTTCCTTCAAGTGGGGAGAGTGATCGCGCTGCAGAGGGTGCGGGAACAAAAGGAAGTACCAGGGAAGTAACAAGGAAGTAACAAGGATGTATAAAATACGTCACGAGGGGCGTGCCCACCAACGTGGCCAAGCTCAACGCCAATTTGTGGCCCTGGCCAGCCTGGTGTGGCTTTGCGGGAGCGTACTGCCGAACGCCACCGCAGAAAACTCGCTCAGGGTACTACGGTCCAATCCTTCGATCGTCCGTAAGGTTAGCGGTTTGAGCGAGCAGCTTGAACTAACGACCAACACCAGCCGAATTCTTACACTCGACAAGCGGATCCCGTTCGTCCAGGTGAACAACCCTGAATTGCTGGTTGTCACTCCGCTATCTGACAAGCAAGTGCAGATTTCCGCCAAGAAGCCGGGGGTCACTCAGGTCAACTTGAAAGACGAAGACGGTGTATTTCACACGATTGATGTCTTGATTTACGGGGACGTCAGCGAGTTGGAACACGCTTTGAAAACCCAGTTTCCACATTCGTCCATCGACATCTATCGTTACAGCGAAAGCCTTGTCTTAAAAGGTTTTGTCGACCGCCCCGACTACGTCAGTCAGATCACGCAGTTAGCGGAGGATTATGCTCCGAAGGTGATCAATAATATCACGGTTGGTGGTGTGCAGCAGATTCTGCTCAAGGTCCAGGTGATGGAGGTATCACGAACAAAGCTCCGCCGTTTGGGCGTCGATTTTGCGCAAATCAGTGGCAGTGGTGGATTTGTCAGTAGTAGTATTAGCGGTTTGATTTCTTCGATTTCTCAAAGTGCAGCAGGGCAACTTCAAGTTGCAACGAATGGGGCCCAGACGTTTGAGTTTGGCATTGTTGACGGCAATGATGCGTTTTTTGGATTCCTTGACGCTTTGCAACAGCACAATATTGCGAAGATACTTGCCGAGCCAAACTTGGTTGCGGTGAGCGGACGTCCTGCCCAGTTTAATGCGGGCGGTGAAATTCCCATCCTTGTGCCGCAGAGTTTTGGGACCACGTCGATCGAATACAAACCTTTTGGAACACAGGTCGATTTCTTGCCGATCGTGCTGGGAAATGGAAATATTCGTTTGGAAGTACGCCCGCGGATCAGCGAGATCGATGCTTCGCGAAGTGTGACGATTCAGAATTCAGTGATTCCAGCACTCACGGTTCGAGAGGTTGATACGGCCGTGGAAATGAAGGCAGGGCAGACGTTTGCCCTGGCCGGATTGATTCAGGAACGGATAGAAGGACAGGTGAGCGGGATTCCCTTTTTGTCAGACATTCCCATCTTCGGGATACCTTTCCGGAAAACCGAAGAAAAGGTCAATGAGATTGAGTTGCTCATCATGGTAACGCCCGAATTCGTCGATGCAATGGACTTCTGTGAAGTCCCTGGTGGTGGTCCTGGTATGGACACGGTTTCTCCGGCCAACGCGGGTCTCTACTGTAATGGCGAGGTTGAAGTGCCTGCTCATTGCAACCCGTACAGCGGGTTGACTGCGTGTGGTACCTGCGGCCGATGTTACAGTACGTTTGACGGCAACTCGGTCCATTCCAACGGTGAAGGGATGGTCCCAACAGAAGAGTTGATTTTACCAGGCGAGACTGGTTTTGATGACAGTCGCGAGATGATTGAGCCAGATCCCGCACAAGTAATAGTACCTACAGGGTCGCCGAAGCCTGGTCGAAAAAGCGCGCGTTCCTCGAGTTGGAAGGAGGATTTCAGCAGGTCCACCGGCGGTCGCCCAGCGACAGCGGAAATGGTCACAGAGGGTCGCTCGCGATTCTTTGCTGAGGCTCCTCAAACGACCGAACTCCGTAGCTATAGCCCTCATGCTCAGCCGGTTTACCAGCGTGAGGCAGCGAGTCGTCCAAGTTATCAGACGGAGGAAACCGTGTGGGCCCCTGCGGGCCCAATCCCTGAACTCATTGGTCCGATTGGTTACGACGTATCAGAATAAACTGGGTTTTCCTGTTCCTCGATCGATTCAGGAACCGTAGCGTATGAGCAATGTACTCCGGCTAGCATTGGTTGACCCAAACAAGGTCACGCGAGATGCGGTCAAGTCAACCGTTAAGGATCTGTCGACCGTTTGGTTAGAAGCGGAGTGTTCTCGCTATGAGTTCTTTGTCGACGCGGTCAAGCAAACAGCCCCAGATGTAGGGGTCATTTGCCTGGATGACGACCCGCAGCAGGGCCTGGCGATCATTTCGGAACTTGGGGAGGTTGCCCCCAATGTTTCAATTCTGGTGGCGAGCAGTTCGACGGATGGGAATTTGATTTTGCAGGCGATGCGGGCAGGAGCCAAGGAATTTCTCACTCAGCCGGTCAAGCCAGAAGACTTCACTGCCGCCCTGCAAAGAATATCCCGGCAGCGGTTTGGCGATACTGCTTCGACAACTCGTAGTTGTACGGCCATTGCCATCACGGGTGCAACTGGTGGTGTAGGTAGTACCAGTGTTGCGGTCAATATTGGGTGTGCGCTCGCAGCCAATAAGAAGAACTCGGTCGTATTGGTGGACCTCGATCTCGCCTTGGGGGATGCGGACGTTCTGCTCGATACGATTCCTGAATACACGCTCACCGACGTGGCCCAGAATATTTCGCGTCTGGATTTGACCCTGTTAAAGCAATTTTTCACCAAGCATTCGTCAGGGATTCACTTTTTGCCTCGCCCAGTCAATCTTGACGATGTTCACCATGTTAAGCCAGACGACCTGCGACGCATCATCGGCTTGCTGAAGGCGTCGTTCACACACTTGATTTTCGATACTTCCAAGAGCTTTTCGGCTGTCGATAGAGTGGCAATTGAGTCGGCCGATGAAATATTGATGGTCACTCAGCTCGAATTGCCCTGCCTCCGCAACGTCATTCGTGTGATGCAGTCATTTGAGGAAGCCTGGCAGTTGGCTGACTCGCTGAAAATTGTGGTCAACCGGCTAGGCCAGAATACGGGGCAGATTGGTCTTAAGAAAGCCCAAGACACATTGGGACAAGACGTTTACTGGCGAATTCCCAATGATGATCGGGTGATGACCGAAGTGCGCAATCAGGGAGTTCCTCTTGTCGAGTACGCGCCCCGGGCGGCAATTACGCAGTCGATCAACCAACTGGCCCTTGCTGTTGGAGGAGGGGATGACAGTCTGGCTGTGGACGACACCCGCAAGAGTCGCAGTTGGCTGAGCTTGTGGCCGAAGGCTGCAAAGATCCAAGCGGGGTAGCCAGCGGAGTAGCCAGCGGAGTAGCCAGCGGGGTAGCCAGCGGAGTAGCCAGCGGAGTAGCCAGCGGAGTAGCCAGCGGAGTAGCCAGCGGAGTAGCCAGCGGAGTAGCCAGCGGAGTAGCCAGCGGAGTAGCCAGCGGAGTTCCTTGGCCAGAATCGCAGTCGTGTGACCATTGCCGAGTGTCTTGACGACCAGAAGCAACACGCGTGATCGTTACAATCGGGCCACTCCCTTCATCGCGAGCCGCCTATTCTCAACCGACGCGGACGGTCTCTTCTCTGCCGGCAGGATGCTGGTGAGCTATGTTTTGGTGTAGGAATGTGTCAAGGCTACGCCACGACTCCGTTTTCCCCTCACCAACGCGGGTCGGCACCAGGTGATGGCTATCGCAATGCCGATTTTTGAAGGTCGAATCTCCAATGGCCAATCTCACAAATGTCACAGCGTCGTTGCCGCATCAGGATAAAGAGATTGAGTTTGAGAATATCAAACATCGCATTCACGGCAAGCTGGTCGACAAACTCGATTTGACTCGTGTTGGTGAACTGGAAGGCGACACGTTGCATCACGAGATTCGCCTTGTGGTTCAGCACTTGTGTGATACCGAGGATACTTTTCTCAACCAGCAGGAACGGGATCAACTTATCGAAGAGGTGCTTGACGAGACGTTCGGCTTGGGGCCCTTGGAAATGCTGCTGAAGGATCCGACGATTAGTGAAATCATGATCAACGGCTCTAAAAACGTGTATGTAGAGCAGAGCGGCAAGTTAGTCAAATCACAATGTGTGTTTCGCGACGACAAGCATTTGCTGCAGATTATTGACCGTATTGTGTCGAAGGTTGGGCGGCGCGTGGATGAGGTGTGTCCGATGGTGGATGCTCGACTTCCAGACGGGTCTCGAGTGAATGCGATTATCCCGCCACTTGCGCTCGATGGCCCGAGTATTACGATACGTCGATTCGGCTCAGACCCACTTAAGTTGGAAGACCTTTTGCGCTACAAGAGTGTGACACCTGAGATGGCTATGCTGCTAGAAGGTGCGACCAAAGCAAAATTGAATATTTTAATTTCAGGTGGAACGGGATCGGGAAAAACGACGCTGCTCAATTCGCTTTCAAGCTTCATTTCGAACGAAGACCGTATTGTCACCATCGAGGATGCAGCGGAACTTCAACTCCAGCAAAGCCACGTTGTAAGGCTGGAAACACGACCTCCCAACATCGAAGGCAAGGGGCAGATAACCGCGACCGACCTGGTGAAGAACTCCCTTCGCATGCGTCCCGACCGCATCATCATTGGTGAGTGTCGTGGGGCCGAAACGCTTGATATGTTGCAGGCAATGAATACAGGTCACGAAGGCTCATTAACCACCTGTCATGCTAATACGCCACGCGACGCCATTGCCCGCCTTGAGACGATGGTCATGATGGCAGGGTTCGAAATGCCAGTCAAAGCAATGCGAGCACAGATTTCCAGTGCCATTGACCTCATTGTGCAGACTAACCGTCTCCAGGGTGGGCTGCGCAAGGTGACTCACATCAGTGAAATCGTAGGCATGGAGCAAGATACCATCGTGATGCAAGATATTTTTCGTTACGACAAAAAAGGCGTGAACGAGAACGGTCGAGCCGTTGGTGATTTTGTTTCCACTGGAATTCGCCCATCGTTCATGGGGCGACTCGAGTCGGCCGGCCTGAGGCTGCCCGCGACCGTGTTTCGTGAACGTATTATGCTGCAAGACTAATGTTCAAAAGCTGGGGATAGTAAGCGGCAGGCTACTGCCGATTGCGAACCTGCAATTCTCCCTTTGGAAAGTTCATGAGCGTTACCCTGGTTGTTACGATTGCCACTGGTATTGGTATTGCCGCGGTCGTTT
Source organism: Lacipirellulaceae bacterium (assembly GCA_965243695.1). Classification (GTDB taxonomy): domain Bacteria; phylum Planctomycetota; class Planctomycetia; order Pirellulales; family Lacipirellulaceae; genus JAKVCB01. The sequence goes on along the minus strand of CBDEWC010000046.1, from coordinate 39,141 downwards.
TTTTGCTGGCAACCATGTTCCCTCTGGGAGCCAGTTCCGAGGTTGAAGCCCGGCTTGCGGCGCTAACGGGTGCGGGGAAATCGACTAATAAAACGAATGCGACCAGGTTGGTCACTAGCCTAATCACGAGAGATAGCGAAAAAATTTCGAGCCCAATCGACAGGGCGGTTTCGCAATACATGAACCTTCGTCTGCTGTTTGAACAGGCTGGTGTGACCTGGTCAGTCCCAAATTTCCTCGCGACCGTTGTTCTCCTTGGGGCGGTTGGGTTTTCATTGCCAATGTTGGCCGGTTTGAATGTAGGGCTGGCACCGGTTCTGGCAGGTCTCCTGGCCCTGTTGCCAGTCTGCTGGCTGTTGATGCGACGCAAACGTCGGCTCCATAAATTTGCATCCCAACTTCCTCAGGCCTTGGAATTGATTGCGCGGGCCCTTCGTGCCGGACATAGTCTGGCTGCAGGATTCAATCTGGTTGCCCAGGAGATGTCCAAACCCATTGGGGTCGAATTTGCCCGCATCTACGAAGAGCAGAATTTGGGTAAGCCACTCGATGAAGCGCTGGAGGCGACGACCTGCCGAGTCCCGAACCTTGATCTGAAGTTTTTTGCCACCGCAGTGGTGCTTCAGCGGAAGACTGGGGGCGACTTGGCGGAGATTCTCGACAAAATTGGCCACCTGGTTCGCGAACGATTTCAGATTTGGGGTCAGGTTCAAGCCCTGACCGGGGAAGGGCGACTTTCGGGGATCGTGTTGCTAGTTTTGCCATTGGTGTTATTCATTGCCGTTTATCGCCTCAATCCAGACTATGTGAATTTGCTGTTTACTGACGAAATGGGTAGGAAAATGCTCGCCACTGGTATTGTCATGCAAATTTTGGGGGCACTGGTCATTCGTAAAATTGTCAACATCCGAGTCTAGGGTTCACTGCCCGACAGAGTTATGGTTCCAATCCTTGCAGTTATCAGTGCTTCACTCCTCATTAAGGTGGGCGTCTTTGGGTGCGTCGCCACCGCAGTGTGGTTGCTGTTCGATTTGGTGGTGGAAGGTAATTCAAGTGCTGAAAAGCGTCTGGAAGAGTTCAATAACTTGCAAGCCCGGCGGGGAAATCGTTCCCAGGTGTGGCGGTTGCAACTGGGGGTTGCGACGATCCAGTTGCTTGAAAAACTTATTCCACACCTTTCAAAGCCTTTGCAGCCAAAGAACGTTCAGGAGGTCAGCAGGCTGCGAGACCGACTCAATCATGCCGGTTTTCGAAGTGAAGCGGCTCCTACAGCGTTTCTTGGCCTTAAGGCATTTGGCCTCATTGCAGGTCTTCTCGTGGGAGGTGGATTTACTCTCTTTAGTTATGGGATGACGCAGTATTCGATCATGACGATGGTTGCCACGGGTGGGATTAGTTTCTATCTACCAACTATGGTTGTTTGGGTTTGTAAGAGGTCTCGGCAGAATGCCATCTTCTTTGGACTACCCGATACCCTGGACTTGATGGTTGTTTGCGTAGAGGCTGGTCTCGGGTTGGATCAGGCAATGCGGAAGGTCGTTGAAGAAATGAAGAACTCTTATGCGGTCATTGCCGAGGAGTTCACTCTTTGTAATTTGCAGTTGCAGATGGGGCGGGCTCGTAACGAAGTCTTGCATGAGCTCGGGACACGAACGGGCGTCGATGATCTCAAGGCGCTTGCGGCAATCTTGATTCAGGCGGACAAGTTTGGTTCCAGTATTGCACAAGCACTACGTGTTCAAAGTGATTCGATGAGAACTCGCCGGCGACAAATGGCCGAGGAGAAGGCCGCCAAGACTGCAGTCAAGTTGATCTTTCCACTTGTCATTTTCATTTTTCCGGCCATTTTCGTGGTGCTTGTTGGGCCCGCTGCAATCACCATGGTCAACGAGATGTTTCCGGCGATGAGTGGTGGGAAATAATCAACGACCGGCGAAGGGAGTCCCTTGTTGGGTGGTCCCCGTGGCGAATTCGACGGTAAAGGCCCGGTAGATCGACTCGGCCGCAAATTCTACCAAACAACGGCGACGAGACCTGGTTGTTAAGGTGGGGTAAATGTGCAGGGAAAAGCGGTTCTAGCAGAAGTAGCGAAGACCCTGGTCGCCAAAGGTCGATAGATTCGACGGCGAGGTGGTCCCTGGGCGATGGTGACCGGTTCTCCTTGTGGGCCCTCTCTTTTCCCTGAATGGAGTTGTCATCCGATGAAGCCAACTGCTTCGATGCTTGTGGGTCTGCTTGCAGTTGTCGCGTTGACCTCAACGGTCCAAGCTGCTGGTTGTTCCCCGTTGGAAGAGACCTGCGCCGGATACCGTAGGAACGTGTTATGGCCGTGGCCTTACGTCTGCTCCGACCGAATGCACGTTCGAGCCCCATTCAACGTGATGGTTCGAAATGGATGGCGCCGCCAAAACCTGCTTGGCGATCACCACTTCTCAGAAGATACGGGTGAGCTGACCCGGGCGGGGGAGCTGAAGGTCCATTGGGTCTTGAGCCAGGCGCCACCTGAGTATCGCCAGATCTTTGTGACCCGGTTACACGATCAAAATTTGACGAAGCAGCGTTTGGCCAAAGTGCATTCTTATGCGATTTCCATTGCGCCTGATGGAACGCCACCGTTTGTGAGTGATACACATTTGATTTCAGAAGGTCGGCCAGCCGCGACCGTCGATTCAATCAACACTGCTTTTCGAGACAGCATGCCGACGCCGACACTACCTGCAGCCAGTTTAGGAGACGGGCAGTAACGGGAGTTCTGGTAATCATTTCCCTTTTGTTGCGAAGGGACTGATAAATTGTTTAGGACGGCAAAGGAAGGATACCCGATGCGCGCGACGTCACGAATCTTTGTCCGAGGGGCCCTTTTTCTGGTTTTAGTGGCCAACCAGGCGCTTTATGAACACGCCCAGGCGTCGAACCTTAATGTGGGGGCTGGAGCCGAATCAGGTGGTGAGGCCCCCGCAGCAACTTGGCAAAACGGACCGCAGAAACCGTCGTTATCCGATCGGGCGCGCGAATTGCTGGCCAGGAACCCGGTCACCTGGGGCTGGTCCAAGTGGCGTGGTCGAAAGCAGGGGGCCGATGCTGCAAAGCAGGTCGTGACCAGTCACCAGGATCGTATTGCGCTAGCAAACCCAACGGGCCCTCCTTCGGTGGATTTGCTTGTGGCGGCTGCCGAAGTGAGTGAAAAAAGCGGGGCAATTGAACAGGCGCGTCGTCAATATCAAGACGCGTTGGCCGCACATCCCAACCACGCGGGCGCGTTGCTGGCTGCGGCACACATGGAAGACCGGCAGGGGCGTTTGCGCATTGCCGAACAACTTTACCGACGATTGGTCGAAGCGAACTCCAAGGATCCAACCGCTTTTAACGATCTCGGGCTTTGTCTTGCCCGCCAAGGGCGCCTTGAAGAGTCGGCCGAAGCCCTTCACATTGCAGTTGCCTTGCAGCCAGCAAAACAACGTTATCGTAACAACCTGGCGACTGTTTTTGTCGAAATGCACCGTGACCAGGAAGCCTTGCAGCAGTTGACTGCGGTACACGGTCCCGCGATTGCCCATTTTAACCTTGGGCACTTGCTTGCTCGCCGTGGTCGCCCCCAAGACACGGCCGCACCTCTGGCGACGGTAAGTCGGGCAGACGCCAGGATGACCCAGGCCCAATTTCCTGTGGCGACTCTGGCTGGTGCACAGTCAGGTCGTGGAGCTGTCGTTGGAAACAGTGGCAACTTGATGGGCCGTCAGGCCACAATCAGCGGCCCAGGCGAACCGGTTACTCAATCGGTGTCATCTTCAGATTCTGCAGCTTTGGAGCAAAGGCGGGTTGCCGGTCTACGTTTGTTGCCACCGGTGAACCCCGGGTCGCGCTATCGGAACCCGCAGTACCGTTGACGGGGAGTTTCGTGCGGAGAACAAATTAACCGTCTTTGACCGCTCCTGGTTGCCGTGATTCTCCAAGGCGAGGCGGAGTCGTCTGGCCGTTGAAGTGGACTTGTTTCCGGTGACGGCGTATTCTGGCAGGTGATGTACAGTGGCGGTCCAAGTGGTTTGCCGACCGGAGTATGGGGTGTTTGAATTCGCAGAAACCACACCGAAATTCGTGCCAGGTGCGTTGGTCATACATCGCCGCTATGGCTACCGTGGGCTGATAGTCAGCTTCGATCAGCGCTGCATGGCTGGTGAGCGGTGGTACTTGGCGAATCAAACCCAGCCCAACCAAAATCAGGCCTGGTACCATGTCCTGGTTCATGACTCGGTTTCGACGACCTATGCGGCAGAGTCAAACTTGTTGCCCGATCCAAGTAACGAGGAAGTGAATCACCCGCTCGTCGCCCCATTTTTTGTTCGTAGTCCCACAGGGCAATATCAGCGGAACGATCGCCCCTGGACTGGCTAGCGAAAACGAGCACAGGTTGCCGGTTGCCAGGCGGGCGAAGACTCAGCTGCCAAGCCGAAGGTAGGGGCTGGCAGCCTCTGTTGGGTCGTGCGAAATCCGCTCGGCAACCCGTAGTTTTGCACTTCGCGCCCGTGGGTTTTGGGCAACTTCCTCGGCAGTTGCCCGAATCGGTCGCCGCGTGAGCACTTCCAGTCGCGGATCGTTGCGGAATCCATGTTTTACAGGGCGGTCTTCTAGCGAATGAAAACTAATGATTGCCAATCGACCGCCCGGTCGGAGGCAATCAGGAAAGCGACGCAAGGCCACATCAAGCCAATCGAGTTCGTCGTTCACTGCAATTCGTAGTGCTTGAAATGTGCGTGTCGCCGGATCAATGCGGTTGCCCTTGCCGCGGGGTACACACTTTGAAACCAACTTGGCCAGTTCACCTGTCGTTCGAATCGGTTGAGACCGTCGCCGTTGGACGATGGCGCGGGCAATTCTCCGGCTCATTCGCTCTTCGCCAAACTGATAAATGAGGTCGGCCAGGTGGTCAGCGCTTAGACGATCGATCAGCTTCCAGGCAGGTTCACCGGTGGAACGATCGAATCGCAGGTCGAGCGGCCCATCACCTTGAAAACTGAACCCGCGATCGTGATCGGCAAGTTGATCGCTCGAGAGGCCCAAATCAAGCAGAATCCCATCCACGAGCCCAAGGTCATTTTCTGCCAGCAGATCGGGCAGGTTGGCGTAGTTGGCATGTTCTACCTGGATCGGCAAGTTGGCCAGTTCCGCGCGGGCCCGTTCGACAACCGTCTGGTCACGGTCAACGGCGATCACGAGACCGTCATGACCGACCGATTCGGCCAGTTTGCGGGCATGACTTCCTCCTCCCAGCGTCCCATCGACATAGGTTTTGCCTGCCGACGGGCGGAGCCACTGTAAAACCTCTTCAAGCAACACCGGAATATGTTGTGAAGACGATTGAGCCATAGCAAAAGACGCTTGTCAACGAATGGTGCGAGTCGCCTGTCTCTAGCGTACCCCTCACACCTGGGATCGGCAGTTGCCACTGGCCATTGCTGCCAGTGGCTGTGGCAAACGCCCTGGCCCGAGTGCATCCATGCACCCGGGCCAGGGCGACGTTGGTGGACCAGCCACCAGCCACACAATGTCGGACTTCCATGTCCTGGCCGCGACAGAGGACGACAAATACTCCAAAGCGAGTTTTTCGCCGACCATCCTCGATGGAAACCTCTGCTGGGCGACCTTGCGGGATTGCACGCCTTGTTCAAACGGGTGGCCCAAAAAACGGGGCCGAAAAACACGGCCGAAAAACACGGCCGAAATCCTTCCTTCTTCAGCTTCAGGCTTGGCCATGCCGGGTCAGGGAAGGTCTCCTTTTGCCAGAGAAGTCTCAACCATACGGAGTGAAGAAAATGGGTCAATCTGGCTTTTTGACTGCTATCAGTTGCCGTCTGTTCAGTTCGGTTGACGTATCTCCTTGGAGAATGGGACTGTTTGTTGCCAGGAAGGAAATAAATGAATTCCAATAAGCTTTTCAGTTGGATGAAGGGGTGGATGGCAAAAGTTCGTCGTAGACCTCCGCGTAACGCGCTGTCATCGCCTCCAGAGAAAACTCCCCTTCGGCGCGGATTCGGTTCTGGTGACCAAGTTCGGCGGCTTGGGTAGGGGCCTGGGCAAGTTGGGCAACTTTTTTAAGGAACGCAGGTACATCGTGATCCATGACCGTTTGTGGCTCACACGCTGCCCCCAGTAGTTCGGCGGTTCCGTGGACTTTGATGGCGACAACCGGTTTGCTGGCGGCCATGGCTTCCAGCACAACCCCCGGCATGCCTTCCCAGGAAGAGCAATGCAGCAACATCTCCGAGGCTGCCAGAAGACGGGGCACGTCGTTTCGCCAACCCAGGAAATGGACACGGCTACCCAACGAAAGTTGGTTTGCCAGACGCTCTAGTCTGCCTCGCAAGGCCCCGTCGCCCACGATGACCAGGTCGTGGTTGGGAAGTTGCTGTTGTAGTTCCGGAAGGCACGCCAGCAGCCACTCGGGATGTTTTTGCCGGTCCAACCTTCCGATAAAAAGCAGCAGTTTTCGATCTGCGGCAATTCCCAGTTCAGCGTGGGTGGTGGGGCGGGCGGTATTAAACCGCCGGAGGTTGACTCCGTTGGGAATAACTGCGACTTTGCTGGCAGTTAAATGCATCTGCTGGACGGCAAAGGTCGCCACTGACTGGCTCACGCAAATATGCCTGGAAACGAGGGGATCGGTCATGCGGCTGGCCAATCCATGAAAATTCCAGCGGGGATCGGCGGCCCGAATTCCGGTGACGCATTGGGGGACTCCGGCCCTACGGGCCGCAATGGCACCTGCCACGTTGGCGTGTGCCAGGAAGCATTGGAGGAGGGCTGGGCGAAAATTGCGGAGCGAGTCTGTTAATTGGCGGATTACGCGGCCCGCAGACCAAAGACTCCTGGTATGAAAGAAAGTTACAGGTACTTTTTCAGACAGGGTTTGCAGGATAAGTTCATTCTGTGGCGGTGAAGGGGGTGGCCCCAAGACAAAAATAGCAGTTTGATACCGGTTGTGGGGCAGGCGACAGGCCAATTCGACCAGTTGTCGTTCGGCACCGCCTGGGGCAAGTGTGGTGATACAAAAAGCAATACGGTGAGACATGGACCCATTTTTCGAGCGTATGGATTAACCAATGGACAGTCAGCCGAACCATGGCGACGATAGTCGCTGGTTCCAGCTCCCCTGTCCAGTCCCGATGAACAAAGACGACTTTACCTTCGATTATGACCTGCCGAAGCGGCTGATAGCACAGCAGCCGCTCGAAAATCGTGTTGATGCCCGTTTGATGCTGGTCGATCGCCAGGCCGACCGGATTGAACACCATTATGTACGCGATATTCCACAGCTGCTCGCTCCTGGGGACCGACTGGTGTTCAACAACACGAAAGTCGTCCCTGCGGCGTTACAGGGTTTACGGACGTCGACCGGGGGAAATTGGCAAGGGCTCTTTTTAGAGGTCACCCCAGAAGGCCAGTGGAAAATCATTTGTAAGACCCGGGGACACCTCAAAGTTGGTGAGCAAATCTCGCTTTTGGACCGCCGCATGCGGCCGGCTGTCCAACTGTGGCTCATCGAACGGCTCGACGACGGACAATGGCTTGCCCAACCCGACTCCCAGGCAACCTGTAGCGACCTTCTTACCCAAGTTGGCCGAGTTCCGTTGCCACACTACATTCGTGGTGGGCGGATGGTCGATTCCGACGTGGTCAACTATCAGACCGTTTATGCCCGTGAGCCGGGAGCCGTTGCCGCTCCGACTGCCGGCCTTCATTTCACCAAGCAGTTGCTCGAGTCGATTGAGTCCCATGGTGTAGCGTTTACCGCTGTTACACTCCATGTTGGCTTGGGAACTTTTCGACCGATTCAGTCAGGGGCACTCGAAGATCATCAAATGCACGAAGAGAGGGGAGAGCTTACGGAGGCTGCTGTCAAAGAGATCAATGCGACCCGTGAAGCCGAAGGCCGCATTGTTGCTGTGGGAACGACCGTTGTGCGTGTTTTAGAAACGGCATTCGCCCAGGCTGACGAGGCGCTTTCCGACGGCGGTGCCACGTCGCGCAATTTGGAGGCCTGGTCAGGCAAAACGGACCTGTTCATTCGCCCCCCTTATCAATTTGGTGCCATTGACGCGATGATGACCAATTTTCACTATCCCGGCACAACCCTGCTGGTTTTAGTGCAGACGTTTGGGGGACGCGACCTGATTCGCCGTGCGTACGAAGAGGCGATCCGCGAAGAATACCGATTTTTTAGCTACGGCGACGCGATGCTGATTTTGTGAGTACGCCTGTCGCGCCTACAATTTAAATAACGTCAACCACCAGTCCGAATAGACGTTGGCTACGGGCCAAAAGCACTTGAGAGTTCCGTGGCAGACCTGGTAAAGCTCAGGGCGGCTTGGTTGCCCACAAGACGTAGAGAGCCTAGCACTGCTGCGATAATCAACGCCAGCATCACGGCATATTCGACGGCTGTCGGCCCGTCTTCATGCTTCAGAAAATTTTTGATTTGCCGGAACATGTTCTGCTGGCCCCTCCTGAAGCGAGGGGCGATGCTGTGGGGAAAGTTCGTCAAAAGAATTGGACCCCACGGTTAAAACGGATTGCTACACCGCTTCATTCGAGGGGCAAATTTTGGCTGCCAAAGCCGCAAGTGCCAAAACATGGGGGGCGGTCCAGGTAGAAGTGCAGTCCTTCTGCCTACGGAAAGAGTAGGTTGTTCGCACGGTTTGGGCCAAGATAAAACTGCGGTTCCGGCTGGAAAGTGCCAAAATGTTGGGGCAGTCTTCCGGAAATGACTGCGGTAAGGATTTTGAGCGCGCAACAGCAAATGCGATAACGCTGTACGGGTGCCCGCGCAGTGACTCGCCGAGGAAAAAAGTTCTTGGCGGTGATGTTCAAGCCTGGAACGAAGAACCGCAGCCACAGGACTTCACGGCATTGGGGTTATCGAACGTGAAGCCCCGTTTTTCGATTCCGTCGTGGAAATCGACGGTGGTGCCATCCAGGTACAGGGCACTTTTCTTATCAACGACAACAGGCACGCCGTGGAAATCCAAGCGGGAGTCGACTTTTTCGTCAAACGCCTTGTCGAAACCAAGTGCGTAAGAAAACCCGCTACAACCGCCTCCAGTGACTCCCACGCGAAGGACGACATCGTCTTCGAGTTTCTGGTCTTCAATGATTCGTTTGACTTCAACAGCGGCTTTTTCGGTGAGCACGATCGACATAGCGTGGCTGGCTCCAACATTCAGGGGGAATTGTAATTATCGGGTGGGTTGCAATCGACAAGCAGTTCCAATCCACTTTTTATTGCATATCTATTATACCAATCGGTCGCCGCCTGAAAAGTGAAGCAACCTGATTTTAAGGAGAGGCCAATTTTCGCAGTCGTTGTACCGCTTTAACCACGCTGGAGGCGGCAAAATCGACGTCCTCCTCGGTGTTAAAGCGTCCCAGGCCAAAACGGAGGCTACTGCGGGCTGCATCCTCATCAAAGCCAATTGCCCGCAATACGTAGCTTGGTTCCGGATTTGTGGAAGTGCAAGCAGCGCCACTGCTGACGGCCAAATTGCCCATTTCCAGCTGCAATGCCTGCCCATCAACATCGCCAAAGGAGATATTCAAATTTCCGGCCAATCGCAGTAGTCCGCCGCTTCTGCTCGATGCGTCCATTGCTGGCCCACAGATCGTGGCACCAGTAACTTGACTGCAGATTTCCTCCGCCAAACGATTTCGTAAACCGGCCAGCCTTTTTGTTTCGTCAACCATTTGGTCCAGGCAGAGCTCGAGGGCTGTCCCAAAACCGACAATTCCTGCCACGTTCAGCGTTCCGCCCCGACGGTTTTTTTGTTGGCCTCCTCCAGAAATTTGAGGTTCCAGTCTGACACTTGGATCACGACTCCGCACGTATAACAGGCCGATGCCCTTAGGACCATAAAGTTTGTGTGCGGTACAGCTTAAAAGGTCGACGTTCAATTTTGTGACATCCACCGGAATCTTTCCCACGGCTTGCGTTGCGTCGCAATGCAGCAGCACTTCCTGCTGTTTGCAAATTATGCCAATCTCGGCGAGAGAATGAATCACACCAATTTCATTGTTGGCGAGCATAACCGTCACAAGACACGTGTCATCACGGATAGCGTTGGCTACTTTTTGTGGGTCAAGCCAACCTGCCTGTCGGCTGCCTGTCGGTTCAACGCTCAGGAGCGTTACGTCATGCCCTTTTCGTGCGAGCCGCGCTAGCGGATCGAGTATCGCCTTGTGTTCGGTTGTAACGCTGACGATATGGTTCCCGCGGCGGCGCGGTCGCTGGCAAACACCGTGGATTGCCAGATTGTTGCTTTCGGTGGCACCACTGGTGAATACGATTTCCTCGCTCGAAGCATTCAGGCTGCGGGCGACCGTCTCTGTGGCATCCTCGACCGCTTGTCGTGCATGGTCTCCCCACACATGCCCCACACTGCTGGCGTTTCCGTATGCCTCACTGAAGAAAGGCAGCATTGCATCGACGACCCGGGGATCAACCCGTGTCGTAGCATGGTTGTCCATGTAGACAACCCGTTCGAGATCTGGAGATGGTGTCACGAAAACGGGGGACTCAGCTGTTCAGGGTTCACGATGGTCCAGGGTAGAGACAGCCCGATTCATTCTACGCAAAAGATCGGTGTCGTGAAGAAACGTGACTGAGGCAAGCTACTCAACCAGGTTTTGCACTGCGATCTGTGACCATGACTCGAACTCCTCGAGTGCCGACCTGATTTCCTCAAGCGGCTGGAATCTAGCGTCCAGGATATCGACCTCACGCGGTGTGATGACCGGTTGCTCGACATCGTAAATGTGCACAATCCCCAAATGGACTTTGCCCACTTCGGTTTCATCATCGTTGATCAGGCCTACACAATTGCGTGTATACCCGGTTTGGATCTCGACTTCTTCATTCAGTTCGCGACGGAGCCCTTCTTCGTAAACTCCCGTGCCAGTCTCACCGGTCGTGGAATCGAGCGTTGAAATGTGCCCCCCAACTCCCACGCTCCGCTTTGCGCGCAGGCGAGTTTCACCTTGTCCCTTACCTCGGCAATACTGGAATAAATGGACCTGGTCGTCGGTTCTGTACCTGAACACCACGTAAGGGATCAACTGCTTGAAACTTGGGTCCTCTTCCATCTCTCCGCGTGGACGGTAACGCAGTTGATCGCTTTCCAATAGTTCAGGCAAATAACGGTCGACTTCTGGAGAAAATCCCTGGAAATAACCGAGACGGTGGAATTCTGCGGTCGGCACGACCAGGACCTGTTCGGTTTCAACGAGCGACACGACGACTCCTTTCGACAAACAGTGATAAAAGTATTGCGATTACGCCAGGCCTGATTTTAGGTGTTTTGCCTCGTTTGGCTAGCACCGAGCCTGGAAACACCTGGTTGCCCGGCGTGGGCCTTGGGGCCCTTAGTTTTGAGGGGTCCCTTCCCAGGGGCCCTCGGTTTGTTTTGCCTCGTGATCGCCAGGCCAGGGGGGCATGGTGACCGCGACCGCTGTCAGCGGTTCACTGCCGCAGGAGCGAAACTGGAAGTCGGTTCCCAGCGGGATGGTCACACAAACGCCCGATTTCAAGGCCACTACGCTTTGTTGGTTGCCCATCTTTCGCCACATTTCTCCCTCCCCCCCCAGGAAATACCAAATCTCTTCGACCGTATGGTGGGTGACGGCCAGCGATGTTTTTTCTGGCGCTAGCGAAAAATGGGCCAGGCTGCCTCCGGAAAGAGCAAGTAGTATGCGGACATCCGAGCCATCGGGGGCGGTGACATCTGCCTTCTGGGGCAGTTGTCGGGTGGTGAACGGGGTAGTTTTTGGAGACATCCGGTGTTCTTCGTCAGGGGATTTCAAGGGCTTTTTAGTATTATTGGAAAACCTACCAAACCAAACGGCCAGATTTTAACCTTGGTTTGCTGCTTTCGAAGGCCGACTGTTGGTTGAGAGGTAAATGCCGATAGCAATGCAGAAGCCAGAGATGGCCAGCAGCATGGTCACGGGATCGTGTCGTAAAAGGACCGCAAACAGCAGGCCAAATAATGGGGTTGAAAAATTGAACGACGAAATTTGTGTCGCTGAATATCGTTGTAGTAGATGGGTCTGAACAACAAAGCAAAAGGTGCTCACAATAATTCCCTGGTAGAGAAGTGACCACAAAACGGGCTGGGTGTAGTGTTCCGTCTGGAAAATGAACATGCCTTCAAAACAAAGACTGACCGTTAAAAACAGAGGGATTGTGAGCGTGCTTTTCCAGAATACGAGCTTGATGGGGGGGACTGTTTGCACCGTCATTTTGGTGGCCAGGATCAGGATGCTCAATACTGCTGCACTGACAAGCATCGTCAGGTCGCCGGTGAGACTGGAGGAATCAAAAGTTCTTTCTATGGCCTGTGGAAATTCAGTGAAACCCGAGGCAGAGAGAGTCAGTAAGGCACCTATTGCACAGGCAATCAGTCCCAGGGCCTTAAGAATGGTTAGTCGGTCCGTTTTCGTAACAAAGTGTTCCAGGAAAATGACCAGGAAGATATAGGTGTTGAGCAGAATCGTGGCATGCGAGGCGCTCGACCAGTCGACGGCCAGGGTAAAGAGCAAAATCTGCATAAAGGTAAGCAAGCCAATAAAGGCTAAGGGCAAAATTTCGTTACGCCTTGGCCACAGTTTTTGCCCGGTCATCACACACCATCCGCCAAGTGCGAAGGTAGCAATCCCAAATCGTACGGTTGCACCTGCAATAGGAGGAAGTGCATCGGCGGAGAATTTAATGGCCGTGGGCATTGCCGCCCATAAGGCAGCAATCAGCAGGGCCGATGCGGTCGCGAGGAGGGTCAGGCGAGGTGGTTGGGACGTGGGCAAGTTGCAGATCACAGAGTCACGCCATAAGGCAGGTTGACGAACCGCCCTGCAAGGCATGCCAGGGAAGAAAAGGCATGCCACAGAAAGCGAAGAAGAGGTCCAGCCTATCTGGTTGGCGCGCGCCGATCAATGGGCTTGGGTGTCTTCGATGCGTATCTTCATTTCGTCCGAATTGCCAGTCAGGTCGGGTGCGTACATGGCCGTAGCACGAGTGGGCAGTGCGCTGAACCGGCCGGGTATTTCTGCCCGCATAGTGGCGATTCCTTGTTTTTTTATTTCCGTTGATCTGCGTCTCCCCCAGGCACGCATTGACGGTAGATTGCCACCATTTTGCGGTGGTTTCCTGGTACGGTATGTTCTACGTGGTGGCAGCATGTTCGGTCCACTTGAATTGGAAAATGGGGATAATCCAGACCCGGCTACTTGGTTGGATGCCATCTGGGTCCAATGAGTTCCCGGCTCCATTTTTTTAACTTCCAGTTTTCTCTGTTTAAGGAATGTCTAGAATGGCAGGTGTCGGTGCCACTGGTCCTTTGCATGCAATGGTGATGACTGATGTCTGACGGTTTTGACCCCTATCGCCAGTGGCTCAACCTGGATTTGGGCCATCCGCCCCGCAATCACCACGAGCTGTTGGGATTGACGGCCCATGACGCCGATGCCAATGCCATCGTCAGCGCCCGCGATCACATGTTGAAGAAACTTCGCAATGTGCAGCCGGTGGAGCGGGGGAATGAGTGGGAGCAGTTGGTCAGGCAGGTGCGGGAGGCGGGAAGATACCTGCTTGCGAGCGAGGTGTTGGCCAATGAGGATCAACAGCCCAGATCGGTTCCAATTGCAGCATCGCCGGCCACAATGGCCACCCAAGACTCAAATCAAGCGGTTCCGCTGGCCCGATTGATTTCTGCGACTTCGCCCGCCGAACCACCTGTCGAGACGTCGCCAGCGGTTGCTGTGGACGAAACAGAGTCTCCGCAGCCTGTTGTGATCCGAAGGGCTTCCAGATATCGTCGACGTCGTCATTGGCCACTTTGGATATTGCCACTCATTTTGGTGGTGGTTTTGGGAATAGCCAGCTATCCATTATGGTACGTGTTACGTTCTGAGTTAGGGACAGGCCTTCCCGTGGTGTCGCAAGCCGACCTGCCGCCGACTAACCCACGGACTAACCCACGGACTAACCCGCTGACCAACCCGCCGCAAAGGGGGCGAGACCAGCGGGGTGCGGGGCGCCCGATTCAGCAACCTATTTCCAGCGAGGACCAACCGGTGGCTACCGGGGCTAAGCGGGACGCCACATCAGAGGAACCGCAGGCAGAGGGAGAATCATCCCAGGGAGAGGCTTTGGATCTCTCCGGCGAAGCGCAGCAAGCGGTTCGAAAATCCTGGCGGCGTTGGCGGGGCAAGAATTTGGCCGGGCAACAGATTTGATCGAAACGCTCACTGCTGCCAATCGGCAAATGGGCAGCAGTCTGAAGGTGCTCAAAATCTATGTCGTATTCTACTGGGAGGGTATCGAAGAGGCCTGGCAAGCTCTCGGGCCAGGGCAAGAATTGCGTTATCGTGGCCAGAAGGTGATGCGTTGTCCAGCGCGACGAGAGGGAACTTGTCGTTCGCGCTGCGGGGCGGAACGAGACGATCGATGGGAAACCGATTGAGCCGTGGCTTGAGAAACAACTGGCTGACCGCGGGTTTGATCGGGCCGATAGCGCCAATTGGATGACCCTCGGTGCGAGGGAATTTGTGCGACCCGGTGGTGACCTGCAGCAGGTCCGCCGCTATTGGCGGCGGGCAGCGCGTGCAGGTGAGCCTGCCGACCGGCTCCTGGGGCTGCTGGAGTGGCCGGATCTGAGGCCGCGGCCTGAGGCAGGCCGTGAGTAGGCAGGTCGCGAGTAGGCAGGTATGCTCAAGGGCGATTTGCTGCTTGATGGCAACAAACGTCAGAAGAGGTCTTAGCCTGCCTGGAGATTGCCTGGGCTTGCGGCCTATCCTTATTGCTTGAAGATGTCTGGGTTTTCTTTGTCGAAGTCTTTGGACGTAAACCCTTCATTGATTTTCAAGTTTGTGTAGGTGTACGATTCTTCAAGCGGCGGCGTTCCATTCGCCTCTGCAGGCCAAAGGAAGGCGTCGAAGTGCACCGGTACCCGCAGTTCATTGTCGAGAAAGATTCGAGAGATGTGGCTGCGAAATGCTTTCCGGGGTGTGGGATGCATCACTTGAATCAAGGTTGCTGAACGCCCGCCAATACGGGAGTTCGGATTAATCTCCACCTCGCACTCGCTATACTGGATATCTTCTTCTAACGTCTCCAAATACTCCTCACAGAGGTTGCGCATGCCCACACGGGTGATGGGATATTTTTGCCCGCTCATGGCGAGCATTCCTTCGGGATCAAGGCTCACAGGTGCCATGATTTTGCGTTTCCATCCACCGTCCAACGCGATCAGATCTCCGTCGTTCATTCCCGCAACGTAGAGCACTTCTCGATCTTTGTGTGGCTGCAGGAAATGCATGTAGACACTGAAGGGTTGTTGCCGAATCTTCATAAAGATGTGTTGCCGTTCGCCCAACTCATCGTCTAATCGTTCGCGTTTGATGAGCGTACAAGAGTAGTCTTGTACTTGCTGGTCGATGTGATCCAGTACTCCACGCATGACGCGCATTACCGGTTGGAGAGGATGTTTTTCGTCACCGTGGGCCGAAAAATCAAACGGAGATTTTATGTGTTTGACCGGAGCGACTTCCGTGGCCTGTCCGGAAACAGCTTGGGGCATTAGTAGCAAGCCTTGGGGCATTAGTAGCAAGCAAAGTGTGAGGATACAGGATACCGGAGAGAATTGCTTGCGAGTTTGTTGTGTTGCTGGTTGAGTCCACATAACGGCTTCTCCGCAGTTCGCCCAGGGGGGGTCTATTATGGGCAAGGAACGAGTTGGTGACCGCAAGGATAGCGAAATTACCCGGGTGCTGAGATAGCAACTTTTTAACCCAGGGAATTTATATCTAGCGGTAGCTGAAGGGCCGAAATCAATATTCTGCTGCTCAGTACGTGTTGGATCGGCTTGAAGTTGGCTATAGAGTTAATTCGCTCAGGGGGCAACCCCCCGGAAGTATTGCGTGTATCGCTTGGGGTGCTTGCGTGGCTTACAATCAAAACCTGCCGGTGATCGGTGGGTGAGTCCCACTGCAAACGACAAGACGACGCCAGCTGTTTTTTGCGCCCCTCCCCTAGATTTCCCTGTTTTACTGCGAAAGTGAGAGCCCTGTGTCCGAGTCTCCCTCTCAAGTGGCCACGATCGTTTCAGTACCGTTCGAGGAGAACACCTACATATTGCACCTTCCTGGCCGGTTAGATTGTCTCGTGATTGATCCAGGATTGGAACCCCAGAAGATCTTTGAGTACCTGGATACCCACCAACTGGTACCGGCGGCCATTCTCTGCACCCACGGACACAGCGATCACATTGCGGGAAATGCAGACTTGAAAGCTCGCTGGCCAGATTGTCCGCTTGTGATTGGTTCTGGTGACGCGGTGAAACTAACTGACCCGGTGTTAAACCTGTCTGCCGGTTTTGGGGTGCATCTGGTCAGTCCTCCTGCGGACAAAACCGTTCAAGAGGGGGATCTGTTTGAGGCAGCCGGGTTTCGTCTGGAGGTCCTGGAAACACCGGGGCACTCGAGCGGGCACATTGTGTTCGTCGATCGCAGTTCGTCTCCGATCCAGGTTTTGGGTGGTGACGTGTTGTTCCAGGGCAGTGTGGGACGTACGGACTTTGAAGATGGCGATTTTGACCAGCTACGTACCTCGATTCATGAGAAGTTGTTTCCACTTCCAGAGACGACAGTGGTGTTGCCAGGGCACGGGCCACCCACGACGATTGGAGCTGAGAAACGGTCGAATCCGTTTGTGGGATCACCCGCCGGTTACACCGATTAGAGTCAATGTGGGGATGCACCTGGCACTGGTGGAGAGTGCAATTGCGATGGCTCAACACGGTTGACTACAGCGGCCGAACCATCTTCTGCGTCTTGCAGAGGCGGAGTTGTAGCAGGTAGTTCCAGCGTAAAGACGCTGCCTGTTCCTGTGGTACTCTCGACGCGAATCCGCCCACCATGTTCTTGGAGAATTTTTTGACTGACGGGCAATCCGAGGCCAGTTCCTCGACCTCCTTTGTGCGATACAAACACCGTGAATATTTTTTCAAGGTCGTTCTTTTCGATTCCTGCTCCGTTGTCAGCAACGCGAATGAAAGCCATGGCCTGGGTGGAGTCATACCGGGTCTCGATATCGACGCGACTTTTGCCCAGGTCCTGACACGCATCGACGGCGTTTGAAACAACGTTCAAGATGGCCCGATGCATTCCCTCAGGATCAAACAGGAGGATGGGCATCTCCGGATCGCCTTTCCAGGAAAGGTGGACACATTCTTTGGCAGCACGTACCTGGACCAACTCAATGACGTCACTGACGACATCGTTCAGGTTGGCGGGTTCTGGTTCTGGTTCTCGATCCTTGCTGAAGGTGAGCATGTCCAGGACTAACGCGGAGATCCGTTCTTGGTTTTTCTCAACGATCCCCCACCCTTTCCGCATGGTCTCGATCGATTGCTCGGCAGCTTCAAGATCGACTTGACTTTCCTTGAGAGCTTTGGCGTGGTCCTTCAGGCCTACTTCGATCAAGTAGCTGCCACCACGCACTCCCTGCAGTATATTCTTGATATGGTGCGAAAGCGTGGCAATCGTTTGCCCAACGGCCGCAAGCCGCTCCGCCTGAACCATCGCCTTATAATAGGAGGTATCTTCCACTGCCAAAGCTGCCTGATGGGCGATTGCTATCATCAGCTTGAGGTGTTCTTGCGTGAACTGATTGGAATCTCCTTGCTGCAACAACTTTTCAGGTTTTACCGAGGTGTCGATATAGATTGCACCGACAACGTGATAGCGACCTTGCATGGGGACACAAATAGCCTCTCGCACACCCAGTTTTACAATGCTCTGGGCGGGATCCCATCGGCGGTCTTCTTGTGCGTCACTTGTCAGCACACCTTCGTTATGATCAACGACGTAGTCGAGTATCGTTTTGCTAATCGTGATCCGGTCGTCACTCTTCAGGCGTTGGCGATGACGACGTACTTTTGGTACAAGATTGCCGCTCTCTTCGTCTTTGAGCATGATGCAACCGCGGTCGGCATCAACCCACTCGAAGATCATGTCCATGATACGGGCTAGCAAGTCATCAATGTCGAGTGTATGGCTCACGGCTAAAGCCGTTCGGTACATGATTTCAAGGTTGCTGCGGGCGCGCGCGAGCCAGGGGCTAATGGTCTCGTCGCTTACCGGGCCCAGCAATTGGCTGCCTTCACTTTGTGTAACCGTGTGGACAATTCTCGATCCTTCGGCTTCGGCATGTGGTGCGACGATGTTGATTTTGTCGGCAAGATCTTCGAAATGACTTTCCGCTACACCCGTGTAGAGTAACACCGAACTGCCGAGTTGAAGTTGGTCACCACTGGAAAGTGTGTGCTCAACAACACGGGAACTGTTTACAAAGGTGCCATTAGAACTGTCGAGATCCCGGAGGACATATCCTTCTTCCTGTCGACACAATTCAGCATGGGTGCGGGAGATCTCCGTATCGTGCAGCTGAATCGTATTGTTCGACACGCGACCAATCGTCACCAGTGGCTCATCGAGCTCAAACCGGTTTCCCTGATCTCGTCCGTAGATCACAAAAAGTGAGGGCACAGTAAACTAATTCTGTTGTTTGCGAGTTGAAAAATGATAAATGAACGCGGTCTCAAACGGTTTGGAATTCTTTACGAGTCCGCAACGGTGACAAACGCGTAGCGTGAAGAACCCGTGGCGACAGCAGAGGGTGCCTCAACGGGCTTGCGCACTTGAACCTGTTCCCCTTAGTTTATAGAAGCCATGCTGGTACCCAAATTCATCCATCTTCTGCCAAGCATGCTTTTCCAGGTTATTCTATTGCGACGACCGTTTTTGTCGTGGACCAAAACAACCTAAAAAACGCGGGTTGGCCAAATCAAGAAACATTGAAGAAGACGAGTGTTCCGTCCTGCCTGCGTTATCCGGCAGCCAGGAGACCTTCAATTTTACGGAGCAGAGGCCCGTAGTGGTAGGGCTTGGCCACAAATTGTCCACTCGGGAGGCCAGAATTGCCGCGGCGGACACTTCCCAGCATGATGACAGGCGTCTCGTTGGATTTTGCCACAACGGCTAGTCGGCGGCTGGCGTCGTAACAGTCCGAATGATCGCTTTCAACGTCAAATACGATGATGTCGGGGCGGTGTTCGCAGGTCAACTCAGCGGCTTTGTCGGCACGATCAGTCCCGACCGCAACGGCGCCATGCCGCTCGAGAAGCTCGCTGAGGACTTCCCGCGACTCGTCCGATTCGTCAACAATTAACACACACGGAGAGGTAGACAACAGTAAGTCTCCAGCACGAAGGGGAAGGATTCCAGGCGGGGTGCGGAGAGTAACGGCTTCTCCTGGGCTTGTCAAAATCGAATTGCCACAAGATTCTTCCAATCGCTTAGCTGAGGTGCTTGTCCTATAATTTCAGCGCAAACCGCGGGTTGCTAGCGGCGAGCCGACTGCCAAGTTGCGTGGCATAGTGAGTCGCCACTGGGAAATGGATGGCGGTCATGTTGTTTTGGGTTTCACCAGGAGGATTGGCCTAAAATGGTGGTGATTGCCACGCGAGTTGCTGAAGGGTTCGACACTTTGCGGCATCTCCTTCCACGCTTGATATGGAGTTTTTTAAGCATCTCATGATAGTCCCGAAAAGAAACAAGAAATACGTACTCTCTGCTAGCTGTTGCCTGGTGTTACTGCTGTTGGTGAGCGGTCCAGGGCGGGTGTCCGCCGAACCGGGGCAGGAAGCCGAGCGGCGTTTGGCAAAGTCGGCTCGATTTCTTGCTTCTGACGCCCTTCGAGGGCGAGCCATGGGGTCTGCAGGTATTCGTCAAGCTGCCGAGTTCATTCGCGATGAGTTTCAGCGAATTGGGTTGGAGACTCAGGTCTACAACGGCGAGCCTTACCAAACGTTTGACGTGACCGTTGGTGCTCAACTTGGAAAAATTAACACCTGTGGGCTTTATGGATCTGCTGGTGGTGGTAGCGTACCGGCCGCGGTGGAGCTTGCGCTTGACAAAGACTTTACTCCGCTCGCCATAGGAGGTGTGGGAATATTTGACTTGCCGATCGCTTTTGTTGGTTATGGCATTACTGCCCCTGAAGCTGACTATGATGATTACGGTAACGTCGACGTCACAGGCAAAGCAGTTGTCATCCTGCGCCATGAGCCACAACAGGACAATCCCCACAGTGTTTTTGATGGTACCGATCATTCAGAGCACGCACCTTTTCGCAAAAAGATTAGCAATGCCTTCCAGCATGGTGCTGCAGCGGTCATTTTTTGTACAGATTTGTATGAAATCGACTCCAGGTTGGGGCAGTGGAAGAAGCGGATTAAGGTGGCCGAAGAGGAATTGGCAGCAGTAGGGGACAAGCAGCCGGAGGAAGCCAATAAGCTCCGCAGCGACCTCGACCATTACAAGTCACAACTCGAGGCAGAGCGGGACCCGGTTTTAGAATTCACCCGGGCAGGGGCCGATGGCGAAACGCGGGAGATTCCGGCTTTTCATGTTCGGCGTGGCGTTATCAACGATTTGTTGGCTGCAAGCGGGCATGCGAGTTTAGCTGAAATCGAGACGCAGATTGATCGTACCTTGGACCCCGACAGTTTCGATATCAAAGCGTGGCGCCTGGCTGGTGAAGTGCAGATTCAGAGGGAGCAGGTGGAAGCTCGCAACGTGGTCGGGGTTCTAGAAGGAGCGGGCGGGCTGGCCGAGGAAACCATAATTGTGGGGGCCCATTTTGATCATTTGGGACTTGGGCAGGAGGGATCTGCCAAGCCTGGCAGCGAAGAAATCCACAATGGGGCGGACGACAATGCGTCTGGGGTGGCGGTTCTGTTGGAAGTTGCCCGCAGCCTGGTGAATCGCAGCGAACCTCTTGCTCGACGAGTGGTGTTCGTGGCATTCTCGGGCGAAGAAATTGGTCTTTTGGGGAGTGCCGAGTATGTGCGTGATCCGTTATTTCCGCTGGAAGATACCGTTGCCATGTTGAACTTCGACATGGTTGGCCGAATGAAGGACAACACCTTGATCATCAACGGAACGGGCACCAGCGAACAGTTTGGAGTATGGATTGAAGAGTTGAACGAAAACTTTGGGTTTGAAATCACGCCAAGTACTGGCGGATTTGGTCCGAGTGATCATTCTTCCTTTTACGCCAAAGAGATTCCTGTCTTGCATTTCTTTACAGGGGCCCATTCAGATTACCATCGGCCAAGCGATGACTTCCATTTGTTGAATGTGGCCGGTATGCGAAAGGTCAGCCAATTTGTGACCGATTTGACTGTTCTTATCGCAAACGCCCCCGAGCGGGTAACCTATGTCAAGGTCGCCCAAAAACCGCTGGGGGACCGAAGGGCTAACCCGCGGCCCTATTTCGGCAGTATTCCCAATTTTGCGGAAGCAAGCGGGGGTTATGCCATCAGTGGTACAGGTCCTGGTAGTCCGGCAGAGAAAGCGGGACTCCAGTCAGGTGACGTGATTGTGAAGTTGGGAGATTATCGGGTCGGAAACCTCGAGGATTTTGACGGGGCATTGCGAAAATATTCGGCCGGAGACACGGTTCCCGTGGTGGTTCGCCGGTCAGGCAAAGAACAGGAACTGACGGTGACGCTTGATCCGCCGCGATAGGGTCCTTATTTGGGCCCTTCGGAATCCAACCAATGGGCAAACGGTGCGGATTGAATCTTTCTTTGCTGCAGAATGGTACCATTGCAACTGCCACGGTTTTGAATTGCACCTCCGACAGGGAGCTTCGAGCCATACGTTTTTGGCGGCGGTTGCAGTCGGGTGGGTGCTATCGGTACTACGGAAGTGGTGGTTCGATTCTTTTTGAGGCCCCTATTGGCTGCCTGATTGGGCCATCTGCGGAGTGGGCTTGGAACCATTTTGAAATCTGCAGTTAACTGGTCTTTACGTGGGGGAGGCTTCTCGACAAAATACGCCCCGCGTTTTCAAGGTCAGGTTTCACGCCACGGTCCTTTTCTGGCGAAGCTCTGGCTACCCCCACGTATCGGTCAAGGATGACCACCAATCAGCAAGGAGTGCTGACGTGAGAGCTCACGTAATTCCCGTCGTGTTGGCCGCTGCCCTGTCGGCCCAAGTTTCATTCATTTCCACTGCACTGGCTCAGAATCAGGCTGGCGCTAATGCGACCAAGTTTGGTACTGCAGTCGTTGATGTGGGGTATATCTTCAAAAACCACCAGCGCTTTAAAGCGACTATGGATGGGATGAAGGGTGAGATGCAAGGAATTGAGCAGTCGCTCAAGTCCAAGCGCGAAGGCATTGCCCAAAAGGAGGCTGAACGCAATGAGTACAATTTGGGGACGCCGGAATACAAGCGCCTTGACGAAGAGGTTGCTCGTCAAAAGGCGGACTTCAATCTCGAGATGACTCAGCTTCGTAAAGACTTTCTTGAGCGTGAAGCCAAAGTCTACCACCAGACTTATCTCGAAGTGAACGAAGCCGTTAAGTACTATGCCCAACGGCAAAATATTGGGCTGGTGTTGCGGTTCAATGGAGAGACACCCGATCCAAATCGACGTGATGACGTGCTGCGGGCGATTAACAAGCCGGTTGTGTTTCACAACAGTATTGATATTACGCCCGATGTGCTGGGCCTCTTGAATCGTGATACGCGTGCAGCATCGCAGCCCGATTCAAAGCAGATCCCTCGTTAGGGGGAGTCGTTCTCTGCTCTTCATGCCGCGTTTCGAGAGGTATTGTGCTTTCGGGATTGTGGCGTGGGTGGGCAGGATGGCAAGTGATTGTTTTCGGTCTTTTGTAGCAAAGTCGCGAGAGCGAGAGCGTGATCGTAGCCGACGAGTCCACCCCGGACAATTCCTACCTCCTGTTTGAGAGTTGAATTCTCATGTCTTCGTTGCGTTGTCAACGCACAATCGCCCAGCGAGTCGCTGTGACCGGTTTTGGTTATTGGAGCGGGCAGGATGTGCGGGTCGAATTCCGCCCGGCAAAGGCGGACTCTGGTGTGGCGTTTGTTCGCGGTGATCTTCCTCAGCCTGTGCGTCTGCCGGTGGACGTAGGGTGCCGGGTTGCGGTTCCTCGCCGTACCTGCTTGCAAGTTGGTGATGTGCGAGTTGAGATGGTGGAACATGTTCTGGCGGCACTCAGTGGACTTGGGATCGACAATTGCGATGTTTGGGTCGATGCGGCAGAGTTGCCAGGTTGCGACGGTTCATCGCTGGCATTTGTTGAAGCACTCGATCGAGCTGGAATTCTCGACCAGAGTCTGCCAGTGTGCCCGTTGCAGGTCGACCGGCAGTTGCGATTTGGTGATGAGCAGGCCTGGATCGAGATCAATCCGCCGCGGGTGGCCGGGTTGTCGATCGAGTATCGGCTTGATTACGGTTCGGGGCCGATTGGCAGGCAGTCACTCACTGTGGAGATTACGCCGGAGACATTTCGGCAGGAGTTGGCTTCCTGTCGAACCTTTCTGCTGGAGGAAGAGGCACGCTTGCTGATGTCCCAAGGTTTGGGAGAGCGGGTGACTCCGAGTGACTTGTTGATTTTCAATTCGGCTGGCCCGATTGCAAATTCGTTGCGGTTTGTAGATGAATGTGTGCGCCACAAGATCCTTGATGTCGTTGGTGATTTGGCCCTCGCAAATTGTCCGATCGTAGGGCACGTTATTGCCAATCGAAGCGGCCATTCGCTTAATGCGGCATTGGTAGGGTCGGTCGTTAAGCAGTCAGGAGACTTGTTGGCGACGAGCAGATGCGCTTAGTAATTTGATAATCCTATTTTGACCCACCATATTCTTTCAATTCTCGAAAATATCTGTTATGGCTACTTGCATTGCGGCGAATGCCTGGATTGACCCTCAAGCTGAAATCGACACAGATGTTGAAATTGGCCCTTTTTGTACGATTGGTCCCCAGGTCAGGATTCACTCCGGCACACGTCTTGTGAGCGGTGTCACGGTTATGGGGAAGGTGACCCTGGGGCACAACAATGAGATCTATCCAGGTGCGGTTATTGGGGGGGAGCCACAAGACCTGAGCTATACCGGTAGCAATACGCAGGTGGTCATCGGGGATGGGAATATCATTCGCGAAAGTGTGACGATCAATCGGGGGAGTGAAAAAGAAGATGGTGTTACCTTGATCGGGAACAACAATATGTTGATGGCGTGCTCTCACGTCGCACACGATTGCAAGCTGGGTGATCATGTGATTATGGCGAATTGTGCTCTTTTGGGTGGTCATGTTCATGTGGAAGATTATGCTTCCATTTCGGGTGCGGTGGGGGTCCATCACTACGCCACGATTGGGAGTTACAGTTTTGTGGGTGGGTTGAGCCGTGTGCTTCACGACGTGCCACCATTCATGTTGTGCGAGGGGGCACCTGCCCGCCCGCGATGTATTAATATTGTGGCATTAAAGCGGCACAATTTTACGGCGGAGGTTATCGACAGCCTTGCCGAAGCTCACCGTCTGATCTACCGCGGCAAGATTGGATTAGAGCCTGCCCGGGAGATTTTGCGTGGAAACGGGCACTTGGCTTCGGAAGTGAATTCGCTTTTGACGTTTGTTGCTGGCCAGCAGGATGGGCGTCATGGTCGTGGCCGAGAAAGAAGGAAGGCAGCGTGACTCCTATTCGTTTGGCAGTTGTTGGTGCTGGCCATTTAGGTCGATTTCACGCGAAGATCGCAGCGCAGCTTGACGACGTCGAACTGGTTGCCGTCTGTGATCCGCTCAAAGAGTCACGGCAACGGGTTGCTCAGGAAGCGGGCTGCAGGCCGGTCGCAGATTTTCGCGAGATCGTGGACCAGGTCGATGCGGCCGTATTGGCGACGCCAACTTTTACGCATTGCGATATTGGCCGGCAATTGATCAAGGGAGGTTTGTCGCTGTTGGTTGAGAAACCGCTTGCATCGACGGTTGCCGAAGCTGAGGAGCTTCTTCGGTGTGCCGATCGACAAGGAAGCGTACTTCAGGTTGGGCATGTGGAGCGATTCAATCCGGCTTTTACCTGTGTTGCCAGCAAGCTCAAAGACCCGAAGTATATTGAGGCCACTCGTACCAGTGGGTACTCGTTTCGGTCGACCGATATTGGCGTTGTGCTGGATGTGATGATCCACGATTTGGATATCATCCTTGCCCTGGTGGATGCCCCGGTTACTCAGGTTGACGCGCTTGGGATCTCCGTGCTCGGGGACCAGGAAGACATGGCTAGCGTTCGACTTACCTTTGCTACGGGTTGTGTGGCCCAACTAACGGCCTCGCGGGTGAGTTACGAAATGCGTCGCACCATGCAGGTCACGACCGCCAGCTGTTTTGCATCAATTGATTTTGCCAAGGCACAGGCGACGTTGGTTGCTCCCCGAGAAGATGTCTTGAAACGCGAGTTGGAATTTGGCGAAATTGCAGCGGATGACGTGGCCTACTGGAAAAAGCACATGTTCGAAGAACTGCTCGTCAAGCAGGTCTATCACCCTCCGCAGGTTAATGCGATCGAAGAAGAGCAACGCGATCTGGTTCGTGCCATTCAGCAACGGAGAGCCCCGCAGGTAGATGGTGTTGCCGGTCGTAATGCCGTGGCCGTGGCTGAACTTATTCTTGATCAAATTGCAAATCACAGTTGGGACGGAGCAGGAAGCAAGCGGTGTGGTCCACGGGCGATGCCGGCGTCGCCCATTCTCTATGATCCCACTTCCTGGGACCGAGATGTTCCCCAGCGGCGGAAGGCAGGTTGATCCAGGTGCGTTGGCTTCTCCTGCCGTACCCTTTTCGCTAGGCGAGATCGCGATCTTCGAACAGGATCAGTGCCAACAACATGGCCACGGTGCAATAGAGAATGCAGTAGGCCAGGGCCCAGCCAAGGTACGCGGCTGGCACGTCGACTCCGCCCGCTACAGCTGCTTGGATGTTGAAATGGTCGAGCACCGGTAGCACGAGTGCCACCAGGCGGCCGATAAAGCCGACAAACTCCAGTTGGACGGCGGAGGACTGCACGATGCGGGTTCCCAGGTGCCCCAGCACATAGATGGAACCGCAAATAATCAGGTTGGGTATGAAGGGGAGACGTGTTGAAATTGCGACGCTGATGGATGCAAGAACGACAGTTTCGAGGAAAGCAAGCACCAGCCCGGGTACAACACGCATCATTTCATCATAACAGAGTTGCCAATCGGGATTTGGATTGGCCGTTTCGCGCGCATCATAAACGACCTTGAAGGACACCGCGACCATCAAGACCAGGCCAAGCAATACAAAGAAGACCAGGATTGGCCAAATAATACCGAGGAATTTGCCAAGTACAAATTGCCGACGGCTAATGGGTTTGGAAAGCAAGGTAATGGCCGTACGGCCTTCAATCTCGTCGGCGATAGAGGTGCTGGCCGTCCATAGAGCGAGCATGATCGCCAACGCCATGATCGTTTCAAATCCGGTATTTCGCAAAACCTTGACGTCCTCGCCAAACGTGTTGTACGGCACATAGACAAAGGACAGTAAAGCGAATCCACCAATGAGCAAGGCGATTAAAAAAAGGGGTTGTGCCATTGCTTCCTTGGCAGTCGCCATTGCAATGGCTGATATTCCTGGTAAGAGCGCGTAAAGTAACAGGTAAAGCAGGTAGAGTCCCACCACGCTGGCTGCCACAATCGGAATTTGATGGACCTCGGGCATTTCGACGTCGGTCAATACATCAATGGTGAGAAGCGTTGCCGCATCACTTTCATTGGTGATGTAGAGAGTGTTGACGATGCCATCAAACTGTCGGGCAATCTTGCTGGCAGGTGTCCACGCATACGGTTCATCGCCTTCTACGAAAATGAGCGGGGCAGAATAGGCCTTGCCAGTCTCGACGTTAATCCGGAGATCCTGATCGCTGGAAAATGAATATCGATGAATCTCGTCGGCACGAAACTCGATGGGGATTTCCAGGTCTTCCGCCTGAGCTGGAATCTCCACTTTCAGTTGGGTTTGGCCTACTGCGGGCAGGCGGTTGAGGGAAGCGACCACGTCGCTGACCGACATGGTCCCACTCGCCAGAATCGTGAACCCGACCAGGACAAAGACCGCATACGTGATCGGTACCAAGGGGCCTTCTTGAAGGATTCGCGGAATGGCTCTGGCAGATTGCCGGGAGACAAGCCAGAGGATCCCCCAGAGGATCAGAAGAATGCCAACGCCGAGAGAAATTCCAGCTGAGAACAGCCATAAGGGCCCCAGCCAAACCGACAAATTTGCAGCGAATAGTACAGCTAAAAGTGAGAGAGACATCATAAAACGTTAATAATGAATATTGAATCCTGTAAATTCGCCTGTCGCCGGGAGGCTTTCGGAGTGTTCGTCTTCAATGTGCCCGGCTGTTTCAGAGCGAATAGTCCCTAGCAAGGCATTTAACTCCTTAGCGGTACCCTCTGCCAAGAGCTCAACCCGGCCATCGGCCAAATTTCGCACATACCCGCTGATAGCACACCTGTCGGCAGCCGATTTTGCCGTAAAGCGAAACCCAACGCCCTGGACTCGGCCAGAATAATGGACCAAACGACGCTTTGTGGCAGGGGTAGGCGGCATCAGCAGATTGTGGCGCCGGGCACCGGTCGCCGAAGGCTATCCAAACCAAGCGGACCGCAAAAGGGCCAGTATATCGAGCGACTCCCGGGGTGACCAGGGTTGACCTGAAAACGTCATTTTCCTAGATTTCGGTCGCCATGGTCCAAACGGTAATCGTAGCAGCTCTTGTAGGCCCCCTGATCTTTGTATCGGACGGTCGTTTGCTGCACGCGCAGCCCGGGCCGACACAGGCGGAAATCATTGCCTCTTCCCCGCCACTGGGGCAATTGTTAGTGCTTCACAACGACAGTGTGTTGCTGGGCTCGATCACCATGCAGGGTGAGCATTACGAGATCCAACGCGAAGGCCTCTTGATGCGGGTTCCCACGCGTGAGGTCGCATTTGTTGCCCAATCCCTGGTCGATGCGTACCAGCAAAAGAGGGCATCTCGAGGGCAACTGACGGCAACCGAACATCTTGACCTTGCCGAGTGGTGTCTGCGGCATTCTCTTTGGGCGGAAGCTTCATTGGAGTTACTCGAGGCGCGTGGCAAGGACCCTGACCACCGGCAACTGGAACTCCTTGAGCGGCGGCTGCTTGTCAACAGTGCCCGTCGTCAGGCTGAAGAAAAGAAAATTGAAACAATCAGCAAACCCCAGGAGAGTGGCAGGGCGGAAAATCCAGAATCCCCAATAGAGCTTCCCAGAGGCGCCCTGGAGCTGTTTACGCGACGAGTCCAGCCCCTGCTGGTCAATAATTGCACGACCTCGGGTTGCCATCGTCCTAAGGGGCCCACTGAGTTTTCGCTGAGTCGTGCGCTCTTGTATGGTGAGAGCAACCGAAAGACAACACAGCACAACCTCTCCGAGGCTCTTTCGCAAATTGACCGTACCGATCCCACCCAGAGTCCTTTGTTGGTTATTCCCTTGAAGCCACATGGTGGGCTTGATCACGCGATTTTTCCGCCACACCGGCGCGCCCTCCGTCAGCTTTTAGTGCAATGGGTGGCCCTGGTTACCGACGAGGTGCAGTCGCCCTATCTTGCCGAACTGGATCAGCCAGCGATTTTCTTGCCTTCACAATTAGTACCGTCGCAGCCGACAGTGCAGTCGACGGTACAGCGTGGAGTGATGCCGGCCGCGCACTGGCAAACGCCGCGTCGACGGGGAGGGCCACCACGAGTCCGCTTCGGCGCAACCCGGCCAGGGCAGCGACAGCGCGACCCGTTCGATGCAGCGGCACTCAGCGGGCAGATTAGCCGGCTTGCGCAGGAGGGGCAGGAGTCAACCCCTGCGACTCCGAGTCCTAAAGTTTCGGCCAAGGCTGGTATGCGCCCGCCGGTTGCGCCAACAACTTCGCCAATCCCGCCAGGTGAGCCCGAATTTCAACCACCGGCTTCAAGCGAGGCCAAGGGCGATTAATATTCGCGGATCGGCAAGTGTATCGGCGATCAGCGAAGCACCCTCAAACGAATGTGACGCGGTGTGGCGGTTAGGTACCGCGACCGTATAGGCGCCAGCGGTACTCGCAGCCCGGACGCCGTTGGCGCTGTCTTCCAATACCATGGTAGCTGCCGGCGCAAGACCCAGCCGTTGAGCTGCCAGCTGGTAGATTTCTGGATGGGGTTTGGCTCGCTGGACGTCATCGGCAGTTAGCACGAATTCGAAGTGATGGGCAATGTCGCAGGTTTTCAGCAGTTCGTGCGCATAGGTCCGTCGACCGCTAGTTGCCACAATCCTCCGGAAACCACCTGCTTTGAGTGTGGTAAGCAAGTCAAGCATTCCAGGCATCGGTTCCAGTTCGTTAGCAATCAGCTCTCGCATGATAGCTTCCGACGCGAGATAAAGTTCTTCCATAGTGGTATCGAGCGCAAATGCGTCGATCATCGTTTGGAGTGATTCTTGTGCGGTGAGACCCATAATCTGCTCGCGCAAGTGGTCATTCATGGTATGGCCGTGTTGACCTAACAACTCGTTGTCTGATTTTTCGTAGAGGTCCTCGGTGTTAACAAGTAACCCGTCGAGGTCAAATATCACGGCGCGAATGGGGGTTGAGGGAAGGTCGAATTTCATAACAGGACTTGCCATCGATTTGGTGAGTTGAAGGTTTCCGAGTTGGCGGGTGTTTGATGGGATATTCGCTGAGAGGCTGGCATAGCAGCGGAGCCTGTTAGCGGAGCCTGTTAGCGGACAAGCGGAGGTCATTCTTCAAGCAGGAGTTGCTTGAATTGGTCAAGGATTACTGCCGTGGCTCCCCAGACATGCTCGTTGCCGACGCGAAAGCAGGGAACACTGAATTCAAGTGCGTCTTGCTTGACGGTGGCCTGCTGAATCGTGTTTGGGTTGTACAGCATAGCCAGGGGAAATACCACGATCCGGGCGACCTCGGCCGGATTAGGATGCCACTCGGTCTGTGTTTTGCAGACCGCCACCCATGGTGTGACATCGGTGTTGCTGGCAAAAACGTAACATTTTGGGAGGGGCCCCAACAGTTGCAGATCTTTTTGGGGGCCAAGTTCTTCAGCCATTTCCCGGAGGGCTGCTTGAGCCGTGGTTTCTCCCGGTTCGAGCAGCCCACCCGGTAGTGAAATCTGGCCGCGATGGTGAGCAGTCTGCTCGGTCCGTAGCGTTAGTGGTAATTTCCAGTGGCCGTCTTGTTGGTAAAGAAGCAGGAGGACGGCGGCTGTCCGAGAGGTGTTTGGTGCGGGGCCGCGATGACGTCCATAACTTGACGGCGGGGCCATTTGCAGCGTCTGGCAGTAGCCGTCCTGTGCATTGTTGGCGAGCAAGGATGCGAGGTGGGCTGGTAGCTGATTACTGGACGTGATTGGTTCGGTAGACGACATAAACGTGGTTCTGGTAGGCAATAGGCAGGGCCAAAAGGCGACGGTTATCAGTCAGGACATAGTCGAAATGGTATTTGTTGGCTAGGTCCCTGATCCGTTTGGTTCCCAGATGCCCAAGAGACCGGTACCGTTTGGTGTCGCTGCCGGGTGGCCGAGAATGGATGTCGCGATACTGGCGATGCCACTGGACGACGCTGGCTGCGTCCTGGGGAATATGTTTGTGGGTGACGACTTCTGCCCGTTGGGCCCGCCATTTAAAGGAGTTTGCCGATCGGGGGGTGAGAAACCGCGCGTCGGTTGGCGTATGTTTTTCGATCCATTGGCAGACATCCAGCCAGGCTGCATAGTCGCGCATCCGTACGTCGGCCCGAGGAACAGCGGGTTGCAGTCGGGAGATGGTCTTTTCGGCAAGTTGCCAGGTTGCAAAGCAGAGTGCTCCCACCAAGGCTGCAGCGGCCCACCATTTTTGCTGCTTGAGTCCGTTGGCAACTAGAGCTACAAGAAGCAGCGCCACGGCAAGAGGGACGGCAAAGTCGGCGAGGCGAAACCAGTAGTACTTCAACAGGCTGGCGGCTATGACCGGGTGATTCCAAAGCAATAGTTCGCCGAGCAGCCCGATGAAAGCCAGCCCAATCGACCCCCAGGCAAAATAGCGAATACGGCTCAGCCCGGTCGAAGAGCCAAGTGTGGTCGAGCGGCTCGCGGCAAATCCAATAACGACAAAGCCCACCAGCAGGCAGCCTTGGCGAACCAATCGGAGTGCGACTTCGCCAGGCGGAAGGGCCAGGGGGGCGAGGTGGTGTCTGAGCCTTTCAAAAACATAAATCTGGTTGGCTTCGGCAATGGTGTCTGCGGTTTGACCGGACGACAGCAACAGAGCCGGAACGATTCCTGCCATACTGAGGAGGATGCCAAAAGTTAGGCCAGGAAGCATTGCTCGCAGGGACGTGGTCGATCGGCCATTTAGCAGCCAGACCAGACTGCACGCAATCCAGGCCCAACCTCCGACAAGTGCATGCAGGGCGGTTGCCCCACCGAGCCAGACCCAGAGCTGGTTCCAGTTGCTTTGTACCATCGCGGCAAGACCGGCCACAACCAGGGCGTAGGCAACCGATTTCGCTTCGAATCCACCGAGGAACCATTCGCCGGCAAAATTGGTTTGTTGGTTCAGACCCACGAACAACGCTGCTGTGAGTACCGAACAGAGCGGTTGCGGTACGACCCGCCACGAGAGTCGCTGCCAACTCCAGGCGAGTAGGATCCAACAGAGAACCCGCCCGAGCCAGGCCACTAGGGCCAGTGGAAGCCAGCGAGTGAACCAGCCAAAGGTCCAAACAAAGACAACGTGGGCTTCGCCAGACTGCAGGAACAGGTCTCCAGGGCACCAGGCCGGATTCCAGGCACTTTTAAGCCGTGCGAGATAATGGGGTTCATTGACATCAGGAACAGGGTCTCCTGCGAAGGTGAGCAGGACCATGAAGATGAGGCAAATTTCCACCAGCCACTGCGCAATCGGGCAGTCGGCAGAATGCGCAGACTCTGACACTGTGGGTTGCTTGTCGTTCAACACGGGAGTAGCTACGATACCACGTGGCATGCAAATTGTCAGGTTTGATTCTGAAGAGTTGGCTTTCAGAAACGAGGAAATAAAAAAATTCTCACAGACCGGCAAAAGACGTTTTTTAAGCGAGTAGTTTGATCATGACACCTGGTCGGATTTTACGCGAGGCAGCCAAGGCGGGTACCATTCAAATACCCGGGGCACACCATGCGCTGGCGGGCCGCATGATCGAGCAAGCCGGTTTCCAGGCATGTTACCTCTCCGGCGCTGCGTTTTCGGCCAGCGTACTTGCCCTGCCAGATGTTGGCTTGTTGACCCTCACGGAACTGACCGGGCAGCTTACGCAACTCACGACACGTATTGCCATCCCGGTCATTGTCGATGCAGACACCGGTTTTGGTGAAGTGGTGAATGTTGAGCGAGCGGTGGTGGAATTGGAGCGGGCTGGGGCTGCTGCGATTCAACTTGAAGATCAAAACCTGCCCAAGCGGTGTGGTCACCTGTCTGGTAAGTCACTGGTAAAGACCGATGCCATGTGTAGCAAGCTGCGAGCAGCTGTAGCAACCCGCGTCGATCCCGAGACCGTACTGATTGCGCGGACCGATGCCCGGAGTGTGGAGAGTTTCGACAGCGCCGTCCAGCGAGCTCAGCGGTATGTGGACGCGGGAGCCGACTGGATTTTTCCCGAAGCTCTTCAAAATACCGATGAATTTGCCTCGTTTGCCCAGCAAGTCGATGTTCCCTTGGTGGCCAATATGACCGAGTTTGGACAGAGCCCGCTCTTGACCCTCCAGGAGTTGTCGGATCTGGGCTACGCCGCAATTCTCTATCCGGTGACTTTGCTGAGGGTCGCCATGAAGGCGGTAGAAACAACACTCGCCCTGCTGGCCGAGGAGGGGTCCCAGCTCGAATTGATCGATTTGATGCAATCACGTCAGGAGCTGTACGAATTGCTGGACTATGACGCGTACGAACAACGCGATCAAGAGTATTTTCAATAGCGTCTACTCCCCGCCGTGCAGTAGATCTCTTGACAGGCAACGGCCTTTTCTTCATCTTGAACTTTTCGATTTTAACTGTTTGACCTTGGGAGCGGGGCAGCCGGTTTGCGGTAGAGGCTGGTTGCCGATGGCTCTCGGTTGTGCGCGGTTTTGCCGCACTCAGATCGGTTCAAGATAATGTCTGAAGCCATATATAGCCCTGGTTTAGAAGGTGTGATTGCGGGCGAGACTGCCATTAGCACCGTAGCTGGAGGACTTCGATACCGCGGTTATGCGATCGAAGATTTGGCGGAGCATGCGACCTTTGAGGAGGTTGCTTTTCTGCTCCTGCACGGCGAACTTCCCAATGCCGAGTCGCTGGCGGATTTTCGCCGTAGGCTTGGCAAGGCGTCGGAAATGCCGAAAGCGGTCCATCAATTGATGCGACGTTTGCCGATGGACACAACCCCGATGAACGTCTTGCGGTCGGCTTGTAGTTTATTGTCGCATTGGGATCCGGAACGCGAAGATAACAGCCATGAGGCCAATGTTCGAAAGGGAGAACGCCTGCTAGCGCAGCTCCCGGTATTGATGGCTGCAAGGCACCGCATCAAGCAGCACAAGGAACCAGTTTTGGCGGATTCCCGTCGGTCGCTGGCCGGAAATATACTGTACATGCTTTTTCGAACCGAGCCTGCCGAAGAGTGCGTACGGGCCATGGACATTTCGCTGATTCTCTACGCTGAACATGAATTCAACGCCTCGACTTTTACGGCTCGTGTGATTGCTTCGACCCAATCGGACCTGCACTCGGCCATTACCGGTGCGATTGGGGCACTCAAGGGGCCGTTGCATGGTGGTGCCAACGAACGCGTCATGCAGGTGCTTCAGGAAGTTGGGACAGCCGATAATGCTGAACAATGGATTCGCGAGGCTCTCAAGCAGAAACGACGAATCATGGGTTTTGGGCATCGTGTGTACAAACAGGGTGACCCGCGGGCCAACCGGCTCAAAAAGTTATGCGGCCAGCTTGCGGAGAAAACGGGGAACACAGAGCTTGAGGCGACTGCCGAGGTGATCGAACAGATTATCCGCGACGAGAAAAATTTGCCGGCGAATCTCGACTGGCCCAGTGCCCGGCTTTACCACTATCTGGGGCTTCCGATAGAGCTTTACACGCCCCTGTTTGTGTTGAGTCGTGTAGCTGGCTGGGCAGCTCACGTCATCGAACAGCACGACAACAACCGTCTCATCCGCCCCCGGGCGGGCTACGTCGGACCTGAGTTGCAGACTTGGGTTCCGTTGGAAGACCGGTAAGTCTCAGGATAGAGTCAGGTTTTTTGCCGACCGCTTGCCTTGTGTCTGCCGACCGCTTGCCTTGTGTCTTTGGTCAGGCGTCTTTCAGTGCCTTTGGCACCGGGATAGCCGCGTTTTGTGGGGCTCTACCACCGATCCCCTGGCGATGTCGCAAAAGGGCTATCAGGGTGTTGGTGAACGCGTGTCATAGCAGCTCGTTGAGAGCCTGAAAATCGTCACGGAGTGACTGGTAGAGTTGCTGGTATACCGGAAACGCCTGATTGTAGAAGCGGCGGGTTTTTGCGACGGGGCTAACCTCAGAGGAGGTTTTGATCGTCGCGGATACCGCTTCGCGAATGTTCTTGAATTCTCCGGCTCCAACGGCTGCCAGCAAGGCAACACCGTAGGCGGGGCCTTCGTCTGAGGCCATGGTAACGACCTTTTTCCCGAGAATGTCAGCCTGCATTTGCCGCCAGAATGCGCTTTTAGCTCCGCCGCCGGTCGCGCGAATCTGACCGATTCGGATATCCTGGTTGGCGATGATCTCGAGACTGTCGCGGAGTGAAAAGGTAACACCCTCCATCACCGCCCGAACCAAATGCCCGCGATTGTGTTTGAGTACAAGGCCCACGAAAGCGCCACGGGCATGCGGGTCGGCGTGTGGTGTGCGTTCGCCTGCAAGGTAGGGCAGGAACATCAGGCCCTCGGCTCCGGACGGAGTTTGTTCTGCCTCCTTGATGAGTTTGTTGAAGACTTCGGCCGCGCTTTTTTGGGTATTGGCCAGATCGGACTGGCACAGCGCATTGCGAAACCACTGTAGGGATCCCCCTGCTGCGAGTGTAACTCCCATCATGTGCCATTTGTCGCGGACCGCGTGGCAGAATGTGTGAAGCCGCCCCTGAGGATCGACTTCAGGTGTGTCGCAGTGAACAAAGACAACGCCAGAGGTTCCAATGGAAGTCGACAGGCAACCGCGTTGTACGACCCCATTGCCGATGGCCCCTGCTGCACAGTCGCCAGCTCCCCCAACAACCAAACAACTGGACGAGAGGCCAAGTTCCTCCGCGGCGGCGTCTGTAAGAGACCCTGTGACATCTTCCGACTCGTAACACGTTGCCAGCAGATCTTGGTCGATCTCCAACTTGGAGAGCAGTGGTTTGGACCAGCGGCGTTTGGTGACATCAAGCAGCAATGTGCCGCTCGCATCACTCATGTCGGTTGCGTATTCTCCGGTGAGCCGCCGCCGCACATCATCTTTGGGAAGGAGGATTTTTGTGGTTTTTTCGAACTTGCGCGGTTCATGGTTGCGAAGCCAAAGGATTTTTGGAGCGGTGAAACCGGTGCGTGCCGGATTGGCAACCATGCGGATGAGTTTTTTTCGCCCGCCGGCACGTTGTTCGATTTCCTCACATTCCTGGGCCGTGCGTTGGTCATTCCAAAGGAGTGCCCGTCGCACTACGCGGTCACGCTTGTCGAGAAATACCGAGCCATGCATCTGACCGGAGAGGCCAATCGCTTTGACCTCTTGGGGTTTCAATTTGGCGACTTTGACTACTTGTCGGACCGTTTGTACAGTCGCTTTCCACCAGTCGTCAGGGTCTTGCTCACTCCAGAGTGGTTTGGGATGGTAGCAGGGGTATTCTGAAGACGCTTTTGCGAGTACTTTTCCGGTCGGGTTGATTGCGACGGTTTTTGTACCGGAAGTGCCAATATCGATGCCAAGGTAGGTGCTCATAAATGGTAGGAAACTTTCCGAATCGGCGACAAACGTTCGAAGACCGAGTCATTGCTGCTTGGAGCCTGAGTTGTTGAAAAAAGAATCTGTTGGGTTTATCTGCTGGAACTGTTTTGGGACCTGCTTGTTCCTGGCCTGTTTGTTCCTGGCCTGCTTGTTCCTGGTCGGTTGCGAGGCGTCCAGTCCCTTGCCGCCTGCGAAGGATTCATCTGCAGGGGCTGTCGTGCAGCAAAGTGTAACACTTCGCATTTGGGTCGTGAATGGACTGGAGTTGGGCCGGGCAGTCGGCCGTCTACGTGGTGAATGGAAGGAAAACTCAGGCGGTTCGTATGTAGTTGAAGACCGCACCTCTGCAAGTTTATCGGAAATCGAGCAGCCGCGAGCCGATTTGATCGTGTTTTCTGTAAATGAGTTGGGTAACTTCTGCAATAGAGGCTGGTTGCGACCAGTTCGGCAAAGTGTGCTTGCGAGCGAACTTTATGATGCTCAGGATGTTTTTTCAATCATTCGTAATCAGGTGATTCGATATGGAGGTCAGACGATGGCCCTGCCTGTGGCCATCCAGTCGCCCCTTATTTGTTATCGCAAAGATCTGTTTCAATCCGTCCCCCAGACCTGGAGTGAGTTTGCCCGCACGTCTGCCGCGGCCCGAGATTTGTCGGTGGTTGAGCCAGTTGCATCCTGGGGCGCTTGCCTGTTGCTGGCCCGTGTTGCCCCGTTGGTAACCCATCCGTCGCAGGAAACGCGGCTTTTTGATCTGGAGACCATGAAACCCCGCCTCACCGAGCCACCTTTTGTGAGAGCGTTGGAAATGGTTAGGGACGCAATGGCGGCCAACGCAGCTTCACCCACCGGGGCAATTCAGTCTGTTTTGACAGGGCGGGCCGGGATGGCAATCGGCTTGCCGCAGACGGTCCATAAGGGGGAGGAAAAGGCGGTTCCGGGCGTCGAAGTGAACCGGGTGGGCTGGGCTGAAATACCTGGTAGTCAGGAGGTTTACAGTCCCACGCTGGCCCAGTGGGAGACGGTCGTTGGCGACGTCCGTCGGGTACCGCTGGTGACCGACGGTTTGGTGGCGGGTGTCACGACCACCAGTCGTAATACGGCAGGTGCGTTTCGGTTACTGGCGTGGCTTGCCAGCCCGGCAATTGGTGCTCAACTGGCGGCATCCGTCGATGGCATGCTGCCAGTGCGCCGGTTGCCATCCTCTTTCGATCGAGGTCCTTTTAAAGTTCCGGCTGGCCGCCGGGCGAGTGCGGAGATGCGGGCGGCTGCCCGGGGGGCCCTTTCCCCCCCCGAGGGCCTGTTGTTGCCACGAATTCCAGGAAATGCGGCCTATTTAGAGGCCCTTCAGACGGCGGTCGAGGAGGTGGTTCGTCAAGGTGAAACTCCGCAACAAGCACTCGCACGGGCGATGAAGTCTTGGGAAGCCATTACCGATCATTACGGTCGCGACGCGCAGCGTAGGAGCTATTTGCGGCATTTGAACCTTGGGGAGTGACGTTCTGCGGCGGGGACCGCTTGTCAAAGCTCGGTATTACCGTTAACTTGGGGGCCCGCTCCGCATTCGAATAGTTGTCCCGTTTTGTTGCCTTGCCGCTGGTTTCCTTCGGTGGCTTGACTGAAAGACGGGCTTCTCCCCTGTCGGCCCGTTGGTCTTGCCATTTCATCCCGCCCACGGATTGGATTCTTTAGTAAAGTGATGATCAGTACGGCTGCCGACGACACACGAATTGTCATCACGGGGGTAGGTCTGACCGCGCCCAACGGTAACAATCTTGCCGATTACCGTGCTGCACTTTTGGCCGGTCGTAGCGGAGTGTCGCGATATGACATTCGCTACGTGGGAGAAACCTTGGCGGGAATCTGTGATTTCGACGAACTTAAATATCAAAGGCGGAAGGAAGTTCGCCGGGGAACGCGAGCCGGAGGTATCGGGATTTATTGCGCGAATGAAGCGATTGTCGATTCCGGTCTTGACTGGGAAGGTGTCAATCGTGAGCGAGTGGGAGTGTATGTCGGGGTTACTGAGCACGGGAATGTCGAGACCGAGAACGAGATTCACGACATCAAAGCCTACGACTACGATACAAGTTTCTGGTCGCACCATCACAATCCGCGCACGGTTGCCAATAATCCGGCGGGTGAAATCACCTTGAACATGGGGATTACCGGTCCGCACTACACACTTGGGGCCGCCTGTGCTGCCGGCAATGCTGGGCTGATTCAGGGAGCCCAGATGCTTATGCTCCGAGAGTGTGACATGGCATTAGCGGGAGGCGTGTCAGAGAGCATTCACACCTTCGGCATCTTTGCTGGATTTGCCAGTCAAGGAGCCCTTGCCGAA
This sequence comes from Lacipirellulaceae bacterium, assembly GCA_965243695.1. GTDB lineage: Bacteria > Planctomycetota > Planctomycetia > Pirellulales > Lacipirellulaceae > JAKVCB01. The sequence goes on along the minus strand of CBDEWC010000046.1, from coordinate 851 downwards.
CACAAAGAGCCGGCCCGGGCTTGTCGGCCGTTTGATCAGGATCGCAATGGCATCGTGGTGTCGGAAGGCGGCTGCATGTATGTGCTGGAAAGATACTCCGACGCGGTGGCTCGAGGTGCCCGTATGTACGGTGAACTTGCCGGGTATGCGATGAATAGCGATGCCAGTGATTTCGTCCTCCCCAACCCAAAGCAACAGTCCCGCTGCATGGAGTTAGCGCTTAGCCGGGCCAGGTTCAACGCATCAGATATCGACATTGTCAGTACGCATGCGACGGCCACGGCCAGTGGGGATATTCAAGAATGTGCGGCGCTCCGCCGCGTGTTTGATGGTGAGTCGGGGGTCTCGATCAACAATACGAAGAGCTTTATTGGGCATGCTATGGGAGCGGCCGGTGCATTGGAATTGGCCGGTAACTTGCCTGCTTTCGACGATGGGATTTGCCATCCCACAATCAACATCGATCGACTTGACCCGGAATGTGACTTGTCAGGCCTGGCGATTAACGAGCCGCGGCAAAAAGAACAGGTCAAAGCGATTCTCAATAATTCATTTGGTATGTTGGGCATCAATTCAGTACTAATTGTAAAACGCCTGTAAAGAGATATGATTTCGGTATCACGGAAACAGCGGCAGTGGCCGAAAACCCTCGAGGTGTATCCAGGAGGGTGGTATCCAGAGGTAAAAATGAAGGAAGAACAACGATGACTAATTTGGAAATCCGGGAAGAGATTCTTGATATTTTGGCAGATATTGCACCCGATGAGGATCTCTCGGAGTTGGACGACTCAGCGTCGTTTCGCGATCAAATGGAGCTTGATAGCATGGATTTTTTGGATATTGTCATGGAG
>CBDEWC010000045.1:0-560337 GCA_965243695.1 Lacipirellulaceae bacterium | reverse complement strand
CAGGTTTGGAAGATTTGGACGAAGCAACCACTTTAAAGGTTACGACCTCGGGACTGAGCGATGTCAACCGGGTAGTCGATCTGTTGGATTCAGCCATTGATAAGGGGCTTGATCCCGATAACCTGGACTTCGCCGAACAGATGCTGATGTCGACTCTTATTCAACGTGCCCGTGCGTTGTCTGCTGCGATTCTCAACCGACCTCTCCCGAATCCGCGTCAAGATCCACGATGGATTCAGATTCGTCAATTTGCGCTGACCGACCTGCATCGGGCTTTAGAGATTGAGAGTAACCAGTGGGAGGCGCATCTCTATATCGGGAAGTTACAGTCGTTACCCCTGGGTGATATTCGGGCAGCGCGCCGAGCGTTCACCCGGGTAATTAATATTAAGAGTGTTCCTGATAGAGAACTTGCCGATGCATATGCCCTTCGGGGAGCAACTCGAACTAATGAACTTCAAAAGCAGCTACAAGATTTTACCAAGGCGGTAGAGCTGTCACCGGGAAAACCAGATTACATTCGCGTACGTGCTGAGGCGATGTACCGTGCAAAACGTTATGACGAGGCCCTGGCCGACATTGAAAAAGCGTTGGAACTCGAAAGTGAACATGCCTCGACACACGAACTTCGCGGCATGGTCTTGTTGGGACAGGAAAAGTACGACGAAGCAAAGCAAAGTTTTGATCAGGCAAGTGAGTTGGCCCCCGAGGCGATCCTGCCTTACCAGCACCGGGGTGAAATGTACCGGCGGCAGGGGGATTTGAAGAATGCAATCGAACAGTTGAATAAGGCTCTGGAAATTAAGCCCGATGACGTAGCTACCCTGCTGATTCGGTCTGGACTTCTCTTCCAGTCTGGCGATTCCAAGCAGTCCCTGGCCGATATTAACAAGGTGGTCAAGTTGAGTCCTGGCCTGATCAAAGCGCATCAGATGAAGGCCGAGATCCTTGCAACCGAACAGCGGTGGGAGGAAGCCATCACGGGTCTCAATCAGATCCTCCAGGTGGCTCCTGATCGACCGGAACTTAGGGAACTCCAGTACCAGCTTGCCACGTATTATCTCATCCAGTCTCGGTCGGAACTGGCGATTGAGACGTTTACAAAAGTCCTTAAGTGGAATGCTGACAATGCCAGTGCATTGCGCGGGCGTGGAGATGCTTACCTCAATCTTGGAAAGCATGAGGAAGCGATCGCAGATTTTGAGTCTGCGCTTGCCATCGATGATGAAGATCAGGGCCTCTTGAATAATTTGGCGTGGGTCTTGGCCACCTCTCCGTTCGATGAATTCCGTAACGGAGAACGAGCCATTGAACTTGCCACCAAGGCGTGTGAGCTCACCGCGTTTCAAATGCCACACATCCTTAGTACGCTTGCTGCAGCACATGCCGAGGCAGGGGACTTTGAATCTGCAGTCAAGTGGTCAACGCAAGCTGTCGAACTAGGTCAGGGCGATCCTAGTCAGCAACAGTTGACTGAGGAACTTGCTGGGTATAAAGCGGGAAAGCCCTGGCGCGAGAACAAACCAATTGAACCTCCGGAGGAAGAGAAGTCTGGTGCCAAGCCCGACGCTGGCGACCAAACCTCTGTGCCTGGCTCTGCCTTAACAGTACCGGATCGCACTGCAGATTTCTGAGTAGACCGGCGAGTATCCAGTCTTACCTGATTCTCCGATTGTTTCAGATAACGCAAAAATTTCACTTCTAACATCTGCCATTCGTCTCCGAAAAACAGTTCGAAGTCGGCAACTCGGTCGGCTGCTGGATAGGCGCTAAACATGGGGCGAGCTGCCGATTTTTCCAGGTACTGGCAGTACTGCCGTGGTTGCGTTTCGTACAGGTAGAAGGATAAGGCCCAGGCAGTTGCATAAGCCCCTGTCGCGTCATGTTGAAACGCCGAGTCCGATGCGACCAGCATCCGTAAAGCTCCTTCATGCCATTTCGGTCGGACGTGACGCCGAAAGTCGTTGAATCGTCTTTGGTTCAGACGGGCTTGTTGCGACTGATGTGGATTGGAACCCCACGCACCAGACGACTCGAATAGGGTTGCCAATCCTTCGGATAGCCAGCGTGGTGTTGTTGTAAATCTTGTGTGAATACCCACATTGTAGGCAGCTTGATGTGTTGCTTCGTGAATGATGGTGCGGGCGTTCTCGGACCAATCGCCCTGGTCCGCTGTTGAACTGTCAAAGAGGTACACCCGATTGGATTGGGGATCGTAATGACCGAGGTAGCCAGGTTGCAGGGGCGTTCTTTGGATTGCGGCGTGCCGATAATATTCAGCCTGATTGCGAAATACGATTGCTACTAATGGATATTGTGGTTCCTGAGTCAAAAATCCACGTACGCGAAAGCAGTGTTGGAAGGACCGATAGAGTTCTTCAAATCGCTGAGCCCAGAGAGTTTTTTGACCACCCGGGTGAACCACGATGTAATGTTGTGTGGTTGTTAACTCGAAGTGACCACCAAACTCTTCCCGCAGAGATCGTTTCATGAATCGCATCTCGTAACCGAAAAAATGAGGGGATGTTTTTTTGCTCTCGGTCGCGTTTTGAGGATTGAATTGATAAAGGGCCCCATTACGTCCCAGCAAAAACATTTGTGTGTCAGTCCAGTAGAGTGGCTTCCCTTCGACCAGTTTTCCGTCGACGCGTGCACGAAACATAAATTCAGCACCCTCGCTGTGACTGACCCAGGGAGTTACCAGGGCAATCGCAAGGCTGATTTGCAAAGCATTTCGCCTATGGTGCACGAGTGGGAGGTGGCGCATTTCTGTTTGAGACCCTGGGTATCGGCGAAAGCCGATGTTGTTCGGAGTGCAATCGCAGGCGACATGAGGGTTTTTGACACAGAGCCGAGCCCGCATCCCATTGAACCCTAGCACATTCCTTATCCTCACAATCCACAGACGTGCGCCATCTCATCCGATAGAATGCAAAGTATGGATCCTTCCCAGACACATCATCCATGGTTGCCAGGTGGAAAATTCAAAACGATCGCACTGTGTGGTAGGAATCACCCGGTCTGGCTGTTGCTGGTTGTTTTGTCATCTGTCGTGTTTATTTCGGAATTGGCTGCGGGTGATCCCAAATTACAGCGATCGATTAACAAGCGGGTTCATCAACTCAATGACGACCGTGCACAAATTCGCAATGATGCCGCGGATGCGTTGGTGGGACTTGCCGGAAGCACAGTTCGAGAACAAGAGCAGTTCCTGGAATTGCTGCCGCGACCAAACAATCAAATGCCCCCGGCTGTTCAAGATCAGCTGACCACAATTCGCAAACGTGTTGAGGACATAGCAGCAAGAGCCAACACCGTGGCTACTAGTATCACGTTGTCGGCAGTCCAAAAACCTGTTTCGGAGATCATTGCCACTATTGAGGAACAAACAGGCAATCGACTGGTTGATTACCGGAAACAGTTTGGACAAGCTCCGGTGGATCTTCCATTGTCATTTGATTTTCAGGAGAAGCCCTTTTGGCCAGCCGTTGATCAAATTCTCGATTTGGCTGGCCTCGACATCTATAACTTTGCCGGCGAGGGTGCGCTTGCCCTGGTTGTTCGCGACGATGGCAGGAGACCTCGAGCCGGCCAGGCGACTTACAGCGGTCCATTTCGCATTGAAGCGACTCGTATCCAGGCACAGCGGGATCTGCGTCAACCAGTGCAGGATGGTCTTAAAATCGGTTTAGAAGTTGCCTGGGAGCCACGCTTCCACCCGATAGTCGTGACTCAGTCGTTTGCCGGGATCATCGCAGTTGGTGATGACAATCGACCAATTCGCAGCATGTCAGAGATTCCCGTACTCAGCGTTGAAGTACCTGCAGGGAGCCAGGCAACCGAGTTTGTACTCCCCTTTAAGTTGCCTCCACGCACCATCCAGAAAATAGTGACACTGCGTGGAACGCTGCAGGTGCTAGTTCCTGGTCGCAAGGCAAGTTTCCAGTTTGACCAGTTGGCTGCGGACGTTAAAGAGACGCAGTCGGAAGGTGGCGTACGGATAACTCTTGATGCAGTGCGGAAGCGGAACGAAATTTGGGAAATTCACATGCGGTTAGGGCTCGAAGAGAATCATCAAGCCTTTGAATCCCACCGCGGATGGGCTTATCAAAACGCGACCTATCTTCTGGATGAGAAGGGTGCACGGATTGAATTCGCTGGACTGGAAACCACCTCGCAGAGCCCGAGTGAAATTGGCATCGTCTATTTGTTTGATGTTCCTGATGGAATTGAAAACGTGACTTGGGTTTATGAAACCCCGGCTGCGATCGTGTTGCTACCGGTGAAATATCAAATCAAGAATCTCAAGTTGCCGTAACGCCTAGAGTCTTTGCGGGTTTGCACAAACCAACCGGGTCTTGCGTTTCGGTTGACTCCTGGCCATCCAGCAACTGGGTACTCGATTTGGTGTGGCTGTTGGAATCATTAGCAACGGGATTTAGCCAAACAATTCCTGGACGACCGTTCCGCCATCGACAAGCTTGATCGGTCTCCCCACCAGGCTCATGTTTTCCTCGTCAGGATCGATAGCCAATGCGTGGTAGATTGAGCGGAAGAGATCGTTAACCTCGACGGGACGATCACGTACTTGGGTACCGGAGGCGTCTGTGGCACCAATGACCTGTCCACCACGGATTCCGCCACCCGCCAGGCCAACGTTGAATGCTTTGGGATAGTGATCGCGGCCACCGCGGGGGTTAATGCGGGGAGTGCGGCCAAACTCGCCCATCCAAACAACAAGTGTACTGTCCAGCAGGCCTCTTTCTTTGAGTTCGCTGATTAAGCGAGCCATAGGCTGATCGATTTGCCCAGTCAAGTCACGGTGCCGTCCGAAGTTGTCCTGGTGGGTATCCCAGCCACCAGACACCACTTCCACAAAAGTTACACCTGATTCAATCAGGCGGCGGGCTAGTAAGCAACCTGTTCCAAACTGAGTGTCGCCATAGGCTTCTCGAATTTGTGTGGGTTCCTCTTCGACTGCAAAGGCGGACATCTGGGAACTAAGAATCATATTGGCCGACCGCTCGATCAGTTTGCGGTGATCGGCAACGATATCTGTTCCCTCGATTGCGCCAAAGTCGGTTTCCAATTTTCTGGAGGAGATTAATTCTCCGGTTGTACCGTGCCCGACTGGTTGCCGGTTGTGTGTTCTCTGGTGGGCGCTGTGGACTGCTGAGTACCAAAGGATCAAATTCGACTCCCAGAAATCCGCCATCTCCCGCGTTACGGGCCCGCGACTCCGACACGAACAAAACCAGGCAATTCGCTTTGACGGTCGCCAATTTGGTGGGTGACGTTGGACCCCAGGGTTGGAAACTTCACTCCCCCCATGGGCAGGTAGCCATGGTGCATCAGAAAACTTGCCCGTGGATGGCTTCCTTCTTTGCTGGTCATGGAACGAATAATCGCCAGTTCATCGGTAACCTTGGCGACATGTGGAAGGTTTTCAGCGATATGAATTCCAGCAACAGAGGTCGCAATGGCCTTGGTTTCACCCCCGCTGGTATTTTCTGGTTTGGGACTGAATGTTTCAAATTGGCTTGGCCCACCCGCCATCCAAAGTAGAATACAAGCTTTGCCACGAGCGCGTAGCTGGTCTGCAGAGAGGCTGATGGCATCAAGCCAGCTGATGGCACCAGAGGCGATCGCTGTGGTGCCCACAGTTCTCAAAAAGTCACGTCGCTTCACGACTCGACGCCGATTGGTCCGGACATGAACATGATGTTGATGGTAGTTGCGCATGTGATTTATCTCCGATGCAGAAATTCTGAGCTGTTCAGGAGTGCCCACAACAGGTCTTCGTAGGCCTCGCTCACAGTTCCCACCGAGGCAATGTAAACCTGGGCGTTGGTCAACTCTTCATGGGTTGGTTCACGCGAAAGGACGCGGAGGTAGAGATCAACGGTGCGTGCATCGTCATCACTGGTTTCACGGAGCAACCGACCAAGCATCGTTTGCAACCCATTCTGCTGAATGGCTCGATCGATCCTTGGGCATGTTCATCATGGCCAATGCCTGGGGGATTGAGCTGCTGATCACATCGCGCGGGTCACTTGGGTCGTAGCCAAAAATGCCAACGAAGGCGGCTCGCGGGGTGTTTTGGCGACCATAGTTTCCTGGGGATCGGGGTGATCGCTTGAGATTTGCGCGCGTTTCGTCTATTTCCAGCGCGGTTACCAGCGAATTGAACAATTGATCACCCCGTAATCGTTGGGCAATATTAGCGGTAAATGGCTTCTCGCTTGCGCTGGATTGAGGGCGACTTTCCCGCTGATAGGCATCTGTTGCGCAGATGGTTCGAAACAACCATTTTATGTCGTAGCCGCTGTCAGCGAATGCTGTCGCTAGGGTTGTGATTGTCTGCGGAGCCGAACTCTCGCGGTCGGGACCCAGGTCATCGACCGAATCGTAAAAACCTTTGCCGACAAGTTCCAACCACATCCGGTTTACGTAGGCCGTTGAAAACCAATCATTGCGCGTTATCAAGTCGGCCAGGGTGCGACGACGGTCGCGGTCCAAAGTACCCAGGGGCACCTCGGTTCCGGTCAAAAAGAATTTCGGTTGCATCTCAGTGCCAGGGGCCGAGGGGTCGTCGAGGTCAGGCATCGTATGTTCGGCATTTCCCCTGGGTCCGGTCTTATTCTTTCTGGGTTTGCCTCGTTGGAATCGATCGTTGGCCGCCACTTCAAAACTGCGCTGGGTGGGTGTGTTCATGCGACGTAGTGTGACGCGCGGATAAAAGGCTGCCAGTTCGTGAAATTGTTCGCGTGTCCAGCGATCGTACGGATGATCGTGGCATTGTGCACACTGGATTTGAATTCCCAAGAAGATGCGAGACATCTCTGCTGCGACCTGTTCGGTGCGGCCTTCTTGAGCGGCGATGATTGCGGTTGCCCCGTTTTCATGGATGCCGCCCATGGCCGTGAGAAACCTGGTTGCAATGGAATCCCAGGAGTGATTGTCGTTAAACCATGTTGCCAGGTCTCTAACCAAGAGATTTGAAACGGACAAAATGCGTTCCTCGATCCTTCGATACAGGATCACGTCCCGCCAATAGCGACCCCAATTCTGTCCGAACTGTGGGTGTTCAAGCAGCTCGTGGACGACTCGAGCACGCTTGTCATCTCGCGGGTCCAATAAAAAGACAGTCACATGTTCTGGCGTGGGAATGTCACCAACCAGGTCGAGCCACACACGGCGGAGGTAGGTTGTGTCATTACAGATGGGGGCCAGTTCGGCAGGTTCGGCAGAGACCTCCGTAGCGATCAACTGATCGATCTGGTTTGCGACCTGGGCTGCATGAGGCTTGGCCTCCACGCGAACAGAAACGAGCAAGAGAGACCCCAGCAATCCTGCTCCCAGGAGTCGGAGCCAAGATGGCGGGAGCCATCGCTCGAGGTAGGTTGGTAGAGCGGTCGGGTGCCCGCCTTTCGTGTTAGATAAACATACCATGGCAATTTAGTTGGAGTGGAGACGGGATGTACAACCAGTCAACAAACTTGAGAAACCGCCCCGTTGAATAGAACCCCATGCCAAAGTTCAGGTTTCGCCAAAAGTCTGGCGAATTCTTGCAGCAACTCGAATGAGTGCCACAAGTTTTATGCTGCGCTTGGATACGGTTTCACAGAGAAAAACAGCGGTTGTTCGAGTTTTTCACCCTGAAGGCTCGTTCTTTGCAGCCTGGCCTATCTTGCCAGAGACCCACTGCTGGACCGACCCCAGGCAGGCCTTGATAACAACAAGACTGGACACGGACCGATACGCGAGTCGAACTCAACGCTTGGAGAACTGCGTTCCGCGCCGTGCACCATGCAGACCGGGCTTTTTCCGTTCTTTCATGCGGGCGTCCCGAGTCAAGAATTGCTTTTCGCGGAGTTTCTCTTCAAGATCGCTGTCGAATCGTAGTAAGGCTCGTGCAATCCCTTGCATGCACGCTCCCGATTGACCCGTATTGCCGCCCCCATGCACACGGATTACCACGTCGACTTTGTCACGGACTTCGCAATGATCAAGCGGGGCGAGCACAAAATTGCGATCCTGGTCGATGGGAAAGTATTCCTCCAGCGAACGCTTGTTGATCAAGAGCTTGCCGTCGCCTGGACGAACTCGCACGCGGGCAACGGACGTTTTGCGACGACCGGTGCCGATGGCGTCGATAACTTTTGCAGTTGTGGTGGCCATTTGTGGAATCCTAATGCGTTACTTTCAACTCGGCGCGGAATGATGGATGCTTGGCGGCTGGATTGTCCAATGACAGGTTTCTCCCCGGGCCGGTGGCTTTGGGGCTGGCAACTGCCCGCCCTGCTGACTAAGCCCCGGCAATGACCAACTCGGCCGGTTGCTGAGCCTGGTGGGGATGGTCAGGTCCAGCGTATAGTTTCAGTTTTAAGAGCATTTTCTTACCGATTTTATTTTTCGGCAGCATGCGGCGCACGGCTTCGTACAGCACACGTTCCGGCTGACGTTCCCGCTTGACTCCGGCGGTCATCGACCGTTGTCCAGGGTAACCGGTATACCAGGTGTATTTCTTTTGTTCCCACTTCTTCCCTGTGAAACGAACTTTTTCACAATTCACTACGACCACGTGATCTCCGGTATCCACATGCGGTGTATACGTGGGGCGATGTTTGCCCATCAGGATGGTTGCAATTTCAGTGGAGAGCCTTCCGACGATTCGGTCGGTAGCATCAACAAGATGCCATTCTTGCTTGACCTCTCCAGGTTTGGCCATGTAGGTTTTCATGGTGCCGGTGGTTTCCACGTGAGTTAACGGTAGAGAATCCACCACTCTACCGGAATCTGATGCGAACGGCAAGCATCGTAACGCCGTAAAAAGGAGAGGTTTTCGTGCGGACCCGCCCGCCCCGACAACCGGGTCGATTTTGCCTAATTTACCGTTTGGGGCGTTTAAATCGTCGCCACCAAGCCAAACCCCAGCCCGCCAGAAAGACCGTGACACAGATCAAGACGATCCAGAATCGACGTGGATCGTGGTGAGGCTCATCGGCTCCACTTTCAAGATAGGCCCCCAGGGCCAGCACAAAGCCCCACACAGCCACTGCTACCGCGATCAAAGCAACCGGCAACCAGGTCCTGTCTTGTTGAAATCGCATTAAATCACGTCAAATTCTGAAGTCCGTATGAAACCAACGCAGCTCCCCGTTGGGGCTGCACTTGAGGAAGCTTACATGATTATAGGCGTACCAACAGAAATTAAGCAGGACGAATATCGGGTTGCCATGCTGCCGGTCGGTGTGGAGGAACTTGTTAGCCGGAAACACCAGGTCCTGATTCAGGTCGGTGCAGGCCTTGGTTCCGGTTTGACCGACGACGAATACTTGTCTCAAGGTGCTGAATTGGTCGCGAGTGCTGAAGAGATTTACGACCGGGCCGACTTGATTGTCAAAGTCAAAGAACCTCTCCCGCCCGAGTGGTCCATGATTCGTGAAGGGCAGGTGGTTTTCACCTATTTTCATTTTGCTGCCGATGAAGAACTTACCAGAAATATGCTGGCAAATGGCTCCACGTGTGTTGCCTATGAGACTCTGCAGGATGGACAGGGAGGTTTACCTCTGTTGACTCCGATGAGCGAGGTGGCTGGTCGCATGAGTGTTCAAGAGGGGGCGAAGTATCTGGAGCGTCCGCAAATGGGCCGAGGTATTTTGCTGGGAGGTGTCCCCGGCGTGGCGCCGGCCAACATTACGATCATTGGGGGTGGTGTTGTCGGAGCAAATGCGGCCAAGATCGCGGCAGGTTTCAATGCGAATGTAGGTATTTTAGACATCAATATGGACCGTTTGCGTTATTTGGCCGACGTCATGCCAGCCAACGTCAATGTTTTGTTCAGTGACCGCCATACGATTCGTGAACAACTGGCCCGCGCCGATCTGGTCATTGGCGCCGTACTCATCCCGGGTGCCAAAGCTCCCTGCCTGGTGAAGCCGGATGACCTTCGGCGCATGAAACCTGGGAGTGTGATCATTGATGTTGCGATCGACCAGGGTGGATGTATTGCCACGAGCCGTCCCACCTCACATGCGGAGCCAACCTTCATTGTTGATGAGGTGGTTCATTATTGTGTGACCAATATGCCAGGTGCTGTGGGCCGTACCAGTACATTTGCCCTTTGCAATGTCACTTTGCCGTGGGTTCTGGAAATTGCCAATCGCGGAATTGAGCAAGCTACACTGGAACTGCAACCCATCGCCAGCGCTATTAATATTTCACGGGGAAAAGTGGTCAATCGAGCAGTGGCGAATACATTTGGACTAGATTACGATGGTGGCTAGAGCGGGTAAAAACCCTCATGAAAACGGTGGTTAACGTCTGAGGATTTTTGTTTTGAACGAATACAATATCGAAACGTTTGAGCGGCATATTGTTGATCAGCAACACAAAAAACATCCGGATGCTCAGGGTGACTTCTCCTGGCTACTGTCTGGTATTGTTTTGGCCTGCAAGATCATTGGAGAAGAAGTTCGGCGACTGGGCCTTTCGGATAGCCGTGGAACTGCGGGCAGTGACAACGTGCATGGCGAAGAGCAGCAGAAACTCGACGTGTTTGCAAATCAAGTCCTGATGGAATGCCTCGGTTCGCGAGGGAATGTTGGATTACTGGCATCCGAGGAAGATGAAGACCCGATTGTAGTCCTGGAAAATCCTGACCAGGGTGAGTACATCGTCGTTTTCGACCCGCTCGATGGCTCGAGCAACATCGATGTGAATGTGAGCGTGGGAACTATTTTTTCGGTTTTTCGTCGTAGCCGCGCGAATAGTGATTCGTTTGACGAGGAAGTCTTGCAGTGCGGGCATCAGCAGCTTGCTGCTGGCTATGTTTTGTACGGCTCTTCGACCATGATGGTTTATACGATCGGGCAAGGGGTCCATGGGTTCACTCTGGATCCCACGATTGGTACTTTCGTATTGACACATCCAAATTTGGAAATACCTGAGCGAGGTACAATTTATTCGGTGAATGAATCCTATGCGGATGGTTTCCCACCATATTGCCGTCGGTTTTTGCATTGGGTGAAGTCTGGCGAGGATGACACGCTTTATCGGTCCCGGTACATCGGGTCGCTGGTCGCCGATTTTCATCGCACCTTGTTCAAAGGTGGTATCTTTCTTTATCCTCCCACCTCATTCTTTCCTCAAGGAAAGCTTCGTCTGGTGTACGAGGCAAACCCCATTGCGTTTCTTGCCGAGCAAGCAGGTGGCGTGGCCACCAATGGCGAGGAGAGAATTCTGCAACTCAAACCAGCCGCGTTGCATGAGCGGGTACCCTTGTTCGTTGGAAGTTCGTTCGAAATGAATAAATTACATGCCTTCATTCAGCGCCCGCTGAAGGTATGACAGACCATCATTAGTAACATTCCTCCCAGATTTTACTGGGGCCTTCTACTCGCAAACGACGACTATGTCACAGCAAATAAAAACGCTTTGTTGGGTAGGTGATGTTGATGGGCATCTTCGATTACTCGACCAGACGCAATTGCCCGTGACCTTGGCGTATGTCGACTGTCGCACTGTCGAGGATGTGTCAGAAGCGATCTGTAGTCTACGGGTTCGAGGGGCTCCCGCGATTGGGATTGCCGCTGCATATGGTGTTTGCCTGGCAATTCAACAGGCCGAATGCAACATCAAACTCCGTGCTTGCGAGGCTTGTGAATATCTGGCTGCAAGCAGGCCCACCGCTGTCAATTTAGCTTGGGCCCTCGATCGCATGCGATACGTGCTGCAGCAGGAAAGTGTTGGCAATAGTTCCCACGAATTGGCCAAGCGGCTTCTTAGTGAAGCTTGCGCAATCCACCAGGAAGATGGACAGCAATGTGCCTCGATTGGACGACATGGCGCCAAACTGCTGACTACCTTACCCCAGGGTGCGGGAATTCTGACCCACTGTAACACAGGTGCTTTGGCTACGGGTGGAGATGGCACTGCGCTTGCCGTGATTTTTGCCTTGGCTCATGCTGGTGCCAGGCCCCATGTCTTTGTCGATGAAACTCGTCCTTTGCTTCAGGGAGCACGGCTCACCGCTTGGGAACTCAAGCAGCGAGGAATAGAGGCAACACTGATTTGCGATTCGATGGCTGCCCAGGTCATGAAAGAAGGACGTGTTGCCGCATGTATTACCGGTGCCGATCGGATTGCAGCTAACGGAGATACGGCCAACAAGATTGGAACCTATGGTGTTGCAACCCTTGCGCAAGCACACGGGATTCCTTTTTACGTGGCGGCCCCCACGTCGACTTTTGATCTTACTCTGGATTCGGGCGATCTGATTCCTATTGAGGAAAGAGGTGCAAACGAAATCACTTGCGGTTTTGGCAAGGTGACAGCTCCCGATCAGATCGCTGTTTACAATCCTGCATTTGATGTGACACCAGCGGAATTGATTTCGGCCATCGTGACCGAACTTGGCGTGATTCAACCAGTGTCCAGTCAGCAAATCGCCAATTCTGTTTGTATTCCAGAGCGGAAGGTTAAAGTGTTGTGAAATAATGCAGAGAAAACAACGCATGACCTGCCCAGGCAGGCTGCGTATAATTCTTCTGATAGCGGAAGGCATGTGCTCAACCTGTGACGACGGAGGTCTGATATGGCGAGCACACAACCAGATTTTGGATTTAACGAACGGCCCACGGTTGGAGCCTATCTCATTCGCCGTTTGCAAGACTATGGCATCAAGGATGTTTTCGGCATCCCGGGCGATTACGTACTGGCGTTCTACGCCATGTTGGAAAAAAGCCCGCTCAACACGATCGGTTGTACGCGTGAAGACTGTGCCGGTTTTGCCGCCGATGCTTATGCTCGTGTGCACGGCATGGGGGCTCTGTGTGTTACCTACTGTGTCGGTGGCCTGAGTGTTTGCAATGCAATTGCTGGGGCCTATGCAGAAAAATCCCCTGTTGTTGTTATTAGCGGTTCACCCGGTCTGAACGAGCGAATTCACAACCCGCTGCTGCACCACATGGTACGCAACTGGAGAACCCAGTTCGACGTCTTTTCAAAGTTGTGTGTGGCTGGATCAGAACTCAACGACCCACTGACATCATTTCGTGAGATTGATCGAGTTCTCGCCGCGTGCCATCGGTACAAGCGGCCAGTCTACCTCGAAATCCCGCGAGACATGGTTCACGTGGTCCCTGAAATTTCTCCGGAATACCAACACATAGAGCCTCGGTCGAATGCAGCAGCGCTCAACGAAGCAGTGAAGGAAACGGCTGCTCGTATTCTTAAAGCGAGACAACCTGTCTTACTACTTGGTGTGGAGGTTCACCGATTTGGTCTCCAGGATGAGGCTGTGCGTTTAGCCGAGCAAGCGGGAATCCCGATGGTTGCAACCATGTTAGGAAAAGGTGTCGTGAGCGAGACGCATCCCCTTTACCTTGGATTGTATGAAGGGGCACTCGGCAACCGGGCGGTGACGGAGTATGTGGAGGAGAGTGATTGCGTGCTGATGCTCGGCACGTTTATGACCGACATCAATCTCGGAATCTATACGGCACAACTCGATATCACCCAATGTATCTATGTGACGAGTGAGCAACTACGAATACGCCACCACCACTATCATGATGTGCGTTTGGACGAGTTTGTGCATGAACTGATTTGCCTCGCACCAAAATCTACCGTACCGACTGGAAAACTTTTGCCCCGTGTCGACAAATCCAAGTTCGTGCTTCAGCCAGACGCTCCTATTACCATTGCTCGCTTGATTGAAAGGCTGGATGAGCAAATCGAGGATGGTACGATTGTAATCGCCGACATTGGTGATGCACTGTTTGCTGCAACCGAGTTGCAGACTTGTGGAAAAACAGAGTTTGTTAGCCCTGCTTATTACACGTCAATGGGTTTTGCTGTTCCGGCTGCCCTGGGGGTTGCAATCGCTCGTCGGGGAGAACGGGTTGTTGCCATTGTTGGTGACGGGGCTTTTCAAATGACCGGCATGGAATTCTCCAACCTTGTGCGCCATGAAATTCCAGCTGTTGTGATCGTACTCAATAATGGTGGCTATGGTACTGAGCGTCTGCTCCACCCCGGAGACTGGGAGTTCAACGAAATTCAACCGTGGCGATATCACAAGTTACCGTTTCTCGTGCGGGGTGGTGTGGGTTACGAAGTTCGCACGGAAGCTGAATTCGACCGGGCTCTCACAGCAGCCTGGTTTCAAAAGTCGGCGCCAAGCATTCTGAATGTGTATCTTGACCGGCACGACCGTAGTCGGGCTCTCGGCTACCTGGCAGAAGCGATGAGTCAGACGGTTACAGGTGGAGTCGCGACCTGTGACGTCGATTGAACGGAGGTCGCCAGTAGAAAAAAGCTTGCAGGGCGCGCGCGAGGCTGTCAGAAAGTGACAGAGGCCAGTACAAGCACAAACAATGGTAGTCACTTTGGCCAATGGTTTTGTGGAGAATCAAATGGTTTTATGAAGAATATCGTGCCGTGGGCTGCTCTCCGCAGTGAAGCGGGGTTTCCCAAAGCAATGCAGCTGGAAACAAAGCCGATGCGGCAATCTCTGGTGCTTTTCTCGTGTGGTGTGATTGTTAGCGATAGCCCGGCATGCCGATGCCCTTTCCGTGTTGGGAAGGACATGGATTCCATGCGTTCAAGCGGTTGGTCACACTTAATGAGGTCACCCATGTGGTTTTGGTCAAAGGGACCCCTCTCGCCGCACGCTTGCAGAAAACAGGCGTGGTGTGAACCCATGGTGAACAACTCGCGACACGCCCAGCTACGATTGTTCAGGGTCCTGTAGCGGCGTGCCGTTGGTTGGATTCGCGTCGGGCTGGTTTGTGTGTTCCAGCTTGGCATTGCGCTTGCTTGCAAACCCTCCCGCTGATTTTGTTTGTTCGACCGCGGATATAGGCGTGGTGGGCACGGCTTGGATCATCGTCAACAGCAAGCCATCCCTTACGCCACGGGTGTGGACTTGCAGAACGTCAAGTTTTAGATATTGCAGCACGCGTTCGATGATCACCAGCCCCGGTATGATGATGTCGGCCCGTTTGGGATTTAGTCCCGCCACCTTGCAACGATTTTCCAAAGAGAGCTGTGACAAATCAGCAATCAAAGGATGGAGTTCGGCACGAGTCGTGCGGAAGCCGCACGACGGTTCTTCGGTCTTCTCTTGTCTGGCGAGTAGCATCGAGGAGAGGCAGGTGAAGGTTCCTCCAGTGCCAAAAAGCATTACGGGTACGAATGGTGGCTTACCAATCGTGCGTTTTAGTTCGCGATCAATGGTTTGTTGGAGTCGGACCAGACCGTGTTTGCCACATTTGCTGGTGACTTTGCATTGTTCGGCCAGTTGCACTGCTCCGAGGTTGGTCGCATAGATCTGTTCGATGAGTCCTGAAGAGGCGAGGGCAATTTCGGTGCTGCCGCCACCGATATCGGCAACCGCGACTTTGCGGTTAGTCACGTCAAACGCCCGCGCTACGCTCAGGAATGCCAGCCTTGCTTCTTTCTGGGGACTGATAACTTCAATTTTTAGTGCCAATTCGGCTTGAATCCGTTCGCAGAAGGCCCGACCATTAACGGCCTCGCGAACCGCGCTGGTGGCAATTGCTCGTACTTCGTGTGCGCCAAATCCTTCGGCGATGGTCAGGAAGTTCCGTAGTGCCTCCAGCGTCTGGTTCATGGCAGTGGTGCCGAGCGAACCGGTTGAGGCTAGGATTGAGGCAAGCCGTGTATTCTCCCGTTCTTCATTCAGGATACGATATCCCTTATCCGGGAGGGCCTGCGCCACGACCAGACGGACGCTGTTGGAACCAATGTCAATTGCTGCAATCCGTACATCCTCTTCCGAGGATGCAGCGGCTGGATTGGAAGATTCCACGCTTCCGCTCATGGGGGTGTCGTGTCAGGTGTTCCTGTTCGCTCCTGGAAGTGATTCGACGAGCCGACTGCAGGGGCAACAACCCATTGTCAATAACCGCTATCATCCGTGTTTTATTTAGCTTGTAAAGATGTCTGTAAACCGACTCGACTCACCCGCGTTGATACCAATCAGCAAGCCTCCGCGCGCCGCGTATATTCACGTTCCTTTTTGTGCACACCGTTGCGGATATTGTAACTTTACCCTCGTGGCAAACCGCAATGAGTTGGTAGAACCTTATCTGCGGGCCGTAGGGCAGGAACTTGCCTTGCTGGGAAAATCCCACCCGGTCGACACGCTCTATTTCGGGGGAGGGACCCCCACGCAATTGTCATGCGACAACTTTCAGAGGCTGGCGGATCTTGTGTTGCAATGGCATCCGCTTGCCGAGGACTACGAGTGGACGGTAGAAGCGAATCCGATGGATGTCACCACCCAACAGACAAAACTGTTTGAGGCACTTGGGGTGACACGAATCAGCCTGGGAGTCCAGTCTTTTGATCCCCAAAAACTTCAGCTCTTGGAACGCGATCACGAGGTAGCCGATAACTCCCGCGCCGCGACCCTTGTCAAAGAAGGTGGGATGCAAGTTGCAGTCGATTTAATTTTTGGATGTCCTCAAGAAACGCTTTCGACGTGGCAGTCCGATATCGACTGCGCTTTGCTGCTTGAGCCCAATCACATTTCAACCTACGGATTGACCTTCGAAAAAGGAACACAGTTTTGGAGCCGTAAACAAAAGGGCCAGTTGTTGGAGTTGGAAGAAGATCGCCAGCGGCAAATGTACGAAATGGCCATTGATCAGTTGACAGCAGCCAGGTTCGAGCACTATGAAGTTTCCAATTTTGCCCGTTCCGGACGACGCTCCCGACATAACCAGGTCTACTGGTCAGGGGCCCCGTATTTTGCGGTGGGTCCCGGCGCATCGAGATATGTTGGAGGCGTGCGCGAGACCAATCATCGAAGTACAACAGCTTATCTCAAACGTATGCTGGCCGGAGAATCGCCGGTGGCAGAACGCGAAGAACTTTCGCCTGAAGGGAGAGCCCGCGAATTACTGGTTTTTGGCTTGCGGCGCCTGGAAGGTGTTGACCGGGAGGAGTTCTTTCAACAAACGGCGCGGCAGGTTGATGGGCTGGTTGGTGGTCAGCTGGCAAGATTGTGCCAGCTTGACCTGCTGCAAGACGACGGTCGTCGAGTCCGATTGACCCGCAAAGGACTTCTTGTGAGCGACGCACTCTGGCCTGAATTGTTGTAGCGTGCGGAGCAGGTTTCCGCAGTCTTACCCGTGCCAAATCTTACAGCGGCGCTTGAGGCAGTTCTCGTCGGTAGGGGGGACGCTCACGCGGCGGGAGTTCGACTTCATTCTCGTCGGCCCAGATCCGCCTCTCTTCAGCGGTTGCGTAATAGCGCAGCCATAGGGCAGGGTCACCCCACGTGTTGGCACAGTCCCAATGCAAGTAGCTATTGTTACGCGCCAACTTCTTTTCGTGGGAAGGAAGAATGTCGCGGTAGACAATGCAGTAGAGTTGGTAATCGGTCAGGTGGTCAGTAAAGTCGAGCACAATGTGCTGGGCGAACAGTTTATCGATCGTCACCATCAACACTGCATTCAGCTGCGCCGGGCTGAGTTGATCAGGGTGAGGAACCGCCAGCGGCGGGTCAAACCATTGGCCGATCGGTAGAATGGGTGCCCGTTCCCACTCCAGCATGGATTCAAGAAATTCGTTTTCGTTGCGCGTCGTCATAGCGCGAGCGTTGACGCGACCAATGGATTCGTCGTAGAGCGGATCCAATTCGTCTCGCAATTGAGCGTTACGCAACAAGTAATCGACTTCGTCCGATTTAGATTGTTCGGGGAGATACATGGTGTTAAATCAAGAGTTTGTTAGCTGTTGGACAAGGTTTTTAGTCAACCTTCACACGACTCCAATTCGTCCGATCGATGCTGTTCTGTTTTCAGGGTAAGGAAAGCGAATTGCTATAGCCTTGGACTGAGGAGCTTCGATGCGAACCAATCGTGCGTGTTCAATGGTTGTCTTCAACCTTGACTTTAACAACAACCAGCGGAGACGGGAAGCTTTTTGACCCCATGCAAGCAGGGAGTTTTTTTACCCGCCAGTTCATGATCCGCAGGACTCGCAATTTCGATTCAGCCAACTTGCGCATTCGCTATAACCGGAACCAGCCGCTTGTCTTTTCCCGTCTCCCAGTTTGCCCGGGAGGGTTTATTGGGAGGGTTTATTGGGAGGGTATTTCCAGTCCCATTTCACCAAGCAGCAATTGCATATCTTCCCAAGTGGGCTTTTTGGCCGCTGGATTGCGCAGCAAATAGGCCGGATGATAGGTACATACGACCTTGATTCCGCGATACTGATGCACTCGACCCCGCAGGTGGCCAATCGACTCTGTGGTGTCGAGCAGATTTTGGGCAGCGACGGCACCCAGGCAGCAGATAAAATTAGGTTCGATTAACTCCAACTGGCGATTAAGGAATCTCCGGCAACTTTGCGATTCGGTCGGTGTTGGATTGCGGTTTCCCGGGGGGCGACACTTGAGCACGTTAAGGATGTACACGTCTTCCCGACGCATCCCGCAGGCGACGAGGATCTTATCCAGCAGCTTGCCTGCACGACCCACAAAGGGTTCTCCTTGCTGATCTTCGCTGGCGCCGGGAGCTTCTCCCATAAAACAAAGACGCGCCGCCGGATTGCCAACACCAAAAACCGTTTGCTTGCGAGTTTCAGCAAGTTCCGTGCAAAGAGTGCAGTCCGCAACTTCCTGGGCCAGTATTTCCAGCGAAGAAGCTGATGAAAGGATGTCACTTGATGGTTCAGGTGCTTCGACAAGAGGTGGTGAAAGAGCAGCCTTTTTTTTGGTGGATGTCATCGTTGAGGATGCTTCCTGTTCGGTGTTGGCTGAGTGTTCCGGTTGACGCGTCTGGGAGACGCTGCTGACGGTCGACGGAGGTGGTTGTGGGCATTTTGGCCTGGGCAACTGCTCTACACCAGCTCGCTGTAGACTTTCGAGCCGTTGCGCTGCCATGTAGCGGAGTCGAGCTAAAGAGTCGTCCATGGCACGTTTCCAGTCACCTTTTGGCCCACCGGCGAGTTGGCTTTCGACCGCTTGGCATGGCGTCGCGACAATTGGGTTTGAGCCAAGGGTCCCTTTTGAGTCAACGGCCCTTGTCGCCCAGCCAATAGGCCCTATCGCTAGTGTAGGGAAGTCTTGGCCAGACAAAAGGGGACTTCCATGAGAAGCTCCCATCCTGCGGCTGATTTGTCACAACTTTTTCTACCCGACTGCCTCGCAATTGGCTATGATGGGGAGGTGCCGTTTTCCGGCTGGGACGCGGTTCCCTCCTCTTCGGGCAGGCTTCGGCACCCGCTCTGGGCTCGCAGTAGCCGGGCGCCGGTCACAGATGACGTAATTAATTTTCGATTGTGCATCATGGGTTGATGTGCGCCAACGGAGTTTACTGGAAATGGGTGTTCCTCAAGTCGTTATCGTGGGTCGTCCGAATGTCGGCAAGAGTAGCCTTTTAAATTGGCTGGCCGGACGGCGAGTTGCCATTGTCGACGATAAACCGGGTATGACGCGCGACCGGATTACCTACTTGATGTGCCACGAAGAACGTTTTTTCGAATTGGTGGATACGGGCGGAATTGGTTTTTCGGATACCGACAACCTTACCCAGCACATTGACGATCAAATCGATTTGGCCATTGATTCCGCCGATCTTATTTTGCTGGTTGTCGATACGCGAGACGGCATACTCCCACTTGATCAAGAGGTAGCTCACCGTTTGCGGCATGTGAAAGCTCCTGTCAAACTTGTTGCCAATAAATCCGATAATGACAAACTCGATTCTCATGCAGATGAATTTTACCGTATTGGTCGAGGTACACCGATGCGTGTCAGCACTCGACAAAACCGCAATCGGGCCGTCCTGCTCAATCAGATCATTGCCTCGCTTTCTGCTGTCCCGGAAGACGACGATGGCCAACAAGAAATTGAAATGAAAGTCGCCATCGTTGGCCGACGGAATGTTGGTAAAAGCACCTTTGTGAATACGCTTGTGCGGGCTGAAAGGATGATTGTCAGCGAAATACCAGGTACCACACGTGACAGCGTCGATGTTCGATTTGAACTGGACGAAAAGGCGTTTATCGCTATTGATACTGCCGGCTTGCGCCGCAGCCAAAGCCGAAAGAACGATATTGATTTTCTTGGTACTCACCGGGCACAACGTAGCATTCGCCGCGCCGACGTCGTCTTTTTGTTTCTCGATGCCGGTGAGCGGATTAGCAAAGTTGACAAACAACTTGCCGATTATATATGCCAGCAGTACAAGCCATGTATTCTTGTTGTTAATAAGTGGGACAAGTTGGTTGGATCTATGCCCACCGAAAAATGGGTCAACTACCTGTACGACAATTTTCGTACAATGCGCTACGCCCCCATTGCATTTATAACTGGGGAAACTGGCAAGAATGTAAAAGCGTTACTGAATCACGGGCAGATGCTCTTTAAGCAATCGTGTGCAAGGGTTCCCACGGGCCAGCTCAACCGTATGGTGCGTGATGCGATTCAACGAAATCCCCCGCCCATTCATCGGAACCGTCGACCCAAGATCTATTACGCTACACAAGTTGGAATGCAGCCTCCCACGATTGTCCTTTTTTGCAATAATCCTAAGGCCATTTCCAAGCCATACCAGCGGTACCTGCTAAACGCCTTCCGAGACGAGCTTAGTTTCGAAGAAGTTCCGATCAAACTCTACTTGCGCAAACGCGAAAAATCGGATGTGCGAGATGATCTCAGTACCGGTAAGGTGGGCAAAGGCGAGTCAAGTTCGCATGCGGCACCGGTTGAAGAGGCCACCTCGTAGGAAGAACCGGTTGCAAGTCGTCCGCGCGCACTCCGCTAGTCCAACGCAGCTCGGATTTGTGGCAGGTGTTGCGATGCCGCCAGCGATTCAGTCGTTGTCGGCGAGGATGATGGGGGAAGTCCGCTCATCATGACCCATAAGCTTACAATCCAGGTGGCAGCGAAGCATGCCACTTCGCCATACGAAAACAGCTTTGACCAGTGGATTCGAAGAGGGAACATAAGAGTTGATGACGTGGTTCGGTTATCGTTTCTGGTCGCTTTGGCTACGAGGACCCGGCTCATTCAGAGGCCCCAAGTAAGTCAACTTGCGATCGCAAGAGGAGGGTCTCAGTACAGGCCGGACGGCCAATTACAACGAAACCAAGCCGGACGGGCAAGAGCGTTCTCGGCAGAAACTCCTTATGGGGTAACGATTTCGAGGGAGTTTGAAAATTTGGGGAATATGGGGGATCTAGTAAGATGCTGGCTGCTGATTGAGAGAAGGCCTGCGGTGGCTGCAAGCGGTTATTTTACCCTCTTACGTTGTTTCGGGGCGATTGGTTCGTGGGGCCTAGCTTTGGTACCAGGGCGTGTTTATATTGCGAAGGTGGTGTCTTGGAGGAGGTTTCGAATTTTTCCGTTGCCTTCGCGATTCATTGCTTTGGGCGCGTAGCTCAGTTGGTTAGAGCGCTTGCTTGACATGCAAGAGGTCACAGATTCGAGTTCTGTCGTGCCCACTTCATAAGTCTTTTCCGATGGCGTGGGTATTAACTTTTTATTCGCCTCGGCGTTTTTGTGGTTTACGCTTTGAGGCCCCACTTTGTGCCCCCTATTCCACGCACTACCAAAGGGTGTAACGATCCCAATTTTACAAACGATTTCAGATCATTGCCGCATTAATTCAGCAAGATGTTTTCTCGCAAGCGGTTGATGCCGCTTTCTGAAAAATCGGTGTCTCGACGGTTGATACCTCGCCCAGCGAGGATTAAAAGTTTACCGTTATTTTACCTGCGACGGTCAGCCTGACAGCGGTGATCTTCGCTCCGTAAAAGAATACAAATAGAGAGAATGTCGCCGATGATGGTCGTGTTCGGCGGCACAACTTTTCTCAGACTATGCATGTGCAAGGTGAATTTCTCGGCTACGTGACCCTGCTCCGTGTGCTTTCCCGGAGACGGGGTATTTATAGGGTGCCCAAGTGCCTGCTGTGCCGGCTAAAAAAACGGTCGTCAGCAGAGCTACTTCAGAGATCCCAAATAGGCCAATAGGTCGGCTGCATCGCGCGCGGTGAGATCGCGCAACATCTGATCAGGCATGAACGACTTCTCTTGAGGCTCTAAATCTTCGATTTCGCTCGTGGCCAGGCGGATCGTTTCATTCCGAGCTGTTTTCAAAAGGATGCCTTTTGGAGTTCGCTCAACAAGAAGCCCGGTGTATGCCTTGCCTTCGGTGGTGGTTGCAAGAAATGCCATGTACTTGGGATCAATTTTCTTGGAGGGTTCAACGATTGTTTCGAGTAACTGAGCCCGATCGTACTTTTTTCCAATTTCATCCAGTTCGGGACCCAATGCAATGCCGGTGCCGTGTACGCGATGACAGCTTCTGCATTGAACTCCGGCTTCCAGGAAGAGTTCACGACCACGGGCAATGTTGCCCTTGAGTGTGAGAATCTTTTTTAAATCGACAACTTCACCCAGCCGTTCCGTTCGCTGCTCGGTCGGCAGGAAACGTTCGAACAGGTCTCGTACGTTGGGATCTGGGTGCTTGGCTCCCAACTGGACCAGATCCTGGCGTCGCTTGTCGCCATCAGACATAGACTCGATTGTCCAACTGAGAACAAGTGCACCCAGGGTGGAATCGAGTAGTTGGTTGGCTGCTGCGCGGGATTCCGACATCGAGGAAGGATTTTGCAGAATATTTTGTGCATCGCTAATGGCCACATCGTCTTTGTTGCCAGATCGAATCGTTGGATTCTCCGACCCAGGCATGTTTTGAATCCAGTCGTGGACCAGTTGGAGACCACGGGTATCAATGATTTGGGAGCCGGAACGAGGCATTCGACCATTACCGAGTTTGGCCAAGCGATAGAAAAGAACGGAGCGATAGGGATCGCCTGGCGCGATGAGTTGGGCGCCAGGAATATGAAATGTTCCGTGGACGGGTGGAACATTCACCAAGCCGGTCTTATCCAGGTCGAGTGTATAAACCAGCTTGAAGTCGGCGTTGCCACCTCCCCACTTGCGGTGACAAAAAGCGCAGTTTGCATGCAAGTAACCACGCGCTCTGACCTCGATGCTCAAGGAGTTGTTTTCCGGGTCAGCCAGTCGTGGCAATGGTCCATCCAATTCCGTCAGGGGTTCACTGAAGAGATTCCAGTGCTGGAAGGCACGAAGTTGATTCGTGACAACTCCCTCTCCGTAGGCGTGATCTCGATTCAGCTGCGACGTATTGCCAGACAGGATGTATCTGGCCGACATGTTGTGGCACACGGTACACTCGGCTCGGCTTGGATAATGCCATTTCATGGTGCGGAACCCGCTTGGGAGACTTGCATCTTGCGGGTCATGAATCGTCAACGTTTCGTCCAGACCCTGGGGATCTTCCAGAAGTACCGCGTCGGTTTGCTGATCGTTCCAGAGGTACGTGTAGCCCATCCAATACTGGTCCCCCATTTCCTCCGTGCCGGAGAGCTGCTGATGGTGCAGGATGCGGGTCTCCAGACGACGTCGACTGGCAGGATCTCCTGACACCATCTCCATACTGATGGTTTCGACGACCACGGTACCATCGGGAAATTTCCAGCCCGCAGGAACCTCGGGATCGGGGTACTTCATACCGTCGAATTCAATTTTCTTGTTGTCCGGTATGGCGAGCAGCCACTCTTTGTGCACACCATCCGACCACGAACGAGCATTGATTGAAAACGGAATCACACCGGCAGCGGGAGTCAGCTTCGAGACGTTGGAAAAAATTCCCGTTTGGCTCAGTTGTCTGGGGAAGTCCTGGTGGGCAGCGGAATTTTCTGTAGCGACCAGCCGATAAAATTTGCCACCGATGTGGTCGACCAGGTAAATTTCGCCGTTATTGTCTTCACCGAATGCGACGATGCGTTGCGTGGTATTGCAGAGCAACTTGTGCCAGACCACGTCGTTCCCGTCGTAACGTAGTCCCCACACGCGCCCTGAATCGTAGTCTGCAAACAGGTAAGTTCCCACAAGTTCCTTGAGACGCCGTCCACGATAGACATATCCGCCCGTGATAGAGCGGCCTTCTGTATGGCTATACTCATGAACCGGTGGAAGAATGGGTGTTGGCCCCCTTTTTCGTTCTGGGCGAAATGCATGAGAACCTTCCGTGACACTCCAGCCATAATTTCCACCCGGAACGATTCGATGGACGATTTCCCACAGGTCCTGTCCCACATCGCCTGCCCACAACTGGCCCGTCTCTCGATCAAAGCTCATTTTCCATACTTGACGCAAACCGTAGGCCCAGATTTCGGGACGCGCGTCGACCCGATTGATAAATGGATTGTCGTTAGGGATTCCATAACCCCGACCTGGATCGGGATGGTCAACGTCGATGCGCAGGATGGAAGCAAGGAGGTCGCTGAGATCCTGGCCCGTATTGTTCATGTCGGCGATCTCACTTGAATCACCCAGGGTGACATACAAATAGCCGTCGGGACCAAATTTCAAACAGCCACCGTTATGACCACCACTGGGCCATTGTAAAATGACATGCTCTGAATTTGGATCACATCGAGGAGGATCGTGGCTGACAACTTGGAAGCGGGAAACTCTCGTTCCCTTAGGAGTGCATTCTTCAGGAAGGATGTATCTTCCTTTGACACGGGGATTCAAGTACGTGACATACAGGTACCCATTACGATCAAAATCGGGATGCAGCGCCAAACCATAGATCGTGCTATCGACGTCAAGACAGAGGTCAGCTTCACGGATATCCTGTTGGTTTTGAAAGGAATAGATTTTTCCAAATCGTTCCGCGACAAACATGCGGTCCGATTTTGAAGGATTGGCCAAAATCACCGGTTCATCGAAAGTAAGATTGGTAAAGACGCGCTGGACTTGGTAGGGCGGAAGAGGGTCAGGCGTGCCTTGGATTCGTGAAGTCACCCAGGTTGGCCGTTTTCCCAGACGCTCGTCACCTTGCGTAGGGGCAAACGTTAATAAACCAACCAGTAGAGCAAGAACAATTGTGGTAATGAATCGGCGCATGAATTTATTAACCTAGCAATAGGAATAAATTTGTTGTTGGCACCAATTCAGTATAACCAAAGTTGTTGATCCGTTTTCAAGAGCGGTTTCCCATGTGGTAAGGCATTTGTTGCAACATGTTCGACTGCATTGGATTGCGGGGGCGATAGTTTGAGAGTCGTCGAGACGCGAACGGTTGTTTCTGTGCCAGTTGCAAATTTTTCTCCCGCCGGTTATTCCACAAAGAGATTTCTGTTTTTTGCACCCGGTTGCGTTTCGGGCGCCCAGATCTTCACATTGCTGACTCGACCCGTATCGTCAAAGGTACCAAATCCCACGTGGCCCCATCCGAAGGTTTTGTCCGTGGCTGTCATGATGGGTCTATTTCCGCCGTCGGCAAACAGGGAGATGGTTCCCTGGTCGGCATTGCGAATCAGACGAAACGGGTGCCAGATATTCTTTCTCCAGTCAAATCCATTGGTTCGATCGCCGGCGATTCTGATGCGAGGTTTGTTGTCAACCAGGAAACAACTGTGGGCATGATTGTCTGGCTTGGTGGCGATGTGGCTGTAATAAAATTGGGAACGGTTCTGGAAGTTGTAAAACAGGCACATGTCCCGGTGTCCGTAGTCCTTGCCAGTCTGCAGGAGCTCACATTCCAGGATGAAATTCCGCAGTCGAAGCGTTCGCAGCAGTCCAATGTTATACGGGGAGCGAACCTTGTATTCATAGTTGCTCGGTTGAAACTGTTCCATAAAGTAATGCCCGTTCTGTGTCCCCAGCCGCCAGGCTGCGGGGTCACTGAACTGAAAATCGTCCAAGGCATCCGATTCCCGGAAGTCTTGAGAATAGACCAGTCGATAGCCGTCCGGTGGCTGATCAGCTAGGACGAACTGTTGCAGCAGACACGGCATGACCAGACTCAAGATGGTCCTCACAGGCCACGGGTGTAGCGAGAACAGATTTTGAAGGTGCATCAGGTTATTCCCCTATGGTGTGACGTGGGTAAATGGTTCAAACGACTTCCAAATTGTCCATGAAAGACCAATACAGAACCTCTGGCAAGATGGGTGCCCTGCGATTGGAATTGTCCCAACAGCCGGTGTTTGCGCAATGGCCATTTCGGCCTCTATTTCGTGTTCAGAAATTGGTTTCCCGCGGTTTACGGATTCCATGCGTGGACCGGGAAAGAGTGGCGAAGCTGTTGATGAGCGGGCAATCAGTAATCGTACGTGTTTGTCTTGTCGTTTCCAGACACCGGACAAAATGCCGCTCAATTTGGTGGTCCTAAAAGGCCATGCATCACCGGTGAGAATACCACCAGGTCCAATGGTGGTTTCCGGGAACTGAGGCTGGGAAAATCGCATTCAGAGCTTCCCAAGAACTGGCAGGGCATGCTTATATTGACCGCCTGGAAGCACGACACTGTTTTTGCCAGCGACATCGTTCTCGTCAAGTGCCAGGGCAATGGATGGCTCCTGCACTTTCGGAAGTATCAATAACCGTAGTGAGCGGCTGCATGGAGCGTGACCTGTTCGGTCTCAGTTAACCCCTCAATTTTGAGCGGGTCAAACGAGTGGTCGCGTGTCAGGTGGGTCCAGTGGGTCATTCTGTTGACACGTACGTCAGGAACCTCGATTGTTTGCATCCAGATCCGCAATTCCTCTGCATTGAGGCTGCGGAGCCACTCGCTCGGTGGGCGTCCATGGCGTGCCTTGCGGGCAGGATCAATGTCGCCCGGTTCAAACTTGGTTTCGACCAGCAGCTTGTTTTTGCGGTTTTTACGAGTTTTACGGTTGGGAATTTCTTGTTCAAACGATGCTGGCACCAGTTTGTCGTCGAGGTAACCGGTTTTTTGGGTGTAGCGCTTACCGGTTTTTCGGTGGATGGGGGTCGTGCGCCCGGTCAGAACCCATTCGCCATCGACCAAGGTTTCTCGTTCGTACCAACTCCACGTTTTGTTGCCGGTGGCAGCCCAGTGTTCAGGTTTGTCGTTTGGCTCAACCTTGGTCAATGGATCGGTGCTCTGCATCGCAGCAGCTGCCAAGCGGTCAAGCGAATCGGCGCGTAATTTTTCGGCAAGACTGAAGAGACCAAAGCCAAGCCAAAAGGCAAATCGTCGACGTGTCATGAAGAAACTCACTTCCGAAACTGGTTTGTTATCAAGGGCAACTGCAGACCACTAGTGGCTTCAGAAAAGGGACATCGCACAACACTGGCCGTAGTGAGCCCCTTCAACTGTAGGACCAGTTAGAGAGGGTACCACTCGGTCCGGTAGGAAGAGGTGGACGACAAGGGTCAACGACCCTCGACAAAATCATTGTAATACGGCCAACCGGAATTACCAGTGTCGCACAGGCGAAGTCCACTTTCTGCCAAGACTAAAACAGACGGTATTTCACGATTGCATAGATGGCCCACAGGCCATCGTACCAGCGAATCTTCTTACCTTCAGCAAAGGTGCGACCGGTGTAAGAGACAGCAACCTCGTGGAAGCGAGGTTTTTTCTTGGCCAGCTTCATAGTGATCTCTGGTTCAAAACCAAACCGTTGTTCCTCGAGCGTGATTCCCTCCAGCAATTTTCGGTAAAAGGCTTTGTAGCAGCATTCCATGTCGGTAAGTTTGAGCCCCGTGAAGATGTTTGAGATCTTTGTTACCGCCCAATTTCCCCACCGGTGGCGGCGGTAAGCTGCGTGCGAATTCTTGCATCCGGAAAATCGAGATCCATAGACGACATCAGCACGATTTTCCAAAAGGGGGCCGAGCAGTTTTGGTAAATCAGCCGGATCATACTCGAGGTCTGCATCCTGGATGGCGACGATAGTACCGGTCGCATGCGCAAGTGCCGTGGCAATCGCAGCTCCCTTGCCGCGATTTGTATTGTGGAATTCAACGTGTATTGCCGGGTCGTGTGGCAACGTCTGAAGGAAATGTCTAGTGCCGTCCGTAGAGGCATCATCCACGACAATAATTTGGTGGATCGGGATTCCCGCAGATCGCACACGATCAAGAATCGTTGGCACGGTTTCCCGTTCATTGTAAACCGGGATAATAATCGTCACGGTCAGTGAGTCAGGTCCGGTTGCGTTTAGACTCATTTGAAGTTCAATGGAATAAAGCTGAATTTGGAGTGGCTGAGGATTTGTGGTGAGGCAGGTAACCGTTTGCCGGACAGAAAATCCGGGATTTGAGGATCGTGTTACAAAGCAGGTTGGTGGACAGGCCGGAGCACAATTAGGGAGCGGAAGAGGTGAATCACCAATAGTTTTTAGCGAACCTATGAGTCAGAAAAATGGCAGATGATCGTTGGCGGAGAAGTGTATCTGAGGGAGTTTACAAGCCGATGTTGAGTAACTGCAAATCAGCTGGGACGAATCGGCCATCTTTGCGGAGCAGTTCGCCGTCAAACCAGATCTCACCTCCACCATAGTCTTCCCGTTGAATGAGTACTAAATCCCAATGAATCCGACTGCGATTGGAGTTGTCGGCTTCTTCGTAGGCTTGTCCGGGGGTGAGATGGAACGAGCCGCCAATTTTTTCGTCAAAGAGCGTATCAAGCATGGGATGGATTACGCGATTGTTAGTACCAAGCGACCATTCCCCACAATAGCGTCCGCCTGGGTCGGAATCGAGGATCGTATTGAGACGTTCGGTTTCGTTTGCAGTGGCTTTCGTGATTTTTCCGTCGTTAAACTCGAATTGGATATCGCTGAAAGTTGTGCCTTGGTACCGGGACCGGGTGTTAAACCGAATCGTACCATTGATGCTCTCTTTCACAGGAGCGGTAAAAACCTCACCGTCCGGGATGTTTCTCAGGCCATAGCACGGGATGACGGGGATATCTTGGATTGAAAACTCAAGTTCCGTTCCAGGTGCCGTGATGCGGACCTGGTTAGCAGCTTGCATCCGTTCAACCAGTGGTTTTTGGGCCTCGCGCATGGCACCATAATCAGCCGTGCAAACGTCGAAGTAGAAGTCTTCAAATGCTTTTGTGCTCATGTCGGCAGCCTGGGCAAAAGCATCGGTTGGGTAGCGGAGCACGACCCAACTAGTCTGGGGAACGCGTACTTCGCTGTGTACGGGTTGCCACCAGTGCTGCTGATAGAGATCCATTTGTTCCGGCAATACATCGGTGAACTGGCTGCTGTTGGATGCCCCCCGAATTCCAATATAGGCGTCAACAGCTTCCATGCGGGCCCGCTCAAAACGGGCAGCCAGTTGCATGGATTGAGCAGTTGCTGAACGGTAGAGCGAACGAAGCACTTCATTACTTTTGTGCGTAACTAACGGAATCGCTTGGCGACTGGCTGCGCCCTCGACCAGTCGGCAAATCAAGTCAGAATTCGGCAGGTCGAAAGCTTCGATCAAGATCTTTTGGCCGGAGCTGAGTTGGCAACTGTGGTCCAGGAGCAAGGTAGCCAGGTGGTCGATGCGGGGATCTTGCATGGGGAGGGTTCAAGGTGGTAGGTGGGGGTTTGGCGTAAATGTCGAGGGTCAGTACGACTTTAACAAAAGTTTCTTAGGACGTGCCAGCAGTCTATTCCTCGCAGGCGGTTCATTTGAGGCATGATATCTTCACCGAGTAGGTTCGGCCTAGGGGCTTGAGGTGGGATAACGGGTATAATTCTCAAGAGACCTTCACCATTCTATAAGTCGCTACAGCCAAAATGGAACGGATGCGATGTCGACAGAAACTCCAATTTCCTCTGATTCTCCCGAGGAGGCATCATTTGCTGAAACTGCCCTGAAACTGGGGGGCAAAAGTGATGATGAAGCTCGTCGGACAGGTGCCATTGACAAAGCGGATGATCAGGTTGAAGCACTGTTTGCGCCACAGTATCAGACGATCAACAGTCCCGCGCACCGTGCGGTCTGGGACCGGGGCGTGCCTGCAGCAGAATTTGTGAGTACGCCTACCGAAACACCGGCGGATGTCCAGAAAGTGATGGATAGTTCGATCGCGGTTGTTGAGCGTCGTTGTCGTGAGCGGTCCCTCTTGGACGAGGCAGGAAAAATCACCAACGCGGCACTTGAGGAACTAAGTGGGTCCGGCTATTGGGGCTTGCTGGTGGACAAAGAATACGGAGGTTCGGGGGCTCCGTTTTCCTCTTTTGCCCCGTTCTTGTCGCGAATGGCTATGGCAGATCCAACGGTCGCCGGACTGGCCTCGGTCCATGGGTGCATTGGTGCGGTTGATCCGGTACGAACTTTCGGCAACGCCGAGCAGAAACAGAAATTTCTTCCTGGCCTGGCAGACGGTTCCAGGCTGAGTGCTTTTGCCTTGACCGAACCCTGCGCGGGAAGTGATCTGACCCAGCTCCGTACGACGGCCCGTCTGGAAGGAGATGAGTATGTGGTCAACGGCGAAAAGTTGTTTATTACGAATGTGGTGGGCGGAAGAACCATTGGACTGGTTTGTTTGGTCGACGAAAAGCCAGCCGTTCTCATTACTGACCTGCCTCAGCAGGAAAATGAACATTTTCAGTTTCGCAGCTACGGGCTTTGGGCACTCAAGCACACCTACAACCAGGGAATGATCTTTCGCGATTTTCGCGTCCCGGCTGAGAATTTGCTGACTCCAATTCGAGGAGATGGCCTGACCGTTGCCTATCATGGTTTGAATCTTGGCCGCATATCTCTTTGCGCAAATGCGGCAGGAGTTATGCGTGTCATGTTAGCGAGCATGATCCCGTGGACGAAGTTCCGAGTCACTTATAGTGAGCCAATTGCTCGTCGAGAACTTGTTCAACGTCGGCTGGCGGAACTGGCTGGCCTGATTGTTGCCTGTGACGGTCTGGTTGCCTGGTGTGCAGACTTGATCGATCGAGGTTATCGCGGTGAGATGGAATGTATCATCGCGAAAATATTTGGCAGTGAGGCACAAAAGCATGCTGCCATTGAGTATTTCATGAAGACTCACGGTGGCCGCTCTTTCCTACATGGTCATTTATTCGGTGATCATGTCCATGAGTATCTTGCACCTTGCATCTATGAGGGGGAGGGAGAGATGCTAGGGATGGCATTTTTTAAGTCGTTAGTCAAACACCACGGCAAGACCTATTTTGAGCCAGTTGGTAAGGCGCTACAAGCGGCAGGAATCAAGAAGCCGAACCCGCTCAATCCAGCTCATGCAGTGATGCTTATGCGCGTTGCCAGGCCATACATGATGTGGCTCACGGCGCGGAAGTTATTGCCAACGGTTTCACCGCAGTTGCCAGGTATGACCAAACCACTCAGGGAGCATGCCGAGTTTGCTTGCGATCGGCTCCAAAGAATGGCACTGGAAGTATCAGGGACAATGAGTAAATTCCAATTGTCGCTGGCAGATCGGCAATGTCGCATGGCTGAAATTTCGCAGCGGTGCCAGGACTTGATCACGGTTTTATGTACAAGTCTGTACGCAGCGCGGCAGCAGGATGAGATTATCCGCGAGAGCGCAGATATCGCCTGTCAGTGCCTGATTCGAAAGTATACTGGTCGCCGACCTACGAACCGCTATTTTCGCCAGGTGACAGAACTTGGCCAGGCAATTGTCGAGGGCCAATTCAAAAGTATTGCCGGAATCAATCCCGATGAAATCCTGATGCATTACGAGACATCGTAACATTCTGGTGGGAGGATACCCGAGACTTGGGGGTTAACCGCCCATCTGTAGCGTTCTGCTTTTTTCCATGGCATCCTCTGCCAGGCGAATGTACTCCGTATTGTTTGTGCCTGCGTAGGCACGCTGGTACGTCACGCTCATTGCCGTGTAGCTAAAGGGATCATCCGGTTGAAGCGCACACACTTTTTCGGCATGTCCAATTGCCTCATCGTGTTGGCCAAGTTTTTGCAGAACCACGGCCAGTGCCGAATGGGACAGTGCATATTCTGGGTCGACTTCAATCGATTCCTTGAACTTTGAAACGGCTTCTTCCAGTTGGCCTTCGTTTTTGAGCTGATCGGCTTCGTCGTACAACGTAACAGCGTCGGACATGCAAACTCTCCTTTGAAGTAAAAATAAGGTCGAAGGTGACCGAGGCAGCGACCCACTGCCGGACAGGGTGCTAGCAAGCGAGGCTGCATGCGACCTGATGGTAGCATCCATCATAGAGCAAAAATGGTCCAGGGTCTGGTGTAACTGATTTGTTATCAACAGCTTACAAGCTGTGGTGATGACCGGGGGAGGGCCAGTTTTGTTGCTTCTGCGATAAGACCCTCAAAATCGGCACATCCGGCTAAAGCCGCTATCACATTTCAAGCCGATAAAGGTCGTTAGCCAATCTTCTCCGCGTGGCTTTGGTTGCGTGGTGAGAAAAACATTGCCGTGGCATCGCGCCACCTAATTTCAAGGGTTAATCCTGTGTCAATTCATCCACTGGCTGTCGTCAGTTCTGCCGCTGAAATTGGTTCCCATGTAGAAATTGGTCCTTTTTCTGTCATTGAACCTGGAGTGACCATTGCGGACGGGTGCTGTCTTAAAAGTCACGTTGTCATCGGTTCAGGGACTTCCCTGGGGCCTGAAAATCAAGTTTTTCAGGGCGCTATCCTGGGAGGCTTGCCACAGCACATGCAGATGTCGGAGTGTCCAGGTCGATTGACGATCGGCCGTGGCAATGTGTTTCGCGAGAACGTCACGGTACATCGTTCACTTTACGAAGGGCGCCAGACAACTATTGGCGATGAATGTATGTTCATGGTCAATACCCATGTGGCCCATGACTGTCGGGTGGAGAACGGTACTATTCTGACAAACAATGTCATGCTTGGTGGGCACGTGGAGGTTGGTGGGAAGGCTTTCCTGTCAGGTGGCGCGGCCGTGCATCAATTCTGTCGTGTTGGACGGCTGGCAATGGTGGGTGGGATGGCCCGGGTGAGACAAGATGTACCTCCGTTTGTTACCGTTGACGGCGGTTCAACAATGGTGGTTGGACTCAATCGAGTTGGACTCAAGCGGGCGGGATTCAATCCCGCGGAACTGAAGCAGCTGAAGGCTGCCTATCGGATCATTTATCGAGGTGGAATGGTATGGAATGAAATGCTCCTGCAACTGCAGCAACTTTTTGCTGCTGGACCCGCCAAGGAGTTTGAACCTTTTTTCCGTGCGGGAACCCGTGGATTTGTGCAAGAACGGCGTACTCCGCCAGGCGCTACGGTTCGCCTGGTTCGAGAAGAAGAGTCTCGCGAAGCCCAGACGGTTGCGTTACCAATGATTAACAAAATTGCGGGTTAATCTGACTTCGAAAAGTTGCGTGCTAAACCAAGCCTGGATGGTCAACGGGTCGAATTTGGTACGACGCTTCTTTATAGGCTGGCTTCCCATCAGTCCTTCTTCGTACGGCTCCGCGGCAGTGTGTGGAGTAACCGTGGACCTCTTTTGATGGGCTTCGTTACTGGGCGATTGCCGCCTGAGCTGCAGCCAGACGCGCAATCGGTACGCGGAAAGGGCTACACGATACATAATCGAGCCCTACCTTGTGGCAGAACTGAATTGAGTCGGGGTCACCACCATGTTCGCCACAGATGCCACACTTAAGGTCGCTTTTGACCGAGCGGCCTTTTTTGACCGCCATTTCAACCAACTGTCCCACGCCAGTGGTATCAAGTGACTGGAACGGATCACGGGGTAGAATTTCCTGGCCAAGGTAGTCGGGCAAGAAGGTGTTGATATCATCGCGACTGTAACCAAAGGTCATTTGGGTTAAGTCATTGGTGCCGAAACTAAAAAACTCGGCCACCTGTCCTACTTCATCAGCCGTCAGAGCTGCCCGGGGAATCTCGATCATGGTTCCGACCAGGATATTGAGCTTGCCACGATATTTTTTCCTGGCTTTAACTTCGTCCATGGTGTGACGAACTTGTTTTCCCAGGACCTCGAGTTCCTTGGCGGTGCCGATGAGTGGAATCATAATCTCGGCAACCGGCTTGATTTTTTTTTGTTTGCAGGAGATGACCGCTTCGGTAATTGCAGTGACTTGCATTTCGAGGATTTCCGGATAGGTCACTGCCAATCGACATCCCCGATGCCCCAGCATGGGATTCATTTCGTGCAACTGGCTGACACGTGCTTTGATGGCCGTGGTCGAGATTCCCAACTCTTTGGCCATGGCTGCCTGGCTCTTGGATTCCTGAGGCAAGAACTCATGGAGAGGGGGATCAAGTAGGCGGATAGTGACAGGTAGCCCGTGCATCGCTTTAAAAATTCCGATGAAGTCCTTGCGCTGTAGCGGTAAGAGTTTTTTCAGCGCACTTCTACGATCCTTTTCATTGTCAGCCAGGATCATGGCACGCATGGCCTTGATTCGTTCACCTTCGAAGAACATGTGTTCAGTTCGGCAGAGTCCAATGCCTTGGGCGCCAAATTCACGTGCTCGTTTTGCATCACCCGGTGTGTCGGCGTTGGTGCGAATTCGCAGCGTGCGGTATTTGTCAGCCCATTTCATTACTTTCGAAAAGTCCCCCGAGAG
Organism: Lacipirellulaceae bacterium; assembly: GCA_965243695.1. Taxonomy (GTDB): domain Bacteria; phylum Planctomycetota; class Planctomycetia; order Pirellulales; family Lacipirellulaceae; genus JAKVCB01. The sequence continues at coordinate 525,925 of CBDEWC010000045.1, read as the reverse complement.
TGTGGGTTCGTGGGTTGGTACCTCACCAGCCATGAGTTCCCCCGTGGAACCATCGATCGACAGAATGTGATTATGGGTGAAAGTTTTTCCACCGACTTTGAGCTTCCGTTTCTTCTCGTCGATTTCAAGGTCGCCGGCACCGGCAACACAGCATTTGCCCCAGCCCCGGGCCACGACAGCGGCGTGACTGGTCATCCCACCAGTACTCGTGAGAATTCCTGCAGCGATGTGCATGCCATCGATGTCTTCCGGGTTTGTTTCCTTTCGAACCAGAAGTACCTTTTCTCCCTTGGCACTACGTTCGACCGCTTCGGCAGCCGTAAAGGCTGGTTTGCCGAAGGCGGCTCCGGGCGATGCCGGGAGACCAACGGTCAGCACTTCTGCTTGTCTCTTACCTGCGGGGGAAAAACTGGGAAGCAATAGTTGCGTGAGATCGCCGGCTGGGATCCGGAGAATGGCGGTCTTTTCATCGATCAATCCCTCTTTCACCAAATCGCAGGCAATTTTTACCGCAGCCGCGCCGGTCCGCTTGCCGTTGCGTGTTTGGAGCATGAAGAGCGTGCCCTTTTCAATGGTAAACTCGATATCCTGTACATCTCGGTAATGATCTTCGAGGAGGTCCTTAATACCCAGCAGTTGCTGATAGACCTGCTTATTCCAACGAGACATCTTTTCGACGGGCTGTGGTGTACGAATGCCAGCGACCACATCTTCGCCTTGCGCATTGATCAGGAATTCGCCATAGAACTTGTTTTGTCCGGTTGATGGATTCCGCGTGAATGCTACGCCTGTTCCAGAGTCATCCCCCATGTTGCCAAACACCATGGACTGTACGTTAACGGCGGTTCCCAGTAATCCCGTGATGTTTTCCACTTGGCGATATTTTAAGGCTCGAGGCTGCATCCAGCTTTGAAACACTGCTTCAATGGCCAGGCCGAGTTGTTGAATTGGATCCTGTGGAAAGGGCTTTCCATAATGTTTTCGGTAGACTTTTTTGTAAGCATCGCACAACTGAATCATGCCCTCCAGCGGCACTTCGGTATCGTTTTGCACGCGGTATTTTTTCTTGATCTTGTCGAACGCAGCTTCAAAATGCTCGTGATCGACACCACACACCACATCACCATACATGTTGATCAGACGTCGATATGCGTCGTACGCGAATCTTTCGTTGCCAGTCGCGGTGGCCAATCCAATAACCGATTGATCATTCAGACCCAGGTTCAAAATGGTGTTCATCATTCCAGGCATGGAGACGGCTGCACCACTGCGGACCGAGACCAAAAGCGGCATCTCGGTGTTGCCAAACTTCTTGCCCAGTTCTGATTCGAGGATCGAGACGTTTTGACGTACCGCTTGCATCAAGTTGGCAGGTAACTTTTGGCCACTTTGGTAATAGAGATCACAAACTTTCGTGGTGATCGTAAACCCAGGAGGGACCGGCAGACCGATACTTGTCATCTCAGCCAGGTTCGCACCTTTTCCACCCAGCAGTTGTTTTTGCGAGGCATCCCCTTCACACTTGGATTGGCCGAAATAGTAAATCATTTTCGACAGTGCCTTCTGGGATGAGCCTTTGTTGCGAGATTTCTTGTTGGTTTGGCGATCGGCAGCGGACATTTCGAGAACGGCAGAACTCATCATAGGTTTCCTGTAGTTGGTTTTATGGTGTTGCGGGGGCGGGGCCGCGGTTGGTGGTGTTCTCTGTCCTTGGGAAGGCCTGCAGGTCGTGGGCCAAAAATAGAGATGATCATTGGACAGCGATTCCAACATTAGGTCAATGTGGTTAACCTCGAATTGTTGTTAAATCCTGGATCTCGCTTTTCGCGAGCAGTTGGCAGCTTGGTGGTACAGGTCTGTTGGGTAGTTTGATTTCAGGTTTAGGTAACAACAGAAAGGGAGTTACTCGTCGTTGTCTGTCCACGGAGGCCACTGGGCTACTGGCCTACGAGGCTACGAGGCTACGAGGCTACGAGGCTACGAGAGGCCGCTGATGTCATGTGAACTTTGACAGCAGTCATGGGTGTGATGCTAACTATGAAGAACCTATCTGGTAAACGATTGGCCATGCTCTTTGAGGGCGGATTGGTGGTGTTGGCAAGCGGCCTTGTTGGAGTCCTTGCATGGTGGCCCGGATGGCATCTGTGGCAGTCGATCTGGCCCACATGGCGAGCCTTGCCAGCAGCGGTCCTGAGCGGAGTTCTGGCGACGATACCACTGGTTGGTGGTTACCTGGTGCTTGTCGGGCTAACCTGGCGTCCGCTGGTGCGACTTCGCAGAGAGACAGTCCGCGTCGCCCATTTGCTTCTGGGAGATGCCAGCACCTGGGAGTTAGCAGTTGTTTCGGTACTGGCTGGCGTTGGTGAGGAGATGCTCTTTCGCGGTGTGATTCAGCCAGTGGCAGTTTGTCTCACCACACCGTTGGTGGGTCTGATTGCAGCAAGCCTGCTGTTTGGACTGGCCCACTGTTTGACGTGGCTCTATTTCAGCTTTGCCGCCCTCATTGGGTTTTATTTGGGGGCCCTAGCCCTGCTTTGTGGGGAAATTGTGACTCCTGCAGTTGCCCATGGACTTTACGATTTTGTGGTCCTGGTTCACGTGTTGAAGTTGGGGCGCCGTCTTCCTACGTGACGATCAGGGAGACCATCTGGGAAGAAGTGGTTCGGATAGCTGCGGTGTTTTAGGACTGCCAGCTATGGAACTCTGCGAAAAATGCTCCATAATCGCAGAAGTCAACTTGTGACTGCGTCTGGCAAGTCCTGTTTGTTTTCTACGCACACATAGATTCCTGTTTACGGAGATATCAATGACCCAATCAACGGTTCGTTTCGGCTTAGTCGGGTATGGGGCCTGGGGAAAGTTTCACGCAGACGCCATTGCCAAAACGGAAGGTGCGGAGTTGAGGGCCATTTCGGGACGTACGGAACAGACATGTCAGGCCGCGAGAGAAGCTTTTCCCGATGCCGATGTGTACGCTGATTATCGCGAGTTAGTCCAGCGTGAGGATCTTGACGTTGTGGACATTGTGGTTCCGAACCATGCCCATCACCAGGTCGCATGCTCAGCATTGGAAGCGGGCAAGCACCTCTTACTGGAAAAGCCCATGGCTATCTCAGTCGGGCAGTGCGATGACATTTTGCGGCTTGCGGAGCGCAATCAGCGGCTGGTAGCGATTGGCCACGAGTTGCGCCTGTCGTCCCTGTGGGGTAAAGCAAGCGAACTCGTGGAGGAAGGTTTTGTAGGTCAGCCACAGTACGTCCTGGTTGAGCTTTCGCGGAATCCCTATCGCGAAGGATCCTCCGGTTGGCGGTACGATATCGAGCAGGTCGGTAACTGGATCCTGGAAGAGCCCATTCATTTTTTCGATTTGGCACGATGGTACTTACAGTCTTCCGGCCAACCGACCAGCGTCTATGCGACTGCGAATTCGCGACAAGAGGGGCATCCTGAGTTGCAGGATAACTTCAGTGCTATCGTTCATTTCGAGGGGGGGGCCTATGGAGTCGTTACCCAAACGCTCAGTGCTTTCGAGCACCACCAGACAGTCAAGATTACTGGTAGTCGTGGCGCAATTTGGTTGTCGTGGAGTGGGCCCAAGGATCGAACTCGGCATCCCACCTTTTTTCTCAAAGCGTTTGACGGCAATCAGGTGCGTGAAGTGCCGATCTCCAGGACCGCAGGAGAACTTTTTGAATTAGAGGATCAAATGAAGATGATGGTCCGAGCGGTCCGTGATGGTACTCCACTGGCCGCAACAGGCGAAGACGGGCGCTGGTCCGTCGCGCTCTGTCTGGCCGCGGCCGAATCGGTTGAAAAAGGTGTACCGGTGGTGATTTAGCTGAGAGTCGATATTCCCGGTCGAGCTATGGGAGGGACTTCGACGGCCACATCCCAATCGTAGTGGGGGAGCGAAACGTCACCTGCCAGGTTGGATGCTTGTTCCCAGGTGATTTTCTTGCCGGTGTAACTGGCCAAACGTCCGAGAATAGCCAGCATGGTGCTCTTGGACATAACGTCGCCGTCGTTGATTGGCTTGCCGGCACGAATGCTGGCGAACAGTTCGTCCTGTTCAGCCTGATGCATCTGTCGCCCTTTGGGACCAGAATACTCCCAAATGATATTGCCGTCGTGGTCCTGAATTAGCCCCTTTTCGACATGACACACTCCCTTGGTGCCGATGATGTCGCAAGAGACATCATTCGAGCAGTCAGGTTGTTGGCGACAATGATGAAAATGCTTCAAGCCATTGGCATGTTCAAAGGTTACCGCATGATGATCAAAGATTGTGCCTAGTTCCTGCCCACTACGTGCTTGCACGCCGCCGAGGCTGACCGCTGATAGAGGGGGTTCGTCGTTCATGGCCCAGGCCGCTTTATCCATACTGTGGATTGCTTGCTCAACAATGTGGTCTCCTGAGAGCCAAGTAAACCAGTACCAGTTGCGGAGTTGCCATTCCATGTCCCCCCAATGCGCTTCGCGTCGCATTGGCCATTCTTTGCCCGGTCGGGATGCGTTGTAAGCCGAGTGCATTGTGGTGATGTGGCCAATGACTCCATCATGAATTTGCTGCATTGCTGCGCGGGCAACCGTGTTATAGCGCCAACACAAACCTGAAATGACGGACAGATCTTTTTGTTTGGCCTTGGCACACGCGGCCTGTACTTTTTTCACTCCAGCTGGATCCACGGCCACCGGCTTTTCCGCGAAGATGTGGACTCCGGCATCAACGCTAGCCTGTAGATGCTGTGGACGAAAATGGGGCGGTGCAGCGTGCAGCACGACATCGATGCCGCTGTCGAGGACTCCCTGGTAAGCATCGAAGCCGACAAAGCATCGATCTTTTGGCACGTCAATGCGATCGGCAAGATCGCCAGCGTGTCGGTTTAAGATTTTCCAAGCACGATTCAATCTGATCATCAAACACATCACCCAATGCCACCAGTTGGGTGTGGGGATCAGCCTTGAGTGCCTGAATCGCCGCACCCCGTCCACGTCCTCCGCATCCGATGAGGCCAACTTTTAGCGTGTCGGAACCTGCGGCGTGCGCTGTTTGCGCAAATTTGGAACCGAGTGCCAACTCTGCGGCCACAGCGGCAGTTGCCGTGCTTTTGATGAAGTTGCGCCGCGATGTGTGCTTGTGTTCGCTACGCGGATCGTTTTTCTGCATGGAAATTGCTCGGCGGGTTGCAGGATAGTTAGGGGGGGATATCGGGAGTATCGGTTTGAGTTATGGTCCGCCTTTCCCCTTGGAGGGAAGGGGGAAACGTACTCCAGTATAGGATTCGGCAGACTATTTTCCCAACCCAATCGTGGGGGGCCGCGTCGTCATCAGGACCTGATCCATGCGTTGAGAGATGTCGGCCAACCGCTGTCGGTCTCCGCCGGAAACCTCGGCGGTCGCCCAACCCGAAGTATAGCCGATGTCGGCCAATGCTGCTCGCACGGCGGGCCAGTCACAATCGCCATCACCAATTTTCACTTGAAATCCTTTCCAAAGGCCTTCATCTTTTTGCTTTTGGACGACTGTATTCCTTGATGTCCAGTTTCACAATCCGCGGGCCGAGAATCCGGATCCACTGTTCGGGCCAGCCAAACCGGACCACGTTGCCGACGTCGAAGTAGACACCTACAGCCGGACTTTGGATTGCGTCGACAAAGCGAGCCATTTCCAGCGGACTCAGCAGAAAATTGTTCCACACATTTTCGACCAACAATTTTATGCCATGCTGCTCAGCATACGGTGCTGCTGCCTGGATCCGCTGTTGCTGTTCGTGATAAACCGTATCGTATGGATGATCCCCATCGACTTTACCGGCAACAACCAGAACGCTCGTTGCTCCGTAGAACTTGGCGTTGTCGATGGCGCTCTTCAGGTCAGGATTGGTACTGTTGAGAAATCCATGGACAACAACACCCGTTGCATCGATAGCTTTGCGGACTTCGTTTCGGTCGATCTTTGTCGTAACGTGTATCTCGGTTCCCTCAAAACCGAGGTCGGCCAATAGCTGGAATTTTCCCAGTACGGACAGATCTTCTTCAATCATATGATATTTTGATAGCTTTTCGGATTCGCTCGTGTGTATTCGGTTGGACTGTACCGGCTGTGCAGTTGGAGAATTGATTCGATAAACTTGCGATCATTACAGACGATGTGGCATGTTTCAGAAAATGTCGTCGCGAAACCGGATTCATGAGTTGCTCCTGCTAAACAGATCTCTTCGCATTGTTTTGACTCGCCGCCACTAATCGCACCGCATCTTGAACAGGGTTACCTGTTCAACACACATCGCGGTTTGATGTAGATGACCCAGCTGAATAAATTGTACACAACGGTCCAGTAATTCCAAATTTGGGTGGACAACTTGAATCAATGGAGTCTCCACCGGGCGTAGATATCGCTAACCACGATGGGAGCTGCACCACAAATCGCATGATCGATTAAGTACCTACGGGTCGGAAGTTCATGATCTCGACGTCGACTCCGGGTGAATAATGAGTACAGACAGGCTCTTCGCTGATTGGCTTGATTCCCGCTGCTTGGATCAAGGAATCCGAAACTTCAGTGACCTCGACTTTTTGAACAGGATAGGGTTGGTGATGCACTTGGCCGCGATACATCTGGCCATGATGCTCGACAAACAGGAAATACCGTTCTAACAAAAAATGCTGGAGCGAGTCGGGCTGCGAGGGCCCGAGGGGGTTGCCGATCTGGTAACGGGCTAAAAAATCGGCTGGCTGTCGCGCACGTTGTACTTGATAAATATGTTGGTATCCTCGGTTGCGAATTTAATTTTGGCAAAGTGATACGGTAGCCCCCAGCCCATTCTTGCTCCCCAAACTGCGAGACGAGAATTCGCATCAAGCGACATGAAATAGATGCCCGGTTTACCTCTGCAGTGGACATAAGTACGAACATTGGTTTCCAGAAAATTAAGCGACGCGAACGCGGGCCATCGGCGGGGCCGGATTATCTCGCATGACAAAAGGCACCACTCCCAGTAAGGCTTTTCCCTCGTAAAGATCTAACGAGAGTGAGTCGGGAACGCAGGCTCTTAATTGATTGACAGGCACTTCCCAATGCAAAAACAGCAATGACCTCCAATTCTGGAAGCCTAGTGGTTTTCCTGGAGGGCGGCGAGATGGAGCAAGTCGGTCCACGGATGATGGGTCCTCGAGTCGTTCGTTTTAGGCAGCCGGCTGGGTGCAAGGATGGTCTGCGGAGGCACCCCCGTTTGCAACTCCATTGTTCGCGTCACCTGAGTATTGTCCGCCAAACGTGGTGGGCACGTATGCCGAAGGTCTCTTGATCAACGCTGTTGCATCCTCAGCCGTCGATCTCACCATAACCTAAAGTAATTTTTGTCCTCCCAATAGCCAACTCCGCGCAAAGGCAGCGCCTGGGATAGTTGTATTCTTAGCCGTTACCCAGGTTTTACCGACGGATCCCGCACTCAAATCGGCGACCCAGGCAAGCCAGTGTGTTATTGAGCAAGCTAGGTCGCTTTAAATCAATCGCTAGTGCCGGCAGAACTCTGGTTGGCCTTTTTTCGCAAACAAGCCGCGGCAGGTGACCTGCCCCGGACGCATCACCAAAGCGTGACAAGGAGTGTCAATTTTGGCTTGAATTCGCGAGTTTCGACCGTCCCTTCCGGTCAATCCTGAACCATGGCCAGGAAGAGAAGTTTGCCAAATTTCGCAATATCCAGTTCCTCTGTGGGGCTCGGTGTTGGTAGTGAGTTGTCGACCCGGTCGTACAACAAACAGAAAGTGCAGATTGGAAGAGGAGTCGTGGCGAGGTCAGACCCACAAAAAAGCAGCCCGGCCTATAATGGGCCGGGCTGCTTTGAGTAGGAATGATCAGCTCTCTTCTTCCATACGTAGGAAGGGAGGCTTAATGTCTGGTGCCGCTCAGTTGCAGTCGCAGGGTGCCTCACAACTGGGCTCTTCACAGTTGGCACACTTGCAGCAACGGCGGACACAGACGGGAACCTGCTTGCAAACGATCTTGGGTACGCAGCGAGTCACCGTGTAAGGGACCTTACGTGGGACACGCTTGTAGCATTTGATCGTCTTTTCATACGTTTCAGGAACGCAGACCTTATAGCAGCAGGTCTTCGTGCGCTGCTCAGGGACCATTTTGCAGACCTTGTAGCTGCACGTGCGGGTCTCGGGAACCATTTTGCAGACTTTGTAGCAGCAAGTCTTCGTGCGGGTCTCAGGGACCATTTTGCAGACCTTGTAGCAGCACGTGCGGGTTTCCGGGACCATTTTGCAGACTTTGTAGCAGCATGTGCGGGTCTCGGGAACCATTTTGCAGACTTTGTAGCAGCAAGTCTTCGTGCGGGTCTCAGGGACCATTTTGCAGACCTTGTAGTTGCACGTGCGGGTCTCGGGAACCATTTTGCAGACTTTATAGCAGCAAGTCTTCGTGTGGGTCTCGGGGACCATTTTGCAGACCTTGTAGCAGCACGTGCGGGTCTCGGGAACCATTTTGCAGACTTTGTAGCAGCAAGTCTTCGTGTGGGTCTCGGGAACCATTTTGCAAACCTTGTAGTTGCACGTGCGGGTCTCGGGAACCATTTTGCAAACCTTGTAGCAGCAAGTCTTCGTGCGCTGCTCAGGGACCATTTTGCAAACCTTGTAGTTGCACGTGCGGGTCTCGGGGACCATTTTGCAAACCTTGTAACAACAAGTTTTGGTGCGAGGTTCGCAAACACACTTCGTGCAGCAGACTTCCTTCTCATGGCACTCTGGTACCCAAACCTTTTTACAGCAGGTACGTGGGCAACCCTGGCAGCAGATTCGCTTGCAGCATCCAGGTACGTACCGGCAGCAGCAGGTACACGGATCGTAAACGCAACGACCAGGCGTGCGTACAATCTTGGTGTACTTTGGACCGGGAACCGTGTAGCTCCGTGATTCCCAATGTCCCGAGCGAACCTTGACCGTCTTGGTGTACTTCACTGGCTTGCGTACGTGGTAGGTAATTTCGCGTGTGCGGTTTTCCCAAACCGGTTTGCAAACAGTGTACTCACGAGTCCGCTCTTCCCAGACGGGTTTGCAGACGGTGTAGCAAACGTCCTTGCTGTGGGTTTCCCAGACAGGCTTGCAGACGGTGTACTCACGAGTCCGCTCTTCCCAGACGGGTTTGCAGACGGTGTAGCAAACGTCCTTGCTGCGGGTTTCCCAGACAGGCTTGCAGACGGTGTACTCACGAGTCCGCTCTTCCCAGACGGGTTTGCAGACGGTGTAGCAAACGTCCTTGCTGCGGGTTTCCCAGACAGGCTTGCAGACGGTGTACTCACGAGTCCGCTCTTCCCAGACGGGTTTGCAGACGGTGTAGCAAACGTCCTTGCTGCGGGTTTCCCAGACAGGCTTGCAGACGGTGTACTCACGAGTCCGCTCTTCCCAGACGGGTTTGCAGACGGTGTACTCACGAGTCCGCTCTTCCCAGACGGGCTTGCAGACCGTGTAGCAAACGTCTTTGCTGCGGGTTTCCCAGACAGGCTTGCAGACGGTGTATTCACGAGTTCGCTCTTCCCAGACGGGCTTGCAAACCGTGTAGCAAACGTCTTTCGAGCGGGTTTCGGGAACATAACGCGTGCAGGTAACAACCTTGTCTTCACACACGCAGTCGTAGCATGTCTTGTAACAGGTTTGGCACTGCTTTTCCCACTTAACGCATCGGACAGTCTTCATCACAACGTGGCTGCGCATTTGACAGCAAGGGGAGCAACAACGGTAACGTGCTGCACCACAGTACCGGGCGTCTGCTTGTCCGGGAACAAATTGCAGAGCCATGCTGGCGATGAGGGATGCACAAAAAAGGCCTCTCATGTTTCTTTGCCTCCTTTTGAACTTTGGATCGCTACGTAGGCTGGTCAAAACAGAGAGGTTCTCCGTCGAGTAGAATCTTCGGGAATCGCAAGCTTCTCACCTTAGCCTAAGTTCGCAAATTGCCCATTCAATCCAAATTAACAACTAGTGCAGGTTGAGGTGGTTCTGATTTTTGTAACTCATTGTGAGTATGGTACTTATGAAAAATATACTGCCGGAGTTAGCTTGCCATTGTCCGGCGGCTACAGCAGCTGTACTTGTCAACCCGAAAGAAACAGTCGATCTAATGCCAGAAGTCGTAGTGACTCGCCCGGTTTTTCACCCGGATTCCCGAGGATTGGCAGAACGGACCGGTTTGCGAGCGGAAGGATTCGGTGCAGACGGTTCAGCCAAGAATTGCCCTTTTGGCGGCCTTGCCCTTTTGGGGGCCTTGATTGTGGAGACACAATTCATGGGCTACACCACTTACCTAATATTCAGATCCACCCTAACATTCAGGTCCAGCGGTGAGTGGGGTGCACAGGAGAATTAAGGCCCCGCTCAGATCGAATCGTTGTTCCAGCAGCGTCGGGCTGTGTTTCCCAAAAACAATCGGTATGCCGCCCCCAAAGCAGAAAATCGAGACACCGGATCCGTTGGACGTTCCCAAAGCGGTCGTCAACCGGCTGAGTCTCTATTTACGTGAGTTGCGGCACCTGTTGCGGGCCCAGAAGATGACCGTTAGTTCCAGTGAACTGGGCAGTTTGCTCGGATTTACCGATGCACAAGTTCGTAAGGACCTTGCTTATTTTGGCCATTTTGGTCACCCAGGTATCGGTTATCGATGTGAAGAATTGATCAACGCCATTCGAGGCATTCTTGGCACCGACCAGGAATGGACAGTAGCAATGGTTGGGATTGGAAACCTCGGCCGAGCCCTTTTGGGATACCGAGGCTTTGCTGACCAGGGTTTTCATGTTGTGGCAGCATTCGATAGCGACCCCGAGAAGCTCCATGGGAAAATTGAAGGAGTTCCGATTTATCACATGGATCGGCTTACGGAGATTGTCCGTCAACACAATATCCGCCTGGGGTTGATTTGTGTGCCGGCCACTATGGCGCAGAAGGTAGCCGATCGGCTCGTCGAGGCTGGCGTGGCGGGCATCGTGAACTTTGCCCCAGTAACGTTGTCGCTTCCCGAGGAAATCAGCTCGGTCGGCGTCGATCTTTCCACAGAACTTGAACAACTATCATTTTCCGTTGCCAACCGGGACCATTCGCGCTAGACTGCGTCAGGTTGCTTTGTTGTTGGTATGCCGGTGACGTGTTGAGTCAGTTACGATTGAACATCCAGACCTGTTATATCCGGCCTTGTGACGAACGTCCGTCTGATCGGAGCTAGCACAAAAACCCAAAATAACCTTTAGAGTAAGGTATACCACTCCACGATTGTTGCCCGGTAGTGTAATGGTAGCACTAGGGATTTTGATTCCCTCAGTCCAGGTTCGAGCCCTGGCCGGGTAGCTTGTCATCATGATTAACTCACCGCAAATTGACTTCGCAGTGGCCGCTGTGCGCGAGGCGGCACTACTGGTTCAAGAAATTCAGCACGAGTTGGTTTCGCCGGCGCTAACTAAAGAAGATCGATCTCCGGTCACGGTTGCTGATTTTGCAGCCCAGGCAGTCATTGCCAAACGCCTGGCCGATCGATTCCCTGAAGAAGTTTTAATTGGGGAAGAAAGTTCCGCTGCATTGCAGACTGAGTCTGGCCGAGTACTTTTGCCAGCAGTCACCAAGTTCGTTAAACGGTGTTTTCCCGAAGCCACGGACACACTCGTGCTGGAATGGATCGATCGGGGAACGGGTGACCCTCCCCAATCTTTTTGGACACTTGATCCGGTGGATGGCACGAAGGGATTTCTGCGAGGTGACCAGTACGCGGTGGCACTGGCGCGTATTGATGCGGGAGGAGTGGAAGTTGGGGCAGTAGGCTGTCCTGAACTGGATATTATTCATGCGGATGACCATCGCGGACGTGGGACCGTGGCGGTTGCCCAGGTGGGCCAAGGAGCCTTTTATACGACCCTTGATCAGCAGCCGGGATGGCAGCCGCTGTCGGTATCCGACCGGACTTCACCTGGCGACGCCCGCCTGCTGCGGTCGGTCGAATCGGCCCACACCAACAGTGGAGCAATCGGAGAACTAATTGCCGTGCTGCAGATTGGAGCACCGCCGGTCCCAATGGATAGTCAAGCCAAGTACGCCGTTTTGGCTGCCGGGCAGGGAGATGTTCTATTACGTTTGCTTTCTTCTTCGCGTCCCGATTACCGTGAAATGATTTGGGATCAAGCCGCAGGTTCGATCCTTGTTGAAGAGGCGGGCGGTCGGGTAACCGATCTCGATGGGAACCCCCTTGATTTCGGGCATGGTCGCACCCTGGCAACCAATCGGGGTGTGCTGGCCACGAATAGAAAACTTCATGATGCCATTCTGCAGGGATTGGCTCAGATTGGTGCGTAGCAATAGACACGTAGCAATAGAATCGGAGTTGGCGGGGGCAGTCGCACCCCTGTGGCACTCTTAGAAGCAACGGTTTTGGTGCCTGGTTACGGTAGGAAAATCAGCCACGGCAGCGCTACCCAGGCGACGTCGCTCTTTTGCAAATAGGTGTGCACCGGTTTGCAAATAGGTGTGCACCGGCCACCTTAAAACCTTTGCCATTTTTACGCTGTGCTGGCTCCAGCAAGCCCCAGACATAGGGCATGGTTTGTCACTCGCTGTGATCAAACTGGGATTTCCAGTAGCCGTTTTATTTTTCAGACAGGTGTGACCGGCTCTTCGTAGGTCGGCCTCGACGTTGAGTCGGAAGAGCAATGCCGTACTTCCGGATTTTGCGAGCCAGTAACTTGCGGTCGACACCGAGTACTCGAGCTGCAGCGCTCTGATTGAAGAACATTTCCTCGAGTGTGCGGCGAAGATAGTCTGCTTCCATTTCGGCGAGCGTAAGCCACTTTGCTTTCGGTGCAGATTCAACTTCCTGATTTCCAGAAAAGCGCGAGGAACCGTGCCCAAAGGATACAGATGGTTTGTGATGAGACCACAACGCGTCGCGATTCGCCTTCTCCCGTTTATTTTCCAGTTCAACCAGTTCGTCCAAGGCGTCGACTCCGACGACATCGTCGTCGGAAAACAACAAAGCTCGTTCGAGCACATTCTCAAGCTCACGCACATTGCCTGCCCAGTCGTGGCTCTGGAACAAAGATAATACTTCTGGAGACAGGCGTTTCAACGGCAAACCGTATTCAATCGAGGTTTTCGCGAGGATGTGATTGGCTAGCACCTCGATATCTTCTGGACGATCCAGCAGAGGTTGGGTGGGGATCACAATCACGTTAATTCGATAGAACAGATCGAGTCGAAAACGTCCCTCGTCAACCTCTTTATGAAGATTGCGATTGGTTGCTGCAATGACCCGCACGTCGACAGGTTTAGATTGATGACTCCCAACCGGCGTGACTTCGCCATTTTGCAAAACGCGGAGGAGTTTAGCCTGCATGTCCAGATCAAGCTCGCCGATTTCATCCAGGAAAATCGTTCCACCTTCGGCGGCGCGAAAACAACCCAATGCCGAGTGCTCGGCGCCCGTAAATGCTCCCTTGGCATGGCCAAACAATTGGCTGGAAAATAGGGTGCTTGGGATTGCCGAACAATTAACAGGAATGAAGGGACCACTGGCGCGCTGACTATGTGTGTGAAGGGCGCGGGCAACAAGTTCTTTCCCGGTACCGCTGGGGCCTTGGATCAATACATTGGACCGGTATCCGGCAACCTGTTTGATCCGTTTCCTGGTTTCTTCAACCCATACGGATTTTCCGATGAGATCGTCGGAGGAAATAGTCTTCATAGCTACTGGGCGCTTTCGTTAGCGTCTCCCTTATGTTGGTGGTGCGATTATGTTGGTGGTGCGATAGGCTTTTGCTACGGACTCGCGCGGAGCCGATTCGCACCGATGTTTTGCCTAAAAAATTTTAAACGCGGCGAACCCGCGACTTTAACGGTTGTAGCGGTACGGAAAGTTCTTCCGTCCCTATTATTCACAAGAATCACATAGGATGCAACGATTTTCCAAAAAAAACTCAATATACGGGGCAATAGGCAGCCGAAAACTGGAGTGGAAACGCCATTTTTATGAATCCCCCTCTTTGGTTCCCTCCGGTAGCGGCCAGATTTGAGCGATTAATCTCTCAAACTGGTTTGGACGATTGGGGGTATTGGTGGCAGCCATTTGGGTCTATTCGCTATCCAGGTGGGTTGAGTGAGCTACTTCTATCCCTGGTCACGTTGCTCACGCCATTTCCATCGAACGGCGTTCTTTGGAGATCTGCGGGTGGCTTGCCTGGCGGTTGGCCAATTGACCATTTGGGGAGAACTCGTTAAGTTGCAGGGCTCATTTCTCTCGCGCGGCCCGAGTAGAAAGCCCCTTTTTGGTTCATTCCGGCCGAGTAGTTTTTTAACGCTGGCTGGCCCGCAACCACGACGTTCCGTCGCCGTACGATGGCTCCGTTGGTTTTGGGTTTCCGAGTTGGTGTGCCTTGGAAGAAGGAGACATTTGTGTCAACACTGGTCAAAGAATTAGTAGAAGCTGGGGTTCATTACGGTCACCGGTCGAGTCGCTGGAATCCGAAAATGCGGCCCTACATTTATGCCCGTCGCAATTTGATCCATATTATTGATGTTCGCGAAACGGTTCGCGGGCTATTGCGTGCGAAGAAGTATTTGCAGCAGGTCGTTGCCAACGGCAGCCTGATACTATTTGTAGGAACGAAACGGCAAGCAGCTGAAGCAGTGCAGCGAGAAGCAGATCGGTGCGGAATGCCCTATGTCAATGATCGCTGGTTGGGTGGGACGCTGACAAACTTTCGCACGATTCGCAGCCGGCTGACCCGCCTTGAGGAGTTAGAGGCTATTCGCGAGAGCGACACAATCAATTCTTATTCGAAGAAGATGCAATCGGCATTGGGACGCGAATACCGAAAAATGTTTCGCAACCTCAATGGTATCCGTTCCATGGCGCGGTTGCCCGAATGTCTGGTCATCGTTGACCCCAAAAAGGAAAAGAATGCGGTTAAAGAGGCGCGAAAACTTGGTATCGTTACCGTTGCGCTGATTGATACCGATTGTGATCCTGACGCCGTCGACTTGCCGATTCCCGGCAATGATGACAGCATGCAGTCCGTCGAGTTGATCATGAAAATACTGGCTGACGCGGTGGCGGTTGGAAAAGCCACGGCTTCTATGCAAGAGCTAGAGGCTTCTGAAGGAGTGACTCCGACACCGGAGCCGGTTGCAGCGACCTCCGAGTCGGCGGAGCCAACCGTCCAATCGAGTGAAGTTTCTCCCAAGACGGAGTAGCAACGGGACGGATCTAAATTTGTGCGTGTCAATTTCTGGAATTGATTACCAGAGACCGCTTTAGGCTTACAAGTAGAAGTCGCCAGCCCTAGTCATTGGGAAGAAGACTGTGCGGCTCATTGCAATGAGGATTGAATCGATGTCTGAGATCACAGCCGCTATGGTCAAGCAGTTGCGCGACCAAACGCAAGTGCCCATGATGGAATGTAAGAAAGCCTTGCAGCAGTCAGATGGTGATATTGAAGTTGCCAAGCAGAAGTTGCGTGAGGCGGGTAAGAAGTTTATGGGAAGTCGTCAAGATCGTTCCACCGAGGAGGGGCGAATCGCAATTTTTGCAGACGTCGGAAAAACCACCGGTGCGATTATCGAGTTGCAAGTCGAGTCGGCTCCGGTTGCTTCCAATGAGGAAGTGATCGAGCTCACTGAGAATCTGGCTGAGCAACTTGCCACTGGACCGGGTGCTTCGACGCCAGAGGAACTTTGGTCACAGCCTTCGCCTTCCAAAAGCGGTATGACTTTGGAAGAGCAGCGAGATGAGATTCAAAACAAAATTCGCGAGGTGTTTCGGCTGGCACGGATTGAACGTATGGAAACTCCGTGCGGCGGTTATGTGCACCACGATGGAAAGAGCGGTGTTTTGCTTGCGGTAGAAGGGGGTGACAATGGAACCGCCAGGGATATTTCCATGCACATTACGGCCATGAAGCCACAGGCTCTGAGTGTTAAGGATCTTGATCCTGAGGTTGTTGCTAAAGAACGAGCAACATTGACTGAGGTGGCACGCCAGGAAGGCAAGCCAGAGCCCATTATTGAAAAAATGGTTGAGGGGCGGATGCGAAACTTCTATGCCGAGCATGTTTTGGAAGAACAGCCATTCGTCAAGGATGATAAACAGACCGTGGGCAAGGTTGCTGCCGGAGGAGAGATGAAGCTCCTGAAGTTTGTTCGCTGGCAACTTGGCGAAACTACCAAGCCGTCTGCAGTGGCAACATAATTTTTGGTCAGTCGCGGCAATCCCAAAGAGAAGAGATTTGGGTGTTTTCTGACCAGGGCGAGTTTAATGGCATCACCTTCCCGCTCCTACCGACGTGTGCTTTTGAAACTTTCTGGAGAAAGTTTTGCGCCCTCGGGTGAACGAAGCATTCGCATGCAGGAGGTTGTGGACATTGCCGGTCAGGTCTATCGTGCAGCCAGCCAAGGCGTGGAAGTTGGCATCGTCATCGGCGGGGGAAACATCTTGCGTGGTGGGCAATTCACAGCCAGAAATGCTCATATCCAGGAAGCCACGGCACATTACATGGGCATGCTGGCGACGGTGATTAATGGCCTCGCTTTGCAAGATGCGCTTGAGTCGTTAGGTTGCCAAACGCGTTTGATGTCAGCCATCAAAATGGATGGCGTGGCGGAACCCTTTATTCGGCGGCGCGCAAAGCGACACCTGGAAAAAGGGCGGATTGTGATTCTTGCCGGAGGAACAGGTGCACCTTTTGTAACCACCGACACGGCTGCAGCCCAAAAGGCGTTGGAGCTGGAGGCCGATATTCTCATGAAGGCAACCCGTGTAGACGGTGTCTACAGTGCCGATCCAGAAAAAGATTCCGAAGCCCAGCTTTACCCCTCCCTCACGTTCAAACAAGTCCGCGATAAAAACCTTCGAATTATGGATCCAACGGCTATCGCACATTGCATGGAGCATGACTTGCCAATCCTGGTTTTCAATTATCGTAAGGATGGGAATATCGAGCGTGCTATACGTGGAGAGGATATTGGTACACAGGTTACCAACTAAGCGCGCTTGCCTTACCAAACCGATGGACAGGTTTTTCATTTTCATGAGCTTGACCACCTTTACTTTTTTTGGTTGCAACTGCTTGCCCCATCGAATCCACTCCTGACAATGATAATTGGTGAATTCACATGAGCGCTGAAGAAATTTTCCTCGATGCCGACGAGCGGATGGAAAAGGCGGTTGTCAAACTGAAACAGGACCTGTTTGGCATTCGTACCGGACGAGCCAATCCCGGACTGGTCAGTGCGCTACGTGTTGATGTCTATGGTTCCCCAACTCCCATTAAGCAGGTCGCCAGCGTCACTGCCCCCGAACCACAACAGCTGGTAATCCGGCCATTCGATCCGTCCATCATCAAAGATATTGAAAAGGGGATCATCGCCAGCGATATTGGGCTTACCCCACAAAGCGACGGCAAGGTGATTCGCCTTAACGTGCCCCCCCTATCGGGTGAAGTTCGCCGCAAAATGGTCAGTCGCACTAAAGAGCTTGCTGAGGAGGCAAAAGTTGCCATTCGCAACATTCGGCGGGATGGCAACAAGACGGCCGATGCCGAGCAGAAACAGAAGACGCTTTCTGAAGACGATCGCGACGACCTCAAAAAAGATATTCAGGAACTCACCAAAAAATTCGAAGATCAAGCCAATAATCTCACGAAAGCCAAAGAGAGCGAAGTTCTGGAAGAATAACCGCAAATTTTTGGCATTCGCGGCTCTGTATTCAGAGTTCTCAGTCCCAGATGCCATTTCGATGGTTTTCGCCGACAAAGCTTTGGTAGGCGATTTGTAGAACGCTGCCTTCACGGATGCTGGCTTTGCGAACTTGACTTCCGATCCAACCGGATAGTTCTGGAACGGGTTGTGCTAGCATTTTGGCTTCTCTTGTGGGCGTTGTGTTCCTTTGCTATGCTCCCGACCCCATCCAGCGGCGCTTTCCTTGCGCCGCCCTTGGCGATTCGGAAAATCGCAGCCAACCCTGGCCATCACCTCGGTTTACGGAGAAACCGTCATGTCCCGCACAGAAGCAAAACTCGTTCCCGGCAGCCGCCCCCGTCGTTGGAAACGGC
Source organism: Lacipirellulaceae bacterium (assembly GCA_965243695.1). Taxonomy (GTDB): domain Bacteria; phylum Planctomycetota; class Planctomycetia; order Pirellulales; family Lacipirellulaceae; genus JAKVCB01. The sequence goes on along the minus strand of CBDEWC010000045.1, from coordinate 507,842 downwards.
ACGTTATTCTGCTTGCAACTGGCTTGGTGGTCGTTGTCGCATCTTTTTTTGCCCGTCATTATTTGGGCGATCCTCAGGTTGGGGCCGATACGCGCAATTTTTTCGGCTTTGCCAATTCACCCGCTGCCAAAAATGAAGTGACTTCCGAAGAGACCGAGTCTCCCCCCACGGTCAAGGAGGCCAGTCGGCCGGAACATCCTCAGCACGACGTGATGGCCATCGTGAATGGTAAGGACATCCAACGAGCCCAGTTGGCGAATGCGTGCGTAGAGCGTCATGGCGAAGAGGTACTCGAAAGCCTCGTTAACAAACGCCTGATCTTGCATCACTGCCGCAATCGCAATATTGAAGTAACGCAGGACGAAATTAGTGCAGAAATCGATCACATGGCCAAACGCTTTAAACTGGGTCGCGAACAGTGGCTCGACTTGTTGGAGCGGGAACGTGGAATTGGGCGGGAGGAATATGTACGTGATATTCTCTGGCCGACGCTCGCCCTGCGGAAGTTGGCTACTGACCAACTCACGGTAAGCGAGGAGGAACTGGCCAAGGCCCATGAGATGCAATTTGGTCCTGCGGTCCATGCGCGTTTGCTGGTTGTTTCGAGTCGTGCGCAGGCCGAAGAAGTGCACGCTCAATTGGTACAACGGCCAGAAGAATTTGCCCGCCTGGCAATGAAGCACTCGGAAGATGTCAACAGTGCCAGCATTGGTGGTTTGATTCAACCAATCCGCCGCCATATGGGAGATGCTTCACTCGAACAAGCGGTGTTTTCGCTGGAGCCAGGCCAGGTTTCACAGATTTTACCCGTGGCTGAGAAATTCGCCATTCTTAAGTGCGAGTCGCATATACCGCCACAGGAGGTCTCACTCAACGAAGTTCGGGCGGAAATAACCGAGCAGATTAAGGAAACCAAGCTGCGCGAAGTGGCAAGTCAGTTATTCGAAAGTCTACAAAATTCGGCGGTCATCCAGAACGTCTTGAATGATCCCGAGCTGAGTCAGCAATTGCCAGGCATTGTGTCCACGGTCAATGGGGACCAGATTACCATGAGTCAACTCGGTGACGAGTGCTTGTTGCGCTACGGAAAAGAGGTCCTGGAAGTAGAGATTTCTCAGGTTCTTTTGCAGCAGTCACTTGCTGACAGTCAGCAGACGGTCACTCAGGAAGATGTCGATCGTGAGGTCAGGCATGCAGCAATTCTTGCTGGTGTCGTCGACAAGCAAGGGCAACCCGATTTTGAAGCATGGTTCCAACTGGTTACAGAGGAGCAGGGGGTTAGCCAGGAAATCTATTTGCGAGATTCCGTTTGGCCATCGGCAGCCTTGAAGAAACTGACTGGCGATTCCATTCAGATACGCGAGAAGGATCTGCAAAAGGGATTTGATGCGAATTATGGCCAGCGTGTACGCTGCCGGGCAATCGTGTTGCACAACATGCGTAAAGCGATGGAAGTGTGGGGCAAAGCGCGGCAGAATCCCTCGATGGAGTATTTTGGCGAGTTGGCTACCGAGTACTCGATCGAGCCGACCAGCAAAGCACTCCACGGCGAGGTGCCGCCAATTCGCCGTCATGGTGGCCAGCCGCAGCTTGAAGAAGTGGCTTTTGCCCTGCAGGAAAATGAGCTCTCGGAGGTGATTCAGGCTGGAAATCGCTTCATTATCCTCAAATGCGAGGGACGTACCAAGCCAATCGACGTTCGGCGGGAGGACGTGGAAGAGATACTCCGTCTGGACATCACGGAGAAAAAACTCCGCTTGGCGATGGCAGAGAAATTTGAGCACATTCGTTCCGTTGCGCAAATTGACAACTATCTGGCGGGAACATCGCAGGCAGGAACCCGCGGTTCGGAGGCTTCCACTGCAGCCAAGAGGTACGATTCAGCCGTGCGGCCTGCGTCGGGATCAACCGTGCAGTGAAGTGCTCCGCCGTGACAATCATTGCCGTGACAATCATTTCCGAGTGAGGCTGCCCGGGGGTAATCTCAAGTCGGGAACTTCGATAGCACGCAGCGTGTTGGCTGCGTACAATGACAGTGCTTTTAGTCACGGCCATTTAGTCAGTTTTCTTGTATGTCCCAATCCGAAGACAAATCGAGTTTGCCTTTTGAGGTCCAGGTTGCCCAACGTGTGGTGAGGCTACCACCCTACCTTTTTGGGCGAATCAACAAACTGCTCTACAACAAGCGTCGGGCTGGTGGTGATGTCATCGATTTAGGCATGGGGAATCCTTCCGATGCACCTGAAGACATGGTCGTGGAGAAGCTGGCAGAAGCTGCTCGTGATCCGCGCAATCATGCATACAGCAAGTCGAACGGCATCGCAAATCTTCGCCGGGAAGTAGCGGCCAAGTATTTCAAAAACTTTGGTGTCCGGCTCGACCCGGAAGATGAAGTCATTACCTGCCTTGGCTCCAAAGAAGGCTTTAGCCACATATGCCTGGCCTTGATGGGGCCCGGTGACACGGCCATTGTGCCATCGCCTTATTTTCCGATCCACGTTTATTCGGTAGCATTGGCCTCCGGAAATGTTATCTCTTTGGAGGTTGCCAACCACGACAAGTTTCTCTCCAATATCGCCCAAACCTGCGAAACGCTGTATCCGAATCCAAAGTTATTAATTCTCAACTACCCGCACAATCCGTCGACCGTTTGCGTCGAACAACCGTTCTATGACGAGATTGTCAAGTTGGCTCGCCGGTACAATTTCATGGTAATCAGCGATTTCGCCTATGCGGATGTCGCATTCGATGGGTACCAGCCGCCCAGTTTTCTGGCATCTCGTGGTGCAAAAGAAGTTGGTGTCGAGTTCACCACCATGAGCAAAGGATATAACATGGCGGGTTGGCGCGTCGGGTTTTGCAGCGGTAACCGGAAAATGATTGAGGCACTTGCCACGATCAAAGGATACTACGATTACGGCATGTTTCAGGCAATTCAAATTGCGGCTATCGTCGCGATGCGCGATACCGAAGCAGCTGTCGAGCAACAATCCCTGGTCTACAAGCGGAGACGTGACGCGCTGTGCCAGGGGCTTGCACGGATCGGCTGGGATGTCACCCCTCCACAGGCAACCATGTTTTGTTGGGTTCCGATTCCTGAACCTTGGCGGTCGAGCATGAGCACCATGGATTTTGGGATGTTGCTGCTTGAGAAGGGAAATGTCGCGGTCAGCCCAGGCAGTGGGTTTGGACCGGCCGGCGAAGGGTTTCTCCGCATGTCGCTTGTCGAAAATGAACAACGGCTCCAACAGGCGGTGCGACAGATTGACCGTTGCCTCCGCGATGCCAAGGCAGCTGGTCATGGAGGCCCTGTTGCGAAGGCGACTGTGAGCTAAGGTGAGGGAGTCTGTAGGAAAGCTTTGTCCGCTCGCCTTGGGGCCTCTAAAAGCAGGGGAAATTTCCACCGCCTCGGGCGGGGCCAAGACAGAATTTTCCCGTCGAGTCGATGGTGTGATCACGTTGGTTGGGGATATTTCCCATCTTGCGATCCCTCGATAATCGGGACCTGTGGTGGTTCCGCGGACGGCAGGTGAACTGCAGGACCTGTCACCATGACACCCGCCAAACAAAATAACACGTTCGACTTCCAGGTCGAGACCCAACAGGGATTGCACGATGGCAGTGGAAAAGGAGTTTTTTGCCCCGGAAGGCAAACTCCCCTGCAAAACTGGGTACGATCGGCCTAGCATGGGGGATTGCCAGGGTACCGGCAAGCGGCCCAGGGCATGGCGAAGTTGACCGACGCCGCCCCTTATGCGGGGGTTGATTGTAGACCCTGTGAATTTGTAAATTTTGGGTTCCGTTCCAGAGAAGATTGGGCCCGGTTCCAGAGAAGATAAAGCCCCATGCAGTACACGCACCTTGGAAAAAGCGACTTAAAGGTTTCCCAGATTGCCTTAGGTTTGGGGCTCCGCGGACAGTCCTCAGCAGAGGAAGCCCAGCGACTCATCGAACATGCAATCGATTCGGGGATTAACTTTATCGATTGTGCGAACAAATATCGTTTGAAGACCGATCAGGCTGATGCCCATGGAAGTTCCGAGGAAATCTTGGGTCGAGTGCTGGCAACACGTCGAGACGAGGTGGTGATTACCAGTAAAGTTGGCTCCGACGTAGGTCCCGGACCGGAGCAGCGCGGTTGTTCACGTCGCCACATCCTTGAGCAAGCTGAACGGTCATTACAGAAACTCCGCACGGACTACATCGACCTTTACCTGTTGCACGTCTTTGATCCCCACACGCCACTTGAAGAGACCCTGCAGGCAATGGACGACCTGGTGCAGAGTGGCAAAGTCCGCTACGTCGGCTGTAGTAACTATCAAGCGTGGCAGGTTTGCAAAGGATTATGGCTTGCCGATCGTATGGATTGGACTCCATTTACATGCGTCCAAAACAATTACAGCCTGCTGAACCGGAACTTGGAACGGGAAATGTTTCCCTTGATCCGCGATCAACAGCTGGGTGCCATGGTCTTCAGCCCTTTGGCCGTTGGATTGCTCAGTGGAACCTATTCGCCGGGTGAGCCACCTCCGCAGGGCACTCTGTGGGATTTGCGCCGAAAGGAATACGATTCGGTCATGCAAGGGGCCGTGGCTACCGCTCTGAAAACAGCTAGCGAGATTGCGCAAAAGGGAGGGCATGCGTTAACCCAGCTGGCCTACAACTGGGTGCTGGCCCACGAGGAAATTTCTGTGGCGATCGCCGGAGCCGACACGATCGAACAACTCGACGATGTCTTGGGGGCGGTCGACTGGAAACTGACCGAAGAAGAATTTGCCGAACTTTCTCGGGATTTTGTGGAACTGATGGTGTGGTGAGCTTGCAGCACTGAAGGCCCGGCGGACGAAAACCTGGTGTTGGGCGTCTTTTGGTCGTCGTTCCCACGCCAGAACGATCGTGGCTCGCGCCGCGGTCGCTCGATTTGGTGGGTGAGTTCAATCGCTGAAAAGCTAGAATTGACAGCCGTGGCCTGGACGTTCAGCGAGCGAAAATTTCGCGAAAACAGGCTGTAACAAGTCGGGGCGAAAGGATTCGAACCTTCGACCTCCTGCTCCCAAAGCAGGCGCGCTAGCCAGGCTGCGCCACGCCCCGAATCAAACCTTCTTGGCCCCTGATCGTACCAACTTGGGGCCTGGTCGACAATCACGGCAATGGGTTGGGTTGTTGGATGGTCCGCACTGCATCGGTCGGACTTTTGGGGGAAATGCAGGCAGAGATAGCCGGTTTTTTGGGAAGGTTATGGTGTTTTAGATTTGCGGTTTGGGTTCCCAGGGCAAATCACTGGGACTGTCCGATCACTTCGTACATGACCATCATTTTTTGCCAGATCTTTCGAGACAATCCTGTCGTGAGTGACTCAACTTCATTAACAGCCGCTAAGGCGACCATGTCATTGAAGTTCTGGACATAGAGAGCGGCCAATTTACCAGTTAACGCTAGCATTTCACTGCAGTAGTCTAAATAACGGACGAGTTCCGCTGGGGTCATGTCAATTTGGGGAGAGACGTCTGTCACAGCAAGGGTCGATACTATGCGCTCTGGATCCTTGGATAATTGGTGCATGTCGATGATATGAGCGATCGATCGGAGTTCATGAATCATTGCAAGTGCTCGAGAACGTTTTACGCGGGTTTCCAAAGTCACAAGAAACAACAAGGTCGCGCCCAAAACGATCACGATATCGGTGCCCGAGTTCAACAAGGGCAGCAGATTAATTAACTGCTTGGCCTCGTTAATTTCAGCATCGTTTATTTCCATCGGGTGTTGAATAACAACTTCGCCGACGCCGGCAAGAAATAAAATGACAAATGCACAGATAAGTCCTCTCAGCCAATAGAGAGGCCGTCCAATCCGTTCACTTCGGTCCTTGGACTGCTGGGCGCTAGAAAGCAACTGCACACATACGGTGTGCAGACTTGCATCGGGGAACCGTGCTGCAATTCGTTGAGACAGTTTTTCGACGGTGGCAACAATATGAATTGGATCTAAGCTCTGGTATTGTTGCGTCACGATTTTGCCGCCGTTTCTTCGACAAGAAACTTTTAGAAAAACTCCAGCGATTGAATTTCTAGAGTTGTGGTGACTCTTTGGTTATCACCAAACGGGGACTCTCCAAATGCGGAATGAAGGATGACCCGTGGAATTTTTTAGCTTGCGGACGACGAGTGCTTCGTATTCCGTATCGTATCGTGCTGGCCATTTGGAGGTTAACCGACCGTCGTGGCAATAACCATCACACCGGAATAAATCGACTAAGCTACTTTTGCTAGCTGAGGTGTTTCAGCTTGGAGCACACCCAGCAGTCGTTCAAATTCGTCGTGGTTCTTGAAGTGAATGGTGACCTTGCCACGACCACGAGCACCCTGCTTGAGGTCAACTTTTGTCCCCAGGGTATTCCGCAACTGCTGCTCTAACGCGACGAGATGTTCGCTGCGGGTTCGTCGAGGTACAGGTTTCGATTGGCCTTCGCTCGTTACCAGGCTCAAGAGATCGTCGTCCAGCGAATGGATATAATCCTGGACAGCATCTTCGGTTGCCCGAACAGAGAGTTTCTCCTGCTTGATTCGCTGGGCGAACTCGATTTGTAGTTCTTTTTCACCCAGGGGTAGCAGGGCCCGAGCGTGGCCTTGACTAATGTTTTCCGTACAGACCATATCCTTCACCAAGTCTGGTAGTTCCAATAGCCGGATCAGGTTAGCCACGGTTGATCGGTCGATATGTACCCGGGAGGCAAGATCTTCTTGTGTACATTGATACTCGTCGATATACCGCTGAAAGGAAGCAGCTTTTTCGATGGGGTTTAAGTCTTTTCGCTGGACGTTTTCGACAATGGCCAACTCTGCCATTTGCCGATCAGAGACATCTCGAATTTGAACGGGTACCCGGTCCCAGTTCGCCACTTGCGAGGCTCGTAAACGCCTTTCGCCGGCAATCAGTTCGAATCGATCATCGAGGTGGCGAACAACGAGTGGTTGAAGAACACCATGTTCGCGAATACTATCGGCCAGATCAGAAATCTCGACTTCATCAAACGTTTGGCGAGGCTGATAAGGATTGGTTTCAATAGCACTGACGCTTAGCCATAACTGGCCTGACTCATCACGGGTCACCTGGTCAACTTCAGGGGCGGCAATCACTGTGGTGTCATTGAGTGGATCCATCGGTGCGTCCAAAGATCGCCCCAAAAGTGCTTCCAGTCCCCGCCCGAGTCGTCGCTGATTCGACACACCAATGCCCTCCATGACTTGTGGTCCTCAAGCGCCGCCTTTCCCTGGCAGGCGCCTCATCGGTTGATTTAGGTTGTGTACGTTTCATCGGCAATTTACTGCTCGAAGCCATTACTGAACCGTTGAATAAACCAAGGACATTTTGATTTGTCCCAAACTACGTAGCTGAGCCTCCCGCTGAAAACAGCGGTTTTTACCCGGAAAACGGCAGCGATTGAGCAATAACTGGATGCCTAAAGGTTCCACGTGAAACAACCGCTAATTCTTATGTAGGAACCCGAATCTTCGCATAGTTTGCATACTTAATAAAATACGCACTCTTTGCAGTATTCTCCAAGTGTGGAGACTTATTAAGTATCCCTGATATTGTATTTATCCTGTTTCATGTGAAACATGCAGACCATGTCGATGCCCGGTTTGGTCTGCTTTGCGCAGATGTTCCAGATAAAAGAATAGAGCCGGCAACCGCAGCCTTCTGGTTTCACGTGAAACCCTGTAAATAAAGGCCTTTTTCGGACACCCCAGTTTTACCAGTCGACTTTGGTGCAACCGCGCCAGTCGGTGAAGTTGGGTCACTCGAGCGGATTGATGACAAGGCCGCTCAGTAGTTTGGGGTAGAAGTAGGTGCTCTTGGCAGGCATTCGTTCGTTGTTGGCTGAAGTCGTACGGATGTCCTCGAGCGTGGCGGGCATGACCAAGGCGGCGAGTTCAAATTGCGATCCGCCACCCGTTTGTCCCGTGGCATCGCGACCAACAGTGTCACCTGATTTCAGCCCATCAACCACCTCGTTGATGGTGTGTACATATTTGGGGGTTGGCAGATTGTTTAGGTCCAGGAGTGTATCGATGACCAGCCGGTGAAGAATGCTGACGCCCAAGCTTTGCCATTGTGGGCTATGGTCTCTGGCGACTTGGGCCAATTTGTCAATGCCTGGTTCAGCGATGTTTGCAACCACCCACTTGCCATCTTTTGCGGTATAGAAGGCAAGACGATCTTGCACCTGATTGTGGTCAAGAAGAGCCCACACGCGTGCGGTATCTGTAAGACCAGTCCCTTCGACCCGAGCGTCAAAGCAGTTGCCAAGCTTGTCGATAAGTTCCGCTGAACTGATCGGTGGTAGCCCTCGAAAAAGGCGGTGCGTTGGCAGAACGATCATTCCCGGATCGCTCGTCGAGACGCACATCATAAGCACCCCGTTTGCCGGATGTTTTGCCGGCAGGTCGCCATTGTGTTTGTCTGCCAGAAGATCGCGGTACGTGCAGGCCGTTTCGTACCGATGGTGTCCGTCGGCGATAAAAATCGGTTTGGTGCCCATAGTCGCAATGACCTGAGTGATCGTTTCCACATCGGTAACGGGCCAAATCCGGTGGATAACGTTGAGATGATCGGTTGCCTCAAGAGGGATGGTTCCGGCAATCACCTGCTCCAGGAGTTCTTGCGATCTGTTTTCCGGGTCAGGATAGAGCCCAAAGATTTGGCTGAGGTTAGCTCGGCACGCCTGCCAGAGTTTAAGCCGATCGACTTTTGCCTTTGGATGGGTTTCTTCGTGTGGATAGATATTCCCTTCACCAAACCGCTCCAGGCCTACGCGACACATGAATCCTCGTCGTATGTGTTCAACCTGATCTATTTGAAAGACCTGGTGGTAGACGTAGATCGCCGGATCAGCTTCAGTGAACAGAATGCCTTCGCGCTGCCAGGTTCGAAGTAATCGCCGGGCGCGTTCATACCGATTATTTTGTTCATCATCTCCGGTTTCCTCGCGATTGAGAATCAGTCGTACGACGTTGGCCTCATGAAGTTCGTAGAGTTGGTTTTGAAGATCGTTGTCGATCACATCATAGGGAGGAGCAACGACTCGGCTCAGGTTACCGACGTGCCCGAGGTTGTAACGAATTCCGCGGAAAGCTTGAATATCTGGCATTACTGGATCAAAGTGTGTGAACGCGAGTGAATCGGACCACGATTTAACTGGATTGGTGGAAGTGAACTACGATTGCAGGTCGTAGAAAAAGTGGGCTAGAACGATTGTTTCCGGTGTTTGACCGAGTTGTCAAACCCCCCCCCCAAGTTGTCAAACCTGAAGCCCAACCCACCAGACCGTTTGCCGCGGAAGTAAAGCATTGGTGTTTCAGACGAAGTTGCCCCCCTGTTCTCATCTGAAGTTCGCGTGTAGCAGCGGAAGGGAGACCGTCCTTCACGCAGAGTTGCAACGCTGGAGCACAGACGGCGCCTTTGCGGCGGTGAGACCGATATGGCGGACTTCCAATGCGGCCAAAGTTGGCCAACCCTGTTCCTAGTAACGATAATAGGTGGGTTTGTACGGTCCCTCGACAGGAATACCGATGTAGTCTGCTTGCGCCGGGGTCATCTTGGTCAGCTTGACACCAAGTTTTTTGAGGTGCAGACGGGCAACTTCTTCATCAAGCGATTTGGGAAGCACATGGACCCCGACTGCGAATTGATCGGTGTTCTTCCACAATGCAAGTTGAGCTAACACCTGGTTTGTAAAGGAGTTACTCATCACAAAGGATGGGTGGCCAGTTGCACAACCAAGATTCACGAGTCGGCCTTCAGCCAGGATTACGATCGACTGCCCGGTCGACTTGAAGGTGTATTTGTCGACAGCTCCAACTTCAGCCGGTTTGATTCGGTCTTTCGTGGCACGATTTGCGGTCACTTCGTCTTCCAGCCAGGAGATGTCGATTTCCAGATCGAAATGGCCAATATTACAGACAATCGCGTCATTTTTCATACACACCATATGTGCCCCGGTGATGATATCGCGATTGCCCGTGGTGGTCACAAAGATATCTCCTTCCGCAACGGCATCTTCCATCGTTGTGATTTCGTATCCTTCCATGGCTGCCTGGAGGGCCAGGATCGGATCGATTTCGGTAAGAATCACTCGAGCACCAAGACCACGCATCGACTGAGCGCACCCTTTGCCAACGTCTCCATACCCGGCGATAATCACGATCTTGCCGGCGACCATGACATCGGTGGCCCGTTTAATGCCGTCGGCCAGTGATTCGCGACAGCCGTACAGGTTGTCGAATTTGCTTTTGGTCACCGAGTCATTCACGTTAATCGCTGGTACCTTCAGGTTTTCCTGCTGATGCATCTGATAAAGCCGATGGACACCCGTGGTGGTTTCCTCTGAAAGTCCGCGGATGTCGCCCAACAGTTCCGGGAAACTATCGTGGACCATGGCCGTCAGGTCACCCCCATCATCAAGAATAAGGTTCAGGGGTTTGCCGTCGGAAAAGTGGAGCGTTTGTTCAATACACCAGTTGAATGCTTCCTCGTCCATTCCTTTCCAGGCATAAACGGGGACACCTGTTTTGGCGATGGCACACGCCGCGTGGTCTTGTGTCGAAAAAATATTGCAGCTACTCCAGGTGACTTCAGCCCCTAGTTCAAGAAGTGTTTCGATAAGAACAGCCGTCTGGATGGTCATGTGAAGACAACCGGCGATTCGTGCTCCCTGCAGAGGTTTTTCTGCCCCATACTTCTGGCGCAAGGCCATCAGTCCGGGCATCTCATTCTCAGCCAGGTCAATTTCCTTACGTCCCCATTGGGCCAAGCGGTCGAATTCTGCTGGTGTACAATCAAGAACTTTGTAGGCGGGCTTACTTTCAGTTTTCAACACTTATTTCTCCTAGTGGGCAAATTTGCTCCTCAGTTGGCAAAAAAGACGTTGGGTCGACTTGTTCGGAACTCGAGCGATAGAGACCCAGGCAAGACCGCCCGATCACAGGTAGCGACGGTCGAGAACGGGATTGGCCCGCAACAAACGGCGTCCAAGCTCTAGGGATTGTAGTCTCTGAAAGGAAAGAGTGACAAGTGGTTCCTGGTGCCGTTGTAAGCGGGTGACCGTCGCGGAAACTAAAGGGCAGCAAAAGCAGCGGCCGCTTGTTCGGCAAACGCTCGCATTCTAGCCGCATCTTTTACGCCGGGGGACTTTTCCACCCCACTGGCGACGTCGACAGCTGTGGGTTGCACCTGCGAGATGGCAGATGCTACGTTTTCCGGCGTAAGCCCTCCTGCCAAAATAAGCGGCAATTTTCCGTGCCAATTGCGGCTTGCAGCCAGGACATCCCAATCGGCCGTGTGACCAGTCCCACCAAATTCTCCCGGAACCAACGAATCAATGAGTACCCCATCTGGCGACCTGCCAGCCTCTTCGCAAGCCTGCAGGTCGTCTTTGAGAGTGTCAATTCCCCCTCGATCCAGGCGCCGCGCCCGAATGATGGTGAGGTCACTCCGGAGTTGGGTTAAAAAGGCGGCCGGTTCATTGCCGTGGAGTTGGACCGTTTTGATATTCAGTCGCTCGGTCATCTCGTTAATTTCGTCGGACACTTCATCAGCGAACAGGGCCACGGCGCGGACCTGGCCAGCGAGCGAATCGAGGATGGCCTGGGCACGAGCGGCGGTTACATACCGTTTGCTGGGCCGATAAAAGTTCAGGCCGATCGCGTCGGCACCGGCTGCAACGGCAGCTTTTGCGTCAACAACATTGGTAATTCCACAAACTTTGATTTGAAACATTACGCACCTGGAGGCGATTGGGCCGTTGCATTGTAGCCAGCTTGGTGGTTGAGTCGAGAACCATCCAGGAACCTTCTGGCTGTGGAATGGCCTGCTTGCTACTGTTTGACGCTGGTTTTCGTAAGGATGGGCTGTTCGGAGACTTTCACCCCACACACTCCACAGCCCACACACTCCACAGCATTGAGTCGATCTGGCCAGCTGGGGTTTGGCCGGTTGACTTTTTTCATGGGGTCGGAGGCAACCATCGTGGCTGGAATCCTTGGCGATTTGGCTGAAGTGGAAACCATGTGAGGGTTTGCGTTTGGAAGTTGGCTTCGTGTTTCGCCGAGTGCGCAGGTTGTGGGATGGCGTGTCGGTGTGAGCCTGCACCCACCAAATTCAGGGGCTCAGGGTTAAGCCGGTCCAAACCAAGTGCCGATGCAAGTCGACAGGGTCGGGTAGCGCGCCTCAACTTGTTGCCTTCAATAATGCCCGATTTGTTGTCTTCAACAGTGCCCGATGGACTTTCCTGGCTTCACACTTCCAATTCATTCTCGACAACCTTCATTTTGCAATTATGAGCAGCCAAGATTTAAATATTTTTGACGAGAGAATTTTTCCGGCCTCTCCCTGTGCAAGGCGGTACTTTCCAGGGGCCTCGATTGAAGAAGCCCGTGAAAGATTGGTGCGATCCATTAGCCGCGGCGGTGGGCCAGGTTTAGTGATTGGAGCTACGGGAACGGGTAAGACCATGTTACTGCAGGTTTTGGCAGCCCAGTTTTCCGAACGGTTGGACATCGCATTCTTGTCGTCCTCCCAGTTGTGTACACGTCGCGCACTGCTACAGGCCATCCTGTTTGAATTGGGTCTTCCTCACCACTGTGCCGATGAAGGCCAGTTGCGCATTGCATTGGCTCAACACTTGCGCCACAGTGAGCAAAATCCCAATGGCACACTCCTGCTTGTTGACGAGGCCCAGGCGTTGCCAATTCATTTGCTGGAAGAGATTCGGCAGCTTACAAACATCGTACGCAACGGGCAGCCTCGCGTTCGACTTGTGGTTGCTGGGTTACCAGGCCTGGAAGAAATTTTGGCAGACCCTCAACTTGAGTCTTTTCAGCAACGGGTTGCCGCGCGTTGTTATTTGACACCCCTGGGAATTTCGGAAACGGGGCAATACATCCGAGCGCATTTAGAGATGGCCGGAGTTGACGGTGCCAGTTGTATTGACAGCGAGATTCAGAATGCGGTTTACAATGCCACTGACGGTATTTGCCGGTTGGTCAGTCAACTTTGCGATCACGCACTGTTGCTTGCTGGCGAGAAGCAACACCAACAACTATCGGTGTCGCTCATTCAGGAGGCATGGGCTGACCTGCAACAATTACCCGTACCTGTAGACATACCTGCCGAGACAAAACCCGCGGTGGTAGCGGATTGTCCTCCGCAGAATGTCGTGGAGTTTGGCGAACTCACGATGCCGGGTGATGACTCCGAAAGGTGTGACGATTCACTGCCCGAACAGGTCCAGCAGGATGCCCCGCTTACCCTGGAATCGCCCACTTTAGAAACGCCCACTTTAGAAACGAATGCTCTGGAAACAGACGCTCCGGTTCAATATGAAACGACCAGTGGGAGCGCAGATGAAAACGGTGGTTGTCGCCCAGTGGATGACGAGGCTTCCTCCTGTGCTGATTGGCAGTCAGATAATTACGATGCAACCGACAGCGGTCAATTCCCTGCGCCCGCCGTTTTGAAACCAGCTGCGGAAGTCAATTCTGTAGAACTCCTGCCAGAGGCGTTGCCACTCGAAACAAGTAGCCAGGTCACGACTATGCAGGAGAACTCCAGTTCTGCTGTCGAGGCAGGGGGATGTTCACCCACGCCAGAAACGGCAAGCGATCCTTTTGCCGAAGACTTTGTTGAAGAGGAGATTGTGTTAGAGGAATTTTCAGCTTTCAGAGACGCATTCTCCGAGCGAACTCCGCGTGTTGTCAGTCGTGGTGACGACCTTTCCGATTTGGTTCAAGAGGTACTGGGTATTGGCAGTGTTCATAACACCTGTCAGGCGATATCGAGCCGCGAGTCAGACGACCATTTGCACTTTCCAACACTGGTTTCATTGCCCTGCAGTGCTGTTAACGACGAATTGTGTGTGCCGATTGTAACCACCGGTGAGCCGGGATTCGAACTGCCGAACAACCCGCCCTCAGGGGACGATACGGACCTTGAGGAAGTTGCAAACCTGCCTGCGTCGGTCACACTCAAATATCCAGTGGCCGATCCATCGCATTCCGTGCAGCATCCAGATGAAATTTCCAATAACGCGACGGTCGACCAGTCTGCCCATGTAGATCAGCGGCAACTGGCCGGCAATGTTGAGCACGCAATCGGTTCAGATAGGGTCGGCAATATTTTGATTGTGGAAGACGACCCTGCTGACAGAGGGCAGATCGAGTCTTCTGTCCGACGACAGGAATATAGCCAACTCTTTACCAGATTACGCGACGGATAATTCAGTGGTCCCTTTTGGCCGAGTGACCCGTTGACGGGTTGAAATTCCAAATCGAGGGAGTCGCTGGTTGCTCCTTGTTGAAAGTTCAGCAGGGCTGCCACTTCCCTCCGCGGGGTTTTGTTCACTTAGGGTAGTTCCAAACCTGTCTCGGCAGAGTCCCCGTGGTCTTGGCTTAATGGCTCTATTGTCAAGGTTCACGAGCTTGATTATCTTTACGTCCATGGCTATTCAACTGGTAACTGGGGGAGCGGGATTCATCGGATCCCATATTGCGACGGAATTAGTTGCACGTGGAAAATCGGTCCGCGTGTTCGACAATTTGAGTACAGGCAAGTCGAGCAATATTTCCCATCTGGAAGGGAAGATCGAGTTTGTAAAAGGCGATCTGCTTGATCGTCAAGCGATTGAAAATGCGTTAAAAGACGTTGAAGTGATCTATCATCAGGCAGCTTTGGCCTCCGTGCCAAAAAGTATTGCCCGACCTCTGGACACCCACAGCCATTGCGTGACCGCAACGGTAAACCTGCTGGACGTCGCCCGGCAATCGGGTGTGCGACGGGTGGTGTTTGCCAGTTCGAGCAGCGTGTATGGAGACCAGCCTTTTTCTTCCAAGCGAGAATCGGACCTGCCCTCTCCCATTTCGCCCTACGCAGCCGCCAAGGCTGCTTGCGAGAGTTTTTGTCAAGCCTTTACTGCAACGTATGGACTAGAGACGGTCATTCTTCGGTATTTCAACGTCTTTGGGCCGAGGCAAGATCCAGAGAGTGAGTATGCCGCCGTCATCCCGAAATTTGTGATTGCTATCCTGGCTGACAAGCAGCCAACCATTTTTGGCGATGGGTTGCAGTCGCGCGATTTTACTTTCGTTTCCAATGTTGTGGCAGCGAATCTTGCTGCAGCCGATGCCGAAAATGCAGCGGGAGGAGTCTTTAACGCTGCCTGTGGCAAGCAACTCACCCTGCTTGCGGTGATGGATTCGATCAAGCGAATTCTTGGAAAAGAGATTCAACCGCTATTTTCAGATCCTCGTGTTGGGGACGTCCGTGAAAGTTTGGCGGATATCACCGCTGCCCAAAAAGTTCTCGGGTATTCGCCGAGCGTTGGATTCGACGAAGGTTTAAAGCGATCTATCGAGTACTACAAAGGTTTAAGTGCGAGGGAATAGGAATGCAGATATGCAAAGTAATTCCTCGTCAAGTGCTTGCCCTGTTCTTATCGCGCTGGCCACCTTTAACGAACGTGACAATCTCCCTTCGCTGGTCGACGCAATTTTTAAAGTGCTACCCAACGTACATATTGTGGTCGTGGATGATGATTCCCCCGATGGCACGGGCAGGTGGTGTGATGAACGGTCGGCTTCAGAGCCTCGTCTGACGTGTCATCACCGACCAGGTAAGTTGGGGCTGGGTTCGGCAACGATCGCTGCCATGCGTGAGGCAATAGCCCTCGATTATCGCATTATCATTACGATGGATGCCGATTGGAGCCATGATCCCAAGGAGATCCCTGACCTCGTCGGTCGGTTGGAAGATGTCGATGTCGCGATTGGATCGCGGTATTGCCCAGGAGGATTAATCAAGGGATGGCCCAGACATCGCCGTATTATCAGTCGGCTGGTCAACATGGCGAGTCGCAGGTTGCTGCGGTTAAAGGTGCACGATTCAAGCGGCGCTTTTCGAGCCTATCGTGTTGCGGCCCTGGAGCAAATTTCGTTCGATGATCTTCGTGCTACTGGCTATGCCTATCTGGAAGAAATTCTTTGGCAACTCCAAAGAGCCGGTGCCCGTTTCGCAGAGGTGCCTATCACCTTTCAAGACCGGCATCGGGGCCAATCCAAGGCCGACTGGCGCGAAGCAATCTCCAAAATTGTGACCATCGGTCGCCTGGCCATGACCCGTTTGTGAGCCCCCCCCTTAGCGTTCTCGCGGTTTACCTGGTTTGACAACCGGCGGAGGCGGAAATCAGACTACGGTTGGCCGCTTTAAATTACAGCTTGTCGAAGGTAGAATGCGGGCTTTCGCAGGTTTCATTCTCAAGATCTTATGGGTGAAGGGGGATCGTATGGCGGCTCAGGTGTCTGGTCAAATCGCTACAGTCATGCAGGAAAAACGCCTCTTTCCGCCCGCGGCGGAATTTTCGGCACATGCCCGGGTGAAGTCGTTGGATGAATACCAGGCACTCTGGGAGAATGCGGCTGCGGATCCGTCTGCATTTTGGGCTGCCTTGGCCCGTGAGGAGTTGCACTGGTTCGAGCCATTTCAGGAAACGCTCGTCTGGAACGAGCCGGATGTCCAGTGGTTCGTGGGTGGCAAAACCAACGTTTCGTATAACTGCCTCGACCGCAACATTGAGGCTGGCTTGGGAGATCGCCAGGCCATTGTGTGGGAAGGAGAGCCGGGTGACCAATGTACCTTCACCTACGCTCAGCTACACGAGGAAGTTTGCAAATTTTCCAATTGCTTAAAGCAACTTGGCATTGGAAAAGGAGACGTCGTTTCGATTTACATGCCAATGGTCCCAGAGTTGGCGATTGCCATGCTTGCCTGCGCACGAATTGGGGCCATTCACTCGGTCATTTTTGCGGGATTCTCTGCCGAGGCGATTGCCGATCGCAATAACGATGCCAATGCCAAAATTCAGTTGACATCTGATGCAGCCTGGCGACGAGGCAAGCAACTTCCGCTCAAGGCTATGGTTGACGAAGCACTGGAAAAATCAAGCACCGTCCAAAAATGCGTGGTCCTCAAACGTGTCGGCAACGAAGTGCCCATGCAGTCAGGACGAGACTTCTGGTGGCATGAGTTGATGGAGTCCGCCAGCAGCGATTGCCCAGCAGAGCCACTCGACAGCGAGACACCCCTGTTTATTCTCTACACGAGTGGATCGACCGGAAAACCGAAAGGGATCAAGCATACCACCGCTGGCTACAATCTCTATGTCAAGAAAACCTTTCAATGGGTCTTTGACCATCGCGAGGATGATGTTTTCTGGTGTACGGCTGACTGCGGTTGGATCACCGGACACAGCTACATTGTCTATGGGCCGCTTTCTGCTGGGGCCACGGTGGTAATGTATGAAGGGGCCCCCAACCACCCCGATGAGAGCCGCTTCTGGCAGATCGTCGAAAAATACAAAGTTTCTATTTTCTATACGGCTCCGACCGCAATTCGTGCGTTTATCAAATGGGGTGATGAACATGTCACAAAACATGACCTCTCCAGTTTGCGGCTTCTTGGAACCGTTGGTGAGGGTATCAATCCCGAAGCTTGGATGTGGTATCACAAAACCATTGGCGGTGAGCGTTGCCCCATTGTTGACACGTGGTGGCAGACCGAAACTGGTGGCATCATGATGAGCCCGCTCCCCGGGGCGATTGCCACCAAGCCAGGAAGTTGTACCAAGCCACTTCCTGGTATTATTCCGGAGATCGTCGATGAGGCTGGTGATCTGGTAGATGCCAACCAAGGTGGTTGGCTAACGATTTCCCAACCGTGGCCAGGAATGCTTCGCGGGATTTGGGGTGATGAAGAACGCTATCGAGACGTTTATTGGAGTAAAGTGCCGGGTAAATACCTGGCGGGTGACAATGCGCGCTGTGACGAGGATGACTATTACTGGATTATGGGAAGGATTGACGATGTGCTGAACGTTTCCGGCCATCGCCTGAGCACGATTGAAATTGAAAGCGCGTTGGTATCCCATCCCCGGGTGGCCGAATCGGCAGCGGTGGGGCGCCCCGACGATCTCAAAGGCGATGCGGTTGCCGTCTTTGTCGTCCTGCGTGATGCAGACCCTAATGACGACTTGCGTAAAACGCTGAAGCAACATGTCCGAAAAGAAATCGGGGCACTTGCCCAGCCCGACGATATCCATTTTACGAACGCGTTGCCCAAGACCCGCAGTGGAAAGATTATGCGTCGACTACTGAAGGATATTGCCGCTGGCAAGGAAACGGTTGGCGATACGACAACACTTGAGGACTACAGCGTGCTTGCCAAGTTGCGTAGCGATGAGGAATAAACGGCAGCCCCCCACGAAGACCTCTTGGTTCTTGTCGAAAGGCCTGGTGGATTGCGACTCCACCCTTTACCTGTTTAGCGCTCTTTAGCAGTACTGGGGCTCGCCCTGGTTGGCCGTGAAATCTCGGCGTTGTGGTGCGTCTCCAGATTGGATTTCTTCCGCTTTGTTTCGGGATGGAAGTCTTTAAAGATTCCGCTGCATCAGCAGGGGGCCAGAGTGACTTGCTCTGCGTAATTGCGATTTGGCGGTTTCCCTGGTGTCACCTTCCCGGAAAGTAGGATGTTTGGTTTATGCGCAAGACCGCATGGTTGTGCTTGCTGTCTTTCAGCCTACTCGGTGGTTGCCAGTTTGCGTAGAAGCAACACTCGCTTATCTGGGGCCTATGGTTATTTCTTTCCTTAAGCTGGTGGGTTTGGTATCTATCGGTATTGGCTCTGCGGGGCTATATTTGGTCTTGGATACTAATCAAGGCAGGCAATTCAAGAATGCTATGTTTTCTCCAGTCTTGCAAAAGATTCCAAGGGGTGGCGCGGTTGAAGTTGCCCTTGTTGTTTCCGTTTTTTAACTGGAGATAGCGTTCTGATAAAACGTCGATTAAACACGACAAGGGGGTTGCGTTGAGTGCAGATGAAATCCAAAGGCTTTCGAAGCGGGGTACCACGCCCAGCCTGGCAGAAGAATTTCACCGGCGGGCAAAGGCGTTAGAGGCCCAAGGCGAACGAGTTATCTATTTGCAGGTTGGACAGCCCAGTACGAGTGCTCCCGCGGCGGCATTGGAAGCCATCCAACGCGAAAGTGAAATCTCGATTCTCGGATACACGGGCGCTGCCGGGATACCCGAATTGCGTGAACGATTGGCTCAACACTACCAGGAACAGTACGGGGTGGAGGTCAGTTCCGAGCGGATCATTGTGACCTTGGGGGCATCTGGTGCCATGTTGCTGGCCCTGATCAGCTGTTTTGAGAAGGGAGCCCGTGTTGCTATTGGACAACCGTTTTACTATGCGTACCGTCATGCGATGCCCACGGTCGACATCGAATGTGTTCCCTTTTACCCTTCCGAGGAAACTCATTTCCAACCTACGGTGGCAGACCTGGAGGCAATCGAGGGAAAAATCGATGGATTAGTTTTTGCAAGTCCAGGAAATCCGACAGGATCGATGATGCCGCCCGACCAGTTTGCCGAGGTCGCAGACTATTGTCGGCGGAAGGGGATTCAGCTTATCTCGGATGAAATTTATCACGACATCATTTTTGACAAAGATGTTCCTCAAACCACGGCCGTAGCACATTCCGATGACGCAATCGTCATCAATAGCTTTTCGAAATACTATTCCATGCCAGGCTGGCGCCTTGGTTGGATGGTTGTTCCCGAGTATCTCTCAGAACCGGTTACTCATCTTGCTCACAACCTCTACATCTGCCCTTCGGCACCTTCCCAATTTGGAGCGATCGAGGCCCTGAACTGTCGTGAAGAACTTGACAAACACGTTGTTCGCTACGCCCGAAATCGCGATATCCTTTTGCGAGAGATGCCCCGTTTGGGTTTCGACCGGTTTACGGCACCACACGGAGCTTTTTATCTTTATTGTCACGTGAAGCACATGCATGAAGACAGTGCTAAATTTGCAATTGACATGCTTGAAGGCTGCGGAGTCCTGGCTGCGCCGGGAACAGATTTTTCTCCCCGGGATGGCCATCATTTCATGCGTTTCTCGTACGCGGGTTCCACGGAGGATATCGAAGAAGGGATACGCCGTATCGAAAAGTGGCGGTCCTGATGATTTCCTTCCGTAACCTGCCTCCAAACGACTTCCGAAGAAGAGTGGGGGCGGGCGGCTGGTAAACGGTACGAGCAGTAGAAAAGTGGATAGTCTGATACGCCTGCGGAGGAAGTTCACGCAGATTGACTTGCACTGTACATGGAGCGGGCCCTATGAATCGGCTTGACATGATATCACGACTTCGCTCTGAGTCGTTCGATGTTGCCATTATCGGAGGGGGTGCTACAGGGCTCGGTATCGCGGTCGACTCGGCAAGCCGCGGTTACCGCACCGCGCTGCTGGAAGCACACGATTTTGCAAAAGCAACCTCCAGTCGCAGTACCAAGCTTGTTCATGGTGGTGTGCGTTACCTTGAGCAACTTGACCTTTCGCTCGTCACCGAGGCACTTCGTGAGCGGGGGATTATGTGTCGCAATGCCCCACACCTGGTGAGCAATTTAGCCTTCGTCATTCCGCAGTACAAATGGTGGGAGGGGCCCTTCTATGGCGTGGGGATGAAATTCTACGATGCACTTGCGGGTGAATTAAACATTGAGAAAAGTACCCGACTGAATCGCACAGAGACCATTGCTGCGATTCCAAATGTCCAGCAAGAAGGTTTGCTGGGTGGCATTAAGTACCACGATGGGCAATTTGATGATGCCCGCATGGCCGTAACTCTTGCCACCACCGCTGCCGAACAAGGTGCTGCAATCGCAAACTACCTCGAAGTCACTGATTTTTTGAAGGAAGATGGCGCAGTCGTTGGAGTGGTTGCCAAAGAGAACGAGTTGCAAGAAGAATTTCAGGTGCGCGCGAAGGTGGTTGTTAACGCGACAGGTATTTTTTCGGACCGAATGCGGAAAATGGATGACCCGGATGCGGACGAAAAAATTGAGCCGGCACAGGGAGTCCATCTTGTGCTCGATCGTTCCTTTTTACGCGGTGATAGTGCCATTATGGTACCTCACACTGACGATGGGCGCGTGCTGTTTGTGATTCCCTGGCACGATCGGGTTCTTGTGGGGACCACCGATACACCCATGCAGCAGGCACAACTGGAACCGCGTCCATTGCCGGAGGAAGTCGAATTCATTCTCAGGAATGCAGGACGCTACCTCCAGAACAACCCTTCTGCCGAAGATGTGTTGTGTGCTTTTGCCGGTCAGCGTCCGTTGGTCCATCCCGGTGGTAAATCAGGGAAGACAAAATCAATTTCGCGACGGCATGAAGTCTTTGTGAGTAGGACTGGCCTGGTGAGTGTGACGGGTGGCAAATGGACAATTTATCGCAAGATGGCGGAAGATGCGATGAAACATGTGATCGAAGTTGGCCAACTCACCCCCCAGGATTGTTGTACCGAGCAACTTCACTTGCACGGTTATCTTGATCCAAGTTCTCTCGATTCCATACGGCAGGATCATTTGCGTGCTTATGGGGCAGATGTCGAACAAGTCAAGCAGATTGGTGAAAAAGAGCCCCGGCTTGCCAGAACGTTGCATCCAGCTCTCCCCTACACGGGTGCTGAAGTTGCTTGGGCGGTACGTCACGAAATGGCAATCTGTCTCGAAGACATTCTGGCACGACGTACCCGGTCGTTACTGCTCGATGCCAAGGCCTCCTGCGAGGCAGCAGAGTCCGTTGCAGAGATCATGGCGAACGAACTTTCCTGCGACAACAAATGGGTGAGCAGTCAGGTTGCAGCCTACCGTGAATTTGCAGAGGGCTACTTGCTCAAAACCATTTGAAGTGTGGCCAGTCTTATCTCAAACTAACCAAAATTGAATTCGCAGGTCTCAGTCGTCACGGTGCGAGGCCAGGGAAGTCGCTCTTTCGGGCGACGTTCTTAAATCCCCAGGCAGGAGTTGCCACCCCGGAGCCAAAGGGCTCTGATGCCAATGAGCCAAGGTGACAAAAAAAGCCTGCCCAAACTGTGTTGAGCAGGCCTTGTCCCCGATCGGTAACACTTAGTAAGACAAACGCTCTATTTGTTGTAGAGCGACATAAACCAGTGTTGGTTCGTCACTGCCTTCACGAATCACTTCCAGTTCTAAATGACCGCCGGAAGTTTGGATCGCGTAGGGTAAAACAGATTCATCTTCGATGCTTTGTCCATTGATACTGACAATCAAGTCACCCTGTCTCAAACCGGCAAAGGCTGCTGGCGAATTTGGCTTCACGTCTTGGATGCCATAAGCTGCCATGTCCGGGACCAAGATGCAATCAATACCAAAGTACCAGCTGCTGCTCACATACCCATTAATCGGTGGACAGGAAATTACCTGGTACCGACATGGCGTCCAGCATCGCCAGTAGTTGGGAGAGTAACAGTGGTCCCACCAGTGACAATGGTTCCGCTGCCAGTGGCCACCGATGACAAAATTAATCCACCAGTGACAACCTGAACGTAGCGACAACCTTCGGATCGCAAAAGTTTTCGCCCGCCGTGCCTGGGGGACTTGGAGCTTTCTATTACCGCTATTGCGTACATCACCGAACTTGCCACGGAACTTTTCAAGCTTGAGCGACTTGAACTTGCCTTTGCCACTGTGGTCGACCCAACGGTCGAAATTGCGGATTCCTTCCAACTTGTTGGCGTTATGCCGTTTGCGATTCTTGCTGTCATGTAAGTCGAGGTTGGCGTTCGGAGGTATCGTGACGGCCCCGTGTTTTGAGACTCGTTCGATATCAGAAATCTTTGATTCTCGTTTGGAAATACGGTCTTTTGAACCGCGCCTGATATCACGAACCTTGGCATCTCGCTTGGCGTCACGGGATGTTTTGATGCTCGTTTGGGATTAGGATCTTTTGAAGCGCGCCGGTTGTCGCGAACCTTGGCATCTCGCTTGGCGTCACGGTTTTCTGATGCTCGCTTGGGATTAGGGTTTTTTGAATCGCGCCGGGTGTCACGAACCTTGGCATCTCGCTTGGCGTCACGGGGTTTTGATGCTCGTTTGGGATTAGGGTTTTTTGAAGCGCGCCGGTTGTCGCGAACCTTGGCATCTCGCTTGGCGTCACGGTTTTCTGATGCTCGCTTGGGATTAGGGTTTTTTGAAGCGCGCCGGGTGTCACGAACCTTGGCATCTCGCTTGACGTCACGGGGTTTTGATGCTCGTTTGGGATTAGGGTTTTTTGAAGCGCGCCGGTTGTCGCGAACCTTGGCATCTCGCTTGGCGTCACGGTTTTCTGATGCTCGCTTGGGAATAGGGTTTTTTGAATCGCGCCGGGTGTCACGAACCTTGGCATCTCGCTTGGCGTCACGGGGTTTTGATGCTCGTTTGGGATTAGGGTTTTTTGAAGCGCGCCGGTTGTCGCGAACCTTGGCATCTCGCTTGGCGTCACGGTTTTTTGATGCTCGCTTAGGATTAGGGTCTTTTGAAGCGCGCCGGGTGTCACGAACCGTGGCATCTCGTTTGACGTCACGGTTTGTTGATGCTCGTTTGGTATTAGGGGTTTTTGAAGCGCGCCGGGTGTCACGAAACTTGGCGTCTCGCTTGACGTCATGTTTTTTTGATGCTCGTTTGGTATTAGGGGTTTTTGAAGCGCGCGGGGTGTCACGAATCTTCGAACTTTGTTTTGAAGAACGAACTTTCGAAGATCGTTTTGGGGCGGGCTGTTTACGAGTTGGTGCGGATGGACCTTTTCTCAAAGACCGGCCCTCTTTACTGGAGTTCTTTGACGACTTGGAAGCCTTTTTTCCAGATGAAGGTGCGCGAGACTTGTTTTGGACTTTTGCCGTACGTGGTGGTTTGGCGCGCTTCGAGGACCGACCTTGCTGAGAACTTTTCTGGTGAGAGTCTTTGGCCAGACTGACGGTTGTGGGTATTACCATCAGGACAGATAACATTGCCACGGCGATCAAATAAATAAAACGGAACACGGCAGACCTTTCTTAAGTTGGAAACGATACAGTGTTTGGAACCATGTTCTGAGTTATCGCTAAATTTGTGCCAAAGGCTCTTCCGGCCTGGCAAGAACGGCGCAATTGTGTTTCCCCAAAAAAGATCGCAACACGTTATTGTAAAACAGGTTAGCACTCATTGTAGGTGGTCGTTGAACCACCGGTTAAACTCTTTGGGGACGACCGGTTTCGAGGTCAAACACGAGACGTTGGATAGTCATTTTGACGACACGAAGTCCTGATTTGAGATTCAACCACCCGGTCCGTTGGTGGTCACTGCGAACTGGCGGTGACGACCCCTCAAGGAGGATCCACCGTTCGCCGCCAGATACCTAGCGTCGTAGTTTGGCTTTCTGGGTGACATCGGTCCTGAACGTGGTTGTTGAAACCGATGCCGCTGAAAACGGTTCCCACCGTGTCTTGGAAGTTTTAGCGGCTTTGAGAGACGTTTGTGAGACCGCAACCATCAAACCGATGGCTGTGGTTGTCACTCCTTTGTGGTGGTTGATAGCCCCAACCTCTAGAGGATGAAATATGGATAGTAAACACGGGCTTCATGTCAGATGAGCCTGGCGCCGCAGGCAGTTTGCTCTCGATCAAGGCTCAAAGAAGATGGCAAGGCAGGAGGTCGTGTGGGGCCTAAAAGAAGATTCAGGAACAGTGCCGAAATGTGTGAGCTTGTTGAAAATCGTGCTTTCAGACAGTCCGCTTGACACGCGCTTAGAAACTGCCAAACTCGATCCCATGAAAAAAGATTGGTGGGACAAAGAGTTTCATACACTGGTTACACTCGGTGAAAGTACTACCGCTGGTGGTTGGGCCGATTGTGCAGAGCGATCATGGCCAAGCCAGTTAGCCCGCACGATCAACGAGTTCCAGCGGGTGCCGGTGCAGTTAGTCAATGTGGGAATTGGCGGCAATATCCTTTCACCAAAAAGTGCCGGCTATGATTTGGGAAAGCCGTCTGCGATGGATCGGGTTGACAAGCACGTTTTTACCTACAGGCCAGATCTGCTGATTATCTCGTACGGGCTGAACGATGCTTGCCATGGCACTCCGCTCGATCTGTTTTGTAACGAACTGGCGTTATTGATTGGAATGGTTCGCCAAACCATTGAGCCGCTGATTGTTTTGCCAGGTCCTTACTATATGTACGCCTTCGATTATCCAGGATGCGAGGCCAACCTGGAGGTGTTTCACCAGTTCAACGAAGGCATCAGTCAGATTGCCGAGCAGACGGAGTGCCTGTACGTTGATTTGATGGGGGCCTACGGGAGTGCCGACTGGTTGGTACACCAGGACGGCATGCACGCGAATAGCCTGGGACACCGCGTTGTTGCCAACAAGATTTTCGAGGTCCTGGCGGCAAATTGCTCCGGCTTGTCATTAGAAACCAGGGAATTGGAACCGTTCATATCGCGGTGGCGTGACGAACGGGCTTTGCAGCGGGACTACGGCATTTATTTTGACGATACGCCTACCCCAACGGGAAGCACTGTCTTGGATCGTAATTTGGCCAGGCCTGTCGGCAAAACCACGTTGCCAGCCGATCATGGCAAGCCGTTGCCAGCTGATCGTGGCAAGCCAACGTAAAAGCGACTCCGCTTGCAAAACCAGTCAAGCTTGTTCTTAACAGAACTTGGGGCCACTGGTTAGAACTTCTTAAAACACGGTCGGTCTAGTCCAACGGGATAGTTTCTGCAGGGAAAAAATGGTGTGCGAAATGCGCTGGGCCGATTGTCGTCTGGAAGAACACCGCGTACCAATCGAACTCCAAACCAAGACGTGTTTTCCATTGCAACTTTGGTTGCCGCCGGTCGTAGGTTTCTTCAATACGGACTCCCGTCATAAAAATTTCTAGATTGTCCAAGCCAAGCATGTAGAGGGTCAGGGTGCGCCAGTCGTGCCCACTTGCCGGTAAGTACACCGACCATAGTCAGTAGTTGCCAAACCAGTGCCCCATGCGATTTTGTCCACCATTGGAGTGACTCCAGCACGAATTCTAGGTTCTAACGAGGAGGGCTTGCGCCAGAGTGACGGAACGGTGCTAGCTAGCATCCGGCTCGCTAACTGATACTTACCGAATATTCCGCAAAATGCATTCAGTTATCCTAAGTAGTACAACAGTTCGTAGACGATAACGGGGGAGGGGGTCCAGGTATTACTCAATACGTATTTCAAACTACGCGCCCCCCAAGTTACTCGCCCATGAAAAACTCCAAAGTCATTGTGCTCACCGGTTTTTCGCGAGGAGGCACCAATATCGCCTGGAACCTGCTGCAGTCGCACCCGGAAGTGTGTAGCCCAATCCTGGAAACAGGCGAACTGCTGTACCGCCACCGGTACACAGCGGGCAGGCCTCAACGACAGACAGCTGCTTAAGGAAAGAGTTGTTGGTCCGTTGCGGATGAGATGGGTGCCGTCCAGTTTTTCAACCAGCGCACAGGTCATGATCAAACTCAAATCTTCAGTCTTCGTGCCAGAGATTAGTCTTGTGGCACCGCCCCGATCGCTGGTGACCGGCTTGCCTACTTCCACGGCAACCGCTCCGCGACCATTTGATGTGGTTATCGTTCCTGACTTCATGGGATCCCAGGCACAGGTTCAGGAGGGGCAGGCCATCCTGTTTCTGTCCAGTTGGTTACAGCAATATGGGAACGAATCCCGGTTGCCCCTGCACCTGGCCTGTATTGGGGAACCACCCGCTACGGTGCGTCGGTTGGCAGCCCGAGCGGGAGCAAGGATCTCTTTGCACGCACCGATTG
The DNA here is from genome assembly GCA_965243695.1 of Lacipirellulaceae bacterium. GTDB lineage: Bacteria > Planctomycetota > Planctomycetia > Pirellulales > Lacipirellulaceae > JAKVCB01. The sequence goes on along the minus strand of CBDEWC010000045.1, from coordinate 481,118 downwards.
GTATCCAGGCTGGACACCACGTAGGCAACAAGTTGCGAGGGTTGGAAGTTCCTGCTGAAACAAGCCAACTGTTGCTGCTAGATGTCGACACGTTGATCCTCAACGACATTTCACCCTTGGGACACTGGACGTCGTGTCTGGCAGCTGCGCCCGACGATTGCCCCAAGGTTACCGACGCCCAGTGGAAGCGAATTTACCAGGGGTTGCAATTAGATCCGCCACGCATCCGCAGTCGCTGCCTCGCCGATGAGTTAGGCCTGCCTAACTTTCCTGGACGCTGGTTGGGGTACAAGGTTCCGCGGTGGGAGCGAAATGAATTGCTCCCCTACTACAACGGCGGCGCCGTGCTGGCGCCAGTCGATTGTGACCTGCGGGTGCTGTGGGAAGAGAACATCCGCAGAATAGCCGCCTTGTTTCCTCAGCATGAGGGCAAATTGAAGTCGATCCATAGCAGTGATCAGGCTGGACTGGCAGTTTCGTTATGGCAACTGTCGCAGCAAGGCTGGTGTCTTCGGAGGCTGCCTGACTCCTTGAATTGTCGCTGGCGGAACCTCTACGCCGAAAGTCCCGCGCTGCATGAGACGGGGGTATTGCACCTGACTACGTTTTTGCACGACTTGCTCAAGGGGCCGGTTACAGACGACCGGCTACAGAAGGCCGTGTCGTCCTATCTTGGTCAAAAACTGGCACGGCGATTCAGCCGACTTCTTGTAGGAGAGGCCCTGCGCGGAACCCTCTTGGCTGGCATGTTCCGTTTCCGCCAGGCTCGCCGTCAATGTCGTCAGCTGGAACATCACTTACACAAACTGCTTAACCAACATGTGTGGGATTGCGATGATACACCGATTAGCACCAAACAACATTCCAAGGACCGAGAGGTACTCGGCGGTCTGCGGAGAAAAGGCGAAAAAACATCAGGAGCCGCTGCTTGACGGCACGCGGGAGAAAATGGTTATGGGCGTCAGTGTAATCATCTCGACCTACAATTCAACAAAATGGTTGGAAAAGGTCATCTGGGGCTACCACGGACAAAGCTACCCCCAGTTTGAGCTGGTGGTGGCTGATGATGGATCGGATCAAGAAACGGCCGTACTGGTCAACCGGTTGCGGAAAAAGACGGGACTGACCATCCACCACGTTTGGCACGAGGATCGCGGTTTCCGTAAATGCGAAATCTTGAACAAAGCCATTGTGGAGTCCACCGGCGACTACATTATCCTGTCTGACGGCGACTGTATCCCTCACTCGGACTTTGTGCACACACACTTGAGGCTGGCAGAGCCCAACTACTTGTTGTCGGGTGGATGCGTTCGGCTGTCGAGTGTGCTAAGTGAACGCGTCAGCATCGAAAATATTCGTAAACAGCAGTGCACCGACCTGCGGTGGTTGCGAGCCAACGGTTTTCCGCTCTCCAAGGACATTCTAAAACTCTTGCCCGCGAAACAGATCGCTTGGTTTATGAACTGGTTAACGCCCACGCGAGCCACACTCAATGGCCACAATGCGTCGTTGTGGAAAGCCGACGTGTTGAAGGTCAACGGGTTTGACCAACGGATGGAGTACGGTGGCCTCGATCGTGAACTCGGTGAGCGGCTGTTCAATTCGGGGGTCCGCTGCAAACAGGTACGGCACCAAGCTGTGTGTGTCCACCTGGATCACGGTCGGCCCTACGTGCGACAGGAGGTGCTGCGGCGCAACCGGGCAATCCGGGACTATACCCTCAGGTCTGGCTCGACATGGACTCCCTATGGGATTGACTCAAATGACGAGCTACGTGCCTCCTCGTCGAATATCTTATCCCGGGCAGCATGAGAACGCGATCGGCAGTCGTTGGTTTGGCGTTTAGAGGTAGGGAGAAATTTTGTGGTGTTGATTTCTGACGAACATCAGTTCATTTTTGTCCATATTCCCAAGACCGCCGGTTCCAGCATTACGGAGGTTCTCACGCCGGTTTCGCGGTGTGGTTCGGAATTTTGGCTGACGCGCTGGTTATGACGGGCTGGGGTGCGGAGTAACCTGGTTGCCCCACCAAAGTACCGAACTTATCGCCGTCACACCTCTGCCCGTAAATTGCAGTGGTATCTGCCAAGACGACAATTCCAGCAGTACTACAAATTCGCGTTTGTCAGAAATCCCTGGGACTGGCTCGTTTCGTACTACCACTTCGTCATACAGCAACCGTCACATCGGCGGTACCGGCAGTTGAAGTCGCTAGGTAGCTTCGAGCATTTTTTGGAATACGAGTGTGCTCAGAAAACATTTCTGCAGAAAAACTTCGTCAACGATCGCCAGGGACGTCTCCTCGTGGACTTCGTTGGACGGTTTGAAAACCTGATGGAAGATTTCGCATTCGGTTGCAACGAGGTGAACATCACCGGGTCACTCGGGAAGCGGAACCGGTCACAACATCGAGACTACCAGTCCTACTATTCTGATCGCGCTATCGAACTTGTGGCTCAAGGCTACTCCGAAGATATCCAACTGTTTGGCTACACGTACGATGATGTGCAGTATCGACGCATAGCAGCCTAAGTTGTCTGGAAGAACGATGCCTGGCTCTCTTCGCAGGAGCCGTCGCGACGACCGGTCGAGGTTTCAGAAAGTTCGTTTGTGGCCGATGTCAGGGGCCCATAGAGATTCCGTAATTCCACGACTCAATCGCTTCTTGCCGGAGAGTATGCGGATCACGAGCCCCCAAAGGCCTTTGGAGTAAGGTGTTTGTCCACGCCCGCCTGGGCTCACACATTGAATTCAGACGAAGACTGTGTGAAACTTCGCAAGCAGGCGCAACAACCACTCTGACATAACCAGCCCGGAACGACATGGACGGCTGCCAGTGGACAGCACGGCAATCGAAGCCCGGTTATCGGCAAACTAGCTGCATGCGCTGACCGGAAGATGGCGGTACTTTGATCGAGATACCTGCAAGTAAGTAAGTCGGCAAAAAAATAAGTCGACAAAAAATTGCCAGGTTGTCTCCGCGGGCTCATGTCACAGACACGGCGATGAGTTCTGAAATTTAACCATGCAAAGAGTACAACGTACCGAAAAAGGTGTGAGGGAGTACGAAATGGAGTTGAATAACCGAATTGAAGTTGGTGCCGGCAGCCACCGTTACCAGGTACTGGAACAATGGCCTCAATGGCCCCCAGGGGCACAAGTTCAGGAAGTCGTGGCCGCAGCTGCAGATTCCCAGGGTCATGTGTACGTTTTCAACCGCAGCCCGATGCCGATAATGAAGTTTGACCGAAACGGACATTTTCTCGGTGGGTTTGAAGTTGGTGATTTTGTCCGACCTCATGGGATCACGGTGGGGACCGAGGATACGATCTACTGCGTTGACGATTTCGACCATACGGTCAAAGTCTTTTCGGTTGACGGAAAGGCTCAACTCACACTAGGATCCAGTGGCATCTATTCACACACCGGTGCCCAGAGTATTGATTACCGCACGATCAACCAGTCCGGGCCACCATTTAATTACCCCACGAATCTGGCCGTGGCACCCTCTGGTGAGCTATTTGTCACGGACGGTTATGGAAATGCCAGGGTCCATCGTTTTTCCGCGGGAGGTGAACTGCTTGGATCATGGGGCGAACCAGGAGACGGGCCTGGTCAGTTTCAGGTTCCTCACGGCATTGCGATTGACGCTGGAGGCCTTGTGTACATTGCCGACCGCGAAAACAGCCGCATTCAGCGATTCGACTTGAACGGGAAGTACGTTGATGAGTGGACCGATGTGGTCCGTCCCTGTGAAGTTTTTATCACCAGTGATCAAACGGTCTACATTGCCGAACTTGGCGAGCGCGCTGGCAGATGGACCGGATGGCCCGAACCGGCTGAAAATGCAGTGGGAGGACGTCTGAGCATCTTCGACTGCGACGGGACTTTGTTGGCTCGTTGGGGCGGAGGCGAGTCCCCCTCTGCGGCGGGTGATTTTTTTGCCCCGCACGACGTGTGGGTTGATAAGTTTGGTGACATCTACGTTTCGGAAGTGGTTTGGTCAGCGGGTGCAAAACGTGGCTTGGTCAGCCCCACATGCCACACGTTGCAAAAGTTTGTACGGATCGACGGAGTATAAGAATGATTTTTGCTCACCACGATTTGCGAGAATTAACCACGCGTATCTTTTTCGCGGCTGGATGTGAACCGGAAGAAGCCGAACGGGTTGCGCAATTGCTTGTCGAATCGAACCTGGTTGGCCACGATTCGCACGGTGTGATCCGGATCCCGACTTACGTAGAGTGGTTGCGGGAAGGGAAGGTGTTGGCCAACCAAAGCATATCGATCGCCGTTGACAACGGGCCGATTCTGGTGATTGACGGTCAATTTGGCCTGGGCCAATCGGTCGGGTTTCAAAGTATGCAGCTGGGAATCGAAAAGGCAGCGCAACAGGGGGTAGCTGTCGTTGGGTTGCGGAACTCAGGCCATTTGGGTCGCATTGGCGACTGGCCGTTGATGGCGGCCAGAGCGGGGATGATTGCAATTCATTTCATCAATACCAGTGGTGCAGGGATGCTCGTTGCACCACACGGAGGCACTGAACGGAGACTGTCGGTCAATCCCGTTGCAGCGGCGGTTCCCATTGAAAACGGCGAGCCACTTTTGTTGGACATGGCCGCGGCCATGATTGCCGAAGGTAAGGTTCGGGTTGCCCTGAATCAGGGAACACAAGTCCCGGAAGATTGTCTGATTGACGCCGACGGTAATCCCACGCGGGAGCCTACTGTCTTTTATGGGGATCCCCCCGGTTCAATCCTCCCGATTGCCGGACACAAAGGATACGGGCTAGCCATGATCATCGAAGTCCTCGCCGGAGCCTTGACCGGCGGATCATGCAGCGATCCCAGAAATGCTGGACGTGTTGCCAATGGTATGCTATCGATCATTTTGGATCCGAGTCGTTTTGTAGATGCCGACGAATTTTTTCCAGAGGTCAGCCGGTATATCGAGTTTGTGAAGAGTTCACGTACTCGAACGCCAGATGGAGAAATCCTGATGCCGGGAGAACCTGAAAGTCGTACGAAAGCCGAGCGCACAAAGCAAGGTATTGAACTCGATGAGACAACCTGTAGTCAACTTGCTTCAACATGCTTTGCGTTGGGACTTGATCCCGGTTTCACTGCCCCACAGCCAGACTCGTGGCAGAAGACGCATGGCAAGCTGAACATTCCAGGTGTCGAGCCTTCTGGCGACGCTTAGCGCGTCGCGGGCAAGCTTGTGGCGATTGTCCTTCGCCGGGTGAATGGTTCGGTATTCTGGTTGGCTGCAAAGCAGCCAAAAGGACTCGCGCATAAAAAACCCCAGCCAGTTGGGAGGGAGAGTGGCTGGGGTCGTAAGCACTGGAGGGAGGGAGTCCAATACTTATGAAAGGGTTGTAGAGAGTACCTCAAGAGGCAGCTCGACGACCCGACATGACAGAGATAATTTTTTTGGGATTTGAGCGTTCCCCTGAAAATGGCACAGAATTGGGCAGGCAAAATTGCGATATGGCACAAACAGTGGCCCAATGCGCACATGCACCCGCAAGCCCCTGTTTTTCTAGGGGATGCGACATCCTGCCACGCGCTCTAAAACCAACCAGTAGCCCGGGAGGGATTCGAACCCCCGACCAAGGGATTATGAGTCCCCTGCTCTAACCACTGAGCTACCGGGCCAGAAGCAGTTGTGAGTTACTGCTGATGCCCCACCGTACCAATTTTACAGGGTTTGTAGCAATCCCATGGTGCCCACCAGCGAGCAGTATTTGATTGCCTGGCCGGGACAGGTTCTTCGAATTTCCGACAAGTCAGGCCCAGGCTGCAGAATCTCAACCTCCTAAACAAAGCATCACGCGGACATTTCAGGGCCAAGGTCGTTACCGCCGGTAGATCAACCTGCAGGTTATTAGGCAAAACATTTCTTGCCCGACCGTGATTGTCATGCAGCAATTTTTGTGTCTCGGGATTTTGCCCAGACAAGTTGAACTCTTACCCTTGACCTCGGACTTCTTGCTAGGCGATGATCGTACGCAGTCAGCCAGATAGAGTGACTCAGTGAAGCTTCTGTAGAGGATCGCCTACGGCGGAACAGAACCGGACAGCCTTGGCCCATGAGCAACTCGCAAACGACCAACAGCGACGCTTTGGCGACAACAGCCCAACCACCTTATCCCGGTTCTGGTCGGATGCCGCAGTGGACTTCCGGGGAACTGATTGATGCCCCCAGGTTTACGATTAGCAACTGGTTTGCCTTGTTGGGCCCTGGGTTAATCGTTGGTGGTGCGGCGATTGGCGGGGGAGAATGGCTGGTTGGGCCGAAGGTGACAGCGGTCTACGGCGGGGCCCTGCTCTGGCTGGCAACGGTCAGCATTTTGGGCCAGGTCGTGTACAACATTGAGATTAGCCGTTACACGCTCTATACGGGGGAGCCAATCTTCACGGGCAAGTTTCGCACGTTGCCGGGCCCTCAATTCTGGCTGATCGCGTATCTGCTGTTCGACTTCGGAGCGGTGTTTCCTTATCTGGCCGCCAATGCCGCGACTCCAGTCGCCACGCTCATTAAAGGGGGCGTTGTTCCGGGACCAGATAACCTGCCTCTGCTGGACTTTGCCGGACACAACAGTGACTGGTACCTGATGAAGGGACTCGCTTACGGAATCTTCGTTCTTGCCATGATACCGTTGTTGTTTGGCGGCAAGATTTACAAGTCGCTCAAACTAGTGATGACCTTCAAAATCATTGTTGTTTTTGGATTCTTGCTGTTTCTCGCTTTCTTCTATTCCACATCGGAAACCTGGGTCGAGATCATCACGGGATTTTTTAAGTTTGGGAGCGTTCCGGTGGCTGCGCCACCGGGCGAGGAGATCGTGCGCGGAAGCAATGTCGAGAACATCTTCGTTTCGCTGCTGGGTGGCCATGGACTGCCCGAGATCGATTTGTCGATGATTGTGTTCATTACGGCGTTGGCCGCGATTGCCGGATCGGGTGGTTTGTCCAACTCGACCATTAGCAACTACACCCGTGACCAGGGTTGGGGGATGGGGCACCAGGTCGGTGCGATCCCCAGTGTCTTTGGTGGCCACGACATCGAACTGTCCCACGTGGGATCTGTTTTCGAGCCCAATACGGAATCGATGCCGCGGTGGCGGAGGTGGTACAAGCATGTCGCCCGCGATCAGTTGGCGGTCTGGTTGCCAGCCTGTTTCATTGGCTTGGCACTGCCATCGATGCTGTCGATCCAATTCCTCAAGCCGGCTGATTCGGGCGATAACTGGACGATGGCCGTCATGACCGCCGAAGGTGTCCAGCAGGCAGTGACTCAGACCTCTGGAGCAGGGCTTGGAGATTTCTGCTGGTTCATGACAATCTTCTGCGGTTTCCTGGTGTTGGGGCCGACGATGTGCACGGCTGCCGATGGTGTGATCCGCCGTTGGGTGGATGTGTTTTGGACCAGCAGTGGCCGGTTACGAAAGATGGATCCCAAGGCCATCAAAAAAGTCTATTTTCGCGTCCTTGTCGGTTTTACGCTTTTCGGTTTGGTGATGTTGTCGCTCAATCCGGGTGAATTGATCAAATACGCAACCATGTTCTTCAATATTGCCCTGGGGTTTAGCTGCTGGCATACGCTGGTGCTCAATTTGACCCTGCTCCCCAAGCCGCTTCGGCCGAACTGGTTCGTGAGAATTGTGCTTGCGCTTGCCGGCGCGTTTTTCGTCACGTTGGGGGTTCTATCGGTGATGGTTCAGACCGGCTTGATGGCAAAAATTACAGGATAAATATCCAGCAAAGCCTCGAACCCCAGATAGTTCTCAATAAGATCCCAGGCTTTGGTTGTATCGCCCGGGCAGTAGCAGCGGCGCGATGGCCAGCAACCACACTGCCGGGCACTCAATTTGACAATCGGTGTTGGTTTTGACTGGCGGAGATTCAACCTGGAAGGTTTGGTTGAACCTGCTGAGGCTCTCCCCACTATCGTTACCCGGATAACGTTTTTATTCGACATAGAGTGAATTTGGAACTTGTGAAAAGACTCGCTGTACACAGCACCATTTAACAGCATCGACCTGTGCGCAAAACCGCACAGTCACAGCCTGCGTTGGTCCTCCCGGCCGACGTGTCCCATGTTGGACTCAAAGAGCTTTGGGACACGGACCATGGTGTTTTTTACGGGTGTACTGTATCGTACTGGTAGTCGAACCCGGTCTTAATACACGCTGTAGCCGGTGCAATCGCACCGGTGATCTTGCAACCGACCAATCGGAAACTCTTGGCAATCTGCATCGCACATGATCGATGGTGCAAGGCTTGGGATTTCCCCAAGAAATCCATGCAGGGATGCAGCCTCGCAAAGAAAAAATAGGCGGAGTGTTGGATGCTGATTGTGTTTGTTGGCGCGCTGACGATCGGCCTTTCGGTGGGATTGCTTGGCTCAGGCGGATCGGCCATTTCGGTTCCTGTGCTCGTATACGTTGTCGGCCACAGCCCTAAAGAGTCGGTTGCCGAATCGATGGCCATCGTGGGTCTGATCTCGATCGCGGCAGCAATCCCTTATGCGAAATCCAAAGACATCGACTGGAATAGCGTATGGATTTTTGGTATTCCCGCGATGATAGGAACCTTGGTTGGTGCGTGGCTGGCTGGATTTGCCTCTGGCGAGTTGCAATTGATGGTATTTGGTGGTGTGTTGTTGCTTGCGGCTACCCTGATGGTCCGCAAGCCAGGTCCATCCAATGACGCTTGCCATTCTGAGATCGCGCCAGATTCGGCAATCTGGAAGATGGCAATCGAGGGTTCGGTAGTTGGTGTGGTGACTGGTTTCGTTGGTGTGGGGGGCGGATTCCTGATTGTGCCGGCCCTGGTGCTCATGCGAAAAATTCCAATGCGGTTGGCGATTGGAACCAGTCTGGCGATCGTCACCATCAAGGCTGCTGTCGGATTTGCCAAGTATGAACATTATCTCTTAACGCACAGTATGTCTGTCGACACCAACACGATTCTGATTTTCTCGGTCGTAGGTATCTTTGGGAGCCAGCTAGGGTGGAAGATCAACACGCGTCTTGATCAGCGCCGGCTCAGGCAGGTATTCGCTGGACTGCTAACCGCGCTCGCGATATTCGTGCTTATCCGTGAAGCGAGTCCGTTGTTAATGTCCAAACCAAAGCCAGCGGATGCAATCGAAAACGCACGGTTATCCAAGATCGCAGAAGTTGCATGTAGAGAAGGTCAATGTCGGTTAGAATGGCCATGCGTGTGCGTCTTGGGAAATAGATGTTGAAGTGCGACCCCAATAGAAGAGCACGTTAATCAGAGAGGTCCTTGAAATGCCAGGCGGAGTTCCCAGTGATATTTATTTGGACGCGAACGCTACCACCCGGGTGTTACCACAAGCGGCAGACGAAGCGAAGGCCGCGATGGAAGAGCTATTCGGAAATCCCAGCAGTTCACACATAACGGGAATCAGGGCCCGGCACATTTTGGAGACAACACGAAGTCTTGTACGGTCAGTTCTTGGAGCCCAAAGCGGTAAAATCATCTTCACGAGCGGAGCGACCGAGGCGATTCAAATAGGGGTTTTCTCGACTCTCGTTCGGGTTCGAGAACAGCGGCAACCTGCAGCTGACCAGCGGCGGCTATTGCTGTATGGCGCGACGGAACACAAAGCAGTTCCCCAGGCACTAACGCATTGGAACCAAACGCTTGGCCTTGGGAATGACGTTCTCGAAATTCCCGTAGACCGAACGGGCGCCCTCGATCTCGAATTTGTGCGTGAGCATGCGATTTCGGCTGACATGATTTGCACAATGGCGGTGAACAACGAAACGGGTGTCATTCACGACCTCCAAGGAATTGAGCAAATCTTGGGTTGCTGTGGCGTGCACGTACCCTGGATGGTCGATTGTGTTCAGGCGATCGGCAAGACACCATTGAACATAGCTGCGACGACTATCGATTATGCCCCCATCAGCGGCCACAAACTTCATGCACCAAAGGGTATCGGGTTGCTTTACGTGCGAGAAAATGCGCCCTTAACCCCGTTGTTTGCCGGTGGCGGCCAGGAAAGCGGTGCTCGTTCTGGCACCGAAAACCTTCCTGGAGTTGCTGCGCTGGCTGCTGTTCTCCGCTGTTTGGATAACGAAAATGATTCAACGTTCAAAGATTCTCAAACGCTGATGCGTTATCGTGATCGGATTGTTGCAAGCTTGAAGAGCGCTCTTCCGTCGATCGTATTTAATACTCCATTTGACAAGTCGGTTCCTACCACGATTAATTTTTCCGTCCAGGGAGTTTCAAGCAAAGAGATTATGGATTTGTTTGATGCCGCAGGAATCCGGGTGAGTTCGGGGTCTGCCTGTGGATCAGCTTTGAGGGGATCTTTTGTGCTCGACGCAATGAGCCTGCCGCGGTGGCGTAGTGAAGGTGCCATTCGGATATCGTTTGGGCTGACCACTACCGAAAGCGAAATAGCGGCTGCGTGTACGCGGATTGAAGAAGCGGGAAAAGCGCTGTGCGACTCAGGTCTCGTCGTGTCAGAAGTGCCACGTACCCCCGAAATTTCACCGGTTGGCGGCTTGCTTCAGTTGAAGCATGGCACAATGTGCTCTTGGATATTGATGGATCCGAAAACGAGGCATTGCATAGTCATTGACCCATGCGAGGAGCTTTCCGGACGGATTGAGAATCTTATTTGTTCCCACAACTGTCACGTACTGGCCATTTTAGATACACACCGCCATGTGGACCACGAATCGTGCCGGGAGAAGTTGCTTAGCCGATTGGGCGATCATGTCACAGAATCGGCTCATGTCGGCGACATTTTAGGGTGGCCGGACGTTGCGGATGGAACGGCCGTCTTGGGCGACGACACCCAGGCCAGTTATATTCGCTTCACTTCCGATGAAGTCCTGGCCAGGACCGACCTGTCGGGTCATACCACGGACGGTCAAATCTATCTTGTTGGCCAACTCTCGGAGGATGGCAGGCTGGAACCTCAGAATGTTCGCTTTGCCTTTTCTGGAGATACGCTGTTGATTGGTGGTGTTGGGCGGACCGACTTTCAGTCCAGTTCTGTCGCAGACCTTTACGACTCACTTCGGAAAATGCCAAGGATCGTTACAAAAAACACGTTAATCTGTCCATCGCATGATTACACGGACGGATTTTCTACAACGCTGGCAAGCGAACAACGATCAAACAAGTTGCTGGCTCGGGTGTTAGATGCATCCACGCCGATGTCACTCGAGGAATTCAAAGAGACAAAAAACGACTTGGACTCTTCGATTGACGATGAAAATAATGATGAACTCGTCTGTGGCTTAATCCATGTGAACACGAATCAAGGATCATCCATTGATATTTCCCCGGAGCAGTGGAAGCAGTTTTTTGATGAGCACCATGATTCACGCATCATTGATGTGCGGGAAGCACACGAGTTCAAATTTGTTCAGGATTGGGGTGCCTTGGGATTGGGCAAACCACCCGAAAACGTTCCTCTCACCAGATTCAGCAATTTCATGCAGCGATTATTAATAGAGTCTAGTTCAAAGTTGGCGCCTCAAGACCTCATCTTCATCTGTCGAAGTGGCAACCGAAGTGGCAAGGCAGCTGACACGCTGCGCCGAGTTGGTGTCAAAAACGCCTGGCATATCTCGGGAGGCATCGCCTTGGGGGGGCGTCCCAACGGTGTGTCGGCAGACAGCATGGACATCGATTATGTGATTTAATCAGGGTCGCTGCTGCCAATTCACTGACGCACTCTTTCTGAGAACAGACGGGCTGGTTCGGGCAAAGACTCCGTTGGCTCGAAAACCCCGGCGAAGCTGGCAAGCAGTGGCTGACGCATGAGCTGGACCCGATTGGCAACATTGAAACCACGCGTGCCTGGGATATTGATGGTGACGGCCAGTGCGAACTGGTAACACGGCCAAGCTCGTTACGATACACCAGAGCACGATCGCCTGCTGGTCTTCCAGGCCCGGAGCAAAAGCTAAATCATTCGTGGGAAATCCAACATGATTCTTGCTTCCCGACTACTACCAGGATCAAGTCGTAACGCGTTTGGAGGATAAGATGGAAACAGCTGGGAATAGAATTCCTGTCAGCTACGTTTTTTTGAAACCGCTGGGGGCCGACGAATCACAAAAACCGAAAACAGGGTCTAACCCCATCATTCCGGTGTGATGTAGGCGGCGGTGAGTCCTCCGTCGACCATGAATTCCGTGCCGGTAACATAAGAGGACTCATCGGATGCCAGAAACAGGGCTGCTTCGGCCATTTCCTGCGCTTTGCCGAAACGACCCATCGGCAAATGCACGAGTCGCCGTTGTCGTTTTGCTTCGGTGTCGAGAAAGTTCATTAACAAATCAGTATGTAGCGGGCCGGGACACAACGCATTGACTCGAATGTTCTCGCGGGCGTGGACGATTGCCAGTTCTCGAGTCATCGCGACCACCCCGCCCTTGCTTGCCGTGTAAGCGATTTGCGGTGTGGCGGCTCCCATCAGGGCCACAAATGAAGCGGTATTGATGACCGACCCGCCTCCGGCCTGGCGGATCGCCGGAATGCCGTATTTGCAGCCTAAAAAGACACCTCGCAGATTGACCGCCAGCGTCTTTTCCCAAACCGATTCGGTTGTATTTTCCACGTCACTGTCTTCGCCCAGCATGATCCCGGCATTGTTGAACAGCACATTCACTTTACCGAACGACTCTTGGGCAGCGGCAACCATCCGCTCACAATCGTCCCCTTGAGAAATATCGGCCTCAACAAAGATCGCCTCACCACCGCCGGCTTCAACTTGTTCAACAGTTTCTTGTCCCGCTTGCGCATTGAGATCGACGGCGACAATTTGCGCGCCTTCGGCGGCGAATCGTATTGCTGACTTACGACCAATCCCGCTAGCCGCTCCGGTAATCACAGCAACCTTGTCTTGTAGTCTCATGCGTTTCCTCGCAGGTCATTGCAGGCCGTGACAAAATCGTCAAACAACCGCTGCTGAATTGCATCGGTTGCCGCGGTTAGTTCCGGGTGCCATTGTACGCCGATCAACCACGGATGTCCGCACATTTCGACTGCTTCGATTGTGTCGTCAGCGGCGTGAGCGACGGGCTCAAGTCCGGACCCGACATCCCGAATCGCTTGATGATGCCAGGAAGCCGCGGAGAATTCGGTCGCGGCAAGGATCTTTGCCAGGTGCGAATCGGGTAGGACACGGATCGGATGTTCGGCAGGCTCGCGCGGTGGGAGCCGATGAGTGACTTCGTTCCCGACGACGTCAAGTAGATGTTCAAACAACGTGCCGCCTAAAGCGACGTTGATCACTTGTACCCCGCGACAGATTGCGAGAGTTGGCATACCGGTCGCAATCACCGTTCGAGCAATCTGTAATTCCATGGTGTCGCGTTCGGAATCAACCATGTACAGAGTGGAATGAGGTTTCCCATGATAACATTCTGGATTGAGGTCCCCTCCGCCTGTGAGGATCAACCCGTTAATGGCAGCGAAGAAGTCATTCAGGTGCATTTCGCCCGGCGGTAGCAACCATGGCAATCCTCCGGCTCGGCGCACACAGTCAACGTATTGTCGCGGGAGCTTGAACTCCAGATCTTCATCCTGGGCGTAGGTCGTGATCCCAATGATTGGCCGTGTCATGATCGGTTGGTTCGTATGGATAGGGAGACCGGTCTGGAGAGCAGCTCAAATTCGCTCGAAATAGCGCTGTTTTTCCCAGTTCGTGACTGCCCGATCGAATGCCGCCTGTTCGGTGCAGAAAAAATGGGCGTAATGATCCACCACGTCTTGGCCCAGTGCCTCGCGCGCAAACGCACTCGCTTTAAAAAGGTCGATGGCATGATTAAGCGTGGTCGGTATGTGGAGCAACTCTTCAGCCTGATACACATTGCCATCGAACATCGGTGGCGGCTCGAGTTTTCGTGAGATCCCGTCCAAGCCCGAGGCGATTGCGGCGGCGTACGTGAGGTAGGGGTTGCAATCGGCGCCTGGGATCCGGCATTCGATCCGCAAACTGGGTCCGCTACCGACCACGCGGAACCCGGCGGTGCGATTGTCACCGCTCCAACCGATTCGTGTCGGTGCCCATGACCCTGCTTGATATCGTTTATACGAATTCACGGTTGGTGCGTACATTACCATCATTTCAGGAACGTGTGCGATCCAGCCGGCCAGGAAATGCCGAAAAGTATCCGAGCAGTTGATGCTTCCCAGAGTCGTATCACCGACAAATGCGTTTTGGCCATCCTGCCAGAGGCTGATGTGCACATGGCAACTGGAGCCGGCGTGCTGGTGCGAATATTTCGCCATGAACGTGACACTGATGCCCTGCTGGTCAGCAACCTCTTTGAGGCATTGTTTATAGACCGCGTGGTTATCTGCCATGTTGAGGATATCCGCGTATTGGATATTGAGTTCGTGCTGGCCTTTCCCCCATTCCCCCTTGGTACATTCGACCGGCACACCTGACTGGCTCAAGTGTCGGCGAACGGCGGCATTAAACGGTTCTTCACGCGTGCCCTGGAGAGCGTGATAGTCTTCGATATACCAACCGGCATGTTGCATTGAATTTTCGGCGAAGTCCGACTCCCACGCGGCTCGATACGAAGTATCAAAAATGTAGTATTCCAGTTCGGAACCGGCCTTGGCTTCCATTTTTCCCGTGGACATTCGTTCAATTTGACGGCGCAGGACCGACCGAGGCGCGCAGGCCACTGGTTCGTGCGAGTTTGGGTGGGTGACATCGCACAACACCATGGCAGTCCGATCGAGCCAACTTGCGATCCGCAGCGTATTGAGATCGGGAACCAGATGAAAGTCGCCGTAACCTTGATCCCAATTGGCGGTGGCGTAACCAGGTACCGGTTCCATTTCCATGTCGACGGTCAGCAGGTAGTTGCAGGCGTGGGTGCCCTTTTCAACGACCTGGTCAATAAAGAAATTTGCGTCAAAGCGTTTTCCCACAAAGCGGCCGTATAGATCGGTGAAAACGACCAGGACCGTATCGGTTTCACCCGCGGCAGCGGATTCTCGCAATTGACTGATTGATAACATCTTGGTTTCCAGTTTTATCGGTGAGCAAGTTCTTGCTCAGCGTCGGCGATTAACGCATTCTCTTCTTCGGGTGCTTGCGCGACCAGACGATGACGACTGTACAACAAAAAGTAAACGGTCCCAGCGATCAAAAACAGGATGACGCCGACCACGGCAGGTCGATAGTCTTCGACTGCAAATGTCGCCAGCAATGCGATCAACGACAAGACACATCCAATGGCGGCGCCGGGAATTCCCAGCGGACTGCGATAGGGGCGTGGTAGATCCGGCCGGCGTATTCGCAAAATAATGTAACTGAACATCACCAGAGAATAAGAGATCACCGCACCAAATACGGCCATATTCAGCAGCGCCGCACCGACTCCCGTTTCCCCAGAAATTTTGATTGCAATCGCACACAGCAACCCAATCACCGCGCCGAGAATCAACGCGACATACGGCGTTTGAGCCTCTCCCGTTAACGAGATCCAACGTGGCAAATAACCCGCGCGGGAGAGCGCAAAGAGAACTCGGCCATAGGCATAGATAATCGTATGAAAGCTGGCGATCAAGCCGGTCAGGGCGATCAAAATCAGGACTTTGCTGGCCGAACTGATGCCAAACACCGCCTCGAAACCGTCCCCCAAGGGCGCGTCGGACGACCCGATGGCTTGAGCGCCGCCCCCTACGCCCGTGTTAATGACCAACGTAAACAATGACAATAACAACAAAGTCAGCATGCCGAAGATCAAGGCTTTAGGCATGTCATGGACCACGTCGTGAGCTTCTTCAGCAGCCAAGGGCAACTGTTCAATCGCCAGGTAAAACCAGATTGCATATGGCAAAGCGGCAAAGATGCCCCAAATGCCCTTGGGGAGCCCCCGGGCCGAATGACCAGCTTCCGGTTCGATATTGAACAGCAATTCCCAGTCAAATGCGCCAACAAGAGGCGCGGTGATATAAAACACCACCAAGATCGCCATGGCAATTCCGGTGACCACTAAGCCCACCTTTAAAGTCAGCTCGACACCCCGGATATTGACGGCGACAAAAATCGCATAAAACAAGAGCCACCAAATGAAACTAGGAACACTCTCCAGTCCCGGCACACCGGCTACAAGTTTGTCCATATAGCCGCCGATGTAATAGACAATCACTGCCGGAGTAATGACGTACTCGATCGTGTCGGTCAATCCGCAAATAAAACCGCCGGTGGGACCGAGTGCGTTTCGGGTAAAAGAAAAAAAACCGCCGGCATGCGGAAGCGCGGCTGACAACTCCGCAATCGTGAATACCATGCATACATACATCACAGCCATCAAAAATGTGGCGATGGCCAGTCCCCAGAAGCCGCCATACATTAAACCGGTATTCCAGCCGGCAAAGTCACCGGAGATCACCGCGCCCACCCCGAGTGCCCACAGGAGGATCCACCCAGCGCTCTTGCGGAGCTTACGTCGTTTGAGGTATTGGTCGTCTACCTGCTCATAGCTGGCAACCCCGGACAATTTGATTTTTGATTCCACTGGAAAACTCCCGGCAACCACGAGTCGATCTCGATCAGATCCGGTCAGAGGGACGAGATTCGCCGCAGTGCCATTTTTCGATGATCCAAGCGAAGGAGATTCTAATTCGGATCAGACCTCTTTACCACTGCCACACGTGACTCGGCGGGATTTTAAGGAGCGAGAATGCAACGGGCAAAACCCGCATTTGGTCGTTTAAACCGAAATCGACCGGGCCGGTTTCACAATCTGCAAATCGATATTTGAACCGCTTTGCAGCATCTGTGGCCTATCGCCTCCCACAGAATGCCCGGCGTCAGAAATCTGCGGGGATCACCTGGCCGTCGTCGATAGAGGCCAGCCACTGCCAGATAACCAGGTCGATTGTGTCGCTGGTGAAGATTACGTGCCCGTCAGCAAAGACGGCGTTTACCCCGCCCGGATGCCGGCTGCGGGCGGCGGCGTGAAACCGGTCGTGCTGGGTGCCGTGGGTAGGGTCGCAGGGCATGTCGGGCATGTCGGCGCAATCCTGTCCATTGTTGGCCCACATGGCGTCACCGACGCTGCTGTTGGGTGTGTTGCGATGGGTGTAACAAATCGCCCCCATCCCACTCCAGGACCACAGGCCCCGTGTGTCCCAAGTGCGGTTGGCGGGATCCTCAACCTTGCCGCTGAGGACTTCGCTGGCCAAAATTGTCTTGGATGTTCCGTCTTGGAGATCGGCCAGCGTGCGGATCGACTCCGTATGCGGACCACCTCCGACCTGAAACGCCCCATCGGTGGTGAGATCGACCGACCGAAAGTAGAGCCCGCCGCCTGCACGGGTGGCCATTGTATCGGAGCCAAAACAGAAAACCAAATTGGAGCGGGAATACTGGTTGCCGAACAGTCGACCACGGGAGTCGTCGGTGGGACATTGATACTCGGGAATCTCCAACCCTACGACCGGACGGTTATTGA
Organism: Lacipirellulaceae bacterium; assembly: GCA_965243695.1. GTDB lineage: Bacteria > Planctomycetota > Planctomycetia > Pirellulales > Lacipirellulaceae > JAKVCB01. Next base: position 463,633 of record CBDEWC010000045.1, on the reverse strand, counting down.
TATGGTTCTGGCCAACGCTAAAGTCGTAATTATCAGAGATGTTCACCAGCTCGAGAAACGGCAAGATCATGACATGTGCCGAGATCCCCGGATTCCCGGCAGCGCCCCCGGTGAGGTTGTTGTGGCCGTATTGACCGACGGGAAGCACGCCGTAGGTGTCGTGGTAGTTGAGCAGCGCCAAGCCGAGCTGTTTCTGGTGATTGATGCACTGCAACCGCCGGGCCGCTTCCCGCGCCGCCTGGACCGCGGGCAACAGCAGGGCTATCAGAATGCCGATGATGGCGATCACCACCAGGAGTTCCACCAAAGTAAAACCGGTCTGCTGTTTTGATTCCATCACCAGGCCTACTTCAACACGCTGTGTCGTGCGCGGCAGATCGACAATGGGGTCCCCACACTCGTCTGACCGCGTCATCCCACGTTACCACTAAAATACATTTTAACCACCCTTATGGTTTGAGCCTAGACTTCGACGACGGTAATTGGCTAACGCCGGGACAAGAATTCCGTCGTTCCATGCCATCAAGCCGTGAGTAAAGTTCAAGTGCTCGGCAAACACATACCGGCAGTCCATACGGCCATCGTTGACACGTCCAACGGAAGTTTGGTGTCCTCGGGACCGGCGATCGATCCCAATGAATGCCTTGGCGCGTTTGTATCGAACGGCCGCATCTTCTACACGAGCCAAGGCGGCGGCCTACAAATCTCCCAGGCATATGGAACAAAATCCGCCTCGCTTACGCCTCCGTGGCAGGCACCGGCCGGTCCCGTAGAACCGCGACGTTGAGTGATAATGCGGGAATTTCCAAACGCCTCTACGGCTGGTCGATGACCGTGAGCCCGGCGGCGCTGGTGTCGACCGGCGTCTGGGACCGCGTCCCGTCGGCCCACAAGACCGTCGGCCCTGCCCGTAGGACAGCGTGCCGGATGACTGGGACAGATAGCAGTCGATTCCGCCAGTGTTGGTGCTGTAACTTGGAAGCTGTTGTTTCACTCATAACCATTATTTCGAAATCACCTCGCCCCCGTCGATCGTAGCCAGAGCCTGCCAGATGGCCAAATCGATTCCGTCACCGTAGAACGCGACGCTCCCGTCGCAACGGAGCGCATTGACGCCCCCCGGATGCTCGCTGCGAGCAGCGATGTGCCCGGTGCACTGGCCGGTTTGCACGCCCGAAGTATGGATCGTGCAATTCAATTCCAAGACGGGGTCGCCACAAATGCGCATATGATCCGGCGCACTCGAATTAGGCGTGTTCACATGCTGGTAATCCGCGGCCCAAAATGGCCAGGCCCACGTACCGCGAAAGTTGACGGGCCCAGAGGTAGGGGGGTTGTTATCGTGCTTTCCCGCGATGACCTCACTCGCGACCACCGTATTCGACGTTCCGTCCATGAACTCCCGAATCTTGCGTCCATAATGTAAGCGGAAGGGACCGCCGTTTTCCACCTCTTCTTCGGGTGCGTCTCGGTTCTGAGGAGAGGGGAAATTGCAGTTCCAGAGAAAACCCCGTCCGGGATTATCAGGATCGCCCTTTCCAAAATTCAAGACAACATTCGAGCGAGAACGGGGGGTATCATAACCGTAAGGGTTCCAAATCCGCAACACGCGGCCGTCGGTATCGTCGCTGGGACAAATATAGGGCGGAATCGGCTTGCCCATCACAACACGATTCATACTGTCCGAATAATAGCCCATGAAGTCATCGTCGTAGTCAATCGCTTCCTCCACGAGGCCCTCCTCGAGATACGGCAGGATCTGGAATAACCCCGTCCACCCGGACCAGATCGTGCTACCCGTCGAGGTCTTGCGTGGCCCTGCTGTGCCGGACGGGAAAATCATTTGAGAGTTGTGGTGGTTGAGTAACGCTAGACCGACCTGCTTCATGTTGTTCGCGCACTGCATTCGCCGCGCCGCCTCGCGTGCCGCCTGTACGGCCGGCAACAGCATCGCGATCAGGATCGAGATGATGGCGATCACGACCAGGAGTTCTACCAGCGTAAAACCGTGTGGGGACCGAGAGCCATACCTTTGTATGAGTTCACCTTTGCGGGTCCAGTCCAAGCTGTGTCCGTGTGAAACGTCGTGGCGATCCATTGATCATCTCCTTCAAACACGAATTTGGGAGCAAGAACCGGGGCGGGGGGCCGTTGCACGACATCCCGCCATCCGAATCCCGCCATCCGACTCCGGTCGCGCAACCCGCTGGACCTCGCTCCGGCCGAACGCCGCAATGTAACTCGCCCTAGATGTTGTTGTCGCAATGTAGGCGGCCTCGGTCCCGACAAGCCGGGACGGAAACCACCTACACGATACGGGCTGACGCTGCCTTAGCGGCGGCGCCATCGTAGTAGACCAAGTCCGCAGAGACCCGTGTGCATCGTCCTGAGCCAACATACAAAGCATATCGAAACGGGCCGCCGGCAATCGACTGGAAGCGCTGATCCAGCCGAGTGAGTTTTGGACAATCGGCGCGCGGCAAGTCAGCAACGCTGTCAAAGGTGTCACGGTTTGAGCCTCGGCTTATACGGCGGCAAAGCGCTTGCGCCGGTCCGCTCGGCCCAGGCCATCCACGCCTGGCTCATCCGCCGGATGACTGGGACAGATAGCAGTCGATTCCGCCAGTGTTGGTGCTGTAACTTGGAAGCTGTTGTTTCACTCATAACCATTATTTCGAAATCACCTCGCCCCCGTCGATCGTAGCCAGAGCCTGCCAGATGGCCAAATCGATTCCGTCACCGTAGAACGCGACGCTCCCGTCGCAACGGAGCGCATTGACGCCCCCCGGATGCTCGCTGCGAGCAGCGATGTGCCCGGTGCACTGGCCGGTTTGCACGCCCGAAGTATGGATCGTGCAATTCAATTCCAATGCGGGGTTGCCACAATAGCGCATATGATCCGGCGCACTCGAATTAGGCGTGTTCACATGCTGGTAATCCGCGCCCCAAAATGGCCAGGCCCACGTACCGCGATAGTTGAAGGGCCCAGCGTGGTTGTTAGAGGGGTCCCTATCGTGCTTTCCCGCGATGACCTCACTCGCGACCACCGTATTCGACGTTCCGTCCACGAACTCCCGAATCTTGCGTCCATGATGAAACCGGAAGGGACCGCCGTTTTCCAGCTCTTCTTCGGGTGGGTCTCGGTTCTGAGGAGAGGGAAAATTGCAGTTCCAGAGAAAACCCCGTCCGGGATTATCAGGATCGCCCTTTCCAAAATTCAAGACAACATTCGAGCGAGAACGGGGGGTATCATAACCGTAAGGGTTCGGAATCCGCAACACGCGGCCGCCGGTATCGTCGCTGGGACAAATATAGGGCGGAATTGGCGTGGCCATCACAACACGATTGTTACTGTCGGAATAATAGCCCATGAAGTCATCGTCGTAGTCAATTGCTTCCTCCACGAGGCCCTCCTCGAGATACGGCAGGATCTGGAATAACCCCGTCCACCCGGACCAGATCGTGCCACCCCTCGAGGTCTTGCGTGTCCCCGCTGTGCCAGACGGGAAAATCATTTGAGAGTTGTGGTGGTTGAGCAATGCCAGACCGACCTGCTTCATGTTGTTCGCGCACTGCATTCGCCGCGCCGCCTCGCGTGCCGCCTGCACGGCCGGCAACAGCAACGCGATCAGGATCGAGATGATGGCGATCACGACCAGGAGTTCTACCAGCGTAAAACCGTGAGGGGACCGAGAGCCATACCTTTGTATGAGTTCACCTTTGCGGGTCCAGTCCAAGCTGTGTCCGTGTGAAACGTCGTGGCGATCCATTGATCATCTCCTTCAAACACGAACTTGGGAGCAAGAATCGGGGTGGGGGGCCGCCGCACATATCATTACCAGACTGGTGATCATAATTTTTTTCATGATTGTCTGTTCGCTAGTGTACCGAGACAGGAACGGGGCCGTATCGCCAACGCCGATCGCCGCTTCGCCGCTTGACAACTCTTCTGTCCGATGCGGTCGTCGCGCAAAACCTGCCCGGTGGGCATCGTGTCATTGTTCTCCACCAGGATACATCAATCGAGGCTCAATCATCAGCTGCACTGAGCAAAGTATCCTGTCCGGCGAAGTGACGTGCGGGCGGCGACAAGTCGCTTTGCGAAAACTCGGCGACGAACTTAATGTCCAGGACGAGTTGGATTTCGCGACGGTCACTGGCGCGGCAATCCAGCGGTGGTCTGGGCAGCCGAAACGTCTCACGGTGCAACTCTGAAGGTTGACACTTTTGCGTCGATTGAGCGTCTCTATGAGTTCGGGCACATTCCCCCCCCGACCTGCCCGGCAGGGGAGGGAAGTTTGAAAACCCGGCGCGAATCGTCCGTTTCGCGTTTCTCCTACCTTTCCATGGACTCCTTACTCACATTGCGCCTTCGCGACGCCGGCTGACCAGGGACAACCCGCCCCAGGCCACGATCAGCAAGCACGCCGAAACCGGCTCGGGTACCGCTGCACCGCTGCCGCTGCCGGCGTTGTTTCCAAAATTGTTTTTCCACTGCAAGTAGTGGGCCTCGGTAACTAAACCGCCAATGTTATCGTTCTGCAGCGGATTGTTCGTACCCAGGTTATTACGCCAGAGGGTGTAGTCAGCCGCATCGACAATGCCGTTACCGTTGTAGTCGCCGGTCACGCCACCGCCACCGCCAACGGTCATCAGCATGATCCAGTCGTTGGTAGTGTCGATACTCATCGTGAACGATGCGGCATCAGAGCCGCCCAGCGTCAGTCCGGCGTCAGTCAGCTCTCCGCCTGCGGTGAGCACCGTGAAGGTGTCGCCCCCACTTGGCGTAAAACCGTCAAGGAGTGATATGTCCAGGGTCCCGGCCAGCGAGGCATTTCCCAGGACCTGGAGCACGTCGTAGTCTGCTCCGGCTTCATTACCGCCGAGCTCGATGGCCAGCGTTCCACCCGATCCCTGGTTGTAGTTGCCATCGATCGTCAGCATGCCAGGGCTGTTGCCCGGGGAGGCAGTGCCACCCGAGTTGGTCACGTCACCACCAATGGTACCGTTTCCGGAGATCGTTCCCTGTTGAACATCCACGTTACCGTCTGCTGTGGTAAGCTGGTTATTAATTGCCACCGTACCATCACCTGTCTTAATCAACGTATTGCCCGTTAAGTTCAGGGCGTTGTTGAAGGAAAGCGTAGAACCGCTCGCCACGTTCATAGTTGTGTCGGCCAACAGGTTGACGACTGTCTGGAACTGGTGTGTGCCCGTCACACTTACAGAGGGACACGACAGACACGGTGTCTCGGTTGCCGCCACATTAACACTCCCCAGGCCGGCGACAGCGACACTATTTGTGGCGTTGTTGAATTCGATGCGATTTACGGTAACCGCATCCTGGGTCGACACCGTGGTCGGCCCCGAAATGTTCTCCCCAAAGATCGCGGTGTGTTCCGCGCTGTTGGCTCGAGTAGTGGGCCAGCCGCCGGTCAAATAACTCCAATTATCTGCAGTAGCCCAATCCCCAAGGTTGGTTGGGACCCACGTGAATTCGGTGGCTCCATCAATCTCATCTCCATTAACAGTAATATCATCGATCCTTCCTCCTCGCTCTCCTCTGATCCAGACATAGTTGGGAGCGAAATTAACCGGATCTCCAATGGCTGCTATGCCGGTTGCGCCGACAGTAAGCCAGCTGGGGCTCGAGGCCTCTTTATATTCGGCAGTGGCTGTGTCATCACCATTTAACGTGATCCGCACGTCATACCAGGTGTCACCCGCTATACCAACATTCTGTCCCGAAAACGCAGTACCTTGGGAAACGAATATCCGGGGGTCCTGGTTATCGTAATCGGGATTCTCAAAAGAAATAAACCCGCCCTCCGGATGAGTCACCAAATAGAGAGTAACCCCGTCGTTGTTGCCGAAAGTGTCGCCGCCCGCGGTTGGATCGGTGTGAAAGCCGACATAGTATCTGGAAGGATAGCCCTCGGAGCTATCCGAATATAATCTGGCCGTGAGTTCAGTAACGCCGGAGTTCGGCGTACGCCGCCATGCGTTGCCTGGAGGGTTGTCCCCATACACTACTCCCTGGCCGCCAAGATAACCAGCACCGCCAGTAACGAAGTTCTCCCCCAACGCGTCGGGATCGCCCTCGTCCCACGGTCCGGGTAGTACGCTGCCGGCGTTATAGCTCTCAAAATCTTCGGTCCACCCAGCCTGCGCGTTGCCACTCAGCAAGACCAGAACTGAACCCGTAACCAGCGCTGTCAGTGAATAAATAGTTGAACGTCTCATGGGCTTTCTCCTTCGTTTGCTGAATCTAGCTACCGACTTCACTGGACTCGGCGACCATCGCCCTTTTGGACAATGGTCGCCGAATTCCCAGATGACACTTTTATCCACGATTCGATCGCCGACGCATCCACAACATTGCCAAACCACCGATTCCCACCAAGAACAAGCTGGCTGGCTCCGGAATGCCATTAACAGTAATATCATCGATCCTTCCTCCTCGCTCTCCTCTGATCCAGACATAGTTGGGAGCGAAATTAACCGGATCTCCAATGGCTGCTATGCCGGTTGCGCCGACAGTAAGCCAGCTGGGGCTCGAGGCCTCTTTATATTCGGCAGTGGCTGTGTCATCACCATTTAACGTGATCCGCACGTCATACCAGGTGTCACCCGCTATACCAACATTCTGTCCCGAAAACGCAGTACCTTGGGAAACGAATATCCGGGGGTCCTGGTTATCGTAATCGGGATTCTCAAAAGAAATAAACCCGCCCTCCGGATGAGTCACCAAATAGAGAGTAACCCCGTCGTTGTTGCCGAAAGTGTCGCCGCCCGCGGTTGGATCGGTGTGAAAGCCGACATAGTATCTGGAAGGATAGCCCTCGGAGCTATCCGAATATAATCTGGCCGTGAGTTCAGTAACGCCGGAGTTCGGCGTACGCCGCCATGCGTTGCCTGGAGGGTTGTCCCCATACACTACTCCCTGGCCGCCAAGATAACCAGCACCGGCAGTAACGAAGTTCTCCCCCAACGCGCCGGAATCGCCCTCGTTCCACGGTGAGGGTACTACGCTGCCGGCCGGATAGCTCTCAAAATTCTCGGTCCACCCAGCCTGCGCGTTGCCACTTAGCAAAACCAGAACTGAAAAAGCAAACAATGCGGTCAGTGAAAAAATAGTTGAACGTGACATTAGCATTCTCCCTCGTTTGTAGAGTTGTTTCGGTTGAGTTACTTATAAAACTTTGTGATTGGTCCGCGCGCCGAGTCACCTCGTTCGTGCCCGGTCACTGCCTCCCCAGCGGCCGGTAGTAGCATTACTCCCAGAGCAGGTAAAATCTGTTTTCACCTGCCAGAAAGGCTTGTGCAAAAAATTGTTATGTTTGTATCAGCTTAACTATTTGAAGTTGGACGAGTTTGTCGTGTTCGCAAGCCGGAGCAGCTCATGCCCGACTGAAAGCAGTTTTTCCACACGGAAAACCTATGAACCTTCACGACCAGGAAACAACAACTTGGGTAACTTCCTCCTGTTTAACCCAAACAAAAACCGCCATGCTTTTATGCCGCCCTAGCGACATGAAGGTATAGAGTTTAAGTGTCCTTTGCGTAAAACCACTCCACCGGTTACCCGGTGCAGGCCTAACTTTAAATTCTCTTGGTCTCTTCGTGACTTCCCTCCGGAAGCTAAATCCGTTCACCGATTCTTTGCAGTCTACATACCGGCCGCAATAAATCAAGTTTTATTTGTTATTATCGATTTTAAAATGAGTCATAACGACCCATATGTGACGGCCAGCCCATGAAGGTGCCAATCAACACACTACCGAAGTAACCAAAAAACGCGCAGATCCCAAAAGAGAATGGGAGATAGTAGAGAAAATGAACTTCCGTAGCATGTTGCAGCCACAATGTTGTTGGTAAGGAAACAAAAACACCGATGAGCCATCCGGAAAAATTTGCTCTGCGCGTGAGCATTCCCATGAGGAATAACGCCAAAATCGGACCAGCAAACAGACCCAAGAACGAGGAAGACGCCTTGAAGATATTCTCGGTTCTCGAAACGTAGAATGCCACTCCCGTGGCAAAGGTTCCTAGCAAGAGGGTACAAGAAAGACGGCAGTACCGACACATGAACAAATTTAGCACAACCGTCGTTGCCTCCGATCATCGTTACGGTTTCGTGTCCTACATTGTCGTCAACGTCAACAACAACGACGCTGGCTCTTTCACGTGCGAACAACAACGCCGACTGGTGGCCGATTTCGCTGCCGGCTCGCCCGGCAGGAACGGAATTTCGACAGGCCCAGTTCATCAGCCAGTCGCTGTTGCATACGGTCTTCGGGAGCCGTCAACTCGGGGAGCCAAACCGGGGCAATGAACCTTTGTTGTTCAAGACGTTGCAGACCGCGGAGCACGTGACTAAAATCCCCATTACGCGGCCGGACGAAGTCGCCAAGCAGCGCCTCAACGCCCTGAATCGGGCCACCGCATCAACGACATCTACGACGGCAGGATAACATGAGAAACAGAATCCGCTCCTTGCACTGGCTAGTTCCTGCGCTTGCGTGCCTGATGATATTGGCCGGCTGTGGCAAGGATTCCCGCCGCCGGGGGATCGATGGGACCGTGACCCTCGACGGTGCTCCGTTGGCGCTAGGTTACATCTCATTCCGGCCGAAGTTGGGTTCGCCGGGTCCGACGGCAGGTGCCGAGATTATCGACGGGAAGTATTCGATCGCACCCCAGGGAGGCACCTTCGTTGGCAAGTTTCGCGTGGAAATCACTGCCTCGCGCCCCAGCGGCAACAAGGTTCCCGACCGATTCACCGGTGAACTGGTTGAGGGATACGTCCAATACCTGCCCACCAGGTACAATGACCAGAGCGAGTTGACCGCCGAGGTGCAGGCGGAAGGGAAAAATCAATTCGAGTTCACGCTCGAGTCGAAGTGAGCTTCTGTTTTTTTGCAACAGTCTCGCCGCTGGCGGTTTCCCTGCTTACTTGTAGCCCACGGTCAGCTCCACTGACCGCATCTCCAATGACTCCGCCGTGCCGGAGGCGAAGCCGACCACGAGCTCGTTTTCCCCCAGCTTCATCGCTGCGGGGGGGACGTCGGCGGCCAGCCACAGCGGCTTCTCGACAACGGCTTCCAGCCGTGTACCGTTCATCGTCACCTCGACCTGGTCGCCCTCTTGCAAGCCGTGCAGGAAAATCCGCAATCGCAGGGTTTGCAAGCGATCGGCCAGGCCGGCAATGTCGTCGGCCACCGGAAGATTGCGCGTGACCGACTCGGTCCGGTTGATGTCCACCGGCAACCGACCCTCCCGCGGCACCGATTTGAAAATCCAACACCAATCGTCGTAGTGCAGATTCTCGATACAGTACAGCTTGTCCAGGCCGACCAGCCCCTCGGGATCACGCATCTCGCGCCAGGCGGTGCGGGCGATCTCGGTCTGCTTCGTCCCAGGCAGCTTGGGAAACAGGTTGAAAGTCACGATCCCGTCGGCGCCGTCATGCCAGGCGTTGGCGGCCGCGCCCCGCCAGGCCGCCAGGTTCACCGGTAGCAGATCCGTGTCTTGAACCAACTCCTGGAGCATCGCCGAACTACTCAGGCAACGATACACAGGCACACCCCAGTCGTGACCGCGGCGGATCAGGTCGTCCGGCATGGTAAACGGGTCGTACCCGCGGCCGGTAATGATCATGTCGATGTATCCCCGTTCGGCCCACTCGTCGACGTCCATCCCAAATCTCCGACACTGGTCCAGTGTCTGCAGCACTCGGGCCGAGAGGAGAATAGGCTTGCCCCTGCGTTTGCCGGCGGCCAACACTTCGGCGGAAATCTTGCTGACCAGGTCGGTCATCATCGCGCGGTGCTCGGCCGTAACCGGCTCCAGCCGCCGGGTTTCCTCGAAGAAGCAGTTGTGGCTGACAAAGTCCAGGTCGATCCCGTCCACGTCGTACCGCTCCAAAACATCCTTGACACCAACCAGGATCACGTCGCGGACTTCCTGGTGCTGGAAGTCGGCCCAACTCCAAAAGTGCAGCGGATTGCGAACGTCTGTCCCCTCGGACTGCTTGAGCGTACCCAGCAAAAACTGCGGATGGTCTTTCTTCCATTGCGAGACATACTCGGGGGTAAAGGAATCGTGGACGTCGTTCATGCGGAGCGTCCAGAAGATTTCGATGTCGCGCTGGCGACAGGCTTCGATGGCCAGCTTGAGTGGATCGGTTCCCAGCTGGATCAGGTCCGCCATTCGATTACTGGCGGCCGACCCGGCTGTGGTCGTGAAAACCTCCGTGACCTGGCTGTCGTGTGTAAACAAGTTGATGCTCATCGTCGTGCAATAAAATATCGTGTCCACGCCGCAGTCAGCAATGTGGTCCATCCGCAGCGAGAGCAACCCCTCTTTGGTAGCGGGAGCACCGGCGAGCCAGGCATCGTCCCCGTCGTTGTTGAAGATCACCCGCCGCTGGCGATGGGCGGCCTGGCGGCGCGCGTCATCGGCCGCACCGCACGGAACGAAGAGTGCATCGATGACGATGATCACAGAGAGAATTGACAACAGGGTTTTTAGCTTCATGGTTTATACTCCTCTTGTTTGTGCTCTATTGCACCGATCAACTGGTGCCGCTGTAGCGTTGTGACACCTGCTTAAAGGCATCCCAAGCGTCCGGCTTGTTGTGTAGGGCGGAAGATTCTCTGACAAATAAATACTCGCCGTCATGTTCATAGGCTACCGTCACGCTCGGCTGCTACTACCGCGCCGGTGGCTGCGCAGCTAACGACCAACAGGGGCACCACCCGCAGGATCGTCACCAACATCGGGTGCAGGAAGTTGCCAATCGGCGCCGTCGTCGATGGGAAACATGGGGCGTGGCACATGTTTGAATTCGTAGTTCTTGAGATTGTAGGAAACAACACCGGGACAATCGGCTCGGACAACCGTCTTGGCGACATGCCCGTAGGTCACTTTGAAGCCAATGCCCGTCTTGAGCGTAACGACCTTGGCTTCAAACGGATCGATGCCCGCTTTACGAAAAACTGATGGCTGCGGGCCCATGATTTCCCGGTCGGTCAGCACCAAGCGCACATTGTCCACACCCAGACATACGATCCCCCCTGTTTCAGCCATGGGCTCGGCGATAAAACCTCCATCATTGTTAATTGGTCCCTGGGTGATACACAGTATCTTCCCGGTCACCGACACAGATTCACTGTAGAGCCTGTCGCGTTTGCCGCCAACCTTCAGGCTCACTACGTCTCCGACCTGGTGGGTCTTCAACACGGTAACCGCCTCAGGGTCGGGCAGATGCATAAGGATCAAGCCATCCACCTCGTTGCGCAAGTCGAGCAGGGCCTCCAGCAGCACCGTATTGTCGCCCGGCGCTCCTCCACCCACGGTATCGGCCGAATCGGTGATAATCACCGGACATCCCTCTGCTGCTGCCGCCTGGCGAACCGCTTCGTGGGGCGAGACCATCGGCTCGGGCAACAGTCGGAAGCGTGCGTCCCAGCACGCCTGGGCAAGTTCACGGGCCAGCCGATCGGCCAGCGCCGCGTCATTGTCGGTAACGGCCAGCGCCGCCCAACTCTGTTCCGGCACGTCCTGCCATGCGTAACTGGGACAGAGCGAACAGGCAATTACCCCTTCGATCCGATCCCAGGCAATAAACTTGTCGAACAGTTCCTTGAGGGCACCCGAATTGGTTCCGTCATCGGGCGGGGGCACCAGCAGCGGTATCTTGTGACACGCGACGACGGGTCTCTTCTTTCCGGACAGCGTATCGAGCAGAATGTCGGCCGCCCGCATGCCCGTTTCTGCCACGTCGATATGCGGGTGTGTTCGCGACCCGACAATGGCAGTGGACAGCTCGACCATTTGCCGCGTCACCACACCATGGCAATCCAAGGCCAGGACGATGGGAATGTCCGGACCGAGTTCCTCGCGGAAGACATTGACGAAGTGACCATCGACATCGGCAATCGTCGTGCCCGCCATGGCCCCGTGCGGGGCAAAACAAATCCCGTCCAGGCGACCCGCTGCTTTCACGCCCCGGCGAAGAACACCCTCGAGAAAAGCCACGGCCTCGTCGGTCAGATGACCTGCGATCCACGTCTCTGCGCTCAGCAGCGGAACGATTTCGATCCGGCTGTCGCGACTTAACACCTCAACGAATCCGGCCAATTCATCCTGGCGCTGTGAATTATCAACGACGTCGCTGCCGACGGCAAAGCGACCGTGGACAGAAAAATCGTCCGCCGTCACACCCTGGTCACAAAAGCTGTTCGACTCGTGCCAAATCCCTCCGATTCCGATCCGTAGCTGCTGCATGGAATTGTACCTCAGAACAACATCGCCCAGGTTATCTTTGCTGACTGGCATTATACGGTAATGGTAATGTGATATCCGATTGTATCCGCCGTGTGCGAATTCTGGTAGGATCGGTTATCGCAGTCCCGCAAACCAGGTGCACATTTCATATGCTCCGATACCCGTTTTTCCTGATCGTGGTTGTCGCGCTGTCGATGGGGACGCTGCTGACGGGAATTGGCGTCGCCGCGGACAAAACTGCCGCCGACCAGGCCGCTCGCAAGAAAGTGCTCCTGATCGGTATCGATGGTTGCCGACCCGACGCGCTGCGGACTGCCGAAACCCCTCACCTTGACCAGTTGATTCGTGAAGGGGCCTTTGCCGACGACACCCAAATCCTTGGCAATCGTGTTACGCAGAACGATACGATCAGCGGACCGGGCTGGTCGAGCATCTTAACCGGCGTCTGGGCCGACAAACATGGGGTCAACGGCAATGAATTCCACAACCCGAACTACGAACAGTACCCGCACTTCTTTCGCCACATCAAGGACGCACAGCCCTCCGCGTTTACGGTCTCGCTGACCACCTGGGCTCCCATCACAGAAAATATCGTCACTGACGCCGACGTGTCGCGGCAGGTGCGCGAGCCGGAGGAATCTTACGCCAAAGGCGATCAGGCGGTGGCCAACGAGGCAGTGCGCCTGCTCCGCAAAGAGAATCCCACCGCCATGTTTGTCTATTTTGGCAATGTGGATGAAACTGGCCACGTTCACGGATTTCATCCCCGTGTCGAACCCTACGTTGCCGAGATCGAGGCGGTGGATCAACTGGTAGGTAAAGTCCTCCAGGCGCTGCGGGCACGCCAGGCATATGGTGAAGAAGATTGGCTAATCCTGGTCGGCACAGACCACGGAGGCCAGGGTACAGGCCACGGAGACGGACAGAACGTCCCGGCAATCCGTAACGGTTTCTTGATTGCCAGCGGCCCGTCGGCGGCGCGCGGCAAGATCCCAAAGCCGACCTACATCGTGGACATGGTTCCTACGGCGCTGGTCCACCTGGGTGTCAACATCGATCCGGCCTGGAAACTGGACGGCCGTCCCGTGGGGCTGAAACAAGATTGAACGAAATCAGATCGATAATCCACAAGGGAGGTCTGCGATGAAGAGACGAAACTTAACCCTGATTTTGCTGGGAGCCTTCTGGCTGGCGGTGGGCCGCGGCTACACCTGCGCCGATGAGGAACCTGGGGCTGACAAAACGCGCGCCGGTCGCATCGTTCACGCCTGGGATGGATGTACGATGTGGTCGTCCATCCTGAATGTGGATTACAATGGCCCCCCAAATCGCGAAATCCCGGGACCTGTAGCCCAGTTCAGCCAGCGGATTCTTGAGGAACTGGTCGATGAAGAGGCGGCGGCCCACGTGGACACCATTGCCTACTGCCTGTTTACCTCGTTCTGGAGCGACGTGCCCTCGTCCAAGTTGACCGATCTTTTTCCCTGGCGTCCGCCCGGCATGGACGAGGCAGGGGTGGACCCCTTAAAGGTCCTGATCGACCGCTGCCACCATCACGGCATGAAGTTTATCGCCGACGTTCGTATGAACGATCGACACGGGTCCCGGCATGGAATTTCAGCAGAACATCCCGAATGGATCATTCTCGGGTCGGCCAACGATTACGCCCTCGAGGAAGTCCGCAACGCAATGCTGGCCTTTAACCAGGAGGTGCTCGACACCTACGAGGTGGATGGCATTGAGTACGACTACATGCGGTGGTGCCACATGTTCAAGCCGGGCGAGGGGAAACAAAACGCTCACCTGCTGACCGATTTCACCCGAAAAACACGTAAGCAGTTGGACGAGGTGGCCAAGCGGCGAGGCTGCGACCGATTGGAGTTTGGCGTGCGGGTGCCCCAAAGCATCGAGGAGTGTGATTACCTGGGCTTTGACGTGGCCACCTGGATCAAGGAAGGCCTGGTCGATTTTGTGGTGCCCTCGGATTTCATGCACATCGACATGAACATGAAGACAGACGACTTTGTGAAGCTGGCCGAGGGAACAAGCTGCGAGATCTATCCCGCCATTCACAACCGGATCTCCATGGACGAACCGAACGAGCATTATCGGCTAATGAACCTGGCGAACATGCGGGCCGCGGCACAGAATTTCTACGGCTTCGGTGCCGATGGGGTCTCTCCTTACAACTATCAATTCGCCTTCGAGAGACGTGCCGTCGCACACCGCTCGTCGGCCTACGCTGCGTACATGTGGCCGGCGGCGCTGGGCTGGTTGCGGGAACTGCGCTATCCGGACCAGATCAGCCAGCGGGACCGTCACTACCTGTTTTATGCAGTCTGGCAGAATGGTGCGCCGTCACCGAGCGGTTTCGCCCATGATGACAATATCTATCTGGACCGTGCCGAACCGGTTCTTGAGGGGAGTCAACGTTTTCGCATGGCCGAGGATTTCAGCGACCCCAACCTGCGCACGACCATGCAATTCAAAGCCGTTGGCCTGGCCAACGACGAGAAGCTGGATATCAAGATCAACGGGACGCAGGTCCCCATCGACTATGTCACGCGAGTGCAGGACAAGAATGGTCAGAACCTGTACGAGGGGGATCCGCTGCCTCCGTTTTACTTGTACCTGGTCGACATGAATTGGGAGACGACCGGACGCGAGCAACCGCTTGTCTTTGGCGATAACGAGCTGGCGGTGAAACTGGTCCCGACCGAAGCCAATCAGGAAGGCAAGGTCAGCATCGAGGAGCTGGAGTGCTACGTGTACGTGCGAAAACCGAAAAGGTCACCCTGAATTGCAGAGTCTCACGGACGGCCTTTCGAAAAGAGTTACGTTCCCGGGTGCCACCACATCTCGTGAGTGTGTAAACCACTCTCGGAACACCAAACTATCGATAGTCGACGAGCAGTTCGACCGAACGGACGCTGATCGCCTCGGTTTCATCCGCCTCGCCCCCGATCACCCGGAAGCAGAGCGCATTGTCACCAATTCGGTAGAGTCCGGGGTCGGGCCGATAGGTGACCCAGCCGTCTGCTGAGATCTCGCCGTCGGGCGCCACGACCTCACCATTCAAATCCAATTCCACCTTGTCATCGGAAGTGCGTGAGACGAACTGGACGCGCAAGGTGGCTGCGTTCAGTTTGCCGGTATTGCGCGCCGCGCGGAGATCGTCGCCGATGGGCAGGTTGACCTCGCGCGGCTTGCCGGACGGATCCAGCTTCACGGGCAGGATCTGCGACTGCACGCACCCCTGTTCGAGGCACCCGTAGACTTCCTTGACATTATCGATGCCGAATACTTTATCGAGTCCGGCAAGCGTGTGTGGATCACCGAGTGTCATAAAGAGGTGATCGTTGAGGGCCGCGGGAAACCAGTTGAAGAGGTGCATCCCGTCGGCGCCGGCCTGCCAGACATTCGATGCGGCCCCGCGCCACGCCTCAACGCGCCCGTTCCACTGTTCCATTCCCGAGTTGCTGATGTTCGGATAAACCGGCACGCCGTGCGCGTGGCCAAGCTCGGCCAGGTCTCCCGATGGCATGCTGACCGGCTGGTAGCCGCTGCCAATGACGAGGACATCGAGCAGGTCGTCTCGCAGCCAGCGTTCGAGATCGATCCCCACGTGCAGGCATGTCTCTCGACTCATCGGCACGTGTGTGGAGACCAGGATCGGACGGCCCCGGCGTGTCCCCTCCCGATAGGCCATCTCGCGGATCCGCCGCTGGAAGGCAGTCATGATCTCGACCTGCGCGGGTGTGGCCGGCTTGTATTCCAGGTTCGGCCGGAAGAACAGCGGGTGCCGAAAGTAGTCGATATCGATCCCGTCCACGTCATAGCCGTGGCAGACCTCTTCGGTGATCCGATACAGGTAGTCCAGCACCTCGGGCTTTTCGAAGTCGAGCGTCGACCACATGTATCGCGGATCGGTGATTTTGTACTGCTGGATGGCGTCCGGCGTCCCCATCCAGTACTCCGGATGGTCCCGCTTCCACTTGGAAAGCAAAAAGTCGGTGAAGCTGTCGTGGATATCGTTGATGCGGTGGGTCCAGAAGACCTCGAGGCCCGCCTCGTGCACGTGGTCGGTGACCAAAGAGAGACAGTCAACTCCCGCCTTGCGCAGCATGCGCATGTTGGCGTGCCGGTTGATCGGATAGGCATTTGTGAAATTAAATTGCTCTTGCAGATAATAGCTTGTGTCGGCAACGCTCGTTTCGTGATCGTAGTGGGTCGTTCCACCTGTGCAGTAGAAGATCGAGTCTACCTGTGTGTTCAGGGCAGGGTTGATGCGTTGGGCGAGGAACTCTTCCGGCGTGGCGTGTTGTTTGCGAGACATGTCGTTGCCGTCGTTGTTGTAGATCAGCCGTCGTCGTCGGCTCTTGGCTGCCTGTCGCAGGCGGGCCATCTCGGTGCTCTCTCGACCAACGGCCGCACCCTCCGCCGGATATGCCTGCGGTAGATCTGCCGAAATGTTGATCAGCAATCCGGCCATACACGACGCGCGCAGTATTCTGTGATGCATGTTGAATTTCTCCTGTAAATGTGGCAGGGTCACCCGCTACTTTCTGACATAAACATAGCACTCCAACTCTTCAATACTCACAACTCCTTTCGCTTTTGCCTCGGCGGGCAACAGGCGAACGGCAAGCTCATTGTCGCCGAAGACAAGCGGCTGTTTTCGGCCCGTCGTCTCCCAATTCAAATCGATCACGTACTCGTGGAATTCAGGTAGCGGATCGCCCTCAAAAACACTTTGGCCGTTGCGAAAGTCGTCACGGTGCTTGTCGTAGACAATCGTGATGTACTCCGGGGGTACCTCGGCGCCGTTAATTCGAATCCCCAGTCTGTCCCCTGCCGACCTGATGTTGCTGCGGCCGGTCAAGTCACGGTCGATTCCGGGGTATGATTAAATACGGACCTGGCACCGACGTCAACTATTGAGCTCACCTATTGGCGTCAGAAATCTGCAGGGACTACGTGACCGTCGGCGATGGCGGCCAGCCACTGCCAGGTCACCAGATCGATCGAATCGCTGACGAAGGTCACGTGCCCGTCACCAAAGACAACGTTCACACCGCCGGGATGCCGGCTGCGGGCGGCGGCTTGATGCTCGTTGTACTGCGTGCCGCGGGTATTGTCGCAGGGCATTTCCGGGGGTGTGTCGGTACACTCCGTGTCCGCTCCGGCCCACATGGCGTCGCCGACACTGCTGTTGGGCGTGTTGCGATGGGTGTAAGAAATTGCCCCCATCCCACTCCAGGACCACAGGCCCCGGGCGTCCCAGATCCTGCTGGGGGGGACGGTGTCAACCTTGCCGCTGAGGACTTCACTGGCAAAAACAGTATGGGAGGTCCCGTCTAGGATTTCGACCAGCTTGCGGATGGAATCCCTATTCGGACCACCTCCGACTTGAAACGCTCCATCGGTGGTGAGATCGGTCGCCCTTGAGTAGAGAGGGCCCGCACTTGCAGTCATTGCATTGGAACCGAAGCAGACGACCACATTGGAGCGAGAAAAATCGTTTCCAAACCGTCGACCGCTGGAGTCGTCGGTGGGACATTGATACGCGGAAATCTCAGCCCTCACGGCCGCATAGTTTTTTGGATGGTTCTGGCCAACACTAAAGTCGTAATTATCGAAGGTGTTCGCCTGCTCAAGAAACGGCAGGATCATGGTATGTGCCGAGATCCCCGGATTCCCGGCAGCGGGCCAGGGGAGGTTGTTGTGGCCGTATTGACCGACGGGAAGCACGCCGTAGGTGTCGTGGTAGTTCAGCAGCGCCAGGCCGACCTGCTTCAGGTTGTTGGTGCACTGGATCCGCCGGGCCGCTTCCCGCGCCGCCTGGACCGCGGGCAACAGCAGGGCTATCAGAATGCCGATGATGGCGATCACCACCAGGAGTTCCACCAAGGTAAAGCCGGTCCGCCCGTTGGATTTCACAGTACGGTTCCTTTGCGCATGAATCATGGGGGAACGAGCTGTGATGCCAGGGCCATCTCTTCCAGTCACAGCAGAATGCTGGCTCCGTGAAGTTTACAATACTATAAAAGGCTTGTATTAACAAACATCACGGTTTGAGTCGATGATTCGAGCCGAGTCGGCAAGAGCGCCATTTGCTTGAGGATCTTGAGTGTGTCCGCGGCAGCCTGAGTCGGCTTCGCTCTCAACGACTTAGTGGCGAAAAGCACACTTTTGTTCAGATTGCGGCGGGGGTGCTCAACCGAAAATTCGTTGAGAGCCCTGTCGCTGCACAACCCCCACGGTTTTTGATAGAACATGGCTGCCGGTATGCTCGTGGTGCGCTGGTTGCCAGTTGTGTTCCCGGTGTCACTGTTGGAAAAGTGGGGTGGTCCGATCCTTCCACTGGAAAGCGATTGCTGTCCTCTTCGGCTTGGAACAGGCAAGCACGTCCATCAAACCGCCTATCAATAAATCGGTCGCATGAGGGCACTCCAATCGGAATACTTCGCACTATCACACTGGATCAAATCAAGCCTCAGTGACTGAGCTTACTCAGTCCAATTAAGGAAAATGGTAAAGACGCTCGCTCTACTTCGTCAGGTTTAGTTTGGTATGTTAGTTTGAGAGCAACTTCGATTTGGAAAGGAATGGTTGTGGCACAAGCGAATTCACAAAACGAACCACACGCCAAATTTTATGGTGGCATCTGGGCAGGGCTTGTGCCGCTCGGCGTATTTCTGATCTTGGTTTTGGGCCTGGTGATGTTGGGTGCCCAGACAACGGAAGGGATGATTATTGCCGCGATGGTTGGCATATCAATCGGGCTGTTCTTGGCACGCGACTACTCCATGTACTGCGAACGCGTGTTTAGCTTGATGGCGAATCGGGTCGCCACCGTGGCCATCGTCTGTTGGCTTTGGGCGGGTGCGTTCGCCGGAATCCTTGGGGCGTCCGGGCTCGTGGAAGCGATTGTGTGGATAGGCTGGACGCTGGGCTTGCAAGGATCTGCATTTGTTGTCGTCACGTTCGTGTGTTCGGCAGCGTTTGCCGTATGCGTCGGCACCGGGCTGGGCACGGTCATCGGTTTCACTGCGGTGATGTATCCCGCCGGCATTGTGTTGGGCGCGGATCCCGCAGTTATCTTGGGCGCGATCGTCAGTGGTGGTGCATTTGGCGACAACTTAGCACCGATCTCGGATACGACGATCGTGTCGGCGGCGACACAAGAAACGGACGTGGCCGGCGTCGTTAGGTCGAGACTCAAATACGTTCTGATTTGCGCCGGGCTCTCCATGGTTTGTTTTCTGTTGGTTGGCGGTGGTAGTACTTCTGTCATTGATTACGATGCCGACAAAATCATCGCAGAAACGGCGAATCCACGAGGGCTGCCGATGTTGGTACCTCCGATATTAGTGTTTATCGTTGCGATTACTGGTTATCACTTTCTCGGGGCGTTGACGGTAGGAATCATTTCAGCTTGCTTCATCGGCATCGTCTTCGGGATCTTTCCCGCGTCGGCCATCTTCTCGGTCGGTGATGGCGGCACAACCGAAGGCGCATTGATTTCCGGTGCGATGGGATTGGTGCCAACGGCGGTTCTCACACTATTGCTTGTCACAGCGATCGGGATCTTGTCCGAGAGCGGGTTTGTTGACGCGTTGATGAAATGGCTTGATCGCAACATTGCGAAAACAGTTCGAGGTGCGGAAGCATCGATAGTCACACTGATTTCGCTGACCAATCTGGCCGTATCGGTAAACACCGTTGCCATAATTACCGCGGGTCCGTTAGCCAATGAGTTACGGAAACGGCACAATATCCATCCTTACCGTTCAGCGAATCTATTGGACACCGTCTCCTGTTCATTTCCCTACATTCTCCCTTACTCGGCGGTTACGCTCGCTGCAATTGCAACGCAACAACAAGTCCAACAGCGCTATGACTTCGTCGAGTTAGTGTCGTGGGGAAATTATGCGCCTTATGCTTTCTACACCGTTATCCTCTTCCCAATCATGGTGCTTTGCGTCATCACCGGTTTCGGCAGGAAAACCGGCTAAGAAATCGGCTGCGATGACTTTCGAGACCTGCCATGCCGTGTAGCGACTGGGGTTAACCGTCCACTGTGACCTCAACTACCGCGGCATCTTGTAGAGCATTGAAGTCGCACCTCCCCTACAGCGGGAAATCGCGAACAGCATCGATATTGTGACAGCCAATAAAGAGTGCGCCCGCGAAATCGTGGAGGTGCCTGGCGAATTTTTCATGGCAACGAACAGAAAACCATGGCTTTGGTGGAATCGGGCAAAGCTGTACGAACTGAACGCTAATGTCCGGCAAGAATAATTTTCTTTAGTGGTCCAATCGAGACGCCCGCACCACTAACGGATATTTGACACGAGCGAGACCAAACAACTAGAATTTGGTCAGGCAACTAGTATACAAATCGGGATTGCATCTGCGCGGCCAGCTTGAAGCCGCAATCGCGGGTAAAAGTCCTGTCCGTAGCAGTATTTCTGTCAGTCTGTCCGCTTACCAGTGAACAGTTGAACCGCGCCGAACAACCGGATTTCGGTCATTACGAAAATGAGTTCCGAGATGGTCAAATCCACAAAGAGTACCCCCGCAGCGCAACTCGTTCCCCAGAGGTATGCCATGAAACAACTCGCGTTGGCCTTGCTCGTTGTTTTGATCGCCTGGCCGGAATGCACGGCGGCCCCGCCCGAAAGTACGCTGTCAACGTCGAAGCCTCGAATGTACGTTCTCCTCTGGTTCGACACCGAAGATCTTCTCCTTGAAGCCAGCGACGACGCGGCGCTCCGCAACGCGACCTTCTGCACGCAGTTGGGCGTCAAGGCCGGCTTCAAGGTGGTTGGCGAGAAAGCGCGTATCCTCGACCAGCGTGGGCGCCAGGACGTGATCGAGGCACTCAAGAAACACGAGATCGGCTATCACACCGAGTATCACAGCGTTCATCCCACGCCGGCCCAATACGCATCGACGCTGGGCTGGGACGAGGGTGTGGCCGAGTTCATCCGCCGTGAGGGACGCGGAGTGGAGGACATCAAACGCATTTTCGGTACAGGTCCTTCGTGGTACGGTCAGCCCGGCAGTTCGTGGTGCCCGCAGGCGTTCGGCGCCATGCGGACGTGGGACATACCCGTGTACATGGACATGGGAAACCACGTTGGCCTCGGTGGCCGCCCGCATTACTACTGCGGAATCCTCACCTTTTATGACCTCCGCCACA
The DNA here is from genome assembly GCA_965243695.1 of Lacipirellulaceae bacterium. GTDB lineage: Bacteria > Planctomycetota > Planctomycetia > Pirellulales > Lacipirellulaceae > JAKVCB01. Next base: position 442,134 of record CBDEWC010000045.1, on the reverse strand, counting down.
TCCTGCGGGTGGGTCTCGATCGAAGCGAGCAGGTAGAGGAGGCCACAGAACGTTTCAGGGCGGCGCGCCAGGAACTCCTCGCCGAGGGTGGGGGCATTGCGCACATCTATTATCATCCCTGTGAGTTCGTCCACGCGCAGTTCTGGGACGGGATCTTTCTCAATGGTGACAACCCGCCTCGGGAGGCTTGGAAAAAACCGCTCACCAAGAACCCGGAGCAAATCCGGGTCGCGTTCGAGAACTTCGAGGTCTACATCCGCTGGATCAAGCGTACGTTCGACGATGTGGAATTTCTTCATGCGGCCGACGCCGCCCGGCTCTACCGGGACCGCGCCAGGAAGCGAACTTTCAGCGCTAGTGAGATTCGCGAGATCGCCGGCGAGATTGGCAAGGAGATCACCTTCCAGCGGCGGGGTGATTTCGCCGTGGCGCCGAGCGAGGTGCTCGCGCTCCTGACCGGCGCCCTGAGGCGCAACCCCGACCTGGGTGATATCTCCGAACTGAAAGTCGTCCTGGAGAACACGCCGCTCGGCCCCACTGGTATCGTGCCGAAGCTCGAGAAGCCGATCAAGACATCGTGGAGCCAGTTCGTCCGTACCACCTGCGACGTAGAGGAATCCATAAGTCGACATGGGCGCGTGCCGAGTACCGTCTGGCTGGGAAGTACCGGCGTTCCGCCGGAGGCTTACCTGAGAGCACTCGCGGGAGTGATTGCCGCGGGGCAGCGGTCCGAGACCGTCGAAATTCGACCCGCTACACTCTCAGCCGCGAAGTACGTCCGGAAAGACAGTACTCAAATCTGGGGTTGGCTCTTCCCCGAGGGATTCCACGCCCCTGAGTTGATGGAGCTCGCGCGGCTTCAGGCGTGGACGATCAAACCGGCCATTCTGGATCGGTCCCCGTGAGTATCGAGCCCTGCCGCTGCACAACCCCCACGGTTTTTGATAGAACATGGCTGCCGGTATGCTCGTGTAGCGCCGGCTGCCAGTTGTGTTCTCGATGTCACCGTTGGAAAAGTGGGATGGTCCGATCCTTCTGCTGGACAGCACTTGTTGTCCTTTGCATCAGTGTGTCTGCTGGCGCGCAAATGGCACGGGCCGACGATGTCGACCGGGATGCACCCTCCGTGCAGTTCGAGTGGACAGAGCTGGCGCCGCTGCCCGGCGCGCGGGGTTTCGGCGGTGGTGTTTTGGGTGTCAGCAACGACGCGCTGATTTTCGCGGGCGGCGCCAATTTTCCCGACGCTCCTCCGTGGCAGGAGGGCACAAAAGTCTGGTACGACTCGATATTCGTGCTCCAGAAACCGGATGGAGAGTGGAAAAAAATCGACCGGCAGCTGCCGCGCCCGCTGGGGTACGGTGTGTCGGTTACCCAGGAAGACACGCCACAGGGGGCCGGCAGAGTAATCGTTATCGGCGGTCACAACGGAACGCAAGTCTATGACACCGTTCTTTCACTGCAGTTGAAAGATGAACAACTCGTCATCGAACAACTGCCCACGTTACCCCGCCCGTGCACCTTCGCGTGCGGCGGATTGATTCACGACAAGGTTCTCGGTGACAGGATTTACGTCGCCGGCGGTGTAGACCGTTTGCCGGGCACCGCCGTCAAGGCGCTCAAAACGTTCTGGGTTCTGAGCCTGGACGACCTCGACGCGGGCTGGCAGGAGCTGGAGCCATGGCCCGGCCCGGAGCGAACCGAGGCGGTCGCCGCGGTGCTTGACGGAAAATTTTACGTCGTCAGCGGAAAGCGGATCGTGGCGGATCCGTCTGCACCGACTGGCGCGTCGCTTGAAATCTTGACCGACGGTTATCGCTACACGCCCGGTCAACCGGCTGGGTCGGGACAATGGGAGCGTATCGCCGAACTGCCGCGGGGCGCGGCGGCCGCGGCCTCGCCCGCGCCGGCGATCGGCCAGCAGCACTTCCTGATCGTCGGCGGCGTAGACCGCCACGCGTTGGAGCTGGCTGTACAAGGGCCAGCGGAACTTGCCGAACATCCGGGGTTCGCGACCGAGTGTCTGGCATACCACGCGATCACCAACACTTGGACGCCGATGGGCACGTTCCCCGACGAGCAGACAGCTCGTGTGACTGTACCGACGGTCCAGTGGGGAGATGAGTGGGTAATTGCCAGCGGTGAGACGAGGTCCGGCGAGCGATCACCAAGAGTTTTTACCTTGCAGGTCAAGCACCGAGTTGCCGGCATCGGAATGTTGAATTTTTCTATTTTGGTGCTCTATCTGCTCGCGTTGGTGGTCATGGGGGTCTATTTCGCAACCCGCGAGAGGTCCACCGACGACTATTTTTTGGGCGGGCGGCGGATCCCTTGGTGGGCGGTGGGTCTGAGCATCTTTGGCACAACGCTCAGCTCTATCAGTTTCATGGCTGTGCCGGCCAAAGTCTACGCCACCGACTGGCTCTACTATTCGATTATCGTTGCCGAATTGCTGGTGCCGGTAATCGTCGCGCTGTTCTACATGCCGTTTTTCCGCCGCTTGAACGTCACGTCCGCCTACGAATATCTGGAGCGGCGTTTCAATCTTCTGGCTCGTTTGGTGGGTAGTGCATCGTTCATCCTGTTTCAAACCGGCCGCATGACCATTGTTCTCTTTTTGCCGGCACTGGCGCTCAGCGCGGTGACCGGCATCAATGTCTATGCCTGCATCTTGGCGATCGGCCTATTGGCAACGGTCTACACCACCCTGGGCGGTATTGAGGTGGTGATCTGGACCGATGTGCTCCAAGTGGTGGTGTTGATAGGTGGGGCGCTGGTGAGCCTGATCATTATCACTTTTCGTGTGGACGGCGGAGTTTCGGGAGTCGTGGAACTTGCCCAGGACGATGAGAAGTTCCGTTGGATGCAGTGGGGATGGGATTATACATTGCCGGTATTGTGGGTGATCATTGTCGGGGGCATTTTTCAAAACCTGGTCACTTACTCGTCCGACCAGGCCATTATTCAACGCTACCTGACCACCAAAAACGAGAAGGCCACGGCCTATGCCCTGTACCTGAACGCCGCGATTGCCATTCCGGGATCGCTGCTATTTTTTTCGTTGGGTACGGCCCTCTATGCATTCTACAAGACGCAGCCCCAGCTCTTGTCGCCGGCGCTGCTGACCGATCAAACGTTCCCCTTGTTCATCGCCCAGCAACTCCCGCCAGGTGTGATGGGCCTCGTGATCGCGGCGCTTTTCGCCGCGTCGATGTCGACCGTCGACAGCAGCCTTAACAGCATCTCCACCGCGGTCACCACCGACTTCTTCCGGCGGTTTCGACCACAGGCCGACGATCGCACGTTCCTGAATCTTGCCCGCCTGCTGACCGTTATCTTCGGCACGGTGGCGACATGCACCGCGTTGTGGATGGCCGCTTACCAGGAGCACATCCAATCGCTGTGGGATATGTACATCGCCGTGCTCGGCTTGCTGATGGGATCCCTGGCGGGCTTGTTCGCGCTAGGAATGTTTACGCGCCGAGCCAACGGCGCCGGGGCGCTGGTGGGCATGGTCGCCGGCGCTGCGGGTTTGTTCTGTGTCCAGCAGTACACGAAAACGCATGGGTTCCTCTATGCAGGTGTGGGCATCGTCATTTGTTTTGCCGTTGGCTATCTGGCCAGCCTGGTGCTTCCGCCCAACGATAAAAGCCTGGAGGGCTTGACGATTTACACTCAACGGCGGCCCGGCGTTTAGTCTGGATCATTCAAGCCTCGCAAACATCGAAGTGATCGTGAGGCAATCGGTGGAATTTACGGTAAACTGTACGAAGTGATCGCCTGTACGCAATAGTGTTTTGGATGGACAAGAGAGAACGACAACGATTCGATGGCTATCTTAAAAACAGGGCTGATGATCGGCATCACACTTTGTGTGTTACTGCTGGTGACCCCTCAGGCACATGCCGACCGAGGTGTGGCGTTTGATCGCGTGAGCGTATTTGATCCAGATCCGGCGAGCATCGCCGAGCGCTATCGCTACAGCGATGTCTGGGCCGAAGGCAATTACGCCTACCTCGGCTCGTTTGACAGCACAGGCGTGGCGATCATCGATATCTCCAACCCAGCCAACCCTTTCCTTGCTGCAACTTACGATCCAGGTTTCGTACTCCAGGATGTCAAAGTCCACAATGGCGTTGGCTACTTTGCCAACGACGGTGGTGGTGGTGTTCATATCGTAGATCTGTCAGATCCCACCTCACCGAGCCTTTATTCCAAAATCACGACGGCCCAAAATGGCCATACCGGATCTCATAACATCTTCGTTGCCAATAACTTTCTGTACGAGGTGCCCAAAGGGGCCGCGGGCAGCGACGTCAAGGTATTTGACGTCAGCGACCCGGCGAACCCAACGTTTGTTCGCGATATCACCACCAATGATAACCGCATCCACGATATCACCGTCGTCGGTAGCCGACTTTACACCTCGGGATTGGATGGTATCACCAACATCTATGACGTCTCCAGTATGTCAGCGACGACAGCACCCACACCGCTAGGCACTGTGGCCACCGGTGTTAATACGCACAGCAACTGGGCCAGCCCGGATGGCTCACTATTGATCAGCTCTACGGAGGTCAACCACGGTAAAGTCACACTCTGGGACATCTCCAACCCCGCTAGTGCCGTTTTCCTTTCTGAGATTACCAACGCCTCGCTGGAACTCGGTCCCTACCCCGACACATTCTCCGTCACTCCGCACAACCCGTTTCTCGTGGGGGATACGCTTTACATATCCTGGCTGCGAGCAGGCCTACAGGTGATGGATGTCAGTGACCCAAGTGACCCAGTGGCCACGGGCTTCTATGCCGTGCCTCCCCATGTCGAACCGGGTACCGCCACGGCCAGCTCCCACTGCCACGACTGTAATAACGCCGTTCATGCTGCCGGAGGTGTGTGGGGTGTCTATCCCCTGCTAGGCCCAAACAAGATTTTGCTAAGCGATTTGGACGATGGTCTGTACATCGTCTCCCAACCCACGTCGATTACTATCAATTCGGCCATCACCAAAGACACGACGCTTTACTCCCATGAAAACCCGGCTTGTTGTGAGGATTTCAACTTTGGTGGCTACCAGACAACCGACCCTGATCCCACTCCTCACGATCACTCCGTTCTAGGTTTCGATAATCGACTCGTCGGTGGTTTCAGTACTGAGGATAACGCCCGACCGATTCTGAAGGCCGGCAATGTTGTCACAGACCTGGTTAACGCCGGCGTGACGGCCTCGTCGGACATTGTCTCGGCCGAGCTTCATCTATTCCGAGTCCAGCCTGAAACCGTCGACAGGACCGGCCGCGCATACCGGTTGGTGAGGGGCGACTGGGTCGAAGGCACCGGCAATAGCGCCATCGTGGACGACGCGACCACCTGGAACAATGTCATCCACGATGAAGTACCGTGGACCACCCCCGGCGGCGACTTTGACCCGGGGGCTGTGGGTAGTTTCAGCACCACGACTGCGGATCCGACGCACACGGAATATACAGTGCCGATCACCGATGCAGTCAAGCACTGGTTCGACAACCCCTCCGAGAACTTCGGGGTCATTGTGATCCGGGACACCGTGGATGATGACTCCGTCGCCTTTTTCGCCTCGAGGGAGGATACGGTCGATGGCAGCGCCTACGTGCCGTTTGTCAGTGTTAGTTTCGTGATCCCGTCCCCGCCAGCCACCGAATTCGTATGGAACACAAACAACCTTGGGGATTGGGCTGACACACGTAATTGGACTTTTTCGACCGGCTTGACGCCCGATCCTGATGTTCGAGCCAACAACTCGGACCACACCGCGATCTTTGGGGACATCATTTCCGGGCCGACCACGGTGTCGACCCACGCTGTGGTTACCGTCAATCGCATCGAATTCAACAACACCACACATAGTTATGCTGTCGCCGGCCTGGGGAGTGTTAATCTAGCGGCAACGACGGCACCGTCGCCAGTGAGCCCCTTCGTGAGCGCGACGGGCACACACCAGTTCCAGGCAATCGTCAACCTGTTGGCTAACACAACTATTGACGTGGCGAGCGGTTCCACCCTCTCCATCAACAACGGCCTGGATTTGATGGGCAATACGTTGAACAAGACCGGTGAGGGTATGTTGGCAATTAATTCCAAGCTGACCACAGCAGGCGGTACTGTGAATGTTCAACAGGGAACGATCTCGGGGAACGGTACCATTGGCGGCGACGTCAACAACGGCGGCGCGATATCACCCGGTAATAGTCCAGGTGTGCTGGTGATCGAAGGAGATTTGGCGCAGGGCGAAGGCGGAAGTATCTTGATCGAGTTGAGCGGTACCGCTGCCCGCAGCCAGTACGATACACTCCAGGTCGATGGCAAGTTGTCTGCAAACGGCACGCTCGAAGTCAGTTTGCTCGACGGGTTCCAGCCGAGCCCGGGTGATACGTTTGACATCCTCGACTTCGGATCCTTATCCGGTGGTTTCGACGAGGTCATTTTGCCCAACCTGGCCGGTACAATTGGCTGGGATGACTCGTCACTTCTGGTCGACGGCAGCATCTCCGTCGTGCCCGAGCCAGCCACGATCGTTCCGTTGTGCCTGGGTCTAATGATTGGGCTCACCTATTGGCGTCAGAAATTCCCGGGGATCACATGGCCGTCGTCGATAGAGGCCAGCCGCTGCCAGATAACCAGGTCGATTGTGTCGCTGACGAAGATTACGTGCCCGTCAGCGAAGACGGCGTTTACCCCGCCCGGATGCCCGCTGCGGGCGGCGGCATGGAACCGGTCGTGTCGGGCACAGCGGAAACAATCCGGCAGCGGGCTCCCAAAGCAGACAATAGAACCCCGGCGTTCCGCCGGAGGCTTACCTGAGAGCACTCGCGGGAGTGATTGCCGCGGGGCAGCGGTCCGAGACCGTCGAAATTCGACCCGCTACACTCTCGGCCGCGAAGTACGTCCGGAAAGACAGTACTCAAATCTGGGGTTGGCTCTTCCCCGAGGGATTCCACGCCCCTGAGTTGATGGAGCTCGCGCGGCTTCAGGCGTGGACGATCAAACCGGCCATTCTGGATCGGTCCCCGTGAGTATCGAGCCTGGGGCACGACCGTTGCCGGTGCGTGTCGCGAACGTAGCGGGAGGAGGGCCTCGAACGGGTCATCCTTTTCCGCGGAGACACGTACCTCATCACACCGACCGGGGATATTCTGGCAATATGTCGGTAAACCGGATTCGATCCGGCATGGGATGTTACGGCGCGCGGACAGGCTTTCAATTGCCGGGCTGTCGTTCACCTGCCGGCCTCGTTCAGACTCGATTCTCGCAGCCCCTGTGCTGCTGACGATGTGCAGGCGGCGGTCGTTTATTCAAATCAAACCCGCGTAAGTTCCGTAAGGATTTAGGCCAATCGATTTGAAAGAGTATTGGTCACGGTAGAACGGTTCCGCTTGAACTGCCATCGCGTAACGTCAATTTGGGTGCAATGGGCGATCGGCCAGTGTTGCACGAACTTCTGACAAGAGTGTTTTGCTCTCCGAAGCAAGGCTTTCGACGCGCGACAGCAGGTTGTCTCGTTGCCCCCCAAGCAGCAACCCGTAGGCCTCAGCCCAGCGAGCGTGTAATTGCCAATAACGATCGCGAAACGGGGCCATGATGTTGACGATTTCAGGATCGGGGTTGTCTTCCCACATGGCAGGCTCAACCTCGCCCATCCGCTGGCCGGTTCGATCAAGCTGTGATCTGATGCCGGCATACGGCTCACTTGCAGCCAGCAGGGCCGCGACCAGTTCGCCTGCTCTACGGGCGTGTTCCACGCCAACGTCCAGGTTCGCTCCTAGCGTAACGACCTTCTCTGCAGCTTCACGATGGTGCAATACTTGCGAGACGTCCAATTCCCAGCTCTTGGCAGTTGACAAATCCGGCAACATAACTCGCAAGCGCTCTTCGATCCGATTAGATACAACAGCATTGGCTTCAATGCGGCATTGCGCTCTAGAACCAATCATATGAATTTGGCCATCGCCGGGAGATAATGAGACCTGCAGGCGATTAGAAGTCTCTGTCAGGCTTGTCAGATCCAGGACCTTTCGGTCCCGCCATGCAGAGGGCAACTCGATGGTAGCGGACTCGGGGGTTTTGAGATTCTTATTGACGATAACGAGATAATTGACGTTCCGCTTCGCCGAATGAAGTACGCCGACAATCATATTGTCTGCATTGTCGTTTTTCACCACGGTCTCAAAGTCCACCTCGGCGTCAAGCAGACGCCTGCCAATCGGTATCAGCCGTTCGCCGAGTCGAGAGATCTCTTCAAGAAGATCGTTTCGCGGATTCGTCCATTGATCCAAAGGCAAATCAGCGTGATCGCTGTTGAATCCGTAATAAATGATGCCGCGTGCGCCACCTGCGATCGACCCAAATGTCATAAGTCGAAGCTCGGCGAGATTGGGAAGAATCCACCCGCCATGTGCGCCACTCCGCCGCGAACGGATATCGCCAAACGTCTGAAGAATCACCCAATGACGCTTGTTGTCTGTTTGCTTCGCTAAATCATAGCACCATTCATACAAATACTCAGCCTGTCGGCCGCGTCCCAATGGGTAGATATCGCAGAGGTACAGGCATAGGTACGGTTTATACGCCTGAATTTGCTCCGGGTGAAAAAAGCACAGTGAGGTGAAGCGCGTCGGGTCAAGCTGCTCCAGTATCCGGATCGATCCGGCCGCCGCCCAAAGATCCGTAAGCAATCGTTCGTCGCCGATGTCATAACCGATCACTACTGGGCTATTGCCGATGGCGTCGACGGATGGCTTGACCCAGACGCGGGCCGCATCGACGCCTTCTCTTCCAAAACATTCCAGGACGGGTCGCACGCGTGCGCTCATACGCATGCCGGTCTGCTCGGCAGCCTTGATCACCGGTCCAGCCGTCAGGCCGCCATCGGGATCAGGTTGTACATATATGTGGCCTGCTTGTTTATAATTCAGGTGATGCCGAGCCATCACTTCAAAGGACTGTCGGTACGTGATTGGGTGTCCAGCGACATCGGGCTGATCGTCATACACCCCGAAAGGAAAGAACTCTCCCAGGAATTCCGGTTCAGCCGGCGGCCCGCCACGCACCAACGCACGCCATCCTTCTTCGCGGCGGATTTCCTCCGTGTTACGTTCACGCAATCGCACCCAGTCAAATACGACTTCCCCCGGGCGGACGGAATGGACGCGGATCGACAGGCCAACCAACGTTTGCGGTCGCCATTCCTTGGGTAGTGGCTCATCGCCCGCCAGGCGCAAGGCCTTCGTATGCCACTGATCAGACTCGCGATGGACGTCGAGGTAGCTCGTTCTCTTCTCACCGCCGGCAGAAATAAACGTCGGCTGAACCTCGATGTGAACCCTCGACTCTGAAGGCGGAATCCGATAGCGGATTTCCAGCACGGGATTCTTCTGGAGCGACAGGTTCTTAAGTTCCGACCACGCCAGTTCTGCGCTTTCGCCTGACGTACGGAACTGTCCCCCCAGGGTGATCACCCCTTCCTCTGAACGAAAGATCAGGCGATCGGACTGAGGTTCTTTCGAACTCCCAGTGATGAAGACGGGTGCGTTGGCACCATTCGTATTGCCTCCCTCGAAATCGGTCCGCCAGGATTCCTTGACTTCCTCCGTTCCATCTGCGGAAAGAACCGAATGGCTTGTCAACAAAACGGCGAAGCACAACCACCAATGTATCCAGGGTCTCTTTGACATCGTCATATCTCCTTTGACTTGGGAGGATGTCGCCCTCGTCCTCGGGGTCTTGCTAGAAATCAATTGGCAGATGCGTGTCGTGAACAATGCAGGGCGTCTTGCTGGTGCCGTAGTTGGTCACTGTGCCGGCAGCGGCGTCTATTTGAAGGAAACAACTTCAGACCATCCAGAACAGTAGGCTCGTTAGTTTCTTCTGGACGGAGAAGTTTCAATTCAACCTTGCGACTCGCGTCAACATCGGTCACCTCTTTATGCCTAAAAGATTCTCTCCTCGTAAAGTGAGAAGATATTTTGATTTTTGTTCACTGGCTTGTACACGGTTTTGGTTGATTTCGTCCTTCTCCTCGTTCTCGATTCAATCGATTACGAGGACGAATGGCCAATAAACACCGCTTGGAGGTTTACCTTGCTAAGCGAAGAGCCTCGTCATCCAAGCCATTCATCGTGGCGGTTTCGGTTTTCTCACGTAAACGTAGCACTCCAGTTCCTCGATGCTCACCTTGCCTTCATTGTTGGCTTCAGTCGGTACGAGGCGCACCGCCAGTTCGTTATCACCGAAGACGAGGGGTTGCGCGCGGCCAGTCGTCTCCCAATTCATGTCGATGACGTACAAGTGGAATGGAGGCAACGGATCGCCTTCGTACATATTCTGACCGTTCTTGTCCTCGACGCGCGTGATGTAGTCGACCGGGACCTGCTTTCCGTTGATCAGAATTTCCAGCTTGTCGTCGTCTGCCAGGCCAATCGCCTTGAATTGCATGGTCGTGCGCAGGTGGGGGTTGCCGAAATCCTCCGCCATGCGAAATCTCCGGCTTCCGTCCTGGCCAGGCCGGGACCGGTCGAGGTAGATGTTCTCATCGTTGGCGAAACCGGTGGGCGCCTTGTGTGACGGATCGCCGAAGACCGAATAAAAAAGGTAATGGCGATCCCGCTCGCCGACCTCGTCCGGATAGCGCAGTTCCCGCAGCCAGCCCAACGCAGCCGGCCACATGGTGGCGGCATAGGCCGATGAGCGGTGTGCTGCGCCGCGTCTCTCGAAGGCGAATTGATAGTTGTAAGGAGAGACCCCATCGGCACCGAAGCCATAGAAGTTCTGTGCCGCGGCCCGCATGTTCGCCAGATTCATCAGCCGATAATGCTCATTCGGCCCGTCCATCGAGATCCGGTTGTGAATGGCGGGATAGATCTCGCAGCTTGTTCCCTCGGCCAGCTTCACAAAGTCGTCTGTCTTCATGTTCATGTCGATGTGCATGAAATCCGAGGGCACCACAAAATCGACCAGGCCTTCCTTGATCCAGGTGGCCACGTCAAAGCCGAGATAATCGCACTCCTCGATGCTTTGGGGCACCCGCACGCCAAATTCCAATCGGTCGCACCCTCGACGCCTGGCCGCCTCGTCCAACTGCTTACGTGTTTTTCGGGTAAAATCGGTCAGCAGGTGAGCGTTCTTTTTTCCCTCGCCCAGCTTAAACATGTGGCACCACCGCATGTAGTCGTATTCGATGCCGTCCACCTCGTAGCTATCGAGCACCTCCCGATTGAAATCCAGCATGGCCTGACGAACGGGCTCCAGAGCATAATCATACGCTCCCCCAAACAAGGCCCATTCGGGATGGTCTTTCGCGATCCCATTCGGGGGCACGCCGTGCCGGTCGTTCATGCGTATGTCGGCGATGAACTTCATGTTGTGGTGGTGACAACGGTCAATCAAGACCTTCAACGTGTCGATGCCTGCTTCATCCATTCCCGCCGGACGCCAAGGAAAAAGGTCGGTTATCTTCGAATCAGGCAAGTCACTCCAAAACGCGGTGAAGAGACAATAGGCGATCGCATCGACATGGGCCGCTGCTTCTTCGTCGAGCATCTCTTCCAGGATCCGCTGGCTGTACTGGGCTGTAGCTCGCGGGATGTCGGGATTCGGGGCACCGCCGCGTTGATCCAGGATGGTCAACCACATCGTACATCCATCCCAGACGTGAACGACGCGACCCTCGCGCGTTTGGTCCGCCCCAGGTTCCTCGTCGGCACAGGCGTATCCGCAGCCCACTGCCAACCAAAAGGCTCCCAGCAAAATCAGGGGTAAGTTTCGTCTCTTTATGGCCATCTAATTCTGTCGTTTCTCTTAGCGGAAGCACCGAATATGTTGACTATCGATAGGCTATGTGCAGTTCCACGGACTGGACGCTGAGTTCCTTTTCTCTTGCCGGGTCTCCCGCGGTCACCCGAAACGAGAGGGTATTGTCGCCGACGCGGTACTGCCCGGGCCGATACGTGACCCAGCCGTCTTCCGAGACCTCGCTTTTCGGCGCCACCACCTCGCCATTGAAAACCAATTCCACGTTGTCGCCGGGGACGCGCGAAACGAACTGCACACGCAAGGTCGCGCTCTTCAGATTGCCGTTCGCGGCCGCCGCTGCAATGTCGTCGCCGACAGGTAGGTTCACCTCTCGCGGCTTGCCGGCGGAGTCCAGAGCCACGGGCAGGATCTGCGACTGCACGACTCCCTGCTCGAGACAACCGTAGTCTTCCTTGGCATTGTCTATGCCGAACACTTTGTCGAGTCCGGCAAGCGTCTTCGGATCACCGAGTGTCATCAAGATGGGATGTTTCTTCTCCACTTCTGCGTCGGTCCCCTGGGCCTGATCAGGAAAGGAAAACGTGTCCTGTTCGAAGGAGTCTGCGGGGAACCAGTTGAAGAGGTTGATTCCGTCGGCGCCGGCCTGCCATATATTTGAGGCGGCCGCGCGCCAGGGCTCGATGCGCTTACCCCACTGCCGCATTCCCGAAGCGCTGATGTTCGGATATACCGGCACATCGTGCACGTGACCGAATTCGGCCAGGTCTCCCGAAGGCATACTGAGAGGCTGGTACCCACTGCCGATGACCAGTATGTCGACAAGATCGTCCCGCAGCCAGCGCTCCAGGTCGATTCCCACGTGCAGGCACCGCTCCCGGCTCATGGGCACGTGCGTGGCGACGAGGATGGGACGCCCCCGACGGCTTCCTTCCCGATAGGCCATCTCGCGCAGGCGCCGCTGGAAGTTGGTCATGATCTCGACCTGCGCAGGGGTGGCCGGCTTGTACTCCAGGTTCGGTCGGAAGAACAATGGGTGCCGAAAGTAGTCGAGTTCGACCCCGTCAACGTCATAGCGCTGGCAAACCTCTTCGGTGATCCGATACAGGTAGTCCAGCACCTCGGGCTTCTCGAAGTCAAGCGTCGACCACATGTGTCGGGGATCGGTGACCTCATACCGTTTGATATCTTCCGGCGTGCCCATCATGTACTGCGGATTCTCGCGTTTCCAGTTGCAGAGGACCGAGTCGGTGAAGCTATCGTGGATGTCGTTGATCCGATGGGTCCAGAAGACCTCCAGGCCCGCCTCATGCACGCGCTGGGTTACCAACGACAGGGCGTCGCAGCCGGCCTTGCGCAGCATGCGCATGTTGGCGTGCCTGTTGATCGGCCTGAGATGTTTGAAGTTCATTTGCTCTTGCAGATCGTCGAAGCGCTCGGCGACGTTTGTGTCGTGCTGGAAAAGGGTCGACACTCCCGTGCAGTAGAAGACCGTGTCTACCTGGGTGCCCAGGGCCGGGACGATGCGATCGGAAAGGAAGCGTTCCGGGTTCTCGTGCGGCCCGGAGGATATATCGTTGCCGTCGTTATTGAAGATAAGGCGGCGCTGCCGCCACTTCGCTTCCTGTCGCATGCGCGCCATCTCGGCGCTCTCCCGAGAAGGAGCCGCTCCATCCACCCCATACGCCATCGGTGCACCGCCGAGTATGATGACGAGCAACCCCGCAAAACCCCGCGCCAGCAGCATTCTATCAGGTCTCATGTCGAATCCCTCCTTTCAACGTCATTACCGATGTTGGAAGGTGAAGGTCGGTCCAGGTTGAAAAGGTCCCAAAGATTCATCTTTTGTTAATTTACCATTTGCAGGCGAGATCAAACAGTCAAGATCGTCTTCTACGCTGGAACTTGACAGGATACCAGTCAAGCAACTGACAGATGCCCGGCGTCAGAAATTCCCGGGGATCACCTCACCATCGTCGATCGCGGCCAGCCGCTGCCAGATAACCAGGTCGATTGTGTCGCTGGCGAAGATTACGTGCCCGTCAGCGAAAACGGCGTTTACCCCGCCCGGATGCCCGCTGCGGGCGGCGGCATGGAACCGGTCGTGCCGGGTGCCGTGAGTATTGTCGCAGGGCATGTCGGGTCCGGCAGTGCAACCCACATCCTGTCCAAAGTTGGCATACATGGCGTCGCCAACGCTGCTGTTGGGCGTGTTGCGATGGGTGTAACAACACGCCCCCATCCCAGCCCAAGACCACAGGCCCCGGCTGTCCCACGTGCCGCTGGGAAGAACCTCGTCAACCTTACCACTGAGGACTTCGCTGGCCAAAACAGTCTTGGATGTTCCGTCTTGGAGATCCGCCAGCGTGCGGATCGACTCCGTATGCGGACCACCTCCAACTTGAAACGCCCCGTCGGTGGTGAGATCGATTGGCAGCGCGTAGAGCGCGCCGCCAGCCCTTGTGGCCATCGTCCTGGAGCCGAAGCAAACGACCAAATTGGAGCGGGAGTATTGCGAGTGGGCTTGTCGACCACCGGAGTCGTCGGTGGGACATTGATATTCGGGAATCTGCATCCCCACAACATGACGGTTGTAGCGATGGTTCTGGCCGACGCCAAAGTCGTAATTCTCAAAGATGCCCATCTGCTCGTGAAACGGCAGGATCATGGTATGTGCCGAGATCCCCGGATTCCCGGCATTGTTTTCAGCCATTCGCTTACCTTCGTGGTACCAGTTGTTGTGCCCGTATTGACCAACGGGCAGCATTCCGTAGGTGTCGTGGTAGTTGAGCAGCGCCAGGCCGAACTGCTTTTGGTGATTGATGCACTGCAACCGCCGGGCCGCTTCCCGCGCCGCCTGGACCGCGGGCAACAGCAGGGCTATCAGAATGCCGATGATGGCGATCACCACCAGGAGTTCCACCAAAGTAAAACCGGTCTGCTGTTTTGATTCCATCACCAGGCCTACTTCAACACGCTGTGTCGTGCGCGGCAGATCGACAATGGGGTCCCCACACTCGTCTGACCGCGTCATCCCACGTTGCCACTAAAATACATTTTAACCCACGTTACCACTAAAATTAACCCACGTTACCACTAAAATACATTTTAACCACCCTTATGGTTTGAGCCTAGGCTTCGACGACGGTAATTGACTAACGCCGGTACGGTCGGCCCAAGCCAGCCACGTCTGGCTCATCCGCGTGACGCGGTCGGGCTGCTGTTGGGCCAGGTCGTTGTACTCGGTCCGATTTCACGCCCGCTATACATGAATGCGACACGCACCAGGCACAGCAAGCCGGATATCCAGGCGAGCAGTGTACAAGATATGACTCGTTACAATACGGATTCTGTCCAGTACGGGAAAAACCTCATATGCGAATGAAAAACTTCTGTCGGTACATCCAAAGTGCAATCAGCCAGAAGATCACGAGTACCGTGGTCGGACCGACAACACGACCGTACATGTCGTCGGCCAGTGCCCCCTCACCAAGGAACCATACCAGTAGGCCATGGAAATGAATGTTGATCATCTTCTGGGTCCACGAGTGCATGAGCGAGCCCATCAGGTATACGGCGATTGAATTCATGCCAACCACCACTAACGGAAATGCAAGCCAACGGAGCGGGAACAAGTCGAACACCATGTAAAAAGCGGCTAGCATCCACACGACCCACCCGCCACTGAACAGCACCCATG
Organism: Lacipirellulaceae bacterium; assembly: GCA_965243695.1. Classification (GTDB taxonomy): domain Bacteria; phylum Planctomycetota; class Planctomycetia; order Pirellulales; family Lacipirellulaceae; genus JAKVCB01. The sequence goes on along the minus strand of CBDEWC010000045.1, from coordinate 426,653 downwards.
ATGGTGTCCAAATTCGCTTGACGATCGGGCAAATCAGTTCCCCGGCGACCACCCCGAGCACCATGCACACCGCTCCGGATGCGATGAGAATCAAGAACTTATTCCACGGTCTGTGGTGGCTTCGCAGCAGCTGGCCGGCGAAGACACCCAGCAGCATCGTGGCAATCGATGGCACGAAATTGAGAGTCGTGTAGCCACCTGGGTCAAAGCGAAACGGCTCGCCGTTGGGCCGTGGAAATTGGTTCAAGAACCATCGATCGAACTGGGATGCGATGTTGGCATTCTTTGACCACGACGCGAACTGGCCCTCGAAGATCATCTCGCCGGACGCGTTGACCGCCGCATAGTCGTAGTCTGCCGGCGGTGTGTAACTCTCGAACAGGATCCAGTACCCGACGAGAATTATAGCAAACGCAGCCCATTGCACGCGAACGTGACGGCCCATGAGAAGATACAAGAAAATATATCCCAGACCAATCTGGGAAAGGACGTTTGTGAAATCCCACTTTGTTGACGGCGCTCCCTGCGATGTCAGGAACACACCGATTAGCGTCAGAACTAACCCTCGCCATACGGCATGGGCCAACCGCCGCCACTTCGAATGCCCCAGCGTTTCACGCCGCGTATACGAATACGGCATCGCCACGCCAACCATAAACATGAAAGCGGGCTGAATCAGATCCCAAAATGAAACGTCGATCAGGCCGAACCGACTGGTCCACGGCGGATGATAGTAGAAGTGAAAGCTTAGCTGCTGCCAGAACTCGTAGTTGAGTTCGTGCCACACAGGCGCATCTTTTGGAAGCTGTGCTAGTGAGTGGATACCGAACCCGGCGGATGCTAGCATGATCATAATGAAGCCCCGATAGGCATCCAGTGATCGTAGCCGCTTCGGTTTGGTGACCTCTACGTCCACTGCGGGACCAGCGGTCTGCTGATCGGTGCTACTCGTCCCGGTTTCGTGATCTGTTTGCGGTGTCTGTGCGGAATTCATCGATGATCCTTTCGAAGTCAAAATGGGATGCATCCTGTTCTGTGGACAATCCGAACTGCTTATTCCAGGGTCCCGTGCGAGGGAAGACCTTGCGGGCAGTGGGGGAGTAGGCCTTTGGTCCTAAAGGGGCCGTATGAATGTTACCTGTCTCGTTTATGGTCCCTGGTTTTTGTCTGGTTGTGTCCTATGTGTCAAGTGGCAAGAGTTGACCCCAGTCCATGCCAGAAGTCAGGACTGCGAGGAGAGAAGTGTCAACAAATCATCGTGGGCCAGCCACGCCAGCGGTAGAACGGTCGTTTCACCACTCTGGTCCTTTGGGAGGTGGCCCTAACGGAATGCGCTTTCGGTCTCACAACCTCCGCTTTGCAAAGCTTGCTAACAATCTGTTTCGGCGTGCAGCGTGTTCCCTCTGGCACCCATCACTCTTCTGAAGTTAGGTTGCTTTCGCGTGAGTCTCACTCAGGTCATGGACGTGGTTAAGGAAACCGGCGACATTGGCATTAAGGGAGCGTGTCATCTGGGATCCGCTGGCCCGGTTGGTCCCAATGGTGGCCTTGTATTGAGAGGGAAAATTTAGGACAACAGTCCGAAGTCGGGTGTCCTCTCTTCCCGAGATGTTTGACTCATGAAAGGCTGGAAAAGGGCCGAGTAATGGTCTCCTCCCAGGAAGGAAGAAGTCATGAATGAAGCACAACGTTTTCGTTGGTAAGCACCGCAACAGTTGAAGGCGGGGGAAGTAAGGATTGGGTGGTCCGGCCGCAAGGTCCGCTCGTTTCTTGCCAAGTGGCCCCCCCTGAATGATCCTAAGTGCGATCATCCCACCATCCCATCATGAAACCCCAAACGTCAAACCAGGGACAGCCGCTTGCCTCCGTGGTCGAGGCGATCGGCTGGACGCCGTTGGTGGAGCTTTCGCGCATCACACGGGGAATGGAGGGGAGGATTCTGGCGAAGCTGGAGTTCCTTAACCCTGGTTTTTCGAAGAAGGACCGGATTGCCCGACAGATCATTCAAGATGCCGAAGCGGAAGGATTACTCAGACCGGGGCAGGTGGTCGTGGAATTGACCAGCGGGAACACCGGCACCGGGTTGGCGATCGTTTGCGGCATTAAGGGCTATCGCTTTGTGGCCGTGATGTCCAAAGGAAACTCGCTGGAGCGGGCCCGAATGATGCAGGCCCTAGGCGCTGAGGTGCTGCTGGTCGATCAATTGCCCGGGTCCACGCCAGGGCAGGTTTCCGGTGGGGACCTGGAACTGGTGGAAGAGCGAGTCCAGCGGGTTGTCCAGGAACGCGATGCGTTCCGTGCCGACCAGTTCCGGCGGGTGGCTAATTTTCGTGCCCACCATCTGCACACCGGTCCGGAGATTCTGCACCAGTCCCACGGGGAAATCGGGGCATTTTGTGATTTTGTGGGTTCCGGAGGAACATTCGCTGGCTGTGCGGCAGCGTTCAAGGAATACAACCCCACGATTGCATGTTACGTCGTTGAACCGAAGGGCGCGGCCGTCCTTGCCGGCAAAGTCGTCGAGCAGGCTAACCATCGCATTCAAGGCGGCGGATATGCCATGGCCGATTTGAAGTTCATCAAACCGGAGTATGTCGACGGCTATCTGGAGGTCTCGGATACCCAGGCCATGGAAATGGCTCGACGGCTGGCCACCGAAGAGGGTGTTTTCGCCGGTTTTTCTTCAGGTGCCAATGTCGCGGCAGCATTGCAACTGCTTCATGGCCCCTGCCGGGGCAAAACGATCGTGCTGACGATTAACGATTCGGGATTGAAGTATTTGAGCACGGATCTCTGGCCCTGAGAGCTCGACCGTTAATTCTCCACACGGGCAAGCCGGAGGATCCGATTGTAATTCGCGGCAGCAGCCATGCCGCGTTCGATACCTTGTCCCTCCCCCCGCTTGTTGCTCGTGAAAATCAAATTTCCTATCATTCACTAATCGATATCGAATAGACGATCCATTGACGATGCCCGACGGTGCATATTTCGACCTGTTGTTTGGCAAAAATTTCATGGGGACTCCGCAGCCGGTCGGAGGGAAAGGCATGAGCAAGCAACCGAACAAAATTTCAGCCATGAAGCACCGCGGTTTTTCGTCTTGCCCCTCGTTGGTGTTTTTGCGTCGACCCTCCCAGCAACTGCCGAATCGCTTTTCGACGGAAGATGAACACACAGCAAATCGGCCTCATATTTGATAAATCTGTGTGTTGTGTTATTAAAACAGGGCCGATACGAATGGATTGGAAGAGAGGCCCCTGATACAACAACCCTCACTTTCTCTCTGACTCGTCACTAAATATTCATCGCGGGAATGTAGATCGATGGATGATTTTGACTCCCGCGATTCCTCTGACGTCGCAGACACAAACGACTTTGACTTGCACAATCTTCGTGACACCATGCAGAGCCAGAAATCAGAAAACCAGACACCAGTACCACAGAACGTTTGGCAAAGAAGTGACGATACCTGGGCCATGATCATGGCAGCTGGCTTGCTCGTTATTGTTTGGTGCGCGTTGCAGCCAGTGCTGACTCCACCCACAGGTGAAACTTCATTTGAAAACCTGCTTGCACCATGGGTCGCAAAGCCCGGTAGCTGGTCAGCCGATCTCAGGGCCGCGTTTGATGGTGTCACGGCAGCAGGCGGACCGTCCCAAGGAGTCGCTGTCTTGGCTACTGCTGCCGGTTGTATTGCGGTCTTTGTGCTGGCCCTTGCTGGTACAGGTGTCCCTTTGCAAAAAAGCCTGCCTGCAGTGACTGCGGTCACAACCCTGGCGGTCCTTGCATGGCTGGCAAGTACACAAACCACTATCAAAAGCTTGCAACTGTCGTATGTGTTGTGGGCGTTTGTCGGTGGGCTGTTTATCCGCAATGTGATCGGTGTGCCGACGTGGCTGAAGCCTGGTCTGAGAGGCGAACTTTATATCAAGACAGGCCTTGTTCTTATGGGAGCTGGTCTACTCTTCGGTACCCTGATGAAACTTGGCCCACCAGGTATTCTTGTCTCGTGGATTACAACGCCAATCGTACTCATTGGAACCTATCAGTTTGGTCAGCGTGTTTTGGGCATAAAATCAAAAACACTCAATCTTGTGCTCTCAGCAGATATGAGCGTGTGCGGTGTGTCCGCTGCCGTGGCAACTGCGGCTGCGTGTAAGGCTAAGAAAGAAGAACTTTCAATCGCTGTTGGTATTTCACTTGCCTTTACGGTTGTGATGATGTTTGCCTTGCCAGCAGTTTGCAATGCACTCGGTCTGGACCAGGTATTAGCCGGTGCCTGGATTGGTGGTACGGTTGATTCAACCGGAGCCGTTGTTGCTGCCGGTGAATTGGTTGGACCTGTTGCTCGTGATGTCGCCGCCTCGGTCAAGCTCATTCAAAATGTGATGATTGGCTTCATTTCATTAGGTGTTGCTGCATGGTGGGCCCGATCAGGTGAAGAGGCTGACGGTACAAGCGTGCCAGCAACGGTAAGCGGTCTTCTTCAAGAAATCTGGAAACGACTTCCAAAATTTATCCTTGGTTTTATCGCAGCTTCAGCCGTTTTTACACTGCTTTCCTCTTTGGGCTCTGAGGCACAGCAGGAGGGGATTGCAGCCATGCTTTCTGGACCAGTAAAAATGATGCGATCGTGGTGCTTCTGTCTGGCGTTTGTCAGTATTGGGTTAGAGACTGACATCCGCAAACTTGCTGCTGTGATGGGGTCCGCCAAACCCGTTGTACTTTATCTCTGTGGCCAGGCTTTTAATTTGTTGCTCACATTCACGATGGCCTATCTTGCGTTTCGAATAATTTTTCCTGAAGTCGCTGCACGCATTGCGGGTAGTGGATAGAAATATCGTGTGAAACACGTGGTCAGGTATTTGGTATCAAGGGTGAGAAAATAACGTGTCGTTAAAAGAAAACGTTGCCCTCGCAAACGGCTCTTCCGCGTTGTCACCTTGACCTTTGACTGGAAGTGCCATAGGCTCAGCCGGCAATGTTTGCTGGATCTGACCCCGGTTGTGGGAGTGTGAACGATGGACAATGAACTTGGCGCGTTAACAACTATATTCACCGAGTTTTATTACTGGGTGACGGTGGTATTAATGTTCCTGATCCACGTTGGCTTTTGCTTGTACGAAGTTGGCGTCTCGCGCGAAAAGAACAAGCTCAACACGTTGATGAAAAACTCGATGTTGATTCCCACAATCACGATCGGTTTTTTTTTCGTCGGTTGGTGGCTCTATTTTGCTTTTCAGAACGGACCAGGGATCACAGGCCCCCTAAAGAGTGCGCCATGGTCTGAGCCCTGGAACGAATTGATGGGGCCCCACATGGGTGGCGAGCCGGCAGGCGAGCAGCTCACTTCTGAGGATACGGTACTTTGGTCGCGGCTGAACGGAGTTTTCTGGGCTGCTTTTTTGCTCTTTTCCTGGACGGCCGGTTCGATTCTCTCAGGCGCAGTCATCGAAAGGATCCGCTCGGGCGCGTTTTGGGCTCTGGCGATGCTGGTGGGCTGTGTCACCTGGGTCATCGGGGCTGCATGGGGTTGGTCCGATACCGGATGGATGGTGCAGAAACTGGGATACCATGACGCCTATGCGTCAGGCGTGATTCATGCGCTTGCGGGGGGGGCGGCGCTGGCGATTTTGATCCTGCTGGGACCTCGGATTGGCCGGTTTCGTGCCGATGGCACGCCGCGTGTGTTTCCCGCCCACAACACCTGGCTGATCGTGATCGGAATGTTTTTGATCTACACCGGGTTCTGGGGTTTTTATGCGGCGTGTAATGTTCCCATATTGGATGTGGACCCCGATGACGGTCGCAGTTTCTTTTCGGCGACAACGATTTACTTGACGCCTACGACACTAAGCGCCATTACGTTCAATTTCCTCATGGCCCTGACTGGCGGCTTGTTGATTGGCTACATGGTGTCCAAGGGCGATCCGTTCTGGACTTTTCAAGGCGGGCTAGGCGGCATTATCACCGCCTCAGCAGGCAACGACCTGTATCATCCCGTGCAGGCGCTGTTGCTTGCCGTGGTTGGTGTCTGGTGTGCTTACAAGTTGCATTACTGGGTCGAACGAAAATTCAAGATTGACGACGCCGTGGGCGCCGTTGCCATCCATGGGTATTGCGGGACAATTGGAGTGATTGCGGCAGGTTTTCTGTTGTGGGGCTATCCCAGTTCTCCCACAGAAGGCTATGCGCCAATCACGCCACAGGGGCAATTGGCCGGTGCGGTGATCATGTTCTTCGTACTGGGATTCCTACCGTGCCTCATTCTGACGTGGATCCTCAAGAAACTCGGTGTGTTGCGCATTCCCCTGGAAGTGGAAGCGGCAGGGCTGGACCATGACATTCTTGCCAGCGAAGCTGCCGACCGAAATGAACTGGCCGAGGCAGAACGCGAGTTTGTGCAAAGTCATTTGGCAACGTAGAACCTCAGGAATTCCAATTTTCGGGAGCGACCTATGAACTCAACTGGCCCTATTGAAAACTGGAACGTCAACCCGACCGAAGTCGGTCCGCTCTATCCTTTCGTAGGTTGGGAAATGCTGATGGTTGTAGTCTGTGTGGCATTTTTCCTGGCCTTTATGGTCTGGAAGTTTGCCACCGAAAACGCCAAGTATGCAGACCAGGTCCGCCGCTTGCGCGCCTCAGGTGACTTGGCCAAAGCCTCAGAAAGCGAAAGCAAAGATTCTCTCCAATAGAAGCCGGACGGCACGACGCGTCACTCGGCAATAATCGCTACCACCCGGCACGGTGCACCCGATCCGTCGGCGATCTTCATTGGCAAGGCCACGATTGTGAACCCGGTTGCCGGCAGCTTGTCGAGCGCGGCAAGGTTTTCCAGCGCAGGCACGTTGTGGCGGAACAGGTTGACGTGGCTACCGAAATTGCGAGACGGCCCGTGGTCAATGCTGGCCGTGTCGATGCCAACGGCCTTAATCTGCCGGCGAGTTGCCAGCCAGGTGGCTGCGGCCGGGTCGAGTCCCGGGAAGTGCAACTGGCTTACGGCGGCCGGGCCCGTTGCCCTCGTGCCGAGATACTCTTCTCGGTTGGACCACCGCCGGGCGTAGCCGGTATTCAGGAAAACAATTTTCCCTTCCAGCGACGTATGGTGGACTTGCTCCCACTTGCGAAAATCCTCGACAGTTATCTGGTAATCGCGATCTGCTGTGCACCGGTGGGAGACGTCTACACAGACGCATTCTCCCATGAGCTGGGACAAGGGAATCTGGTCGACGGTCAACCCGTGTTCGAAAAAGTGAATCGGCGCGTCGACATGAGTGCCACCGTGCTCCGGTGCGGCGAAACGATTGGCCGCATAATAGTAGCCGCGATCCGTAAAACCGGCGGGGCCTTTCTGCAAGGTAAACCCGGTCTCTGTGGGCCAGTAGATGGTGCGTTGGTCAAAAGGATGTGTCAGGTCGACCTTTTTTTCAGCCGTAGCCGTCGGCCGCTCTGCGGGGCAGGGCGCAATAAGTAACGCCAGTAGAAAGGCAATAAACGGGTAGTTGAGAGGGTGGGGAATCATGGCGTCATGGAGGGTGCTGGTTTCAAGGATTCGGTTGGCAGCTTTTGATTCTACCGTAGCAGCCCGTTGGGGATCGAGTCGGTTGCGGCAACGTTATTTCGAGAAATTGCGTGCCAACTTAAAAAAGTTTTCCAGGCAGCGTTGTGAGACCACAGCCTGCCCACCGAAATGCCCCTCGAAATTATTTTGAAAATCGGCAATTATCGGCAAGTTGACTCCAGCCTGCGGTCTGTGCAGTTTTCCAAAAAGGGTCTTTTGGGAGGCGGTAACCGATAGTTAGCTGAACACCAGCAGGCTTTTATTTTCGGCTAGACTGTTGAAAATGCGGCGCCAACGGATCAAAATCGTTTATCGGTTGCGATTGCCGAGCCGGGTTGTTTTACCCTGACATTGATAAACCCCCTATGCAGGAAGGCCACTATGATTTTCCCCAGGAAGATTCTTTCCCAGAACTGGAGTTTTCTCACCGGTGTCGTCGCGTGGATGTTTTTATCGGGTCTTGTGTTGGGGGACAGCGACATTGTACCGGCGAGCGCCAAGGTGGAGAAATTGTTTGAAGGGGTTATTTTGACCGAGGGTGTGGCTGTTGCCCCGGATGGGAAGGTCTATTTCAGCGACATCACATTTTCTCATCTTGGGCGAGTTAAAAATGGTGCGTTCCACGCGGGTCACATATGGAAGTACGATCCGGCCACTGGCAAGACGGTTATTTTTCGCTCACCGAGCGGGATGTCCAACGGAATCAAGTTCGACGCGAAAGGCAACATGATTGTTGCCCAGGGAGCCGACTTTGGCGGTCGAAGTGTGATTCGCACCGACATGAAGACAGGCATGAGCTATGTGATCGCAGGTTTGTTTGAAGGGCACCGTTTCAATTCGCCCAATGACATTACGATTGACGAGAAAGGCCGTATCTATTTCAGCGATCCTCGCTATCTGGGGCACGAGCCGATTTACCAGCCGGTGGTGGGTGTTTACCGTATCGATACGGATGGATCGATCGAGCGGATCATCACCGATGCAGGTAAGGCCAACGGGGTGTGTATCTCGCCCGATCAGAAAACTCTTTATGTGGTCAGCAATGACAATGGCACAACGGCGTTTGAACGTCTTTTTAAGGATGCGCCTGCCGGCCAGCCTGACAAGGGGAATGTGCCGCTGCACAAGGGGCGGATGGCACTTTTGGCCTATGACCTGGCTGAAGACGGAACCGCGAAATTCCGCGAAGTACTCGTCGACTACGCGCCGTACGACGGACCGGATGGACTCGTTTGCGACCGCGATGGCAACCTGTACGTAGCCGTACGGGCAGAAAACCGTCCCGGTATTGTGGTTTATTCGCCAAAAGGCAAGGAGCTGGCGTTCATTAAAACCGAAGTACCGACCAACGTCGGTTTTGGTCGTGGCAAGGACAGTAACCTCCTCTACATTACCGCGGGCAACAGCTTGTATCGGATTCGGTTAAACGCGCACGGGTATCACTTGCCGCCGCGCCAGTAATTCGACAGCGCAAATTTGGACCGTGGTAGACCGTGGAAACTTGTGAAGTGGCAATGGCCATTGGCGCTCTCTGGCGCAATCTTTGCTTGTGGCCGCTTTTACTTGTGGACGGTAATGCTTTGGGATAGTGTGATGAAACTGGCGTTCCTTTGCCACGGGGCCCTGAAGCCGGCGACTGCCGGTTGCCTGTATGGTTGCTCACCCGTTTCGTGGTGAGCCGGTTGGGGCTCACGGAGATTTTTTAAGGTGGTTGTCGGGCTTTTGCAGGGCGACAAATTGATGAGCTATTTTCACGACGTTCACAAGCAGTTCGACACCCAGCTCTGGGTCAACAACCCAGCCCTCCCCGGGATTGAGCTGGGCCTGACGGCCGGTGCGGTTGGCATCGCGTCCAACCCGCGGTACATCGCCACGCTTCTTGAGGCGGAGCCCGAATTCGTCCGCGCGACAGTCGATGAAGTTTTGGTGCAGGCTGGCACAAAAAGTGAACCGCAACTGGCCATGGAAGTCATCCAGAAAGCGGTGTCTCGGCCAATGGAGATGTTCGACGCTCTCTACCGAAAGAGCCGCGGCCGCTATGGGCATGTTGCGATTCAGGGGAGTCCTTTCACCAATGATGACCTGGTGGCGCTCCTTGAGGAGGCAGAGAAATTCCGTGACCTGGGTGAAAATGTCATTCTCAAGCAGCCAGCGACGGTTGAGGGTGCCCAGGCGTTGGAGGAACTTACAGCGCGGGGCTGGTCCACGATCGGAACGATGAGTTTCTCAGTGGATCAGTACATCCATATGGCCGAGGCGCATCGCCGAGGATTGCAGCGTACGACGAAGAAACCGAGGTGCCTCATTACGATGCTGCCAGGTATGTTTGACGAATACCTGGCCGAGGATGCGGATCGACGTGGTGTTGAAGTTTCGGACGAGGTGCGCTCCCAGGCGGGACTCTGTACCGCACGGGCTGCCTATAAGGTCTATCGCGAACGAAACTATGAGGCCAGCATTCTTTCTGGTGGTGCCCGTTCAACGTCACACTGGACAGAGCTGGTGGGACCCGGAATGGCGGTGACTCTTTCGGGAAAGTTAACCGAGACACTGGTCAGGCAGTCTCCCCGGGTAGAAAGTCGCATCGAATCATCTGCGCCTTGCGAGGTCATCAAGCAGTTGCGCCAGAAATTTCCCGACTTTGTTACTGCATGTGACGAGGGATCGATGGTTCCAGAAAACTTTCGCTCCTATGGCCCCGTCGTTCGATTTCAAAACGGTCTTATCGATGGGATGGAGATCATCATCCGCGAAATTCGGAACAGGCGATGAAAGCTCTTGTAAAGACAGCTTCCGGTATTGGGAACCTTGAGGTGCTAGACCTGCCCGAGCCCATTCCGGCACCTGACCAGCTGAAAGTGGAGGTGAAGGTTGGCGCGATCTGCGGGACCGATCTGCATATCCATGATGACCAGTACACGAACTGCCCGCCGATGGTGTTGGGGCATGAAATGTCGGGGGTTGTTGCTGAAATAGGCGCCGAGGTGACACGATTTAAGGTTGGCGATCGAGTCACCTCCGAGACCTTCAAGCATACCTGTGGCCGATGTCGTTTCTGTCAAGACGGACTCCTAGGGCTTTGTATTCATCGAGAGAGTATGGGCGTTCATGTAGACGGGGCCTTTGCAAAATACGTTTGCCAAAGGGAAGAAAGCCTGCACCGGCTGCCCGATAGCATCGACTTCGAAGCGGGATCCATGTCCGAACCAACCGCGGTTGCCGTGCGGGCCGTTTACGAGCGGGCCACGATCTCACCGGGCGATGTCGTGCTAGTCTCGGGACCGGGGCCTGTCGGCCTGTTGTGTTTGCAAGCGGCGAAAACCCGCGGAGCTACGGTCGTCCTGGTCGGTACCGGGGGAGATGAGCATCGTCTTGCGGTGGGCAGCGACTTGGGTGCCGATGTCGTTATCAATGCGGAGACGGACTCGCTTGATTTGATTCTCGAGATGACCGATGGTCTGGGCGCCGATGTCACCATGGAGTGCGGTGGATCGAGTCCTTCCCTAAATCAATGCATTACCTTCGCGCGCAAGGCGGCTCAAGTGGTTGTGGTGGGTTTGCCCGCTCACCAGATCGCGGTCAATATGGATCAGGCGGTTATCAAGGAGTTGACGATTCTTCCAAGCTTTACCTACAGCCATGAGACCTGGAAACTGGCTCTCAGGCTGCTCGGCGAGGGTGCGATCAGGACCAGTCCACTTGTGAGCAGCCGTTTTCCGTTGACTCAGTGGAAGGTGGCGTTCGATACGGTGCGGTCTCGAAAAGGTATCAAGTGTTTACTTTTGCCGGTTGACTGAAAGAACCTTTACGGCAGCAGATACCACTCTTTGAGTGCCTCCTCATCCTTGGGGAAATGCAACGCATCCACGGTCATAGAACCGGCCCAGGTCTGTCTGGTTTCGCGTGTGGTGACCGACGCTCTCGGGCGTCAGGCCGAGCTGCTCAACCGTGCGAAGACCAAAGAGTTTTTAGCCAGCGGTCTAAGGGGGCAACTGGCCCCTTTAGCGACGCAGTTGGGGCGTGGTTCCTGGATGTGCAGACCTTAACACGACTGGTTTGTTGTCTCCTCGCAGGGCGGTCAGAGGACGTGTTATGTTGACGCACCGTTCCGGCGTGGTAGTCGTGTGGTAGAGCTGCGCAAACGCAACAGCGGTGATGGTGACAACGGCCAAACTCCAGGGCCAGTTGGTGATCAGGCCACAGCGCGGAGCGCTTCCTGGAATTGATGCAGTGGAAAGCATGGTTTGGGCGTGGCCGGAAGGTGGTCTGTAACAATTGCGTCAGCTCGCCGCAGTTGTCTTGCGGGAATGGGGATATTATCCAACACCACCAACAGCTGACAGTCTGCTCGTCCGGTAAATTGTCCAGTGCCTGGAAGCACCAGTACTTCGACGTCTGGAGGTTCCGCAGTCGATGGTGAGGTCAGCTGTGGAAGTAGTTTGGCGACTTGATCGTAAGACCGAGGTTTGCCTGTCAACGTGGTCGCTAGTTCGTCGGGTGAACGGTGTGTCATCCCATGCAGGCAGCGAGTCAACCTGCTCTGCCGTTGCAGGTATTTGACGTTCGTTCCTGTTTTCCATTCCAGCGTGGCAGAGGGTACATAGGGATGCCACAAATGATAAGTAAAAGTGTGGTTCATGACGGACTGAATCTGTACGCCCGCTTGCCTGAGGCGTAATCGAAAGTCATCGTCTTCACAACCCCAGCCGACGAATCGTTCATCATAGCCATTAATGCGTTCATAATCTTCGCGGGCGATTCCGACGTTGTTTCCAATCAATTTGGGTTTCGTCGCATGTCGCACCAGGTTGTACCAAACCGCTTTCTGATGTTGCCGTGACATACGCCGTAATTCGGCGCGTGGTGCTACGTTGACAAAAGAACCATCTCGAATCTTGGAGTCGTTGATTTGCTCTGACGTTGCCTGGTCGAGGCGACAGCAATCTCCGGCGGAAACGACATGCCTGCGCTGTTGTCGTACATGCCATGAGACGTGATCGGACGGCAGCAGGCAATCTCCATCCAAGAACAGGAGATAGGGCGCTTGGCTTGCTTTGACTCCATTGTTGCGGCAACGTGCGAGTTGAAATCCATTGTGGGGATGGGTGACAAACTGCACTTGGAAATCAACCGCGTCGGCAAATGTCTTGACGACCTGTTCGGTTTCATCGGTAGACCCATCATCAGTCACGACCACCTCAAATCCACCGGGCACGTTCTGCTGACAAGCGATGGACAGCAAGCAACGTTGCAGGTGGCCGGGGCGTTCGTAGGATGAGACCAGTAGTGCGATCTGAGGGGCGGTCATATGTGTTTTGTTTACGAGATCCAAAGAGGGAACGCCATGGAATCCAGGTCACAGAGCTGAGGTTGAAGTTCGCCGGCGACCTGTGAGTGTGCGCCTTTGGCTGTTTGGGTTGCAACCGATAAGAGACATCGCTCAAGATGCTCTGGGCGCTGGTAGGTAGAGATGATCAACGCGATTTCAGGTGAGTTGGACAGCGACCGGGAATCAAGTTGATTGGAGTCCGGAAAACCTACGGTCCGCGAGTTCGCTGACGGCATTGCAAAATCCAATTCTAAGCTATTGGCAGAGGAGCCGGTGAATTAACCCGTTGTACAACAGCATCGACCCTCGGCTGCAGTTGACTAAAAGAATAATTTTAACGGTCACGTAAAATGCGAAAGATCTATCAAGTGGGGCAGCGAGAGTGCTTGCTGCTAGCACATCGATTTCCTGTGTGCGGTTGCCGAGCGGCTAATGCATCGGCAAGCAACCGTTCTTGGGTTATGGATCGTTGGCATCGGTAGGTGGCGTGGCAGGGTTTTGATAGAGGTTTTCGACAAGTAGCGATTCAGAGCCTTGCTCAGGCCCGCGGTGGTAATGCCAGTCGCGAGACGTCGGTACAAACTGTTCGTGGTAGGGCCAGGGGCTCAAAAGAGGTCCACCGAAAACGTCAGCAAGTTTTGTAGAATCCATGGCGACATTTCCAGCTCGCGGGGGCATGGGGCCAGCTTCGATTCTGGGACACCCCATCAGCAAATCGGGGTCGTATCCGCCGACGCGATTGACGATCTGCGCGATTTCGTAGAGGCTTAGCCGCCTTGGTCCGCCTGTGTGGAACAAACCCGAGATGTCACTCGCCAGGGTCCTGCAGAAGAGCCGATTCAAACAGTCGGTGTAAGTGGGGGTACGAACTTCGTCGAAATAGAGCGTTGCTGGACGGTGATTTTTGAATCGTGATTGAATCCAGTCGATGGCACCGGCATGCCCGTTGAAGCTTGGCCCCATGGGAAGCGAGATCCGCAGGGTGCAGGCGCGCGGAATCCAATCCACCAGGAGCTGTTCGGCGGAGACCATGGTCTTGCCGAAGACGGTTACCGGATCGTGCCGTTCCGATTCAACGTATCCGGGAGCATGGGGGCCACGATCACGTCCTGAGAATACAAGATCAATCGACAAGTGGACGAGTCGGACAGGTCTGTCAACAATGATGGCGAGCAGATTCAGCAGACCTTCTACATTGGTTCTCCACGCCAGCCGTGTATCGAGTTCACATGCTTTCAAAGCACAGTTGCCAGCGCAATTCAGTACAGACCGAAACTCGTAGCGGTCGAACAACTTGGTAAGTGCGTGAGGGTCTTCAGCATTGCAGGCATGAATTCCAGGCCCTTGCAACCGCCAGTTGTCCTGCTGACGAATGCCAATAACCTGCCCTGGATATTTGGTCTGAAAATAGTGAAGTGCGTTGGAACCGGTGACACCGGCAATGCCGGTGATCAACAGGGGAAGGCGTGATGACAGATCGGGATGGTGCATGGCTTCATGATTCTAATCCTATTCGGGGCACCTTCAAAGCAGATTTTATCCACACAGGACGGGTCGGAGCAAAACTGCAATGGTCGAGACGGTGACGAGAACACCAGTGGGATTGTTGGCTGGGGTTTACCCGGCACGGCGAAGAGTTCGGCTGACAAAATCTGCGTAGTCGGATGGCGTATCGATTCCCTGGGCTACATGCTCAACGATACCCACGCATATGGTTTTTCCCATTTGTAATACGCGGAGTTGCTCGAGCTTTTCGGCTTGCTCAAGTGGCGAGGGAGGCGTGGCTGCCAGTTCGAGCAGGAATGTTCGTCGATACGCGTAGAGTCCAATATGCTGATGGAACAAAGATTCTTCAGGGCTGTCGACAGGTAGTTCATCCCGTACGTACGGGATCGGACTGCGACTAAAATAGAGTGCCCGCTGTCGGCAATCACAGACCACCTTGACACAGGATGGGTCGTAGATTTGGTCCTGATTTTGGATAGGGGTTGCCAGGGTGGCCATGGGTTCGGCCGGATTTTGTTCGAGAAGTTCAATCACGCGGTCAATATCCGTGGGAGCGATTTCTGGCTCATCGCCCTGAAGGTTAACGAGGATATCGGCGTCTTTTAGGGTTTGCGCAACCTCGGCAACGCGATCTGTTCCACTAGCACAGTCAGGACTGGTCAGCACGGCGCGACCACCAAAGCCAATGACTTCTCTGTAGATCTCCTGGTGGTCGGTGGCGACAAGCACACCGACCGGTTTGCTGGCGGCGGAGGCAGCCTGGAAGGTGTGCTGGATCAGCGACTGCCCCGTACTGCGAAGGAGCATTTTATTTGGCAGCCGGGTCGACGCCTTGCGGGCAGGAATGACAACATAAGTTCTCATTTTTTATTTGCCTCGCATCCTAGAACTCTGGACAAACGGGAACTCTACACAAAAAATCTGTGTTTTGAGTGATACAAAAATTGCCTGCAAAGTGATAGATCGATCTGTTGATAGCGTTTACGCTGGAAGGAGGGGGGCCCATGAGCTATCTTGGTTCAGCCCTCAACGGCAATGGTGCCGTCGGGGGGGATTCTTTGGTAGGAAGGATTGTTGGCCTATGTGCGGAATTGTTGGCTATATCGGTTCGCGTGAAGCTGTGGAGTTTTTGCTCAAGGGGTTGCGCCGGCTTGAGTATCGCGGATACGACAGCTCAGGCGTGGTGACCATCAACGAAGGTGGCGAGCTTGCAATTACCAAGTCGGCTGGGAGGATTGATAACCTGGCCAACAAATTGCAGAAATCACCGGTCAAGGGTCAGGTTGGAATTGGCCATACACGTTGGGCGACCCACGGGCCGGCGACCGACATCAATGCCCATCCGCACCTGGGTGGTGATGTTGGATTGGCAATTGTACACAATGGCGTCATCGAAAATTTCCACACGTTGAAAGAGCGGCTTGAGCAAAAGGGTTATGTTTTCAAGAGTTCGACGGATTCGGAAGTTATTGGCCACCTCATTGCCAGCGAGATAGAGGATATTGGGTGGGAGGTTTCGGATCCTGCTGAACCCTACGCTCCTTTAATCAGTGCGGTCCAATCGGCGTTGTCGCAGCTTCGCGGCACTTACGGTTTAGCGATCGTGTTTCATGATTGGCCCGATCTGATCATTGCTGCCCGCCTTGGCAGTCCCCTGGTGATTGGTGTCGGAAAGGGCGAGCATTTTATTGCCAGCGATGGATCACCCCTGGCTGGTTACACGGACAAGATTGTCTACCTTGCTGACCACGAGTTGGCAGTCGTCACGGCCGAGACAATCCGTGTTATCCACCGCGATGAAGGTCGTGTTCGACACGATGTTCAGGAATTGGAGATCGATACTACCCAGGTGGAATTGCAGGGCTATCCACACTACATGCTCAAAGAGATTTTTGAGCAGCCTGAGAGCGTGCGGAATGCGATGCGGGGGAGGCTTGATCGTGATGAGGCGACTGCAATTTTTGGCGGGTTCAATCTGTCGCCACAACAACTTCGATCGGTTGACCGTATTGTGATGACTGCATGTGGAACCAGCTGGCATGCGGGACTGGCGGGAGAGTACATGATCGAGGCGCTTGCCCGCGTCCCCGTGGAAGTGGAGTATGCGAGCGAGTTGCGGTATCGCAATCCACCTCATTCTCCGGGGACACTGTTGTTTGCGATTACCCAGAGTGGCGAAACGATCGATACCCTGGCTGCCCTGCGTGAGATGAAGCGCAAGGGCCATCCGACCATGGCCATTTGCAATGTCGTTGGCAGCACGATTGCTCGGGAAGCAGATGGTGGCATTTATTTACACGCGGGTCCCGAGATCGGAGTTGCCTCGACCAAGGCGTTCACATCGCAATGCGTAGTGATGGCGATGCTGGCGCTTTATTTTGGTCGTATCCGAGACTTGAGTTATGAAGCTGGTTTGCAGGTGATTGCAGAGCTGGAAAAACTTCCGGGATACGTTGAGCAAGCACTGGAGACGAATGCCGAAGCACAACGTATCGCAGCAAAATATGCAGCGGCTGAAAATGTTCTTTACCTCGGTCGGCAGTTCAATTTTCCGGCGGCTTTGGAAGGTGCATTAAAGCTTAAAGAGATCAGTTATATTCATGCCGAGGGGTATCCTGCCGCAGAAATGAAGCACGGGCCAATTGCCCTGGTCAATGAAAACACGCCAAGTGTGTTTATTGTGCCTCAGGGAGAAGTTTACGACAAAGTTATTTCAAACATGGAGGAAATCAAGGCCCGCGGCGGTCCTGTCATTGCGGTTGTCGATGAGCTAGATACTCGTGCCAGTGAAATTGCCGATGATGTGATTACGATTCCCGTTACCGAAGGTTTTGTGCAGCCAATTGTTACGGCTGTGCCGCTGCAATTACTCGCCTATCACTTTGCCGTCTTGCGGGGTTGCGATGTCGACAAGCCGCGCAACCTGGCCAAGAGTGTAACGGTGGAGTAACACGTGCTTTCTTTTGCGGATATTGCAAGTGAAAGGTGAATGCCACGTCTCCACACGAGCGGAGGCAATTTCCGTTACGCAGGACGATGCAGTTGGCGCTCATACAGTAGTAGTGCGACCAGCGTCTTGCCGTCCTGAATGGTTCCCTGCGCCACCATTTCCAGGGCTTCGTCCCACGCCACGATGTAGTTTTCAATTTCCTCATTTGCTTCCCGCGCCGGAGAACCAGCAGTCAGCCCCGTGGCAACAAAAGCGTGCATCCGTTCGTTCACAATCCCTGGAGAGGTAAAGAACTCGGCAAGTTTCTCAAAGTGGTTTCCCCGGTAGCCAGTCTCTTCGGCTAATTCCCGCTTGGCGGTCTCGA
Organism: Lacipirellulaceae bacterium; assembly: GCA_965243695.1. Classification (GTDB taxonomy): domain Bacteria; phylum Planctomycetota; class Planctomycetia; order Pirellulales; family Lacipirellulaceae; genus JAKVCB01. Next base: position 408,940 of record CBDEWC010000045.1, on the reverse strand, counting down.
GTGGTGTTTCATTTTTTTCTCTCGTACCCGCTGGAAGTTCCAGGATGGTCGCTCCGACCGTGAGGCGATGATTGCGAATCAAGCAGATTTTCCCCTCTGGAAGAATGGGTAAAATGACCACCGCTCCAGGGTGCTCAACGGCTGCACAGGTAGCGACCGAACCGTCGGGTTGAGTGACCTGGTGCTCGACGACGGTAAAGCGTTGCGTTTGCAAGAGTGGCTGAATTTGGTGCTTGGCGTTCATAGGGTCTGTTATGCTGGTAAGGTGAGAGGTATTGATCGACGCCCCCCAAAGGCCCCTTGGAAGACGGACCGGCGGGTGTTTGCCCTCCCACGACTGGGTTGGTAAGATATAGTTATCTGGAACGCTTGTCTATCATTTAAAGGCAGGTGTGGTGGCCGTTAAGTGGGCTCTGTAACAGTCTTGCGTGCTGAGATTAGCCATGGTAGGGCGTCAAGTAACTGTCTGGAGCGTAACGTTGGGACGATTCTGGGGCGTTCCAGTCAGGCTCCACATTTTTTTTCTCATCTTTATCGTGCTAACGTTGGCAGTTACGGCTGGCGATATGCTCGGTCCCGGTTTGATCACCGTCGGGATATTGTTGACCAGTTTGCTGCTCCATGAATTCGCCCACACGGCGGCAGCGATCAAGCTGGGTGGCCAGGTTGACCAAATTGTGATTGGTCCTTTCGGTGGTCTCTGCTCGCCACGTGTGCCTGACCAGCCCGAAGTGCAGGTCTTCGTGGCCCTGGCGGGTCCAATTGTCCATTTGAGTCTGGTTGTCCTGGCAGCGATTGGCCTCTCGTTCGATTCAAGCGTGCATGTTTTGGGGTTGCTACAGCCTTTTGTGCCGTCCCAGTTGGTCGATTCGGGGCAAGGTAGTTCCTGGGTGTTGGCAGGCAAATTGACGCTTTGGCTGAATTGGATGTTATTGTTGCTCAATCTGTTGCCGGCTTATCCTTTTGATGGGGGGCCTGCTCTGCGAGCCACGCTGTGGCCGCTCGTGGGGCGGCGCACGGCATGTATCGTGACAAGCCGCATTGCGATGGGAATTGCTGTTGGTTTAGCCCTGTTACCGCTTTTCATACAACATCCCCAACCTCATCCAACCCTTCCCCTCTGGATTCCCCTGGTCACACTTGCGATTTTCCTCTTCTTTAGTGCTCAACAAGACTTGGCAAGTCTTAGTCGAAGTGAAGTTTCCGAAGAGACTCCCGACTACGATGTTCAGGGGGATGGAGTTGATCTGCTGGATGAGCTTTGGGCGGGGGAGGAGGACACTGTGCTTGTTCAACAACGTTCCGATCGACGTCGTCAGCGACGCAAACAGGTGAAGCGAGCCGAAGAAGAGTACGAAGATGCCCGCGTGGATGATGTTCTGGCTCGTCTGCACCAGTCGAGTTTGGATAGACTAACTGGTGAAGAACGGGCATTACTTCACCGGGCCAGTGAACGCTATCGTCACCGCTACGAATCGCAAGAAGAAGATTCCTTGGAGCATGAATAGTTGTCCAACCTTCCATGGTTAGACCATGTCCCGAATGGTTTTTGCTTCCCGTTGCAGATGACGTTCGAAACGGTCAATTTGTTATGGGTATAAAAAATGGCAAAGGAAGAAAGGGACCGGGAAGATATCTTCCGCGAAGCGACTGCGCTGGTTGAACGGGTTGAGTTGAGTGGGATTGTCGGTCAGGAAGAGCCCGTTGTTGTCGGGTTTCGGCGCAACGGTTGTGGCAGTATCTATTTCGGAGTGGAGTTGGCTTACCATTTTAATTCCCGCGACGAATTGCGCCGGGCGTATGCAGCCGAGCAACTCCTCAAGGCCAAAGATGGTCATCTGGTAACCATGCGCCGTGTACGAAGAGACAATCAGGTTCAATTGTGTAGCCGCCCATTGACCGAGGTAGAATTAACCCGGTTTCTGGCTCAACTTTGGCAAGCGTGTAGGGACCTCTACGCGGCAATCGTTCAAGGGTTGTGTAAGGTCACCGGTCAAGTTCCCGCTGACGAAAGTGTGCTTCATCGTGTGGAAGTATGGCTTTCCCGTTTGTCGGCGACCAGGGTCGCCATTTCACCCCATGCGCGCTAAGGGGCATTTTTAGGCAAGCATGGGAAGTGCGACAACGTGGCATGTGCCAAACGGCGAGTCGAGTTGTTTCCCTACTTCGTAGTGCCCGCGACGGATCATCCCCAAGGCAATCGGTGCCTGTAACCCTGGTGAATAAGCGACGGAAGTAAGTTTTCCGACCGAATTTCCAGTGGAGGCCAAAAGAGTGCCAGCTGTTGGTAGATGATTTCCGTCGAACTGCAGGCCAGCGATTTGTTGATTGACGTGTCCCATGGCATCAATTCGGGCGACCGTTTCCTGCCCTAAATAGCACCCTTTGGTGAAGCTGATGGCCTGTTGATCACGCCCAATTTCTTGAGGGAAGTTGGACTGGTCGAAATCGATGCCAAAGCGGGGGAGGCCAGCTTCAATGCGAACAGCTTCGGGAGCTGTAGTCTGGCACAGCCGGCCCTTGCTGCTGAGTTGATCAATAAGGCTGGCAGAAGGTATCTCAGCCGGCATCTCGATCAGAAAGGTTGGCGTAGAACTGAACCAATTGCACTTCGTCGAAAAAGTGTCTTGGGGGAGACCTGTCGACGACGGATCGAAGGTTGCCACCATCAACGACCGTCGCAGGGTCGTATCTTCAAGTTGCACGTCTTCTCGGATAATGTAACGATCGAGATGCGCGATTATGGGTTCAGCCTGGTGGGGAACCGTTATCAACAAAAGATCATGTGGCCGGCAAATTATGAGTGGTTGGGCAACTACCTTGCCTTTGACATCGGTGAGGAATGCCTCGCACGTCTCGTCCAGCGTGAGTTGTGAGACGTCATTGGAGCAAAAATTGTTCAGGAATGAGGTGCGGTCGGAACCTCGGATGGCGACACTCGTCCAGTCTGGTAACTGCCAGAATCCCTTGCCGTCAGCCAGTGCCTGGTAGTCAGCTAACAGATCGGTAGAGGCCGATTCATGGGTCATTGGGCTTGATCTTCACAATCTTCCAAACTACAGAGGGCGGCGACTACATGGTGCGCGTCCGGGAGCACGATGCACGATTTCTGCCGACTTGCCAATCGCGCAAGTTCAGTGATGTTTTTGACCGGAGCGATGCCCAAGTCTTCAACCATTTCATGGTTCAGATCGCTCAGCAAGTAGACAGGACCTTGGTCGAGAGCTTGCACCAATTCCCAGGCAGACCAGGTGTCATTCTCGGCGTCGTTCCGCAAGTGGGATTGCAGGGTTGTGGGATCGTCCATGGTGGCCAACTGTCGGATCGATTTTGGTTCGGTTGACAGCCTGGGACAGCAGATGGCCAGAGCGCCACCTTCGACCAGTATAGGGTTAGCAGCCCGGATGGCTCGAGCTACGTTTTCCCAATTGTGATGGACGTCCGATCCAGAAATCGTCGCGATCACCAGGCTAGCCGGACTCGGCACCGATCTCGTCCAGAGAGAATCACAGAGTTCATTCGCTCGACGGGCGATTGTACGTGAGTCCCCGGCTAGTAACGTCATGACATTGCCGTTCGGGCCGGGCACCACTTTCAGAACCAATGGTACGCCGAGCAGCCAACCTGCTTCGTTAGCATGACGTTGCCACGATGGGTGTGAATCAAATTCAATTCCAGCTGGCGATTGCCACCGTGTTACCGTTTCGGCATCGCTAAAACGGGGGTAAAGTGAGTCGTAGAGACCGGCATGGCCTGGTACTTCTGCCAATCGCGCGCAGCCGATGGGGACGATTACATCTGCTTCGTATAGCGTTCGATTGATGAGTAACGTGTGGCCATCTTCGGTCATGCCAACAAAGCAGAGTGCGTTTTGGTCTGCGGGATCGTGAATGACCACGCGTGGGCTATCCTGACCAAGTAGAGTGAAAAATTCACTTAGTTGCTCCTGGACTTGCTGGTAACGAGTGACCACGGTGATCGAGTCGGTGGTCATTCCATTGGTGAGCAGGTAATCGACAACCCCGGCAACGACTTCTGGTAAACAGGGTGTTGATTCATCAGCAGCAATCGCCACCTGGTCGCCTGGTACGATAGCCCGGGCAAGCGGAGGATACTCAACCGGGTTGGAGAGTGCTTCAGTAACCTTGGATATAAGTTGTGTGCGCGGGATGCAGGTTTGCGATGTGGGGAAATCATTTCCCGCGACCGCGACAAGCGGGGCACCAGTTGCTCGCAAGGCTTCATCCAGATCTTGAATTTCTTCTCTGGTTGCTGTCACGTGTTTCTATTTCCCCAGGGACTTCTCATGGTGGTCATGTTTCTCAGTTTTTGGGCTTCACTGGTTTTCTACAGGCATCTTCCTGTAGTTGCCCAAGCCCGTCCACCCTGTCATCTTATTTCTGTCGGTTGGCCCTGGTCAACGGGACAAATGTGAACAGTGCGTTGAAACCTGACATTCCATTTCGGAACGAGTGTTGCAGTCGCGTTTGACCGAAAAATGCCTTCTTTCGATCATGGACATTTGCAGGCATCAGGGTAGAACTATGGAGCGTCAGGTTTGAAAAAAGAAGGTAGTTGGTACATCCTGTGGATAAGCCAGGGTGGATATCCGACTGGAATTGAGGAACCCGTTGATGACGATCAATGATCAGGAAATGCAGGCTTGGTGTGAGGTCTTGCTTGCTGGCCACAGTGCCGCACCGACTTGGAAACTGAGCGACTATTTAAACACGATTCCAGGCATGAATTCTCTGGAAGATATTCCTGCCGGTACGAAAGTGCTGGTTCGGGGGGATGTTGATGCCAAACCTGGACCCCAGGTGGGAGAGGGCGATATTCGGCTGCAATCGATGGTTCAGACCGTAGCGTTTGGTCGAGAACATGGCTGGAAGCAGATCATTTTTGGCCATATCGGGCGGAAACCAGAAGGGTCCTTGTCGAAGGTCGCAGCCCGACTTGGCGAACTTCTTGAATGCGAAGTTCCCCTGGTGACCGACTGGTTGGATGAGTCAGAGCTGAAAGTCCGGGAGGCAGCTGCGCACAAAATCGATACCGCAGCTGAGGGGGCTGTAATCATGCTCGAAAACACCCGTCGCTATGATGTGGAGCGGGTGCTCTGGAAGGCGGGTCGAAATGATCTTCCAACGTTGGCTCCACGCCTCGCACGCTTTGCCAACCACATGGCTGAACAAGTTGCTCGAGTCTACATCCACGAGGCGCTTTCCGCCGGTAGTCTGGATGTGTCCAGTACGGTGATTCCAGCTGGCATGGATCGTGTGGCATTGGGTGATTACGTGGCAGGAGAATTTCGCGGGCCCATGATGCGTTGTCTCGATACGGAACTGGTGGTCTTCAGCGGCTTGAAAATTGACAAGTTAGATGATCTGGAAGCGATGATGGGTGGTGGAAAAATCAAGCATGTTTTCGCCGCGGGATCTCTGGCGATGGCGCTTCGCAAGGCGATTGGCGAGTTGGACGGTCAGAATGTTTGTATTGGCGTAGCAGAGGATCCGGCCCACAGCGATCAGCCTTATTTCATTCCTCGTGGGCGGGTTGCTCAGGCGAAAAAGATGGTCACCGATGGTCGCAACAGGGGAGTTGAGTTCGTAGTGCCGATCGATTCGATGGTTGCCGATGGTACTGCAAAGCTGGAGTTGGAGCCTGGCGATCAGCAATTTGACATCGGGCCGAAGTCAACTGCCTTATTTGAGGACAAGATCGGGCAATTTCTGGCGGAGGGAGCTGCGGATAAAGTCGCATTCCACAACGGCGTCTTTGGCATGTTTGAGGATCCACGATTCGAGGAGGGAACGCGAAAATTTACCCGACAGCTGAAGCGTTTAACCGATGCGGGAGTTGCGGTGTATGTGGGTGGGGGCGAAGGAGGAAAAGCACTTGAGAAATACGGAGAACCAAACTGGGTGACCCATGTGTTCACCGCTGGTGGGACCGTTCTTAATGCACTCGGCAGTGAACCGGTCCCCTACCTGGTTGCCCTCAGCGGTGCAGCCAAAAAGACGACAACATGTCCCAGTGAGTCTTGAGCCAAGCGTCAGCGGGCTGGGACACAAGGTTCGTGTCCAGGCTATCCTGATTATTGGATACTCAAAACAGCCGCCGCCTCAGCGCACAGTTGCTCGGCATCCCCGGCAGTTGGGGCTTCTGCAACGGCTCTTACGATCGGTTCGGTATTGCTGGCACGGACCAGCAGCCATCGGTCAGGCCAGTCAAGTCGCAGTCCGTCCAATCGGTTGTGAGCAGCGCTGCCAAAATGCCTTTGCAAGGCGTCGAGTCCATCGGCAACGTCCTCGGCGGCTAACTCGATCTTTGTTTTGCAAATTGAGTAACAGGGAAGCTCGTCGGCCAACGCAGAAATTGGCATGTTCCGCTCGGCCATGGCGTCCAGGACCAATGCCATGCCTACAAAACTGTCGCGCACCAGACCGACCCGTGGGTCGATGCACCCGCCGTTGCCTTCACCACCCAGGATGGCCCCAACTTCGAGCATCTTGTCGACAACATTTGCCTCGCCGACCGCGGAGCGATGGAACCCAACGCCATACAGATTCGCCAGGTCTTCGCTCATGCGGCTCGTTGAGCAGTTTGTGACAATCGGTCCTGGCATCGCCCGCAGAATGTGGTTTACACAAATTGCCAGCGTGTATTCCTCTCCCAGGTAGCGACCGTTTTCATCGATCAAGGCAAGCCGATCGGCATCGGGGTCCTGACAAAACCCAATTGCGGCATTGGCTTGCACGACTTGTTGTACAACGTTGGCGAGGTTTTTAGAGGTTGGTTCGGGAGGATGGGAAAATTTCCCGTCTGGAGTCGCTCCTACCATCGTCACCTGGCATCCTAGTTCTTCGAGCAATCGTTGCCCAAGCAGACTTCCACTCCCATGATTGGCATCAAGCAGCACCCGAAACAATTCTGCACGAATACGCTCTAAATTGATGGTTTGCGCTACCAGTGACCAATGTGCCGATATCGTGTCAGAAATCGTTTGGGTCGGACAGATGGGGTTTTCTGATACGTTCGGTGAACGGGCGTGAAACCGCTCGAGGACCTCCTTGCCGAGCGTAGTTGGGAGCACACGACCGGCGGAGGAAAACAACTTGAGCCCGTTGTACTCTGACGGATTGTGGCTGGCCGAGATTTGAACCCCTCCCACCGCACCCGTTTTTCGTACCAGGACTCCTGTGGTGGGAGTCGCTGCGATTTGCCCGTCCAGGATCTTTGTCGCTCCCCCCTGGATAAGTCCCTCACAGACCGGAGCAACCAACTGGGGGCCGTTATCCCGGCCATCGCGTGTGACCACAAATAAGCCCCCTGGCATTTCTTGCGCAAATGCGGCCGCGTAGCGACGGGCGATGTCGTCGGTCAGCGACGTACCCACGATGCCGCGAAGCCCCGAAACAGTGATGATAAGATCTGACATTGCGAGGGGTTCTCCCAGGTCCTAGTCCCCATGGTTCTCAGATTGACGGTATAATCGAGAGATGTCTCGACCGCAACATCCCACACGGCGCGATTTCTTGCAGGGCAAGGGTGCAGCGGCTCCGCTTGAACCGCTCGACCACCTTGATCCGAATGGTGCTGAAAACCAAGCGGCTGAGACGGTTGGCCGGTATCTGTTGAGTGTTCGCCGGCGGGCGATGGCTTGCGATTTTGAGATCCAATTTCCGGCTCAACACGAAGATGCAGCCACCGAACATGCAATCGCAGCGCTTGATCTGGTCGAAACGATCGAGGATCAGTTGACGGTTTACCGTAACCACAGCGAAGTGCTGGACATCAACCGACTGGCGGCGCTGGAGGGAGTCGAGGTCGAGTCCCGCCTGTTTTCGCTCCTTTCTCTGGCATCGTGTCTTTATGAGCAGACCGGAGGTGCGTTCGACATTACGAGTGGCCCCCTTTCCGATGTTTGGGGCTTTTCCAGGAGAACCGGTAAGCTACCCCAGGAGGAGGACTTAAAGCGGGCGCTGAAAAAGGTGGGGTTTCAGCATGTGGAACTCGACGAAACAGAGCAGGTAATTCACTTCAAGATTCCTGAAGTTGCCATTAACCTCAACAGCCTTGGCAAGGGTTACGCGTTGGATCGGGCAGCCGAGTTGCTCGACCAGAACGGGCTTGCCGATTATTTGATTCACGGTGGTCGCAGTAGTGTGTTGGCTCGCGGTCAAGATGAAGCAGGCTGGGCGATTGGTTTGCGGCATCCGATGCGTCCTTCAGAACGTCTTGGGGAGTTCTTTTTGCGCGACGAGGCACTCGCCACCTCCGGGTCAGGAACGCAGTTCTTCCGGCACCGTGGCAAGCGTTATGGCCACATCCTTGACCCTCGAACCGGAATGCCAGCCGAAGGAATTTATTCGGCCACGGTAATTGCACCTACAGCAGCTGAAGCAGATGCCCTTTCGACCGCATTTTACGTGATGGGTCCTGTGGAGGTCGGAAAATTTTGTGCTGCACAACCAGAGTTGCGAGCTTTACTGGTTTGTCCGGCAGAACGGGAGGGCGACATCCAACTACAGGCCTTCAATTTAGAAGAGGTCAACTGGCGGCGGTTGCAGTAGTGGTTGATAAGGAAGTTGGGAATCCGATCAGGATGTCAGAGATAGAGATGATGTCAGAGATAGAGATATCGTACCTGGATGACGTCCAGCATCTATTGCAAACGACAGAGAACAACAGAGATCTCTCTATTTTCTAACCGCGTTGGTCCTTGGTGCGGGCAAAAAAAACACACGGTTCCCACCACTTTGGCGGGAACCGTGCTACTTCTACATCTCTAACTCGCGGCTTATGGTTGTCTTAGCTACCGCAACCACAAGAGGGTTCGCAACCGCAACCGGGTTCGCAAGCACAACTGGCTTCACAAGCGCAACTGGCTTCGCAGCAGCAGCGACGGTGGCATGAGAACAGCCCGTTGAGGCGATTCAGCAAACCAAGACCACAGCCACGTCGTTTCGCGCAACCACAGGAAGGCTCGCAACCACAGGAAGGCTCGCAACCACAGGTGGGCTCACAGCCACAAGTTGGCTCACAACCACAAGTGGGCTCACAACCACAAGCTGGCTCGCAACCACAAGTCGGCTCACAACCGCAACTGGCTTCGCAGCAGCAACGACGGTTGCATGAGAACAGCCCGTTTAAGCAACTCAGCAAACCACAACGTGGTCGGCAGCAACCACAGGAAGGTTCGCAACCACAGGAAGGTTCGCAACCACAGGTGGGCTCGCAACCACAGGTCGGTTCGCAACCACAGGTCGGTTCGCAACCACAGGTCGGCTCACAGCCACAAGTGGCCTCACAGCAGCCACAGCCACCGCTCAGGATGCCGTTAAAAAGGCCGCCAAAAGCGTTTGCATTGGCAGCAGCACCAAGGGCGATTACGACGCCAAGGGCGAGCGTGGCCAAGTTCATACGATGGTTCATCAGGAAACTCCTCGGATAGTGGGGGAGGGGAAACAGGTGTTGAGGCGGCATTGTCCTCGCCTGGAACGCACGTCAACGTATTCGTGCCGATCCATGACGTAAGCGAGGTTTTACAGGTGCCTCACCTCGACGCTTCATACGCCATTGGCAGCTATCGACTCCCTAGTGTCTCCACCTTAACTAATCATCCCAAAGTTCCAGATCGGAACAGATTTCCCAGTCCGAAAAAATTGTTTCGAGGGAAAAGACCACTTGTACGGGTCAATCAGCTTGCGAGAGACGGACTCGGATGCTGATCCGGCAGCAGTGCAATAGGCATGGTTTGCCTTAAGACAGGCCTCTTTCGACCGTTGGAGCCGATAGGGTCAGACCACGAGGACCGGTTTGGCTGGGAGGAGTCGTTTGACTGGCGTCGTTGTTCGACGGTTATGCTCCAATACGATCTTTACCGACATACTTTTTTAAGACGTCTGGGATCAGGATAGAGCCGTCGGCTTGTTGGTAGTTTTCCAGGATCGCAATAATGGCTCGGCTAATGGCAACTGCGGTCCCATTGAGGGTGTGGACAAAGCGGGTCCCTTTTTCTCCCTGGGTCTTGAAGCGAATATCGAGTCCTCGTGCCTGGTAATCGGTGCAATTCGAGGCGCTCGTGACTTCGCCATATTCGCCGTTTGCCCCGCGTCCTGGCATCCATGCCTCCAGATCGTATTTGCGGTAGGCTGGCCCACCCAGGTCTCCCGTTGCAGTATCGATTACACGGAAGGGAATGCCGAGGTCGTCGAAGATTTGGCATTCCAAGTTGCAGAAGTGTTCAAGCATGTCATCACTTTGTTCTGGTTTTGTGAAGCTGAACATTTCGACTTTGGTGAATTGGTGAACACGGTACAAGCCTCTCGATACTCGTCCTGCTGCGCCTGCTTCGGTACGAAAGCAATGGCTGATACCACACAATTTCATGGGTAGTTGACTGGCATCGAGCGTTTGTCCGGCGTAGAGGCCTCCCAGGGTAATTTCGGCCGTGGCGACGAGATTTAGATTTTCATTTTCAATGCTGTAGATTTGAGTTTCGGGGCCGCGCGGAATGAACCCGATTCCTTGGAGGATTTCGCCGCGTGCCAGATCGGGGGTCAGCATTGGGGTAAAACCCTCGCGTACCAGCTTTTCGATCACGAATTGCTGGAGTGCCAGTTCCAGCAACACGGCTTCGTTCTTCAAAAAGTAGAACCCGTGACCGGCGATTCGGGAGCCTCCTTCAAAATCGACGAGAGCATGTTGGTCAGCCAATTCAACGTGGTCGAGGACCGGAAAATTATGGGTTCGAACTTCGATTGCCCCGTGGCGTAATTCTCGGCTATCGGCCTCTGATCCGATGGGTGCGTCAGCATGAGTGAGGTTGGGTATGCTTCGATGGATCGAATCGGCTTCTGCCGCGATCCGATCAATATCTTGTTGCTTGGCATCCTTTTCTTCGCGCAAACGCCGCCCTTCTTCTTTGCGTGCTTCGCGTTCAGCTTCATCTTTTGCCTTGCCAATCGACTTGCTTACCAAATTTGCTTGCCGTGAGACTTCTTCTACCTCAGCTTGGAGCGCACGGCGGTCGGTTTCCAGGCTGGCAAAACGCGCGACGTCGGCCGTAACACCACGATGATTACAGTTCTGTTGAACGAGTTCAACGTTTTCCAATACAAAGCGTTTGTTAAGCATAGCAATTACAGTTCAATTCTTGCCAATTCCTGCCAGAGGTAGGCACTAGAACGGATGCCCCGGTGGAAGTCGGCGAGCGAAAATTTTTCGTTGGGGCTGTGGGCATTATCGTCGTTCAAACCCCATCCCAGCAGCAGTACGTCTGCTCCTAGTTCACGCATAAAGTTGGACACAATCGGTATCGATCCGCCTTCGCGGATGAAAACCGGTGGGCAACCAAATCCTTGTTCGATGGCACGGGCGGCTGCTCCAATGTACGGGCTTTCCAGAGAGACCAGGAGTCCTGATGTGCCATTAAAGTCAATCAGTTCCATTTCGATACCGGGGGGGAGACGCGACTCAAAGAATTCGCGCAAACTTGCTCCGATGCTGGCCGGATCTTGATCGGGAACCAGACGGAAACTGAATTTGGCACCCGCTTGGGCTGGCAGAATTGTTTTGGTTCCTTCCCCCTGGTAACCACTCCACAGGCCATGCACGTCGCAGGAGGGGCGAGCCCATCGGCGTTCAAGTGTCGAATAGCTTGACTCGCCTGATAACCCATTCACTCCCAAGTTGCTGATGAATTGGGCCTCGTTGAAGGGAAGGGCTTGAAATTGTTCGCGTTCGCGGTCGGTCAAGGGAATCACATCGTCGTAAAAGCCAGGGATTTGAATCCGGCCATTTTCATCGATTAAGGCAGCCAGGAGGTGCGCAAGTGTATTGGCAGGGTTCGTCACTCCACCACCGAAAATTCCGGAGTGTAGATCTTGTTTCGGCCCACTCAGGCGGAGTTCGTAGTAGGCGATTCCCCGCAACCCAAAAGTGATTGCTGGCACTCCTCGGGCAAACTGGCTGGTATCGCTGACAACAACGCAGTCGCAGGCCAGCTTTTGTTGGTGGGTCGACAGGTAGTTTTCCAGATTGGGACTGCCTACTTCTTCTTCACCTTCGATCAGATATTTTACTTGCAGGGGCAGTTTGCCTGCGGATTCGATCCAAGCCCTTGCGCTTTTAACGTGAGTTAACAGTTGTCCTTTATCGTCGGTTGCTCCCCGAGCGTAGATGTTGCCGTCGCGGATTGTTGGCTCGAACGGTGGCGTAGTCCATTCCTCCAAGGGATCGGGAGGTTGCACATCGTAATGTCCATAAACGAGTACCACTGGTTTGCCGGGCACAGGGGGGGACTCGGCGTAAATCAATGGATGCCCTGCCGTCTCAATAAGTTCCGCCGTCATCCCCATATCTTCCAAGTGACTTTGCAGCCAATGAGCCGCCTGTTTTACATCGCCCGAAAAGGAAGAATCGGCACTCACGCTAGGGATCCGCAACCAATCACTCAAGTCGCTTTCAAAATCGTCGCGGTGATTTTCGAGATATTCGTTTAGACTGCTCATCGGTAGAATCGGTACCTCTTGCGTGTCTGACAGCTGCGGTTGGATGAACATGGAGGGGGAGGCTTGTGGCATGCTTTGCCTAATCTTCGGGCGTACAATATAATCGCGGATACCTAATTTCACCAGCCGAGGAGGGATGGCGATGAATGAACCGTTCGACGGTAGTTTTTCGGGGTTTGATGAGGATGTCCCGACCGCGACGCTGGTTCCCGACCGAGTCGCTAGGAGCCAACGCAGGCCAAACCGTCAGCCCCGATATCACGTAATATTGTGGGACAGCGACGCCCACACCTTTGACTACGTCGAGGGGATGTTGCGTGAACTTTTCGGCTACATTGATGAGGAATGTTGTGAAATTGCCAACTCAGTCGACGAGGATGGGCGTGCCACGGTTCTCACCACGACCAGGGAGCATGCCGAACTGAAGCGAGATCAAATTCATGCCTACGGCAAAGACTATAGCGAGACCAGTGAAGGATCGATGTGGAGCACCATCGAACCAGAGGAGTAGACCGAATCGATGAAACTCCGTGCACTTACCCTTGGCTGTAAAGTCAATCAATATGAGACCCAGTACGTCCGGGAAGGGCTGCTGAGCATTGGTTATGAAGATGCGGATCAGCAGCAACCGGCCGATCTTTGTATTGTAAACACATGTACAGTTACTAGCGAAGGCGATTCGAAAAGCAGGCAGGCAATTCGTCGTTTGGCCCGCGACAACCCTGCCGCGAAAATCGTGGTCATGGGTTGCTATGCGACTCGCGCCCCAGAAGAGGTTGCAAATTTGCCGAATGTTACAGAAGTTGTTACCGACAAGCGAGAATTACCTGATTTGCTGGGGCGCTTCGGCGTTACCGACATTCCCACCGGAATCAGCGGCTTTGGGCGTCGCCATCGCGCCTACATCAAGGTGCAAGACGGTTGTTTGTTGCGGTGCAGCTTTTGCATTATTCCCCAGGTGAGGCCTCAAGTCAGGAGCCGTCCCGTCGACCACATTCTCGATGAGGTGCGTCGTCTGGTGGATCGAGGTTACCGGGAAGTCGTGCTCACAGGCATTCATCTGGGACACTACGGTGTCGAGTGGAATCGCAACCGCCCCAAGCAAGATTGGATCCGGTTATCCCACCTGATTCGTCGCATTGCTGAAATTCCAGGCGACTTTCGCATACGACTTTCGAGCATCGAGGCGACCGAGGTAACACGCGAGTTGATCAGCGTGTTAGCGGAGTACGGTGAAAAAGTATGCCCCCACATGCACATTTCCATGCAAAGCGGTAGTGACACCGTCTTGCGGCGGATGCGACGTCGGTGGGGCAGCCGCCGATTTGTGGATCGTTGCCGGCTCGTCCAGGAACAACTTGAAAATCCGGCAATCACCACTGACGTGATTGTCGGTTTTCCTGGTGAGACGGACCAGGAATTTTCCGAAACGCTTGCTGCTTGCCAGCAGGTCGGCTTCTCGAAAATCCATATCTTCCCATTCAGTGCACGTCGGGGTACTCCGGCGGCTGAAATGCCGGGACAACTACCTAAAAAGATCAAACGCCAACGACAGCAAGCCTTGTCCCAACTCGAGGTTCAACTTCGAGATCGCTACTTCCACAGTCTTTTGGGGTCTCGGCTTCAGGTCTTGGTCGAATCGTCCCACCCTGACCGGGTCAACGTGCAGGTGGGAACCTCCTGCCGTTATGCCCCAGTGGAAATCGAAACACCTTCACCCCTACCAGCCGGTCAACTCGTCGATTTGGTTGCCCGCGATCTGGTCGATGGTCACATTCTGGCGACAGGTCAACCGTCAGGAAACTGCCGGCAATACTCGTAAAGAGCCATCGCCGTGGCGGTTGCCACGTTGTAACTGAAAGGTAATCCCCACACCGGAATTTCAACAATGTCGTCAAGTTTTTCGAGGACATCTTCCTCCAGACCTAGACGCTCATTGCCCACGACCAAAGCTGTTTTCGATTCGAATGGATACTGGTGGATGTTTTTGGAATCGTTCGTCTGCTCCAGCCCGACAAGTCGATATCCCTCCGCCCCTAGTCTATCGACTACGGGTGGGAGTGTGCGGTGGCTTTCGAGCGTGATGTGCTCGGCGGCATCGCGGGCAATTTTCGGGTCGAGCCTGGCCGTACCGATGGAGATGACGCGCGTAATTCCACAACAACCGGCAGTTCGGACAATCCTTGAGAGGTTAATGTTGCTCCGCAGGGGAGCACAAACAACCACAAGATTTCGCGGGCCCGCTAGTGCACGAGGAGGTTTGTGACGTTGGTGATGCCGCTCGCTCATATTAAAATTTGCTCCAACCCAAATGTTTTTACCATGTCACAGCGTTTTCTTTTGATCCTCATCATCCTAGCATTGGGCATTTCGTCCGTCGCCTGGGCTGTTTTACGCGGCAACCTGCCGCCTGCGGATTTTACCTTTCACAATGAAACCGAAATTAAGTCCATGGATCCGGCAACCGTGACCGGAATTCCCGAACACCGTATTCTCACTGCTATTTTTGAGGGATTGGCAAAGCCCAACCCCGAGACCTATCTTCCCGAGCCTGGAGTGGCGGAGTCTTGGGACATTTCTGCAGACAAAAGAGTCTACACCTTCCACCTGCGTTCCGATGCCCGCTGGTCCAATGGGGTGGCGGTAACCGCGGAGGATTTCCTGTACGGAATCCGTCGTATGCTGGATCCGATGACCGGCGCTCGCTATGCATACCAGTGCTGGTACATCAAGAATGCACGCCGATACAGTGCCGGACTTGCCGGGATTGCCCCGGGGGATCGTGTTGAGGTTGAACTGAACCTACCTGATGGCCAGCCCTGGACACGTCGTGGTGAGTTGTTGCACGGTGTCTTGATAAGCAAGAAAATAACAGAAAAGTTTGGGAAGAGTTCCTGCGTGGTAGTGGTGCGTGTTGGGAAAGAGGAGCGGAAATTCCTGGTTGGCGCTGATACTCAAGAAGACTCTGGCGGGGTCGAACCGTGTCGGCAGGTACTGCTTGACTTCAGGGAAGTTGGTCTCGACGCGGTTGACGATAAAACTTTGGTGACGACACTCCAGCGTCCGACCCCATTCTGGCTTCAGCTCACGATGCACTACGCCTTGTTTCCACTCTACCGTCTGTGTGTTGAAGAGCATGGTTCTCCCGACTGGACCTATCCTGAAAATATCGTTGGTAACGGGGCCTTTCGCCTGAAGTTTCGCCGAGTTCGGGACCGGATTCGACTCATGAAGAGCGATACTTATTGGGATCGGAAAAATGTCCGATTGAATGTCGTCGATGCGTTGTCGGTCGATTCGCGCACGACGGCCTTCAATATGTATGAGACAGGTCAGATCGACTGGTTGACCGATACTGAATCGCTCATTGTGCGCGATCTACTGGAACATGGGCGGGATAAAGTTGACTTGAATCCGGCCCCGTTTTTGTGTTCCTATTTTTATGGTCTGAATCTCAAGCAGAAGCCACTTGATGATATGCGGGTTCGCCAGGCCCTTTCACTTGCTCTGGACCGCGATGAGATTACCCGCGTTGCGATGGGAGCTGGCGAGGTGGTGGCCTACGGGCTCGTACCTCCTGGAATCCCGGGATATCACCTCCAGGAATGTCACCCTGAAGATCCTGAAAAAGCCCGCCGTTTACTCAGCGAAGCAGGTTATCCCAATGGAATCGGTTTTCCCAAATTCGAAATCCTTTACAACAGCGACGAAACGCACCAGACCATTGCCGAACTGATTCGGAAGCAGTGGCAGCGGAATCTCGGTATTACCGTTAGCATGCGGAACGAAGAGTGGGGTTCCTATTTGAATAGCCAACGGCAGATGAACTTTGGCATTTGCCGGCGGTCCTGGGTGGGAGACTATCTCGACGCAAACACTTATCTTGATATGTTTGTCACCGACGGTGAAAACAACCGGAGCGGATGGTCCAACCTGGAGTATGATCGGCTTATTGCAGAGGCTGCCGCTGAGCTTGATGACGAAAAACGGTTGCGGCTGTTGGAAAATGCTGAGCGGATTCTCATGGAAGAATTGCCCATAATTCCGATTTACTACTACGTATCGCGCAATCTTGTCCAGCCTTACGTACGCGGATTTTACAACACAGCGGTCGATTTGCATCCGCTCGGTGCGATTTATGTGGATCGAGATGCCCGTGGGCAGAACGAGTACATGAGTTCCGAATAGTTCGCGTTGCAACCAAACTTGGATACTGCGCTACAAGGCGCGTTGACAGCCAGCATGATTCGCGATCGTAAACATCCGCCATCTGGGGGAACAGAGGCGTGATCTCTTTTCTTGTCAAGCGGTTTCTCTGGATGATGGTGACGCTCTGGGTGGTTTTCACGGTCTCTTTCTTCTTGATGCGCGCTGTTCCAGGGGGGCCGTTTGATAGTGAGCGAAACCTACCACCGGAAATCGAAGCGAACATGATGCGCCGCTACCACCTCGATGACCCTCTTTGGAACCAGTACTGGCGGCAACTATCGAATACGGTTCGAGGTGATCTGGGAGATTGCTTTCGACGAGATTTACCGGTTGATCGTTACATACGTGAGGGACTTCCCGTCTCAGCCGCACTTGGCCTTTTGGCTTTGGTCTTTTCCATGGTGCTGGGAATCACGGCTGGAATTGTTTCGGCAGTTCATCGTGGCTCGGTGAGCGATCTGACCTTGCGGTCGGTCGCAACGGTGGGAATTGCCCTCCCGAATTTTGTCATTGCAGGTCTTGCCATCATCGGATTTGTATTTCTGTTTCCCGTATTCCCCGCTGCCGGTTGGGGGTCTGTTCGACAACTCTTCCTACCCGCCTTCTGCCTGGGAGCTCCTTATGCCGCCTATGTTGCACGAATCATGCGCACCAGTATGCTCGATGTGCTTTCGCAGGATTACATTCGTACGGCCCGTGCCAAGGGGTTGACCAAACGGCAGGTTGTCTTGCGACATGCTTTGCCTGGAGCCCTTTTGCCGATCATGTCATTTCTCGGGCCGGCAACCGCCGGCATCCTTACGGGATCATTGGTCGTCGAACGCATTTTCTACATCCCAGGACTGGGATCTCATTTTGTTCAGGCGGCACTCGATCGAGACTACACGTTAGCGATGGGGCTCGTTCTGCTGTACACCGTGTTGCTCTACACCATGAACGTGCTGGTCGATATTTCCTACGCTTTGCTTGATCCTCGGATCGAACTGGAATAACGTGAGATGCTGGGATCCAAGAATCATCATTCGAACACAAGCGACGTAGGTGCATCGGCCCAGGGCGGGTCGTTGTGGCAGGATGCCTGGCGAAAGCTTCGGTGCAATCGCGTTGCCATGGTTAGCATGTGGATCCTGGTGGCGATTTGCGGGCTTGCACTTTTGACGCCGCTGCTTCCACTCGATCCTCCCGACCGTGATCGTACCGACTTGCAGTACGAGCCGCCTCAACTGATTCCCCTTTTCAGGCCAACGTTTTCCCTTGATATCAAAGCGATTCAGAAGTCTTCGGCGGTTGTGCCAGTTCGCGGGCATTCGCAAACCCTTGAGCAACGCCAGCAGGCCAGGGATGTTGCACAAACTCCCTATCGCATAGCAGGATTTCCCGACCTGGGCCCGTTGAGTCGCTGGATGGTGCGGACCAGGTATTGGTTGTTTGGCCATTGGTCCCTCGGTCCTGTGGCAGGACGGGACTTGCTGGGGCGTGACATTTTCTCGCGCCTGTTTTGGGGAGCCCGCGTCTCTTTGATTGTGGGGCTTGTCGCTACGCTCGTCTCATTACTTATTGGTGTGACTTGGGGTGCAGTGGCTGGATATTGTGGTGGATTTGTCGACGACCTGATGATGCGCATTGTGGACATCCTCTACTCCATACCGTTCATCTTCGTCGTGATTTTTATCATCACAATTCTTGGACAACGCGATATCAAGATGACCCTTGAATTGGTTGGGATTGACCGCATTACGGTCTTTTTTCTGGTGGTTGGTGCCATCTACTGGTTAACGATGGCCAGGGTAGTTCGGGGGCAAGTGATTTCACTCAAGCATGAACCCTTCATTGAGGCAGCCCGCGCGCTGGGGGTGAGCCAGTCGGCCATCATCGCACGCCACATTCTTCCTAACCTGGTGAGCATTGTCATTGTCTACCTGACGTTGACAATTCCGCGAGTCATGTTGTTCGAAGCGTTTCTTTCTTTTCTCGGTTTGGGAGTCGAACCGCCAGACGTCTCCTGGGGGTTGTTGGCGAACGAGGGAATCAAGGTGATCAACCCGGTGAAGATTTATTGGTGGTTAATCGTTTTTCCGAGCGTGGCACTCGGGATTACACTCTTTTCCCTTAATTTTCTGGGTGATGGTTTGCGGGATGCACTCGATCCGAAGATCGAAACGAAGTAGCGCCTTGTTTCGAGATCCACCCTTAAGGATGGGATTCCGGAGGACCACGACCACGTTTTCCACCACCACTTTTTTCCCCTTGGTAAGCGCCGATCAAAAACCAGGCTGTCATCGCAAACAATAGGGAAGAAAAACTGATCGCGGCAACCAGGCAAGCCGGAAAATAGTCTCGCAACAATATTAGAGCAGGAGGTTCTGCACTTCCGGGAGTTTGCCGCGCTACAGTTGGCCCCTGCGGATCTCGCCCTTGACGTACGTCTTCACGCCACGTTTCCCATTGGCGATGGGCCGCTGGAGTGGTCAGCTCTTGTAGAGCCCAGCGACGAGCAGAAAACGTTAAGCCCACAATTGGAAAGATGAAAACCAGATAGCAGACGATGACTTTACCCATCGATCGAAAATGCCTTTTTGCTAAGGTTGTGTTGTTTTACCCGGTGCGAGGAGATCAAGAGCAATACTGGTCATGGCACAGATCCCAGTTTGCAGCGTCAGTTCCGCATCGGGATAGAACAGAGGGGAATGCAATGAAGGTGGTGGAATGCCTTTTGAAGCGTAGTCGTCGAGTCGGTCCTGGAGAACCGACCCAAGCTTGAACATGCATATCGGTACACCTGCCTTTCCATAGCGGCTAAAGTCTTCGCCCCCCATTGAGGGAGCCGACTCTTTGACTCGAGGGTTTCCCAGTGTTTGTTTCAGTATCGAGACGACTTGGTTGGTAAGTTGCGGGTCGTTGTAGAGCGAAGGAGTTCCTTCAGAGATGGCCACCTTGGGTTCTGGAGCTCCAGCACTTTCGGCGGCTGCCCGCGCCTTGCGACGGATTGCCTCGTGAAGCTGCTGGCGTACTTTCGGCGCGTAGCTCCGCACGGTTAGCTGCAGGTGACAATCGTTGCCGATGATATTGTGTTTCGTACCACCATGGATCGATCCGACGGTAATGACCGCCGGTTCGATGGGTTTCACTTCGCGGCTGACAATGGTTTGCAGGTCGAGGACAAGACGAGCGGCGATAATAATCGGGTCAATGGTTGTTTCTGGGTAGGCCCCGTGTCCTCCGCGCCCCATGACCGTAATGTCCACACTGTCGACGTTGGCTTGAGAATAACCACTCCGATATTGAACCTCGCCCGCAGCGGTGTTATGGGAAACGTGTAAGGCGATGGCAAAGTCAGGACGAGGAAAACGGACAAACAGGCCGTCCGCCAGCATCGCTTCGGCACCAGCTCCCCGTTCCTCAGCAGGCTGGCACAAAAAGATCACCGTGCCAGCCCATAAATCACGATGTGCATTCAGAAAGCGAGCGGTACCAATCAGGTTGGCCATGTGGATATCGTGTCCGCAAGCGTGCATGACTCCCACGGTTGCACCACGGGGGTCGGGTACGCGAATTTGGGAAGCATAATCGAGTCCCGTCTGTTCAATGACCGGCAGGGCATCCATGTCTGCCCGTAGCATCAGCACCTTACCAGGACCATTTTTCAGCAAGCCAACAACGCCGTATCCGCCGATTTCCTGTTCGACCTCCGCGGCGGCGTTTCGCAGTGCATTCGCGAGCCGCCCGGAAGTTTGTTTTTCTGCAAAACTAAGTTCCGGATTTTGGTGGAGCTCTCGATAAAGCGAGACGATCGCTGGAAGATTCTCCGCCAACCATACCTCTTTGGAAGTGGCAGTCGCGGAGGGACCAGACAGCGGGAAACTCACCATAACTCCAAACAGCACCAAGAGTTGGCGTGTTGCGCAGATTTTTCTCCATCCAGCGGTTGTCAAACAGGCTGTGAAACGGTACGTTCGTCGCATCTATATGCCTTCTCTCATTGAGCCTGTCCGGCAGTTCATCCGCTGGACAGGCTTTTCATTTGTTTGCTTCTATTCTAGGTTCGTTGCTCAAATTGGTCTGACCGATTATCCATTTTGCGGGTTGCCCTTCTGGATGGCAACGGCTCGATCTGCCCCTGTTTGATTGTCGCAAATGGCCACCGGTGGCAAAGGTTGGCCAAGTTGTATGTGAATGGGCATCCTGCTGCTCTGGTAGTGAGGTCTCTTGATCGCATAGAGAGCTGCCTGCGAAGGACGGTCTGGAGTTTTTTTGCTTGTGACCCGACGGTGGCGTCGCTTGGACACCTGGCCACTTTAACACCTGGCCACTTTAACACCTGGCTACTTTAACATCTGGCCACTTCAGGGGTGAATCGCTTGGTCAGGTTTCCACGCTCCGGAACTCGTCAGCATTGCCAGTTGTGGAATGATTGCGCGGAGTGCGCGTGAGCGATGACTGAGAGCCCGTTTAACAGTTGGGCCCAAGTCTCCGAAGGTGCGGTGGTATTCGATCACTTCAAAGAGCGGATCATAGCCGAAACCATTTTGCCCGCTCGGTGCGAAGCGAATGCGGCCGCCACAGGTGGCGTGACTTTCGGCACGAACATTTCCTGCCGGATCCGAAACGGTCACGTGACAAATGTAACGTGCGGTGCGTTGGTGAAGAGGGAGTTCTCCCAGTTCTTCCAGGAGCCGGCTATTATTGTCTTCATCGCAGGCATTTGGACCAGCATAACGTGCTGAGTAGATTCCTGGTGCACATTGAAGTGCGTCGACCTCGATTCCGCTGTCATCAGCCATGACCCAGCGATTGAGGTGCCGAGCTTGTTGAACCGCTTTTTTCTCTGCATTTTCGGCAAATGACTCCCCGTCTTCCACAACGTCGATTGCCTGATCAACT
Organism: Lacipirellulaceae bacterium; assembly: GCA_965243695.1. Lineage (GTDB taxonomy): Bacteria > Planctomycetota > Planctomycetia > Pirellulales > Lacipirellulaceae > JAKVCB01. Next base: position 387,335 of record CBDEWC010000045.1, on the reverse strand, counting down.
TCCGCCAAGGTCACGATGCGAAATTGATACGGGGCGAGCAGGTCAGCCAGTTCTGCGCCTTTTTTGCAATTGTGTGTGCCGATTACCAGGTCCCAAACCATGTGATCGCTCCCTCTGTTTGCTAAAATGGAACGACCTATCTTTGAGCGATTGGCCAGCTAATGCAAGTCGATTTTCAATCTAACGTTGCATGTATGCAGTCGAGAGCGACCGTTTTGGAACTTCGATTACGGTTGGTTTAATGTCCATGGGGATGGTGCGGAGCAACTGTTTTCGCTTCAGGATTTTGACATGTTTGGGGCTGAGCGTGGTGGTCACCTGGGCATGTTTGTTTGAAAATGAACTGGAAAAATTCTGGAGCATCTGCTCCCGGCGGTTACGATTTTCCGTGTCATCGCCGACAGCGTTCAGCGGGTCTGATGGCGTGTCGTAGGCGGCGCCAAACCTGCGGACGATCAAATCGATTTCGCTGGTCGGCATGACGCGGCCATCGGGTAACTGGCGGCCAGGTCGGTCAAAACTTCCGATGGTTACGATACTTTCGTAGCGGTCATGGAACTCATAAGCTTCCCAGTCATGTTTGCGAAGTTCTTTGGTGAGTAAGTGTGCGTTTTCCGCGGCCGCTACTAACCCGCCACCACGTTTTTCTTTTCCACGCTGATTTTCAGTCTTGGTGGCGGTTTGCAAGACCGAGTTTCCTCGGAACGTCGCAACTTTAACGCTGTACTTGCCTTCACAGTCCAGTAAGCTGTGTTGGACTCCCTTGTTGATTTGCTCGACAAATTTGTCTACGCCTTTGGGTACGAAGTACTCGCGGGGCAAAAGCGGGTTGGATGTCATGAAGGCCTTGCTCATAGGGCCGCGGCGGCGATGGGCCCCCATACGCGCCAGCACCTTGTCTTGCCAGGCTCGGACTTCCGCCATGGTTTGCGAGGTCTGCTCCCCATCTTTTTTAAGAGTCTCCGGCACCATCAATTTTATTTGTTTGAGAACTCGTTGGCCTTTTGTGTCATCTACGGTCGCAAAATTGCCAACCAGTACGGCCCATTCCTGCCGGACTCCCTCCTGTTGGTAGCGTCGTTTTATCGGTGCTCCCAAGTTGTCAATTCCACGCCCTGTCGGATTCTCTACCTGGCCAAAGGTCATTTCGTACGTGTAGGCAGGAAGATTAAAACGTTGGCGAAATTCCAGGACCAATTCGTTGGCCTGTTCCTTAGCTCCTGCTCCACTGAAAGTGGTGGTCAGGATCAACCAGGGGCCATTTTCTTCGGTAAGGTCGTACCCGCTTTGAGAGTCAGATTCGACTTGATCGACCGGGAGAAAACGTCGGAAAAGGCTCTGAGCTTCTGACGGCTTGCTGCTGGCCACACAGATGCAAGCAACGAGTCCCAATCGGCCTAAGAGCATACCTGTTTTCATTCGAATTTCTCCCGGTTGATGCCTCTGGTAAACGGTGAGGCCTGGAAAAGAAGTGGGGAAAGTTAACAGATCCAAGCGGGGCCAGCTAGAGAAATCTGGCCTGCCATGCGTCGATTGAGGCATCGCTGGTTGGCGGGTGGAGAACCCCTTCTAGCGTTGCCATTGGGAGTAAACGCTAGCACACCACGCACCTTGAGTTCTCCGATCCCGAGAAAAGTAGGCCAACTACCGACATCCGCTGGGATTCCCGTCGGGGTGGCTGATTCGCGGAACCTGGTGTGTGTTGTTGGCAGGATCAATGCCATGCACGTTTTCTGCTCGGTCTGGGAGATCTTATGCATTGCCACGACTAGGTCCATAAAATGGCCTGTCACCTTGCTATTGGCCTTTTTTTGCAACACTCGGCGCTATTGTTTTCATGACCTTGAGTTTGTCGATTTGGTGTTCTGGCAGTGGGGCTAGCTGACCACTGCCGGATGCGAGATAATGCCGTTTCGTCAGGCTGGACTTTGTGGCCCATGGCCAGGGGGTTGAATTTGGAGGGGAGCCGCCAGGTTGGCCGCGTCTCTGAAGATTTGTGAGCCGAAGGCGCTGGCTGAACTTGGAAAAGGGGACAGGCGGTCTTGCGATCAGAGTTCCTGTTTTTGCGAGACTTGAGTCAGGTTTTACTAACCGGTTGCCCTTGTCACGAGGACTTCCCAAAAATCGATTTCGGAGTTTTCCTAAATCGCAGCTTTTATTTGAACAACGACAAAGGGCTCACGGATTTTCGCTGTGGGCTTACAACCACCAGGAAGGATTTATGCCAGGTACTTGTGTTGTAGGATTGCAATGGGGCGATGAGGCCAAGGGCAAGATAGTCGACCTGCTCACTAGTGAGCACGATATGGTGGTGCGTTACCAGGGGGGAGCGAATGCCGGGCATACCGTCGTTGTCGGTAGTGAAGTTTACAAATTGTCGCTCTTGCCAAGTGGCGTATTGACAGCAGGAGTTACCTGTGTCATTGCCGGCGGAGTAGTACTTAACCCGGCCAAAGTCATCGAGGAGCTGAACGAATTGGCGAGTCGGAACATCGAGGATCACGACAACGTGAAAATTAGCGATAGAACGCACGTGATTTTCCCCTGGCATTTTGCGGAGGATTGTGTCCTCGATCGTTCTACTGCGGATGGCGAGAATATCGGTACCACGCAGCGTGGTATTGGCCCATGCTATCGTGATAAAGTTGGCCGTTCCTATGCTTTGAGAATGGGAGATCTTTACCGGGATACGTTTCGCGACCGCGTTGAACGAATCACCGAAGAAAAAAATCGCATGCTCTCGGTCCTTTATCCTGCGGGCGAATTTGAAAAACTCGACGCCGGCAAGATCTTTAAAGATTACTCTGGGTTTGCTGAACGACTCCGGCCCTATGTTTGCGATACGACGGAGTTGTTACTTTCGGCCGTCGAATCAGGAAAAAGAGTCTTGTTCGAAGGGGCTCAGGGTGCACTGCTTGATGTCGACCATGGGACGTATCCTTTCGTGACCAGCAGCAACAGTTCGGGCGTTGGCATTGCCAATGGGTCGGGCGTGCCGGGACGCCATGTGGAGCGGGTGATCGGGATCGTCAAGGCCTACTCCACGCGGGTGGGAGGAGGCCCTTTTCCAACCGAGCAAGACAACGATACGGGACAATATCTGCGAGACCGCGGTAACGAATATGGTACGGTCACACGAAGACCACGGCGGTGTGGTTGGCTCGATGCGGTGGCGATTCGTTATACAGCTCGCTTGAGTGGCGTGGATGAAATTGCCGTCATGTTGCTGGATGTGCTAAGTGGCCTGGAGGAACTCAAGGTTTGCACATCGTATAAAATTGACGGAGAAGAAACCAATATTTTCCCCAGCCACGTTGATGACCTTCGCAAAGTGGTTCCTGTTTACGAGACCATTCCGGGATGGAGTGAGGAGTTAACCGGTTGTCGCGCCTTGGAAGATTTGCCTTCGGCTGCCCGTAACTATCTCGATTGGGTGGCTCAACTTGTGGCGTGCCCCATCAAGATGGTTTCAGTTGGCCCTGACCGTGAGCAGACCATTACCTCGTAAGCCTGGCAAATTAATACCTCAACTAACTCGCATTTTAGATGCCCACCGATCAATCGGCTCTGGTTCCCGATTTTCCCATCAAAGGCTTGCCTCGCCACGTCGCCATTATTATGGACGGCAATGGTCGTTGGGCCGAACGACAAGAACTGCCTCGCATCGAAGGGCATCGTCATGGGGTTACAACGGTTCGCAAGATCACAGAAAAATGTTCAGAACTTGGAATTGAGCACCTGACGCTCTACTGCCTTTCCAGTGAAAACTGGAAACGTCCGTCGGCCGAGATTGACTTCCTGATGCACCTCCTTCAGCAGTACATGATTGAGGAGCGGGGAACAATCATGCAGAACAACCTGCGGGTGCGGATGCTGGGACGGAGAGCGGCAATTCCTGAACACGTGCTTTGTGAACTCGACAAGACGGTAGAGATGAGCCAGACGAATACGGGAATGTGGCTCAATCTGGCGATCAATTACGGTGCTCGTACTGAAATTGTCGATGCTGTTCGAGCCATTGGTGACAAGGTCCAGTCAGCGCGCCTCGACTGGCACGACATTGATGAAGCCACCATCGCCAAGCACCTCTACACCGCTGAAGTGCCAGATCCGGATCTCTTGATTCGCACTGCAGGCGAACTCAGGGTCAGCAATTTTTTGCTCTGGCAAATCAGTTATGCCGAGATCTGGGTGACCGATCAATGCTGGCCAGAGTTCGACGAAAGCTCACTCTGCCAGGCAATCCGTGAATTTACCACCCGGGACCGGCGTTTTGGGGGGCTTAATCTGTGAGTTGTCAGGGAATCAATTTTCCTGAAAATCAGGGCTCTTCCCGGCTTGGGGACTCTTTCTGTCCTGCAAATCCTCTTGCGATTCCAGGCGCAGGCAATTACAGTTTGCAGTCAATGTGTCACGGATGTCGGCGATGAGGCGGGAGCCCGGCATTTTTGTGGCACTGGCTTGTGCGTCGGCCTGTGACGCAGCACGAGGTCCCTCACCCGGCGCGAGTCAAGCGCCGCAGCCAGATTGGCGTATTTACCGTGTTCCATTGGCGTCTCATCTTTGGAACGTTGATTGTTGCCGCGTTGGTCGGGATTTGTTGTCTCGACTTCTACGGGCCGCGTCCAGGTATTTTTCTTTTGCCACTCGCAGTGGTTGGTAGCTTGCTGTCGGCAAGCGAGGTCGTTAACTTCTACAGCCACCGGGAACACCGGCCGATTCCCTGGGTCATTTTCGGGGGTACCCTGCTTACGGTGATGTTGAGTGCTACCCCCATGTTGTGGAAAGTCTACCCAAGTGGCAACGGCCCGATTGGTCGCCTTGGTTGGTTGGCTCTTGGTATGACCGCCAGTTTACTACTGGCGTTATTTGGCGAGGTGCGCCGCTACAAAGAGCCAGGGGGGGTTGCCAGCAAACTTGCTCTGACCGTGTTGGCGATTATTCACGCGGGTGGCTTGATGGGTTTCATCATTCAACTCCGCTTACTCGGCGATGGACCCTGGGGTACGGATGGACGGTGGGGTTTGGTTGCGGTCGTCTCCATGATTGCCGTGGTAAAGTTCAGTGATATTGGGGCTTATAGTGTCGGGAAGTTGTTTGGTCGAACCAAACTTGCGCCCCTGCTGAGCCCTGGAAAAACCTGGGAAGGCATGGCTGGTGGACTCGTTGCCGCGGCGATCATGGCGCTCGTGTTGCTTGGGCCAGCTGTTCAGATTATGGGTTGTCCCCCAGGGAAGACAGGTCTGCTTTGGGCTCTAGGGGCGGCAACTTACGGGTTCATGCTTGCCAGTGCGGGCGTGCTGGGAGACCTGACGGTTTCTCTCTTCAAGCGAGATGCCGGCGTGAAGGATTCCAGCCACTGGATTCCAGGGTTTGGTGGTGTTCTTGACATCCTGGATTCATTGCTTGTCGCTGCGCCGGTGGCCTACGTTTGCTGGTTGTTACGATTAGTGGGTCCGTAGGGACAAAACGGGCTAGCTGGACAATAGGGCCTAAACCTAGTCGCCATTGTGATTTAGGTTTTTGCCGTTATGATTTATCCGGTCATTTGTGTCTCCCGGCTGGTTCTTTCAAGCCGCATTCAGGTATATTGGAAGTGTTAAGAGGAGCCTTTCCAGGATTTCAGGCGACTCCCTTGGAGGGTCGTGAACATCGTTGATGATTGAAGCAACTATTCCCGTCTCGGGTGTTGACGAACTCCTCCTTCTGCTAGGTACGAGTGACCAACATCTCCGGCGAATTCACAGTTCGGTTGCGGCCAAGATCTCGGCACGCGATGGCAGAATTCATGTCCGTGGTGACGAGAATGCTGTCATGCAGGCGACGGCCATCATCGAGCAACTCAAAAAGGCCGTTGTGCGGGACGGCGCGTTGGAGCCAGAACACGTTTCACAGATTATTGCCGCCGTGACCGATGGCAATCCTATCGTTGCCACTTCAACTGTCGATGTCCACAAGCCGGGGTACAAGGTGCGTCCTCGTACTCCTGGCCAGTCTCGCTACGTGGAAGCTATTCGCGACCATGACCTGGTCTTTTGCGCTGGGCCTGCGGGAACGGGAAAGACCTATTTAGCGGTGGCAACCGCAGTTGAATCGTTGTGCGCACGACAGATTGGAAAAATCGTATTGGTGAGACCGGCAGTGGAAGCTGGGGAGAGCCTCGGGTACCTACCGGGTGATATGCAGGCAAAGATTAATCCTTACCTTCGGCCTTTGTTAGATGCCCTCCGTGAGATGATGGATTATGAGCAAATCAAGCGTTACATGGCGGATGACGTCATTGAGGTTGTGCCTTTGGCCTACATGCGAGGGCGGACACTCAACAACGCTTTTATCATTATGGATGAAGCTCAGAACACCACGGTATCACAAATGAAAATGTGTCTAACTCGCATGGGAATGAATTCCAAGGTTGTGGTATCGGGCGACACCTCCCAGGTCGATTTGCCACCGCACACCAAGAGTGGCCTTGTGGACGCTATTGTCAGGCTTCGTAATATTCGTGGGTTTGCCCGTGTTTCGCTCGGCAGCGACGACATCGTCCGTCACCGGTTGGTCCAAGAAATTGTCAAGGCGTACGATGATGGAGTGAAGAAAAAAAAGTGATCAATCATTTATCACGGTTGCTGTCTGTAGAGCAAGAAAAATTCCTAAAATCTTGGTGACTGTTGGAGCACTACACACCACTTCCCTATGTCGACAGGTAGTCAGAAACGAAAACGAAATGGTCGCGTTGCCTCCGTGGAGCTTCCTCCCGGTGTGTGGGGCAATCTGTGGGGCTATTTGCGCCGTGGGCAGGTGTTGTTCAGGCTGGCTTTGTGTTTCGTTACTGCTTTGGTGTTGTGGGGAATTACGCGTGGTTGGGCTCCGCCGCAATCGTTCCGGGCGGGGACAACTCCCATTCGGGACATCACGTCACGGCTTGAATTTGAGCAACTCGATGAGTTGGCAACGCATGAGGCACGTCGGCAGTCACGTCAACTTGCCATCGCAATTTATGATCAAGATCCGGCACCGTTGGTCCAGCTTCGTGCGGAGCTTCTGAACGCCGTCAGCAATCTCCGCAATGCAAACGAGATCAGTGACGTTGCAGAACTGTGGAAGCAGTTTGAGTTGCCCCGCTCCGAACTTACACCTGAGATGACAGGGGAAGAAAGACAGAAGCAGCTACTCGGATTTCTCAATGCGTTGGAAGACGATAAAGCATTCGAGTTGTTTCAAACGGCCTTGGATGAAGCATTTGAACCTATAGATGAAAAGGGTCTGCTCGATGTGGTTCCACCTGAGCATGACGCAAACTTGCAGCGAATTGCTGTCCGACAAGTTGGTGCCGATGGATTTGAATCTCTGGTACCGATGGCTGATGTGCGAATTGAGGACGTAACCGATCAACTTCGTAAAGCACTTCAGCAGCTACTTCCGCTCACAGTTGCCCAACATGCTTTGGCCTATCTGCAACCACGTTTGCCGGCCACATTGAAAATCAATCTGGATGCCACGCGCGACGTACAAGATCGCGAAGCGGAAAATGTGAAAGACCAGATGATCGTCTATGAGCGAGGCCACCCGCTTGCCTTGGCTGGCCAGCCACTGGATGATGCCGCCTTGGAATTGCTGGCCCTAGAGTACCAGGCAGACCTGGCGGCTCGGCCATTCTCGCGCAAGGCGGGATATTCTATGGCCATCTTTGGTATGTACCTGGCGCTTTACACGTTGTGTGGTTTCTATGCCTACTTTCAGGAGCCAAAAATACTGCAAGACTTGTATCGCCTTGTTATTTTACTGGTACTTGTCGTCGTCACTGTGGGGGCCATGCTAATTTTTCCCGGCGAATGGAGAGCGGAAGTAGCACCGCTGCTGCTGTTTGGTATGACGATAAGCATTGCTTACCAACAGGAAATGGCCCTGTTGTTTTCCGCAGCGATAACGCTTGTGGGTGTCGTAGCGCTCGGTTATGGACTTCCCGGAGCGCTGGTGCTCATGGCCTCGACGACGGGAGCCATCCTCGTATTGCGACAGGTGCGCAGCCGCAGCAAGTTACTTACGGTTGGTTTGGTAGCAGCAATTGTTGCCTTCCTGACCACCATTGGTGTGGGGATGTTGGCCAGCCAGGCTCTACTCCCACTGCTCCAGGTTGGATTGCTCTATGCGGTTTGGTCGATTATTGCCGGATCCATGATGACCTGTTTGCTGCCCGCAGTTGAGCGCATTTTTGGTGTGCAAACCGATTTGAGTTTGATGGAACTTGGAGACCCTGCCCACCCGCTTTTGCAGGAATTAATTCGGCGGGCCCCTGGTACCTACAATCATTCAATTACCGTCGCGTCGTTGGCTGAAGCAGCAGCCGAGGCCATTGGGGCACGTGGCTTGTTGGTCCGTGTCGGAGCCTATTTTCACGACATCGGAAAAATGCTCAAGCCAGCTTACTTTGTTGAGAATCAGGGGCGAGAAGACAATCGTCACCAGTCTTTGGTACCGGCCATGAGCACGTTGGTTATTATTGCACACGTGAAAGATGGTGCCGATTTGGCTCGACAAAACAAGTTGCCTCAGCAAATCATTGAATTTATCCAACAGCACCACGGGACTACGCTCGTGGAATACTTTTACCGACAGGCAAGTCAACAAAGGAGCGAAGAAGCCGAGGGGAATGAGTTGGATGAAAGTACGTTCCGCTATCCCGGTCCCAAACCACAGACCAAGGAAGCGGGAGTCTTGATGCTGGCCGACGCTGTTGAAAGTGCCAGTCGAGGCCTTGTTGAGCCAACTCCGGCACGTATTGAAAGTTTGGTCGACGAGATTTGCCGTAAACGGCTTCTCGATGGCCAGTTTGACGAGTGTGGTTTAACACTCGAAGAAGTCAGAACTATCGGCGACAGTTTGGTGAAATCGCTGACTGCGGTGTATCATGGGCGTGTGAAGTATCCCGATCAGGAGACTGCGTAATCTGGACGAATGCCGTTGAACCATTTGCATGGTTTCAGTAGCGGTGACCTCGTTCTGCGTTGGAAATGGAAATATCCGTAAGTAACGAACAATCTAAGTATTCCTTGGCAGAAGATGCCCTTATTGTGGCTGTACGCGCAGTTTTAGCGGACACTCCGTACGTAGTTGGTTCCGTCGATATTGCGGTTGTCGATGATCATTCCATGCGCCAACTTAATGCTCAATATCTTCAGCACGACCGACCAACTGATGTGCTCAGCTTTGTGCTCGAACGAGAAGCCTCATCACTGGAAGGCCAGATCGTTGTAAGCATTGACACTGCTGTACGCGAGGCTCCCCAGTTTGGCTGGTCCAGCGACGAAGAATTGTTGCTTTACGTGGTTCATGGTGCGCTTCATCTGGTCGGGTTGAATGACAAGACCGCTGAGGAAATTGTTCAGATGCGAGCGGCTGAAACACAGTATTTAAAACAGTTGGGGATTCGGCAGGCGGTAGGCCGGCTGGACCCAAAAAACCGTGAAACTGTTAACACACCTAACTGAGGGCCATTTGAACCTTGACTCCTGACGGATTACTTTGGTTGGTAGTTGGTGCTGCGCTACTCGCTTGTATATCTGCGATTGGTGTACGGGCACTTCGCGAATACTCAAGGCACGATCTCGAAGAGATCTGTCAGAGGAAGCAACATGCCAGTCGGTTTTCAACGATCTTGCGAAACGACGATCGGGTGATCCTCGGAGTCGAAATGGTTTCCGCCGGTGCCGCAGTATTGACGGTCATTGCAGGGTGTGGATGGGTAACACACTATTTTGGACAAGGCGAACTATGGACTGGTCAGATGCTCGCGCTGCTCGTGTTCAGCTTCGGCATCATCATGATTGCCCTTTGTATTTGGGTGCCCTGGTCGATATCGCGGCTTGGTGCTGCCACTTTTGTCTATCATACGTGGCCGGTCTGGCGGTTCCTTAGCCTGGTTGCCAGCCCGCTCATTTGGTGTGCCTGTCTGATCGATGCAATTTTTCACCGAGTGGCAGGCCGTGCCCCCGAAGAAGTCGATGAGGAATCTTTTGGAGAGGAAATTCGCACAATTGTCTCCGAGGGTCAACGGGAAGGGCTCCTCGAAGAGGATGCCCGCGAAATGATCGAAGGAGTCATCGAACTGGGAGACGGAGACGTCTCGCAAATCATGACTCCTCGCACTGATATGCACATGGTGCAAGTAGAAACTGATTGGGAAGCAATGCTCGCCGATGTCATTGATTGTGGACACACGCGTGTCCCGGTGTATGAGAAAACCCGTGATGACATTGTTGGCATCCTCTACGTCAAAGATTTGCTGCCCGAATTCGCCAAGTCGTCTAAAGAGGATCGAAAGCCTCTGGTGGACTTGCTGCGCAAGCCTTTGTTTGTGCCAGAGACGAAAGCAGTTGATGACTTGCTGGAAATGTTCCAGCAAATTCGGACCCACATGGCTGTAGTGCTTGATGAATATGGTGGTGTCTCAGGGCTGGTGACCATCGAAGATGTTCTCGAAGAAATTGTCGGTGAAATCGTCGACGAGTATGATGCAGAATTCGAAGAGGAGATCAAAGTGATTGGCGAGGGAATCTGCGAAGCACTGGGACGGGCTCACATTGACGAAATCAACGAACAAATGGGCCTGACACTACCTGAAGATGAAGATTATGACACGATCGGTGGGTTCGTCTTCACAGAACTTGGCCGTGTGCCCATCCCAGGTGAGAAGGTGAGTTGGCAGGAATCGGTCCAGGTGACCGTACTGGAAGCTTCACGACGACGTATCGATCGAGTACGTATCGAACGCCTTTCCAAGGATTCTCGCGAAATCGCTTGAGAACGCTACTACTGCTGGCAGGTTGCTTTGCCGCAGCACGTTAAGTTGCCAAGCTTGCCGTGGTGGTTCCAGACAAAAAGAAAAGGATCAGTTTGGAACGCTGGGCTTGACGCTAGCGGGCACGCTGGCGTACCTTTCCGAACCTCATCGAGCCCGCAGAGCGGGTCAACGCATCTGATTACGGATATCTTATGTCCACTTGCGAGAAAACTCACCCTTTATTTCGGCATCGGCTTTCTTGGATCAATTACGTCAACGCGTATTGCGTTGTGTTTTTGACTGGGCTCAGTCTGATGGCGGGTTGTACAACCATTGGATCAAGCCCGACCGAGTGGTCGTTCTCAAACGCCTTTAGAAGCCAGCCCGAGGTTGGCTCAAGCAAGTGGTGGGAGAAGCACAAGTCAAAAAGAAATTTTGAAGTGGGTAAGGGTTACGCAGTCGAAGGCTTTGACGGCTATTTTGATCAGAATGGGCGCCCCATAGATCGACCGGTGGAACGATCCATCTTGGTGGAAGAACAAGGTGGTTTACTGCCGGGATTTGACCCGAAGGTGACCTACGGAAAAATGAAAGAAGCGGTTGGTCAAGGCAAGAGCGACAAGGTTGCCCGCGAACGATTTTCCGAAGCCGAAGCATCATTTGCAGCGAAAAAATATTCGAAAGCCGTTGATCACTATCGCGTTGCGGCGTCTCGTTGGCCGCGATCGGAGATTGAGGAGGATAGTTTGTTCATGGTTGGGGAGTGTTATTTTTTCAGCGACCGTTACCTTAAGGCCTCAGATGCCTATAACGTGCTCGTCGAGAAGTATCCCAATAGCCGACACATGAATTCACTGATTGAGCGGATGTGGTCGATTGGGCAGTACTGGGACCATGAATACTTTGCAGGTTGGAAAGTGCCCCTTTCGCCAAATGCTTATGACAAAACACGACCTACTTTTGACACGGCCGGGCATGCAATCAGGATGTATGAGAATATCCGTCTTAATGATCCAACAGGTCCACGGGCCGATGATGCAATTCTCGCGACAGCCGGAATACATTTTCGCTGTCAGCGATATGAGGACGCCGATTACCACTACACCTTGCTGCGGCGAGAGTATCCTCGCAGCGAATTTCAATTTGAAGCACACCTCCTGGGATTGCAGGCAAAACTTCGCAAATACCAGGGGCCTAACTACGATGGCAAATCGTTGAAAGAAGCCAAGCAGCTCGCGCTGCAGCTTCGCCGCCAGTTTGGCAGCCAATTGAACGCGGGTGAAAAAGAACGGTTGCGAATCGTACAGGCAGAACTCAACTTGCAGGTCGTGCAGCGCGATATACGCATGGCCGAGTACTACGGAGATAAGAAACATTACGGCGCCGCTCGCCAATATTATGCCCAGGTTCTTGAAAAATTTCCAGATACCGAGTTGGCGGGGCAAGTCCGTGAGCGACTGGCCAATATCAGTGATGAGCCCGATGAACCAAAACAACGCTTGACCTGGTTGCTCGAATTGGTTCCTCAGAGTCGCGAACGGAAGCGGGTTGCACGGATCCCCGAATTGCGGAATGGAAAAACACTCCTGGCAAGCAAATCCAAAGTGGCCGAGGAATCGCCCGTCGGGGTTGATTCTATCCCAGAAACTTCCACGCGTTAGTACCATGCGCGGATTTTCGATTCTTGTGATGCTTCTTTTTTCCGGGTGCACTGCCTATCACGTCGGAAACCGGTCGCTTTATGCACCAGACGTGTCGACTGTTTATGTGCCTGCGATTGAATCAGGCAGTTTTCGCCGAGACCTGGGAGAGCGTCTTACCGAGGCCATCGCGAAAGAGATTGAAATCAAGACACCTTTTAAAGTTGTTGGTAACGCAAATGCCGATAGCGTGCTTGCTGTACACTTGAGAAATGACCAGCGTTTCTTGCTGTTTGAAAATGCGTACGACAACCCGCGTGCACTTGAGATTGACCTGCGGGCAGATGTCACGTGGGTTAATCGAAGACGAATGCCACTGGTTGCACCTGAAGGGTTTCCGGTACCACCAGCACTTGTGCCGTTCGGACAAACTTCGACCTTGATTGCTGAAGGTGGGCAGTCGGTTACAACGGCGCAGCAGCAGGCAATTCAGCGCCTTGCCGAGCAAATTGTTGGAGCGATGGAGGAGCCGTGGTAGGGGTGGACGGTTGATCTTCGAGAGTGGACGATAGAGCTTGCGAACTGGTTTTCGACGACCTCAGATCTTTTTCTACGTATGTCTGACAAGCAAGAACGCCCATCGTTTGCACATTTGCCTCGCGCCAATTGCTGGCAATTGCGGACTCGGAAACTACAGTTTTCCAAGCTTCCGAAATTGATGGGAATTCTCAATATTACCCCGGATAGTTTTTCCGATGGTGGACAATTTCGGAACCCCCAGGAAGCCGTCGATCGGGCGATTCAGTTGGTTGAGGATGGAGCAGATTTGTTGGATCTGGGTGGTGAAAGCACGCGTCCCTATGCCGCGCCTGTGGATTCCGAAGAAGAAGTCCGGCGAGTCAAACCTGTCCTGGATCTCCTGGTCGATGCCGTCAACGTTCCTATTTCGATCGATACGAGTAAGGCAAGCGTTGCACGTCTTGCATTAGATGCGGGAGCAGAGATTATTAACGACGTGACTGGCCTTGAGGGAGATCCCGAGATGATTCCTCTGGCTGCCATGACCGAGGCAGGCGTCTGCGCGATGCACATGCAGGGGACGCCACAAACGATGCAGAATCAACCAGCTTATCGCGATGTGGTTATCGAGATTGGTGACTATCTGCGCTCCCGCCGCGAACAACTGCTAGAGGCCGGAATTCTTGATTCCCGGATTTGTCTTGACCCGGGCATTGGTTTTGGAAAGACTCACCAACATAACCTTACGCTGATGGCAAACTGTTACCAATTTCATCAGTTGGGAGTTCCACTTCTCGTGGGCCACTCCCGGAAAGGTTTTCTTGCGAAGGTCGTCGAAAATGTTCAGGGAGATCGGACATTGACAACCGTGGGCGCTGCGTTGTCTCTGGCAATCCAGGGAGTCCAGATTATACGCGTGCACGACGTCAGGCCCGTTCGCGAGGCGTTGCTAGCGTTTGGAGCGACTGGCGGTCTTGATGGCAATCCTGCTGTTCTGGAAGCATTGCCGACACAACCTTCGCATCTGGATGGGCAACGTTGACCGAACGTCCGGTTTCCACGATACTTTGACGGCAGTCTCTTGGTGCTGTCGTGGTTGGCGACGCTCTAACTAGGAGAACTGTCCACTCAGTTCGACGATATTGAGTAGTTCGATGGAAGCTGCAACAAAATCTGATTTAGCTGCTTACTGCGCTGGCGTTGCGCAGCGGGCCAAACAAGCTGCGTCGCAGCTTTCGGTAACCGCGGGAGCGACAAAAGTGGCTTGGTTGAAGAAATCGGCCACGGTTTTACGGGCAAGTCAGGCAGAGCTGGCTGCGGCCAATGCCAAAGATCTCGCCGCTGCCCCAGGCTATGGTTTAACCGATGCGCAAATCGATCGGCTTCGTTTGACGGCAGAACGGGTTGAGGCGATGGCCATTGGCCTGGAAGAAGTTGCCTCCCTCGGGGAGCCAATTGGCACACTAATTCAGTCAACCATTCGTCCCAACGGGCTCCAGGTCAACAAGGTTCGGGTACCGCTCGGAGTGATCTTTTTCATTTACGAATCGCGGCCCAATGTTACCGCGGATGCTGCAGCCATCTGTGTTAAATCAGGCAATGCAGTGATACTTCGTGGCGGCAAAGAAGCGGTCCATTCCAGTCGGGCTATCGTCGATTTGCTAATGCAGGCTGCTGAAGAAACGGGGCTACCAGAAAACGCAGTGCAGTTGGTCGAGACAACCGATCGTGAGGCAGTTGGCGAATTTCTGGCACTGCCGGAGTTCATTGATGTCGCGATTCCACGCGGTGGAGAAGGTTTGATTCGTCGTGTTGCCGCTGAGGCCAGGATGCCAGTGATCAAACACTTCGCCGGAAACTGTCACGTTTACGTCGATGCTTCCGCAGACTTGGGGATGGCAGAACAAATTGTCGTTAACAGCAAGTCCCAGCGAATGGGTGTCTGCAATGCAGCCGAATCGCTGTTGGTCCATGCAGATGTTGCCGCGGAGTTTCTTCCGGCGGTAGCCACCGCACTTATGGAGAAGGGTATTGAAATTCGTGGAGATGAGCAGACCTGCAAATTAGTTCCTGCAGCGAACCGGGCGAGTGAAGCAGATTATGCCACGGAGTTTCTCGGCCCGATTATTTCTGCGAGTATCATGGGATCCTTGGAGGATGCCATTGAACATATCAATCAGTATGGGTCGGGGCACACCGATGCCATTGTTACGAACGATTTGTCAGCATCCCAGGCGTTTGCCAGGGGGGTCGACACTTCTGCTGTAATCGTGAATGCAAGCACGCGATTCAATGATGGCGGTGAATTTGGTTTGGGTGCCGAGATTGGGATTAGCACGGATAAATTTCATGCTCGAGGACCGTGTGGTATCGAAGAACTTACCAGTTACAAATATGTTGTCCAGGGAAACGGGCAGATAAGAAGCTGACGACTTGATAGGCAATGTTGACTGGATGGTCGCCGGTTGCAAGGAAGTGTGTGATGGTTGACGATTTCTTGAGTCAGGCTGAAGTTGAGAGTTTACTCACCACTACGGATAGCGAGGGTGGGACGGCTCGTGGTCTGGACGACGGGGAGGATGGTCGGCAACCTGCCCGCTTAAGTAGCGAGGTATCTCCCTGCGATTTGAAACGTCCGCAGCGGGTTGGCAAGGAGACGATGCGGGCCTTGCAAACCATGCACGAGGAGTTTGGTCGCAACTTTGGTACTGCCCTTTCGGCTCTGCTACGCAACATGGTTGAAGTCAAGCTCGCGCAAGTGGATCAACTGACCTACAGTGAGTTTGTATTTGGCCTGGAAAAGCCGACCTGTTTCAACTTGATTCAGGCAGCACCTCTGGAAGGCCCGCTTATTCTGGATATCAATTCGTCGATTCTTTTCCCGCTTATCGACCGGCTATTAGGTGGGAATAGCGATATAGGATTGCCGACGCAACGACCACTTACAGAGATCGAACTACGCCTGGTTAAACGGTTTACCGACTTGTTTCTTGCGGAGATGCAGCGCGCTTGGTCGACCGTGTTGGAACTGAATTTGGAAGTTGAGTGCGTCGAAAACAATCCTCAACTTGTGCAAATTATCCCTCCGAACGAAGTTGTGATTCTAATCAGCTTCGAATTGATCCTGGGTACGATGCGGGGCATGGTCAATCTTTGCATTCCCGCCAACTCGATAAAGGGTCTAAGTGACAAGCTGGGTGCCGTCCGTTGCCATCCTTCCAGCCAGGGGCCTGCGTCTCCGGAATCTATTCAACAAGTGAGCCATCAATTGGGAGGAGCGGACGTCGAACTGATCGTGGAACTGGCCGATATCCAAATAGCCACGGCAGATTTGATTGGGTTGCAGGTCGGAGATGTTATCACCACCGAGCATAATATTCACAAACCGCTGATTGTGTCGGTAGCAGGTCGGCCCAGGTTCCATGCCGAGCTAGGTGCTTTTGAAGGATGCAAAGCGATCCAAGTTACCGAGCGAATTACCGAGAACCAGATGAGCGTTGATGTCGAGAACACAAGCTGCGATTAGCACGATCTTCCGCTGGTGAGCTCAAGTTTTTCTTTTGCTTGAAGTGGTGGCAAGGCCTCCTCCAGTACTCCCTTGGCAGAGGGCCAAATAAGTACCGATTCGATGACCATCCAAATTTGAAGCAGCATGGTCACGCCTCCAATCGCCGCCAGGAGATAGTTGCCCTGAACAACCCACCCCGAATCGGAGTTGAACAATTGCCAAATTAGGGCCCAGCCTGGCAAGATAATCAGTAGGATCATAGGTATGGTGACAAACCAGATTGGTTTGTTTCTTCTCCGGAGGTAAAAGACGACAACCATAAACGCGAGGCCGGCCAACAATTGGTTGGTTGCCCCAAACAGAGGCCACAGGTAAAGCCCACCTGTTCCGTGCGGGGCAATCGTTCCATCGGCTGCGGTGGGCCCGCGCATCATGGCCAGGCTGACAGCCAGGACAACTGCAAAAGCAGTAGCCAGATATTTGTTAGTCAGTGGGCGAATGTGGAAGGAAACGGCCAGCTCCTGGATCACGTAACGCTGCAAGCGAGTTGCTGTGTCGAGCGTTGTAGCTGCGAAACAGGCAACGAGTACCGCGATAATGCCAATGCTTAATTGCAGAGGGATACCCAAGGCGGAAAGGAAATTGGCACCTCCGTCGACAAAAGCTCCCACCTTGTCACCCAGTCCAAATGCTCCCCAGCCCTCTTCGTACCGGTAGCGCGAATGCCAGGCGGCATGGCCGACAAGAGGTTGGCCAGCTTCGTTCATCACGATGGCATAGTGTCCGTCATCCTGGCGAGCAAACCGTCCCATTCCCACGCCAGCACAACAAGCGAGAATCACAATCACGGCCAGAGCTCCCTCCAGGAGCATCGCGCCGTAGCCGACATATTGGGCATCGCCTTCGTTGGCAATTTGCTTGCTGGACGTGCCGGAACTCACGAGGCAGTGAAAGCCGCTAACTGCTCCGCAGGCAATCGTGATAAACAAGAATGGCCAGAGTGGAGGTGTCCCGGGTGGGATCTGTTCTGCAATTGCAGGTGCGCTTCCGGCAAGATCGGCCTTCCCGTTTAGCCCGGCCACTAAGATTCCAGCGACTAGCAAGGTAAGTGCGACGAAAAGTTGATGACTGTTGATAAAGTCCCGCGGTTGGAGTAGCAGCCAAACGGGGAGCACAGATGCCAGAAAGCAGTAGGCGAAAAGAATAAACGTCCAAATCACAGTGGCATTTCCCCAGGAATCTGGCAGGATAATCGGGTATTGCGTGCCGACGTAAATAGCCAGATAGAGAAGGAGCACGGCTCCAAGCGAGGGCCACAACAAATTTCCACCGGAACGAAATCCCCAAAACCCGATTCCGATTGCTAATGGCATGGCAATCCATACCGAAAGGACCGATTCGGGATAAAGCTTAAAAATGGATGCGATGACCAGGCCGAAGATTGCCAGTACCACGGTCAGTGCAAAGAACAGGATAAGCAGGAAAAGGATTTTTGCACGGGTGGAAATTAAACGCCCCGCGATTTCGCCGACTGTCTGACCACGATTTCGCAGGCTTACTACCAGCGACCCAAAATCGTGAACAGCTCCGATAAGAATTGAGCCAAACACGACCCACAACAAGGCAGGGAGCCACCCCCAGAATACGGCAATCGCAGGGCCGACAATCGGACCTGTTCCTGCAATGCTCGTGAAGTGGTGGCCAAAGATGACTCCTTTGCGGGTTGGTATGTAGTCAATATCATCTCGAAGTTGATGGCTGGGAACTTCTGCGTTGGGATCGAGTTGAAAAACCTGTCGTGCGATCCATCTTCCGTAGGTGTGATACGCAAGGATAAAACCGAGAAATGAGCCGATCGCAATCAGAATAGTAAGCATGATTGCATCTTACCACCACGAACGCTGGGGTAACAGAACAACTCGCCATGGCTCAAGTTTACGTCGGCCTGCTTCCATCGTATAATTCTCGGCCTCGCCAACACGGTACGTTTCGGCTTGTGTAGACCTGGATTCGAACTACAGATTCCCGAGTTCTTCCCCGCCTCTCCCTTGCCCTTGGAAAGGATTTCTATTTTGGCCCAAAACGTTGTGATCATCGGAAGTGGCCCTGCCGCTTGGACCGCAGCCATTTATGCCGCGCGGGCCAATCTGGACCCTCTTGTCATCGAAGGGCAGAACATCCAGGAACATTATGATCGCGGTCGGCCTCCCTTGGGGCAGCTTGCCTTGACCACCGAAGTTGAAAACTATCCTGGTTTTCCTTTCGGGCACATGCAGTCTTTTCTCGAAAGCGCCATTGATGAGAAGCAACGCTATTTATTAACTCCTGATCCCGGAACCGATCAGAAACACTCAGTGACAGGGCCGAATCTTGTACTGTTGATGAAGCAGCAAGCCATCAACTTTGGTACACGCGTGATTGGGGATGACGTCGTGGACATCGACATCGAAAGTCGACCTCTGAGGGTTCAAGTTGAGGAAGGGGATTGGCACGAAACGCATGCCATCATCGTCGCTACCGGAGCTAGTGCAAACTATCTCGGCCTGGAATCAGAAAATCGGTACAAAAACGCTGGTGTGAGCGCTTGTGCTGTTTGTGATGGGGCCCTGCCCCGGTTTCGCGATAAATCTTTAGTCGTTGTTGGAGGTGGTGATTCGGCAGTGGAAGAGGCGGATTATCTCTCCAAGTTTGCCAGTACTGTTTACCTGGTGCATCGTCGTGACAAACTGCGGGCGTCAAAGATCATGGCCCAACGGGCAGAGGAGAATCCCAAAATTGATATTGTGTGGAATCATGCCGTTAATGAGGTGCTTGGCAACGACCAGGATGGTGTGACCGGCGTGCGGCTTGACTCAACTGCAGACGACTCCAGTCGTGAACTGGAGATATCGGGATTTTTCCTCGCGATTGGCCACACACCCAATACCAATTTTCTGAACGACAAGTTGGAATTGAACGATAAAGGTTATCTCAAGTGGACAGTTCCGTTTCGCACCAATACGAGTGTAGAGGGAATTTTTGCAGCAGGTGACGTCTCTGATGACTACTACCGGCAAGCGATAACCGCGGCCGGAACTGGTTGCATGGCTGCCCTTGATGCAGAACGCTGGTTAGCAAGCCAGGGAATTTAAAAACATTTCTCTTGTGGATGCCGAAGGACTTCCAGAAAGATCGAGGTTTGCAGCCTCGTTGCAATTCGAAATCGTAATCATGGACAAGATCTCTGTTCGTCGGGTGCGCGAACCGGAGGCGGTTGGCCGCTCGGTTATCCTCCAGGGGTGGGTGCGAACTCGGCGTGACTCTAAAGGCGGGTTCAGCTTTCTAGAATTGAATGACGGGTCATGTGTTCCTAATATTCAGATTATTGCCGATGCAGATCTACCCACCTATGAAACAGAAATCAAGCGTCTTTCGGCTGGGTGCAGTGTTACTGTTTGCGGACTTGTCAAAGAGTCGAGCGGGCGAGGTCAAGCGACAGAGGTGCAGGCCACGGAAGTTACCGTTCATGGTTGGGCGGATCCCCAAGAGTACCCATTACAAAAAAAACGGCACTCCTTTGAGAAACTACGCGAATGGGCCCATTTGCGTCCTCGCACCAATGCGTTTGGAGCCGTTGCTCGGGTACGAAACGCTGTTTCGCGATGCATCCACGATTTTTTCCAAGAGCATGAGTTTCTCTACGTTCATACCCCGATTATTACGGCTAGCGACTGTGAAGGCGCTGGTGAAATGTTTCGAGTGACGACGATCGATCCAGAAAAAGTTCCCAAACTTGCGGATGGTGGAGTTGACTACACTTGTGACTTTTTTGATCGGCCCGCCTATCTAACTGTTTCAGGGCAGTTGGAAGCAGAAATTTACGCAACGGCCCTGGGAAAGGTCTACACTTTCGGCCCGACTTTTCGTGCTGAGAATTCAAACACTTCAAGGCATTTGGCCGAGTTCTGGATGGTGGAACCAGAGATGGCTTTCTATGAGCTGAATGACAATATGGAGCTTGCCGAAGAGTTGCTCCGTTGGCTAGGGCATACTTTGCTGGATCAGTGTGCTGAAGATCTTCAGTTTTTTTGCGATCGCGTCGATGATCAAGTTTTCACTCGGTTGCAGAATCTAGTGCAGGAAAAGGAGTTTGCTCGTGTGACTTATACCGAGGCTGTTGAATTACTAAAAGCCTCTGGCGAAGACTTTGAGTTTCCCGTCTCTTGGGGTAGTGATTTGCAGGCAGAGCATGAGCGGTACCTGACCGAGAGGAAATTCAATGCGCCAGTCATCCTGTACGATTATCCCGACACGATCAAACCGTTTTACATGAAGGCGAACGATGACAACCGGACTGTTCGGGCGATGGATGTACTGGTTCCCGCCGTTGGCGAAATCATCGGTGGTAGTGAACGTGAAGATCGACTCGACGTGCTCGAAACGCGGATGAGAGACCAAGGGCTCAATGCCCAGGATTATTGGTGGTATGTCGACTTGAGGCGATTTGGTACCGTGCCCCACTCCGGTTTTGGATTAGGACTGGAGCGGATGGTGCAGTTTGTAACGGGGATGGCAAATATTCGTGACGTCATTCCGTTTCCCCGCACCCCTGGTAGTGCTGAGTTCTAAGACCAACCGGGGCGTTTTACGGAACCTGGTGCGATCAATGGGTCCATGGCGAGGTCCGTTTGCCAGTAGGAAAAGGTTGCAGCAAGGCGATGACAACCTCCGGTCGTCGCACGGTAATGACCTGAGCGAGAGGTGTTTCGCTGTTTACTGGGATTCAGAACACAAGGGCGATCACTGTGAAGAGGGAAAAAAGTTTTCAAGCCAAAGAAGGGACGTCGCCCAACTCGGCGCTACCAACACCGGCAACCTCAGGAGACCAAGGCTGCTGAGGTGATGACCGTTGGGTGGACTGTTTGTTTGACCGGTGTTCTCTTGTGTGATTTAGTTGCGGTGATGGTGCATCTTGTTGTTCCGTTGTTTTCTGCCGGTATTCATTGGCAGGTGCTTGAAAACCTGATGCTCTTTTCTGGTTCCTTGATAGGTTTGTTTTGTTTGATTCTCGTGCCGGTTGTTTACCGGGTTCGGCGAGTGCCTCCGCCCATCGGAATTGTCATGTTTGCGATTTTCATCTCCACCGCCCCAATTGTGGCGTTCACTGCCCGCATCATGATGTAGCAGGTCTCTGAACCTGGTACTGTGGGCAGCTGATATCGGAACCAAGCGGAATTTCGGCCACTTTTGTGGCCTGGCCTTCTATCGTGACCTATGCTTTAAGTGGCTTTCATGTGCCAGCCGCTATTGGTGGTTGGCTGGTTACCTGCTGGAGCGACCTCCTCTCGCCCGGTTTCGCCTGACAATAACTCATCTTGATTTCCCACCGTCGCTGGTCCCGTTTCCCCACAACGAAGGTTTTCGCCTGCTTTGTCACCGGGGTATACGGGCGTCTTGAAATTTCCGGTCGGCAGTACCTGCTGCTACAGGCCAAACCTCACGGTATTGTTGAGTCGTTTGGCGGACTGATTTTAAAAATCAAAGGACGCGTTATGAACTGGATGCGATAGGTGCCTGGCCATCTTCCCCAGAAATTCACACCAGAACGTGCTCTATGCAAAGCGACTTTAAAATTCGGATATGGAATTCTGCTGGTGACTCAAGCGAACTCGGGCAGCAGGTGATGGATCAACTTGAGGTCTTAGACGATACGATCTTTAAAGCGATTGACGGCGATGTTACGGCCCTTGAGCGATCTGCCGGTGTTTGGGAGAGTGCCCTGAAAAATCTTGGTGCTGAACTGCTCGAAGAATCCCGCCAACAATATCTTCGCCAGGCTGAAGCCCAGTGGCAGCGACTCCGGCTTCAGTCGGGTTACTCATTGCCAAAGGTGTTCACAGCGCTAGAGATCATTTCACTTCTGGAGGGAGAGGCCTAGGAGGTGGGTGCGGAATTGCACCTGGTTTCTTCTTTTAGCGCCTCAAAAAAGTGTTTAAAAAGATAATGGCTGTCGTGTGGCCCGGCCGATGCTTCAGGATGGTACTGGACGCTGAAAGCCTTGACCTCGCGGTGGCGAATCCCCTCAATAGTCTGGTCGTTAAGGCTGCGATGCGTCACTTCCAGTTCTGTGGGCAAGGTCGCTTCATCGACTGCAAAGCCATGATTCTGCGAGGTGATTTCGACGCAGCCTGACAAATGATTCAGAACAGGTTGGTTGGCGCCGCGGTGTCCAAATTTCATCTTGAAGGTTTGGGCGCCAGATGCAAGTGCGAGCAATTGATGGCCCAGGCAGATGCCAAAGATCGGTTTCTTTCCGAGCAATTCTCGGATGGTTTTGATGGCGTAGTCAAGCGGCTCGGGGTCTCCTGGGCCATTGGATAAAAAGATTCCGTCAGGTGATTGCTCAAGCAGTTCGGCTGCGGTGACGGTACCGGGAACGATGGAGACTTGGCAGCCCATGTCGTAAAGATGCCGTGGGATATTCAGCTTCATGCCAAAATCGAGGGCAACAACATGGGGTCGGGAATTAAGCGATTGGGTTTGTTCCTGCGGGTCAGGCGTGGTGCCATTTAGAAATGTCCACTCACTAAGCGGTTCATGCCAACTGCGAGGTTGGTCAGAAATAACCTCGCGGACTAGATCTCGCCCGACCAGGCCTGGGCTTTTCTGAGCCTTGGCCACTAAACTTTCCTCATCCATATCAAGCGTTGAAAGCACGCCCCTTAATGCGCCCTTAGATCGGATGCAACGGACGAGTGCCCGCGTATCGATGGATTCAATGGCAACGACTCCCCACGTTTGCAAATACTCAACAAGACTCCGTTGTGAGCGAAAATTGCTCACGGCACGGCTGTTTTCACGAATCACAAAACCAGCCATGTGGGGACGTTGACTTTCCACGTCCTCGTCGTTCACACCGTAATTACCGATTTGCGGATACGTCATCGTCACAATTTGGCCACGGTAACTGGGATCGGTAAGAATCTCCTGGTATCCGGTCATTGACGTATTGAAACAGACTTCGCCGTCGACTTCACCTTCAGCACCAATTGAGGTTCCAGTAAAGACGGTTCCGTTTTCCAAGGCGAGCTTTGCAGGTTGTAACATCTTTCACGTTCCGAAACTGCGATACAACACAAAACCAAAGAGGTTGAATCTTAAGAATTGTGGACAAGGACACCGATAGTTTTCTTAGGCTGTGAGTCTCCAACAATGCCATCGCATTGGCGATGGGGTTGTGGGTCAGCCTATGTGAGGGTCCTTGCCCCGGCGAGCAGGGACCCTTTTTTTGTGGCATAGGCCGTTCCACCAGGCTTAGTATACGCGCTAGAATCGCGTGGCTAAAGTGGTCTATTTCGTGCCGAATCTGAAATGTGGGTGTTGGTGGCCGGTACGGGAGTGCATTCTGCAAATTGTCTACCCTTTCCCCCCGATTGGGCCTGTTCTGGTTGGTCAAGGGCTTAATCAAACCTCCGAGCCAGGCGATCGACAACCATGACACCGATGTTGAGCGAGGCCGTTGCAGCGGGTGAGGGGGCGTTCAATACATTGATAATGTGTTTCTGTTCTTCAATGAGAAAATCATCAACCATTGAGCCGTCACGGCCAATCGCCTGAGCTCGTACGCCAGCCGGAGCGGCTATGAGGTGGGCGGCCTCGATTTCCGGTACAAGACGACGCAAGGCACGTACGAATGCCTGTTTGCTCCAGCTTCGCCACATTTCTCCGGCCCCCACCCGCCAATATTTTGCGGCCAGTTTCACAAAACCAGGATAAGTCAACGACTCACTCAAATCGCGGAGATTGATATCGGTCTTGGAATAGCCTTCTCGAGCTCCAGCCAGCACGGCGTTGGGCCCACATTCCACGCCCCCGTGGATCATGCGCGTAAAATGGACTCCCAGGAAAGGAAAGCTTGGGTTGGGAACGGGGTAAATCAGGTTATTGACCAAGTGACGGGCTGTGGGCGCAAGTTCAAAGTACTCACCTCGGAAGGGAATGATTTTTACCGAGGGGTTGGCACCACCAAGACGGGCCAGGCGATCGCTGTGTAAGCCGGTACAATTGACAAGAGTTTTTCCGACGAATTCTCCGGCCGTTGTCTCGACTGCAATCTGCCCGTCATGTTGTTGGATTGCGGTAACACGGGCTTCAGTAATGACCTGTCCACCACATTCTCGCACCCGTTCGGCGAGTCGCCGACAAACCTGGATGTAATCGACGATTCCTGTTTCGGGAACATGGATTGCCTGCACTCCTGCCGCATGAGGCTCGAGTTCGTGAAGGCGGCCAGCACTGATCATTTCGCACTGAACTCCATTCGCCTTGCCACGTTTCAGAATCTTTTCCAGATGAGGAATTTCTGCGGCGTCGACGGCCACGATGATCTTACCACACAGATCGTAAGCAATTTGTTCTTGCTGACAAAAGGCTTCCATTGCCTGTTTGCCTTCGCGGCAATTGGTAGCTTTGAGCGAGCCCGGTCGATAGTAAATTCCAGAGTGCAACACACCGGAATTGCGACCCGTTTGGTGTTCGGCAAGTTCCGCTTCTTTTTCGACCAGGGTAAGCGATTTTCCTGGGAACCGATTGAGAAATTGATAGGCGGTCGCTAGCCCGACAATCCCTCCTCCGGCGATGATCAAATCATTCATGATAAGGAATTGGGACTAACGCGGTTAACGTGTGTGGTTGAATTCTTTTTGGAGACGGTGATTGCCATTTTTTGTAAAGACTGTGTGGCGTTGCATTCGGTAGCACAAAATCGGTGTTTTGTGTTTTTCCCAACGATCGTTGGACGATTTGCTGCTTGCCATTGCATGACCGGAGAAGGAGGCTGGGCAACTTCAACGGATTCCTTTTAATAATGGGAACCATTATTGCGGATGTGTACCATCGGCCGCTGCTGGTCTTTTAACTCACCACGGACAACATTGGCCATAAAAATGCGATGGTCTCCGGAGTCGACATGGGAAACTGGTTCACATTCGAGATGGCCAATCGTATCTGACAGGATTGGAACGCCGCGTGGGCAGTGGTGGATCTGCAGGCCTTCGAAGGCGGATTCGCCGGGCTCAAAACCACTCCCAAAATGTTTGAGAAGGCTGCCTTGGGATTCGCCAACCACGTTCAAGATGAATGGCTGGCCCTCGCCCATCCAGTCACATACATAGCGACCTTGCTTGATGGCAACGCTTACCATAGCCGGCTGGAAACCAGCTTGCATGACCCAACTAGCCAACATGCCAGTTGCTTGAGAGCCGCTCCCGACGGTGAGGATGTAAATCCCGCTGACGATTCGACCCAGGATGGGGTCAATTGCTTCTGGTTTGCCCATGGAAAGAGTCTCTTATTGGAAGGGAACAGATATCGATCTATGCATGCAACAGCTACCTATGCATGCAACGGCTGAAAACCTCCATTCTAGTGGCAAGGGGGCTTGTCGTCGACTGCTATCATGCCACAAGTCCTTTTGGTATAGAAGGTTGCAGGATCTCATATCGGTCTGGGCATGGTATCGATTGCTGGCTACTCTTTTCCCCTTCTTGGCCCATCACCGTTTGCGTCACTCGTGCCCAGGTTTCCTGCAATATGCTTTGGTGGCCCCGTCCCTTGCGTCTCCTAATTTTCCTGGCTTTTGCCTTTGGCTTCGGGCAGGTTTCGGCCCAAGTTGTTTACCCACCAATCTCGTTGGCAAGCCGTGAGTCGGCTCAATTCTATCCGGTTCCCAATGCGGCGGTGAGTGTCGATTCGGACTACGGCTATGTGGCAAGTGAGATGCCAGAAAAAGCACCGTGGATTTCGACTTCGCCCAGTGGAACTTTTCTTAGTGAAGAGGAGGTTCCTGCCTTTGATCAACCAGATGCAGAGCCGATTGTACTGGCGGATTTTCCTCAAAACTATTGGTATTGGCAAATATTGCCGGATGGATTGATTTACCGTTCTTATTGGGCGAGTCCTCGCGAACCGCGTATTTCTACCGTTTTTTTCAAAGAGCGGGATGGTCGCACTCTGTGGGATGCAAACCTTGGTGGTAGGGTGCCACTGATCCGGTTTGGAAGCGGTAACACACTACACCCCCAAGGTTGGCAGCTTGATGCCGAGGGTGCTGCTATAGTACGGCTGAACCTCGATGAGGAGCGCGATGTCGAAGCATCTGATTTTCGCTTTGGCTTCCCAATCACCTACGGTGTCAATCAGTGGCAGTTTAAATTCGGCTATTACCATTTAAGCTCACACCTGGGTGACGAGTTTATTTTGCGAAATAATGCCCCGGCCGATCGGCTCAACTATGTCCGCGATGCGATCAATCTGGGAGTTTCCTATTATCCGATTTCAACGGTGCGGCTGTATGCTGAAACCGCGTATGCATTTTTTGTTGCCGGTGGTGCCGAACCTTGGGAGTTCCAGTTTGGCCTTGAGTATTCTAAAGCGGGTCTCACGGGGGCTCGCGGTACCCCGTTCTTTGCCGTCAACGCTCACCTCCGCGAGGAACTCGAATTTGGTGGTGATTTGAGCATGCAGGCAGGCTGGCTCTGGCGAGGTCGGTCGGGACACGTGTTGCGGACAGGCGTAAGCTACATAAACGGAAAGTCGACGCAGTATCAGTTTTTCCGTGATTCAGAACAACAGATTGGTTTTGGTTTGTGGTACGACTACTAAGGTCGCCTCTTGAAGTGAAGATTTGCTACCGGTTATTTTTTGCGGTGCGAAGCCGAGTTTCCAATTCCACCCCATCCGCACCGAAGTTTTTTTTCGGGCAGTTGCAAAGAAATAACTTGAGCGCAGGATCGCTCTTCTCATTGACGCCCGCTTCCTGGTAACGCCCGGAAAGACAACTGGGGCATTTCTGGGGAAATCTTCCATCGGTTGGTGAATTGTCTCTTGTCGGTAGGACCCACTTGCCGGCCGTTGCCACCCTGGTCAACAATTCTGGAGGAGTATCCTGGAAACGCACCTTTTTGAAAACGAGTTCGAAAGGCAAACGTATGTTGAGAAATAGGCTCCAGCTTTACCGACCGATCACCCTGTGGGGGATTGCGACTGCATTGTTGATCCCGACTGAACAACTCTTAGCAGAAGAAAAAACTGGCCCTGTTCTGGACGGCCCTGTTCTGGACGGCCCTGTTCTGGACGGCCCTGTTCTGGACGGCCCTGTTCTGGATAGCCCTGTTCTGGACGGCCCTTCCAACGCTGTCGGCGAGCAGCGTGCGGTGGCCGTAGAGGATCCGGCCGAATACTACCGCCTGTTCAGTCTTTTGGCCGACGCAATTGCCCAGGTTGAAGAGAACTATGTTCAGCCCATTGATCGAAAAGAGATTTTCACAGCTGCAATTCGCGGGGTCATGCGCGAACTCGACCCCCATTCCAGTTTCATTGAAGCCGATGACTTCGATGATTTTCGGCAGGAAGTCGAAAGCGAATTTGGAGGTCTGGGGATGCAAGTGACTCTTGATCGGCAGGGTCGATTGACGGTCATCAGTCCTTTTGTTGGGAGCCCTGCCTATCGGGCCGGCGTTCATGCCGGTGACCAGATTGTAGCAATCGCAGGTGAATCGACCAAAGAAATGAGATTGGACGAAGCCGTAAGCCAACTCAAGGGACAAAGTGGCACCAAGGTGGAGATCACGATTCAGCGATCTGGTAAGAAAGATCCCATCGAGTTGGAGATAATCCGTGAGCGAATTCATGTGCAAACGGTACTCGGTTGGCAACGCGATGCGAACAACGAGTGGTCTTTTCTGGTCGCAAAGCAGCCTCCAATCGGCTATGTTCGGCTCACAGGGTTCAGTCGCGACACGGCTACCGAACTTCGTCAGGCTCTCACTAAACTCGATAAGTCTGGCATGCGGGCGTTGATCCTTGACTTGCGATTTAATCCTGGCGGGTTGTTGAGTTCAGCGGTTGAAGTGGCCGACATGTTTGTTTCCAATGGCCTGATTGTTGCGACGGATGGTCGTAACATTCAGCGATATGAGTGGAACGCAAACCCAAGCAAAACCGTAACCGAAGTTCCGATGGCAGTGCTCGTCAACCGTTACAGTGCTAGTGCTAGTGAAGTTGTCGCGGCTTGCCTCCAAGATCATGAGCGGGCCAAGATTGTGGGAGAACGTACCTGGGGTAAAGGAAGCGTTCAAAACGTGGTCGAACTGGAAGGCGGGCTTGGCGCACTTAAACTGACAACTGCCAGTTACCATCGCCCCAGTGGAGAGAATATTCACCGATTCCCCGATGCCAAGGAAACTGACCAGTGGGGTGTCAAACCCGACGACAAATTTCGTATCCGTTTTTCTCTCAGGGAACTAAACGCTTTGATTTTGCAGCAGCGCTCAAGTGAAATTGTGACTGTGAACCCCACATCGGACAAATCCCGTTTTGAAGATCGACAACTGGAGCGAGCGCTTGATTTTGTGCGGAAAGCCATGTCGTCCACAAAAACAAACCGCAAAACAACCGGTTGATGGTCCTAGGCGCAGACCAGCAACCCTATTCCCCCCCAACGGACGGGTATTTCGGCCTGTCCCTCAACATTTGCCTTTTCACTGCTGATGCGAATCCTCACACTCGAAACAACTTGCGATGAAACCGCTGCTGCTGTGGTCACCGATCAACTCCAGGTGCTCTCGTCGGTCGTTGCCTCCCAGGATGAGTTGCATTATCGGTTTGGAGGAGTGGTCCCGGAGATTGCTTCAAGGGCCCATGTGGAGCGGGTTGTACCGGTGATCGACGAGGCACTCCGCCGTGCGGACACCACACTGGATTGCCTCGACGCGGTGGCGGTTGCCAATACTCCAGGACTGTCTGGTTCCCTCCTGGTTGGCTTGACTGCTGCCAAAACACTCGCGTTGACCCACGATTTGCCGTTGATCGCAATCAATCATTTACAGGCTCATATCTACGCCTGCCGAATTGCGAGTGGGATCGACGTGTTTCCCTGCGTGGGGTTAATTGTTAGTGGAGGGCATTCCAACCTTTACCGTTGCGATCATCCGACCGACTTTACG
The DNA here is from genome assembly GCA_965243695.1 of Lacipirellulaceae bacterium. Classification (GTDB taxonomy): domain Bacteria; phylum Planctomycetota; class Planctomycetia; order Pirellulales; family Lacipirellulaceae; genus JAKVCB01. Next base: position 357,905 of record CBDEWC010000045.1, on the reverse strand, counting down.
CCGTTAGGTGGGACGATTGACGACGCGGCAGGAGAGGCTTTTGATAAGGTTGCCAGCCTTTTGGGTTTACCCTTTCCAGGTGGCCCCTCGGTTCAGCAAGCAGCCGAATCAGGCAGTTCCACTGCCTATCGCTTGCCGCGACCGTTGCTCGACAACCCGAAGACCCTCAATTTCAGCTTTAGCGGGCTGAAAACAGCAGTTCGTTACCTGGTGGTTGGTCCCGGTAAGCTTCCGGCCGGTCCCCTTCGGATCCCGCAAGAGCAAGTCGCCGACATCGCAGCCAGTTTTCAACAGGCGGTGATTGATTGCCTTATCGGCAAGGCGCTGCTGGCATTGGAACAAACCGGTTTCAAGGTTTTGTGTGTGGGTGGTGGTGTGGCGGCCAACGGTCCGCTACGACAACAGTTTGAGCAAGCTGCTGCGGCGAAGGGCTACAAACTACATGTGCCTCCACTATCTCTGTGTACTGACAATGCGGTTATGGGCGCGATTGCTGTGGAAAGATTGCGAGCCGGCCAGTTTGAGACTCTCGACCTCGATATCTACCCGGGTCTGCAACGCATTGGTTGATAGTCTGGCAGGCGAACCCATTTTCGGCCAACCACGAGGGGGGAGAGCTGAAAATGGCTTTTCGAAGAATGCGACTGCGTTCAATACACGTGATTGGCGGCTTGGGTTTGGCACGTGATTGAGTGGAAGTGTGGATCGCAGTCCTTCAAATGGAGCCAAGCGACAACGTCACTTGTTCTTCACGCCCCTGCCTGAGAATGGTGATAACGATTTCATCACCGGGTCGAAATTGCTCCACAACATCCAGAAATTCGTTTGGCGTACGGGTCGATTGACCGTTGACGGCAAGAATATAATCTGCGTAATCGCTATCGATAAATTCTCTCTGATAGACAATGGGGCCACGCTGCTTTTGTTGGCGGACAATTCGAAAACCACGGAGGCCAGCTCGATCGGCTGGCCCGCGAGGGTTAACTTTTGCAATTTTGAGTCCCTGCTTGGTTGGCAGGAGCGACACGATGCCGTGGTCAGGTCGGATAATGCGTCCATGCTCGATCAACTCAGGCACGATTCGCCGGATGCGATTGGCAGGGATTGCAAAGCCAACTCCCGCGTTTTGACCTGTTTTGGTGGCGATAGCGATATTCATACCGATGACTTCCGCTTTGGTGTTGAGTAATGGACCTCCAGAGTTACCTGGGTTCATCGCCGCGTCGGTTTGGATCAAGGCTTTCAGCGATCGGCGGCCTGCGTTTTCCGACGGGGTGCGGTTTAAGCTGGAAATAATGCCGGTCGTCAAGGTTCCGTCCAAACCAAATGGGTTTCCCAGGGCGTACACCCGTTGGCCGACCCGCAACCCGTCAGAGGTGCCGAGGTTGATTGGGTAAAGTTGTTCAGTGGGTGCATTAATCTTCAGGACAGCAATATCGGTTTCCTTATCAAATCCAATGAGTTGGGCGGCAAAGTTGTTGTCGTTGGCCAAGGTGACGTCGATTTCTTCAGCACCTTCCACGACGTGGTAATTCGTGAGAACGTGCCCCTCCTTATCGAGGACGGAACCGGACCCCGAACCCTCGCCAGGTGTTTGCAGCATGAAAAAATGATCGTACTGGGCCATGCTTGTCGTAATGTTTACAACACTCACGTTGGCGACTTCGTAAACCCGGATATTTGCAATTTCTTCAGGTGTGAAGTGCTGGGTACTTGCGGGAAGAGGCAAGTGCGCTTCGTTTTTCGCAGAGATGACCTGTGGTGTCTGGGCCTGGATAGTTGATTCGTGAGGCCATTGTAGAGACTGGCTTACCCAGGCGGTTGCCAGGAAGGCACCAATCACAACACCTGATGCGCAGACCAAAATCTGTCGTTTCATTTTTCCTGATCCCCATTTTCCTTCATCCTGGAACTTCACCTACACTACTTCTACCCCGTTACCTTTCTACGCTTGTCTACGCTTGGTGCCCTCAAATCGTTCACCTTTACGCCTGGTACCCTCGGATTGTTCACCAACAAGAATGGCAAATCAAATAGTGAGTGGCCAGATTAGGGGAATCAGCACGAGCGCGATCAATGCGGTGAGCAGAGCTAGTGGTATCCCCACGCGTGCATAATCGCGAGGTTGATATCCGCCAGGCCCCATTACCATCAAGTTTGTCTGGTAGCCGATGGGAGTGATGAAGCTAAGTGAGGCGGCCAGAGTCACAGCAATGATAAACGGACGTGGGTTGTAGCCACCAGCCAAGGCGACACTGATGGCCACCGGAATCATGATGGCTGCCACTGCAACATTGGTAATCGACTCCGTAAATATCATGGCGACCACGTACACGACTGCCAGTAACAGGTAGGATTCCCAGTATGCCGGTAGGCCAAGATTGCCAACCGTTCCTACGACCTGGTTGGCTAGCCAACCGGCTGACCCACTTTGGTTCAGTGCGCTACCGATACCGATGGCTGCCGCAATCGTAATCAAGACTTGGATATCGATAGCCGACCGCGCTTCTGCCACGCTCAGGCAGCGTGTTGCGATCATGGCGACCACTACGGCAATCGCCGAAATTGCCTGGGGTTTGTTGGCAAACAAATTTCCCCAAGGGATTTCACTGCCAAGTAAACTGCTGATCGTGAGCCATAAGATGAGACCGGCGAACAGTGCGCCAGCTAATATCGCCCTGTCATGGCGGCGAGCTGACGATCCCCCTACGCGACTGACCAGATAAAAGTCGCGGTTGTGTCGATAGGCGTCGACAAATTCAGCCCGAGTTTGCAAAAGCAGGGTGTCGCCCGGTTCCAGGCGAATATTTCCTACCTTGTTGGTGAGCCGTTCACCGTTGCGATGAACGGCAACCACTGCGGCATTGTAACGTTGACGAAAGTTTGCGTCTCGTATGGTATGGCCAATTAGAGGTGAAGTTCGTGACAAGACAACTTCGGTGAGTTGTCGCTGTGTGCGTTGAGCAGGATGGAATTCGTAAGCCCGATCAGCAGCCGGGACCAAGCCGGGAATTCGTTCCAGGTCGGCAATGGTGGTAACCACTCCAGTAAAGATCATCCGATCTCTCGGTTGAATGGTATCTTGAGGTGTAACCGGTGTAATCACTTCACCATGCCGATCAATTTCGATGAGGAATAAACCGGGAAGATTGCGCAAGCCTGCCTGCTGAACGTTCAGGCCGATGAGAGAGCAGTCTGGCTGGACTAACATTTCAACCAGATACTCGCGACGTCGCTCGCCGAGTTGCTCGATAAGATCAACACGATTTGGAAGCAAACGTGGTGCGATAAGCATCATGTAAACAGCGCCCACCAAGACAACCGGAACCCCCACCTTCGTGATTTCAAAAAAGTCCAATTCACGGACTTGCCCGGCAATCTTTGGGGCTATTTCCCCTTGCTCGACTTTTTGGGCGATTGTTTGTGCCTCGCGCGCTAACTGACCATTGCAAACCAGTGTGGTGCTGGTACCGATGAGCGTACACACCCCTCCCAAAATGGTGAGGTAGCTCAGTGGGATGAGTAGCCTTGACGGAGAGATGCGATTTTTACGGCACCAGTCGACGACAATTGGAGCGAACATCGCAACCAAGGGTGTATTCAAGACGAATGCGGAGACCGGTACGATCATCAAGGCCAGTCTTCTCAAAGCCTTGGATTCACTAGAAGTGTTGCCAAGCAACTTGTTGCCAATCCAGTCGAGAGTACCGGTGGCACGCAAACCTGCGGCCGCTGCAAACAGGGCTCCAATCATGATGACTGCTGGCTCGGCGAAGCCGGCTAAGGCTTGCTGAGGGGTAAGTATGCCGGTCAACGTCACGATAGCCAGGGCGGCGAGAAACAACGCGTCGATTGGAACCGAGCGGCGCAGGAAAAGGATCACGAAAACCCCGAAAGTGACCCCCAGCGAAATCCATCCGTACGGGGTGAGTTGGTCGTGTGTGGTAGCCAGGATGGGCAGGAGTGGGAAGAGCATGAGAAGGTTGTAGATAGGGCGTTGCGCGTGACGAAGGGTTACCGGAGTGAGTCAGATGCCGGCCATCCGGCATCCGGAAAAGTATGACTGTAAAACAATCAGGTCATTCTGTTTACAGCGGTTGTGAGGGGTGGTCCACCGAGTGGGGAAAGGCTCCTCGGACCGCTGCCCCGGTCGGTTGGGCATTTTGGACGTAAGGTTTTACAGTTGAGCAATAAATGGCAAGTGGGTCTCCGAACTGTCACTAGGAGAGTCGGTAGGCCCAAAAGGATCGCCACCCGGGCCGTGGATGGGTGGAAATCTAGTGGCATTCTTGTTCTGGATAGAATAAAATAGGCATATCTGGCAATCTATGACAACACCAGAGGCGTTCAGCGATCCCGTGCCCGGAACACGCGGCAGCCAGCAGAAACGCACTCACCCGGAGTTTCCCCCTATGTTTGGTCTGCTCAAAGATCACCTCGCTCGCACCGCAGTCCTCATTATTTCTTTTGCGTTTGGGCAGTTTGCTGCTGATGCGGCTCCCAAGGCCCCCATGCAGACGTATGAGTCGGGTGAAGGGCAGGCCTTTTTTGCTATCAGCTTGAGTCCCGACGGGGTGCCGATGGTTAGCCCACCGGGAGAGGTTGTACTTCTGGTCGATACGTCGGCCAGCCAGGCGGGAGTCTACCGAGAAACGGCTCTGGCTGCGTTGGAGACTTGTCTGGGAAAACTCCGCCCATCTACTCGGGTGAAGGTGGTCGCCGTTGATCTTGATGCCCGTCCGGCCAATGAGGGCTTCATTGCCCCACAAGGCACCGATGCTGCTGCCGCTGTCGACGCGATCCGTGAGATTCCGCCTTTGGGGTCGACCGACTTCGAACATATTTTGCGAGAAACACTCTCGACGTTTGACCATGAGTCGGCGACGACACGTTCGGTGGTTTACATTGGCGATGGTCTCAGCCGCGCGAACTTGTTGGGGACTGAAACCTTCAAAGAGATCGTTGACCAGTTGGTTGCTGCCCGGGTTTCCGTGAGCAGTTATGCGGTTGGCCCGAGATTGGATACTCACTTGCTGGCTGCCCTGGCCAATCAAACTGGCGGGAATCTGTATGTCGACGACGGAATGGTAGCGGCTGACGACGAGCAAGGCGTGACCGCCGAACGTGCCGCCCAGGAGAATCTGCGGCGCGGCAACAGCGTCGGTGCGATGCTGGCCGGTTGGGTCGGGGCGACGGTTGCCTGGCCCGAAAAAGTTACCTGGCCAGCTGAACTTGGAAAGGTCTATCCTGCCAGGGTTCCGCCACTCAGGACCGATCGCGATACGATTGTTGTGGGTTCCAGTGAACGTGACGCCAGTCTGAAAGGAGAGGTTCAGCTAACGGCCGAGGTGGCCGGTCAGGTGCAAAATCTCTCCTGGACCCTTCAGCCGCAGAAATTTGGGGACGATCGTGCGTTCTTGTCACAAGTGGTCGAAATGGCTGAGCAAGATGGTGGCGTGACCCTACCCACCCTTGGTACGGTCGGGTTACTGGAGACGGGACGCTTGTTTCAAGTCCAGCTTGACGGTTTAACCAGTCTTGCAGAGCGGGCCGTTGCCACAGGGGATATGCCAGCTGCCAAACTCCTCTCGCAGGCAGTACTGCAAAAAGATCCACGAAATCTTCAGGCGCAGACAGTCCAGCGTGTTGTTAACCGAAAACAAGGTGGGGCGACTTTAGCCCAGCCGGTCTCCCGTCCCGCAACTCCGCCTGCTGCAGCCGGTCATCCTGCTGAGGACACCGACTTGAGTCTGGTCCGCGTGGCGCAAGCGGAACCTGTCGGAGAGGCTTTGCCTAGTGGCGAAGAGGGGGCGACCGATGTTTTGGTGCCGGCCGACGGAGCATTGATTGATCGCTTTGTTGAGGAGGGCGCTTTGCTTGACGAAGTCGCCCAGCAAAAGCAGGTTTTTGCCCAGATGTTACGTCGGGAGGTGCAGAACACGATTGCCGATGCCCGTAAGGTGATGGCTGACAACCCGGCACTAGCCAATCAGGACCTCAAATTAGCTTTGCAAAATGTGGAGCGGGCTCCTGAACTTGGCGCGGGAGTGCGGGCTCAACTGGTCGACAAGTTGCAGACGACCCTTCGTGAAGTCCAGAGGGCTGCTTCCATCAAGGATGAACTGGATCGCGCTCAGGAAGCACAAATTGCCGCCGACCGGGAACGTCGGTTGCTCATGGACCGTTTGGCCCGAGATCGCGAAAAAGTCAAACAACTCGTCGACCGTTTCGATGCATTGCTTGATGAGCGACGTTACGTCGAGGCCGAAGAAGTTGCCGATGTTACCGAAGAGATGGATCCAGGCGGGGTGATGCCCCGTATGGCCGTTGTCTCCGGCCGTTTTCAGAGAAATCAATACCTTCAGCAAGTCGTGCGTGCGGCCAGGTGGAGAAACTGGTTTGAGGCCCTTTATCAAGTGGAACTCTCCAGTGTTCCGTTCCCGGGTGACCCACCGATTGTTTATCCTGATCCTGAAGTATGGGAGGAGTTGACGATTCGGCGAAAAAAATACGCCTCGGTGGATTTAAGTGCACGGGGTGGTTCAGAGGAACGCATTGAAAACGCGTTAAAGGGACCGTTGACGAGTGCCGGGTTGGAGTTTCTCAATACGCCACTCGAAGAAACGGTTCAATTCTTGCGGGACGAATATGAGATTCCCATTCACCTTGATACCCAGGCCCTGGAAGATGTTGGGATCAGCAGTGATGAGCCGATCAATATCAACGTCCGCAGTATTTCCCTGCGTTCGGCATTGCGTTTGATGCTTGGTCAACTTGATCTTACGTATATCATCAAGGACGAGGTGATGTTGATCACCACGCCTGAAGAGGCAGAGACGGAACTGGCCGTGAAGGTTTATCCTGTTGCCGATCTCGTGTTGCCCATACAGAGCATGGGTGGCATGGGTGGTGGCATGGGCATGGGTGGTGGCATGGGCGGTGGCATGGGTGGCGGCATGGGTGGTGGCATGGGCGGTGGCATGGGCGGTGGCATGGGTGGCGGTGGCATGGGTGGCGGTGGTGGCTTCTTTAGTGTGCCCGAACAAGAACAGCCCTTCCCTTCTGCAGAAGTAGCACCCGAAGAAGCAGCTTTGCCTGCCGAGCAACCGCCGGCCACAGCGAAGATCGAAACAGCGAAGATCGAAACAGCGAAGATCGAAACAGCGAAGATCGAAACAGCGAAGATCGAAATCGATTCGTCCCAAAGTCCGGAGGCATTCTGGAACGCTTATTTTGCGGGCGCGGCCCGCGATCCAGCCGTGGTTCGTCAGGCAGTACGTGACCTAATGGGAGCCAGTCGCCCAGAGCAGGTGACTGCATTAATTCAGGCCGCGCTCCGTGCGGGGGTACCGCAGCCCTGGATGTATGAGTCCCTGGGCATTGCGATGGAGTTGGCCGGACAGTCCAAAAAAGAGATCGAACGAGCCATCATGTCGGCCGCAGATTTCAGCACGAGTGCGACCGAGTTGTTGTACATTGCCCAATATTTGTCTCGAGTTGGATTTGATCAGCGGGCACTTGGACTCTATCAGCAAGTCGTCAGGATGGACTCGATGTGCCAGGAGGCCTATCTGCTGGGTTTGCGGGCAGCTCAACGAAGCGACAATATCGAAGGGATTCAGTGGGCAACCGTTGGGATTCTCAGTCAGGCCTGGCCCAAGGAACAATCTGCTGCACCGAAAGTGGCATACCGGGTTGCCAACGCAACTCTCGAGCAACTTGGCAAAGAGGGGCGTAACAAAGAACGTGAGGACTATCAGGGTCGGCTCCAAGCCGCCTTCGCCCGCGACTGCATCGTACGGATTTCCTGGACCGGTGATGCGGATGTTGATTTGTTTGTGGAAGAACCTGCTGGAGCCATCTGCTCCTCAACCACACCCCGCACCACGGGGGGGGGATTGATGCTCGGCGACGGGACTGCCAACCAAAAAGACGGGCCTGATACGGGTCTTGTCGAAACTTATATTTGTCCTCGAGGCTTTGCCGGAACCTACCGGGCCCGGGTCCATCGCGTCTGGGGGGAAGTGGCGGCCGGAAAGGTGACGGTTGAAATTTTGACCAATTTTGGGACCGATCAATTTCAACGCCAGCAACAGCAAGTCGATCTTGGGAAGAATGATGCGGTCGTCATCTTCGATTTGGAAAAGGGCCACCGCAAGAAACCCCTTGAAGCCGAAAAGCTGGCCAGAGCCGTTCGGCGGCAGCAGCAGATTGGCCATGCCATACTCGCCCAGCAAATCGACAGTATTTCGGATCGTAGTATCATTCCATTGCGTCCAGAGGCAGCTCGCCGTCGCCGCCTTGCATTGGGGCAAGGCGCCGTTGGTTACCAACCGGTGATCATTACCCTCCCGGAAGGGACCACTTTCTCGGCTACCGGCGTCGTCTCGGCCGATCGAAGGTACGTACGTGTCTCACCGGTTCCATTCTTTTCCACCATTCGCGAAGTTCAGACGTTTACCTATGCGGGGCGCGCCCAGCAGGTTGGGGGTGGCGACGATGGCGGCGATGATGGCGATGGTGGATGACCGAGAGGCCCTTGCGGGATCGAGTCATCCAGGTTGTTTGACCCTTCGGTGATGCACGTCCGAGAGGGCCGGTTTGAGGCGTGTCGGCAAAAGGTGATGAGGTGGCAAGAACTCAGCTCGTCCAGGGCCACGCGTCGCCTAAAGCTTTGCGCTGGGCTTCAATCAACTCTTTGATGCCACCTCGGGCAAGTTTTAACATTTCGGTGAGTTCCGCATCACTGAAGGTTGCTTCCTCCCCGGTGCCCTGGATTTCAATGAATTGTCCTGATCCGGTCATCACCACGTTCATATCGACCGCCGCTGCAAAGTCTTCGCGATAGTCGAGGTCGAGCAGTGGTTGCCCATCGACGATTCCAACGCTAACGGCCGCGACGCTTTGCTGCAGGCAGAACCCGGTGTCGGAGTCGCTGGTGGCACCGATGGCTCGAAGAGCATCGACCAGGGCAATGATTCCCCCGGTAATACTGAGTGTTCGCGTACCACCATCGGCCTCAAGTACGTCACAATCAACGATTACGGTTCGCTTTCCAAGCTTTGACAGATCGGCTATGGCACGCAGACTGCGACCGATCAGGCGTTGGATTTCGGTGGTGCGACCATCGGTTTTTGTGCCACGGTCACGACGTTTCCGAGGATGTGTGCTTCCTGGAAGCATGTTGTACTCAGCGGTGATCCAGCCTCCGAGAGAGTCTTCAAGCCAGGGAGGAACCGAGTTTTCTATGCTGGCTGTACAGAGAATGGAGGTTTTCCCTGCTTGAGCCAGCACGCTCCCCTGGGCAGCGCTCGGGAAGTCACTTTGGAATCGTATTGGTCGTAGTTGGTTGGCTGCACGGCCATTGTGACGGTTTGACATGGAGCAATGGATGGTAAAAAAGGGTGACGGAATGGATCCTTCTATCTTGCCACGTGGGCTGGCATAGACAGGTCTAGTTGGTCGGTTCAGGTTGATCTGGGGGTGCGGCAGCAGTTGGCAACCCAGCGAGGTGTGGCGTTTCTTCGATGAGGGTTGCGGTGGGATTAGGGTTGCGGTGGCTCGTCATGCGATTCCCGCAATAACCAGGCGAGGATCCCCTTTTGTACGTGCAAACGATTATTCGCTTGCTGGAGCACGATACTTTGGGGACCGTCGATGACCTCGTTTGTCACTTCTTCGCCTCGTCGAGCTGGTAGGCAGTGCATAAAGATTGCATTGTCCGGGGCATTTGCCATGAGTTCCTGATTGACCTGGTACTTGGCAAAATCGGCCTTTCGTTGAGCTCGTTCGCCTTCCTGGCCCATACTTGCCCACACGTCGGTGTAAACAGCAGCGGCTTCGCGGACAGCATCCTGAGGATGCTGGGATTGGGTCAGTTCAAAATTGGGAAATCTTTGGGTGAAGTCAGCAACAACCTCCGAATCCAGCTCATAACCCTCGGGCGTGCAGCAGACGAATTTCATGCCAAGGCAATTGCAGGCCCGGGCGAGGCTCGTGGCGACGTTATTCCCATCGCCAATCCAGGTGAGTGTTTTTCCGCGGAGCTCGCCAAACCGTTCGCGAATCGTGTAAAGATCGGCAAGTGCCTGACAGGGGTGGGCGCGATCTGTGAGACCATTAATGACATGGCAGTCGGCATGATTTGCCAAGGCCTCAACCGTGGCGTGAGTCTTGGATCGAGCCACAATCACATCCACCATGCTGCCCAGCACCCGGGCAAAATCCTCGATACTTTCCCGACTGCCAAACCCAACGTCCTCCCCGAGCAAAAGGCTGTTGCCGCCCAGGTGTGCAATGCCGGCTTCAAAGCTGACCCGCGTACGGAGCGACTGTTTTTCGAAGAGTAATGCGAGTATTCGTCCAGGAAGGAGTGATTCGCGTATGCCTTGGCCAAACTTGAGCTTCAATTCTGCAGAAAGCTCAAAGACCCGGTTGATTTCGGGCGGGGATATGTCGTCAAGAGTGATTAAATGTCGCATGGAATCAGCCAATAACTATCGTCGGGAATCAAGTTATATGATTTTGCAAGACATCGATCAAGATTTCACACCCCTCTTGCAACTCCGCGTCACTGAGAATCATCGCTGGCAGCAGGCGCACGACGGTTTGTTGAGTGCAATTGATTAGCAGGCCCCGTTTCATGCACTCGGCAACGATGGGTGTGCCGTCAACCTGTAGTTCGATACCAATCATCAACCCGCAAATTCTGACTTCTTTCACGATCGCGATGGTCTCAATTAAGGGTTCCAGCCAGGTGCGAAATCCTTGCTCAAGTTCTCTGGCGCGAGCCAAAAGATTGCCTTCTTCGATCATTTCAATGGTTGCGATGCCAGCCCTGGCAGCAATTGGATTTCCGCCGAAGGTTGCGGCGTGCATGCCAGGACGCAAACTGGGCGCAATTGACGCGGTTGTGAGCATGGCCCCACCAGCAATACCACCACACAAGCTCTTGGCCAGTGTCATGATGTCTGGAGTGACGTCGGAATCTTGGTAGGCAAACCAGTGGCCCGTTCGCCCGCAACCTGTTTGGACTTCATCGAAGATTAAAACCAAGTTGTGGGCATCGGCAATTTCTCGCAAGCCTGCCAGAAACCCATCAGGAGGAATACGAATCCCGCCTTCACCCTGGATCGGTTCAACCATGATGGCTGCCGTTTCTTCATCAACTGCATCACGCACTGCGGCCAGGTCGCCAAAAGGAACATAGACGAATCCGGCCATCAGCGGCCCGATGCCCTCGTGGTACTTGGGTTGTGCTGTGGCGGTTGTGGCGCCGTACGTCCGACCATGAAAGCCACCCTGAAAAGTGATGATTTTGAAGCGATCTTTCGGCGTATGGAGTCGTGCCAGTTTGATGGCTGCTTCGTTCGCTTCGGCTCCCGAATTACAAAAGAAAGCTTTGCCTCCGAAGCTGCGCTCGCTCAGTAACTTGGCCCAGCGTCCCTGAGACTCGATGTGCCAGGTGTTGGGGACGTGAATCAATTCAGCCACCTGCTCCTGGACGGCTTGCACTACCGGTGGCGGGCAATGTCCTAACAGATTGCAGCCCCATCCGGGAAAGAAGTCCAGATATTGACGCCCTTGATCATCCCAGACCCGGGAGCCTTCGCCTCGCACCAGACAAACGGGATATCGGCCGTAATTCGGAACAACACACTGATCGAAAAGCTCAGCCGTGGCCGGCGACATTGTGGATGTTGTTGTGGTCAAGTTATTTCCCCCTATTGTGGCTCTTTAGCCAAGGCATCATGCGTTTATAGAGGTCATTGGAGAGGCTGTCACTAGGGCTCCCCAAGGGCATCTATGCCGCTCAATCGGCGTCTGAAATGAGCTCTGTACCAACTCCATGATTTGTATAGATTTCCAGCAGCAGCGAGTGTCGCAGGCGACCGTCGATAATATGAATTTTGCCGACTCCCTTTTGAAGGGTATCTAAACACGCTTCGACCTTTGGGATCATACCCGATTCAATAGCTCCTTCACGGATGAGCGCGCGGGCTTCTTCAGCGTTCAAGGAACGGATTAGCGATTCCGGGTCATCCTTATTGCGCCGGACTCCATTCACGTCGCTCAGAAAGACCAGTTTTTCTACCCCCATTGCCTGGGCAACCGCGGTGGCGGCCGTATCTGCGTTGACGTTGAGGTGGTCGCCCGATTCGGTCTCACACACCGAGGGGATCACGGGCACCTGGCCAGCGTAACACAAATTGTCGAGTGCTTCGCGGTCGACACGCGTGACACAACCAACGTGGCCGAGGTCAATAGACTCGCCTTGTTGATTGTTGAGCTGCAGCTTTTCACCGAACAAGACGTTATTGTTCGATTCTCCGGTGAAGTTCAGCGGCATGGCTCGCCCCCCCAGTTCTTCAATCTGTGCAGCAAGTGATTCGTTCAGTTCTCCCGCCAACACTCGATCGACGATCGCCAGGGTAGCATCGTCAGTGACGCGCCGTCCCGAGACGAATCGAGGTTCCAAATTTGCTTCCTTCATGGCTTGATTGATCGCATTCCCTCCTCCGTGGACTACGATCGGTCGCATCCCAACGGTCTCCAGGAAAACAATGTCGGTCAGCAACTGCCGCATTGCCTCGCGATTTTTCATCACGCTGCCGCCGACTTTGATAACCGTGATCTTGTCGCGGAACTCGCGAATCCAGCTCATCGCCTCGATTAATGCGTCAGCTTTTGCGATAGCTTCTTGCACAATGGACCTGGTCGACGGGGGATGAGGTTCGATCGGAAGTGGCCGATTGTACCGGCCTGTACAGACTGGAGCCTGACTTTGGGGGAAACGCCCGATTCTAGGCTTGTGACCTGGGAGGGTCAACTTGGTGCTGGTCGGACTTGTCGAGCCGAATAGGATACGGCTTGTTCAAATTACGTGTTGTCCGTGGGGTTTGACGGGTAGTTCTGATCAGCAGAATCAGCAGTCTTTGAAGTTTTGGTTCTAGGGTGTGCAGGGTCTCCGTTCGGCGGCGTCTCGGTCCGAAGGTCGGTTTCCACAAGGTGTCGTTGCGATGTTTTGCGTTTGGCCGAGTTGGCGGTTAACAGCGAGTTTGCTGACCATTTCATGGAAGCCGACAATTCCAGTGGGTGGGTGACTGGCGGACGGAGGGGTTTTTCCACAGAATGCTGGTGGACTGAAATCATTTCCGGATATCCTGACTTGCCCTGCTTCTTGTCTGCTGTATTCGGTTTTGGCGATGTTGGAACCCCTGGCGCTTGCCGCTGGCAAAGGTGCACGAATAACACCTGATTTACTGAAAGTTCTGTTCCGGTTTGTGGTTGTCCGATGCTGCGATACGTTCCTGAAATACCTCGTCTAGCGGGAGATCGGTCAGGTATGGGGGGTTGTTGGGTGCAAAGCCGATTTGGTGCACTGCGAACGTTTTGATGGGCCAGAGGTCGAGTTTGTTGCCCAGTCTAAACCGCGGGGCATGGGGCATGCGGTGATGATCCACTGGCGTGTGTGCCAAGAACCGCCACGGATGAGGGTTCCACGGAGATGGGCCACATCAGGTGAAACGGGGATGGCCAGTTTTTCCGAGATTGTCGAAGAGAAAGAGGTCACAGCCGAGCAGGTGGGGATCTTGGAGGCAAGCCTGAGTCCTTTACCTTCTCGACAGGCAAAGTCTGCTGGTTGCACTGAAACAACTTACGGCCGATAACTTGCAAGTGCAGTATAACATGGGACCGGTTGTCCTGGTATTTTGAAACGACAAAGGGAGTAAGCAAGTTGGCGTGGCTTGTGTCGTGCAGTCGCGAGAAGTGTTAAGCATCAATACGGTAGAGGATCGGGCAGTAGTTGAAGCGGTAATAGCGTAGTTTCCAACATCCAGATACGGGTTCACTCTGGAAATTTTGGTGTTGGAGGGCTTGCATTTTTTTGACTTTGAAAACCGAAGAAGTAGGTTTTTCACCATGAACGATATCAAACTCTTCAGTGGTAATTCAAACCCGGCGCTTGGTAAGCAGATTTCTGATTATCTTGGTGTTGAGTTGGCTGCTATTACGCTGGGGCGTTTCCCCGACGGGGAGATTTCCTGCAAGATCGATGAGGATATTCGCGGTCGGGATGTGTTTTTGCTCCAGCCGACCTCCCCTCCGGTCAACGAAAGCTTGATGGAGTTGTTGGTGATGATTGATAGCTGTCGTCGAGCCAGTGCTGAGCGGATTACGGCCGTCATACCCTATTTCGGATATGCGCGGCAGGATCGGAAGGACGAGGGGCGGGTTCCAATTACGGCAAAACTGGTCGCCAATTTGATCACTCGTGCTGGGGCTAATCGCGTTTTGACGATGGACTTGCATGCAGCCCAGATTCAAGGTTTCTTTGATCTTCCGGTTGACCACTTGTACGCGGCACCTGTTTTAAACGATTACTTCCTCAATACCGACATTAGCCTCGAAGACGCGGTGATTGTAAGTCCGGATGAGGGCAGCATAAAACGAGCACTTGGCCATGCAAAACGATTAGGTGGGTCAGTGGCCATTATCGACAAGCGCCGTACCAGTGCTTTGTCAACCGAACAGGCCAATCTCATTGGCGGCCCAATTGAGGGGAAAGTTGCCATCATGTTCGATGACATGATCAGCACCGCCGGATCAATTCGCGGGGCTGCACAACTGATGCATAAACTGGGTGTCCGCGAGATCTATGTGGCGATTACCCATCCGGTTTTTTGTGGCAATGCGCTCCAAAATTTATTGGATGCGAAGTTGGCGAGTGTCATCTGCACGGATACGAATCCAATCAGTTCCGAATATGAGAAGAACCTTCCCAAGTTAACGGTTCTGACGGTTGCCCCACTTCTGGGAGAAGCGATCAAGCGAATCCACCGTAATGAGTCGGTCAGTCGCCTGTTTCGCTAAGGGGCGGGACTGGGATTTGGCTTCAGGGTGAGTTCTGGAGAGCCCTCTGCCAAGTTTCCAAGCTTTGTTCAGGGGGGGTTGAATCTCCGGGCTGAAGTTGCCAAAATGACTGGTTTGGCCAATACCTCGGCCAGAGCTCTCGCGTTTACAAAATTTTTAAATTGATTTGTCCCTTGGGATTTCTTGCAATGTCAGAAGTCTTACACGTTACCAAACGTACCTCAGTAGGAACTCGAAGCAGTATTCATCTTCGTCGAGAGGGATATGTTCCGGCTGTTTTGTACGGCCATGGTAAAGACCCCGTCAGTTTGTCGTTACCGGCTGAGGAATTTCGTGCGACCTTAAGGCATGGCATGAAAGTCGTGGAACTCGACGGCGATGCAGATGGTCAGGCGCTGTTGCAAGAAGTGCAGTGGGACACGTTTTTCCAGCATGTCCTGCACGTCGATTTGTTACGCGTTGTGGCAGGTGAGAAAATCAAACTAACCGTGCCGCTTGAAATGCGGGGAACTGCACCAGGCGCCAATGATGGTGTGGTTGAGCAGTTGCTGCGCGAGATTGAAATTGAAGTCACTCCGGCCGAAGTTCCGGATAAACTGTATGTCAATGTAAATCAGCTCGAGTTGGAAGGTACGTTAACCGTTGCTGATATTGAGAATTTACCAGAAGGGGCGACTATTCTCGCCGATGTGACGGAAACGGTTGTGCAGTGTATTGCCCGTGCGGAAGAGTTAGAAGAAGAATTGGCCGTGGGTGATGCTGAGCCGGAAGTCATTGGTCAGAAGAGCGAGAGCGGTGAGGGGTCGGATGAAAATTCCGATGGTTGATCAATAGGTATGAAACTCATCGTGGGCTTGGGAAACCCCGGGAAGCGATACGAGAACACGCGACACAACGTCGGGTTTCAGATCATCCGCGAGTTTGCGTGTCGACAGGGTGCCGGGCCTCCCCAGGAAAAATTTGAAGCAGAGACGGTTCGATTGACTTTGGGAAATCAGCAAGTGATGCTGCTTTGCCCTTTGACGTATATGAATTTGAGCGGGCGGAGTATTCGCCAGGCGGCCAATTTTTATAAGTTGCCCTTAGAGGAGTTGCTGGTCATTTGTGACGACTTCAACCTGCCAGTCGGCAAGTTGCGGCTCCGAATGCGAGGTTCTTCGGGGGGGCAGCAGGGTTTGCAGAATACCATTGAACAACTGGGTAGCGAGGAGTTTTGCCGACTACGAATCGGTGTGGGGCCTTTGCCAGAGCGGTGCAGTGCACCAGACTTTGTGCTCGGGAAATTTACTGCCGCTCAGCGCGAGATGGTTGCTGAGGTAGTTGACCGAGCCTGTAAGGCTATCGATTGTTGGTGTACCGAGGGTATTGAGCAAAGCATGAACAATTTCAATTAAGCCAAATTGGCAGTCCACACTCGTTTCTGATTGGAGAACCAATACTTTGGACCAAAACGTTTACGAAGCAATGTTAATCTTCGACTCCAACCGCTTTGCGCGGGACCCGGGCAAGCTGCCCAAGGAGATCGCAGAATTAATCACCTCCAAGGGTGGCGAGGTCCTGATTAGCCGGCTTTGGGAAGACCGCAAGCTAGCGTATCCCATCCGAGGGCAACGCAAAGGTACCTACTGGCTGATTTATTTCCGTGCCAATCCTGACCAGATCAAGCCGCTGAATCGTCAGTGTGAGATCAATGAGATGATCTTGAGACAGCTGATTTTGAAGGTTCATCCGCACCTGGAAGAGCCGATTTTAGCCCATGCACGGGGTGAAACCCAGCCTGAGCCTGAGGCACCTGAGCCTGAGGCACCTGAGTCTGAGACACCTGCGTCTGAGACACCTGAGTCTGAGGCACCTGCGGATAATGAAACAGCTAAGGAAACAGCTAAGGAAACAGCTAAGGAAACAGCTAAGGAGGCTTAAAATCCTTGTCTTGGTGGCCCATATGGGTGGACTGCTTGTCTTCAGATTCATGATTTGGTAATTTGTGGTTAGCGGAACGTGTGTTCACTATCGGCAGGTGGGGCTTTTTTCGACAAGGCGACTTGGAAATCCCGACTTATGCTCCGCGTTGTGTGGGTGGCCCCTCCTGGAAGCAAGACGCAAACATTCAAGACGCCTGTCACTGGAGACAACTCCGCAAGCTACGTCCTTATGCAAATTTGGTGTGACATTGTGGAGTAAAACGTGAAGGAAGAACTGTCATGGCAAGCTTTAACCGAGTGATTCTCGTTGGCAACTTGACGCGTGATCCGGAATTGCGGCACATCCCCAGTGGGACGGCGGTGTCGGAGATTGGATTGGCAGTGAACGATCGTGTGAAACGTAACAACGATTGGGTCGATGAGACAACATTTGTAGACGTGACTTTGTGGGCTCGCACGGCTGAAGTTGCAAGCGAATACCTGAGTAAGGGGTCGCCTGTGCTCATTGAAGGGCGGTTGAAACTGGATCGTTGGGAAAAGGACGGTCAGAAGTTTTCCAAGCTCAGAGTGGTCGGTGAACGAATGCAGATGCTTGGCAGTCGTGGTGGCCGGGATGGACAGGGGCAGGGGCAGGGCGATTCCTATCCTGCAGATGATAACTTTGTTCCAGCTAGTGGCCCGCCTGAAGGCAGTGAAATCCCCTTTTAGTATGAATTGCTGCCGACAGCTGGTAAGCCAAAGTGGCCCGGATGCCAGTTGGGCTGGTCGAGAAATAGAAGAAGCAGCCTTGGCTGCTCACACCAATATTGCCGCTTGAAGGCTCGTTGCGGCGAGCCCCACAAAACAGTCCCTTTTGATCTGAAATCAGGCTTTTTATGGCAACCAAGACGAAAAAACCAAGTGCTTCGAATCGTGTTAAGAAGCCTCGCATCAAGCGGCTTCCCAAAGGACTCCATGGTGGCGTTGAGCTGCTTTTGATTCAGTCGGTAGAGCACCTGGGTTCTCAAGGCGACGTGGTTGAAGTCAAACGAGGTTATGCCCACAACTACTTGATTCCTCAAGGTTTGGCGACCATTGCTACTGACCATCACAAGCGGATGGTGGAAAAACACCGTGGCAAGCTAATAGAGATCGAAAAGGCGAGAGAGGCAGAACTCCACAAATTTGCCAGCGATATTGCCAAGCAGAGTATTACCATTGAGGCTAACGCAACCGACGATGGGCACCTCTACGGAAGTGTGGGTGCCGTGGAAATAGTCTCGGCACTCAAGAAAAATGAGATCAACCTCTCGCCAGAACAAATCAAGCTTGAAGGACCGCTGAAAGAACTGGGACTCTACACGATTAAATTCCGCCTCTCGAGTGCAGTTGAAGGCCAGCTAAAGGTTTGGGTGGTGCCGTCGGTGGAAGCGGTGCAAGAGTAGCTCACTGGCCGATGAATTGGCTGCTGGATGGGAATATTGACTTCGCTTGTACTGGATGCACCTGGATAGACGGAGCGAAAACCAAAGAAGGATCGGTAGCCTGTGGCCTCGGTGGATCGAAAACCACGCATGGACGGTCTTGCGGATGTTGACGAACATCTCGATCGTTATATGCCCTCTAGTCACGAGGCGGAACGGGCCGTTTTGGGGAGCCTGTTGTTATTGCCTGAGGCTTGCGATGAAGTTGCACTGATCATCCGAGCTGAAGATTTCTACGACGACGCCCACCAACGTATTTTCCGTCACATGCAAGCGTTGCATGAAGATGGCGGCCGTATTGATCCGCTTTTGCTTGCTGAACGCCTTCGCGATTCAGGTGAATTTGAAACAGTTGGCGGGAGTTCTTACCTGCTGGAAGTAGGTCGGGAAGTCTCGACTGCAGCACACGCTGAGTATTATGCGCGAATTGTACATGAAAAATCGCTATTGCGATCATTGATTCATGTCAGCACCGATATTCTCAAAGATGCGTACGAACCGAGTGTGGACGGGCGCGAAATGTTAAGTCGTGCCGAAGAGCGTGTGTTTGGCATTCTCGATGCCAAGGGAGCAGATTGCGTAAGTTCCATTCGCGATGTGTTGCAGGAATCGCTGGCTCGTATTGATGCGCGTATGAAGCATGAACATGCGTTTGGTGGCCTGGAGTCCGGTTTCGATGATTTTGATGACCTGACCGGTGGGCTGCACAACAGTGAGCTAGTTATTTTGGCAGCACGTCCCAGTATGGGGAAAACGGCGTTGGCGCTGAATGTAGTCGAACATGTGGCCATTGAGTTGGCGAAGCCTGTCTTATTTGTAAGTTTGGAAATGTCAGCCCTCGAACTCGGGGATCGTCTGTTGTGTTCGCGGGCAAAAGTAAACAGTCGTCGACTTCGCAATGGTCAGATTACCGCTGAAGAGAGCCGTAAGTTGGTGGAGACAGCTGCCGAAGTGAGTGGTGCCCCCCTGTTTGTCGATGATTCTCCGAGCCGAACCATGACTGAGATTGCTGCCGCTGCCAGGCGACTTCAGCGTCGGGATGGGTTGGCTCTGATTGCGGTCGATTACCTTCAGCTCATCGAACCTGACAATTCGCGAGATCCCCGTCAAGAACAAGTCGCGAAAATCGCACGCCGACTTAAAGGGCTTGCCCGTGAATTGAATGTTCCCGTGTTATGTCTTGCGCAGCTTAATCGACAGGTGGAAACTACCCGCGACAATCGGCCTCAACTGAGTCATTTAAGAGAGTCTGGAGCCATTGAACAGGATGCCGATGTGGTGATGTTTATCCATCGCGAAGAGTATTACATGACCAACGATGAGGAGCGGGAACGGGTGAAAGGTGAAGCCGACCTGCTTGTCAAAAAACAGCGTAATGGCCCAACCGGTGACGTGAAACTCACTTGGCTCCATGACTTTACGCGATTCAGTAACGCCGCACCGCAGCCTTACGAAGAGTTCGACGATGGTTTTGGAGGAGGGCAGAGTTTCTAGCCCATCAACCGGTTGAATTCTTAAAGCTCGGTTTCAGGTCATCCAGGAGATCGCGCTGGCCACTGGCGGGTGGAGCATTGAGTTGCAGAAGTTGCCAGATTGTTGGTTGCCAGGAAGTGGGCAACGGACTGCTAGCAGTTCTCTAGGTGCAGTAGTTAAGCGAGATTATCCATTTGGTGGTCATGCCAGCGGGTGTCTCGATACGCTTCATGCCGAACTCACCTTGCTGTTGGTCGTGGTTTGCTGTATTTCTTCGCAGCCCCAGCGCGAGACCACCTGTTGCGTTGAGGAGTGCGCGACCCGTTTTAAGAGGTGGATGATTCCATACCCATACTTATCCGCAGTTTCTCATCCAGTGTCATCCCTTTGCGGGTGAAGTGACCAATGCTTCTCTGTTGTCGACCAATACGGATTGGGTTTGGGATACTTTTTCTATCTACCCTTGCCGCCGAATGTGCTGCCCAGATGGGACGATCCGGACCGAGTCCAGCCTATCAAAAGGGACGAAGCCACAAGAAATCTGAATTGATGGGGCTTTCGCTGGCTGCAACAGGTGAGGATGTGGTGGAGTTGCGGATTGTTGGGAACAAGACAATTCCGACGTCGCAAATTGTGAATCAGATACAAACTCGTCGTGGTCGCCCGTTCGATCCCAAGATCGTACAGCGGGATATCCGCAAGTTGGCTTCTTTGAGTTGGTTTGTAGATGTGAAGCCGCTGTACGAGAAGACGCCCGAAGGTCGCATTGTTATCTTTCAAGTCGTAGAGCGACCGACGATCCGTTACATCGAATTTCTAGGCAATCAGCGGATTCGCGACAAAACTCTTACCAAAGAGATTGGTCTTAAGGTAGGGGGTGCGGTGGATCCATTTGCTGTCGAAGATGGGCGCCGGAAAATTACAGCACTTTACAAAGAGAACGGATTTAACAAGACGCAGATATCTGTTCTGGAGGGCAATAAGACAATCGACCAGGGGGTGGTTTATATTATCAATGAAGGCGTTTCGCAGAGAATCTGGGATGTCAATTTTGTCGGCGCCAACTTTGTGAGTGCACGTCGACTCAAAACACGAATCGAATCAAAACCTCCAACCATGCTCATGTTTAAAGGTTTTGTCGATCGCAAGCAAATAGAAGGCGACACGCAGGCACTCACCGACTTCTATCGGTCATTTGGTTTCTATCAGGCCAAGGTTGGCCGTAAGATCGAGTTCAACAAACAGGGGACCTGGGCAAATCTTACTTTTGTTATCGATGAGGGGCCACGGTACGAGGTGCGGAACGTTTCTTTTATGGGGAATCAACTACTTAGTGAGAATTCCTTGAAAATGGGACTTCAAATGCCCGCAGGCAAGCCATTCGAGCGGGCAAATATGAATGACGATATCGAATGGTTGAAGGAACTTTATGGAAGCCAGGGTTACGTTTTTGCTGATATCCGTGCTGAGCAGGTACTGCTCGAGGATCCAGGGCAACTTGACCTCGTCTATCACGTCGAAGAAGGGAAACGCTGGCGAGTGGGTCGAATTCTTGTCAACATCAACGGTGAACATACCCATTCCCGGGTCCAGACTGCCCTGAATCGACTTTCTCTCAAACCAGGTGAGATTCTGGATATCCGTGAAGTGCGGGCTAGTGAACGTCGTCTTCAGGCGAGTGGCCTGTTCTTGACCGATCCCGTTCAAGGACTTGCGCCCAAGATCACCTTTCGAATTCCTGAGTTAGAGAGTGTCGAGTTCACCGGTGACCGGCGAAATGGTCCAACTGCCGGAATGCGTGGGCAAAGTCCCGACCCGGTGGTCCCGGAGGCCCTCCCCAATTCAGACTCTCAAAAGCGAAGTTACGAAGTTCGACGCGTGCCGCCACTTGCCAAGGCTGAGGTCGTTGATGTTTATTTGGACTTCAAACAATCCTCTGAATCAGTGTTGCCCTCCGAAGGTCAACCACAAGCGGGAAATACGATTCACTCGGCGAACCAACCACCGTTGTCGGCAACCGCAGTTCGCCATATTGCAATGCGGGAACCCTTGCCAGATGTGCCAACTGAGGGTGAGTCGCCAAGTACAGGACGGGGCACTCCCTATGATACGATTGTGGTGCGTACCCAAAGTCCTTTTCAGCCAGCTTTAGTGCCAGGTCAGTCTGTTACGCCAACCTACGGTGGTCAAATACCTGGTGCCACTGGCCCCCGGGCGGCACCGGTTGGTTACCGTGTCGGACAGATTCAGCCACCCCAGCAAGCGGTTCCTCCGTCTTACCTCGCGTCACCGCAAGGTGGTTCCTACGCCCATGGGCAGGTTGCACCCCCTCAGTACGCAGCGGTAGGGCCAGTTCAGCCAGTTCAGCCAGTTCAGTATGTTCAACCGCTCCCCACACCGGTGGGAAGCGGTGCGGCACCGTCTGTCGCACCAGGTTCCAGTTACCCGCCTCAAATCACTCCATTGCCGGCTCAGCCGGGTTATAACTCTGGCGTTCCAGGCACCGGCTGGAACCCTTATGCAGAGCCAAACGTCGATGTCGTTGTCGATGTCGCTGAAGCGCCGACGGGCCGGTTTCAAATCGGTGCCGGGATCAATTCAGATGCCGGTTTGATTGGCAATATTTCTCTTGATGAGCGTAATTTTGACTGGCGCCGGCCCCCCAGGAGTCTTAATGACTTTGCAACGGGTCGTGCCTGGAGAGGTGCTGGCCAGCGATTCCGACTCGAAGCATCGCCCGGTACTCTAGTCCAACGTTACCTGGCCAGTTTTAGCGAGCCCTATCTGTTCGACTCTCCCGTTAGCTTTGGACTCAGTGGATCCTACTTCGAACGTCGTTTTCGAGATTGGGATGAAGAACGTTTAGGCGGACGTGCGTCACTTGGGTACCAGTGGGTTGAATACGACCTGTCGACCACACTTGGATATCGTGGTGAAATGATCAGAATATACGATGCTCCTAACGCTTCATCGGTACCTTCGTTGGAAGAGGTCATGGGTGATAATACGCTCCACGGTTTTCGAATTGGATTTGCGAACGACACACGTGATAGTGCCTTTTTTCCGACCCAAGGCCACTTGTTTGATGTGAGTCTCGAGCAGGTTGTCGGTGACTGGACGTACGCTCGAGCGATTATTGACATCCGCGAATATGGGTTGCTTCACGAGCGTCCTGATCATTCAGGTCGTCACGTCTTAAGCGGCAGGTCGCGGATCGGATTTAGCGGTCGTGATACTCCAATTTATGATAACTTTTTCGCCGGTGGTTTCTCGACCCTCCGTGGTTTTGATTTTCGGGGAGCGTCGCCCGTGGTTCCCCTCGGTGGCAACTCGTTTGTCGAAGTCGGTGGACAATTCATGTGGATTAATTCACTAGAGTATCTCTTTCCACTCACTGCTGATGACATGATTCACGGTGTTGTATTTGTTGACTTTGGAACCGTGGAAAGATCCGTAAGGTTGGATATGGACAGTGTGCGGGTTGCTCCCGGGTTCGGACTGCGGATGACCGTGCCAGCTATGGGGCCGGCACCAATCGCACTTGATTTTGCTTGGGGGGTGAAACGGGCTGAATACGACGATCTTCAGGTGTTCAGCTTTAACGTAGGGTTTACCCGGTAGACGGCTTGCTGGTTTTGGTCCTCTTCTTAGAAAAGCCAAGTAAAAGCAACCTTTGGTTGGGAGACAAGATTTGCGTTGAATGATCAGGGCAAAACAGGTTTATCCCGGACTGCCAGCAGCCAGACAAGCCACAGCCGCCAACGCCGCCTGGGTCGATTAGGAAGAGAAGACCCAATCCCTCCGGAACTTGCCGTAGTGAGGACAAACCGATGGTGGCTAACCCTCTCTACTTCCGCTATGCGTTTGGCAATGTGAATCTCAAGAAAATGCCACCGAGCTGAAGCAGGTGTGGCAGGATCGTGGTGGCATGATTGGAATTACCCGAACGGCATTTCTTTCTCATGTGGGTCTTCCATACTTTCAGCCATCTTGCGAAGGGATTCGGTCTCGATCTGCCGGACCCGTTCACGAGTGAGGCCTAATTGCTGGCCAATTTCCTTTAGAGTTTGCGGTTCATGTCCTTCGAGTCCGAATCGCATTCGCAAGATAGTCGCTTCGCGTTCATCCATCGTTTCCAGCAGAGCCATTACGTGCCGCAGGCTGTCACTTTCGACAAGTGATTCATCTGGTGACAGTTGGCGCTCGTCCATTACCATGTCGCCCAACGTCCAGCCAGCCTCGGTCTGGTCAGTATGCGGCGTCGCATTGTAGATTTTGATTGCTTTCTTGATGATGGGCAGCTTCTTTTTCGGAAGACCCAATACGCGGGCAATTTCTTCGGGTGTGGGTGAACGGTCCAGTTCCTCAGTCAAGCGGGCGGTCGCTCGTCGCCATTTGCTCAGCAATTCCACCATATAAGCGGGAATCCGGATTGTTTTTCCGGTATTGATCAGGGCTCGTTTAATCGATTGTTTGATCCAATAGCTTGCGTAGGTGCTAAACCGGGTGCCCATTGCTGGGTCGAATCCCTCCACAGCGCGGAGAAGGCCAAGGTTTCCTTCTTCAATCAGATCTTGAAGCCCGAGACCTTTTCCGGAGTAGCCTCGGGCAATATTCACCACCAAACGGAGGTTCGCCCGCACCATTCGGTCTCGTGCCTGGGTATCGCCTTCACCAATGCGGATTGCCAGTTCCCGCTCTTGCTGAGCAGTAAGCAAAGACGTTTCATTAATCTCGCGCAGGTAGGTTTCTAGCGGTGACTGGACCGAAGAACTGGAACGAGGTGCTGTTTTTGTGGTGCTTGCCATGGAAAGGTATTACAGTCGAGAGGAAGGAAACGGCAAATTCGGTTTGAGGGTGCAGGATTGCAAAACTGCGGACAGCTTTGGTAGCAACCCTGTTCCTCTCATCGACGGGTGTGGAGGGAAACTACATTTCGGACGGTTTTTGATAGCGTGTCACGAATGCGCCTGCGCTTCGGACCGTGCCAAAAAGAACGACACCACAGGTCGTAACCCGTGGTGTCGTGAATTGGGGTTGAGATTTCGGTCAGGCTATGCCAGTTATAGCCGTTAGGCAGGGTTCTCGTCTGGAGTTTCGGCCTCGGTGGCCTCTTCAGTAGCAGTTTGCTCAGTTTCCGCAGTTTCCGCAGTTTCCGCAGTTTCCTCGACAGCGACATCACCTGCATTATCGGTATCTTCAGATGGAGCCTTTTCGACTTCGGCGGATGCCGGTTTGAAAAGGGGGCCCGATTGAGACCCGACACCACCCTTCAATTCAACTGCAGGTCCAGTGCCGAGAGCGGCTGTTTCAGCTTCCGCTTCGTCTTCTTCGGCCCATTCAACTCGCTTGCGCGACAGGCCAATCTTGCGCTCTTCAGTATCGACACGAAGGATTTTGACCTCGATTTCTTCATCCAGTTTGACAATTTCTTCTGGATTGTCGACTTTGTGATCAGCCAGTTCTGAGATGTGGAGTAATCCTTCGAGACCATCTTCCAGGCCGACAAACACGCCGAAGTTGGTCACCTTGGTCACCTTACCCGTTACGAGTTGACCCGACTGGTAACGGTTGGGGATATCGTTGGCCCAAGGGTCTTCGTCGAGTTGTTTTAGTCCTAGGGCAATTCGTCGGCGATCTTGATCGACGGTAAGGACTTTGCACTCGATTTCCTGCCCCTTCCCAACGACTTCGCTCGGATGGCTGATTTTGCGAGTCCATGACATGTCACTGACATGAAGCAGGCCATCGATTCCTTCTTCCAGTTCGATGAAGGCTCCGTAGTTCGTGAGATTTCGCACCCGGCCTTTGACAAGTTCGCCCTCCGGATAACGATCCACGACTTTGTCCCAGGGGTTTGGTTGGGTTTGCTTCATGCCGAGCGAGATTTCCTGTTTTTCCTCGTCGATCTTGAGCACGACAACATCAATGACGTCGTCGACTTGCACCAACTCGTTCGGATGGCTGATTCGCTTGGTCCACGACATCTCGCTGATGTGGACCAAACCTTCGATCCCATCTTCCAGCTTTACGAATGCCCCATAGCTCATCACATTCACCACAGTTCCCTTGTGGACAGATTCGACTGGGTACTTTTCGCCGACGTTTTCCCAGGGACTGGTTTGTTTCTGCTTGAGCCCTAGTGCAATTTTTTCCTTTTCGTAGTCGATATGAAGAATCAAGACTTCCAATTCGTCGTCGATCTTCACCATCTCGGAGGGGTGGTTGACGCGTCCCCAACTCATGTCCGTGATATGTAACAAGCCATCAATACCACCCAGATCGACAAATGCGCCAAAGTCAGCAATGTTCTTGACCACACCTTTACGTAACTGGTTGACTTCGAGCTCTTTGAGCAATGCCGATTTTTTCTTGGCACGTTCTGCCTCGATCAGGCTGCGGCGGCTGACGACAATATTACGTCGCGCCTCGTCAATTTTGAGTACGACGCACTTAATTTCTTTGCCGATGTACTCTCCAATTTCGTGGGGTCGGCGGATATCAACCTGACTGGCTGGCAAGAAAACGTTGACGCCAATGTCAACGAGCAGGCCACCCTTGATTTTACGTGTGACGGTTCCGGAGACCTCATCGCCCTCGGCGACAGTTTCCATCACCCTCATCCACTTCTCGATTTTCTCTGCCTTCTGTTTGCTCAGGACAATCATGCCCCGATCGTCCTGTCGACCAGAAGTGTCTTCCACTTCCTCGACCAGCACGCGCACCCGCTCACCTACCTCGGGAAGTTCTTTTCCTTCTGCTTCCCATTCACTGCGGGGGATGATGCCTTCGCTCTTGTAGCCGACATCCACGAGGACAAACTCATTGTCGATACGAAGAATGGTGCCTTCGACAATTTGGTTGACGCTGACATTTACACCGGCGGCCCAGTCGATCTCGTCGGGCAAGGCGGTGCCAACGGCAGCATTCCATTCTTCTTCAGAAACATCGAATTCTCGGATTAAATTACGGTTGACCATGGAACCTGGGGGATAAACCGACAGAACCCAAGAACAGCTTGAATTCGTCACGTAGGGAAACTTGTCCATAGGCGAGAGGGGGCTGCCCCCAACTCGCTTCCTGCAAACTCGACCGGCGAACACAGCCGACCTAAAAAATAAGCTTGCAGGGGAAACCCGGTATGCTAACAGATCGTGTTAGCTTCGGCAATTGCCGTAAATCCCACGGTGTGGCAGGCCTAAACTGCCCCCCCTCCAAGGGCGCACACAGAAGTCGCCATGATGGCCTAGTTTTCCTGATCCTCAGGGCTTCTGCCGTGACGAGTTGTCCTGAAAGTCGAGGCCTGTTGAAGGGTTTCGGCAAGGCGTTCGGTGAGCAGGTCAGCCAGTTGTTGGTTGTCCTTATCGAGAATTTCTTCTGGAGATATGGGGGTACCAAATGCCACGACAATCGATCGAAACCGGGGTAGGACACATCCCCGGGGTAGGGCATCGAACGATCCGGCGACGGCGACCGGTAAGAGCGTTGCCCGGGAGCGGCGGGCCACGAGAGAGAAACCAGGTTGTAACGGCTGCAGATTCCCGTCAAGTGAACGCGTACCTTCTGGAAACAACAGCAGCGGTTGTTGATCTTTGAGCACTTGTAACGATGTCCGCAAGCCCGACAGAGCGGTCCCCGTTTGGCAGATTGGAATGGCACCAAGCGACTCAATCATCCAGCTCAGGGGCCAGAAGAAGAGAGTTTCGCGGGCGAGAAAACGTAACTGGCGTGTGCTGGCAACGCCTACCAATACGGGATCAAGGTGACTTTGGTGATTGGAGAGCACCAACACACCACCATCTGGAGGAATTTGTTCCCTGCCGATTATCCGCAAACGGAACACCATCCGCGCGACCATCCAGCAACAATTACGAACTGCGGCGTACCAAAGTTGTCTAAGCAAAAAAAGTTACCCCGATTGTATGTGGTTGTGAACGATTTCTTCCAAGAGGTTAACAACTGCCTCAGGAGTCATTCCGTCAGTGATCACCTGAATTGTGTCGTTGGCTTTTCGTAACGCACCCACCGGACGCGTTTGGTCGCGATAATCGCGGGCGCGCTGTTTTTCCAAGACCTCTTCATAGGCGATTTTTTCGCCCCGAGCTACCAGGTCTTGATGACGGCGCTGGGCACGAGTTTCTTCGCTGGCAGTCAAGAATATCTTGCATTCTGCCTTGGGGAAAACAACGGTGGCTTGATCGCGGCCTTCGGTAACTACATCAACGCCGGCAGCGGCGCCTTGTTGTAATTTGGTAAGCCGTTCACGCACGCCGGGATGATCGGCTGCGTAGCGGGTCGAGGTGGTAATCTCAAAAGAGCGAATCATCGTAGTAACATCACGACCGTCGAGAATCACACAATCATCATCCAGGACGATTTTTGCGTTATTGGCTACCTGTAGCAAGGCTTCTGCATCGTCCAGGTTAATGCCTTTTTGAATGGCGGCCAACGTTACGGCCCGATACAGCGCCCCGGTATCGAGAAAATGGAATCCGAGCCGTTGAGCCAAGCGACGCGCGGCGCTACTTTTCCCAGCTCCCGCTGGGCCATCAATAGTTACGATCATGGCAAGCCAGCAACTCTTTCGACTACCGGTTGGTATGGCTGGTGATTTTTTTGTGCGATTTGGCACCTTCGGCTACGTTGCAAAACAACCGGCCAATTGTACCCATTGATGCGGTTCGAGTTCGAGGACAATATCGCCCTCATTCACAGACAGCTCGGCCAGCGGTTTATCCACAAAACTAGTGGTTTTCCCGGCTTGAAACGGTTTCCAGGCAGAAATTCGTACTCGGGTGGCCCGTCCTTCGGTTTCCAAGAGGCGTAAACAAAGGTCAGCATTTTCGGAAGCAGGTTTCCCTAGGTGAGTTACAAGTACGTTTTCTGCACTGGCGTGCAAAAACCAACCATGCTGGGAACCCGACATGCTTGAGACTTCCGTCATGCAGTCGCCCGGTGGGGTCAACGGCCCCAAAATCGATTTTATGGGGAAACTGGTATCCAGGCAGAGGGTAAACCGAAAGTTGACGCTTGTTTCGCCACTGACGATGAGCAGCGTATCAAGGGCACGATCACCAATTCGGCGATGGCAAGGCAATCCGCAGGGGGATAACGTGATCGAACGACTGTCGACCGATACCTCGCGAATGTCAATCCATTCGCCACTCTCGATATGCCTCCCGGTTACCGAGAGGCCAAGCCAATTGGAACCATAGTGGAGATTCATACTTAAGTCTGCCCACATGATTCGGCTGGCAATGTAATTTCGCCACGGGTCTCCGGAGACCGGCGACACGTCCTCCAATTGTACATCGACGATTACGTCGCGTGCCCCTCGGTAAAGAGTTACGGATTGGGTGAACCGGGCAGCCGGGTGAGCCTCCCCATCCAAAATCACCCCTGTGGAAGTAAGTACTCCCGCATATTGATCACACCGTGTGATCTCAACACAGTCGGCCTTCATTTGCGAACTTCCAGAGTATATGTCGAGGTCGTTGTCAGCCGCCGGTGGGTCTTCCGAACAACAATGAACAAGCCGCTGCGAAATTCTTGTGGTTCGGTCACGATGTGATTTGATAGATTGAATACCTCCGGTCGATTCATTGATTGTTAGCTCGAGGTATTCGTTGTGCAATCGGTTCTCAACGGCGAGGGGAAGGTTAAGCGGAGCCAGATTTTCTACAGACGTGGAAAATCCCAATGCGGGTACCTCCTGGCCAAAAAAAGTTGTCGGAATACTTCGGTCAAAGCTCCACGCATTGATTCCGACTGTATGGATGGTCGCAGCTGGATTATCGGAAGGCTCACCAATCAGTGCACTCAAACGGTCCAGCGGTGACGAAGCCACAGCCGATGGTGGCTCACTACCGACTACAACATTTGTCAGTCCAGTCAGCAGCTGCTTGTGGACTTGGGAAACCTGGGTGGTGAAGTCCGATGCCCGTTGAGATAGCGGATTGGGCGCGTGATCGGCAACTGCCGACACAAGCCGCTGTCGTGGTTTGGCCGGAATTTGACAGGTCAGCCAGTAGTCGGCCGTTGCAGATTCGTCAAAATAATCCTCGAGAGTGACAAATTTACCCAGTACTGGCCCGTAGCGCCGTGTGCAGCGAAGATCGTCGTACCACGAGCACTCCTCACCCGGCCATCCCGCAAACAATAGACTTGCCACGTGGTCATATTGAATTGAGCGGCCCAGATTTTCAGACAAGCTGAGAAACGTTTCGGTTTTGGAGGTGTCTTGTGGCGTGACCGAAAGTGCGTTCATCACACAGTTACCGGCTTCTTGCCAACGTGTTTTCGCTTGCTCACTCGGTGGTTTGCGAGTGCCGTCAAAGGTTGAAAGCATTGCCCCTCGAAATTGCAGTTGTTGTAATACTTGAGGTAAGAGAGGAGAGGTGCTACACGCGAACTGGCCAAAAATGGTTACGTCCGAATCCAAGGTTGTCCGATAGGCTGCTTTTCCATGAATGAATTCAGCAAGGAGATGCTCGGGTGACAGGTTTTCCAGGTTGCCTCGACTGTAGGGGCCACCGACAACCGAAGTTGATCCTGCGGAGATAGATTGCTTGAGCTTGGCCAGTACTTGTGGTGATTGTTTGGCAATCTGTTCAATTTCCGAGCCGCTGACAAGCAGATTTAAGGGATGCCCGGACGCTAAACAGTCGTACAGCGCCTGGTCGTTGATACCTGGTGAGAACAACCGCACGTCGATGAAGTACGGATCGACTGGATAGGAGTGTTGGCGAGCCTGCGTGAGTAAGTCAAAAGCCCGTTCCAGTTGATTGCGGGCTTGATGGGTATCTCCGCAGACTGCTGCTTCGGCTGCAGTGACCGTTGCTTGTGATAATTCTTGTGGTTCAATAATGTTGTGGTACTGCATGGCGTGTGTAAGCAGTTCTACTTGCAGGTAGCAGTATCCCAACCCAAAAAACTCCCTTACAAGTTCTCCGTCGATTGCATCGTCGTGTACAAGATCAGCCTCGCTGAGCGCGCCCATTATCTGGGACCGTGTTTTCATCTCAACGATGGGGGACGGATTAGCCGGATAGGTAGCACGGAACCGGTCCAGCCAGTTGATGGGTAGCTCGGAGTGGGCAGTTTCTGGAACCAACAGAAGCTCACCGGAAAGTGGTTCGGGCTCAGGTGGATCGTCTGCCCGTTGCCACGACGGGATTTCCTTGGTAGAGGCGATCAGTTCCGGGTGCCACGCGGTTGTCCAGGTGGCCAGCAGGGAATCGGCCTCGGAACCGTGGAGAAAAGTTGGAAAATCGTGCAGGCTGTGGCAGGGCAGGAAAATGGTTGTGTGTCGCAAAGTCATTGTAGAAAAGGGGTTATGGATATTGTGGTGGCTGGGCATTTCAGACAGATTCGGCCTGTGTCAAGTTTTACCGATTGTGACGCTTTGTGGCTATCGGTGACTTATACAACTCCTGCTACTCATTTGAAGGGACACGAGTACAATAGAAGGAATAAGTAGGTAGTGACGATGCGTAATAAGAATAGGTAGTGACGATGCGCGGGCCCCAGTGCAGCTGTCAGTTTGGTCTCGATGGTGACACTTGTAAACCGATTTAGATGTATCGTGTTTTTACAGGTTGTCGTGATGGGTAAATGGCGACTGGACGGCACGTATTGGGCAATCGGATCAGTTAACTAACTAATAGAGAGGCACCCACTTCTAACGACGTTCTTGGTTCGGGCGACCGCTGTTTCGTTCGGAGCTTATATTTCCTTTATTCTTGGTCATTGTCGTTGAGCAGAAGTGGTAGATGAAGCAGGCACCCTATCATTGATAGGGTTTGCAGCGATGGTATCGACAGAACGGAACAGAGGCTCTTGATCATGGCAAGCTCTGGTGCAGTGTGGGGAATTGATGTGGGACAGTGCGCGCTGAAAGCGCTTCGCTGTCGTCCACACGAAAAGGATACTGGACGGATCGTGATCGAGTCCTTCGATTACATTGAGTATCCAAAGATTCTGAGCCAACCTGAAGCGGATCGTGAGGAATTAGTCCGCGAGGCACTTGAGGAGTTTTTATCTCGCAATGAGGTTAAAGGCGATCGAGTGGCAATTTCGGTTGCTGGCCAAAGCGGCTTGACGCGATTCATCAAGTTACCGCCGGTTGAGAAGAAGAAGATTCCCGATATCGTCAAATACGAAGCTCGACAACAGATCCCATTTGCCTTGGAGGATGTCGTTTGGGATTATCAGCCCCTGGCGGGGACCAGCGAGGACGACGGATATGCCCTTGATACGGAAGTTGGCTTGTTCGCGATGAAGCGCGATCAGGTATCGCGATTTTTACAGCCGTTTGAAGAAGCAGGTATTGACGTCGAAATCGTACAACTGGCGCCACTTTCAATTTACAATTATGTCTGTTTTGATCGGTTTGGCAATCTTGCCACTGTCACCGAGGGTGATGGAAAGACGAATGATTCAATCGTGGTGATCTCCTTGGGCACAGATACCACGGATTTAGTGATCACCAATGGGAATCGTGTCTGGCAACGCAATATTCCCATTGGAGGAAGCCATTTTACAAAGGCTTTGTCGAAAGGGTTACGACTCACTTTTGCTAAAGCTGAACACCTCAAACGCAATGCGATGAAGGCTGAGGATCCCAAGGCAGTCTTTCAAGCAATGCGACCTGTGTTTAGCGATTTGGTTGCCGAGATCCAGCGGTCCCTGGGATTCTTTTCCAGCAACAATCGCGATGCTCGGTTGGGAGAGGTGATTGTACTGGGTAATGCGGTGAAACTGCCTGGTTTGCAACGCTATTTGTCCCAAAATCTCGACCAGAAGGTAATGCCGGTCAACGAGTTTGCCAACCTGGTTGGGGGCAGTGTCGCTGCAACCCAACAGTTCACGGAGAATCAACTCACCTTTCCAGTTGCCTATGGACTTTGTGTGCAGGCATTGGGACAAGGCCAAATCAGCACCAATCTTTTGCCCGAGCAGATCGTAACAACACGGATCGTGCGGGCCAAAAAACCTTGGATCGTAGCCGCTGCCGCCTTGTTAATGATTGGTCTGACGATCAATTACGCCAGCCATTATTCGGCTTTCAAAAGTGTTGATGTCGATCCAGTATCGGCGCCGACAATGGCGCAGGCGATCAGGACGTCCCAAAGTTGGTCGCAGCAGGCCAGTTCGATGGCCAGCGAGAACTCAAACTTGAAGTCAAAGTTTGAGGAGATCGTGCAAATAGGTCAGAATTTGCGAAGCAATGTGGAAGGCCGGTTGCTATGGCTGGAGTTGCTAAAGGCAGTTGACGGCGCTTTGCCAATGGATGACCGTCCAGAGGAAGAACAGGAGCAAACGGCCGAAGACGTGACGAGTCGGACTGAAATACATATCGAACACATGGAGTGTGAGTACTTCGGGGATCTTTCCCAATGGTTTGCCGGTGTACAGCCTCTCTATAACCAGTCACGCACCGAGTTGATTGATCAGACGGGCGAAAGTTCTGCAGGAGAAAATGGCCAGGCCGTGGATAGCCAGAAAAGTGAAGAAAATATCTCTGCCAATAATAATCATCGGGAGGATGCGAACGACATCAAATCGGGCGGCGGCTTTGGTGGCAATGGTTTTGGCAGCGGTGGTTTTGGCAACTCAGGTGCTGGGGATCAAGATGAGGGAGCTGAATCTGTTCAAGGACCTTCCGGACCGGGATGGGTGATTCAACTCAATGGATACCATTTCCATAACCATGATCCCTACAACGAAGGTCAGCCTTTCCTGCAGAACACCTTCATTAAGCAGTTGGAGGAGGGAAGCGTACAACTTCCTGATGGACCCAACGGAGAACTGGTCGATGTGCCAATTGCCGATCTTGGTATTAGCCATCCTGTCGTGGTGACCCAGAACAAGATTTACGATGTGATATACGATCCTGAGGCGCTTAGCGAACAGGGGTCTGGACAGAGGCGCCCTCTGCCTCAGGGGCCAGGTAGTCCCCGCCGTCGGCCGGGTGGTCAGGACGACGAGGAAGTTAAAGAACCTGTCCGCTGGAAGTTACGGGAATACGATTTTGTTATTCAATTCGCATGGTCACAAAAATCGCGGTCGATTCGACAAGGGGAATCCAATAGCGAAGCGGGACCCGATGAATTTGACACGGCCGCTGTAAATTCCAGCGGTCGGTAGGAGCTGAAACAATATGGATAAGATTCGTATTTTGTTGCATGGGGTGGTCAAGCACCATTTCTGGTTGCTTTCGGCGGTCGTCGTGTTGGTCGGGATGGGTTGTTGGTTCCTGGCGTCGAGCAATTTGGCCAAGATTTATGCAGCTAACAAAACCAAAATCAAGCAAGAATTTACGTCACAAAACAGTTTGCGGACCAAGGGTTTTCATCCCAATGAACAGGTTAATGAAAAGCAGAGAAAACAAATCGAGCAACAGTCCGACGAGGTGACTAAACTGTGGCAGCAGCTCTACGTCGCCCAGCAGGAAGCGGTTCTCACATGGCCCAAGCAACTTGGCCCCCGCTATGAACGAAACATTGCCAAATTGAAATTTGGGGATGACATTCATCCCGATATGCGCGACACGTATATGAATTACGCGAAGAATCACTTCCAAGAATTGCCGGAAGTGGTAAAGGCTCATAAGTTAACCAAAGGTTCTTCTCAAACCCCCAATACGATAGGGGGAGGTGCGGGGCAGCAGATTACCGATATTGCGCAGATCGAACAAATGCTCTCTACAAGGCAAAGGGAGAATTTTGACCCCAACAACAAAAGCAACCAGGAACAAGAGGCTCCACCTGAGCTCGATTTCCTCGTCTATTGGGGCGATCAAAATACGGTTCGAGACCGACTCACGTTCAATGCACGGCCCTCCTCAATGCGGATTTGGGTGACCCAGGAAGATCTTTGGGTCTATACCACCATGCTCCAGGTGATTGCAAATACGAACCAGGCAGCCGGCTCAACGCGTTTTTCAAACGCGGCGGTTCGTGTGATCGATTCGCTCGAAGTCGGCAAAGCGGCAGCCGAACAGAGCAGGGTGAAAGGTCGTATTCTTGTCCCGGCACAGTCTGGCGGTGGTGACCAACTGAGTGGGGAAAGCATCGACAGTTATGGCGGTGGATTTGACATGGGAGGAGGCGCCGGTGGTGGATATGGCATGGAAGGGGGCGCCGGTGGTGGCCCTGGTATGGGCGGTTATGGTGCCGAATTTGGTATGGAAGGCGGGCAAAGCTTGGGCATGGAACCAGGTTACGGTGGAATGGGAGGGGGCTTTGACCAAGATGGTCTTGGCAGCGGTGGAGAGAATGGCCAACTTCTCTCCTTCCGTTACCTCAATGAAGAAAAACAACCGATTGCTATTCAGGGGGACTGGGACCCATCGCTTGTTGGGGTGGAATACAAACGCTTGCCAATTCGAATGCGATTACAGATGGATCAGCGATGGCTTTACTTTCTCATCGCAGA
Organism: Lacipirellulaceae bacterium; assembly: GCA_965243695.1. GTDB lineage: Bacteria > Planctomycetota > Planctomycetia > Pirellulales > Lacipirellulaceae > JAKVCB01. The sequence continues at coordinate 322,735 of CBDEWC010000045.1, read as the reverse complement.
ATGTGCCAATGCACCGCTCCAAATCGAGGTCCAGGAAGTACGTGTCAATCCTATCGAAACCGGTGGTGGTGGCAGGGGTTCAGGGGGTACGACCAACAATCGGATGTACGCGCTGCAAACAGGGCAAAACCAGACTAGTGTTTCTGGAAATGGTGGCGCAATGTTTGGTCGCGGAGGCGGTGGTGGGATGTTTGGTCAGGAGCGCCTTGCCAACGCCCGTGCGTTTGATCGACAGCCCTATATCGTGCCCGTTGTGATTCAAGGGACTATTTATATTTTTAACCGACCAGATGAAAAGAAATTTGAAGTTGAAGAGGCTTCAATTTGACCGCGGGTTGGAACCGCTCGATTCAACAGGATGCGGATTCAACGGTACCATGCATTTAAAAGTTACCGGGCAGTTGCACGAAAGACCAAAGTCGGTAAATCGCCTAGGAGATAAACGATGAAACCAAACCTAAAGGGACTTCATGGTTTAAAAGGGGGAGTCATCAAGCATTGCGAGAAGTTGGGGTTTTTGCTTGTGGGGCTGTTTGCTTTGTTTTTCGTCTACTCTTCGATCGGTCGTGAACACCTTCCAGCTGACAATCAAGCGGAAGATCTGCAAGATCTGGTTCGAGAGACACGCCTCCATGTAGAAAAATGTCGCTGGCAGGACATTCCGGATGCCGAAAAAAGTGAATTGCAGCAGTTCAGTGATCAGAATTCGCGCCGTGTAAAACCAGACACCTATACGGGTGGCACGTCTTGGGACAAGGCGGTTGTACCCCCCTCGGTTTTACGGACAGATCCCGTGCTCCTGACAGTTACCGATTTTGAAGTTCATGGGGGAGCCGGTTTGTTGGCTTCCATTGATGAGGAAATTCGCGATAAAAAACGGCTTGAAAAGTTGAGAGAACAGGAAGAAAAAGAACACAAGCGAGAGCTGGAACGCAAAAAAAGGAGGAAGGAAAACGAACGTAACCAGGGGCGGCAAAGACAACCAGGAAACAACGGTCGTGAACTGGCAGGAGGGCAACCTCTTGATCCCGCAAATCCAAATCGACGGCGAGTGGTTGGTGGTTTACGGTCAAGCGGTATTCCGCTGCAGGGGGATGAAAAGATTACCAAGGAAGCATGGGCGATGGTGATTGCCAAAGTTTCCATCGAAGATCAGATCAAGTTGTATCGAGACGCACTAGAGAATACCAGCCAATACAATCCGGCTAGCGATTGTCCTGAATACATTGGCTATCAGATCGAACGTACAGAAATCAGTCGTGGAAAACAGCAGGCATGGAAGGTTGTGTTTACCGGTAGTAGTAAAAAACTCAACGAGTTAGTTAAGGATTGGGCCCAGGGTCAGGAAGAGGTGGTTGATTCACGTTCCTTCGAGCCCTTGCTTACCTTTCCGCTCCCACCGATCGTCGGACGAGAATGGGGCAAAGAGGCTACGCACTCGGATATTCCGCTTGCCATTGAGGTCATCCCAGAAATACCAGAAATAGAAGGACCAGTTCAAGGAGATGGCAAACCGGATAGTGACTCGGACGATGGCGAACTCGATTTTTTCGCCACGGGTCCAAACGGTTCGGGCGCAGGGGGACGTGGTGGCGCAGGTCGCTTTGGCGGTATCATGGACATGGAGCCAATAGGTGGGGATTATGGCACCATGCCAATGGATATGGGTGGGCCAATGGATATGGGTGGGCCAATGGGCATGGGCGGCGGCATGCCGATGGGCATGGACGGAGCTTACATTGACGGTGGTGGTGCAGGAGTGACCAGCCGTCAGATACGACCGTCAACAGCAATCTCCCAGACCGACGTACCTTACTTGCTGTTCCGATTTTTCGATTTTGGCGTCGATTCAGGTCGGCGCTACAAATACCGTGTTCGGCTTGCGCTCACCGATGTGAACCACAATGTGGGAAAGCATAAACTGGAAAATGCAGTCCTGGAACGGCGAGCTGATTTGAGTGACAAAAAGAAAAGGTATCGTTGGACCGATTGGAGCGAACCAAGTCCGATGGTCGGTATTCCGGATGGAGGTAGCGTGAGAGTCGCCACGGCGGAGGTTGCAGGGGAGGGTTCGCTCAATGCAACACCGTCAGTCACACTTCTCGTGCAGTCATTCGACGTGGATCCTCGGGGAAAGCCTGTCCAAGCTGCCAAGGAGAAGGAATTCCAACGTGGGAGTGTGGCTAATATGACCGAAAAAAAAGTCGAAATCCTGATCGGACGCGGTATGATCGATTCGCTTGATTCTTTTCGGTTCCACACCGATATTGCCATTGTCGATATTGATGGAGGTGAAAAACTCACCAAGGAACTTACTGTGCCCTCCCGGGTACTTCTTATGAATTCGACAGGCAGTCTTTATATTCGTGACGAGCTCCAGGATGCTGATGCCGTTGAGCGACACCGACAAACGTTTGCCAAAGAGGGGCTGCAACGGGGTGGATATCCTTCAAGGGATTATGGGGGCTTCGACGAAAACTTTGGAGACCTTTAAAGGCAAAATTGTCCGCAGGTTCCTGCTATTGTTAGCTAGCGATTCTCTGGCTTTGTTTGTGAACACGTGACTTTCTGGAACCAGGCGTTGGACTCACACCGGTTGGGAGGACGCACTTTCCACCGGGAAGCGCCATAGAAAGTTGCTCGGCGTTCAACGCATTTCTGCAGAGGTGGAGGGGCCCGGCATCGAGAGTCTTGGTGGCGGGGGGGGGCTCGGCTTTTAATTCTGGGCTTCCCGACGCTAGCAGTTTCTTCCGTTATTTCTTCACATTCCGACTTCATTGGTCCTTGCGCTGCGGGGCAAATGAAATGGTCTTGACGGTGTTGGTGGGTCTCAGTATTTATCCGGCTACTCGTCTGCCATCTAATCAGAGGAACACGGATAAGTGCCTCCGTTCGGGGCATTTTTTAAGATGACACGTGTTGTCGGTATGTACTTCGGACAGGTTTCCCGGAGGGGTGTCGCAGCACAAATTCCTGTGCGTCTTGTTATGAAAATTATGAATGGAACAGGTTTTCGGGCTTCAACCCGTAGAAAAGTGCGTCGCACTTGGATGCAACACACTCCGTTAAGGAGATTGATAAGTTGAACGGCAAAGAACACTCCATGGTTAAGTGGGTGATTTTAATTACTGCGTTGATTCTGTCTCTTTTCACGACTGGGACAGCGACTGCTGTAGTACGGGTGCCCATTGCCTTTTTTCCGATTGTGTTAGGCCAGACAAATAGTCCGCAGAACCTATCCCGATTGTCGAAAGGTGAAGTGGCTGAGTTGTTAGAGCAGGCACGCGCTGCGATTGATGCTGGAAACCTTGATCAGGCTGATGCATTGGTGCGACGCACAGAGGCTGTCAAAATTCGGTACTCGCTGCTTTATTTTGGTGCGACTCCTGCAAAGGTTCGACGTGAATTAACGGCTGCCCAACATGCGGAAGGACTTAAGAGTTCGTCGTTACCAGGGCGGTCCGTGGTGGCTGTGCCCTCGGACGGAGAAGATGCAAGCCCCGTTGCACTAAAAGACCCGTTTGTGCGGGATTCTATTCTGGAACCTAAGCAGGCCATTCGGCCGGTAGCACAACAAGCGTCAGGTGCAGGAACAATTTTGCCCGCAGTTGCAGCGATTCCCATTTTGAATCCATCGGAGCAGTCGCTAGACAACCAGGACAACCAGATGCGTTCTAGCGTATCTGCCATTGGTCGCACGCGAGAGAATCGGGACTCCAATTTAACTCCGTCAGCACCACCAATTTTCCCGAAGGTACCTGTTTCCCCGAAGGTACCCGAGTCGATTTATCAGACGGTAGCTGCACCAACCGATAGCAAAGAGTCGGTTGCCAGTCCTTCTCCCCGTTCGTTTACCACTGCCGATCGCGAATCTAATACGCATCAGCAGGCACTTTTCTTGATGGCCAGGGCTCGTCAAGCCCTTGCGTCTGGGAATGTTTCTGAGGCAGAACAGCTGTCCCGCCAGGTCTTGGCATTGAACGTTCCTACCCGCCGTTTTCTGCCAGGCGAAGATCGGCCTTCCGAGTTGGCATGGGAGATTCAACAGACGAAACAGCAATCAACGCCTTTGCCGTTATTCAACCCGGAACAAAGTCACCGGTTGTCGCCCGTAGTGCCGTTAGAACCGGATATGTCTGGTGGGCAACTTGGATCAACAGGGTTGCAACACCACGACAAGGATCGTTTGCCGGCGAACGACATGGCCTCGGATATCGAGTCAGCGACTAACGCTTCCAGCGGCCCGGGGTTGCGATTTGCACAATTACCGGAGAATATCCCTGCCGATTCCAGCTCGATACGGAGTCAGTTACCGCAGGGTGACTCAAAAATAAACCGTGCTACCCAGCTTTTGGCCGAAGGTGAGAGTGCGCTCCGTAATCAAGATCAAGCGGGAGCTCAAGCATTGTTCCAGGAAGCCGAGCAGTACGCAGCAGGGCTTGATTCGGTGAGTCGGCAACGACTTGAGCGTCACTTGCGGACGCAAACAAAGGTCTCTTCTGGGAGAGGTGCGTCAGATCCAAGTACGCTTGATCTTGCCGATCAAGACGAACAAGTGGTGGCTCGCCAGCTTCAGGCGGAACTTACCAAACGACAGATTGAAGCAAGTCGGCTACGGGAAAAAGACCCTAAACAGGCAGTTCGACTACTTAAAGAGGTTCGTGAGCAGGTCGAAAAATCAAGCCTCTCCTCTGCCATAAGTTTGCAGTTGATACGACGGGTAGATATTTCAATCAAGGAGACAGAGGATTACATCCAGCAGCACCATGCCGAGATTGAACTCGACGAGCAGAACGAAGCAGTTCTCGCTGAGATTGAACGGACCAGAGTCGTAAAAGTTAAGGTGCAGGAAGACATCGCAGAGTTGGTGGACCAGTTTAACCAGCTTCTCGATGAACAGCGGTTTGAAGAAGCGGAAGTAATCGCCCAGCGTTTACGAGACCTTGCACCAGATGAAATGGTGGTGCAGCAGATTTGGCAAACGGCCAAGTTTATTCGTCGTGAAAAGATGAACCGCGATCTCAACGACCGCAAAGAAGAAAGTAACTGGCTTGCCCTCTGGGACGTGGAGAATTCCGCAGTCCAAAAGGTAGGGGATGATCGGGAAATTGTTTACGATCAAAAGAAGTGGGATGACTTTATCAAGAATCGCCCCGGTTCGAGTGAACGATCCAGTCGTATGACCGAACGGGAACTGGAGATTCAGCGTCGGCTGAAAACACCGGTTCAAATGCGATACGAGGACCGCCCGCTTAGAGAGGTGATCGATAGTCTCTCTCAACTTACGGGAGTCAATATCCATCTTGATTCCCGTGGTCTTAATCAGGAGGGAGTGACCTCCGACACACCCGTTACCTTCAATTTGAATCGCGAGATTCAGCTAAAAAGTGCCCTCAACCTGATCCTGGAACCTTTGCACTTAAGCTACGTCATCAAAGACGAAGTACTTAAGATTACCAGCGAGCAGCTGCGCGACGGTGACTTGCAAACGTACACGTACAACGTGGCTGACCTGGTGATTCCGATTCCGAATTTTGTGCCTACCAACAACATTGGCTTGCAAGGCTTGTTGAATGACGCCCAGGCATCCATGGGTTACGGGGGTGGCTTTGGTGCACCTGGGCCCATGGCCTTGGTGAACAATTCCCAAACTTCGGGAGGCGTCAACGATAATAACGTACTTGCACAACAGTTTACCGGAGCTAATCGGGGTGTACCGACACCGGCAGTTCCCTTTGGGACTGGTCCAGGTGGTCTCGGTGGAGGTGCTCAGGCCGATTTTGACTCGTTGATTGATTTGATCATTTCAACAGTTGCCAGTGAGACGTGGGCAGAGAACGGCGGCGGTGAAGCAGAGATTCGTCCATTTCCTACGAACCTCAGCCTTGTGGTTAGTCAAACTCAGGCGGTGCACGAAGAAATTGCCGACTTGTTAGAACAACTTCGGCGTCTGCAAGACCTGCAAGTGACGATCGAAGTGCGGTTTATCAACTTGAAAGACGATTTCTTCGAAAGGGTCGGAATCGATTTTGACCTCAATATCGAAGACGGCACTGGCCTTCCCGATCGACAAAACGGTGCGACGGCTTCTACTCCAGATGCCTTGCTTCCCGGTGCTTCGTTTGAACCTCGACGTCATAGTGCCACCGTCGGTATTAATGAGTCGAAAAGTGGCGAGGCGTATCCAAACTATACTGGTAACCTGGACGTGCAGTTTCAACAGAACAGTTTCGAACTGACGCCACCCCAATTTGGTGGTATGGGAACCGAGGTGGGACAGTTCGGGTTCGCAGTTTTAACCGAGCTTGAAGCGACCTTTTTCATCCAAGCAGTACAAGGTGATAACCGAACCAACGTCCTCAATGCCCCCAAGGTGACTTTATTCAATGGCCAGCAGGCTTTTGTCGCTGACGCGGTCCAACGCCCATTTGTGATCAGTGTGATTCCAGTGGTCGGCGAATTTGCTGCCGCCCAGCAGCCGGTCATTGTTGTTCTCTCAGAAGGGACTTTGATGTCGATTCAGGCGGTTGTCTCGGACAACCGCCGCTATGTGCGTCTCACGGTTGTTCCCTTCTTTAGCAACATTGGGGACGTGGATACCTTCACCTTCGAAGGTTCCACCACTTCGGCCAGCACCAGTACCACGACCGACAAGAATGCCGTGGGGAACCCCTTGAAAGAGGAGGAGGTCTCTACGGCAACGAACTCGGTTGGTACGACTGTGCAGCTACCCACATTCCAGTTTGTTTCGGTGGTGACCACCGTCAGTGTGCCTGACGGGGGAACGGTTCTGTTGGGGGGTATCAAGCGATTGAGCGAGGGCCGCAACGAACGGGGAATTCCGCTGCTTTCCAAATTGCCTTACATCAACCGACTCTTCCGGAATGTGGGCATCGGTCGTCAGGCCGATAGTCTCATGATGATGGTTACACCACGTATCATCATTCAGGAGGAAGAAGAAGAGAAACTCGGGATATCATCGCTCTGATGATTGCTGAATGGTCAGCATGATCGGAGTCTTTACCCTGTCACGTCGGCGGAAGATCAAATTTTGATGGTGTAGGCATCGCAGGTATGTCATCTCTCTCATGCCGTTGGATTATGATTGCGGCGTTGACTGGCGCAGTTGGAGTTGCGCTCGGTGCCTTTGCCGCACATGGTTTGCCTGACCGACTGTCAGCTCTTGGATACCAAGGGGATGATCTAGACCGTCGCCTCGATATCTTTCAAACAGCCACTCGTTATCAACTTGTACACGCCCTGGCACTGGGGTGGGTCGCGACGTTGCTGGATCGTGTTCCAGTCCGTTTTTGGCAGGTCGCAGCCTGGGCTTTTTTTCTTGGCCTCATTGTCTTTTCCGGTTGCTTGTACGTACTCACCATCGTCAGGCCAGCCTACAACTGGGTTGGTGCGATTGTACCCGTCGGTGGGATGACTTTGATTTTGGGTTGGATTTTTCTTGCTGCCGGGGCCTTTGTAGGACGGCAGTCGCCGCATCTTTCCAGCTCTCATTAAACCATTGCTGCCAGAATACGATCCAGGAACCTCAAAACTCTTGGCAAAAGCTAGACAGCTTGCGAGGTTTCCAATTCCTGTGCTAGTCGTTTACGGGCCACGTGCAAGCGTCGCTTGATCGTTCCAACTGGAGCTGAAAATGACTGGCTCATCTCCGCTAGCGATTGGCCTCGGACATAAAAAGCTTCAAGCGTTGTGCGGTCCAGTTTGCCCAACCGCTGCAGACCATTTCGGACTTCGTGTACGCGTTCGCGCTGTAACGAGATCTCCACCGGTGTTTGCAAATCAACGCATGTGGCTGCTAACATCTGAGGTTCGGTCGCAATGGTAGGTGGACGGCGAACCTGTCGGTTGATGGACATTCGTACGGTGATCGACCGCAGCCAGCCACCAAATGCAGCTGGTACCTTTAGTTGGTGTAGTTTTTCAAAAGCCTTAAGCAGGACTTCTTGTGTTAGTTCTTGGGCTTCACTGTGGTCTCCCAGTCGACGCAAAGCGTGAGTATAGACCATGCCCTCAAACCGGTTTGCCAACTCGCCAAACGCGAGGCAGTCACCACCCTGGGCGGCGGAAACTAAATCGTCCACAGCCATCGGGGTTTCATTTTGTTGTTCTAAAGTTGTTGTCATAAGTTCAGTTGTTTCTAAAAAAAGATTCAGCCTCTAAGGGAAGCTGCGTGTTGCCGAAAACGAGTGTGCCGGTCGTCGAGGCGAAGGTGCGCGTGGGAGCGACAACCGTTTGTGCCCGACTGAGCCAGTGTTTCGGCAAAGATCAATCAGTGGGACTGTTGGGGCGGCTGGGCCAGCCCACTAGCAGCCTCAACTCGTGCCGTTGTTGACTCGCTTGACGACGACATGGCACGCTTGGTGCCCGCCCAGGAGGATCGATCGTTTCCTTCGATCTTGGGCCTGCAGTCGTAGCACGCTGGCTGGTTGAAGCTGCAAGCAACATGCTTGCCAACAACCGGCCTGGGTGAACATGCAGTCCATCCTGGTAAGGCCACACAAAAGATCTGCGCTGAGGCAGCGCAGGGTTGGCCAGAGGTTGCGCAATGCCAGCCCAATGGTACCATCGACAAAGATTGCCACGCCTTGGAAGATCATCGGTTTGCCAAGAATCGTGCTACGGGTGATGGTACGCATCGGTCAACTCGCTGTGCTTCGCGCGGCTATAGAGAAAGGGTATACGGGCCTCCGCCACTCGAAGGCCACAAAGGGGTAACTTTCAGGGTCTCATACCAAGCCTCTGAGGTCAAGCAAAAGCCTGCCTCAGTGAGGGGCTAGGCAAACGGTGGAGACTCTTGGTGGTGGGGTCAATCAACCTTCCACAGTCCCCACCTGCTTGTCAGACACTTGCTTTGGCGAACCGGTTCACGGGAAAGCGCCAAAAACGTGTTGAATTGGCATATTTAGAGAAATTGCGAAAAACCCCTGGGTTCCAAGCATTCTCCAACGACCCAGGTTTCCCTTAACCTCGTTTGCGCCATCTTGTGTTCACAAACAACCCTGTTGCAGTCACGATCGCCAGGAGAATCGAGTTGGGTTCCGGCAGAGCGGTTCCTGACCAGGCCAGCCCGTAGGTTTCGACGTTGGCACTGGAAACCTGGTCAAAGACTTCGTCGGTCCAACGGACTCGCAGGACGTAATGATCCGTCTTGGGAATCTCGAAGCTGAAATGTTCGGAGTTGTTGTAGGGACTGCTAGAAACCGAAATCAGATCGATGGGCGAACTACCCATGGCGGTCCATAGTTCCAGATCGAGGTTGTCATAACTCTGTTCGGTAAAGGAAGTATTGCCCAGTCGAGCGCGATCCCGGTACCAGGTCAAGGTGGCGTTAAACGTGGAACCAGTCTCCAGAGGTTGGCTTATGAAATAGTCATTGGTGATGCCCTCGTTCACAGTACCAAAGTCCCATCCACTTTCCTCAACCATTCCCAGATTCCCTTGGTCCTCATCAGGAACATCGGTCGTACCAAAGAGAAATTGTTCAAAGGCTTTGTCAAGGTTCAAGCGGCCTGTGCCAACACGATTGTCCAGTCCCTGGTTTGTCAGCACGCCACCATAGTTGTTGGGATGTGCAATTTGTCCGTTATCCCAATTCCTGGTTTTGTCCGCTGAGTTCATAAGGACCGCTTTGACGACGCGCGCATCGCGCGCATCGTCATTGTCACTCAATACACTGTAAGCTGCGTCGTAAATAAGTGCTGCAGAGCCAGCCACGATCGGGGCAGCAAAGCTTGTTCCGCTAAGGGAACGGGTGTAGTAATCGGACCCACCAGCCGGCCCATTTGCAGATCCGCCGAGGGTGGGGGCATTGCCACCTGTTTCGCCACCATAGTAGGCAGCAGATAGGTGTTGGCCGGGCGCTCCAATATCGACCACTTGTCGAGCCTGTGAGACTGTACCAGTCACCGGATCCTTGTAGTCATTGGGGCCGCCATTGCTGAAAGTGCTCGGATTGACAAAGCCGTTGGTCGCAATTCCGAGAGACCCGACCGCAATGTTATTGTAGCCCGCAGCTGGACTGTTCACCTTGTTGGGGCCGTTGCCACTGGGAAGCGTATTACCAACGGAAGTCGTAAACAAGGTGCGCGGATTGGAATTCGCCAGGGCATCTAACGTACCCGATATTCGATCGGTTCCGCTTTGTGCCCCGCTAATGTTTGCGTTGTAACTTGAATTCACCACGTCAGCAGTTCTCGTGTTGTCTGGCCCCGTGATGCCGTCGAGAAAGGCGGCACGATAAGGACTGTAAGTCGACATTGCATAGAAATTCAGGGTAAAGGATGTCGAATAGCGGGAGGAACTGGTGGACCAACCGGGTGAAATCGCGCCCGTATGAAGTTCTGCATCTGGCGCTAGACCGCGCTGGTATTCACCAGGATTGCTTGGGGTTGTGCGACCGCCCAAGACCATCGCCACCCACGTGCTATGGCGATCAACCTGGTCATTTATATACGGATTGTTGATTTGCTGAGCGTGGGTGAGAGTTTCGTGCCCGGTCCACGGATGGCCTGCTTCAATGTTGGCTACGACCGCATTCGTACCGGTCAGGCCTTCGGCATAAAATCGCTCTGCTCCGAAAAAATCATTAATGTTGACAGTTCCCGTAAACGGGCCGGGTTGCTGACCACTGTTGCCTCCGGCGTAAAGCCCTGACTCGGCTATGCCATCACTGCTTTCCTGAGCAAGGGTGTCGATGCTTAAGGAAAGCGACACTGTGACCGCTAACCAATGAACCAGAACCATGCAGCGACACACCGAGGTGCCGGGCTTTGGCACCTGGTTAGCGTTGACACAAATTTTTAAATTCATGAGGTCTTCCTCCCAGCTGGGCCCGTGGCCCAAAGTTTGGAAGGGGGTTTGTTAGTCGTGACGGGCATTTCGAACCAAGGGTCTGGTGCATCCGACGCTCTACAAGCCGAGTACACGGACGTGTCAGGAACCTGCATTCTCCACAAGCGGAAGAAATCACAACGGAGGCTAAGAAAAGCGTGGCTATCGAATACAGTCACCGTCCATCGGTAGACGACTGTTTACTGTTGAAGCCAAGCCTTGAGCCACGGTTGTTTGTGCGTCGCATTGCCCGACGCCTTCATTAGCCTGGCGAGACACGAATATCCCGCAAAAGATTTAAAAAATGGTCGATTAAAGTAACAGTAGGTCGACTCCGGAAACGACGAGGATCAAAAGAACCGGCATGTTCGAAAAAACATGTCTTATCGTCATTATACATGAGGTTTAAAGCAAAGCGAGCAAAAACCGGTTGTTTCCTAAATGGCCCGAAAAGGGGTCACAGAACTGCAAATTGGAGGTTCAGCCACGATAGTCCTCATGACAGCCACTGCAGGCCTTGGTGGCTCGTGCTGCGGCGTCGCGGGCAGCGGCATAATTCGTTTCATCGACTGCTCCAGACAGGTCTTTGGCTGCCTGGCTAAGCTCGAGCGCAAAATGATTGTATGTCTCATCGTCCCAATAATCGAAGCCTTCCTGGCGGATAATCTCACCGAGGACTGCCAGCAGTTGCGCTTCGTGACGGATTGCCAGGCGATTTCTGGAGAACTCATCTCGACTGGCCAGCCACTTCGTCAGTCGACCTTGATGGGCCAGTTCCATGCGGCGCATTAGTGGTGGACGATCTGCCACCTGGCTCCAATCGGTCTGAAGTTCAGCTTTTGGAACCTCCGGTCGGTCGCCTCGGATCAAATCAGTCAGGTCTTGTTTTCGTTGGGTTGCTTCACGAAAAGATTGATCGGTTCCAGCCTTGCAGTTGTAGCCTGCGCGGGCAAACAGATCCCGGAACGCGGGTGCTGGTTGCTGCCACCGCACTTCACCGTCGTACTGGCCAACAATGGCAAAGAGAACTGCCAAGGTACTAAAGTGCTGACGACATTTTCTGTGTCCACCACCCTTGAATAATCCGGGAGTTGTCACATCGCTGTCGATCAGTATTGCCAAACGTTTGATTTCGGTTTCGATCGTTTCTGCAGCGATCAGGTCGGTCCAACGCGATGCGGTTTCAACTTCTACAGGACGCGTGGCGTTGTTTAAGGGCCCGTCGCTTGTGGCAGGGCGAAAGGAGCTGTAGTCCGGCCGAGGCCCCTGTAGCGCGTCCCGTGCATCGTCAAAAAACAAGTCGAGCACGTCCCGTGACCAGACCGGTGGCTTTACCCGTCGGGGAGGTAGCTCAGCTCGGGTTGTCGTGAGTGATGGTAGGAAGGCCGTTACGGCCGCAAAGACTCCCAGTAGAGCTTGCCGCACGGCCCCGTGACCAAAAATAGCGTGCATGTCAGGCGGATCCCTTCACCAGTTATTATCAAGTCCTACCTGGTTTTGGGCAAGCTGTCGCGACTTTTTCAGACCAGATGGTGAAGTCAGAGGTAGAATTTTCCCCGGCTTGCTGCGATAACGATGGCACACCCATTGGGGGTCAAACTGGTACAGACTCCCACCACCGGAAGATTTTGGGAAAACCGCCATGACGAATATCACCACAGGATCATCAGAAACTCTTGCCCGTCTCGACAAAGCGCTTGCTGCAGGACAGCTCACTGAAACGGCCGCAGAGAACATTCGGACCTGGCTTTCCGAGCCCTGCTACACCGACTACGCGGCCCAGGTCGAGCAACATATCCTCGATGAGCAATGGCAGACCCTGGACAACATCTTCTGGACGATTATCCCGTTTGGTACCGGTGGGCGACGGGGAAAAATGTATCCAATTGGCAGCAATGCTATTAATGACCGGACGATTGGTGAGAGCGCCCAAGGTTTGGCCGAATACGTCAAAGAGAGTTTAGGGGCAGGAGCAACCCCCTCCTGTGCGATTGCCTACGATACGCGTCACCAGTCATCCCATTTCGCCAGGCTATGCACAGAAATCATGGTGGCCAATGGGTTTAAGGTCTATTTTCTCGATGGACCTCGTAGTACGCCAGAGCTTTCATTTACGGTGCGTCACAAGAAGTGCTCCTGCGGCATTATGGTTACTGCCAGCCATAATCCACCAAGCGATAACGCGGTTAAAGTCTATTGGTCCACTGGAGGCCAGATTCTCCCGCCGCACGATCAAGGAGTGATCGATCGAGTGATGGGTGTGGAAGCCATTGATCGTAAAGATTTCGACGCGAGCTTGTCGCTGGGGGAGGTTGTGATTAGCCAGCAAGAAATTGATGGAGAGTTCTACGCAGCAGTTGCTGCATTATCGACGCCTGGTCCTCGAGATCTGCAGATTCTTTATTCGCCCCTGCATGGTGTGGGAGCAACGGCTGTTTGTCCGGTACTTGAGAAATGTGGGTTTTCCGACGTAGAGCTTTTTGCACTTCATGCCGAGCCGAATCCAGATTTTCCGAATGTTCCGGGAAACATTTCGAATCCGGAAAATCCTGAGGTCTTTGATACCATGATTGTCCGCGCCCAGGAGGTGTCGGCCGATTTGACAATTGCCAGTGATCCCGATTGCGATCGAATTGGTTGCGCAGCCCCACTGACGGGGTCGTCAAACTCCCCATGGAAGACCTTGTCGGGTAACCAGATCGGGGCGCTGCTTGCCGATTATCTATTGGAGACACGGCAAGCGGCTGGTGGGCTGACGGCGAACCATTATTTGGTCACAACACTCGTTACTACCCAACTTACACGGCGCATTGGTGACAGCTATGGCGTACGCACGGTAGGAGATTTGCTGGTTGGATTCAAATGGATTGCGGAAGTCATCGACCGCGAAGGTCCCGAGCATTTTGTATTTGGTACCGAAGAGTCCCATGGTTATCTGGCGGGTACTCATGTTCGCGACAAGGATGGTGCTGTTGCAGCCTTGTTGCTCTCGGAACTGGCGGCAAAGCTCAAGGCGGATGGCCAGACTTTGCACGAAAAACTGGATGCCCTGATGTGGCAGCACGGGGCCCACGCCGAGCGAACAATTTCGGTACAGATGCCTGGTAGTGAGGGAATGGATCGAATGAAGACGGTGATGGCGGCTTTTCGAGACAATCCTCCCTCAGAACTTGGTGGATGCGGCGTTGCTGGTGTTCGCGATTATCTTCGCAAAACCACAACCTCCATGGGGGGCAAGGCGGAACCGTTGGTGGGTCCCCAGGGGGACCTGATCCTCCTCGACCTGGTTGCCGAGGGAAATTACGTGGCGATCAGGCCAAGCGGGACTGAGCCCAAAATCAAGTTTTACATGTTTGCCTATACTGCCCCAGAACAGCTTGCGGATCTGGAACGCGCAAAGATTGATCTGGCCGAACGATTGTCCCGTCTGGAAAACGACCTTCGAAGTTTCGCCGGAGTCTGATAGTTACCATCAAAATATATTTTCCTCCAACGTTGCCGTTGGCACAATTAACAAGCCTTAGAATAATTGAGCAGGCAGACATGGAAAATCCTCTTGGCCCACTTGGCTTGCAAACACAGTGACAACCGCTGGCGACTCAGCTGAATTTTCCAAAACGCAGCTAGATTTTTTCCAGCGGGCAGCGACCAAGGTGCGGAGCAAATTCCCATCGGCTCCGGGTGTTTACCTTTTTCAGGATCAGGCAGGACGCGTAATCTACATTGGCAAGGCAAAAGATTTGCGAGCACGTGTTGTCACTTATTTTCTCCAGGCGGCGGCTCAAGACCGCCGCACGGCTCAACTTGTCAGGGAAGCCTACGACGTCGATTTTATCGAAGCCGAAAGTGAAGTTGATGCCCTGCTGATGGAAGCTCGGCTCATTAAAGACACACAACCGAAGTTCAATCGGGATCTCCGTGATGACAAGAGTTTCCCTTATCTTCAAATCACCACGCACGAAGATTTTCCACGTGTGGAAATTACCCGGGAGCCACGGGCAGGAGGTGTAAAACTTTATGGTCCCTTTGCCAACGTTGGTAGTCTCCGTGGAGCGCTACAAGTTTTGCAGAGGGTATTCAAGTTTCGGACGTGTTCCCTCGATATCGAGGCTGATGATGATCGCTGGAAATGGTTTCGTCCCTGTTTGCTGGCGTCGATACACCAGTGTACAGCTCCCTGTAATTTAAGGATTTCGAAGGAAGAATATCGTCGCGATATTAAGCGGCTGCGAATGTTCCTGGATGGTAAACGCCAATCACTTCTCAAGGAGATGCGAGCTGAAATGAGTCAGGCTGCGGCCGATCTCAGGTTTGAAAAGGCAGCCAGGTTGCGCGATGAAGTCAAGATGCTTGAGTCTTTGCGGGAACGGGGTGATTTGGAGAAACATGAGCAGCCGGAAGTATTTTATGTTGATCCAAAGAAAGGTCTGGCGGGGCTCCAAAAACTTTTAGCATTGGCCGACCAGCCTCGGACCATCGAAGGTGTTGATATCGCCCATCTTGGAGGCAACGAAACCGTTGCCAGCCTCGTCCAGTTTATTGATGGGTTGCCGTTCAAGCCAGGTTACCGACGCTATCGCATTCGAGAGGTTGACGGTGTGGACGATTATGCCAGCATTCGCGAGGTTATTTCCCGCCGATTCAAACGCCTCGAAGAGGAGAATGCAGTCTTTCCAGATATTCTTCTCATCGACGGTGGCAAGGGCCAACTTAATCAAGGGCTTGAAGCATTCAAGGCCGCCGGAATTGAACCTCCACTGGTGTTGTCACTCGCCAAAAAAGAGGAGCTTATCTATGGCATGCACCGCCCTGAACCGTACCGGTTGAGCCGCCACTCGTATGCCCTTCGGTTGTTGCAATACGTACGGGACGAGTCTCACCGTTTTGCACAGCATTACCACCACTTGTTGCGGCGGAAGAACATGCTTGACGAGTAGCCTCTCGCCACCGGAAACGGTGAGGCCTATGCGGCCAAGAGTCGCTGGATTGCGCTCTTGCGTTCACCGCAACCGCTCCAGCGGCGCAACGCGACCGCTGCCATATGCCCACCGAAGGCGATGGACAGTTTCAGTGCATGGTCCATCGTCTGCTGCCTTCCTACCAGCGGAACGCAATCGAGGTCACAAGTGGGGTCAGGATCAGTGAGATTGACCGTGGGCGGAGCAAATCCATCGCGGAGAGACAACGCAGTCATGGCCAATTCAACAGCTCCTGACGCGTTGACCAAATGGCCCAACATGGATTTGTTGGCGGTTACGCACACCGAATCGGCTGCTGGGCCCAGTGCGCGACGGATGCCTTGGGCTTCCATGGCGTCATTCTGGATCGTGCCCGTCCCGTGGGCGTTGATGTGGCTGATGTTGTGTGGGGCAAGGTTTGCCGAACGTAGGGTTGTTGTAATCAAGTGCACGAGTGCATCGCTATTGGCATCGAGACTGGTAACATGCTGGCCGTCGGTGAGAATATGACCCGAGAGTACTTCGGCGTATATCTGTGCACCTCGCTCCAGTGCGTGGCTGAGTCGTTCGACAATCAACATCGCCGCACCTTCGCCCATCACAAAGCCTTTGCGATTTGAATCAAAAGGCCGGCAAGCTTGAGAAGGATCTTCATGGTTTGCCAGCACTCGCATGTTGTGGAAGCCGGCGGCAAACAAAGGATGTATCGCTTGCGAACTGCCTGCTAACATCACGTCACATTGCCCGTCAAGAATGGATCGTACGGCAACCAGAAATGCAATCGTTCCACTAGCACAGGCCGTTGAATTGCTTAGTCGCGGTCCGCGCAAGTCATGGTCATTGGCCACAATCGAACATGCTGTGTTGGGGAGCCACTGGTTCCACCATGGCTGTTTTCCCTCTGGAATCAGGGTGCTCTTGCCAACCCGTTCGACGACGAAGTCGGTGTCGCCCATGTGCCCGCTAATGGAACAGCCAAAACGGTTGCGGTCCATCTTTCGAGGGTCGATGCCACTGTCGAGCAAAGCCTCTCTGGCCGTCTGGCGACAGAGCGGGATGTTCTTCAGCTGACCAGGGTATTCGCAAAACAGGTCAACAGGCGCAGCCAAAAACACGCCATCGGGAATGCCTGTGATACCGTTCATACGACGGGCTCCACTCTGGCCAGAACAAATTGCTTGCCAGGCGTTTTCCCGATGGCTGCCGGTCGAAGTGATCACCCCCATGCCAGTGATCACAACACGATCGTTTTGTAAAGATTCCCTGACCACCCGATTCCTTAATATCATCCAGGCCACAACCAAAGAGGGTCGCGTGTGGCACAATGTTGGTAATTCCGAACGGCGAAAGCTACTAAAACAGCTCACTTCGTGCCACGCGAGTTCGGTTCGTTCGTTGGCATGGCCTAATGACCGCTAGCAAGTTGTTGCCGCCAGGTCGAACGCTTACGTTTTCAAGGCTCCCACTGGGCAAAAAAATTCTGCGAATTATTGCTCCCGCACCTTGTCAGGCAAACTGAGGGCGATAGAATCATCTGTCATGGATGTGGGTTATTAGCCCATATCAGTGATAAAAACGGATTAAATCAAGGGTTTTAAGCCCATTTGTAAGGAGACACTGAGTTTTGCCGAGGATGGCACTCCGATGAAATTGAGATAGCCCCCACAGGTTGCCGTGGCAGAGACGACCGAACTGATACTGGGCGAAAGCGCGCGGACGCTCGACGACCGATATCGTGTCTCACTGCCTTCGGAGTTGGTGGACCAGCTAGCAGCCGATAAAGGTGCTTGCATTCTCGCCAAAGAACAGTACGGATGCCTCAGCCTCTGGAATGCGGATGCGTGGCAGGCCAAGCAGGATGAAGGAGTCGCCCTGGTTGCAAGCAAGATTCAAGCCGGCAGGCTGGAAGGCAGATTATTGGAGGTTCAATTGCTCGGTCGCTTGCTTTCGACCAGGCAAACCCAGATCAAATTGGCAGGTCGGGGGCGAATCGTACTACCCGAGGGATTTCGAGAGTTCCTGGCCGTCGAGCCAGGGGGCACCGTCATGATCATCGGGGCGGCGGTTTGTATTGAGATTTGGAATCCAGAACGTTGGCAGCAGCACATCGCCGAGCAAATGCCGGAGTTTCGACAGGTATTTGACCAACTCTCGGCATGACAGGTTGAAAGACAAGAAGCCCGAACCAGTCGGGGCGGCCCCATCTCCCGACTGAACCGTCAATCAAGAAAAGTAGAAATCAAGCACCCCTACCCAGTTCGAGAATCGTTCGCCGCTAATTACCCCGACCGTTGTCAGCCGGATACGGGAATGCAAGTTTTTAGGTGGCGGCACATTCGGCCGTAGTGTCGAACACGACAATCGTCTGGGTGGGGTGTTTTATTGAGTGCCGGGAATTTCAATGGAACTGGCCACATTGTCGGCGGATTCATCCGGTGCTGTTTCCGGAGGGCCAGCAATGTAGGCCATCCGCAGTTGGTGAATAAGGCCGTCGATGGCTTGTGTTTCAGCTGCTGTCGAATTGCCGCTGGTCTTATCCTTGATAACTGCGATCGTATCAATCAGGAATTTTGCCTGATTGGGAAGAAACAACATTTCTCCCGTGGTGGGGTGCGGAATCTGACCGAGTGCCATCATGGCTTCGGTGGCGAGGTTCGTTAGCAGTATTTCCAGACTTGCCGGTGGCATGGGTGGGTCTTGGGGAACATCTGCTTCCGGCTGCGGGTGTTCCGGCTCCTTTTCGAAGGAGTCTTTTTCGGCCTGGACTTTCGATTTCCAGTCCTCATCGATGATTATTTTTTTTTCTTCGGTCATAGCAAATTTAAGGTGCCAGAGGCTTGGTCCATGTTTTGTGCAAAAAACTACTTGGTTGGGTTCGTTGAAGGGGCCTTGGCAGGTTTTACAACCGGTACACCTTCATCCGCTGGTTCTTGAGGATGCGCGGGCCGCTGGCGCCCCGCATGGTGGGCCACAGCCGCCCCGATAAATCCGGCAAACAGAGGTTGAGGAGAAGTCGGTTTTGATTTGAATTCCGGATGGTATTGGACGGCGACAAACCAAGGGTGATCGGGTAATTCAACAACCTCAACCAGGAAACCGTCGGGACTTGTGCCGGAAAACCGCATGCCGTGTCGAGCAAACTGCTGGCGGTAAACGTTGTTGAATTCATAGCGATGCCGATGCCGTTCATTGATATCGGCAACACCGTAGCAATCGGCAACGACACTACCTGTCTCAAGGCAGGTTGGCTGTGCACCCAGCCGCATGGTCCCCCCTTTTTCGGTGATCGTCTTTTGTTCATTGAGAAGGCAAATCACCGGGTGTGGGGCGTCTTTGTCAAACTCGGTTGAATTAGCCCCTTCAAGGTGACTGACGTTGCGGGCGAACTCGATCACGGCGCATTGCATTCCGAGGCAGATCCCTAGGAACGGCAACTTTCGCTCACGGGCGTAACGGATGGCAGCAACCTTTCCTTCAATACCCCGCTCTCCAAATCCACCCGGTACCAGTAAACCGTCATAACCGGAGAGAACTTTTTCTGGCCCTTCGGCTTCCACATCCTCGCTACGAATCCGGCCAATACGAATCCGGGCTTGGTGAAAAATACCACCATGGTCGAGTGCCTCGTAGATGGACTTATATGCATCGCTGTGCTCGGCATATTTACCGACGACCGCTATGCTAATTTCGTGGTTGGGATTTCGCAAACGTTGAAGTAACTCCCGCCAATCGTCCAGATTGGGATCGGGTGTAGAAAGTCCCAGTTTGTCGACGATGAATTTGTCCAACTGGTTGTCAACCAGGCTCAGAGGCACTTCGTAAATTGAAAAGTCCTTGTCTTTTTCTTCAATCACTGCGTCGAGGGTAACGTTGCAGAAGAGGGCGATTTTTTCGCGATCGTCTCGACTGATGGACCGCTCCGTCCGACAAATCAGAATATCTGGTTGAATACCAATTGCCCTTAGCTGACCGACAGAATGTTGCGTCGGCTTCGTTTTCAGTTCTTTTGCCGCTTTCAGGTAGGGGACCAAGGTCAAGTGGATATAGAGACAGTTTTCTTTTCCAACGTCGATTGCAAACTGGCGGATTGCTTCCAGGAAGGGGAGGCTTTCAATGTCTCCTATGGTACCCCCAATTTCAGTAATGATCACGTCGACTGGATCGGTTGGGTCTTCCGCCATTTTGGAAATGACGCTCTTGATTTCGTTGGTAATATGCGGGATGACCTGGACCGTTTTTCCAAGGAATTCTCCTTGTCGTTCCTTGTTGATGACCGATTGGTAGATTTGGCCAGTTGTGTAGTTTGAAAAACGCGAAAGGGGACCATTGGTGAACCTTTCATAGTGCCCCAAATCGAGATCGGTTTCGCTACCATCGTCCAGCACATAGACCTCACCGTGTTGGTAAGGGCTCATGGTGCCCGGGTCGACATTGATGTACGGATCGAGCTTTTGCATCCGCACGCTCAGCCCGCGCTTCTCCAGCAGCATGCCAATTGAGGCGCTGGTCAAACCTTTGCCGAGCGAACTGACAACACCACCAGTTACAAAGATGTGTTTCGTCATGGTTCTTACCTTCCTGGTACCCAATGGAGCCTGTTGCGATCCGCCATCTGAATCCAACAACCTTCTATTCTACCGCCCAAGGGACGCTACGAGGAGGCCTGCCCAGCAACTAGTTTTCCCTGACCTAGGCCATGGCGACTTTTACACCAGTCCCCAGAAAAACCTTGCGATAGGGGCTGAATTTCCTCAAGAAGGAACCTGGTGGCGGCTGTGTGGACGACACCGTCTGGCTGGAGGTCTTGTGCGGTTTTGGCAGCCAGGGGGGCCAGGAGATGGGGCGGAAGCAGCGGGGGCAACGTATCCAGAGGGAGTCGCCGTCAGCTGGCGAGGGCTCTTAGGGCGGTACGATCCCGGGACTACTCCCCTGGGCGGAACTCTGCCAGTGGCCCCCGCACCGGGAGGCCAAAAATCAATGACCGTCAATCGGGAAGAAAACCGGTTTAGCGAAAGAACTGGTGACTTGGCCCCTTTGCCGAGAACGCATCGCGAAAGTGCTCAATCTGGGGGGAGGCTCCCTCGGGCCAGATGATTGCAATCACGTCGAACCGGGCTCGCTCTTCCAGCAAGCTATGACTCTTGAGAAACGTCAAGGCAGCGCGGGTCAACTGGCACTGTTTGGCGTGGTCGACCGCCTCGGTGGGTTGTCCCTTCCTAGCCGATCGCCGAGTTTTTACTTCCACGAATACGATCGTACGGTCTTCGACGGCGACCAGATCCAGTTCGCCAAGTCTAGAGCGATCCCGGCGAGCGACAATCTTAAATCCGCGCCGTTTGAGATATCGGGCAGCGATTGCCTCGCCTCGTTCGCCAAGGGTACGTGGTCGGAACAGATCGGCGAGCCAGGTGCGTAGGCTCATAGGAACCGCATGGAAGAACCGAATTATGTGTCGCGCCGGCGTTCTTTGAGACGTACCGCTTTGCCGACACGATCGCGGAGGAAATAAAGTTTGGCCCGCCGTACAAGGCCGCTTCGCTTGACGTCGACTTTGGCAACGCGGGGCGAATGCAGAGGGAATTTCCGCTCGACACCTTCGTTGGAAACAATCCGGCGTACGGTAAACATCTCGCGACTTCCCGATCCATTACGGGCAATCACCACTCCGGAGAAAACTTGGATCCGCTCTTTTTCGCCTTCAAGAATTCTCGTGTGGACATCGACTGTATCACCAATGTCAAACTGAGGAACTTTATCTTTATCTTTAAGACTGGATTTTTCTACGAGATCCAGGATTTGCTGACTCATGGTTATTTCCTCTTTTTGAAAGGGTCGCCGATGTTTGGTTTACAACCTGGTCTGGCTTTACAACAGGTCAGCCCGCCGCTGGCGTGTTCGTTCCAAGCTGTTTTGTTCGCGCCAGCGAGCGATCTCTTCATGATTGCCGCTGGTGAGTACCGCTGGGACTTCCAGTTCCCGGTAGACTCTTGGTCTTGTGTATTGTGCAAATTCCAACCGACGTTGCCCGCCGGAAAAGGAATCATGTTTGTTGCTTTGTTCGTCTCCCAGGACCCCGGGAACCAGGCGAAGTACAGCGTCGATGACGACCATCGCCGCGACTTCTCCTCCGTTCAAAATAAAATCTCCAACCGAAATTTCATCCGGTTTGAGGATATCCATAATTCGTTGGTCAAATCCTTCGTATCGTCCGCACACCAAAACTAGCCGTTTGTGGTTGGCCAGATTTTCCACTACCGGCTGTTCAAGGCGTCGCCCGACAGGGGTCAATAACACCAGATGTCCCGGCTGCTGGGTGAGTTGCTGTACATGTTCAACACACTCAACAACGGGGCCTGGTTTGAGCAGCATGCCGGGTCCACCACCGAAGGGACGGTCGTCGACCTGTTGATGTTTGTCATGAGCCCAGTCGCGCATGTTATGTAGTTGGATGTCGACCAGTTGTCGCTCGATTGCCAGCTTGAGCAGGCTTTGACCGAGGTAGGCCGGAAACATCTCCGGAAATAGCGTCAGCACGTCGAATCGCATGTCAACGCCACGACCGTTGTTCAGAAAATCTTGGCCGCCTCCTTCGATCTTTCAGTTCCACGGATAACAAGTCGGTTTTGGGATTAACTCGATTTAGCGGTGTCGGTCTCTTTCGAATCGCCTGAATCAGATTCTGCAGTTTCGGCAGTGGGGGTTTCGTCAGTAGCGGTTTCGCCAGTGGCGGTTTCCTTAGCAGGCTCAGCGGTTGTCGAGTCTTCGGTGGAATCTTTCGCTGGCGATTCGGCTTCGGCGGTTGGGGTTGATTCGGTCTTTTCTTCGGAGGTTTCTGGCTCAGGCGACTTGGGCATTGAGGCTGGCTCGCCGGGATCCGGAATGATCCTGGGTAGGGCAATTTTTTCCAAAGCCGCTTTTTGTACGTCGACATGGGTCCCGGCGGTTCCGTACTTTTTAATCAATACAGATACGTTGCCCGAAGGCTGCGCGCCCACACTGAGCCAATAGTCGATACGATCGAGTTTAAGAATGGCCCTCGCATTCGTATCAGATATGGAGGGGTCATACGTACCCAATTCCTCAAGCACACGTCCATCACGCGGAGACCGCTTGTCTATTGCGCAGATACGGAAAAATGGGCGATGGGTTCGTCCCATCTTTTTCATACGAATTCTTACAGACACAATGGTCTCCTCTTTCAACAGGCAGCCCTGGCAAGTTCGCTTCCGGGGGCTGAGCCGGTCTAGCGAATCCCCCATTCTGCCCGACTGGGGCCTTGAAAACAAGGCCCGGCCGGCCTTGTCATAATCTTACTTCCCTTGTTTTTTTCCCCGTTTTCTTTGTCGCAATTCCTTGTCGCGCTGTTTTTTTAGCCTGGCCCGCTCTTTTGGTGACAGCCGCTTGCCGGTTCCCTTCTTGGACCGGGCCAGTTGCCCGTTGCCCGCCATGCCACTTTGCACCTGTTGGAGCAACTTCATCCGTTCACGCATCCCCTTACCGGCCATTTGCACCATCAACTGGGCCATAGCGTCAAATTGCTTGACCAGCTCGTTGACTTCGTGGGGTTCGACCCCCGAACCGGTGGCAATACGGCGGCGGCGGCTTTGATCGATAATCTTGGGTTTATGGCGTTCCTGGGGTGTCATGGAGTCAATGATGCCCAACAACCGCTTCATGTCCCCTTCGGCATCGATGTCATCGAGTCCCTCGGTCATTTGCCCCATTCCGGGAATCATTCCCATGACTTTTTGCATGGGGCCCAGGCGACCGACCTGGGTTAACTGCTTGCGGAAGTCTTCGAGCGTGAATTCGCCCTTTTGCAAGCGTTCTTCTTGCAATCGCATTTCTTCCTGGTCGAATTCGCGCTGTGCTTTTTCGACCAGGGTGAGAATATCTCCTTGCCCGAGTACGCGTCCTGCCATGCGTTCGGGATGGAATTCCTCGAGCGCATCGAGATGCTCTCCCGTGCCGATGAACTTAATGGGAACTCCGGTGACACGTTTAACCGACAAGGCAGCACCGCCGCGGGCGTCGCCGTCGAGTTTTGTCATGATCACGCCATCCAGCTCCAAGGCGTCGTTGAACGCTTTTGCGCTGTTGACCGCGTCCTGGCCTGTCATCCCATCTACCACGAGATAGACCTGCTCAGGTTGGCATTGGCGATCAATTTTTTCGAGCTGCCCCATCAACTCTTCGTCAACGTGTAGTCGACCGGCTGTATCAAGGATTACGACATCAGCGCCAATTTTTTTGGCTTGCTTGACCGCTGCGTTACAAACCACGACCGGGTTCTTTTCGACACGATCGGAGTAAACGGGAATATCGAGCTGCTCGCCCAGAATGTGGAGCTGGTCGATGGCCGCGGGACGCTGCAGGTCAGCAGCGACAAGTAGAGGTTTGCGGTCTGCCTGCGCGAGTAATCGGCCCAGTTTGCCGCAAGAGGTTGTTTTTCCCGATCCCTGCAAGCCGCACATCATCAAAATGGTAGTGTCGTCGGTTCCCTTCAGGTGTAGAGAATGGTCGACTGGCCCCATCAGGTGAATTAATTCTTGATGGACGATTCCTACAATTTGCTGGCTTGGATTAAGCGATTTGAGCACCTTTTCACCGACAGCCTGCTCGGTGACGTTTTGCATGAAGTCCCGCACGACTTCAAAACTCACATCCGCTTCCAGCAGCGACCGTTCGACGAGTTTGAGCCCGTCCCGCATATTCGCTTCGCTTAATTTTCCCTGCGTGCGCAGCGTTTTCAGCGCAGAGGTGAGGTTTTCTTGCAGGGATTCAAACATGGGGAGCCCGTGTCCGCTGGAGACAGCTGCCGTCAGTCCTTTGACTGGGGTCAGTTATTCGGCAAAGCTCTGCATTCTAGTCGATAGTGCACGACTTCGGCAACGCGTGCCGGTGCCTGATGGAGTCCGAACAGGCAAGATTGCTCATCCGCAGGTTGAACACCCTATCTGCTTTGCCTGCCGGTCGGCAAGGGATCTTCCACAAACGACTGAAAAGATCGCGTGGTTTTTCCACGATCAAAGGTATGGTCGCGGATCGGACCGGCTGTTACGCTCGTCGTCATGTGTCCTCCTGCCTCATCCCAGTCAGCCGTTGACCGGGAAGTCCGTTTCAATGACGGGTTTACCCAGATACGTGGTGCGCGGACTCACAACCTGAAGAACATCGATGTCGACATTCCCCGTAACAAATTCGTCGTGATTACCGGGGTCAGCGGTTCGGGGAAAAGTTCCCTGGCATTCGATACGCTATTAGCCGAGGGACAACGGCAATATATCGAAAGTTTATCGGTCTATGCCCGTCAATTCTGCGCTCAAATGCAGCGGCCCGACGTCGACCGGATTGACGGTCTTCAACCGACTATTGCCATCGATCAACGCCCAGGAGTCCGGAACCCTCGGAGCACGGTGGCCACGGTCACGGAGATCTACGACTATTTGCGGCTGTTGATGGCACGTCTTGGAGAGGTGCATTGTCCGAAATGTGATGCCCCGGTTTCACAACAGACACCTGCCGAGATTGAGGCCCTGATTACGGCACTTCCTGAGGAAACTCGTGTTATGGTCCTTGCCCCGCTCATTCGTGGCCGCAAGGGAAGCCATACGGAAATATTTGAAAAGATCAGGAAAGCGGGTTTTGTCCGCGCGCGGATTGATGGACAAACTTATCTTCTCGAAGATGTGCCGTCGCTCGTATCACAAAAAACACACGATATTGAAGCGGTTATTGACCGTGTTGTTATTCGCAAAGGGATCAAAAACCGGCTGGAAGAATCTATTCGACTAGCGCTCAAGCATGGTGAAGGTGTCCTCGTCATCAGTTATCAAACGCCCGACAAGAGAACCGGGGTGGAAAATAAAACCGACACCACCAATTGGCAGCAGAAGGTTTATAACACCCGGTATGCTTGTCCCAAATGCCAGGCCAGTATTGCCGAAATTGAGCCCCGTACGTTCAGCTTTAACAGCCCTCGCGGGGCGTGTTCCACTTGCAGTGGATTAGGTGCCAACGAAGGTTTCGACCCTGACCTGGTCCTGCCCGACAACAGTTTGGCCCTTGCCGACGGGGCGATATCTCCGTGGAAGAGAGGGTCAGCAGCAGCCAAAAAACAGCGGCAACAACTGCTCGCAGACTTCTGCGGTTCGGCCAAAGTCGAGATGGATCAACCTCTCAATACCTGGCCGGATGCTGGCCGTCAACAACTGCTTTACGGCGACGGCAAAAAATTTCCGGGCCTGCTCGGCCATCTCGAAATGGACTACGCCGGGTCTCGGAGTGAAACAGCCCGTGACCGGCTTGAGGCTTACCGTAGTTCCGTTCCCTGCAGCGATTGTCAGGGGCATCGCCTTTGTCCCGAGGCGATTGCTTGCCGGTTCCAAGGGATGGCCATTCACGAAGTCACTGCATTGACGGTTCGTCAAGCAGAAAAATTCTTCGAAGGTGTGGAGTTTTCTAACGATGAGAAACCGATTGGTGAGCCAATTTTACGAGAAATTAACCGTCGTCTTGCATTCCTCGTAAAAGTTGGCGCCGATTACCTCACACTTGACCGCACGGCTGATACGCTCAGTGGTGGAGAGATGCAACGTGTGAGGTTGGCGACTGGAATTGGATCGGGTCTGGTAGGAGTCCTTTACCTGCTCGACGAACCGTCCATTGGGTTGCATCCTCGCGACAACAACCGGCTCATTGCGGCCCTTCGCGAACTCCAGCAGCAAGGCAACTCAGTCATTGTTGTGGAGCATGACGAGGCGGTCATGCGCGAGGCCGACGAAATCATCGACATAGGGCCAGGGGCTGGGTTGCTGGGAGGGGAGGTCGTTGCCCAGGCGTCATCCGATCAGTTTGTCCTTGATCCCCGGTCTTTGACGGCAGAGTATCTCTCTGGGAAGCGGGTTATCCCGGTACCTCACAAGCGACGCTTGCCAGACAAAAGCCGGCGTTTGTTGTTGGAGGGCGCTACCGCAAATAATCTGCAAAACGTCAGTACCTCGTTTCCCTTGGAGTGTTTCACTTGTGTCACCGGCGTGAGTGGATCGGGTAAAAGTTCACTGGTGATCGAGACTCTTGGCAGGGCCCTGGCGCAGCGGCTTCATGGCGCTTCGAGTAAGCCCGGGCCCTATCGCAGGCTTCGCGGAGTGCGTTTGGTGGACCGCGCGATTCAGGTTGACCAGGCGCCCATTGGTCGGACACCGCGGAGCAACGCGGCGACTTATACGGGGCTATTCGATGAAGTTCGCAAAGTGTTTGCCGGCACGCGCCAAGCCAAGCAGCGAGGCTACAAGATAGGCCGTTTTAGTTTCAATGTGAAAGGTGGTCGTTGTGAAGCATGCCAAGGACAGGGCTTACAGAAGATCGAAATGAACTTTCTCCCCGATCTGTTCGTGACTTGTGATGTTTGTCGCGGTACGCGATTCAATCGTCAAACTCTCTCGGTTAAATACCGTGGCCATTCGATTGCCGAAGCTCTCGCAATGAGCGTTGCAGAGGCGGTGGAGTTTTTTGAAAATCATGCTTCGATTCATCGCCTGCTTTGTAGTCTGGCTGATGTGGGATTGGGTTACCTCACTTTGGGACAGCCATCGACGATGCTCTCCGGAGGCGAAGCCCAGCGGATTAAACTGGCAACCGAACTTGGACGGTCACAAAGCAGCCATGCGATGTATATTCTTGATGAACCGACCACCGGTTTACACACGGACGATATCGGAAGGCTTCTGGTTGTTCTACAGCGGCTGGTCGACCAAGGAAATTCAGTGGTGGTAATCGAACACAATTTGGACGTCATCAAGTCTGCCGACTGGATTATTGACATGGGACCAGAAGGTGGTGCGGAGGGGGGGGATGTCGTGGTAGAGGGGGCACCTGAGGAAGTCATTGAGTGCGCCGCAAGCCATACCGGAAGATTCCTCCGCGACGTGATTGCTTAAAGCAAGAACGGACTGGCGTGGTGCGATGCGCTAGTGCTTAAACACGTTCGAAAATTGTGGCGATGCCCTGGCCAACACCGATGCACATCGTCGCCAGACCGAACTTGGCATCGCGGTCGATCATGGTATGGATCAGCGTTGTGGCAATGCGGGCACCGCTGGCACCGAGCGGATGCCCAATAGCGATTGCCCCACCGCGAACATTCACTTTGGCGGGGTCGCAAGCCTGACCGTTACTATCGAGCATTTGCATGCACGCCAGCGCCTGGGCGGCGAAGGCCTCGTTGAGCTCAATCAGATCAAGATCCTCCAGCGTCAAGCCCGCCCGTTGGAGTGCTTTCTGCGTTGCCGGCACGGGACCGGTGCCCATCACACACGGATCGACTCCGGCCACGGCTGTTGCCCGCACGCGAACGAGCGGAGTCAGGCCCAGTTCCTTGGCACGTTCGTCAGACATAACGAGCATGGCTGCCGCACCATCGTTCAACGGTGAACTGTTACCGGCGGTAACCGTTCCCATCCCGGGCATGAATGCCGGCTTGAGGGACGCCAGGGCTTCCATGCTGGTGTCTCCCCGGACGCACTGGTCCCGGTCGACAAGGACTTTTTCACCTGCTTCATTGCGTCCCCAGACGGGGACCAGTTCCCGATCAAATTCCTTGTTTACACAGGCGGCTGTCGCTTTCTGGTGGCTTTCCAGAGCGAACCGGTCTTGCTGTTCACGTGAGATGCCATTCATTTGTGCGAGAAATTCGGCAGTAATCCCCATCATGAGGGCACCCTTGCTGGTCCGCTGGAAGAGTTTCGGGTTGAGATCAAGGCCGGCATCCAGTGCGATATGGTGCATGTGTTCCAGGCCACCCACGATTTGGACATCTTCGAAGCCCGCCATGATGGCGTGAGATGCCTGGTTCAGTGCCTGCAGACTGCTGCCACAGAGTCGATTGATCGTTGCTCCACCCGCTTCTACGGCGATGCCTGCCATCAGACTCACATTGCGGGCAACGTTAAATCCCTGTTCTCGCTGCTGCTGGGTATTTCCGAGTATGACATCTTCGATGGCAGCAGGATCAATCCCGCTGCGGTCAACCAGGGCCCGCACAACTTCGACAGCCAGGTCGTCCGAGCGGACATCGCGGAACACACCCTTTTCTGGATGGGCGCGCCCGATAGGTGTGCGGTAGCAATCAACGACGACGGCTTGCTTCATGGTTTGCTTCCCGTATTTTTGGCCAGGTCATAGAATTTTTTACCGTCTTTTGCGAGTTCGCACAGTACTCCGGTAGGCTCAAACCGTTTGCCAAGCGATTCATAAGGTTTGAGCTTTTCAAGAAGTGTTGCTGGCCCGATGGAATCAGCCCAAAAGAGCAAACCACCCTTGAAAGGAGGAAAGCCGATTCCGAAGATCAAGGCGAGGTCAATATCGCGAAGGTCACGAACCAGGTTGTCTTCAATAATGCGGGTTGCTTCGAGCAGCATGGGGAAGAACATCCGTTCGGTAATTTGGTCTGGTGTGAATTCTTGACGTTCAGTGATCGTCGCTTCAATTATTTCCGCGACGATGGTACTTTCCTGGCCTTTTCCTTTTTTGCGACGGTTGTAATCAAAGAACCCCTTGCCATTTTTTTGTCCCAAGCGGCCTGTCTCGAAAAGTTTTGAGGTGATTTCAGCGGCCACCATGCGATCGGGAAATGCGTCGAGCATAACCCGACCTGCATGGACGCAGGTATCGATCCCAACCACGTCGTACAACGTGATCGGTCCCATCGGCATCCCAAACGTCTTGGCGGCCCTTTCAACGTCTCCGATGGCCACTCCTGACGAGAGCAGCAGGGCTGCTTCATTCATGTATGGCAGCAGTAACCGGTTGACCAGAAATCCAGGGCCATCGTTCATCACGATCGGGGATTTACCGAGTTTTTTAGCGTAGGCAACCGCCGTGGCGATGGTCTGATCGCTGGTCTGAGCACCCCGAATGACTTCCACCAAAGGCATTTTGCGAACCGGGTTGAAAAAATGAAGCCCACAAAAACGGTCGGGATGCTTGAGCCCCTCGGCGAGTTTGGTGATGGGGATGCTCGAAGTATTTGAGCAAAGAATCGTATCTTCCCGAAGTTGCGGTTCAAGGCGGGCAAAAAGTTCTTGTTTGACCGTAAAGTTCTCGAGGATCGCTTCAATCACCACGTCAGCTGCACAAATCTCTTCATCCACGGTGGTTGTGTTGACCAGCGGCGCCATTTCCAGGGTTCGGTCGACATCCGCCTTCCTCGATTTCTTGTTGTACGAGACTTCACTCAGGATGCCTTGGACTCCCCGAGCCAGCGCGTCCTGGCTGGCATCATTCAACGTGACACGGATACCGCGTTTTACATTCGCTGCCGCAATTCCTTGCCCCATGATGCCAGCACCGATCAATGCCGCCGAACTGATTTTTCCCGGAGTCGCCTGGCTAGCAATGCCGGGGTCTCTCTTGTTGCGATCGCGCAAGTAAAACACATTTAGAAGGGACCGGTTGACCGCTGAACCAAATAATTCTGCGAAGCCGGTTGCCTCCATCTCGCAGGCAGTCATCAGGTCAACGCTTGTTGCGCCAAGCATCAGTTCCAAGGCAGCCATGGGAGCGGGATAATGTCCTTTGGTTTGTCCCTGGATGTATCCGCTGGCGGTGGCCCCCAGAAAGCCAAGTTCGGTTTCACTCAGGGAGATTGGCGCTGACCAACGCCTCCGGTCGCGACGAAAGTCACCCGAGAGTTGTTCCGCTCGAACCATCCTGATGCCTGCCTCGACCAGTCGCTCGGCCACTTCTTCGTCTGCCGCTTCGATGACATCGTCGGCCAGCCCCATTACCCGTGCCGCATCGGTATCCAGTGATTCCCCACCGGTGATTAATTCCACCGCGTTCGAGAGCCCGATGATCCGCGGGGTGCGGGCGGTGCCTCCCCAGCCGGGGAAAAGACCTAGTTTCACTTCGGGAAATCCGTAGCTTGTCTTGTTTGAACGACTCATGATGCGCCGATCACACCAGATTGCCAGTTCAGCCCCCCCGCCAACGCAGATCCCGTCAATAGTGGCGATGGACAGATAGTCGCTGGTAGCCAGCCGCGAAAAAAGCTGCTGCCCACGCCGTGCTACCGAGACGACTTCGTCGGAAGTGGAGTCAATCCAGGCGATGAACTCTTTGAGGTCGGCACCGGCAATGAACATGCCTGGCTTACCTGATCGCAGGATAAGTCCTGCGACGTTCCCACGAGCATCTATTTCGTCCAGCTGCCCTTCCAATTCGTCCATTACTGCTCGAGAGAGCAGGTTCACGCTATTATTCGGGGCATCAATCGTGAGCAGAGCAATGTCAGGCTCGGGAAACGATAGCGTGATTGTTTGATTTTCCGCCATCACGGGACCTCTACGTCAGGAATTCAGCGGTCGTCAACCAGGGATGACATCCCCACGGCCTTGGGCCTTCCAAGAATACCGTAGTTGGTTTGTGGCGGCTAGGAGACTCTGCTCTGGAAACGGGTCGTCTAGCCAACGCCCCCTGCTGGCTACCGGCTGGTCGTTTGGACCGGTTGACGATTGAGGCCTTGCCGTCGATGTTGGAGGCGTGAGCAGTGTGACCATGAACAATACGAATTCGCCCTGGTGGGTCCTGCCAGTTTTGCTCGCTTGCGTGCTGGCAGGCGTTGTTGGCTCTAGGGGCCTGTTTCACCGTTCCAGCGGCTCGACCGGCTCTTCCGATGCACCAGGAGGCCGTATTTTGGCAGCTGGCCATGAAAAAGGCTGGAAGCCGACCCCACCGGTCACTGAGGAGTCGGTTGCGTTGACGATTGACTTTGGAAATGGGGTCCAATGCCGTTTTGATTCGCTTCCCTGGCAAGCGGATATGACTGTGCTTGATTTGCTAGAGACGGCGGTTCATTTCCGGCCAGGGATCACTTTTCGAAAGGTAGGAGAGGGTGAAGCCACTTTTCTGATTAGTATTGATGGGCTAGCCGCTGATCGGCTAAAGCAACATTTTTGGCAGTATTGGGTCAACAACGAGCGGGCTGACCGAAGTTGTGGTATCTTTCGGCTCCAGGCGGGTGACCGCGTCTTGTGGAAGTTTGCACCCCAAGACTAGAATTGGCCCACGAGTGGTCGGCCGGTTGTGGTATTCCGCCAGATCAAACACAAACACACAGCGAACGGAAAATTGCGATGTCTCGTAGCAATACGCCCCTGGTATCAGGATCTCCAGACAAACATCTCGCGGAGATCGGCCGTGATCTCTTGGTTTTTGGGTTACTGGTGGCAATTGGGGTGTGTGGTCGCTGGGCTCAGCCCGATTGGTGTTTTACGCCGATTGCTGCGGTCACGATCTTTGCTGGCTACTATTTTGCCCGATGGCCTATTGCCGTTCTGGTACCGGTGGGCTGTCTGGCGATTAGCGATTTGGCATTACCAGCGTATGATCAGCTTGGCGTACTGATCGTGACCTATGTGGCCATGGTCTTGCCAGTGTGGCTGGGCAGATCGTTGAGGCAGGAAAGTCGCCCTGCCGCAACTGCAGTGCGTTGGGTCTCTTGCGGTTTGTTACCCGCAGCCATTTTTTTCCTGACCACAAATTTTGCAGTGTGGTGGTTCAAGAGCCACTATGAGAAGACACTCGGCGGATTAACGGAGTGCTATCTGGCTGCAGTCCCCTTTTTCCGCACGATGCTTGTGGGGGATGTGTTTTATCTGGTCGTGATCTTCGGGTGCTTGGCGCTGGCCCGATTGCCAGCAGGCCAAAGGGCTCAGGCTGCAGTTCGGTCCGACCCAAAATCCTAGCGGTTTGAGAGCTGCGGGACTGCTCTTACTAAGAAGGTTGACAACCGTCCGCTAATTGGTGGCTTCGTCTTCCAGATCTAGGTCATCTTGGCTTTTGGCATCCTGACTTTTGGGGGTGACAGGATCTTGTTCTTCGGACAACCCCAGTTCCACTGCCAAGCTGACATCCGCTGCCATTTGGCGGACGTATTCCGTAAATTTTAGATCCGAGACTTCTTCATTTTGGGCAGCCTCTTGTACGGGCTGAAGTGCGGTCAACACGTTGCCCACTGTGACTTGAACTTTTTCAGAGGTTAGGGGTTCAATTGCCGATAAGGCGGTGTCAACGTTTTTCAGCTGACTGAGTATGCGGCGGCGGTCGAATTCAAGTTTTTCCATGCCCATTCTGCGACCAGGCAGGTTGACACGTCCGGGGCCTTTCCCAATTCGCAGGTCCTCAAATTCAATAGCCTTTTCTGCGACTTTGTTGACCACAGTTTGAGTTAACAAGAGAAGTCCCTGGGCGATTGCGTCCGTATTCACCTGTTTTCCCTCCAAGGGAATTTTCGTGACCATGACTGCAACCTGGCAACGATCGTCCAACGGCATCTCCGGAGCAGTGATCAACGATAGAAGGCCGGTCACGACTTGGTTGTCCTTACCCGTTTCGTGTAGTTCGGCCAACGCACTTGCGGCAACTCGTTTCAGCCAGTATTGCACGTCGGGATCCATCGATTTCGACAATTCCGGCTGGTTGACGATTCCCAGTAGTGTTTGTTGAAATTGTTGTTTCACCGGACCTGGCAAATTGTTGCGAGATTGCGCTTGCCGTTCCAATCCAATTAATGCCGCTGCCAATATCGGAGGGGTCACTAGTGGATGGTTATCTACTGCCAACTCGACGATTTTTAGCAGAGTTTGTGTTGCGGCAGGATAGGGTGTAGGTGGATTAGTGGCCTTGTTCGAATACTTTTCATCCAGGTTTCCCAACAGCAGCGTTGCATTCAATCGCACGGCCGGATGGTAATTCCGGTTGCCAGCCACCTTTTTCGCAAAGTCGAACGACATTTTTGTCAGGTCGCTCTGTAAATCAGGGTTCTTCGATGCCCAAAGATAACGTTGCAACAGCTCCTTGCGGTGGTCTCCCAGGAGGCCAAGAAATTTGGAATCGGTTTGCGTCATGCTAGGAAAAAGATAGGTCTGGAAATACTCGTCGAAGCGTGCTTTTTCGGCAGTGTAGGTCTCCGAATCCTTAATGCATTTTTGCACTACCGATCTCAATAGCCGAGCCTGGGGGTTGATTTTGTCCGATTGGTGCTGGACTGCTGCAGCGACTTCTGCCGGGCACCAACTGAGCGTCAAGATAACCATCCCGACTGCGTAGACCACCGCGGTCAAGCCGCAGGAGTGATTGAGCTGGTCGGTGGGGGGAGAATCCGCAGCGCAGGCAAGCTGGCCGCAAAAGTTCCCCGGCAATCGAAAGCTAGAGGATGGGTCCATGGTGGGTCACTTCTGCTACAAGATCGTACGTGCCTGGGTCCAGCGTGGCTGCACCGCAGACTATTCGCAAGGCACCGGCCGCACAATTCCCGCCACCTCAGCTTGAACGATAAATTCAATCGCTGTAATGAGTTGCGACACTTTATTCAGCGGGGCCAACACTTCCTTTCATCCTAGCAAGAACGACCGAAAGTTGTCAATTTTACGTTCTTTTTGCCCACTCTACCCGATGATCTGTTCGATTTTCGGTGTTATCGTAGCGGAAGGGTTCAGTCTGGTCTGGACTGGACCTACCCTTTCGGGGGGAGAGTTGCCCTTTGGGGGGAGAGTTGCCCTTTGGGGGGAGAGTTGCCCTTTGGGGGGAGAGTTGCAGGAGCGGAAACCGGAAAGACCAGTCGCCAGGGTGGCACTGATTTCTCCAAGCATTTGCCTGAACTATGACCCTTTTGTACACAGACTCCCGTTTTCTTGACCATGATACGGGTGGTCATCCTGAGTCTGCATCCCGCCTGCTTGCCGTTACCGATCGGCTGGAGGGTCGGGCGCTTACCGACCTTTGTGAGCGACCCTGCTGGAACCCGGCAACGCTCGCACAGCTTTGCCAGGTTCATGGCCAAGACCACCTTGCCCGGCTTCACCAAACAGCAGAGCAAGGTGGAGGCCGACTCGATCCAGATACGATTGTTTCTCCCGCTTCCGAGGAGGTAGCGCGGTTGGCTGCCGGAGCTGCTTGTGATGCGGTTGAGCGCGTGACCAGTGGCCCGCATCAACAGGCGCTCTGCCTCGTTCGTCCACCTGGTCACCACGCGCTGGCACAACGAGCTATGGGCTTTTGTTTGATGAACAATGTCGCAATTGCTGCCAGCATTGCAGCCCAGCAGTGTCAGGTTGACCGCCTGCTGATTGTCGATTGGGATGTCCATCATGGAAACGGAACCCAGGATATTTTCTATGAAGACCCACGAGTTGGTTTCTTCTCAGTCCATCGTTGGCCGTTCTATCCCGGGACAGGAGCCAGTGAGGAAACAGGCCGCGGCCTGGGGATAGGAACGACCCACAACGTCCCCGTATCTTTTGGAATCTCGCGAAGTCAATACGTGCAAGCCTTTAAGGCAGAGCTAGAGAATTTTGCGGCCCGAATTAAACCAGAATTGGTCCTCATTAGCGCGGGCTTTGACAGTCACCGAGAAGATCCAGTTGGCTCATTGGGGCTGGAGGTTGAAGATTTTATTGAACTCACCAACATGGTGTTGGAGGTTGCCAGGACCTATGCGAATGGTCGGTTGGTGAGTGTGCTGGAGGGTGGCTATCACCCCCAGCGGCTTGCTGAGTGCGTGGAGGTTCATTTGCAAACCCTTATGCAAAGCGACCAACCTCAAGCCAGTCGTAAATCCCTCGCGTAGATTTTCCGCTGAAAGATGCGCGCCTTGCGTCATCGACAAGTCGATGCGCGACTGGGGTGGCAAAAGGGAGCCTCTGCTGGAATGAGAGACAGACTTTTGTAGCCCCTCGGCCGGAAGGAGATCGGCCTTCGCTCGAGGCTATTCGTTGCTAAATACACGCGTGTTTTCTTCGGTGCGGAGTGGCTCCGTAAGCTCACTATGGCCAATTTGAACGGTTAGCCGTTGGTGTCCCGGTTGAACTCCCTGAGCAGTGACTCGAAAAGTCGTATCTGCTTTTGGAGCGAGGTTTTCAAGGGGTTCGAAGACGACGGTTTGAGATTGAATAGCATGGCCAGTTTTTCCCTCGGCCGAAACGACACTCATTCCCGCAGGGAGCGTTGCGGTGACTTGTACGTCATTTGCCGCTTTGGATCCTTCGTTGATGACGTGAATTTCGTAAGTTGTTTCGCTACCGACTTCAATCGGGTCTTCGAGGTCCGTGACCTTAAAGGTGACCGCTGCAATACCTTCAACCAGGATATGCTGGGTTGTTTGATCTTCTAATCCCTGGCTTGCCTTGCCTTCGACTTGGATTTCGTGGTCTCCTGATACCGTGGGCAGTGTGGTCAATTTGACCGCGCCGACGGTACCTTTACCAAGTTCTGCCAGGCTCCAATAGACGGCATGCGTGGCGGAATCATATTCGCCAAGGTTATTCGCTCGCACGAACCGCATCCCCTTGGGCAACTTGGTGGTGAGTTCAATGTCCTTGGCAGTTGCTGTACCAGGATTACCTACGTGTACGGTGTAGGTGGCAGGTTTATTGAGATAACGTCGCCCAGGTCCTTCCACGCCAATTTCCAATGCCGGGGCAATCACCTCGAACTTGATTTCCTGCTCAACTTCCAGATCGCCATCGCCACGTGCAATAATTCGATTGATGACGGGGCCAGCTTTTTCAGCAGTAAGGACCAACTCCATCTTGCGTGTTTCGCCAGCGCGTAATGTGCCCACCTCAAATTCAAGGGCCGGGCCGGCGGTATGCCGAAGTTCTTCCGGAACGTTTTCTAAAAGGATGACGCCAGTCGCGTCGCCACTTCCCGGATTGTGTAGTTCGATCTTTACCCGTTGCTCACCGCCGACCATGACCTCATCAGGTGCCGAAAGTCGGAGAGCCAATTGGGGGAGTGTGCAACGCACTTTTACAGATGCATGCGTTGTGAAGGTCACGGTTGCTACACTACCGATCTCGCCTTCAGCCGTTGGCATGGCGTTGACTTCCAGTTCGCGTTCTTCACCAACGGAAAGTGTGCCCAATTGCCAGTAGAGTTCGCCATTGATAAGCTCTGCCCGCGGTGTTGAACCGAGTAAGCGAGTTCCTTGCGGGATCGGGTCTCGGACAACCACGTCGTTGGCAGGGCGATTACCTACGTTGCGGACTTGGATCCGAAATTTGGCCGGTTTGCCAACTTGGATTTCGGTGGGGGCAATCTTCTGCACCGACAGGGCTGGCTGCTGCGCGCCTTCTAAGGCTTGTTCACCTGGGTAACCCAACCCAGTTGTTTCCGCACTATCCAGGGCGGTTGCATCGCCAGCTCCGTTTTGTCCTGCGGCATCGGTGTGCGGGGCAAGCGGATTCTTTGGCGAGGCTGGTTGGGGCTGCTGGAATGCACCAGCCGATGAGGGGACAGCCGCGCCGTCAGGCGAACTGGGTTCGAGCGAACTGGTTTGTTTCGGCTCGTTATCGTAACGGTTTGTCGCTGAGGAGGCAGAACGTGGTACCAGTGGTTGCGCCTCTTGCGAAGGGGTTGGGAGCGGCGCCGGTTGCGGGGCAAACGGGTTGGGTGGACCGTCTCCAGCGGACGACGCGGGCAAATTGCTGCCCTTACTGTCGTACCGCTGGCCGGAGGATGGCTGAGTTTCACTTCCAAACGCATTTCGCGCCCGTTCAGTCGCCGCATCCCGGGGTGGAGTTGTTGTCGAATCCACATCAGGTGTGGTCGTGGAGGCCTGGTTTGGTTTTAGTGAGTCGGCGGTTGGAAGTGACGGATCTTTTGGCAATGGATCCTGCTGCGTTGCTGGTTCTTGCCCACGCGTGATCGTATCGGGCTCTGAATTGCCAATATTCCCGTAGCGATCTCCAACCACTTCGGCTGCTGTAGTTGCCGTGATTGCGACCAGCGATGTCGTGTTGCTAGTCGGTAGTCCGACGGGCACAAAATTCTGAGTGCGTGCTTGTTCGGACAGGTCTACCGTCGATCCAGCCACGTCAGGTCCTGTGGCAGCTTCGCGGAGTGTTTCGACCTCGGGCAGGGATGCCTTGGCCGTTGGTAGTTGAACTCTTGTGTTGACCAACGGGCTTGTAGCAGTATGGGCTGCAGATGAGGACTCTCCTTCAGCGAGCCAGGCGCTGGTAACGGCGTCCAGCGTTGAACCGGAGTCTTTTTGGTCATTTTGAACCGTTGGAGCCGTAGCTTTACCGGCAAAGTTCACTTGCGGCACGAGCAGGCGGCCACTTAATTCGTAGACACCCACGCCGGCAGCGGCGAATACAATCGCCGTTGCTAGAAGTCTGGGAAGCCAATATTTGATTTTGCTTACTGGTTTACCGGCCGCAAACGTTTGTTCATTTACGTCGGTTTGCGAGGAAATAACCTCGAGTGAATCGCTTGATTTATGACCATGTTGGGACATCGCAACTTGATTCCAGGCATGGATTAAAAGGGCAAAGAAACGGGAATGGCGCGCGGGGCCTCCCACGAATCTAGCTAGGTACCAGATTCCCTGCGGTTAGCAAAGACCAATGAACTTGCCGCCGCCGGTTGCGGGCGCGATTTCGACCAAAGATTGAGCCCGGATCGGGCGTGTTGTCTGGAGAAAATGCCAGGAAATGAAAAAGACCCTGTTTGCTAGCAGGTTGGTTAAAGCGATTGATAAGCAGGTCGTAGTTGCTGTATCTGAGCGCTGCTGCCCCGCACGATTTTGAGCCAGGTCGGTCCCCAGGCCGCGACGGTTTTTCTCTCGCGGGTTGAACTCGCAGATTTATGCTAGCTTTTAGCCGCGGCGACGCGGGATGTTCTTCAGCAACATAGCTGCAATTTATGGGTTAGGTTGCGGCTTTGGTTGGGGACGGCAGTAGTCGAGTGCCAAAAGAGCGTAGGCGGTTACGAGATGGGGATCGCCCTCCAGCCAACGCGTGGTTGGATTGGTCCAACTGCCGTCGGCATGTTGTTCTTTGGCCAATACTTTAGCGAGCTCCCGCCGCCAATCATGCATCGAGCCGTCGGTATCTTCGACCATGTTGGTGCCGATGGTATCAAGCGCTTTGGCAAAAGTGTGATAGTAATAATAGAGGCCAGCTGCTCCCATTCCGGGGTTTTCTGCCAGTGTGTAATGTGCCTGGATCCATTGATACGCAGCTGTAACACGGGGGTCATCACTCGAAACACCCGCATAGATCATGCTCTTGAGTCCCGCATAGGTCATTGAGCCATAACTACGTAGCCCACCGTTAGGAGTTTCACCTGCCTGGCTTGATCCTCCGGCAGCGACTGTGTAGTAAAAACCGCCGTCTTCAACTTTGGTAGCAAAGGGAGTTGTATTGTGAGCACTTTCCAGATTTTGACATCGAGAAATGAAGAGCAGTGCTTTTTCGACGCGGGGATCACCCGCCCCTTTTCCTAATGCGCGAAAAGCATCCAGGGAGATCTGCGTATTTGACATGTCGGGTCGATTATGTTTTCCATAACCGAACCCACCGTAACTAAGACTGGAACGTTCATGCCCCTCGCCTTCATCCCACTGAAGTTCTCCCACGAAGTGATCGGCTTGCTGCAAAATTTGGTCGTAACGACCGTCAATGTTTGCCTCGCTCAGAGAGACGATTGCCAGGCAGGTTTCGTAGTTTCGGTATCGCGTGCCACGTTGGTAAATACCACCGTCATCACGAACATGGTTTTCGAGGTAACCCAGCGCTTTTGCCAGCATGGGGTCATCGACGGAGCGGCCATGTCGAATCAAGGCGGTCGCAACCAGGGCGGTTACTGCAGGACCGGCATGGTGACTCCACGATCCGTCGTCCGACTGGGTTCCTCTCAGGTAGCGAATGCCCTGGCCAGCCATCTGCTGATATAATTCTGGTGTTGGCCCAACGGACGAGTCGCTGGGAGCTTCTTTTGCTATGGCAATGTTGTCATAGACGATCAATGGTATCGCAGCGTTTAAAAACCAAATCGCCACGTGTAGGGGGAGGGATTGCATTACAGGCTTCCCTTAAGATGGGGGTACTAGCTAGAGGTCCTATAGAATCTTACGTCATGGGCAAGTCGCGGCAAGTGGAAGTGATTGGAGACATGCCTTCCGACAAACTCCAGCCCTGGTTGTGAAATTCCAGTTTGCACGGTCCTTTTCGGGCGAAATTTGTGGTTGTTCAGGACAGTCTGGCAGAAAAAACAGGTATCAGGTTATGCCAAACGGTCGCCGTTCTGGAGTCGGTGCCGCACGGGTGGCAGATAACGATGGCTCCGTCTTATGGTTCTTTGCCTTGCGGCTGAAGATTCAGGAGTGAAGAGACGGTTTTTATCTGTGCCGCAATGGTTCGGGGACGACAAGATGGATTATGAATTAACGGACGATGGTAGTCCAAAGTAAAAAGGCCAGCCAGGCGGTCACCAGCACTGCCGAGGTTGCCAGCTGCAGAGAGTTGCGGCGGGGCGGATTCGGTGGGACGCGAAACCTCTCAGAACCGAGCCTGGCCTTAACCGTCCCGGAGGCGTCGGGTCGGTTTGATTGGTGGCGTTGCCCGTTCTTTTTCCGGTTTCTCTGAGGCGACACCTTCGGCACGGACTCTTTCAAGAGCTGCGTTCTCCGCTTGAATCAGGCAACCCAATTTGAAAACTGTCCTGGAGCCCTTCGACGAAATCAAAGACATCGTCAAAATCTTCCCGGCGGTCTTCAGGCGTTTTGCGCATTTGGCCTATTTCGATTAAATTGAATACAATTTCGCCGATGTCGCCCGTCGAACGGATACCCCAGTAATTCAAGACTCCCTTGGCCATGAGCCCATACTGCTCAAGTGCATAGCAACGAATTGCTTCACAGAGTTCCTGCCCGGTAATGTGCTGCTCGGGTTTGTCGTGTGGATCCTCTTCTTTATCTGCGGAGAGGTCATCAGAACCCATTTCCAGCTTTTCCTGGGCATAGCGAAGCGCGTCAAACACAAACGCATAGGCGTCAAATTTATAGCGACGATCGCGGGCCAGTAGGTCGGCAATTGGATGTTGAGGATCAACCATGTATTTATTTTGATTACTTGCGCCAGATAACGCAACAAGGAAGGGTTAAAATGTTTGGGGGGTGTGGTGGTAAGGGTACTCCCCCCCCACAACTTGTTTTCAAGGTTCCTGGACCGTTTCTGGACCGCTCTTGGACCAGTTAATCCGCTTCCGTGT
Source organism: Lacipirellulaceae bacterium (assembly GCA_965243695.1). Lineage (GTDB taxonomy): Bacteria > Planctomycetota > Planctomycetia > Pirellulales > Lacipirellulaceae > JAKVCB01. The sequence goes on along the minus strand of CBDEWC010000045.1, from coordinate 281,870 downwards.
TATCTTCCTTGGGGTTTTCGGAAGAGTGGCCTGTAGTCGCGTTTTTTGAGCGGGTATGCGTGGTTTGGGTAACGTCTGAAGCAGAGTCCTTGGCAGAAGATTCCGTAGCTTCGGTACCTTGGAGAGTTCCCGTCGCGGCAGAATCGGTTTTCTCAACCTGGGAGGGCTTTGCTGCTTTGTCGGTTTGGTTATTTTGATCCTGTTTTGGTGCTGATTGGGGTTTTCCTAATACGGTGAGCACGTCGTCTGCTTCGATGACAATTCGCCGCATGTCTTCAGTTTGAATCATCAACTGGCTGGCGAGGATTTCGTGGGCCAGGACTTTGGCTCGACCCTGGTTCGTGATGATGTCTGTCCCGATCGGTGGCAGCTCTTTCTGTAGCTCCTGGTAGGTCTCGTACTCATATCGTAAACAGCATTTCAGGCGTCCGCAACGGCCCGAGATTTTACTCGGGTCGAGGGTGGCCTTCTGCAATTTAGCCATCCGCATCGAAACAGGTGGCATTTCCGAAAGGTGGGTGTTGCAGCAGACTAGTTTTCCACAGTCCCCGTAATCGGCCAGTAGCTTGGCTTCATCTCGCACGCCGATCTGACGCATTTCGATACGAGTTTGAAACTCTTTAGCAAGCAATTTGACCAGATCACGAAAGTCGATGCGCCCATCCGCCAAGTAATACACCACAATACGCTCACCGCCGTAGAGATGTTCGACGTCAACCAATCGCATGATCAGATCGAGTTCCTTGATTCGCTCGGCGCAAATTTCGTACTCGCGTCGTTCTTGTTCGTGGAGCTTGCGGAACTCGCGATCGTCATCTTCAGATACTTTCCGCAGGATTTGCCCATATTTGGGTTTGTTCAACCCCGCAAGTGCCGCCTCCGTTGCTTCACAGAGAACCTCCCCCATTTCCAAGCCTCGGTGGGTTCGCGCAATGACCTGATGGCCGCGCGAGAAGAGAGCGTGCCCGCGCGTGGAGAACACGCCCAGGTTACGCATCACGCCGTGGCGAACGACGTATTTTGGCATAATCGACAAGGGTAAAAATAAGCTGCCGGTAGGCCCAGCACATCGAATGCTGACGGCTCAGCGGCAAGGGTAATCAGGCAGATCAAACCACCTGCTGTTAATAGGAATTTTAAGTATACCGTAGCCGGTTGTCATACAACAGAGACAAGCGATAATCAGAAGAGAAAACAGCCTTAACCACGCGTGCGTTCCGGCTTGGCTTTTGTGACTCAGCCCGCACAGCTTGACAGCACGCCTCAAATTGCCCGGTATTTACCATTTGCCTGAGGAGAATATCCATGCAAACCCAATCTGTCAGTGAGTTAACCACCAAAAAATGCCTGCCTTGTGAAGGCGGTGTTGAACCCTGCACGCTGCACGAGTCAGAAAGCCAACTCGGTGAGTTAGAGGGGTGGTATCTCACCCATGAAGGCAAGCGAATCCGGAAAGACTGGAAGGTCAAGAACTTTCTGGCTGGGATGGACTTCTTCAACCGCTGTGCCCAGGTCGCCGAGGACGATGGACATCATCCTGATCTACATATAGAAGGTTACCGAAACATTTCGGTCGAGTTGTGGACGCATGCCATTGGAGGCCTTTCGGAGAATGATTTCATCCTAGCAGCTAAAATTGATCAGTTGCCTATGGAACTCCAATCGTAGGATATGCCGGTGGATTCAAATTCTCTGCCTCGGTCGTTTCCCTGTTACCTTGTCCGTCAGGACGACCAGGGATTAATCACTGCACAGGTTGAAACGATTACGCTCGATCAACTCCCCGACGGCGATGTACTGATCGAGGTTGCCTATTCGTCACTCAACTACAAAGATGCCCTGGCGTCTCAGGGACATCCGGGGGTCGTGCGCCGATTTCCCCATCTCCCTGGCGTCGATTGTGCTGGTACGGTTGTGGAGAGCGGTTCGGCTGGGTTCAAGCCGGGAGACCAGGTTTTGGTAACGGGTTATGAGTTGGGGGCTCCTGCTTGGGGCGGTCTCGCTCGGTTTGTACGGGTTCCGGCCGACTGGGTGGTACCGCTGCCCCAGAAACTTACGTTGCGGGAAAGTATGATTTTAGGAACGGCCGGTTTTACGGCTGCTCAATGCGTGACCGCAATTGGTGACCGCAACATCGATCCCGGCGAGGGGGAGGTTGTCGTCACGGGTGCCTCGGGTGGTGTTGGCTGCCTGGCCGTGGCCATACTAGCCCGATGTGGTTTTCGCGTTGCGGCAGTGACGGGAAAACGAGAACGTCACGAGTGGCTTCGCAAGCTGGGTGCGAGTACCATCCTCGACCGTACCGATGTGCTCGACGATTCCGACCGACCGTTGCTCAAGGCTCGTTGGGTTGCTGCAGTTGATACCGTGGGAGGAAAAACCCTCGCCACCCTTGTTCGCAGTGTCCAATACCGCGGTTGTGTGACAGCCTGTGGCCTCGTAGGTGGTGATCAACTTTCCCTGACCGTCTATCCGTTTATTCTCCGCGGTGTTTCACTGGTGGGAATCGATTCGGCCAAGTGCCCCCGTGAATCGCGGTTGGAGATTTGGGATAAGCTCTCCGGAGACTGGAAGCCTGAGCAACTTGATGCGTTGGCCCAGGAAATAACACTGGCAGAAGTACCCCAGGTGATGGAGGACCTTTTGGCCGGTCGGGCTGCGAGTCGAACCATTGTGCGGCCCACCGATGGCCTCTAAGCGTGGTCATGCCCATAAAAAGAATGCACACTGCGGCCTTGGAAAGCATGCGGTGTCGGTCTATGTTGGGCAGAAGTACAGTTGTTTTTCGATGAGCATTCATGTTTGACTGTGTGGTTCTGTCAAAGCGAACGGCCATCTTTGTACCGGTGAGCGTTCCACAAGAGTTCAACACCCGTAGCCCACTTTTGGGCTCTTGGTGTGACCCGATTTGAACCGCGCGGTGGAGTTGTTTCCCATGTTCCGCATCAAACCACCAACCATTATGGTCTTGGCCATTATCCTGCTGTTCTTGCTGCAAAAATATTGGCCGGGACCGCAACTTTGGCACACCCCACAAACCTATGGAGGAGTGCTGCCAATTGTCATTGGACTGGGTCTCCTTTTCGTATCCTTACGTAGTTTTCATCGTCAAGGAACCACGAGTGACCCGTTCGGCGAATCAGCCCATCTGGTGACTGCGGGACCTTACGAATACTCGCGCAATCCAATGTATCTGGGCATGCTTTTGATTCTTGTTGGCTGTGTCATCCTCACCGGCAGGGTGACTCCCTGGTTGGCTCCCCCCCTGTTTGCAGTCATTCTGCACCACGCCTTTATTAAGCCAGAAGAGGCAAGGCTTGCAAATCGGTTTGGACCGATTTACCACGATTACTTAAAACAGGTACGTCGTTGGATCTGACCAGTCGAACTGCCAGCTGTCCTTCCACCGAGTAGGGCAGTAAAATCGAAGGTGGGAGTTCGGTCTGGTTTGCGCCAGTACGATTGCATGCAACACTCATTGTGTCACAAGGAACAAGCGGAATGGCCGGGCATCGAAAATCAGTGGTCGTTTGGTTGACGGCGATGATTCTATTGGGGTTGCGCTTTCCCCCGGTCATGAGGGCCGCTGAAGTGGTCTTGGCTGCCGATATCCATCTGGTTGGGGAGCCTACCGCAAGTCGGCCCCGTCACATGTTGGTTCAGCGGCGATTCAAGAGATCGCCCCAATGGCGTGAACTCAAGGCGTTAGAAGAGTACTACGACGATCTTGAAGACTTCTACGACGATCGGGATCCAGTGCTTGCTAATTACTACGAGCGGCTCGAAAATTACTACGAGGATCTCCGCAAGGGGCGACCCGCCGTACTCCCCGTACCGCCAATTCCTCATCGGGGTGTCGTTTCGCAGAAAGTGCCATTTGACGTGGTGGTAGAGCCGGCTCTGGCCCCTCAATTACCACCGGGAGGTATTTCCGAAATAACGACGACTCAAAAGCTTGTCGACACACCTGGCGTGCGGTTGGAGCGGGCCTATCAAGAATTGCAGCGACAACTCGGACGTCTTACGACAGCAGGTCGCTGGCAACAATATTTGCGTTTGCCATTCGATCAGATCGTTGAAGGTGATGCGATCGCATGGTTACTAAGTGACGAGGGCATGGCCGAACTTCGTGCCGCTCTGATCCGCTATGATCGAGTGAACCGTGACCCACAATATCGAGTTGTGACACGGGCGCCAGCTTTTGAGAAGACACGCAAGTTGTTACGAGAATTTCTTGCCTGGGAAGAATCATCTCCCACCGACGAGAGGCCATTATTGCAACTCAACGGCCCCCTTCCGCCAGTTGAAGAAATCCCCGTTCCTCAAGCCGTGGATCAAAAAGGGAATCCAGCGCGGTCGGTACTTCTTCCTTCCAAGCCGTAGGTGGGTACCATAAGGTTGAAGTCAGTCTTCGAGAAGACTGACGATTTTCTGCGGCGTGAGTTCGCGCAAGCTATCGACCACGAGGTTTGCAGCAGCAAGTCGCTGACGAGTCGTTGTGCCGGTCAGGCCGATGCTGGCCATGCCGGCCGCATTGGCAGCTGAAATTCCCGCAGAGGCATCTTCAATCACGATGCAGCGGCTGGGATTGATGTTGAGCCGCTGCGCTCCGAGCAGGAATACTTCAGGATCGGGTTTTCCCCGTTGGACATCCGCCCTGCTGATGACGGCCCCAAAACGTTCAGCCCGGTCGAGCCGTTCGATGACGACTTGAACATTCTCAGGTGGACCTGATGAGCCAATGCCGAGCAGGCAGTTGGCTTCGTGCAGCGCATCAATGAGTTCGGTGGCGCCATCGATCGGGAGAAAATTCTGGCAGATTGTATCGCGATAATGTTTTTCTTTACGATCGTCGAGTTCACCAATCTTCCCAACGTCAAAACCGGCATGGTGGGCCTGGGACCATTCGTGGAGGATTTCTGCGCTTGTCCGCCCAAAGCCTGCGCGGAACTCTTCCTCAGAGTATTTGTGTCCGAGTTCCGCAAACAGCGCTACCCAACTGGCAAAATGTGCCTGGTACGAGTTCACCAGGACTCCGTCGACGTCGAAAAGGACTGCCCAGCGAGTCATATTTTGAATGGTGCCAGCCAAAAGTGTGTGATTTGTGTGCCTGAAATGTTTTGCAGCGCAAATCACGCGGTTACGGATCCTTGAGTCACTCCAGAAGCGGGGAGAGTACTTTCGCCCATCAGAAATTCGTCCATGGCACGTGCCGCGCCGCGCCCCTCGTTAATGGCCCAGACGACCAGGGATTGGCCTCGACGGCAATCGCCGGCGGCAAACACACCTTCGACGTTGGTTGTAAACTGGCCGTGTTCGGCGGCGAACGTTTCCCAGTTACCACGGGGGTTTTGCATATCCAGTCCGAGTGTTCCGCTGGTCCCCTTTTCCGGCCCCAGAAATCCGGTTGCCAGTAACACAAGATCCGCCGGCCAGATTTTTTCATGACCTTCGACTTCCGTCCATGGAGGGCCACCTTCTGTTGGCTTGGACCAGTCGATATTTACGGTTTTCACACCGCAAACGCGTCCGTTTCCATCGTCGACAAACTCCTTGGCAAGAATTGCGTACTGACGCGGGTCATCGCCAAATTTTGCCTCGGTTTCAGCATGAGAGTAGTCGACACGATAGACCCTTGGCCATTCTGGCCAGGGGTTATTTGTTGCCCGTTCTTCCGGTGGCTTGTCGAGCAACTCAAAATTGACCATGCTCCTGCAACCGTGGCGGAGCGATGTGCCGATGCAGTCGGCACCGGTATCACCCCCACCGATGACAATGACATCGAGTCCGGCGGCGGATAGGTAATCCCCGTCGTTATTAAGATTGTTGTCGAGCAGGCTTTTGGTGTTGCGCGTAAGGAAATCCATGGCGAAGTGAATTCCCTCCAACTCCCGTCCTGGGCAACGCCCGGTTGGATCGAACGGACGGGTGGCCCCGGTAGCAAACAACAGGGCATCATTTTCTTCGAGCAACTGTGCCGGATCGATGTATTGAATCTGGCAACCACGTTCTTGCATGATTTGGGTCATGTGTCCTGAAGAGAACGCTTCCTTTTTTCCGACGTGTGCGCAGGTAACAAACTCAATGCCTTCAGCCGTCAAGAGGTCGACTCGCCTTTGAACAACGGCCTTGTCCAGTTTCATGTTGGGGATGCCGTACATCAAGAGCCCGCCAATCCGGTCTGCGCGCTCATAAACGGTTACCTTGTGGCCCACCTTGTTCAATTGGGCTGCTGCTGCCAGGCCCGAGGGCCCCGAGCCAACAATCGCCACTTGCTTGCCAGTGCGATTTGTGGGCTCCTGGGCAACGACCCAGCCTTCGACAAATCCCCGATCGATGATCGCGTTTTCGATGTTTTTAATGGTGACCGGGGGATCCGTAATTCCGAGCACACAGGCGCCTTCACAGGGGGCCGGGCAGGTGCGACCGGTGAACTCGGGAAAATTGTTGGTTTTGTGGAGCCGGTCCAGCGCATCGCGCCATCGTCCCTGGTAAACCAGGTCATTCCATTCCGGAATCAAGTTGTCAATTGGGCAGCCACTGCCACTCTGACAAAATGGAACCCCACAATCCATGCAACGAGCTCCCTGGATCTTCAGGTGATCATCGTTGGCAAGCATAAAGATCTCGCCAAAATCGGTGATCCGCTCCAGTGGGTCGCGGTACGGTACAACCTTTCGGTCATACTCTTTAAAGCCAGTTGGTTTTCCCATAGGTGGGTTTTAGATTTCAGATGGTAGGTTTTAATCTTAAAACAGGTCTCACACCGAAGCCGGTTTTTGAGACTTTTTACGTTCCAGCAAAACTCGTTTGTAATCGCTGGGCATGACCTTGACGAATTCCGTGATCGCCTGGTTCCAGCGGGCCAGCAAGTCAGCAGCGACAGTCGATCCAGTGCATTGTTGATGCTGCTCAATCAACTGTTTCAGCTCGGCAATGTCTTCAGGATCCTCGACGTCTTCAAGTTCCACCATGCCGAGATTGCAGTTGGCTAGAAATTGATCGGACTGATCCCAGATGTAGGCAATCCCACCGCTCATGCCAGCAGCAAAATTGCGACCAGTTGGGCCCAGGATCACTGCCCGACCTCCAGTCATATATTCACACGCGTGATCTCCCACTCCTTCGATGACGGTTCGTGCCCCACTGTTGCGGACGCAGAACCGCTCGGCGGCCTGGCCGCGGAAGAATGCGGTGCCCCCGGTTGCGCCATACAGGCCGACATTGCCAATGATAATATTTTCTTCGGGCAGAAATGTGCTTGTTTTGGGTGGGTAGAGGTTCAACTGCCCGCCAGAAAGTCCTTTGCCGACATAATCGTTGGCATCCCCCTCAAGTTCGAGGGTCACCCCCCGTGCCAGGAAAGCGCCGAAACTCTGACCGGCCGAACCGTTGAGTTTGAAATGGATCGTATCGTCGGGCAGGCAATCGGCCCCCCAGGTCTTGGCAATTTCGTGACTCAAGATCGTACCGACGGTACGATCCGTATTGACAATCTCGATTTCGGCAAAGACTTGTGTGCCGTTTTTCAACGCGGGTTTTGCCAGCGGTACGAGCTTGCGCCTATCGAGTGAGGCCTCGAGACCATGGTTCTGCGGTCGCGTACAATAGGTGCCTACATCGGGATGCGGTTTTTCAATCGGTGTCAGCAAGTTGGTAAGATCCAGGCCATCTGCTTTCCAATGGGTAATCGCGGCGTCGGCTTCCAGGCAATCGACGCGGCCCACCATTTCGTTGATGGTGCGGAAACCAAGTTCCGCCATGATTTGGCGAGTTTCTTCGGCAACCATAAACAGGTAATTCACCACATATTCAGGCTTGCCCATAAACTTTTTGCGAAGTTCAGGGTCTTGCGTGGCGATGCCAACCGGACAGGTATTGAGGTGACATTTTCGCATCATGATGCAGCCGAGCGTAATCAGCGGGGCCGTTGCAAATCCAAATTCCTCAGCTCCCAGGGTGCACGCAATAACCACGTCACGACCAGTTTTTAAGCCGCCGTCGGTTTGCAGTATGACGCGACTCCGTAAATCGTTGAGCACCAGAGTCTGGTGGGTTTCGGCAATACCGAGTTCCCAGGGGAGTCCCGCATGTTTGATACTCGTCAGGGGGGAGGCTCCGGTTCCACCCCCATCACCGGAGATCAAAATATGGTCGGCAAACCCTTTAGCGACACCTGCTGCGATGGTACCGACACCGACCTCCGAAACAAGCTTTACACTCACACGCGCCGAGGGATTGCTGTTCTTGAGGTCGTGAATCAGTTGCTTGAGATCTTCAATCGAGTAGATGTCGTGATGTGGAGGAGGGCTGATCAGGCCAACTCCAGGTGTTGAGTAGCGTATGCGGGCAATGTTCGCATCGACTTTGCGCCCTGGCAATTCTCCTCCTTCACCAGGCTTGGCACCTTGGGAAATCTTGATTTGCAACTCATCGGCGTTGGCCAGATACCAGATGGTCACGCCGAATCGTCCTGAGGCAACCTGCTTGATTGCCGAACGCTTGGAATCCCCATTGGGCAACTCCTTAAAACGTTCGGGATCCTCTCCTCCTTCGCCAGTATTGCTTTTGCCCCCCAGTCGATTCATGGCGATGGCCAGCGTTTCATGAGACTCGGCCGATATGGACCCAAAGCTCATGGCTCCCGTGCAAAATCGCTTGACGATTTCCGACGCTGGTTCCACTTCTTCGATCGGGATTGGACCACCATTGATTCCCGACTTGAAGCTGAGCAAGCCTCGTAAAGCGCACCGCGTACGGGCATCCTGATGGGCGTGTTCGGAAAAGCGCCGGTAGGTATCGGCACTATTGGTTCGTGCGGCAACTTGAATATCTGCGATTGCCTGCGGGTCCCACATGTGGCGTTCCCCTTCGGCCCGCCAATGGAATTCGCCCGGGTTCGATAGTACGGGTAATTGCCCAACGCTTTGCCCGGGATACGCGATCCGATGGCGGCGCAGTGCTTCCTCAGCCAGGACATCCAGGTCCACACCTTGAAGTCGGCTGGCGGTTCCGACGAAGCAGCGGTCAATCACGTCGTTGCGCAGCCCAACAGCTTCGAAGATTTGGGCTCCTTTATAACTCTGGAGTGTAGAAATGCCCATTTTCGCCATGACCTTAAGCATGCCTTTGGCCACACCCTTGCGGTAGCTGGCAACGAGGTCGTGGTCGGCTTGGGTGATCGGATTGGAGAGTTCTCCATCTGCCGTGGCATCAATGACCGGGTGTGTTTTTCCCTCGCCCTCTTCATCCTGCCCAAGCCCCGTTTCCTCCGTGGCGAGCAGCCCATCCCGTCGGGCTTGCCAGAGTGCCTCAAAGGCGACGTAGGGATTAATCCCGTCAGCTCCATAGCCAATCAGCAAACAATGATGGTGTACCTCCCGTGCTTCTCCCGTTTCGACGACGATTCCGATTTGTGTGCGCTTAACCCGTTGAACGAGATGGTGGTGGACAGCACCTGTTGCCAAAAGCGTGCTTAGGGGGACCCGGTCATGATTCACCGATCGATCCGAGAGAATCAGCAGTTGGTACCCAGCATCAATAGCAGCTTCGGCTTCCTGGCAGATCCGGTCTAATGCTTTAACCATTCCATTTTTGCCATCGGCACGCGGCCAGGTGATGTCAATTGTCATCGATTTCCAACCGCGACAATTGATGTGTTTGAGCGCGGCTAACTGTTCATTGGAGAGAATCGGGTGTGGGATTCGGAGACGATGGGCATGCCGTTCAGTGGTCTCGAGGAGGTTTTCCTCCGGCCCGATGTAGCATTCCAACGACATAATGACTTCTTCGCGGATCGAATCGATTGCCGGGTTGGTCACTTGTGCGAAGAGTTGTTTGAAATAGTCGTACAGCATACGCGGTTTGTCACTAAGACAAGCCAGGCAGGAGTCGTTCCCCATCGAGCCGACCGGATCCCGTAACTCTCGCACCAACGGGAGCAGCATAAATTGCATGGTTTCGGTGGTATAACCGAAGGCCTGCATCCGCTGCAGTAAATTGACCGGCTGAAAACCATGTTCTTCCCGGTTCGGCTTCAACTCGTTGAGATCGATTCGCTGGTTTTTGAGCCACTGGGCATAGGGACGTTGTTGAGCAAATTCAGCCTTGAGTTCCTCGTCAGGGATAAGCCGTCCCTGCTCAAAATCGATGAGGAACATCCGACCAGGTTGTAGCCTTCCTTTTTGTTTGACGTTTTCCGGCGCAATCGTTGGCAGGACGCCAACCTCGCTTCCCATGATGCAGCGGTCGTCGTGGGTAATGTAGTAACGCGAGGGCCTTAAGCCGTTGCGGTCCAGCACCGCGCCGATGTACTTGCCGTCCGTAAACGCAATCGAGGCAGGACCGTCCCACGGTTCCATCAGGCAGGAGTGGTACTCGTAGAAAGCCCGTTTGTCGTCAGGCATACTTTCATGGTTTTGCCACGCTTCCGGAACCATCATCATGATCGCCTCTTGCAACGAGCGGCCAGTCATGAGCAAGAATTCCAACACATTGTCAAACGTCCCTGAGTCGCTGCAATCGGCCTCGACAATGGGAAAGAGTTTCGAGAGGTCATCACCAAAAATTTGGCTCTCAACAACCCCTTCGCGGGCATGCATCCAATTCATGTTGCCACGCAAGGTATTAATTTCGCCATTGTGGCTCATGAAACGGTTCGGTTGAGCGCGATCCCACGAAGGGAACGTATTCGTGGAGAACCGTGAGTGCACCATTGCCAGATGGCTTGTGTAGTCGGGGTCGGCCAGGTCAGGGTAGTAGTTGAAGAGCTGCTCGGTGGTAAGCATGCCCTTGTAAATGATGATGTTGGTCGAAAGGGAGTTGATGTAAAAGAACTTTGCCTGCGTAAGCGATTCGTCATTGCGAAGCCGATGACTGGCTTGTTTGCGGATGAGGTAAAGCTGCCGTTCGAACACGTCTTCGGCGAGACCAGAACCTGCTTCAATGACCAGCATTTCAATGTGGGGTTCACCGGCTCGTGCCGTTGGTCCAACATCTGCCTTGTCTGTTTCCGTGGGAACCTTACGCCAGCCAACCAGTCGTTGGCCCTGGGCAGCGACGATCTCATTGACCGCAGCTTTACAGACGGTTCGCTCGGCTTCGACGGTCGGTAAAAATACGATGCCGGCAGCAAACCGGCCCGGTTCGGGTAACTCAACGTCCAGGTCTTGTTGGACCACCTTCCGAAGAAACTCGTAGGGCAATGCCGTCAAAATTCCGGCACCATCTCCTGTATTGGGCTCGCAACCGCATGCGCCCCGATGGTCCATGTTGCGCAGCACTTCTTCTGCATCCAGCAGGATCTGATGGCTTCGTTGACCCCGGATGTGGGCAACAAAGCCCACGCCACACGAATCGTGTTCGTACGACGGGTCGTAAAGCCCCTGCTTGGAGGGTAATCCCGAAATCTTTTTATGGGGTGGTGTCATATGCAACGTGGCAAAACGTGTTGGTTGTTTTCTTGCCAGAAAAACCAGTCGAAGTGCGCGGGAAATCAATCCCACGCACCGAAAGTAAAATTCCTTCGATCGGTGGGCCATTCCGGAGCCAGGTGAAATCAACCCCCGCCATCGTCAGGCCTTTTTCCCCTTACGGCCAATCTCCTCCTCACAAACTCGCCCTGGGGTGAGCTTTTTGAGAGTTGGGGCAATCAACCGAACCTACTGTTGGAAAAGAAGTTGAGACGAAAACACCCTAGCCTAAATAGGCTGGGGACAGATTGTCAAGCTACCCCAACGGTGGAGTTCGATTCGGCGACAGTTCTTACTACAACCAGTTGATACTAAAGGAGTTGTAATGATTGAAACGATAATCGGGCCAGCTCGCTATTTGCCCGGCAGTTTCGGATAGTCGTATGCGTGTCCCCGATCACGCAGGACTTCGGCCTTCAAGATTTTGTCGGCAGCCGGCAGGTTCTGGTCATTTTGAGGATTGCCGCTCGGGCTTCGCCGCTGAAGGTCTCCCAGGACGTCGAAACCTTCCAGGACGCGGCCGAACACGGTGTGTTTGCCATCGAGGTGGTCGGTTGGCACGAGCGTGAGGAAGAACTGAGAGCCCCCCGTATCTCGGCCGGCGTGTGCCATGCTGAGCGATCCACGAAAATGGTGGCGGGCATTGGGGCCGTAACATTCACAGGCAATACTATGGCCAGGACCGCCCGTGCCACTTCCCAACGGGCAGCCGCCCTGGGCCATGAACATAGGTAGGACGCGGTGGAATGACAAACCGTCATAAAAGCCCTGTTTCACCAGCGTGATGAAGTTCGCTACCGCAATTGGAGACTCGTTTTCGAACAACTCGATCACGATATCTCCTTTGTTGGTTTGCAATTTTACCCGCGGGAGGTCATCGGCTGTGGCCTCCGCATCGCGGATTGCTTGTTCCTGGGCCCAAATTTCACGGTAAGAATCAAGCAAGGCCGCGTACTTCCACGCGGTTGCCATGAAATCTTTTTGGGCGGGTTCTTTAATGGTTTCCGGGTTTGTAAGCCCCTGCTTTTCTTTCGCCCGGGCGAGGAAATCAGCTGCCAGGTCGTGCTGGTTGGTATTGAACGCCGAGACAAATCCCCACACTGGTAGAGCTGGATCTTTGGCATTGCCTTTGACCAGCACCTCGATAATCGGCAGGGCTTTTTCATATTGGTCGCCTCCAGAGCGGAATTTTCCTGCCTGATCGAGCGAGCGGCCGACCGCGTAGTGTTGAGCCACGGAAGTCAGCAAATTGGTGATTTGCTCGTTTTGGTTAGGCGCTTCACGATAGGCTTCAATGCCACTTTCGATCATTTCCTGGACCGCTTTTTGCGCCTGGTCGATTTGGGCGTTCAGGCTGCTGTTGATTTGTTCCCGCGAGGCATCGTCTGCTTCCTGGTAGGCGGTCCGCTGTTCCTCAATGTTGTGAATGATCTGCTTGTATTGAGCGAATTTGGCATTAAATTGAGCTTCAGCCGCCTGAGCCGCAGCGGTCTTTGCCGGGGCTGTTGTATCGGGGACCTCTTGACTCGTGCCAGTGCCTGCCAGCGCGACAGCAACCGCTGCAGCCAGCAGATATTCGCGAAAATGCACCGTTAGCGAAGTTTGGAGGGGATAAGCGGTTTTGGTCTTGTTTGGGTGCATATTGCGGATCCAATCCTTTGCAAAGCGGGGATGAAAGTGGAAAATGCTTCAGTGAGTTGAACCACACGGCAAAAAGAGCTTCCCACACGGATTTGCAGCCTGGCTTTGGCGGCAGATCGCAATCATGTTGGGATATCTCTTTTTACGCCTCACGGCCGGTGCGGTTCGTCTTGCCAAACGACGTTGCCGTAGAATACCAAACGGTTTGCTTCACTGGCAGCCGTGCCTCCTACTAACCTTGTCATCATGCCAAAAAAACAGGACCAATCCGCGTTCCACCAGTTCCGCTACCGCAAGTGAAGGGGGGGTCGACCAGCCGCTCCGCATTATTGGTGGTCGCTTCCGGGGCAGTAAACTCCGCTATCATGGGGATTCTGTCGTTCGACCGATGAAGCATCGTGTCCGCGAAGCGATTTTTAATCTGATCAGCACGGAGTGCGAGGGGCGCCATGCCATCGACCTTTTTGCAGGAACCGGAGCTTTGGGTCTGGAAGCGATCAGTCGCGGAGCCAAGCGGGCGACACTGATCGAACAGCATGTACCGACAGCGCGAATTATTGCCCAGAACATCGCTCACCTGGGCCTCCAAGAGCAGTGTGCACTTTCTGTGACGAGTGCTTTTCTCTGGGGCAAGCGGGATTTGCCAAACTTAGAGGCAGAGTTGCCGCGGGTTATTTTTTGCAGCCCGCCGTATGCCTTTTTTGTCGATCGCCCAAGTGAGACGCTGGAACTGATTCACCAGACGATCCAATACGCACCCGCCAAAAGCCTGATTCTCGTTGAGGCGGACGAGCGGTTTGACTTTGACTTGTTGCCCGGAGATTGGGACGTGCGGTCCTACCTGCCGGCGGTCGTCGGCGTTTGCCGACTGGCAACTTCCGGTTGACGGTTATTCGGCCAGTTCAAGTTCGCCTGAGAGCTGCAGCCACTGTTCTTCGAGTTGCTTCAGGTTGGTTGAAACCGTGGCAAGTTCTGCGTGGTATTGCTCCGCATCTTTACGAGCGGTGGCAGTAAGTAGCTTGTTGTTAAGCTCTTGCTTCTGGGCGTCCAGTTTTTGGATTTTTCGCTCCAGGGCCTTGAGCTTTTTTTGGGCATCGCGGTCGGTACGTGCTCGTAGTTTGCGGTCCTGCACATTGCCGCTATCGGCGGCAGTTGGGGAAGTCGCCGTATCGGCCCGAAGACCTGCGTTGATTTCTTTCTGCACTCGATAGACGTAGTCGTCGTAGCTGGATGGATAGCTGACAACTCCTCCACCTCCGACCTCGATCACGTGAGTTGCAAGGCAGTTCATGAAGTGCCGGTCATGGCTGGTGAAAATCACCGTACCGCGATAACGCTTGAGGGCATTCAACAGCGCCTCGACCGTTTCTACATCGAGGTGGTTTCCAGGTTCATCGAGTACCAGCACGTTGTGTCGTTCCAGGAGCAGTCCTGCCATTACCAGGCGTGCCCGCTCCCCACCACTTAGCACCTTAATACGTTTGTGGATCATGGCTCCTCGAAACAAAACGCTACCAGCGATATCTTGAATCTGCTGTTGGGTTGTGCCAGGTGCGGATTGATAGGCGAGGTAATCTTCGACCGTTTTTTCTTCTGGCAGCGTCGTATAGACATGTTGCGCATAGACGCCGACCTGACAGCCAAATCCCCATTTGATGTTGCCCTCAAGTGGTTCAAGTGAACCACACAGCGTACGCAGAAACGTGGTTTTTCCCTGGCCATTATCGCCTACCACGCCGACCAGAGAGCCATGTTCCACTTCAACATGGATCTCCTTGGCGACTTGCAGGTCAGGATAGCCAATCGTAAGTCCGATCACTCGTGCGGCAGGCCCTTGACGGAGTTCGATTTCGGGAAAGCTGAATTGCACACTCGATTCGGAACCTGCGATATCAAGCAGCTGTAGTCGCTCGAGTTGCTTGGCCTTGTTCCGTGCCTGGCTGGCAGTATTTGCGTTGGCACGATTTTTAGCAATGAAGGTCTCGAGTTGCCGTCGCTTGGCAAGCGTGGCGGCATTGACGCGAAGATCATGTTCGCGACGCTCCTGCACATGTTCGAGGTACTGTTCCACGTTGCCCGGAAATGTTGAGAGCTTGCCTTGCCGAAGCTCGAGTGTGTGGGTACATGTTTTCTTGAGAAAGGTACGATCATGAGAGACGATCAGGCAACCACCTTGGAAATCACGCAAGAAGTTTTCCAGCAGCATTTGCGTGCGAAGATCGAGAAAGTTTGTCGGTTCGTCCAGAATCAATAAATTGGGGTCGTGCAGGAGCAAAGCGGCAAGCTTGGTTCGCGTTTGCCACCCGCCAGAAAGATCTCGAACGGGCACGTCGAGCATGGCGTCGGGGAATTGAAACCGCCAGGCAACTTCTCCACATCGCCAGTCAGGCTGTTTGCTGTCGCGCATCAAAAATTCAAGAACCGTTTCTTCTGGTTCAAACGGATCGTGTTGCCGCAGGTAACCTAACCGCAGCTTCTTGCCGCGGAGCACTTCGCCGCCATCAAGCGGTTCATCTCCCAGGAGAACACGGCAGAGTGTGGATTTTCCGGCACCATTGTATCCAATCAGGCCTACCTTCTGATCATCGGCCAGCGCACAACTGGCCCCCTCGAGCAAATGTTGCTCGCCGTAGCGTAGATGTGCATCTTCAAGTTGCAATACGACTGGCATGGGAGTGATGCATTTCAGGAGGAAACGGGCCGACGACGGGAACTTTCAACAAGCAGCTTGTGGAATTCGGAGGTTTCGAGGGGGATAGGGTTATGAGCTGTGTGCGGGAGTTCGCAAGCCAGGTGGCGGGAAGAAATCGGGGGTCACCGAAAACGTGACAGCCAGCGCCCACAGCCTACCAAAGCCAGCCCTATACAGCCTACCAAACAGATTCCCGAGAACCAGTCGCCGGTGGTCGTGTAGAGGGCCGAGCGGGGATCAAGGGGCACTTTGGTGAGGAGGACGTCTGTGGCTTGCCGAGGGCTTTGCGCAAGCACCTGGCCGCAGCTATCGATGGAGGCTGAAAGTCCGCCATTGGCGGCAATCGCCAGCGGCGTGCGGCATTCGATGGCCCGGAATATGCCGCAATTCAGGTGCATATCCAGCGCGCTGGACCCCCAATACCAGGCGTCGTTGGTGAGATTGACCAGCACATCTGGTTTTTGTCCTGCCGCGGTCAACTCTGCTACGTGGCGGCGGATGACATGAGGGATGACCGTTTCAAAACAGATCGTGGGTGCGTAACGAATTCCATCGAGGGTGATTGCAACAGGGCCGGCGCCTGCTTCAATGCCCCCGGTAATGGCTGCGATCTGGTCGAAAAAAGGAACGATTCCGACCAACGGCACGTATTCTCCGAACATCACCCGGTGCACTTTGTCATAAGTACCGAGCAAATCTCCATTTTTATCGGCGAGCACCACGGAATTGTAGGCGTTCAGGTCGGGAAACGGCGTTTCCTGCTCACCTGACGAGGCAACAAGATGCCGCCGGTCAATTCCAACCAACACGGCGGTTTGCAAATGGTTGGTCAGTGCAGCCAGTTCACGAGGCGCATAGGTTTGCACTTCCTCGATCGTCACCCCTGTTTCAGCAGGTAGCGTGAACCCGTCGTCGGCCGAAACAAGCGACGTGCGAAACATCGTTTCTGGCCAAATGATCAGGTCCAGCGCCTGGCCTTGCTCCTGTTGGTCTGCTTTGCGAACGGCCTGTTTAGAGAGACGGGTATATTCGGCCATGATTTGCTGCTGCCTGTGCGGTTCGTACTTCCACGTGGCCAGACTGTTGCCCTGGATAAGTGCCACGTAGGGAGAATCGTTTGCTCCGGCTGCCGCTTGTATCTTTGCCAGTTGATCAATGCGCCAATGCCCGTACCAAATCGTGACGATCATAATTGCGCCAGCGATGCCAAGTGGGACAAGACGCACCTTCCGGGGTGTTTCTGTTGACGAGGTCAGTGGTCGTGTCGGCTCACACCAGCTTTGCGGAAGGGTGGTGGTGATTGCCGCAGCGACAAGCATGATTAGGAAACTCACACCATAACCACCAAACGTGTCGCTAATCTGCAGTACAGTTAGCCATTGCACCTGGGTGTGCCCCAAAGCAGCCAGTAAAAATCCCGTCAGCAGGTGCGCTCTTAGCAGTTCCAAGCCTGTCCACACGACCGGCGCGCCAATCCAGAGTGGCAGGCGGGTGAGGTGAACGCCTACCCGTGTCAGCCCCACAAAAACAGGAAGATAGCAAGCCAGATAGGCGGACAGAGCAAACCAGCCAATGCAAGTTGCCGGATGCGGAAGACGCAACCATTGGAGTGCCGCCAACCAAAACATCAGTCCCGCAACGTAGAGTGCACGGTAGGGTCTTTTTCCAGGTGATTGGCGGCGAATCACGATCAGCCACGGAACCGGCGCCAGCCAAGCGAGCCATCCCCACGCGACGGGTGGAAATGCCAGCCACAACATCAAGCTGCCAGTAATCCCCAGCAAGAAGGTTGATCGGTACCACGCGGTTGGTTCGTGGGTGTCCTCACGTTTCGTGCCTGGCGTTGCCGCCGAAAGAGGTTCGCCGTTTGGGACCGGGGAATGTTGTGCGTTTGGGATGACCATTTTTTTCGCAGCCAGACCCAAGGCACGTCGCAAGGGACTGATCATGGTAACGGCTGTTAACGGGTCCGCTGTTTTAAGTAATGCTGTTTTGATAAACGCACGAAATCAGACTGAACACACGACGCCAGCGTAGGTTGCGCCTCAGGTGATGGCCAGACCAGTTTTTGGACTTTCGTCAAAACGGTGGCTTCACCGGGCATGTCCAGAAAACGCTTCACCGGGCATGGTTAGAAAACGCTTCACCGGGCATGGTTAGAAAACAAAGTTCCACGCGCAGAAGAAATACACGTTCTGCAAAAACGCGAATGGGCCTGCCACTTGTTGGTGAACTACAGCACCCAACCAAAGTCCGGTTGTGCGACCTCCGCGGGAGCCAAACCCCCGTTCGATAGGGTCAGTCCGGCACGGCGGCAAAAGGACTAGCTTCAAGTAGCTGGTCGCGTTGCGAAGCGTTCCGCCTGAGTGACAATGTCCATGCCGACCAGGTCATTCCAGGCGGCTAGCAACTGGCGATACACCTTGCCCGGGGTTCCGGTACCGATAGGTTGGTTGTTGCAGCCGGTCACTGGCAACAGGCAAATGGAGGTGCTTAAAAGTAAGACTTCATCCGCTGCGCATAATTCCTCTGGCGTAAAGAGTTGCTCGCGAACGGGAAGACCTTCGGCGGCGGCCAGTTCCTCAATCACCGCCAGGGTTACCCCTTGAAGAATCCGGTCACGTGGCGGAGAAATCAGTCCTTCGAGTGGGTTATAAATCAGGAGGTTGGCGTTTGTGGATTCTGCGATGTAGCCCTCTTGATCAAGCATGATGGCCCGATTGCCGGGGGCTTGCTTTCGGACAGCCAGATCGGCCAGGAAGTAGTGCATGCGGCTGCGGCATTTTAATTCTGCAGGCCAGCAGTTGGTGGGAACCTGACGTACGTCGCTAATCCATGCCGACACACCTGTAGAGAAAGCGTCGGCCCAGGTGCTAAATTGCAACGGCTCCGCATACACGCAGACCGTTGCAGGTTGGTTGCCAAGGGGTGAAGGCGTGACCAATGCGATGATCGCCAGGTCATCAGCCTCGTCTAAATGGGGGCGATTGCGACGCGCACATTCGGCGAGAATTTCCTCCAAGGCGTTGATGACTTCAGAGGCTTCAATCCCGACAATCTCCAGCGATCGTCGCATTCTTTCCAGATGTGCCTGTTGCCGAAAAGGCTTGCCGTGGAACGTGCGGAGTCGCTCGACAACGGTGGTGCCCAGCGTAAAGCCAAGGTCGTCAATGGGGAGGGTCAGTTTGTCCCCTGGGATCCAGGCGCCATTCAGATACGCGACTTCTGCAATCATCCTGTCCAGTATGAGATGACCGCTTGATCTCTGCCAGTGGGCAATTGTGGATCGTTGCCGGGTTGCGGTGGGACCATCGAAAAGGGAGCCTCTTCCCGCTCGAACGGGTACACCTGGCTGCGAGTTTATTCTGCCCAGGTTGTATAGTTCCACAACTGACAGGAGACACCAGGTACGGACAGGTAACGATATTCGTCGTGACTGGACCCGACATAACGGCTGACGTCGCGATTGTGGACTTTCTGCCGCTGGGGCCCAAGGCAGGTGGGACCACAAAGTCCCATCGCTTGAGGGTTTCCATTACGGGTCGAAAGGCCGTACCAACGCATTGCAATGTCGGATCGGTTGTTGATGGACAGCATTTTGTCGATTTGAGTCATTGCCTGACCGTGGTACCGTCCTGGACCTAGCCAGTTTGCATTACTGGCTGCTGCGATCAGCACGACTCTTACGGGAGCACGCTCTGGATGGGCTCGTTTTTCCAAAGTAAGTTTGCCCAAGTTTCCACCACCCAGCAGGTGGAGTGCCCCGGTGACCACGCGGGCGCCAAAGCTATAGCCGATCAGCCCGAGTGGCACGTCGCCAGGGATTTGGTCCAAAACCCAGGCCAACTGGCAACCGACCGGGCGGGTGCGCGCTGCTTTGACGCGGATATCCCGCAAGGGACCGCTGATTTTAGCCGAAGGCCAGGAAAAAATAATGAATCGAATTGGCCGATTTGCATCTGCACAACGCATCATGCGGCGATAGACGGTCAAGCCTTGTTGTTTGTCCTGTCCCGCCGAAATTTGATTGCCGTGGACAAAAAAGACTGTCCGAATCGCAGGATTATTTTCCTGAAGCACCTCCAGCAGATCGACGTCGTCCCAATGGTGTCGGCAACTCTCTGCAGAAACCACGCAGCGTTGGCATTTTAGGCCCGACATCAACGTGTCTGGGTCGCATGAGCACCCAACAGGCCGGGAACTGATCAGCACAATTTGGTCATCGACGCGAACCCCGCCAAAGGTGGCTGGGGTCTGGGCTGGGGCTGCTGCTGGGGATACCGCTTCTTCGCGCTGCGGAACCGCAGTGCCTAAGGCGGTATGGCGGATCGAAAGCAGGAGCGTGAACAGTGCGATCCAAAGAACCGGTTGTCGCAACATTGGATTTCTGAGGTTCTTTTGCTGCTGCGCGTTGTAGGGATAGGGGTCGTCCGGTGGGACTATGCGGGTCGTCATGACTCAAAGTCTCATACTATTTGAGGGAGGACGCTTGTGGGAAGGGACGGTTGGGCCAGCGCATGGGGGCTAGATTGGCCGTTGAATTGGGCGGGATCGTACAGTTTTGGCAATGTGTGGCAAAGTCTGTACGCCTGGTTGCAAAATATTAGCATCTTTTCAACGTTCGAGTCGGCTCGATGTTGAAAAAAATTATCGTGTTGAATTTGCACATCGCCAGAGGTGGGGTAGAGTTCTCTGGCCCGCCGCTCTGTCTCCCCAGGAGATGAGCCAACCAACCTACCTGTTATATCTGGGTAATACTCAGATCCTTCCGACGAAGCAGATTCCCTCCAACGAAGCAGTTGCCCAACGCGCTGTGGTCCCCTCCCGTGGAGATAGAACGATGAAGAAATTGCTGGTTTTATTGGCCGTCATGGTACTAGCAACCAGCATGTCGGGATGCACCAGTTGCACGGAATGTGCCAATTTCGCGACCTGCAATTGTTGCAAGAGATTGCGTGACTGGTGTTTTCGAGGTGCCCATTGCAACCAAAACATGGCTGCAATGGCCGCTCCGGTTTATGCCGCTCCGGCAGCGACCTATGCCGCAGGTCCGCCGCAAGCTGTTGCCGCCCCGGTTCCCGTGGTTGCTGCTCCGCCGGCAATGATGCCCCAACAAGTCCCGGTAATGGTTCCCCAACAAGTCGTGATGCCCCAGCAGTGCGTGCCTCAGCAGTGTATTCCCCAGCAGTGCATGCCTCAGCAGTGCGTGCCCCAGCAGTGCGTGCCGTATGTGATCAATGGTTGTCAAACCTGCTACCCCAGTGGTTGTTGTCCCCCGTGCTATGAGTGTAGTCCCTGTGGTGGTGATCCCTGTGGTGGTGCTCCCTGTGGTGGTGGCCCCAGCGGCTGTGGGCCCAGCGTATTTTACGATTCCGGATCTCCTGTCGGATGCAATTGCCCCTCAGGAATGACCAACAGTGAGGTTGGTACCGTCTATGAAGGAGCCCCTGCGGCCGCACCTTTAACCAACGAACTAGACCCTACCCCTATCGACGAGTAACGATTCACCAGTAATACCCCAAGGGTACGCTTCGGGCGCTGCGCGAAAAAATCGCCCTCCCCCGATTCGGGCAGCCAAAGTGTACCAACCAAGGTTGGCCTCATGTTGGGTCAACCTTGATGACTCTGCCCCACACGATTGTGCAGTCCTGACGCAGTCGTGTGGGGTTTGTCATTGCGCGGTGGGCCCGTGAGGCCCGTCCGGTTAAAGGAAGCACGACTTCAAGGTGATCGTTCACTTTTAGCCTTGCAGCGGAGGCTTGGATTTTTCCGCCGGTCACGGAAAAATCGGGCTACAATAAATGAAGAACCTTCCTTTTTCTGGATCACTGGTCACCATGCGTTACACGTCTCGCATTGCCGTTTTTTTTGTGCTGGCACTGGTGGCCTCGGCAGCAGGTCAGATTGCCGAAGAAGAGGCCCCGAAGTTTGGCGTTCGCTTTGGTGAGCCCGAACCGATTCATTACCGCGTGGGGGCTAAAGTCACTTCGCGAGGGGGGGTTTGTCGCAACATCAAGGCAATGGTTGCGGTGCCCTTTGAGTGCCCTGAGCAAGAGGTGAACATTCTGGAAGAAGATTTTTCCAGCCAGGTCGACAGCGTTTCGTATCGGATCCTGCAGGGCGGGGCACGCCAAATGCTGATTGAGATTCCCTTCCTGCCCGACGGGGCCGTGGCCCATGCCATTGTGACTTTCGAAGTGAAGCCTCGCCCCATCCTTCCCCCACAGTCCACTTCCGAGCTCAAGATCCCGGCCCGCGTGACCGGCAGTTTGCGCCGGTTTATCAATGGCAGCCCCTACATTGAGGTTCGGCACAATCAGGTTCGGTCTCTGGCCCGGGAAGTCCTTGACGGGATGCCCGAGGACGCCACCGATTGGCAGCGTATCGAAGCGCTCTACGACCGGGTGCTGGAAACGGCCCGTTATGTTGAGGGGCCTGATAAAAGTGCCGTCGATACCCTGCGTGATGGCTTTGGCGATTGCCAGGGACGTAGCGCGCTGTTTATTGCTCTTTGCCGATCGAGCAAAATTCCTGCCCGCATGGTGTGGGTCGACGGACACTGCTTCCCCGAGTTTTACCTGCTTCATGACGACAAACAGGGGAGCTGGTATCCGTGCGAGTCGGCCGGCTCAAGGGCCTTTGGCGAGATGCCACTTGCGCGAATTGTGCTGCAAAAAGGGGACAAGTTTCGAGTCCCCGAGCGGCCCAAAGAATGGCTCCGTTACGCGTCCGATTATCTCATCGGTGTGCCAACGCCCGGCGCGCGGACCCCCAAGGTGCAGTATATTCGCGAACAATTTTAAAAGTCGCCAAGGGTGTGCCCCGATGGGCTGGGGGACGATCAGCCTCGCGCCAAAGTTTCGATTAGCGCATTTTCGGCTTCTTTGAGGCTGTGCCCCTGCGAGACAATCGTGCCTTGTCGATCCAGCACGATTAGCGTCGGTATTCCCCGAACCCCAAATTTTTCAAACATGGTTTGGGCCCCATAGCCAATGGGCCAGTTGAGTTGAGGCATGGTGTCGAGATACTTCGTTACCGCTGGCAGGTCACTGCGGTCTTCAGGAGTTAGGCCCAACACAACAACTCCCTGGTCACGGAAGCGATCGCGGAGCTCGATCAGGCCCGGCATTTTTTTTCGGCAGGGCGGGCACCAGGTGGCCCAGCAATCGATCAGCACTACGCTGCCCATCAGCGACTGGTTGGTCGGTGGCTGGTCGGTATTCAGCCAGCCGGCAACCTTAAGCTTTGGCATGTGATTGCCCATCGAGGTCGAAGCCAGGTCGTCGGAATTGAAAAACCGACGGGCCACCACCACACCCAGCAGCACCACTGCCAGCAGGATCCACAACGACTGCCCAGAGGTTTTTCCCCGGCGAAAACGGGGTGGTGCCAGGTTTCGTAAATGCATTCGTCACTCTCCGACCAAAGCGATTGTGGCTTGAAAATTGGCCGCCAAATTGACAGCAGGTCCGGTGCGTCTCACCGGGAGTACCGCCCCGTAAAGGGGGCTTTTCCCTAGAAGAGACGGGTTCGATCTGCCGTGCGACTACGGCACGGATACCATCATACCGGCCGCTTCATGCTACGGGAACCACGGGCCAATTCCTACGCCAAAGTGTGGCCGGCCGTTGTTGGAGTAGGCACGTGAGAAACGAGCCCTTGATACCACCCGGGCTCATTCCATCAGCCGTTTACTCAAACAGGCCGCTCACTCAATCCGTCGGCGGAGGCGAATCATGTTTTCCACATTCAGATCTTCACCCGGTTTGAAGCCAACCGGCAAGGTTCGGTCAACAATATAGAACCCGCGGTGGCGGCGCGTATTGCCCGTTTCAATGCCGACTTCCTGACCCAGCTGGTAACCTTCGGGATAGACGTGGTCATAGAGCGCGCGGGCAATGAGTTCTGCCTTCCGGCTGCCACCGTCACCGCCAAATTTGGCCCGAGGTGTCATTCCCGTATTCGGATCCAGTTCATTCCAGGCGGGCGCTGGCTCAACTTCAAAATAGGCGACTGTAATCCACACTGCAAAGACTCCCGAGCGGGTCGTGGTCAAATTGCCCAGCCGTGTGAGTGGCTGATAAAAGAAATGTGGGTTCCGTTCGGCATCAATATGCGGGGCGCGGACCGACTCGCTGAACAGGGGCTTGTCGCTTTGGGACGTCGACGGATCAAAAACGTTTGGAATGGAAATAAGCGCATTAAGAGCGCACGGTTCGTCATCAATTGGGTAGGTACCCAAAATCGTACCGGCTTCTACGGTGCGGCCATGTCCGTACAAGGGGTCGTCTGGCTTTACATCGACCATGTTGTTCACCCTTGGTCCCCAGGTCCGATCGGCCCCCTGGTTATAGGGGTGGGCCCGCAGTAGGCCTGCGTTGACGCCTGGTTGGACCATGGATTCGAGTGGCACCAAATCCCCTGTGCCAGTTGCCCGAAACGGGTTTGCAAAGGAGGTTGGAAAGTTTGGGTTGAGCCATCTGTCCGGCGGATCGGGAATTGTAGGGTCACTAAAATAAGTGATGTACCCTTGACGGCTGCGCACCACATCGCGCCAGGCAGGCCCGAGATGGCTGGCAGTGCCTTGCACGCCCGGTTGACTATCGCGCAAACGATGCATGATGCCGTCGTAAACTTCAGACCATAATCCCAGGCGTGAAATACCATCGCGGCGACCACTAACGGTGTTGAGGTTCACCCGGCCCGTCTCACGGTAATTGGAAACCTTGTTGTAGGGCGGCTGGAAACGGACTCTTGGATCGGTGGCATCTTGAATGGGTTCCAATCCCAAGCCGCTGCTTTCGACAGGATCCAGAACGGTTTCTGTTTGAACAAAGCGGGAAGGAACATGCACAAATTCGAGCAAACGGTGATAATTGGGGGCTGTGGCTGAAGAGTTATTAGTCACCATATTGCGAGGTGGAGTGGTTTGCAGGAAGTTCAAAAGGTGGCCATTGGGTGCCCTCTGCCGGGCCAGCTTCTGCTTGGGGTCTTCAACGGCATCGTCGCCCTGGCTGTTTTCTGCAACTGGGTTGTAGGGGTTGGGACTATCGTCATTGATGACTGAGTAGTCCCGTAGCAACATCGAAGACGAACTGGCCGGTACCTGCAACAGTTCCATCTGGCTGACAAACGGCCGGTTATTCCACGGGAAAGCAGGGAACGTGGAGCCGAGCATTTTTGCAAGTCGCTGACCTTCGTTATCGGGGTTGATCGGTTGATTTTCGCGTTTTTGATTTTCTCGGTTGTTGCTGGATGGGCCTGGGTCTGGAGGGATTGTGTCTAAATTTAAAAATGTCGCGTCTGCCGCCTCAGGGCGAAACTGTCGCCTCAGAAATTTCTTTTCCTCTGCTTTTTGCGGGTCTGTCAGTCCTGGTTTGTGGGTCAGAACTTTGGTATTTCCGGGGACCCAGGAATCGTCCGCAGGCACAACGCTTATGTTCTCATTCTTAAGAACCGGATTATCGAGAACCTGATTATTCAATACAGCCCACGGGGCTTCTCCAAATTCGGTATTTGTTTTTGTCATATCCACTGGGCGCAGCGCCTGGGATTTGGGCTCGTCGGTATTGACCTTCATATTCATGTCCGTCGCATACGACTCATTGATAAAGCCGAGCGTGTGTTGCATCACAAAATCGAACACGTGGGGGGGCGAATCAATTTCGTTAACAATCTGCTTGTTCTTCTTGCGTTCTGCCGGTGTGAGCTCGTCACCACCTGATTCGCGCCCTCTAAGCAAGTCGCCATCCAGAACGTTTACCAGGTCCGAGAATTTTTTTCGGTCCGACACAATAGTTCTGTTGGGTGGCTCCTGCTTCCACAGCAGGCGCGGCTGCCAGGCGGGGTCGTAAGCCCAGCCAACCTTGTCGGCGGCTTTGTAAACCTGGCGATGGTGAGAACCCCGCTCGAGCGACTTCAAATGCATCCGCTGCCGGAAATCTCCCTGGCGACCCCCGAAGGTAATTTCTTTGTCGGGCAGAGGCCGCTGGATGCGGTGCCATCCCCACTGGCCGTCGTTGTCCGTTTCAAAGAGGTTGCTACGACTGTTGATTTCACCCCTTCGGGCGGTCTCAAGTCGTTCCAATTGCCGGTTGAAGGCGGTTGGGTTGCCACGGATTCTTTGGCGATACTCCGCTGCGGTGGGACGAGGATCCGCCCTGGACATGATATTGATAAGTTCTTCAATGACATGGTCTGGTGCGTTGGCGAGTTCGGTGGCTGACAGTGGGGCAAAATAATCGCCTTGCAACACGGCTCCTTTAGGAATTGCGTCAAAAATTTCCTGAGCCTTTGCTTGGGCGTCGTTGTCTCCGGCAGCAATTAATTCTTCATTGGGAAAAGTCTCTGCAGCCCGGTTCATGCCGTTAAACGCGGTCAGGTCAACACTCATCGAGTCGACCGTCAGATACGGATTTGTGTGTTGGTTCCAGGACAACAGTGGATTGGCCAGACGTTGTAGATGGATCGTGCGGTAGTTTGCGATGGTACCATTACGGACCAGGTCAAACTCCATATCAAACGGCGTGTCGTACACCGTTTGATACTTCACCTCTCCAAATTGTGTTTGTGCCATTCGATCAATACGGGGATTCGCAAACGGACCTTCACCTAAGTTGCCATGAAGTTCTCTGTAACGGTTGCTCGGATAACCCTCTACGGGCTCTGAGATGTTCAGATTTTCAATCGGAATTGCAACGCAGGGCGACACGCTCCCGTTTTCGGTTGCATTAACGTAGGTGCCGTTTTGAGCTCTGAACTCACCACCACCATTGTCGTCCACCAGCAGTTGCTGAACTTCCGGGTCCGAGTTGGGTCTCAATTCGATTCTGCGGGTTTGCTGCATGCGCCCAATATGCTGGGAGTCGCGTTGTTCCTTATCCGGCCCGTTACCTGGTTCAAGACGGCTTAAGGGATTGACAAAGTACTTGGCTCCGCCTTGGACCGCTGGTTGGTAGTTGTTATCCATGGGAATCCCTGAAGGGCCAATCACGGCGTACCGTCCAGGTTTGATCGGAGCTAATGCGTCCTGATAGTCGCTGGTTACGAAATGCGCTCGTGGTAAGGGCATAGTTCCTGGTTGCGGCGGGGCATGCGGTGGGATAAGCCCTCTGTTATTTTCTGATACGAAATAAACATACCGCTCGCCAGCCTTGTCGGGATCGACACCAAACCCATCAAAATCGAGCATGCGGCGAGTCGGGTCGATTTTTTCCAGATTGCCGCCTCCGGGAGTCCTGTCGACCGGATCACTTAGTCGGCCCGAGCAAGTATCCCTGGCAACGACCATTCGCCACACGGGTGATCCTATGAGGTGGCCAGTCCTTTTGTTGCTAAGTCGATCGAGTTGCACTCCATTCTTCCGTCGATATTCTATTTCGTCGTTGTTCAACTCAGGATCGGTACGAATGGGATAGAATTCTGCCGGAGTTTGGGCACTGCCCATTGGTGTTTGGGCATTACCTGTCCACGGATTGTAGAGCTCCACAAAGAGGGTGCCGCGCGGTTTGTAACGTTGATCCAGGTCGTCATCGGCCGGGATCTCGTCGTCGGTTTTAGAATCTTTCAGAAATTCGTGGTTCAGCTTTGAGTCTGGTCCAGCTGCCTGCAGTTCCTGCTCGTCTGTGCAGCGACGGTCGTGGTAGGCAAACGTTTCAGTGATCAAGAGCTCCGGTCGCTCGGCACCCCATACCAGGCCCCTGAATGATCCCTCGTCCGTACTGGGATCCCCGTCAACATTCCACCCATCCTCATCAAACGGATTGTCGTCATATTCAAATGGGGTCATGATTGCGTCGGCGTCACGAAAGTCAACGCAGTTAATAGCCCACTGGGCAATTCGCCGTGCGGTGAGCTTGCGACGAAGCGATTCTTCTGAGTCCCCGTCGCGTTTGATTTTGTTGAGCCAAAACTCATCATTGGCGCAGCTGAGGTCGCGTTCGACCATGTAATTTTCATCCACCAGGAGCATCATCAGCACATAGAGGTGGCGGGCATACAATTGTCTTGCCAATTGTGTGGGGTTTCCGTTCACAGTAACCCCGTTGGTATAGTCAAATGGGACGCCACCGGTTTGTGCCAGCGCCGCCAGACGTGGCTGGCTACTGGCAGCATTTAAGCGCGAGGATCCCCCCGGATCGTTCGGGTTCCAAAGGTGCTCTCCGGCCTCACCAGGATCATCAACCACGCCATTACCATTGTCGTCCTGTCCGTTCCCAAACGGGCGGTTCAGGTCCATACGATGGCCTGCCAGTACTTCCGGAGCCAGCAGGTTTTGCGATAACGAATCAAACTGCGAATCAGATGTTAGAAGAGGTAGGTCTTGCCGAAAACGTTCATACTGTATCCGGTACCGGAGCAGGTCGAGAATTCTGGCCCCCATCGGAACAGGTTGGCCACCCATCAGGTTTTCATAATCGTCAGGCGTACCACGGATGCCATCGGCACCTAGTGCTAACCGGCCCTCTAGATTGCCACCCGGTACCGGCATATCGTAGCTATCGGTTGTTACCAGCCGGCGGTTGATCGCGGCCTGCTGCTGGGCCACCGACTGCATAGCCATACTGCTGGAGATTTGGCTGTTATAGATGAGCTTGTCTGGATCAAACGCATCGACCAATTCCCACAGGCGGCTGGGAATGGTGCCTGCATCGGCATCGTAGGCCCGCAGAAGGCGTTCCAGTTCGGCCGTGGCGAAGGGCGCGTCATCGCTGGCGATGAGGCTTTGGTGGTCCATGAAGGCAGATGTGTTGTAGCTCGCATGCTGGGGATTATCCCAGGTGCCTCTGCGTGAAGAACTGCTTAGGTTCAGTTCGTACGGGGAATTGGCCAGCAGATAAGGGCTGGAAGAATCGTTATGAGCTTCCGAAACAGGTTGACCAAAATGGTCGAGCCCACCAGCGTAGCGGCCCTTGAGGTCGGGTGGAGATCCAAAGGCGCTTAAGTCAACAATCGAAAGTGGGTGATCAAAAAACTTCAGCTGTGCCAGCGGGTCTGGCATAACGCTATCGGGAACGGTATTGGAATCGTAATTTATCCCAGGTGTCACCTGGAACCCCGGTGACGTTGAGTGGTTCAAGAATCCATAGCGACCGCCGATGGCAAGTCCGGGCACAGAAGAGGCGCGTCCCCACAAGAGCGCGGCGTAGTCATCGATTTGTACGGTGGGGTCCCGTGATCCGTTGTTCAAGGAGACCTCAACACGATTACCGGCCGGTTGGTTATAGGGGGCCGGAAAGACGGGTCGCAATGAGATTTCAGGGGTACCATATCCTATTCCATGGGGCATTTGATCGTTGGAAACAGGTGTACCCATTGCCGTCCCTGCCAGCAAATTGCTGGCAGGATCGAAGACGGGCGAGAAAACGTGTTCGGCCGTACCGTGGGCGTTGACATTCAGCCGGCTGTCGAGGTCAATAATTTTGATTGCGTAGAGCGGTTTGTAGAGCGTACCATCTTCGGCCTGTTGGACCGGGTCGCCCAGGTCGACAAAAATGCTGTCGGGCACCCCGTCGTTGTCGTTATCCACGTCCCACGGACCGACGATTTCCCAGTAGGGAGTGTTGTGGGACTGGGGATTACTGCCATCAAAGTTGGGATGGTCTTCTCGCAGGGGGCGCATCATGATTTTACGTTTGAGGGCGATGGCCAAAGCTGAATCTGGATCCAAGCCCGCGTCCAATACCTTTTTGCGCCAATAGTTGACCATCGCCATTCGGTGGAACGATGGGATTGGTACATTTTCCAGTGCGAAGATTGGCCCAGCAGTAGGATGATTCTCCCAACTACCTTTTGCCACCGGCATGACCGTTTCATGGGCCAGGAACATATTCTGGAAGTCGGGCGCATCGTACGATTCATCGCAACCGCCCACGCCAGGATAATGACCGTAATCGACGAGGATATTTTCGGGGTCCATCGCTAGCGAGGTCACATTATCACCAAGCGATTCCACGTTTGCAGGAAGTGTGGAAAAACTGACGGAGTTTGGAGTGAGCGCCACCTCGGCATAGAACGACGAATTTTCGAGGGAGGGAAGTATTGCTGCCATCGCCGAGAGTCGTGCGGTGCCGGCCATTGCAGTCAGGTTGTATCCCACACCGGTCCCGTTATAGGGCCTGCCGTTGACGATAAAAGAATGGCCGGCAAGTTGGCCTGGTGGGTTAACCACGGTCATATTTGCATGGGGAACTGCCATGAGCCGTAGCCAGTATTGTTGGTTGTTGGCAATCACCTTGTACTGGAGGACTCGAAAGGATTGGTTCCTGGCCGGTCCGCTGGTGAATGTTAGCAGCGTGCCATTGTAGTAACCGTTAATCGGCGGTAACGAATGGCCGATGGGCAAGTTATCGATTGTGCGATGGAGCTTCCAAACGTCGCTTTGTTGATCAATCACAATGTCGATGAATTGTCCCTGGGTTGGGTCTGGGCTAGAGTTAGGTCCCGTACCCATGGCAAATTGGGCCAAAGCAGCCGTGGCCTCGAAACCGTCGGTTCCATACATGTCACGGAGCAGGCTGTGATAACGAACCACCGAGAATTGGTTGTTCGTATCGCGCAACAGTTGGTAGAGAGCCCGGTCGAGTAGCTCGCGGGGTGGGTTGCCAACGCGGCCCTCCTTGGCAGCCGCCTTGGAACCCTTGCGATACATATCGCTGGTCATGAGAAAGGCGGTGCCGATCATCATGAACAACACCAGCATGCTCAGCACGACCAGCAGCAGCACGCCACGGCGGTGTCGCCGCCGGAGGCGGGCCTGTCGGCGACGGCGGAGGATTTGGTTTCGTTGGTGACAGGTCATCGGGAGTCTCGTTCTTGCTATTTGCCCCGGAGGTTCTGGTCTGCTTAGCGACTTGCAGCGGTATTGCAAGCTGTTTCTTTACTGGTCGTTGCCGGTGCCACTTTCCAGCCGCATGGTGCGGCTATGAACTGCGACCGCACTGGGGAAAATCCCGATGCGAAGGTCGTTGGAGAGTAGCGCATCGTTACTCACCTCGGTAGCCTGATCCCACGGCCACGCGGGTCCGCGCAAAGTAACCAGGCGCCGCTCTGGATCGCTACTGCGGGGCGAAGAATTCACACTCCCGTCCGCATTAAGTTGTTGGTGTTTTCCTTCGACCGCCACGACCCGGTACCAGCGCGAAAAGAACATCGGCCGTTGAGGCGTACTGCTGGGATGTGGGCCCGAGAGCATCAGCCATTGGCCTGGCTTGACATCAACAAAAATTTTCTGGTCCGGTGGAAAACCATCGCCTAGAAGTCGTTCCAGCATGATTTCTCCCCCGCCGCTGCTACGAGATAGAATGCGCCCGCGCGCCACACGTTCGCCTTCGGTCAAGGTACTCAAATTGTCAAAGGCATCGACCACACTTTGTGGTGTGCTCGTGGCCACGACCCGTTTGTGAAAGACGACAACCGAAACGTGGTATTTATGGGCTGAGGGATCCAGACCAATAGCGTCGCGCGCTTCGGGGTTGGAGGGACAAATCGTGACAATCCAGGAATAATCGCCCTTCCAGCTCCGCTTGAGCGCGCCAGACGCTCCAGATTCCCATTGCTGAATTCCAGACGCATTACTTGAACTGGATGACTCGGTCACCAGGTCGTCGTGCGAGGAGAACAACGAGTCAGCGACTGATGAGGGTAAAATGTCAGAGGTAAGTCCAGATGTGGTGATTCGCCGCACGGGCCAGGTATTGCCCCACGGTTGCCACTCCGGAGCACTTCCCGTTTTTTGGTACGTGGTTGCCGGAAACTTGCTTGCTCGCACGAGCCATTTGTGCGTGGAATTTGCCGACACGCTGGCGGCCCCTAGCGGATCCAGGACAAATGTTGACCCGATTGTCTGGGCAATTTGGTCTCTCCTTTGGGCCTTGACCATGGTCCGAATTGAGTCCGTAACTGGTCGGGTAAACGAGTCTTTTCGACTCGCGTCGACTGCCATTGCGGCTTGTGGTCGTAGTTGATCGACTTGATCACCTTGCTGTTCCCACATTTGCCACGATTCGGCCTTAAGCATTCCCCGGGCGACCACATCGGCAAACGCTGCCTTGGCAATGGCCGCTCCGCGGTCCTGGATCTCGCCCTTCCGCATGTAATAGCCACCGACCGGAAACAGGGCTGCCACACTCAACAGGCCGATCGCCAAGATGCCCATCGAAATAAGGACCTCGACCAGCGTGATCGCACACCGGTCCCCAGGGACTCGGCAAAAACCGGGCGCCTGCCGACTGCGGGAGGCAAAACGGTAACGCCACCGGTGGTTGGTTGTGGTTTTGGCTTTCATCGTGATATTCCTTTCGGTCAGTTTTGCCCCTGACCTCGAAGCCCTTCTTTTTTTGAAGCCCAGGCTTTGTGGCTGGCGACCACGGCCTGTGCTCCACAGTTTTGTTTTTTGCCGTTCTGTTTTTTACAGAACAGGTGTGTCCCTAAAAAATTACAGGTCTCCCGCTTGGGTCATTTCTCGAGCGAACTCCCGGGCCGCATAGATCTGCAGGTTTCGCAGTTGCTGCGAGGCCTCAGGAATCGGGGGGGTTCCGGTCGTGGCCACAGCGAGTACCGCATTTGGATCGATAAACGCATTTTCGGTCGATACGACCCGTCCCGACTGGGCCCCGATCGCAACCCAGCGGCTTTCCGGGTTGAGCCAATTGACTGAGGTTTTGAGTTCTTCGAGCTCGGTATCGGTCAGTTGGTTCATGCCGACGGTCTTGAGCGTGTTGTCGCTGGTTAACTGGGCGACGGGAATATTTTCGCGAGGTCCTATCAAGAGGAAGATGGAAGAAACAATCGGATCGCTAATGATTTCGTCGGGAAACCCAGAGAGGTCTGAGAGGCCGGGACCCACATTCAGCACTACGCGATGCACGGTTCCTTCGGGGGTGAACAGGATCATCACTGGCGATTGGTTGTTATTGCGGTCTTTCGGCTGCTGATGTTCGGCATTGTGATAAACGTTGCGTGAGTCGCCCGAAGCCCGCAAGTCAATGGCAATGCCCTCAGGAAGTTGATACGGTTCAGCCGAGGTGGGACTTGGCTGACGCAGTATTTTGTAACTTGTGGGAGTTGTCCAGAACGGCGGCTGCCCTGCTATTTGTGTATTCCCTCCGTAACGGATCAGCGTCAACTGCGGAAAACCATTGGTGGTGTGCAATTGCGGCTTCACCAAATATCCTTCGCGGTCGACTTCGCAATTGAGCATCTGGCCGGAGTTGTTTTCAATTTCTGCAAAGAAGATATAATTATTGTGGTCAGCGGATGCTTCATGCGCGGCGTAAAACGGCTGCGGATGATCAACGATGGCCGCGGTTTCTGAGGTATCTAATTCCGGATTCGGTGTTGGTTCTAAAAACCGGTAGACATTTCCGGCAACCTCAATTCGGTCCCCCGGTTGCAGCATTTGTCCGGGGATGCTATCGGAGACCCAACCGGTGGAAAGATTTTTTCCTGTTGTCGTCAGGTCTCGACGGACAAACTGCATTCGCACCTGGTAGGGAGTCGTCGCGAACGAAATCCGCACGGCCGACGTTTCGTCAAACCCCGTAAACGCCGGCGGCTGCTCCACCTGGAACAGTTCCAGGCAAACCCCGTTGTCGTTGGCATTGCCTGTATCTGACGAAAGTTTTTTGAGGGCCACGCCAACCGGTCGGCGAAGCTCCATCGCCTTGGTTTGGGCAGCGGTGATGTAGGTGTTGACCGCCCGCGAGGCTTCGCGAATGCGGCGGTCGTTGCTCGATGGGGAAAGGATCGGGATGGCAGCCGCTACCAGCGTGGTGAGGATGACAATGACGATCAATAGTTCAATCAGAGTCATTCCAGCACGAGCATGGAAAATGCGCGCATGGCCAGTCGGCAGGCGGAGTGCTTGCCTGGTGGTCAGTTCGTGCTGTGACAGAATGATGTACGTCATGAGAGTGGTTACTGGCCTGCAATCAGATGATTATGGATGTTGTCGGCAGTTTGGCCGCTGTTGATGGTCGTTCCCAGATAAGGGCTACTGGCAGAAACATTCCCGGTAGGTTGGAAGGGTGAAAGAATCGGCCTGATGAAGGGATCTGAGTTTTCAATAACGCCCGGGCTGTTGTTGTGCCAGACCAGCGACGACGCGGTGGTTGAAATCTCTGAGTCATGTGCCCCGTCACCTGTGTAAATTCCGTAAATCTCATCGGGTCCACCGGAAAAAATCAGAGGCATCGTGCGAAAGGCTGTCGATTCTCGACGATACATATCGAATGGATCGTGGTCTCCAGCGGCGGCAACTTTCCAGGTCGCCCTGTTTGGATTACTGAGACTGCCAAACGTGTTGGCGTTCAACTGCGCATCCGATTCAAGCCCGGGGGCCCACCGCAAAAAACTAATCGGGCGTCCCCACCCATCGAGAAACTCCGGTGCACCATCGCCATCGACATCGCCAATGGAGCTTTCGCCAAAGAAGGAGCGGGCTTCACCATCGGCAGTTGCCAACGTGATTACCAGGTAAAGACATTCGGCGCCCTGGTGGCGAAGGATCTCTGCTTGGGTGTTGGGGTTGCCCGTGAGCTTGTTTTTTGCCCGAGCAATGTGTTGGAACCTTCTCGCGTAGACTTGTGCCAGACCTGACCGGCCTTGGAGATATATCGGGGCATTATAGGTCAGGGCGTTGGGAGGACTGCCAACATTGGCCAACACGATATCGCTCCAGCGATCGGGCAGTTCCATAAGCATCAGTTCCCGCAGCGCGTACAGGCGAGCATTGGCCAGGGCTTTACCGCGATTTTGGGAAGCGACCTGCGCGCCGATCTGGTCACGAATCACTTCCTGCAGAGGCACTCGCCGTGTTTTGTAGGAGTCGACCTGTTCCATCAAGAGCGTGTGTAGCCGTGAGATCATGTGCCGCGTTTTGGCTTCCCGTGCCGTGTCGCCTGCCACGGCAGCCACCCCCAACATGGCCGTCGCCAGGATCCCAATGATCGACAGCGTCACCAGCAGCTCCACCAGGGTGAAGCCGCGCTGCGATTCAAGTTGGCCAAAAGGATGGATCATGGCTGGGCGTCTTGGAGGGTCCGTGGGTCGAAGTTCACTACCGTGTCCCCCAGTTCAGCCGTGAAAGGGCCGTCGGGGTACAAGAGAGTTGTAGGCGGGAGGATGGCTGAAGGGGTTTTAAAGTTGACGCGCGTCAGGTCAAAAAAGCTGTTGTCGCCGTTAAAATCACCTCCCCAATCGTCGTCGACCCCCGCGTGAAGGATCTGAAACTTGTCTTCGTTGGCATAACGAACGTCTTGCGTGGTCGGACTGCCCGGCGTAACGAGCGTGGTTGCCAGGCGTTTGATGGGTGCGACTCCCGCAATAGTTGGGTGAGCCGTAGCCGAGGCATAAATGTCATTTTCGTCGGCACGCGGTTTGGACCGAGAGGTATCGAAGTAAACAAAAGGCTTGGTCGACTTGGGCGGGTAGTATTGCCAGAAATTAATTTGCCGGGGTTGATTGCCAAACGAATATCGCACTGAGCGGACCGAGCTATCTTGAAGTGCGCTCTTCACGTTGATCCCTTCGCCAGTGCCAAGGCGGGTAAGATCAAAATCGTAGGTCCGGTTACGGTCTTCAATGTTGTCCGACTGACCAACCGGGAATGAGGGTCCACCAGGTCCGGAGATGGGATACTTGGGGTCGGAACTGAATCCACCCAGCCAGAAATAGACGGCCTCAGCCGGGCTCAAGCCGCCAGATAAAACAGCCGTGCCGGTTCCGTATCCAGAAAGACCACGAATCAAGGCCTCCGGTTCCCGGTGGCGGGGAAAGGCTTTCTTGAAATGGCGTACGACGGCATTGGCGTTGTGGTTTTGTGCATTCACAAACCATCCATTGGGCGGATATTCCCCAGCCACGTCATTGCGGTAGTCTTCAAATCCGGTAGCGAGTTGGTCGATTTCCATCTTGATGCGGGTCGACTGGGCGCGCCGCTGGGCCGAGATAACCGCCGGGATCAATAGCGCCACCAGGATGGCGATAATCGTGATCACCACCAGCAGCTCAACCAGGGTGAAAGCGGCCATTTTCTGGTGGCGGGTGGCGATGGGTGCAAAGGGGCGTTCCATAACAAGGGTCTCTCCTCGGTCCTACTGGGGTCTTACGTGCCAAAGGTCGTCTTGGTTGGCAAGGGTCGTCTTAAGTACCAATGACAGCCTTATCTTGGGGCGAATTTTTTCTGGTGCAGTTTCTTAGGTGCAGTCTCTCAGGTGCGGTCGCTTACAATTCCATTCGCGGTGGGGTTGGCTGGGGCGCATCTGTCGGGAGGGAGGCCATGGGCTCCCCAGGCTCCTGCCGGCCGGTAGGGGGTCGTAAACGGTTTGGGTTGGCTCGGTGGTTCTCAATAGCCCCCGGACGACTGGCCTGCCGGGAATCGTGTGCCTTGGCATGGCACTTTCGCTTGCCTTACGACAAACCTTCAATCAGTTTTACCAACGGGATGAACAGGGCGATCACGATAAATCCAACCGCTCCGCCCAGGAAAATAATCAAGAGTGGTTCCATCAGCTTGGTGAGGCTCTCAGTCAGCACGGCCACTTCTTCGTCGTAAGTGTCGGCGACCTTGTAGAGCATCGTATCGAGTTCACCCGTTTCCTCGCCCACATCGACCATGTTGACGACGATGTCGTCGACGATGCGTTTGTTAAATTTCAACAGATACAACAGCAGCCCGATCGGACCACCTATGAAGCAAAACCAGAAGAAAGCTGCCATGGGGTGAAATCCAGGTGCCGAGTTTTCTTTCATCGGCTTGGCGATCGATTCACCTTCGCGAATTGCTTCACCCACTTTGCTATACATGTGTTCAAAAACTGCATTGCCGCTGGTGTCGCGGGTAATGTTCAAGGCTTCGAGAATGGGCACACCACTGGAGACCAAAGTTCCCAGGGTCCGGGTGGTACGCGCGAGTATATTTTTTTCGACCAGTTGCCCGAAAATGGGGACCTTCAGTACGAACTGATCCCAGCCAATTCGACCATGTTTGAATTTTCGGATCAGCTTGACCATCAACCAGATCGAGATTGGGATACCAGGTATCAAATACCAATAGGTCACGCACCAGTTGGATACAGCAACCAACATGAGCGTCATAGGAGGGAGTTCCAAATCGAACTCGATAAAGATTTTTTCAAATTCAGGAACAATCTTGATCATGATGAAGGTCAAGATGCCAACCGCAACGGTAATGACGACGATCGGATAGACCATCGCTCCTTTGACTTTGCGCTTGAGTGATTCGGCCCGTTCCTGGAAATCGGCCAGGCGCTGAAGGATAATTTCCAGGGCACCGCCCGCCTCTCCTGCCTTGATCATGTTGACGTAAAGGCGGTTGAAACACTTGGGGCTTTTGGCCATGGCCTCCGAGAGCGTATCGCCCGCTTCAATCGCTTCGCAGGTATCTTCGAGTGAGTATTTAAGTCGACCTGGTTTGGCTTGTCCGGCAAGGATTCTCAGGCTGCGGAGGATCGGCAGGCCGGCATCCTGGAGAATGGAAAGCTGACGGGTAAAGGCTGTTAATTCTCGCGACTTGACGCCACCAAAGACAAACCCCCGTTTTTTCTTGGCGGGGCCGGCTCCTTCGGTTTTTTTGCGACTCTTTTTGACCGTGATCTTTGTCACGAAGTAGCCCATCTGCCGTATGGTGGCTTGGGCATCTTCTTCCGACGGCGCATCAATCACATCTTTGATTTCTGCACCGGTCGAGTCCATCGCTTCGAATTGAAAAGTTGGCATCGCCGTTATCCTGTTGGCAGTCGTTAATCTGTTGCCCCTCGTTAACCTTCGATGATCGTCTCTCGAATGATCTCATCGGGTGTTGTTTTTCCCGCAAAGCAAGCTTCCACACCGATGTCACGCAAATTGCGCATGCCTTGTCGGCAGGCCATGTTGCGCAACAGATCGGTTGAAGCATTGTCCATAATCAGATCGCGTAACTCGTTGGTCATGATCATGAATTCAAACAACCCAACTCGGCCCTTGTACCCCGTGTTGTTGCAGACTTCGCAGCCAGCCCCCCGATAAACCTTTTTGCCGCGAAGGTCGTCAGTCGTCAGTTCAAGGTCATCGAGCACTTCTTGTGAGGGGGTATACTCTTCACGACAATTTGAACAGATTGTGCGGACCAACCGCTGGGCCAGGATGGCCTCGACGGTTGCGGTGATGAGAAAGGTTGGCACCCCCATGTCTTTCATTCGTGTAATGGTGCTGGGGGCGTCGTTGGTGTGCAGGGTGCTGAAGACAAGATGTCCCGTGAGCGAGGCCTGGACGGCGATTTCAGCAGTTTCCAGGTCGCGGATTTCTCCGACGAGAATTTTGTCAGGATCCTGGCGGAGGATTGCCCGCAAACAATTGGCAAACGTGTTGCCGATCGACGCGTCGATGGGGACTTGCACAATCCCTTCCATATCGTATTCGACAGGATCCTCGGTCGTGATGAGTTTGTCTTTAATCGTGTTCAGTTCGTTCAGTGCTGAATAAAGGGTCGTTGTTTTTCCGGATCCGGTGGGTCCGGTCACGAGCACAATCCCGTTGGGTCTGCCGATCACATCGCGAAATTGGTTCAGTGTTTGGTCATCCAGCCCCACCTTTTTCAAGTCGAGCGAAACAACCGACCGATCTAAAACCCGCAGTACCACACTTTCGCCAAACATGGTTGGCAGGACACTCACGCGCAAGTCGACAGGGTGTCCGCCAACGGCGAGTTCGATCCGGCCATCTTGCGGCAAACGGCGTTCGGCGATGTCGAGATTCGCCATCACCTTGATTCGCGTCGTGATGGCAAACGCCAGGTGTCTGGGGGGGGGTACCATTTCGTAGAGCACGCCGTCGGCCTTAATCCGAATGCGAAACTCGTCTTCAAACGGCTCGAAATGCAAGTCGCTCGCATGGTCCTTAATCGCCAACAACAAAACCATGTTCAGCAACTTGCGGACAGGAGCACTGTCGGCCAGTGCTTCCACACTGGTGAGGTCAATGGGGCCGTCGGCGTTCACCACGGCAGCTGCCTTGGCCAGATCTTCGTCATCTTCCAGCGCAGCGACCAGGCTTTCGACGCTTTCGTTCGTTTCACCGAAATACCTTTCCAGGGCGGCTGTCATGCCAGACTCGGTTGCGACGACGACACGAATGTCGTAGCCGAGAAACGTACGCAGCTCGTCCTGAGTGCTCAGATTTTGGGGAGCCGACGTGGCAATCGTCAGTGTGTCGCCATCAAACTCGATGGGGACGATGCGGTACATCTGTGCCATCGGTTCGGTGACCAGGCTGAGCACGTCTTTGGCAATCGTTAAATCAGTGACACTCACTGCCTGAAGCGACAGTTGTTCGGCCAGCGCCTGGGCGAGTTGCTCTTCATTGAGCAGGCCGATGTCGAGGGCGACCTGCCCCAACAATTGTCCTGGGTGCTGCTGCTGTTCGTCCATCAGCAGCTCGAGTTGTTCGTCAGAAACGAACCCCATATCTACCAGGACCTGTCCAATACGCCGATGTGCCATTGGTCGATGTCAATTTAAGAGGACTGCGGTTTCGGTAAAAGGCGGTTACGGTTGTTGCTAAGCGACGTCTTCCTCTTCCGCTTCATCATCAAAGACGCCACGTTCTGCCGTAGCGATTCTGTTGGCGAGTTCATCCGGGTAGTTCGATTTTCCAATACCATTTTCCTTGCTGATCAGGCCTTCTGACCAAAGTTGAAAGATGTGGTCATCCAACAACTGCATGCCATGGCGTTGGCCAGTTTGGATGGCAGAAGTGATGCGGAAAATCTTGTTTTCGCGAATCAGGTTCGCAATACCCGGAGTGACAACCAGGGTTTCAAATGCGGCGACCCGTCCTCCGCCCTCTTTTTTGAGAAGTTGTTGCGCTAAAATTCCAATAATTGCGGATGCTAATTGGGTGCGAATCTGTTCCTGTTGATTGGTTGGGAAGACGTCAATAATGCGGTTAATCGTACCAGCAGCACTGGAGGTGTGTAGTGTCCCAAAGACAATATGTCCCGTTTCTGCTGCGGTAATCGCTGCTTCAATAGTTTCCAGATCCCGCAACTCACCCACCAGGATGATGTCGGGGTCTTGCCGCAATGCGCGACGAATTGCCTCGGCAAAGGAGGTCACATCGACACCCACTTCCCGCTGGTTGATCGTCGATTTCTTGTGCACGTGATAGAACTCAATCGGATCTTCGATCGTGATGATGTGGTGATCGCAGCAGTCGTTGATGTAGTCAATCATCGCGGCCAGCGATGTCGACTTCCCCGATCCGGTAGGCCCGGTTACCAGAATCAAACCACGGGGCCGCATGATCATTTGTTTGAAAATTGCGGGAATGTTCAACTGGTCCATGGTCCAAAGTTCGACCGGTATCTGCCGGAGAACCATCGCCACATTGCCTCGCTGTCGAAACACCGAGACCCGGAAGCGGGCAGAATCCCCAAACGCAAAACCAAAGTCCGTACTGCCGGTCTCTTGAAATTCCTGTTGGCACCGTTCTGGGGTGATGCTTTTCATCAGGGCTGTCGTATCGGCCGGTTCCAACACCTTGGTCTTCAAACGTTGCAGCCGACCGTGCACGCGTAGTACGGGCGGTTGGCCTACGGTGATGTGCAGATCGCTTGCTTCCTGCTTGACGGTTGCAGCGAGCAGTTTGTCAACGAGAATTGTTCCCATCCGATAATTTTCCCTTGTAACTGGTGTCGGAATGAGGTCTGGCCACCTATCCTGCTGACCAGACCTGCTTGTGCCAGGGAAGCCCCTTCTGGCTTGCGTAGACCGATCATGCCGTGCGGTGAATCTGACAATCAGCCGCGGTCGTTCCCAGCGCGAGATGTGGCAGGCAACCCATCCGACAACGTGTCGCAGTGCATAAGGCCACGTGGCCCGTTACACGACCTGCCAAATGGCAAAATGCAATCAGCAGACCTCGAAAACACTGCTTGAGATGCCCTGTTCCGGTTCTCCTGTGTAACGCCCCGTCGCTGAATTATTCGTCTTCAAAGCCAGGTACTCAACCTAAAAAAGAGCAGCTCCAGCCATAAAATGGCTAATTTCACGGCCAATCCCTCCTAATAAGGCGAGGATTGGCTACTTCTGGGCCACCCGAAAAATCTCTTCGATCGTGGTCACTCCGGACAGTACTTTGCGTATTCCGTCGTTGTAAAGTACGTTCATACCTTCTTTTACAGCTTCCGCTCGAATCTGAGGAGTCGATGCGCCCTGGAAGACCAGTTCGCGAACGCTGCTACTCATCGTAAGCAATTCAAAAATTCCGAGTCGCCCCCGATATCCGCTATTTCCGCAGTGATTGCAGCCTTTTCCTTTCATAAAGGTGGCTGAGCTCGCCTGTTCAGGCGTGATTCCGGCCGCTGTGAGCTCCCGCTCCGGAGGTGCGTAGGGCTGCCTGCATTTGGAACACACCACACGCACCAAACGCTGGGCCAAAATACCGATAACACTCCCTGCCACCAGGTAGGCAGGTACCCCCATATCGACCATTCGTGTAATGGCACCGGGCGCATCGTTCGTATGTAATGTACTAAAAACTAGATGTCCAGTTAATGAGGCCTGGATCCCCATGCTGGCTGTCTCATGATCTCGCATTTCACCGACGAGAATGATGTTTGGTGCTTGTCGCAGCATCGAACGAATGATGGCTGAAAAATCGAGGCCGATATTGTGCCGAACCTCAACCTGGTTGACCCCGGGCAGGTAGTACTCCACAGGATCCTCAGCCGTGATGATTTTGCGGTCTGGCCGGTTGAGCTCGTTCATCGCCGCATACAAGGTGGTTGTTTTTCCCGAACCGGTCGGGCCGGTCACGAGCAGAATACCGTTGGGTCTTCGAATCAGATTGCGGAATTTGCGGAAATCCTGATCACTGAGCCCTAATTGCTGCACCCCGACTTTGATATTGTCTTTATCCAACAGCCGCATCACGCACGATTGGCCATGATTGGTGGGGAGCATACTCACGCGCAAATCGAGTTCTTTTCCGTTGGCAGTGATCTTTATTCGCCCATCCTGACAGCGACGACGTTCGGCAATGTCCATTCTGGAGAGGATTTTTACCCGCGAAAGTAGTGCCCCGAGAAGTCGGCGCGGTGGGCTGTCTCGCTCGATCAGTACACCGTCAATGCGATAACGGATTCGTACCCGGTCTTCGAAGGGTTCAATATGGATATCGGATGCCCGCAGCTGGACTGCTTCGGTGATCATGAGCTGAACGAGACGTACAATCGGCGCACTCGATTCATCGACTTCATCATCATCCTGCTGATTTTCTTCGGTTTCGGTGAAGTCGATGGCCGTATCGGTAAATTCCTGGAGCATCGAGTCGGCACTCTCGTCGCCCATTTGCCCGTAGTTTCGATTGATTGCCTCCAGAATGCTCTCGCGTGTCGCCAAGGCAATGTTGATCTCGCGGTTCAGAATGAACTGGAGTTTTTCACGCGTTTCGTAGTCGAACGGGTCGCTGACCAGGACTTTAAGCGAGCCGTCCTCTCCTTCAGCCAGGGGAATCACCGCATTTTCGCGAGAGACCGACTCAGGCACCAGTTCCACCACGTTTGGTGGGATTGGCACATCTCGCAAGTCGAAGAATTCGTATCCCTCCTTATCGGCCATCGCCTGCATTACCTGCTCAGAACTTGCATATCCCTGTTGGATAAGCGCGTCGTATACCTTCACGTTGCTGGAACTTGCCAACGTACGTGCTTCGGCCAATTGTTCAGGCCCAACGATGCCCTGTTCGACCAGGTAATCTTCAAAATCTGTGGGCATGGAGAAATCTGTTCCGTTGTGAGTGGGTTGGGCCTGTTGGTAAAACGGACAGCGACAGTAAAACCTTCGTTAGATCGACACACCGTTATTCGAATTGATCAGTCGGTACCGGGCCATTGCGGGCCCGCTGGTCCCTTTTGACGGCCTGATGAAACCATATCGCACGCTGGTTCAACTGGCCACTTAAATTGCAGTAAATTCAAGCTATCATTAGGGTATCGGCACGTCTTGCCGGGTGTCAACCAAGCTTCGCGCCCCCTGTGCAGTTGGCTGAGGCGTCTCTGGTGCGGCCACCCTTTTCTGGCGGAAATCAACTTGCCCGGTCGGTACAAGCCCCTCAGGTGTCGCCGTTGGCTCGGACAACGCTGAAACTTCCCGCAGAGGGCTGGGGCCCACCTGTCCGGAGATAGGGATTTGAGCAGGATTGCGGTTTGTACCCGATGTAGGGTTGTGCGGCTGGCGATGTCGCGCCGAAGACCATCCCGTGATCAACGCAGCAGAATGCTGTCTGGCAATGGCGTTTTGCCTCCAGGCTTCGCGAGAGACGTTTTGGGATTGGCTGTACTAACGCCCACCGATTTGGCGAGTGTGCGAATTTGAAGGGCTTGGTCAGTGAGTTCTGCCCGGTTCAAGCTAGCTGCAACCTGCTCGAGCCGGTCGGTGGCATAGCGCAACGCGGCCGCCTGCTGGGGTGTGAAGACGTTGGCACTTCGAACCGTGTTGCCCGTCACCGAATCGGCGGTTGTTGATTTGGGATTGGACGAAAGCCCAGCTAGAGCTGCAGCTACGATTTCGCGGTCGGTGACCTGTTGCTTGGTTCCAGTAACCTTTTCGTAAAGTGCAAAGGTTTGGTTCTCGGAGCGAAACGTGCCGGCCATTTCGTCACGGAGTTCCAGGATCCGTAAGGTCATCGGGTCGATGGTGATCGAACCGGAGGGTGGCGCAGCTGGCACGGCAGGATATGCGGCTGACGGCTCTGTGTAGAAGCTGACCGGTAGAATCTGTTGCGACGTAGTTTCCGGCGCGACGAGGTCGACCAGAGGGGTGATGACAACCGGTTTGGTTTGACCACCGCTGGGGTACGTTATTAGCGCAACGATAGCAGGAACACCGACAGTCCATCCAAAAGCTGTTTTGAGCATAGCCAACAACTCACCCGGGGGATATTGATTTGAAAGCAGATTTGTAGCGGAATTTGGCCAATTGCCACAAGAGCGGCCAGATACTTACTAGCACCGAGCAGGTGCCAATTTTCCGTTGGAGAAATCTGCTATCAGTGATTGGCCTGCGAGCCGTAATTACGAGGTTGGTACGAAAGGTCTTGCTGTACCAAGAGTTTTACGGCCCGCGACCGAGTGCTTTGGGGGTATCAGTCTGGCAGGCTTCCAGGCGATTGCATTGAACATCGTTGGCAGTACCCAGTTGCCAGCACACAGTTGGCGGTACCCACCGGCTACCATCCCGCGAACCGATCTTGCGGCTCTCGCGGTGATCCTAGTTGATGGCTGCCACGGGGCTATCAGGTTTCGCCCAGGTTTCGCCCAGGTTTCGCCCAGGTTTCACCTGCTCAGCAGTAGTCTCGACGATCATCGATGGCAATTTTCCGGAGCTGTTGCGGAAAATCTGGCAGTGCCGTGAGAACGCGTGTCCACGTCGGGATGGAATCTCCGCCCGAAGGGTTTTTATAGATTGCATCACCTACCGATGTAATTTGCTGGGCGAATGCCTCGATTGACTGTTCTTCGGCATGCCGGTCGAACGTGAGACTATTGATCAGTGCATCAGCATGGTATTGGCGGATTGCATCTTGGGCCATCCGCAAGTAGGCAGACCGCAGGCTGATGAAATGCCCTGGGGAAAACACCACGCCGCGGCTGGCCAGCGTATGGATGATGCTTTTGAGGATATCCGAGCACATCCCCATCAACCCACGTTGTGGATCTTCCAATGAAAGAGGTTGATGTTTGTGCTCATAAAGTCGCCCCAGGTCAACTTGGCAAACCCGTTTTGGCGAGGCGTTCCGAAAGACTTCAGCCAGCGTACCGACTTCAAGCCCCCAGTCGTTGGGGATTCGGTTGGAACGAGCCAGTGCTGCAGTCACGGCAAATTCACCAGCGAGTGGATAGCGAAAGCTGTTCAAGAAGACAAGAAATTCGTCACTTCCCAAGACGGAGATCAAGGCATTCAAAAGTGGGGTCATCAGAAGTCGTACAACGCGACCATGCATGCGGTCAGTACAACGGGCGTAAT
This sequence comes from Lacipirellulaceae bacterium, assembly GCA_965243695.1. Classification (GTDB taxonomy): domain Bacteria; phylum Planctomycetota; class Planctomycetia; order Pirellulales; family Lacipirellulaceae; genus JAKVCB01. The sequence continues at coordinate 237,042 of CBDEWC010000045.1, read as the reverse complement.
ACGCCTTGCAGAAATCAAAGTCGAGGCTCGGATGGACCATGGGCATGCACAACCGAACGAGCATGTCGTTGTCGTAATTCACGATGTCGCAGTCGTGCAGTACAAAGGCCTTGAGTTTAGGGTCGGCGAGCAGATAGCCAAACGCGAGCCATACCGCCCGCCCTTTACCTGGCTTGGAGACGTTGAATCCCTGTTCGACCAGATTGGCGATCAGCGATTTTCCGCGAGGACCATCTGTCCAAAGGATTTGAGCCCGCTCACCCAGGGGCGCCAGAATACGAACCGTTTGTTGGTAGTCTTCAACCTCCTCAGCCTTGTTGAGTACGACAACAATCGTGTCAATAAACTCAACTTCCACAAGTTGCTTGATGATGTTGGAAAACGGCTCTGCCCGCATGTCCGCCGCCGTGATAGGCAGCAACAACCCAATTCGGTATTTGCTGGATGCGGCGCGCATTAGCGCCATCAGCTCCTCGCGTTGTGTGGTCCCTAGATCGTGTATGGTTGTGATCGGGCCGTGTTGGGAAAAATCAGGCACGTGTTCGCAATTCCTTCCACCTGAGGATCCATGTTTACGAGGTCATAGAAGGGGCTATTGTAGCGTGGCAATCAAGTTTTGCGAATGGCCTGCTGTGCTTCAGGGGTGGGCCGATGCCCGCAGCAGCGACAGCCGATAGGGAGAATGGTTCTTCAGAGGCGACCTCTCGTTGGTTGCCGGATCACCATGCCAGATCACCATGCCAGATCACCATGCCAGATTGCCAATTAAGGGGACCAGGCGGGTACCCCAGTCGCCGGTTTGGCTTTGGGCGAGTGTAAGCTTTAGGCAAAGCTTACATGGTTAGCCAGACAACCTGTGAGGGGCCAAGCTCCAATTCACTCTGGCCGTCGCCAATCGGAGTGTTTGTCAGCAGGTCACGTTTCCAGGCCGAATGTTCCGAACCTGCCATGGCCAGATTGAGCCGTTGTTTGGCACCGCTGACATTGGCGGCCACGAGAATATGTTGCTCACCATCGAGACTCGTGCGTTCAAATGCCAGTATGCAGGAATTGTGCGCATTGAGGGGCCGTTGTGGTGCGTCAGGATGGAAAGCCGGTTGTTGGATCCGGCAGGCCAGGTATTGACGGTAGCCTGTGTAAATTCGTTGTCCCAGGGCCGTAGTTTCGTTTTGCAGTTCTTCCTGCGTAACCTTGTGGCGATTAATGCGGCGTGGTTGACCACTTGTTTCGACTCCCCGGTAGTCATTTTGGCCGCCGATCAAACTTTGAAAGTAGACTGCCGGTACACCCTGCAAGGACAACATGATCGCCTGGGTTGCCAGGAATCGCTGGGCGTGGAGTTCGACGTCTTCGGTGGCGGGCGCCATCGCATCGACATAACTAATATTAAGTTCGTAGGGTCGATCGGTGCCATCTGTTTGCCGGCGCGTGCTAATCTTTCCACCCCGCTTCCGCACGTGCTCCAGTAGTCGCTCACACCGTTGCTCGTCTACCAGGCCTTCCAAGGCCCTGACACCAATCCCGTCGTGCGATGCGGTGAAATTAAAATAGGTTGTGCCTGGTTGCGGAGGTTCCAACTCCTGTAGCCACTCGATGAGTGGTGTGGCGTCAGCATTGACAAATGCATCCAACAGCAACGGAGGCAAGCTGAATTGATAAACCATGTGTGCTTCGTCGCCATTGCCGAAATAACTTACATTTTCTCGGTGTGGGACATTGGTCTCGGTCAGTAGCAACACGTGTGGCGCAACAACATGCAGAACATCCCGCATCAGTTTTACAATTTCGTGGGTCTGGGGTAAGTGAACACATGGTGTGCCAACCTGTTTCCACAGAAAAGCGACAGCATCGAGGCGTACGATGCGGGCGCCTCGACGTGCATATTCGAGAAGTATTTCCAGCATCCCAAGAAGTACTTCGGGTTCCGCGTAGTTCAGATCAATTTGATCATCGCTGAAGGTTGTCCATACATGTCGCGTGCCCTGATCTGTTTCGAACGCCGTGAGCAAAGGTAAACTACGTGGTCGTACGACGGCCGAGAGATCGGTTGCTGGATCCATTTCGATAAAAAACTGATCGAATGGCGCCTGGCTAGCAAGGTATTGTTGAAACCAGGCACTTTTTTGAGAAATGTGATTGAGCACCAGGTCGAACATCAGGTAAAAGCTATCCGACAAGCGAGAGATGTCTTCCCAACTGCCGCTGGTGGGATCGACTTGGAGATAGTCAATGACCGAAAACCCGTCGTCGGAGGAGTAGGGGCAAAACGGCAACAGATGGACCGTGTTGATGAGTTGGTTCAGCTGTTCGTCGCACAACCAGTCTGTCAGCGCTGCCAACGGTGTCCCGCCACTCCCGCTGATCTGATCAGCATAGGTGATAAGCACAACATCTTGTTCACTCCATGCCGCAGCACCGGTCGCCAATTCGGCTGGATCGATCGAGGGAGCATAACGGGAAAGAAGTTCCTCGATACGGCAGGCAGTTTCTTTGCCCCGACGACCAAAGAGCTGGGTCAGGCGCTTTTCAACATCGGGAATCGTTGCCGATGGTGCATATTTCATAAGGGTGGGGTACTCTGCCGCGATAAAGGAGGATTGCTTGTAATCGCCAGCAACTTGTCAGCTTTTTACCAACAGACCCGCTCATTTACAACTCATCCATCCCGGTTACATTCGTGATCAGTACTCGAAGACAGCGGCGGAGCACCGAGTAGCTGAAAAAGCGTTTGCCAAGTTCGTAGTTTTTTTCAACCATTTGCGCACGAAATTCTTCATCGTCAACGACCCGCTGAACCTGACGAACGACTTCTTTGGTAAGATAGCCGTTCATGGTAATGACCTGGAACCCCTTCGGTTCGATATCGGTAACAAAAATCGAATAACGATTGACCAGTACGGGCTTGCGATAATAAAAGGCTTCGAGCAAGGCATTGCCAAAACCTTCGTAGAGGCTGGGATAAGTGATGAAATCTGCGTGCAGGTAGGCATCTGCTAACGTGTAGGATTTGTTCCCTGCTGCGTCCGTTCCGCGCACTTCGTCGATGCGGTCAGAAATAAGCCGCAAATCGACCCCTCGGTCTTCTGCCATCTCTTGCAGAACATGCAGGTACTCGTCACCTTCATCGCCCGATTCGTGTGACACAATCAACTTGCAGCGTGGATTGTCCAGGGCACCGATCAATGAAATCGAATGTTCGATACCTTTGCGCGGAACGACACGTGTTGGTTGCAGGAAAAGAATATCCTCTGGGTCGAGTCCAATGCTCTCGCGGAAATCGGAATTGTAGTCATCGATTTGGGGTGGATCGGTTTCAAAATCGAGCACGTTTGGAACAAGGACCGATGAGCAACCACGACGATGTGAGAGTGCACGTTGCGCAGCAGAGTTGATCGTGACGTGTTGAACCGAGGGGAGCGTGCAGGGAAAAGCCATTCGTAAGATATCGCCGATCCCATTGACAGAAAATCGGTCCCGTTCCCAGTAGAAATCGTGGTGGTGGGCAATCGTGGGAAAACCTGTCTCTGCAATGAACGTTGCCAGCGCCACGCCCAAGGGGACATTCATTGGGATCGTCATCGCATTTTGCACGATCAAAATCTCAATCTCGAATTGATGGGTGAAATCGTACAGCGATCGCTTCAGATGGTCGGCCAGGGCAAAGATTCGGCGCGTGACTTCTGGTTCTCGTGTCGTATGTCGAAGTACTTTCTCGTTGATCCATTGAATATCGGGATCATTAAAATGAGCATGTGGTACAAGCATGCTGATGGCTGGATCGGTGTCGAGTTGCCCCCCATACCAGTAGGAGACATGCCGGTGGTCCCAGAGGATCTGTGCCCACTTTGCAGCTTCCAGTGATACTCCGTCGGTCCCCGCAAACCGGGTGCCAATGAATCCGATGTTGTGACCTAGATTGGAGGAATCGTTAGACATTATGGATATGAATGTGTTGTGGGGGGATGAAGCTGCGGTTGGGGTGACCTGTCCACCCTCTTTTTACGCCATCAAATCCAGGATTTGCAGTAAATCAAGGACGATTGCATCAGGTTTGGTTTTTTCAAGCGCAGGATCGTTCTGGCGTAGTCGCAAGCTGCGGGTGTCGCCGGCAAAGAGTGCCGTGCGAAACCCGACCTGAGTTGCCGGTAGAACGTCATTACGCATGTCGTTTCCGATATAGAGAACTTCGGTCGGACGAATGCCCTGACTTGCCAGTCTTTTGCTTGCCAGACGATACATCCGGTCCGAGGGCTTCGCATAGCGATGTTCGTAGGAATAGTAACGCAGGTCCGCTGCAAATCCGAGCTCGTCCAGTGTTTTTCCCATCAAGGCTGGAAATAGGCTTGGAGTGAAGAACTGGGCATTGCTGATCAGACCGAGTATCAGGCCTCGACGTGTCAGTTCGGTCAGGCAAGGCTCCAGGCCTGGCATGGGCCAGACTGGATTTGCGCGGGCCTCGAATTCAACAGCTAAGCGGGCTGGGTCAACTTTCAAGCCACCTAATTTCAAGCAAGTTTCTTGCCATACCTCGATGATATTTACTTCTGGATGGGTAATTCCCGTTTCCCGAAGTTGGGTGTGGTGGTTGGCAATCGTTTCTTGCAATGTCCGAATGGCATCGTCGGCCGGAGAGCGGAGCGTGATTCCCAGGCTTGCCAGTGCTGCCTCCAGGGCGTTGGCTTGTTGCACTTCAATGCTGGTGCCGATATCACCACATCCACTAATGATCAGGGTCCCGTAAATATCAAACAACACAGCCCGAATGTTGACAACGGGCGATAGCTGTGGCGAAACACCTGTCGGAATCGGTTCAAGCGGCTGGCTCAGTTGTTGGAAGATTTGCTCTGGGAACATGTTTCCAGACGGATAGGATGAAGTCGTCGAATATTGAGAAAGCTGTTTAGGATTGCTTGACTCCGAGGTAGCGGTTCGATATTTCCGCCCCCAGGGCTATCGTAAACCCGCTCGTAAACCTGCTTCAGTTGTTTGCCAGCGGAGTCCACGGAAAATTGATTGCGGACCACACTTGCATACTTGTCTATCATCCCAGCTGTTCTGTCGGGGTCAATCTGGAATGTTTGGTTGAGGTTAGAATTGGCATCCAACACATGGTCGGTCAGTCGGGTACTACCAGCGACGGCACGGATGACTTTTTCCTGGAGTGCCCCATCGAGGAAAGCAAAATCGATACATCCGCTTTCCATCAGCTGGTCGAGTTGCCGGTCGAGTGACACCGGTTCGATCGGTGGCTGATTGTAACTGGCGCAAACCAAGTGGTAAGTGTCAATGAGCCGCTCACGAACCATTTTTTGGTCGACCATTAAAAGCGGGATTCGGAGCTCGTTGTACAGCGTTTCCAGTCCGATGCCGGCTGCGGAAAAATCAGCCGTGATTTCGGGTAAATTGCGTCCCACAAGCGGGCAACCTGCCAGCCAGGCTTCCAGGAAAACCATCCCAAAACCTTCGGCCACGCTGGTTGTCAGCATGCAATCGGTGGCAGCCACGATCGTGGAATAATCGAGTCCCGCCTTGCCACCCGTATCGAATCGGCAGGGCAGTTGCAGCTGCCCTGCCAAACGGTGCCAATGGGCAAAACTTTTCGCCTCGACGGGGTTCAGCGGGCTGAGGGTGACCGCGTAGACACTTTCCCGCGGGTCCAAGGCACTGAGCAGTAACATCTCGCCGAGATTCTTTCGGCGGATTCCCCGCACCGGGTAGGTCATCAGAATTTGCGGGTCTGACATCTCTAATTTCTTGCCTAGGGCCTGGCGGGCCTCGCGCCGGTCAGGAAACCGGGCAAAGTTCGCCACCGAATTCGGGAGCCAATGCAACCGCTCACTGGCCACCCCAGCCTTCATGAAGACATGGTGATCTCGCCGGTTGAGAACCGCGTAATGGATTCCTCTCGACTGCGGATAAAGTCGGGCGGACAACTCGTCACTGTCGTGGCAAGCCAGCACTGAATCCAAGTGGCGGTAATTCTCGGGCCGGAAATCCTCGACGAAGTCGTGTACTTGAAGGAGTGCACGATACCCGTCCTTCACAAGTTCGACGATCGTATCAGGCAATGCCGCATTTTTTCCCAGTGCATGATTGTGAATGTGAAGAATGGTATCGTCGTGGTGGAATCCGTGGGCAGCCAGCGATGATCGCATACTCGTTGTTAAGTCTCTCACGCCAGTCTCAGAGAACATATCGTATTGAAGGTCGCTAACCGGGATGAGTATCAGCTCAAAGGGGGGGGGATTGTCGAATAGGGTCTCTGGCCATTCTGCGCGGCGCCCGCCGTAGAGTATCGCGACCCGATCAATTTCCAGTCCAGAGTTTGATGCGGCAAGTGATTTCAGATGATTCAAGATCACCTGACTGACACCGCCGCGGTTCAAGTGATAGTGAATGATCGCGAGCTGCATCGGACAATGATTGACTTCGGAGGAACGGCGGGAGACTGTGGCCAAACAAACTGCGTTGCCATGTTACGATAAGCAGTGCCCGGCTGACAGCGACCCCCAAAGGGGGCCACCAGCCGGTGCTCCCTGCAAGAGAATTTTGGCCAGGAATATGGGGCTCGCCCCCTTTCGTGGCAGGTGACAAAATCCCGCACTAGAAATTTGCCTCGCGGGGTGCTTAGATCAGAGAAACGGGCAACGTGACGCCTGTCGGCTCGTCCGCCATTGCAATCTCACTGGGGGCACGCTTTTGACGGTCCGTTGACCGATTGTGGACATCTACCCGCTTGCGGTCGTCGGGGTGCGAATGGGCAGGCCGCAATGGGTCTTCGTCAAGCGGTTTCTGCTCCGTGTGGGATACACTCAGCCCAGAGGCCGATTCGGCCTGGTGCCCTTCGGCCTGGTGCCCTTCGGCCTGATGCCCTTCGGCCTGATGGCTAAAAGGTGGGTAGACATGACGGCCAGGTAGCTCCGGTCGATAGCAGGCTGTACCGTCGACGGCCCACTTCGTCAGGAGTGCCAGGAGCACGGTGAGCGACAGGCCGCCTGTTTGCTGCTGCACAATCCATTTGGCCTCGCGCCAGCGATTTTCATTACCGGTAAGTTCAATCAACTCCTGGCCCGAGTGGGTGAGCCGCACGCAGGGCACTCCCGAACCGGTTCGTTCTGTTTCTTTGACAAACCCGGCGTCGATGAGCAGGCGAAGGTGGTGGTCGATTCGCTGGTTGGCCTCGGGTACCTCGTCACACCGGAGTGTCGTGAGCAAACAGTGTGGCCCTTGGTTTTCAAGGTCCATCAATAATTGGCGACAGAGGTCGACATCACGTTTCATCGGGACACCTCCATTTTTACCGGCTGAACAGCTATTCGGCGCCGAGATTAAAGGAAGAACGGAAACACTTTGCACAAGGTAGAACCTCTCGAAACGGCGCGCGATGATCGACCAAGTCGGTATGGGGGTCAATATCGAAATGGACTGCTAGCGATGCCAGTGGTCGTCTAGGCTGGAAGTTCGGGCTCGATGCCTGTAAGCCGGTGCCATTTTTCCCGGAAGGTCTCTTTTTCAAACACGCCCTTGTTGACTACGCCGCTGGGTATTTTTCCAAGCGATAAATCAGCCATGCCGCGACATGCCATTTTTCCGATGTCGCTGAACAGTTCGTCGGTCCAGGCAATGCTGTGAGGTGCCAGCAGGGTGTTGTCCAATTCGCCGAAACGGTGAGGAGTTGTGACGGGCTCATCGACGAAGCAGTCGAGGGCAGCGCCGGCAATCGCGCGGTTTTGCAAGGCTGCGAACAGGGCATCTTCATTGACGATCCCACCACGGGCCGTATTCAGAAGATAAGCACCACTTTTCATCAAGGCCAGCTGTTCTGCGCCGATCAGGTTTCGCGTACTGTCGGTCAGTGGGCAGTGAATCGAAACGAAATCGGCCGTCTCAAGCAGTTCATCCAGTTCCACCAAACGGACACCCAAGCCCTCGGCAACGGCAGGATCACAAAAAGGGTCATGCGCGATGGGCGGGCACATGCCAAACCCTCCCAGCAAACGGACCACCGTAGCGCCGATCCCACCCAGCCCGACGATTCCCAGTGTGCGGTTACGCAGTTCACAACCGTTGTAGTCGGCGCGCTGGTTCCATTGCCCGGTACGGACCAGTTGATCTTTGGTACGAAAATGGTGGGTGAGAGCGATCATCCAGCCGACGGTTGCCTCTGCGACGGAACGGTCCACTGCTCCTGTGGTAATCAACACCACAACGTCGGAATTTGTGCAGGCATCCACATCGACCGTGTCGTAGCCTACGCCGAATCGACTGATTACCAGTAAATTGTCCGGGTTGGCCAGCGTGTTGTGAGTGACCTTGGGTGACAACACAAACACGGCCTGGGCATTGCCAAGTTGATCGGCTGAGATTTCGGGAAGATGTTCTGCGAAGGGAGCGTGGTCGATGTGGGAGTGTTTAGAAAATTCGGACAGGCCAATGTCTGCAAACTGGGGTTGGCCTTGGTCATCAAAAAAATCAGCGGTCAGCAAGATCTTAAACGGCTTGGGAGACATGGTTATTCCTGGCAAAGAGTTCAAGTTTGTTCAGTCGGATCGAGCGATGTTGTGATGACACGGTCGTGACCAAACAGTTTCAGTCGGGATTGGATGGCATTCACCAACAAACTGCCGTCCATTCCCAGCCCCAACATGCGAAATCCCTGTTCGTGCCTTTGCAACAGGTTTTCTGGACCGGTCCCGATGATCCCGCAATGTTTGCCTGCAGCCCGCACGGCATCCTTGACGGCGATGACCTGTTCAGCGACCCCTGGCCCTTCCCAGTGGCCTTTGTGGCCAGCACTGGAAGACAAATCGGCAGGTCCCTGGTAGAACAATTCCACACCGTCAACCTGGCACAGTTGTTCAATATTCTCGACTCCACGTACCGATTCAATCAGCGGTACGACCAGGACGTGCTCGTTCGACTCCTCGGCGGTCTGCTTCGTGCAAGTTCCCCAGCCAGTTGCACGTTCGCCTCCAAATCCGCGCACTCCCTCGAGGGGATAGCGGGCGAAGGCAACCGCTTGCTGAAGTTGTTCGACCGTTTCAACCCAGGGAACCACAATCCCGTCAGCACCAATGTCGAGCACCCGTTTTACCGTACCAATATTGAGGTCGCTGATTCTGACCAGGGCGACCGTATGGCTGCGAACGGTTGCACGAACATGTTCCAGAATGTCATGCCAGTCGAGATGTCCATGCTCAGCGTCGATCACCACGTAATCAAGTCCCAACGCCACGGCGATCTCCGTCACGTTGGCAGATTCAAACGTCGACCAGACGCCGTAGATTGATTTCCCGGCAGCAAGTTGTTCGCGTAGTCGTCGGATGGCAGCGGTTTTCATTGTAAATCTCAAAATCCCTGGTGAATGGTCACGCGGTTATCAGCCGTTGGTGGATCCGCCCCACAGCGAACCCGAACAGGTTATCATCTAACAAGTTAGTCGACTAGCTGCGGAGCAGGCAAATCTATAGGGATGGGCAGGTGGCGAGGCTGTGGCGAGGCTGTGGCGAGGCTGTGGCGAGGGCCTCGGTCGTGTTCTGATGAAATTGTCAGGAGTTGCCATGGGTGGCCAGGAATTGCCATGGGTAGATAGGATTAGTAGACTGGATTTTTGTCACACCAATTCACAAAGATCTATAGGCCGTCGAGTGACGCGCTACCGATCCACTTAGCCAGCGGTTTGCCCAAGGCGAGTGCGGTCAAGACGGAACGGGTGATCCTTGGGAGGGGCGTAAGGGCCCATCGACGCATACAACTCCATGCTCAGAATTCCAGAAGATCTGCAGAGGTTTTGTGATGGGAAGGCCGAAGTGCCATTCCAGGGTAAAACGGTCTGCGAAGCGGTGAACTATGTTTGCGACAAGCACCCCGCATTAAGAGACCGGCTGCTCGACAGGTGCGGCAAGTTGCACGCACACTTTCTGATTTTGCACGATGGGCAACCACTTAGCGGTCCGACCGCACTGGAGTCACCAATCGGTGCCAGAGACACCATCGAGATCTACCTGATAGCCTCAGGTGGTTGAACGATTGCGGCTACGACATGGCCAGCCCGTGCTCCTGTAGGAGTGAATCGAATCGCTCCGTCACACGTTGCTGCAGCTGCGAAAAGAATTCCTCGGTATTGAAATAGGGCAGGTCGATTTGCGGATGTTCTTCGTGGGATTGGGCGGGCAACACGTAGTCGTCCCGGGTAAACCCTTGACGTTTTTCCAAGCGGTAACCGCGCAAGAAAGCACGCATCACTGCTTGTTCAAGTATTGACTCGGTCGTTTCGACACCCGTGATTTCGGTAATTGCCGAAGCCATATCGGCACTCGACATCGTCGAGAACTTGCAGGTTCCGAGAAGATCATCGCGAATAATACTCAACCCTTTTTGTGGGCTGGTGATCGCATCGACCCAGTAATCGAGGTCGGTTTCCTGTTCATTCAGCAGAATAAAGAAGGTGCGCATCGACATGTGGCCTCCTGCCAGTGCCCAGGGATATCCTGGGTTGGTTTGCGGCAAATAGGCAGGGTACTCGATGCCTTTTCCTTGCATGGCATAGTCTGTTTCGCCTGTTTGCTCGGAGAGACGCAGCGTCCCCTGGCCGAGTTCTTCAAGTTGGCCTGTTCCCATGGCAAGGATCGCTTCACGTGTGGCCTGAAAATCCCCGTAAGACAATCCTCCGGCAACTTGTTGACCGTCGTTTTCATGGCGGCGGTTGTATTCCATTGCGTAGCCGAGGGTCACACCACACGAAATCGAATCCATCCCCATTTCATCGACGAGTTCGACCAGCGTGCAGGCATGATCTGGATCAAACAAACCAATATTTGAGGCCAATAGATTCAGGGGTTCGAAATCAAGCTTGGCACGGAATTTCCCAGCTTTTCCCTCCTCGTTCACATCGTAAACATTTTTGTGGCACTTGATGCCACAGCGAAAACAGGATTCGTCTTTGATGACGAAATCACCCGTTTTCTGCACATTCTCTCGATAGAGTGGCACCGAAATGTCGGTCCCTGTGGGGGTGAAATTCATTTCGGGCATGGCGTGCTTACTGTTGAAAGATACGTAGTTTGCCCAGGTGCCTCCCAGGTTGTTGGTGTCTTTGTCACGAAACCGGCGGCTTCCATCGCCGCGAGCCACTGTCTGGTTCAGCTTTTTGAAGCTTTCTCCGGAAGCCGCTTTTCCGTCTTTGACGTCTGCGATAATAGCCAGCAAATTCTTCGAACCCATCACACCCCCTATGCCTCCACGGCCGCAGAAGCGGGGTTTGGGATCACCACTTTTGAGTTGATTTTCTGTCGATAAGGCAATCGAAGCAAAGCGAACTTTTTCATAATTCTCACCCGCCGGTCCAAGCACGGCAAAGTGGGCCTCTGGAAACCGCTGGTAAAGCGTTTGAATCTTGTCGTTCACATGTTTGCCAACCAGGTCACTTGCGTCGATAAAGTTGAACGTGGCTGGCTCGTCGCCAGTTCGCGTGATGTGTAAGGCAACCGGGTGGGGAGCCCGCCCCGTAAAGAGGACTTCCTCCACGCCGAGAAATCGAAGTTTTGTGCCAAACTTTCCACTGCCAGCGGTCCACATTGCTGACGGGAGCCCTGTCTTCGAACGCTTCAGTGGTGAGTAAGCATGGAAATATGTGCGGAGCCCGGTCATGAACATCGTGCCGCTAAGGACACCCAGGTTCATCAGCAGAGCCGCATTGGGGTCATAAGCGTCATCGATTGGGTGATCTTCCAGCACCCGGAATCCACGAGCGATTCCGCCTAGTACGTCGTCCATGTCGGCACACGGAACGTCCTGGTGGGAGAAGGAGAGTTGACTCAAATCGCAAGAGTAACAACGCCAGCTCAAATCGGTTGGGGAGAGGGGATGTTGGGGGGAAATCATGATCAGGCCCTTTTGCTTGATGACCTTCCGGGGAGCGCGGTGTGCACTTGCCAGGTTGGACGTTCTGTCTTGTTTAGTTATTGCGAAGGAGCGATCCGGGGGATCATTATGCTGTTTGGCATTGGTAACATCGACAATCTGTCATGTTGCAGATTACAGAATTACCAGTATCAGGAGTTTGGGAAACGAGGTCAATCGAGCGGGACCCTGGTTCTGGTAAAACTTGCGTTACCAGCCGATGGAGACCGGTTCCACCTCCTGGTATGTTTCCCATGGTCTGGCAAGCGGCAGCTCGACTCGCCGCAGCCTGCCTTCCGTGACACGAGGGTTTCCCCGCATCAAAAGATCAGCGTGCCACCCTGGCCCCGCCGCCTGCCATCAGCTTTTCCACTTCTGCCAGCGATGCCATGGAGGTATCGCCGGCTGTTGTCATTGCGAGAGCCCCGTGCGCGGCTCCATAGTTGACGGCCTGTTCTGGATCGCCTCCGGTGAGCAGCCCGTAGATAAATCCGGAAGCGAAGCTGTCGCCACCCCCGACACGGTCAAGAATTTCCAGGTTCGTGCGATCAGTCGCCTGGTAGAACTGGCCGTCGTACCAGCAGAGGGCCGACCAGTCATTGACGGTTGCACTTTTCACGCCGCGGAGTGTCGTCGCGGTAGCACAAAAATTGGGATACTCTGCGACTGCTTGTTCAATCATCCTTTGATACCCCTCGATGGGGAGCATTTCGAGATTTTCATGAACGCCTTCGACCTTCAGTCCCAGGCAGGCGGTAAAATCTTCTTCGTTGCCGATCATGACGTCGACGTGCTTTGCCAGCCGACGGTTCACTTGCTGAGCTCGTTCTTGCCCGCCAATGGACTCCCACAGCGAGGGGCGGTAATTCAGGTCATATGAGGTAACCACGCCATGCTCTTTTGCTTTGCTGAGGGCCTCTTCAACGACAGCGGGAGTTGAGTCGGAGAGGCCTGCAAAGATGCCCCCCGTGTGCAGCCAACGGACTCCAATCTCACCAAACAGATGGTCCCAATCAATCTCGCCTGGCTGCATCTGCGAGGCAGCACTATGACCTCGGTCACTGCAACCAACCGCGCCTCGAACGCCAAATCCGCGTTCGGTAAAGTTCAAGCCGTTACGAACGGTTCGTCCGATACCGTCATAGGGAACCCACCGTACGTGCGACAAGTCGACGCCACCCTGGAGCATCAGGTCTTCGACCAGTCGGCCAACTTCATTGTCGGCAAAGGCACTCACCAGGGCAGTACGCATACCGAAGCAACGTCGTAATCCTCGTGCCACGTTGTACTCGCCACCACCTTCCCACACACGCAGGCTGCGGGTGGTGCGTACGCGGCCTTCCCCCGGGTCAAGCCGCAACATGACCTCTCCCAGGGAGACAAGATCGAACGGGCATGATTCTGCAGGGCGAATTTTGAGCTTGGACATTTTTATGGATCCGGAACGGTCTCTTTGCTTGGGAAAACTTTTATTTTCTCCAGCGGGATTACCACTGCAATAGGTGTTGTTCACACCTGGGCCATGGTGACAGCTTTCCGTGTCAGCTGCTCCACTTGGGTGAAGTTTCCATCTGCAAACAATTGTGGTTTGACCATCCAGCTTCCGCCGCATGCGATGACCGGCGGCAATGAGAGGTAACTCTTGAGATTCTCAGGCCCAATGCCTCCGGTCGGAATGAATCGCATCATCTGGTAAGGCGCCGCAATCGCTTTGAGCATCGCCACTCCCCCCATCGCTTCGGCCGGGAAAAACTTGACCGCCGTCAGGCCATGGTCGAGCGCCCTATCGAGGTCCGATGGGGTACTGGTTCCCGGGAAGACCGTAAGGCCCAAATCGAGGCAACGGCGGACCACTGCCGGGTTAAATCCTGGGGAAACAATGAACTGGGCCCCAGCTTCTTGGGCCTGGTCAACCTGGTCAATCGAGAGCACCGTTCCAGCGCCAACACAGAGTCCTCCCTGCGCGACCATCGAGCGAATGACCTGCTCAGCCGCTGCCGTGCGAAAGGTGATTTCCGCAATCGGCAATCCGCCGGCAATCAAAGCCTCAGCCAGCGGTACTGCCAGGTCGCCCTGCTCCAGGGCAATCACGGGAACCAGTCGGTTTTGTGCAATGATTTCAAGAGGGGTGGTTGCCATGGTGTTTTTGTCAAAATGAGATGCTTTGCAAACTGCGAGTTGAACCGCGTAGGGTGCATGATGGAGGATGGTCACTTGTAAGCTTATGAAGATATGCACCCCGATGGAACCGCGGCAGCGTGCCAGGCTTTTGTTTTGGTCTCGCGGATTGCATGCAAAGCCCTAGGTCAACCCTCACCGGTAAGATTCCCAGCCACAATTTTTCGAAGGTGAATTGGGCCATTATGGAGGATGGAGATCTCCATTGGCGTATCCTTATCGTTTTTCTCCCGCCGGACTCAACTTTCCTCAGTTTCTTTGCCGCAGAGCTCCGCAGATTCTTTGCCGCAGAGCTCCGCAGAGAAAATTAATTTCTGCAGGGGGCTGTAGCCCCGCGGATATAGACGTTACGATGCTGCCTTGGCGGCGTTTTATCCAATCTTGTCACTATTTGTAAATTTCCAACGAGTCGTAACGATGGCAAATCGCGTTGTCTATTTTAACGGTCAATTTGTTCCTGAATCTCAGGCTCGGGTTTCCATCTTTGATTCTGCGTTGATGTTCGGAGACATGGCGTTTGAAATGACGCGCACGTATCGTCATCAACCTTTTCGTCTGCGCGACCATGTTCGTCGTCTCTACGGAGCGCTGAAGTTGATGGAAATCGACTGTGGCTTGAGCATGGAAGAGATGGAAAAAGTCACCGAGGAAACCGTCCAGCGGAACACCCCCACCGAAGCGGACGACGTCGATTGGCAAATTATGCACGATGTCTCGCGCGGGCCACTTCCGGCGTATCGGGTCGCGTTTACCGAAGAGATTGGTCCTACGGTTTCTATTAACTGTTGGCCGTTGATCACCCATACGGGCCGCTTTGCGAAGAACTACGAAACAGGAGTGAACCTTGTCGTGCCATCGCAACAGGCGCTGCCGGCGCACCTGCTCGATCCGAAAGCCAAGACGAGGAGTCGTTTGCATTATCAATTAGCCAACTTGCAAGGTGGACGGTTAGGAAAGGCCTGGCCAGTGATGCTAGATCCGGATGGTTTTCTCGCGGAGGGACCTGGTTGGAACATCTTTCTCGTCCGTGACGGAGTCCTTTACACACCTGAGCCACGGAATATTTTGCTCGGGGTGAGTCGTCGAGTGACCATGGAACTCGCCAATCAGCTCGGAATCAAGGTTTGTGAGACGAATATGGGGCGGTTGGATGCGCTTCAGGCAGATGAAATGTTCTGCACGGCGACCACCTTTTCAATGGTTCATGCGTGCAGCTTCGAAGGCCAACCCATTGGCGATGGGCAACCAGGCCCTGTTTTCGACCGCTTGATTAATGCCTGGAAGGAATTCGTGGGCGTCGATTTTGTTGCCCAGGCCCAGGAATATGCAACTCGCGTCGACGACTGGGAAAAGCGTGAATGCGAGTCATCCCAAGGTAACTGACGAAAGATAAATAGGTTTCTCATGCAGTATCAGCCGCTAGGATCGAGTGGATTACTTGTTTCTCCTATTTGCCTGGGGTCCATGACATTTGGCTCCCCGGTGGGTAAATCGGATGCCGTGCGACTGGTGCATCACGCCATCGATGCGGGCATCAATTTTATCGATACGGCGAACTCGTACGAAGGTTATGATCGAGTACTGGGCAGTGCTGGCGGCGTTGCCGAGAAGATCTGCGGCGCTGCGATTCGCGATCGGCGCGACCGGGTCGTGCTGGCCACCAAGGTGGGAGCACCGGTGGGACCGGGGCCACAGGACCGGGGACTCTCAGCCAACCATATTATGGGTCAGCTTGAGCGAAGTTTGAAGTATCTCCAGACCGACTTCATCGATCTTTACATTCCCCACTGGCCCGACAAAGAGACTCCCCTGGAAACAACCTTGAAGACGCTGGAGATGGCGCATCGCCAGGGAAAAATTCGCTGCGTTGGCATGTCCAATCACTCGGCGGCCCAATTGTGCAAGTCGCTCTGGATTGCCGATCGGCGCGGGTATCTTCCGATTGTTGCCTCGCAGATTCCGCTAAGCCTCTTGAAGCGGGACTTTCAGCACGATTTAGACTTTTGCGAGGAGCACGATATTGCCGTCACCCCCTATCAACCTCTGCAGGCTGGCTTGCTGACCGGCAAGTACCGTCGCAACCAGTCACCTCCGGAGGGTTCTCGTGCTGCCGAAAAACCAGGTTGGGTGGCCGATATGAGCGAACCTCTGTTCGATCAACTTGAAGCCATTGAAAAGCTCGCTACCCAAATTGATTGCTCATTGACCCGTTACGCATTGGCCTGGGCCCTCCGGCAGCCAGCAGTGAGGTCGCTCGTGGTTGGCGTGAAGCGGGCCGAACAAATCGACGATGCGGTTGCCAGTTTGGCGGTCACGATTCCCGAGGAGCATTTTGAACAAGTCGACCAGATTTGTCCTTCTCCCTGGAAACAAGGTGATCCAGTAAGAGGCTGAGCGACTTCGCGGTGGTGTGAGTTGTGGTGTGGCAACGCTTTGAAGGTCGTCGAATCATTTTCTTCTGTTTGGTTGCCTTGCTTATCCTTGGAATGGGTGATTTTGAGGCACACCACCCTCCTGTCTTCATCCAGTGCAACGGAGTTGGTGGGATTTCAACTTTTGATGACGATAGGTTTCAGACCGGTTAACAGACTTTTGCCCATCGGTTCGCATTCCCCAAGCCATCTCTTCTCTATTCCTGTCAGCAGCCGATGAACATGCCTCAAGTATTATTCGGAGTACTCATTCTAATGGCCGTGACCGTCGTTGGAATTTGCCTCACCAAGTCGGTCGACCAGGGGCAGGGATTTGACCACCCGGGATATCCGGAAAAAACGATCCAGCAAGCTCCTGACGGACACCAACGGCACGCAGCTATCGTGGTGGTGACGGGTTGCTACGGTGCCCTGACAGCAGTTTTTACGTTATTTTGCATGGTGTTCGGATTGACCCCAAATCAAAAACAGGGTGTCGCTGCCCGTCTGCTAGTGGTTGCTGGGTTCGTCTACGCAGGATTGTTTTCTCTGGTGGTGATTTTGTATTGGAACGGGCTTCATACCACGGTCGGCAATCTCTTTGGTTTTCCGGCGTCGACCGCAGTGATGCTCTTTGTGTTGGGTCCTTCGCCAATAGCTCTGGTGTTGATTTACATGTTCACCTTTTCGCACTGGATTTTGCTGCCGCAGGACGAAGCGCGATTTCAAACCTTGGTTTCCCGGCGACGGAAAGAACGGGAAAACTAATCGATGCACCTCGATCGCGCAACGATAATTCTGATTTGCGTCGGCTTTTATATGTTGACGTGTATTGGCATCGGCCTGTGGGCCATGCGTCGTACAAAATCGTCCCGCGATTTCTTTATGGCTGGTCGCGACTTGGGGATCGTAGTTACAGGAGTTGCCGTTTTCTCGAGTATGATGAGCGGCTTTGGTTTTGTAGGCGGCCCCGGGTTGGTTTATGGCTTGGGAATGAGCAGTGTCTGGATGGTGGTGGCTGCGCCGATTGGATATTGCCTCACCTTCTTCTTGCTGGGAAAACGGTTGCGCCTGATGGGAGAATTGTGCGACTCGGTGTCACTGCCCGATGTCGTTGCCGCGCGCTACAATAGTGAAGCGTGTCGTCTGCTCACGGCATTGGCGATTGTTCTGGGAGTTATGGGTTACCTCGGCGCGCAAATTCTGGCGATGGCAACGGTGCTTCGCGGTATCGTCTCCAATCATCCTGCCATTGGCGAAGTCTCACTGGAGATGTGTGTTGCGTTTTCTGTGGCAGTGCTTGTGTTTTACTGTGTAACCGGGGGAATTATAGCGTCGGTTTACACCGATTTGATCCAGGGATTGATGATGGTGGTGGCGGCAATCCTCGTTTTTGCGACGGCCGTTCATTCCTTTGGAGGAGGTGTTCACGGAGTTGTAGAGACCATCCAGGCCGACGATTCCGAAGCGATACTCCCCTGGGGTACGTTGGGGATTGTGGGAAGTTTGTCGTGGTTCTTTCTCTTTGCGATCGGCAATGTGGGGCAGCCGCACGTTGTCACAAAGCTTATGATGAACAAAAAAATTACCGACGCACGTTACATTCTGTTCTTCTCAGTCATCGGATATTTGCTCTCTGCTTTGTTGTGGATCAGCATTGGGTTGGTAATGCGGGCTCACGTGTTAAACGGATCGTATCCTCCCTTGGAGAACAGTGATCAGGCGGCACCTCAGTTTTTACAGGCGTTCGCACATCCAGTCCTGGCAGGACTCGTTTTTGCAGGCTTGTTTTCGGCAATCATGTCGACCGCCGACGCATTCCTTAACATTGGCGCGGCTGCTATCGTTCACGATATTCCAAAGGCTTTGTGGGGCCATTCCCTCCAGCGGGAGTTGTTGTGGGCACGAACCGTAACCGTCATTCTAGCGATTGTGGCAGCCATGTTTGCGCTGTACCTGAACGACCTGGTGGCCCTCTTGGGGGCATTTGGCTGGGGAACGTTTGCCGCGGCGCTGGTGCCGACCATAGCGATTGGCTTTAATTGGAAGCGAGCCACGGCGCCGGCAGCGATTGCAGCAATTCTCTCCAGTTTGTTGATTAACTTTGTCATTCGGGTTAGTGGCATCACGCTCCCGCATGGCTTGCAGGTGGGAGCGGTGTCCCTGCTGGTGTCGTTGTTGTTGTTTTTTGGGATTTCGTTTTACTCTCGCCCTCCAAAACTCGATCCTGATATTGAAGCCGTGATGGAGATGTAAGCGGCTCCACTTGCTGAGGCTACCAAACCTGTGTGACTTGCGGTTTGCCGACTTGATCCTGGCAGTTCGTGGACTTTGGTGGTGCAAATAGGAAAGGTAGAGGGGGGACGCCAGGTAGACCTAGGGAAGATGGTCCGGTTACAATCAGGAGTGGGAATGGTTTTATGATCCGCGTTGAAGATTTGAAAACATTTTGCCTCGAAGGTGTATCGCTGGAAATTCCCAGTGGGCACTATGGGGTGTTGATGGGAAAGACCGGCAGTGGGAAAACCACGTTGCTGGAGTGTCTGTGTGGGCTGCGGCCCATCGACGGTGGGAGTATCTACCTGGCCGGTGAAGAAGTTACCACTTGCAAAGCCGCCAAACGAAACATCGGCTATGTTCCCCAGGACGGCGCCTTGTTTCCGACGATGAAGGTGCGAGAGAATCTTTCGCTTTCTTTGGAAGTTCGAAATTGGGCCTCGCCGAAAATTGCGGAGCGTGTGGACGAGTTGGCAGAACTGCTTTCTATCTCGCACTTGTTGGATCGAAGGCCTGCAAATCTCAGCGGAGGAGAAGCCCAACGTGTGGCTCTCGGGCGCGCTTTGGCCTTTGGGCCGCCAATTTTGCTACTCGATGAGCCTCTTTCGGCATTGGATGATGCAACAAGGGACCAAATGTACCAACTGCTCAAGGATGTGCAGCATGCGACCCGGGTGACCACGCTGCATGTTACTCACAATACCCATGAAGCACGAAGTCTGGCGGACTGCAAGTTTGTGCTTGAGAATGGTCAGATTCTCGAGGCCAATAGCAGCAGCGATTCGCAGTCGGGTCACCTTGGTTCTCCAATAACGAATTAGCCCATCTGGATAAGAGATCGATTTTACCATGAAGGTTCGAGTTGTTTACACAACCCAAGTCAAGGCAGCACTTGGCATTTCCAGTGAGGAGCCAGAGGTGTCCGCCGGTTGTACCGTGGCCAAACTTATGGAAGAACTTACAACCTGTCACCCAAAAGTGTTTACGGAATTCGTACTCGATGGTGCCCAGTTGCGCCCCTCCATTCTGCTTTTTGTTGGCGACCGCCAGACCAATTTGGAGGACTCAACCAGGTTAGTCGAAGGTGATGAAATCACCATTTTTGCAGCCATTAGTGGCGGCTGAATCTGTTTTCCTTTCAACTTCGGATCCCCTGATTTGACACCTATGCATTCGGAAGGCCAACTTACCAACGAAGACCGTGCAATTCACCAGTGGCAAATGTGGGTTGACGATTTTGGGGAAGTTGGCCAACAACGACTGAAACAGGCAACCGTCTTGGTGAGCCGCTGCGGTGGGCTGGGGAGCGTTGTGGCGTATGAGTTAGTGGCCGCTGGTGTAGGCAGGTTGATTCTTGCGCATGGAGGAAACATTCAGTTCTCCGATCTGAATCGCCAACTTCTCATGAACTATGGGGCGGTTGGCCAATCGCGTGTTGAGGTGGCTAAACGGCGATTGGAAGAGTTCAAACCGCAGACCATCATCGATACCGTTTCCGAAAATGTGAGTGAACGTAACGCGCAAGAACTGGTTGAACAGGCCGATCTGGTCGTCGATTGTGCCCCTCTATTTGAGGAACGCTTCGCACTCAACCGCCAGGCCGTGAAAATGCGCAAACCCCTGGTCGAATGTGCGATGTACGATTTAGAGGCCCAACTTACGACGATCCTACCCGGCAAGACTCCCTGTCTGAATTGTCTTTATCCCGACACTCCTCCCGCCTGGAAACGAGAATTTCCCGTGTTTGGGGCCGTTTCGGGTACCATCGGATGCCTGGGGGCCATGGAGGCAATCAAGGTCATTGCCCGTTTCGGGGAAACGCTTACTGGTAAACTGCTGGTTTGCGACTTGCGGTCGATGGCATTTCGCACGTTACAGCTGAACAAAGATCCGAATTGCAATGTCTGTTCACAAATCGACACGGAGACGGAATAGGAATTCCACCAGCCACGCAGCGAGTCCAAGTGATGAATAAAAGTGTTACCACCAAGCGTGATTGCATTCGACCGGCGGGTCGTATCGGCGGTTTGTCCTGCTTTCACAGCATGCGTGCTGGTATTACCAATCCCCTCTTGTTGTTCTCAGTGGTGTCGATTGGCCTGTTAGTAATCTTGATATTTTTACTGCCAGGCAATGATACCAGTCGGATAGCAGGCGAAAGAAGTGGCGAATTGTTTATGTATTGCGCCGCCGGAATGCGGCGACCGGTCGAAGAGATCGCCGCTATGTACGAGCGCGAATACAACGTTCGGATTCGGCTGCAATATGGAGGTTCCAACACGCTGTTGAGTCAAATCAAGGTGAGTCGTGTAGGCGATCTCTATCTGGCCGCCGATAGGAGTTACCTAAAACTGGCAGCAGACGAAGGACTTGTGGCGGAAATTGTTCCGATTGCAACGATGTCGGCGGTCCTTTGTGTTCCTCAAGGAAATCCCCAAAACGTTCAATCGGTAGACGACCTTTTGCGCGATGACGTGAGAGTTGCCCTGGGAAATCCAGATCAGACAGCCATCGGAAGAACGGTCCGGCAGGCCCTGCAAAGGCTTGGGAAGTGGGAAACCCTCGAATCTCACGTGCGCGAGACAGGTGTCTTTAAGCCCACCGTGAACGATGTTGCCAATGATATCAAGCTGGGAAGCATTGATGCGGGTGTCTTGTGGGATAGCGTTGCCGCGCAGTACCCCGAAATTGAAGGCATTGGCGACCAGGTAGAGTCGCTGGGCAGTGTGGATATTGCCATTGGTATTTTGACCTCTTGCGAACAACCCTCCGAAGCGCTTCACTTCGTGCGTTATTTGACCGCTAGCGATCGCGGTTTGCCTGTTTTCGAGCGAATGGGTTACCGACCGGTTCAGGGCGACGATTGGGCCGAGGTTCCCGAGTTGACATTTTATGCCGGCGCAATCAATCGGCGTGCACTCGAGCCAATCTTGCAAGAGTTTTCCGAACGAGAGGGAGTCGAGATCAATACGGTTTACAACGGTTGTGGCATTCTCACGGCACAAATGCGGGCTACCTCTCAAGATCATGTGGAAGATTTTCCCGATGCCTTCATGGCATGCGACAAATACTACCTCAACACAGTTGCCGAGCTTTTTCAGGATGCCATAGACATCTCCCATGCCAACATCGGGATTCTCGTTGCCGAGGGGAATCCAAAAGGAATTCGTGAGCTTGCCGACTTGGCACAACCTGGAATTCGCGTCGTGCTTGGGCAGGCAGAACAATGTACGATCGGCGTTCTAAGCCAGCGGCTGCTGAAGTCGGCGGGGATTTATGAACAGGTGTTGCAGGACAATGTCGTTTCACAAACAACCTCTTCGGCGCTGTTGGTTCCCAGTATCACGACCGGATCGGCCGATGCCACGCTGGCCTATGAAACAGATGCACTTGCCGAACAAAATAAAGTCGATTTCATCAGGGTCGATTCGCCGCTGGCCCGCGCCGTGCAGCCTTATGGCATTGCCAGAGCCAGCAAACAGAAACAGCTCAGCAAACGTTTGCAAACGGCAATTGCCAGTTCGCAGGAACAGTTCGAGACAGCCGGTTTTGGATGGCAGTCTCAACAACCGGGATCTGCATCAAGTGGCTTGGATCCTCAGACAAACAGTCGACCCCAGCCAGAGGCTCTGCCATAAAGATGGTGAAACCCTTATCCCAATCTGACCATGCTTCGGTGGCCCCGAAGGATCCCGCAGGAGGAGAATCCGATCTCAGCGGGTCGAACTCGCATCAGGCAGGTTCCGATGTGCTGTTTTACGTGGTCTTTTCGGCAATTGGCGGTGTGTATTTGCTGTTGATCCTGGCAATGCTCGTCGCCGATGCTGCTTACATGATCCACGGGGTTGACGATTCTGTCCTCGATCCCGCTTGGACCCAGCAGCATCCTTTCCTGGCGGTGTTTGTCAACAATCCACTAGGTACTGCCCTGGCGAATGAAGATATTCGCCGTTCCATTTGGTTGAGCCTGGTGTCGTGCACAATCACCACGATTTTGTCGTTGTGGGTCGCGGTGCCTGTTGGATACCTGCTTTCCCGACATCGATTCTGGGGCAGAAATTTTGTCGATGCCTTGCTCGATATTCCAATCTTATTACCACCGCTGGTGGTCGGGCTCAGTTTGCTGATTCTGTTTCAGTACATGCCAGACGTATTTCGCAAGGCGGTTGTCTACGAAGTCCCGGGTGTTATTCTTGCCCAATTTGTCGTTGCTTGTGCTTTTGCAGTGCGTACGATGCGCGCGACATTCGATCAAATTGATTCGCGCCGCGAGCAAGTGGCTTTAACACTCGGTTGCAGTCGAGTTCAAGCCTTTGGGCGCGTGGTGTTGCCGGAGACAGGTAAGGGAATGTTGACCGCTGGAACTTTGGCCTGGGCACGTGCCTTGGGCGAATTTGGGCCGTTACTGGTTTTTGCCGGGGCGACTCGTGGGAAAACAGAAGTCCTGTCGACCACGGTTTTCCTGGAGTTAAGTGTGGGGGATCTGGAATCGGCTGTGGCGGTTTCCTTTATCATGATCATCGCCGCAGTAACCGTGTTAGTCGTGACGCGCATTTGGGGATCGAGAAATCTAACGCTTTAAAATCTGCTTCCCTCTTTTTTCCCAGGTTCAACAGGGGGCCTCTGGCAACATCCCAGTTGTTGTTCCGTTTGCCCGGTTGTTGCGCATAGGTCTCCGGGCGAAAGATCGAACGGTTTAGGGTTCGCCGGTTTAGGATTCGCCGGTTTAGGGTTCGCCGGTTTAGGGTTCGCCGGTTTAGGGTTCTAGGACCAGTTCAACACCGTTGAGCAGGGATCCCAGCTGTTGGCCGGTTGGGGTTTTTAAATCGATTCTGAGCGAATCTTCCGCAGGGATCTGTGAAAACTCCTTCACGATACCGTCGCGTTGACCTCCGCTCCCATCCGATATGTCCAAACCGACGAGCACCGTTTTTCCCTGCAGACCGATGTCGCAGAGGCGTTCGCCTGGCGCAAGAGAGTCGGGCTCGGAAAAATAAAGCCGGACGGTCCAAAATGAGACCGAATCAGAGCGATTTTTCATGTCGGCTTCCTGTTTGGCGAGGTCTTCGCGCGTTTTCAAGAGGAGCCGTGCTGCCAAAACAGAATCCTTCGCCGCGGAGTGGGCGGTACGTTTTCCTGTGCCAGAAAAAATAAAGCCAATCGCGTTGCCCTCGCTCCATCCCGGCCGGCGAAGCACTTCGTTAACCATGGTTGCCAAATTAGGGGTGCGCTGGGCGGGACCACTGGTCTTCACGGTTTTCCAGGGGGCAGGATTCCATAAAACAGCATCGGTCGTCTTGTTGCGCGACGAAATGTTATAAGTGTCGTCGTGAAAGGGTTTTGAATTATCGGTTGCTTCCGCGTGGATGATCAGGTTGGTTGGCTCGTCTCCAGTTTCGTCTACGGTAAATTGAATCCTTGCCTCGACAACCTGGTCATCCTGCTTGAGCGGGATATTCTTGAAACGCATTCCGACAAGTTGAGGTGAATCATCCTCAACCAGTTCCAGGTCACTGCTGTCAAGGTAGATGGAGCCATCTGCGCGTTCTTCGGCGTCGTCGCGATCAGCGGACACAGAAATTCCCTGCCGTTGACGATCGCTCTTTGCCAGAAACTGGGGTAGTCGGATCGTGATCGATTGGGCGTTCTGGACGCCTGACGCCGAGACCCACGGAAGGGGTCCACCACGAACGGCCGATTGATGATTTCGAAAGTAGGTTGCGCGTGGACCTTCGACCTGGACTTCGACGTGCGGTGATTTTCCGCCTACACTTGGATGATCGAGCCACAAGGTTCCGTTGCTGCTGAGTCGGTCTCCGGGCGCGCCGAAATTGATACCGACCTTCTTGATCCGGTTGCCAACCTGGTAAGTACTGTTCGTCCACAATTCAACATCGGGCATGTGTACGAGTGCCAAGGACGTTTGATTCTGATAGGTGCAACTACATGTGCGCGTGTAGTCGGGTGCATTAAGGACTCCCCCTGCAGCGACCAGATTGGAAGTGCAGCCCGATCTGAATCCGCCCAGGTTTCCTGTGCCGCTTTGGCCGACAAGATCGTAAAACCCGGCCGCACCTGAGCGAAAGGTCAGCAGGTGTTCGCTGGCGACCATGGAATTGCAGCCATAGCTGCGGGTAACCTGCCAGGGCTGTTTGACACCAGTGATCGGGTTCTCCACGAGGTGGGGCGAGCCATCCAACAGGTGGTAGGCTCCACTGGACTTCTGATAGGAGTTCACATTGGTTAACACCAGGTCATTGTGCAGAATGCATGGTCCTGAATAACTTCGCTCAGAATCACACCAAACGATGGTGCCGTCGTCGGTGCGATGGGCTGCCATGCCGTCACCAACCTCGTCTTTCAGCCGATCACTTCCCCGGGCTCCAGCTTGAAGCAGGAGTTTGTGACTTTCTGAATAACTCAGCCAGGTCCCAAAGACATTTTCCTGGTTCTCCCACCGCTGAGTGCCAGTCGCAAGATCGAAGGCAACAATCCGAGAGTTGTATTTTTCGAGCAAGCCACGCTTCTGGAAATTTACCTCAATGCTCCCGGGCAGCTTGTCGAGGCAATAAACCCGCCCGCCACCGGCAACGATGCCATTGTGGAGAAAGCTGTACTGTGACGGTTGCCGCCAGAGTACCTGACCAGTATGCCGGTCGAAGGCAACCAAACCATTGCTCGCCGACATGTCGAGAATGGTGAGGTCGTTTTGTGCGTTGCGGTCCTGCGATTCTCCCTCGTAGTTGGAAAATCCCTGACCACCCAGCAGGATGTCATCGACAATGCCAATAAATCCCCACAAAGGTGATTTGTTGGTAGCCTGGCCCGACGGACCCGAATCGACTGGCGGCATTTGAATCTCGCGAACGGTAACGCCGGTTCTTGCGTCAAGGACCTGGCACTTGCTTCCGGTGACGACGTAAACTTCTTTGTCGGTTGCGACATAATTCGTACCGCGGCCATTGGCACCAGGAATATGGACCTGGTTGTACTTGGTGCTCAAGGGCGTGTCCTGGTAAGAGTTGTCATAGTAAACGCCGAAATTTCCCAGGTTCTCGATCGTTCGTTTCCAAAGTACACGCCCGGTATAAGTATCTCGCGCGCTGAGGCTGTCGACGCCCTCGACAAACGTACGGCCACCGATGACCTGCTCGGGGGGAGCGTGCCCGTGACGAGGCAACACATCCATGTTGGAACTTCCGCCAAACCACAGCACGCCTAAGGGTAATTTTACCCGCCGGTCGTTTGATTTCACGGTGTTGGCAATATTGCCATACTGATGCGTCCAGTCGTCCGTGTCTGGTAGGGAACCCTCCCGGAAAATCATAATTCCCTCGCCTTGGTCATCGATGCGTGCTTTGGGAAGATTCGCCTCGGCGACGAAGTCCAGAAGACGCGGCTTGTCGGTCTCAGGGATGGCCAGCCAGAGGGCCCCGCCATAGGGGCGGACCGAATTGTAGACTGTGCGGAGATGCTCAAGCGTCATGTTCGGTGCGGCAAAGCTTGAGCCAATCACGACCAGATTGGCAATATAGGGTGGTGCTTGAAAAGCGATTGGATCATGGGTATGGATCGATACGCGACGCCCGTAGAGCCCAGCCTGATCAAACTGGCGCCGGAGCTTTTGCACTTTAGCAGCATCCGTATCCACCGCTGCCACTTGAAGCTCCGACTCGGTGAGGATGGCGTTCAACAAGGGGCTTTCGTCGATCCCATACCACAAGGCATATCCTTTAGCCGCATCGGCCCGCCGAACAAGGTCTCGCGCCCGTTTGTTGATCGTTGCGGTCTTTTTCGCTGCGATAGCAATCGGTTGCGTGGATTCTTCGATCAGTGAGTCCCCTTTGGCGCCAGGCCCAAAGACGAGGACTTGTCCATCAAGGGTAACCGCGACCAGCTTCTTGTTGCCTGCCAGCAGTCTCAGGACCTCCCCCTTGACCGGATGCGACCACACCACTTTGCCGTCGGTGTCAACGGCGCGAATTGCTTGCTTGCCTGCAACAAAGATGTACTTGCCTGCCCGAATAATATCGCCCGACGCGTCAACTTGGACCTTAAAGTCGAGAGAATCTGTGGATGCCTTCAGTTGGGTGCCGTCGAAACTTATCGTTCCGTTGTCGGTGAGTAAAGGTTCATTGAGCACACTTTTGGACAGGTTCCCTTTTTCGAGATCACCGACCCGCACACCACGTTGTCGAGTGTGGATGTAAATCTTTCGTTCGTCGGCACAGACAAACGATCCGCCTGTCCCCTTGCCTCCAAGATGGAAATTGAGAAACTTTCCTGTCTTACGCTCAAAAGCAGCGGGTACACTTCGCCCGCCTGGCACCAGCAACACGTTGCGGGTTGCTACGAGCGCTCCTTGTGGGGCGACTCCAGCAAAGGCAGGTGCACCATGAGGCTGATCGATGTATTGGGCTCCAGTAGAGTCGTTCACCCAAATCACGTCACCCGTGTTTGCATCCAGTGCGTAGATAAACGTTCCCATAAACGGCCAGATGCTCGCGGCGAAATAAATCTGCCCGTCACGAAGGACCGGTCCGCCACGAGCGGGCCACGCCGAAATGATACGTTGGTTTCCAATCACCTTCCGCTCAGAAGGTCCACCGCGAAATTTCCACACCAGTGTGCCGTCGTCGGCACGAACGCAGTAGAGGTATCCATCATCACTGGTGAAGTAAATTTTCCCCTGCCATCCGACCGGTGGAAGTCGTACTGGGCCTCCGGTAAAGAATTCCCACAACTGGTGTCCCGTTTCGAGGTCGAGCGCCACGACTTTGTCTCGGTCGTTGAACCCAAAAAATAGGCGGCCATCCATGATGATTGGCTCAAGCACTTTGTCGTAGGGCATTAAATCGTGGTTGAGTGGGTCATCCCACACTTGTTGTCGTGGGACGTACTTTCGATGCCACGCCAGCTGGAGGTTGTTGCCCAACTCGTGGGGCGAAGAGCCACTACGGTAAGCGTCATAGCGCCACATAGGCCAATCACTGGCGCGCACTTTCTGAGGACCAATGGTGAACGCGACAAGTGCGATCAGTACGAGCAGAGTGACTTCATTGCAACGAGGTCGCGGGTTGTTTCCGAAAGCAACGGACATGATGTAACCTGCCGTGTTCTGTATGCGTGAGTATTGGTTGCTTACCGAAACCATTTTCGGATCTAGAGGCGTCTTTGGCAACTATTTTCGCGGGTCGGGGTACTGTGGTACAGCCCAGAACGATAACCAGGCAGATAATCTGGCCGAAGCCGACTTGCCGGTGACCAATCGCGACGACTAGCATGCCGGGAACCGGGGCACTTTATTTTCGAGCACGGCCAATACGTCGCGGACGACCCAGCCCATGTCTTCCAGTGCGGTGTGGGTACGGGCTGCCACGTGGGGGAGAACCCGAACATTGGGGAGTGCCAACAGCGGGCAATCCCCGGCGGGAGGTTCCGGATCGAGCACATCGAGAATCGCCTGGCCACCCTGGTGGACAACCTGGTTAGCCCACGCGACTAGTGCCACCGGTTCGAGCACCATCCCTCTGGCGGCGTTGATCAACAGGCAACTGGGTTTGAGTTGGGCCAATTCATCTTTGCCCACGAGATGACGATTCTCAGCGCGTCCATCGACGTGAATCGTAAGCACATCACTTGAACGGTAGAGTTCAGCTTGGTCAACATATTCAAACGGATAGTCGACGGCCTCGCGCAGGCCCTCTTCGGGCAAGAGATCGTTGACCATCACCCGCATCCCAATTGCGTGGGCTACGGCACCAACACGTTTTCCGATGCCGCCGAATCCAAGAATGCCGAGGGTGAGTTGGTCCAATTGTTGCCCCACCTCCGTGCGTCGTATCTGGAGATACTGGTCGGGTAAAATTGACGGGTCGAGCGATGGTCGTGGCCGGAGTGCATCCAGCATGAGTGCCGTTACGTATTCGACCACAGCCTGCCGGTTTGCTTCGGGGGTGTGGACAACGCGGATTTGTCGCTCACGGCATGCCTCCAGGTCAACGTGCTCAAGTCCAACGCCGGCTCGTCCAACCACTTTTAAACGAGGGGCCCTGTCCAGAAGCTGCGCGTCGACCGTCAAGTAGGTGCCTACAACGAGGCCATCCGCTTCGGCCAGATGTTGATGCACCGCTACATGATCGCGGTAATCACATTTCACCAGGCGCGTTCGTTCGGCCAGCCAATCGACGCAGTCCTGATGAAGGAACGTGGTGTTGAGAACCAGGTGTGACATATCCTCTCTTCGGCTTAAATTCTTCATTGCACAGGGAGAGACGCAAGTGAAACGGCAATTCTAGGCCTTGTGAGGATATTTTGCCAAGGACCCTCAAGGCTGCCGGTCCGTCCCGAAATCGTTGGATCGGTCTGTCTGTGCGACTTGAAGCCTGGCCCGATCCGAAGGCGGGCGTCAGGCCTTACCATCGTCAGCGAAAAAATTTATCCCGGGTCCAATTTAGCGGGTCCCAGGGCTAACCGCGCGGCCACAAAACGTTACGATAAGGGGCACTGAAATTCAGCCCTCGTAGCTCAGGGGATAGAGCACTGGTTTCCTAAACCAGGTGTCGCAGGTTCGAATCCTGCCGGGGGTGCTTTGGTTGGCAATCAGGGCAGCGAGGATCTGTTCATCACCTGCGCTGGCGGTTACGGTAGCGACATGGCGCTTTATGCCATCCCGGCACCAGTCACCCTGCAAAGTTACCTTGCAACGATTTTTTTGTCTGCTGACCAGTGGCTTTTTGTCTGCTGACCGCTGGCGGGACGCTCAGCGATCAATACAATCGGGGGCTGGGCTTCTAAGAATCTAGTCATTGAAACCAGCCATTTATCGTTTCATCGAGCTTTTTGCATGAACTACATCGACCTGCAAGTCAACGGCACCATGGGCGTTGATTTTAACAGCGACCAGTTGACCCCAGACCAGATGCACACCGTCTGTTCCCGGCTGCGCGATGACGGTATCGCTCAATTTTTGCCCACGATTATTACTGACACGATTTCCGCGATGTCGTCCCGCCTGAAGCATCTGGTGGAGCTGCGCGAAGCCGATCCGCTGGTCGAAGAGCTTGTGGCCGGGTTTCACATCGAAGGACCCTTTCTCAATAAGACCGAAGGGTATATCGGTGCGCATCCTGTCAAAGCGGTTCGCCCTGCGAATCGAGACGATATGCAGTGCCTGCTCGACGCGGCCGCGGGGCTCACGCGAATCGTGACGCTGGCTCCTGAATGCGACGAGGGGTTCGGCGTGACCGGTATGTTGGCCGATGCAGAGATCTGTGTCTCGGCCGGGCATTGTGATCCCACCCTGGACCAGCTCAAGGGGGCCATCGACGCTGGCCTGGCCATGTTTACCCACTTGGGAAACGGTTGTCCCGCTGAAATGCATCGGCACGATAACATCATTCAGCGCGTGCTTTCTCTGGCCGACCGGTTGTGGATCAGCTTCATTGCCGATGGGTATCACATTCCGACCTTTGTACTGAAGAATTATCTGCGCTCGATCAGCCTGGAGCGGTGTGTGTTGGTGACCGATGCTATTTCTGCCGCCGGGTTGGGACCCGGCCGTTTCCAGGTGGGAGGGCAAAGCTTTCTCGTAGGTGAGGATGGCATACCGCGCACCGGCGACGGAAAATATTTTGCCGGCTCCGGAGTGACCACCCCCAAAATGGTTCAGTTTGCCCGCGATGAATTGGGGCTGACTGCCGAGGAAATCGACTTGTTGATGTCGGCCAATCCGCGCCGAATTCTAAACACGTAATCCTTCATCGAGCGGTGGGCAAATTAGGTCTCCAAGGGCGAGGCTTTGGCGGCCTGCCAAACCGGTCTGGGCGACTCCATAAAAGTAAAGCAGACAGCGGAAAACAAAGTCGATTCTGGGGAATTTGCTGTACAATGGAGGGAGGCGTTGCCGTTTGTACAAACGGGCGCGCACGATCTGGCACCCAAGGGTGACCCCACCGGGGGGATGCGCGGTGGCCTGCCGTTGGTAACTTTGATTTGGATTCAGCACTCCATGATTTTCCTGCCGCAAGCTGCTCGCTGCCGAACTCTGAGCTGGTTGATCGGCGCCGCTTTCTTTTCAATTGGCGGGGTTGCTGCCGGCGCATTTACGGACGTGACGTCGAGCGTTGCCCCGGGATTGCCAAGTCCGAAGGTGGCCTGGGGCGATTACAATAACGATGGTTTCGTTGACATGAGTGTCAACGGATCGGTGTGGCACAATAATAATGGTGCCAATTTCTTCCGCTCGACGACCGCCTCCACAGGCGGTGATGGCACAGACGGTATTTGGGGCGACTACGACAACGACGGCTGGCTCGACTTCTTCAATTACACTCGGGGAATTGTTCATCGAAGCAATAATGGAGTCAGTTTTTCCTCGCTATCGATTCCCAGCTCAGGGATGGCGCCCAATATCCGCGGTGCTTCCTGGGGAGACCACAACAACGACAGTTACCTCGATCTCTATGTGGGGGGATATGAAAGTTGGCCTAACGCTTATTACTCCGATGTCCGCCTTCGAAACAATAGCGGGACCGGGTTTAGCAATGTGTGGACCCAACCGGCCGATGCCGTGGTGACCGGCGGACGTCCCCGGCCAGCGCGAGGGATCACCTCGGCTGACTTTGACCGCGACGGTGATATTGATGTCTATACTTCGAATTATCGACTGGAGACCAATGGGCTTTATGTCAACGATGGTTCGGGCAATTTTACCGACCAGGCGCCGGCGCGGGGTGCCACAGGGGGTACGGGGCACACGATCGGGTCGGCCTGGGGAGATATGAACAACGACGGTTACCTGGACCTGTTCGTGGGCAATTTTTCACACCCGTGGGATTCCCAGCCCGGTCCGCAGTTTTTGGGCAATACGGGCCCTGGGGGTGGCTACAGTTTTCAAAACAATCAGGAGTGGGCCTATGGTAGTGGGGAGTGGCAGGAGTCGTACGCGTCGCCAACCTTGGGCGACTACGACAATGACGGAGATCTCGACGTTTTTTTCACCACCGTTTACGAAGTTGCCAGTTACGGCACCCCCAATTTCCCGCGGCTTTACCGCAATGATGGCAATTGGAATTTCACCGATGTCACAGCCTCAGAGGGTCTTAGTGGTATTAGCCCCACCTATCAGGCGGCATTTGCGGACTATGACAATGATGGAGACCTGGACCTGGTCTCCCATGGCAGGCTCTTTAAAAACCAGGCTCCATCAGGTAACCACTGGCTAAAATTAAAGATGATTGGCGATGGCGAAACGATCAGCCGCGACGCCGTTGGTGCCCAAGTACGTATTCAAGCAGGAGGCAAGACGTTTGTGCGGCAGGTTGAGTTGGGCACTGGCGAAGGCAATCAAAACGATCCCACACTCCATTTTGGCCTGGGAAATGTCGCCGGTCCGGTCGACCTGGAAATCTTGTGGCCTGGGGGCACAACACGGCAGGTCAGTGATGTGGCCGTGGATCAGTTCCACAATGTCTATTTTGTTCCGCCGCTGGATGACTACCAATGGAAAACGACTGGGGGTGGTAGCTGGCATACCAACGGAAACTGGTCTCCGAGCGGTGAGCCCAATGGCAGTGATCATTATGTAAAGTTCAATGGGGCAATCGCATCAACGGCGACCATTGATTTACTGGTGGCCAGGACGGTCGCCGGGATGGAGATCGATGGGGCAACCGATTACCACGTGCAGGGTCATGGTGGCGTTGCAGCGCTCACGTTGGATTCGTCCTTAGGAGACGTGGAACTGAATGTGCTTGCCGGGGATCATGTGTTCGGTCTGCCCGTTAGCGCTGACAGCAATACGAGTATCAATCTTAGTTCCGGATCGAGTTTGATTCTGGATGGCGTGTTGGAATTTTCCGGAGTCGATGTGACGAAAAATGGGGCAGGTACCCTGATTGTCCAGGGTGGGACCAGTTCCGGAAGTGGATCTCTTGGTGTCACCGAAGGAACGCTGGTTGCCGCTGGCGATATCGATAGTGACTTGCTGGTGACTGGTGGCGAGTTTGTACCCAAGGATGGAATTGGGCGGGTTGATATCAAGGGCGATTTTGCAGTTGGTCCCTCTGCGAGTATGAAACTCGAGATTGCCGGGACCGGTTCAAGCAACCATGATTTTCTGGTGATCGACAGTACGGCCAACCTGGCAGGAACCTTGGAGATTGAACTGCTCAATGGCTACCAGCCATCCCCTGGCAATCAGTTTCTCATAATGGCTGCTAACCGAATCGATAATACTGGACTCGCAATCAGTGGCGCTGCCGGCCGCTATTTCGATTTTTCCATCCTGGGGAGCAGTCTCCTGCTGACGGCCGTTGAGGTTCCAGGGAATCAGTGGACCAACAGCACAGGAGGGAATTGGCATTCCAGTGGGAACTGGTCACCGTCGGGCGTCCCCAATTCAAACCTGGTTACAGCCAGCCTCACCGGCTCCACGGCTCCAGTGACCACGATTCAACTCGACTCGACGGTAACGCTGAGAGAAATTGTCGTTGACGGCAGTAGTACCTATCAGCTTACCGGGAGTGGAAGCGTGAATCTTGATGGCCAGTATGAGCAGGCCGATATTGTGGTGACCGGGGGAGACCACACCTGGGAAGTCGACCTGAATGCCAATGCAAAGACCACCGTTTCGGTAGCAGCAGGAGCGTCTCTGGGCTTAGGCGGCACTTTTGATTTCGACAATGTTACCGTCGTCAAGCAGGGTGAGGGCATACTCTACCTTGATGGCAACACGCCTTCTGGCAGTGGAACACTTGAGGTGGCTGGCGGCACACTCGCTGGAAGTGGCGATGTGAATGGTGATCTGTTGGTCGCATCAGCTGTGGTGGCGCCCGGTCACGGCATTGGCACCCTCAATGTGCGCGGTGACTTCTCGCTTGAGTCGCAGGCGACCTTGCAAATCGACATCGAGGGACCTTCCTCGAAGGACACTTTGACCGTATTGGGTGACGCCGACCTGGCGGGTTCGCTGGAAGTGGTACTCAATGGGGGTTACCAGCCGGCGCTGGGAGCCCAATTCCTGGTGATGATTGCCAACAATGTTATCGACAACGGTTTAACGCTCACTGGAGCCAACGCCGACGACTTTGAAGCGAACTTTTATGGAAGCAGCCTTATCCTTACCTCGCTATTTGCCGGCCTGGAGGGTGATTACAACAAAGATGGGATCGTCGACGCGGCTGACTACACCTTCTGGCGGGATACGCGGGGATCCAATGTTGGGGCCGGCAGTGGTGCCGATGGGAACCGCGATGGAGTGGTCAACCAGGCCGATTACGTTTTCTGGAAAGCACGTTATGGCAACACGCTTGCCGGCGGAAGCTCTCAACCCGTAAAGGTGCCCGAGCCAAATGGCCAGCAATGGTTGTGGGTGGTCTTGACGATGGCAGCGGCGATGGCGCGACAAGGCCCGTTGGCAGCAGGCTGCGGCATACGATCGTGTTCGTACCGTGCTTGATGGTTCCTGGTGGCCCACCGTGGTGAAGGGTCCAAGGTTCCAGATTCAAAGCCGGCCAGATTCAAAGCTGACCAGAGTCTTTCGGCTAGCGACACCGTCGACCCAAAAAGTTTAAATCCTTCCGAGGCGGGTTCTTCTTAAGGTTCCGTCGCCTACGGCCTTATCCGCACCAGATCGCGGCCAATTTTCTGAACCGACGGGCAGCCAGTTAGCGACAGTGTTCGCGCCAAATCCTCTTGCAGCAGGCGAATCGTAAAATCGACTCCCCGTTCTCCAGCGGTGGCAAGCCCATACAGGTAGGGCCGGCCGATCATGCAGGCCCGCGCGCCTAAAGCAATCGCTTTTGCGATGTCGCTGCCGCGGCGAATACCGCCGTCGCAGAGGATCTCCAGGTCGGATCCCACGGCATCGGCAATGGGTTCAATCAATTCAATCGCCGGAGGAGCGCCGTCGAGTTGCCGGCCACCATGATTCGAGACAATGATAGCAGGGATGCCAGCCTTGGCTGCCAGCCTGGCATCTTCGACGCTTTGAATTCCTTTAATCAGAATGGGACCGTTCCAGTGCTGCTGGAACCATTCGATGTCTTTCCAGGAGATACTGGAATCAAACTGGTCTTTGAGGTACTGACTGAGTGAGGCAGGGTCGTTTCCGTCCCCGACCGATTTTCCGACGACGTTGGAAAACAGAATGGGTTTGGAGCGAACAAATCTCCAGGTCCATGACGGGTGGAGGATGCCGTCGAGGATCGTGTCGAGCCCAAGCTTCGGTGGTACGGTAAACCCGCTGCGGAGATCGCGCTCACGATTGCCCAAAACGGTGGTGTCCACAGTAATGACGATTGCCTCGTATCCTGCCTGGGCGGCACGGTCCAGTAACTCCTTTACGAGGGTACGGTCTTTCCAGATATAAACCTGAAACCAATGTGGGCCGGAACTGCCTTGGGCGACTTCTTCGATCGAACAGGTGCTCAGTGTCGAAAGCACGTAGGGAATTTCTGACCGTGCGGTAGATCTTGCCACGTCCATTTCCCGCCAGGTGTCACCGCGCGGGTCATTCCGGTGGGAGAAAAGACGAGTGGCAATGGCAGACGTTTTCCCAGCAAGGTGGTTGAGGTATCGATTTCCTGAATATTACACAACACGCGAGGACGGAATTCAATTTGTTCAAAACCCTGCTGGTTGCGGACCATGGTCAGTTCGTCATCGGCACCACCATCAATGTAATTAAAGACGCTGCGGGGTAGACGTTGGCGGGCGATGCGGCGGAGGCCATCGACATTGACCGCGCGCCGCAGACGTCGCAAGTCACCATCGAATTCGATGGACCGAAATCTCATCACGGATTGCAGGGTTTTGAACATGGTGTGAATTTTCAGGAGACGGGAGTTTTAATGCGGTCAGGATTTTCCAGGAGCTTGCCGTTGGCTCGGTTGTATGCCGTGGTGACACAAAAACATCAACTGTAACTTAGAAGGCATGGCCAGTTTGATCAACTTCGAATCGAACCGGGCCATTCTTCACAAAAAGTGTTGAGCTTGCAAACGAGGTGAGCAGGGAACATGAATTCATCCACGGCGTCTTGTACCTATATTTTTCGTTATGTGTTGAACCTTTCGTGATTCAGGAACTCGCTTGATCAACCACCCGTGGGTGTGTATCTCAAGCAGGAAAAAGCGACGAAACAGCCTGTTTAAAGAATCCTCCTGCGGATCCCGCGGGCCATTAAAACTCGGCGGGCGGGGACTTGCCGCGGTTTTAGAGCATGCCCTCTGAAGGAGGCACGCACTGCCTGGCCAGGCTTCTCTTTCCCGGTTGACCAAATTGTCAGGACCACCGATTTGATTTTCACTGGACTTCTAGGTTACCTTGGAAAGACCAATGTGAAACTCAATCAGACAGATCAAAACCATCCTTGAAACTTCAGAGATCCTCATGACCCCCTCTTCAAGACGAAGATTTCTCGGTGCTGCTGCGGCTTCTTTCGTAGCACCATCGGCACTGGCTGCCCCAGCCGCGAAAGCCACCGCTGTAGACACGTCGAAAATCGGCAAGACCCCCCATACCCGGTTTGCAGTCAATATTGAAATGTGGTTTACCGCGCTTCCTTACCTCGATCGCATGAGAGCTTCAGCCGACCTGGGTTTTCCAGCCGTGGAGTGCTGGTCCCTGGAGGGAAGGGACCTCGGAGCCCTTGCCGACAAGGCTGCTGAACTAGATATTGAGATCGCCCAATTTACCGCGTGGGGATTTCATCCTGGCATGAACGATCCCAAAAACCACGTGCAGTTCGTCAAGGCGATCGAAAAATCATGCAAGGTGGCAAAGAAGCTCCGGTGCAAGCTCATGACGGTCGTCGGTGGAGATGACCAGCCTGGTATGTCTCAGAAGCAAATGCACCAGCACATGGTCACTGGTCTTAAGCTGGCAGCGCCCGTGGCGGAAAGCCACGGCGTTGTCATGATTCTCGAACCGATGAACATCCGGGTCGATCACAAGGGGCATTCTCTGTATGGAAGTTCCCCGGCGATCGAGATTTGCGCCGAAGTCGATTCGCCCAGTGTGAAGATCAACTGGGACTTGTACCACATGCAGATCACTGAGGGTGATCTGTGTGGCCATCTGCGGGAAGGATGGGATCAGGTTGGCTATCTGCAGCTTGCCGACCATCCCGGACGCAATGAACCGGGCACTGGGGAGATTTATTACAACCGGGTTCTTAAGGAGGCCTATGACCTGGGCTACCGCGGTTTTGTGGGCTTGGAGTGTTTCCCCAGAGAGAACGAACTGGTGGCTGCCCACAGGGTAGCCGCTGCCGATATCTGGTAGGGCCCGATATCTGGTAGGGCTTGATGTCTGGTAGGCCTTGATGTCTGATAGGGTTGCCATCGGTAAATACTCCGCCGGAAGCTGCCCTATTGGCATCCTCGTGTTGCCGCCAAAGATAGCCAGGGTCGATTGCCCATGCTTGTCGTGTGGGCCTGGCTGAATGGAACCCAATTTTTTTATTGTGCCTGAGAGCATTGGAAACAAGACACCATGAAACAGACAGCTTTTTCCTACCGGGTGATGGGGGCTTTGATTTGTCTGTTGGTACTTCGTCTAGCCGCAGCCGAAGCTGTTGAGATTCAGCAGGATCGAGCACTGGTTTTCAGCCAGATTTTCTACGAGACGCTCCGATCTGGGACCGAGGAAGCACAGTTGCAGATTCCTGCAATGACACGTGCCGGCGAAGCGGTTGCCAAACGTCTGTTGGCTGGTGGAGAGTTGTTGCTCGCCTCGGTCCGGCCAGACTTTGCCGATGAAGGCGTTGTGCGGGCCGGTGGGTTGATGCTTGCGAAAAAATACGCGCCGTCAAGTAAACTCTCTTCCGGCGATGCGGTGATCGTTGGTTGGACCAATACCACTCCTGACGAGGACTTAAAGCTCGTGCAGCGGCTTCGTAAGGCAGGCGCCTATGTGGTTGGCATTGGACCGC
The DNA here is from genome assembly GCA_965243695.1 of Lacipirellulaceae bacterium. Taxonomy (GTDB): domain Bacteria; phylum Planctomycetota; class Planctomycetia; order Pirellulales; family Lacipirellulaceae; genus JAKVCB01. The sequence continues at coordinate 199,338 of CBDEWC010000045.1, read as the reverse complement.
TGCCGCCTGCCACGCACGCTGCGGAGTATCTTGAGAACGTCGATATCCACCTGGTGAGCGCACTGAAGATTCCCACAGTGATCACAGACTGTTTCGGGGGCCACAACTATCCAGTAATTTCGCTGCAGAATCTTGCGATCCTGTGGGCTTTTCAGGGAGAAATGGTCGCTGCGCTGACCCGCGGCGGCTTCATGCCGACGATGTACCAGAGCGTTTTGGTGCCGGGAGCACGGCAGCGCAATGAGCCGTATTACGGGAAGCGGTTTCATGCTCAGGATTCGACGGGTCCCGTACCTCCGGAACAATTAGGCCGCGATTATTTGATCGAATTAGGCAGCATCTTCGAAATGCTGCGAGACAAAGAGGGGCGGAGAATCAACGAGGTTGCATGGGCCTGTAGGCGGGTGAGGAAAGAAGGTCATCAAATCTATGCGTATCTCATCCCGCATTTTCCGATTTACCAGGGTGATGCGCCTGGCAACCCGCAGTTCATGGCGCGATTGGCGGAGATTCATGGAGAAACACCAAATCAGGAAGAATTGGCGAAAAAACTGCAGCCCGGCGATCTCTTTTTCTTTCTCGGGTATGCTCGACGTCCTGGCGTCGTGTACGAACTTGTCAGTCAGAAGGGCGCAACCACCGTGGAGATCATCACGGGAATGGGTCAAAAAAATCTACCTGCCCCAGAACCGGACCACGTCATTTATCCTCACTGGCCGTACTACGATGCGTTGGTCACCGTCGGGGAATACGACATTCCCATCCTACCAAGCTCTGGCATCGTCCAGACATCTATTTACTGGGCCGTATTAGGATCGATGGTAGCGATCACCGAGCAGGAGAGTCGTCCACCTGGTTTGGGTGAACGATAATTCGTGGAGTGGTGATGGCAGGCGGAACCTGGACGTGGGATGTGACTTGCGGGAACCGTAATTAGAACGGAAGCTGGTAGGATACCGTTGATTCCAGGTTTATCCACAAAAGGAAAATTGCATGAGCAAGGTTCTGTTGCTAGGAGGATTTCACCCCGAACCGTACCGCCGTCGACTACTCCTGGTAGAAAGCAGTAGATAAAAAGCAAGGGATGCCCGCAGAGAATCAGCTCTCAAACCGTCACCTTTCGTCTGTTCAGTACTGCGTGAACTCGACTTGGAAATCCTCACTCGCGTTGCTGGACAAACCTTGGATAAGTGTTGCAATCGGTGGGACGTTGGCCGCGTCGAAAAATCGATGCGCAATGCTCTTGGACTCGCTACCAGTCCCGCCAACACGGTTGTCGTCATCAACAGCGATTGCCGGGAGAGGTTCCGCCGCCGAAATAATACTGGTACCATGGGTGACGCACTATCGCAGCGCGACCATTTGCATTTTTTTCGAGGGAACCCTCCATGCGAATGCCGCCAACTCGCACCAGCCAAGCTAATAATTGGGAATCCAATGGCCAAGAAAGTCCGTCAACCCGTTGCCGTTGTTACCGGGGCCGCCAGCGGGATTGGTAAGGCAGCCGCATTGCGGTTTGTGAGCGAAGGCTATCGCGTCGCGGCGCTCGATCGGTCAAAGCCGGGGCTTGCCCGACTAAAACGAACCAAGGCTGGTCAAGGGATGGAAACGTATCTCTGTGACCTGGCCGAAACGGCGGCCCTTACCCCATTGGCAAAACAGATTGTCTCTGAAATGGGGGCTCCCCGCACAGTGGTCAACAACGCGGGTGTCTGCCTCTATGATTCTATCACAGAGCTGACGGATGAAGCCTGGCTCTGCTCGTTGAACGTGAACCTGGTTGCGGCTGCGGCGCTTGCCCGGGGCTTTGTGCCGGCGATGAAGCGCGTGAAAGGAGCTTCGATTGTCAACGTTGTTTCGCGCAACGCGCTCTCCAGCAGCCCAAGGGCCGCGGCTTACGATGCGTCCAAGGCGGGCTTGCTGGCCCTGACCCGCACCCTTTGCGTGGAACTGGGAGAACATGGAATTCGTGTCAACGCGGTGCTGCCCGGATTCATTGATACACCCGTTCATGGGGATTTACTCAAGGACCAGGTTTATGCTGAAAATTACTTGAAGCTGATTCCGTTGAAACGCTTTGGCACATCCGAAGACATGGCGAACATTATCTACTTTCTGGCTTCGGACGAGTCGTCATTCATCAGCGGACAAGGCATCATCGCCGATGGTGGCCAAATATCGGGTCAGAGTTACGAGGGGATATTCGGCAAGCGCAAGTCCCTGCAGAAGCGTCAGGACACCAATGGCTGAAAGTAAAAGTCGACCATCCGGTTGGCCAGAGTGTGCTGCCAAAAGGTCCTGGCCTGACGATCTAAGTCGACCTTGATCCGGTAGATCGTTACGCTACAGAGTAACGTATCTGTCAACCATAATTACGAATTCCAGATTTGGTCTGTATTACGGAAAACCCTATGCCCTTCAAGCATGTCCATCACGTTAAGGTCACTGTCAGCGACCTGGATCGATCGATTGCGTTCTACTGCAACCAACTTGGGTTCGAGCTGATTTACGAAGCCGATCGCGAGAATTTGGCTTCCTATGACACGATTATGAACATGCAGGACGTCAAGCTGCGGATCGCTATGGTAACCCATCCGGCGAGTGGTTTTATGCTTGCCTTGATCGAGTTCCAAAATCCACCCTCGGTCGTACGTGAGATAAAAAATAACTACGTAGGTCCATCGAGCCTGGCGCTGGAGGTTGATGATGCCAAGGCCGAATTCGACCGTTTGTCGGCAGCCGGGGTAATGACCATGAGCACCCCGACCGAAATTGTGCGGGAAGGTCGCCCGGTATCGATGGCATTTTACTTCCTTGACCCGGATAAAATTCCGATTGAAATCTGGCAGGCATTGGATTCGTAAGCCAGTTGGCACACTCATGCGTTCATCGATATATTTGTTCAGAGGTTGACGGTTTGTCGCAAGTTGACCCTCCGGAAAATCACACTCGATAGCCAGCGATTTCACTCCTCGGAGTCGTTTCCTAGGTCACACACTGTTGCCGACAGTCAGCTTGCCATCCTTGGCGGGCCCCTTGCGGTCCCCGACTCTAACGGGCACGACGAAATGTTTCGCTGGCCTATTGTTACCGACGAGGATGAACAGGCCGTGCTCGAAGTCCTGCGGGCCCGAACCATGTCGGATACCGATATCACCACACAGTTCGAGGCGGAGTATGCCCGCTACAACGGGTCCCGCTACGCACTTAGTTATCCAAACGGTACCCTGGCACTTCAGGTGGCCATGTGGCCACGTGGGCAGCAGGGTTTCGCCGCGGTGACGAAATGATTTGCCCCAGTGTTACCTACTGGGCCAGTGCAGCTCCGGCGCTGGCCCTGGGGGCGGCAGTGGTATTTGCCGATATCGATCCGGTTTCTCTTTGCCTTGACTCGGGCGATATCCAGCGGCACATCGGTCCGCGTACCAGGGCAATTATGGTGGTCCACTACTGCGGTCATCCTGCTGATATGGATCCGATCCTGGAGATTGCCCACAGGCATAATCTTGCCGTAATCGAAGATGTGTCGCATGCGCACGGCGCCCTCTACAAGGGCCGCATGGTCGGCTCGTTTGGAAATGTCTCAGCGACGTCGATGATGACGCTCAAAAGTTTTGCCATTGGAGAAGGGGGAATGCTCCTTACTGACGACCCAAAAATCCATCAGCGGGCCATCGCGTTTGCCCATTATCGGCGACACGATCAACTTACGCTTAGCGAAGTCAAGCCGTTTAAAGGAGTGCCCCTTGGTGCGATCAAGGGGCGCCTCAATCAAACGTGCGCGCCTATGGGCCGGGTGCCCGTGGCGCCATTCACAGTCCGGGCATTGGCGACTGGGAATTTCCTGAAGGTTCGGCTGAAATTCTGCGCCTGGTCAGAAAAATGGTCGAAACCGGCAAGCCACAAGGGCCGGTTGACCAAATGATCGAAGCGGTCGCGATTGCCGACGCAGCAGACCAGGCCATCGAAACGGGCCAGCCGTGTGAGGTTCAAAGTACGGTTGGGCTGGCCGAGCTACAAAGTTGACGGGGCTAAAAAGTTGTTCCTGAAAAGGGTCGACGACGAGCCCATCTGAAGGACTGGTTGCCCACCGGTCTCTTTGTGGCGTGGCAAAGAAATCGTATTCCTGGTTTTATGCTAGATCCACTCACGCATATACTCGATGAACTTTCCCGCACAGTGGTCGAGATTCTCAACGTCTCCACCACCGCGAACTGGCGAACACATTTCGAAGGACACCCAGCCTTCATACCCGGACTCTTTGAGACTGTTGAAGAAGGTGTGGTAGTCAAGTTCACCTTCACCCATAGGCACCGCTTGCGTCCAGGGCGGTTCGATGTCACGGTAGTTCACCAGTGTCGGTTGATACTGACTGCGTGGTAGGGTGATGTAGTCTGCGACCGTCGTGAACTGCATTTGTGGTGCCATTTGGATCGCGCCCGCCGCAAGATCTTCTCCCCGGAGATGCACGCACCAACAATCGTACATAGGGGTTACATTAGGTCGATCAATTTGACGAATCAGTTCCGCAAAGGTTTTCGTCGCCACGCCAAGATCATGATGGTTTTGAACACCCACAGTGACACCGTAGCGGGCAGCCCGGTCACAGCACTCCCCAATTGCGTCGACTGTTTTTTGCCACTGCCCAGCCAGGGGAACTCCTGGTTGTTCGTAGGAGGAGAAGATTCTTACCAGATTGCCACCTAGTGCCTGGGCTCGCATGGCGAGCTGTTCGACGTAGGCAATTTGTAGTTCAACCGACGGGACTTCGGGCGCTTCTGCGCCACCGGTGAAATTTGTATAGCCGGCAACAGCCGATAATTCAAGGTTCTCCGCTTCAAGCAGGGTCTTTAAAGTCCGGCAGTCCTCCAGGGACCAGTCGAGGGGGGAAAAATGAGGTCGCTTACCCATGAGTTCCACGCCCTGATAGCCAAGTTCTGCGGCCTTCCGGATCGCATCTTCGATGGTGAGCTGGTGCTGGCCCCAGAGACCAGCATAGGAAACCGTGAAAAGTGACAGCTTCATGATTTATTGTTGGGGTTGGGGGTTGGATAAGCCGTGCAAAGCATAGGACGCCTGTTCAACGAATTGGATTGCAAATCGCTTGCCATGGTATTGCAAAAGACCCGGAGAAACAATTGGCACAGAATTTCTCTGCCAGGCGAGACTGACGTTTCCAGTCTTCGGTGGCCAGTCTATGGGAACCAAACTTTCTGAACGCTCACCAAGCGGGCAGACGTCGTGTTGTAATGGTTACCAGCTGCGATCATCAGAATGATTCCACAAGTAGGTAATATTACAAGAAAACGATAAGGTAACCACTCCGCGTTTTATCCAAATTTGACTTGCCGTTAACGAAGTCGAGCCTGTTTTCCGGTTAACAGGATATCGAGATTGGTCCCAAGCCAGTCTTTGACCGGTTGGGATGCTTCATCGAGTTGGCGGACAGTGTCCGGGGCGAGTTCCAACTGGGCAGCCTTTGCATTGAGCGCGACCTGTTCCGGTGAACGTGCACCGGCCAGCACGGTTGTCACACCAGGCTTGTGCAGGCACCAGGCTAGAGCAACAGTTGCCATCGACTGCCCGAGTTCGCTGCCGATTTCTCGAATCCTGGCCAGGGTAGCAAACATCTGTTCCTCGCAGCCAGGTTCATCATGTACGGTTTCAGGCCTCTCGCACGAAAACAGGCGATTGCGAGCCCGGCTTTCGGGGACTTCGTCGGCCGTTTTCCATTTCCCGCTGAGCAGACCCTGGGCAAGTGGAGAATAGCAAAGGATACTGAGTTGATGTTCGATGCAGCGGGGGACGACCTCGTGTTCAATCATGCGAGCCAGCATGCTGTAGAGAAGCTGGTTCGATTCAACCCGCCCCGTATGGACGAGCTCTTCCAAGTCGAGGGGGCCGAAGTTGCTGACGCCGATCTCGCGCACTTTTCCCTCTTCCTGAAGAGCCGTAAGTGCTCCGACTGAATCGGCCAGCGGAATCGAATGGTTTGGCCAGTGCAACTGGTAAAGATCAATCGTGTCGGTCCCGAGATTCGTGAGACTCCGTTCACACGCCTTACGCAAATCGCCTGGTGCAAGGTGCTGCCCGCTTACTTTGGTCGCAATCAGGGCACTGTTTCGCCGACTGGCAAGCGCCTGCCCAAGTCGTTGTTCGGAGCAACCATCGCCATAACCTTCTGCCGTGTCGAAAAGATTGATTCCCAAGTCCAGCGCAGCGGCGACAATTTCATCAAGTTCGTGTTGTTCCTGATTTCCCCACAGGTCCCCTCCCATAAATGCCCAACACCCCAGTGAAACGGTTGAGAGTTCAAGGTCGGTATTTCCAAGTGTGCGGTATTTCATTGGTGTTAGTGTCAATCAACAATCACGTTGGCTAGTTAAAAGTAAATCGCATCACCGGGCTACGTAAACCGTTTTCCCATCTGCTTGACGACTTTCGTTAGCTGCTTCAAGAAGACGAATTACTTCCAACGTTTCCTCAGGTGGGACAGGCGTTGCCTGGTTTGGAAGGCAGTTCATAATCGCTTTGAGCAGTCCTGCATAGCGTAGCTGAGGTTTTTCGGTGATGTCAATGAAGTGGTGTCCCTCTTCGGCCCTGTGGGTAACAATCCCGAATTGGTTGGTGCCGTTGCGGAGTCCATGGAGCGACGCAAGTCGTCCATCAGCGTAACGCAGGGTGACAAGATCAGCGTCGTCTGTTCGCACGACGCGCACTTCCTGGCAGCCGGTGCCCATCACGGTCACCACCATTTCCATGGTGTGGATTCCATACCAGAACAAGCCTGGCTGGGTCGGTTGTTCAGGCATCGGGCCAAAGGCATTGCACCCTAGAACGGGGTCGTCGGTTCTGGCAGCGGAGTCGACCAGTAAATCGATGAACCTCATCGCCGAACTGCTGGTAACGGCAATACCTGCCTTGTCCGCGATGTGGAAAATGTCTTCCGCCTCTTGTGTGTTCAAGGCAAGTGGTTTGTCAATAAAGGTCGGGCGTTTAAAAGGAACAGTCTCACGAAACTGTTGAAGATGAACGCGCCCATCGACCGACGTGATGAATACCATGTCGACAGCTTCGGCGACAGCTGCCGGGCTATCAAGGATCTCAACGCCAAACTTGTCACGAAGTTCTTTGGTATACCCTTTGACACGCCCCCAGCTGAGTTCGAAATCTTTTGAGCCACCCGGGTAGGCGGCGGTGACACGACCTCCTGGAACGTGATATTCCTCGCTTGAATCATTCAGTAATTTGGTAAAGCTCGGCACGTGCGACGTGTCGAGGCCGATCATCCCGATCCTTAGTGGTGGATTCATGGTGGCTGTAGGAATCAGTTTTTTTAATGGGTCAGGTTTTCATCGTTCAAAACCATTTCCATCTGATCGAGAAGAAAGTCCAGGTGCGATGAGACCTCAACACTGAGTGTACGGGTTAACGAACGGCAGCGGGCAGTTGTGAACAGACCTCGCCGAACCATCAGGCGTTTTTCCATTTGTAGAAATAGCTCGAAGTCCTGGAGTGAAAATGCAATGTAAGGTAATAGCTTGCTGAAGAGTTCGTAGGCGGTTAGTGGATCTCCCTCGCGATGGGTTCGGTAAACTTTTGCCAGCAGATCGCAAATGGGTACGCCGGGCATGATCCCGCAGATCCCCGCCGGAAGCGACTCGATCATGTAGTAGCCACCCCAGCCTCCAAGGATTCCTACCTTGGGGCCTAGTTTGTCGCGGATTTGGACCAGTTTGTCGACGACCAGGGGTTCTTCGAGTTTGAAATAGGCAATATTTGGATGGGCCTGGTGTGCGGCCTCAATAAATTCCACTCCCACCGTGGGACCACCCGGGTTGAAGTCTTGAACGAGCACCGGACATGTTACCGCCTCGGCGATCTGTCCACAGTAATCGAGCCGGTCGGCATCGGTGGCGCCAAACTGGCGGGGGATGGCAAAGCTGACAATGTCGGCCCCCATCTGTTCGTAACGACGGGCCAGGTCACAGGCAACTTTGACCGAGGGGTGATTGGCCTGGGCAACGATCGGAATTTTTCCGCTGGCCTGGTCGATTGCGATTCCCACAACCGTTTCACGTTCGACGTCGGTGAGCTTGTAAAATTCACTACCATAAGCGGGCAGGCAAAGGGCAGCCATTTCGCACTGGGCAACAAATTCAATGGCCTGGCGAAGTGACGACTCGTCAATCGACTCGTCGTCAGAAAACGGAGTAGGGATTACTGGTACGACACCATCGAGTGCATGCATGGAAAATCAGTCAGAAGGTTTGTGAGGCAGGGTGGTTTGCGTATTTTTCCCGGTTGAGTCCGTGCCTGGTCAGTCGGTGGCTGGTTGGTAGAGTTCAATGGCGATATTGTCAGGATCCAATGCATAAACCAGGCGTGCTGCAATTTTTCCATCACGGACCACGTCAACCGGTTCACTCGTGAACGGAACGCCTGCTTCCAGGAGTCGTGCGTAATCGGCATCGATGTCGTCGGTTTGTACCGCCAGGGCTGAAGATCCAACGAAACTATTGCTCATCTCGCGAACCGTTGGTTGTGGGTGGTGGTATTCCAAAAGCGCGATGATGGCTTCGTCAGTTGGGTCGCTCAACAACACGACTCGGAGTTTCACGTCGGCAAGTTGCATCACTTTGTCATAGGCCGGAAGGTTCTCTCGGACCTTGTCATACATCAGCGTAAAGCCAAGCTGGTCGCGATAGAACGTGAGCGACCGGTCCATGTTACTGACAGTAAACGCGTGATGGTGAACGCGGGTGATGGCCATGGAGGACTCAATGGATGCGAGAGAAAGCAATAAAAGGAATTTTGGATTTGCAGCGCGCTGCGGTCAAACACTCACAACTCAAATGGTTCAGGAGTGCGGAGAACGAAGTACTTCCTGACAAAAGTTTTGACATGCCAGTGGGTTTTAAGGCCTGAGGGGAAATGTGCCGAGTCATTCGGTCCCAGCGAGTAGACATTTTCATACTCGTCAGTGATCGTGACTTCGCCTTCGAACACGTGTACGAATTCATCCCATTGGAAAACCCAGTCAAATTCTCCCTCGGTGCAAGTCCAGTAGCCGCAAGAGACCTTTTTGTCCTTGGACTGGTGGATCACGGTGCCCCGGGCCACTGGCTGACCGGCGGTGATCTGCTCAGCGGCCAGCGGCATCTCGGGCAGGGGATCCGCAGGCCAAGAAGCTGTTTTGAGCGGTACGTCGAGGCTGCGTTCGGTCATGCGACTTCTCCTGGAATGAAAAGGCGGATTCAACAGTCTATATTTTTCTTGATCGTTTGCGATCCCGGTTTTGCTCTACTGTCAGGCAAGCCGTAGTGTCGGTTTCGACTTATGAGTGTACCAGTCGCTGCGCGTTCTCATAATAGATCTTGTTCGAAATTGCCTCGGGAAGGTCGAGCGTGACCAGAAAGTCTTGTAATTCGCCCCGTAATGGTCGCGGCCAAAAAGGAGTTGGCCCGCAAACTGGTTGAAAAACCGTTTGGCATGTTCAGGATCTCTATCGAGGGCCGTCAGTGGCGATCCGGCTGACAGGTCGGCCTGCAGGTTGGGATAAATTTCGAACAGCGAAACCAGTTTTCCTCCCGGGACCACCGAGCTGGTCGGGTAGATTTCCGGGGCGTCCTGGGCGGCACCGCTGCTTTCCCGCCGGAATCCAGGGGCATGCCCGATGAATACGATATCGGGACGAGCGACGAGCGTCCGTTCCAGGTTGGCCACCGTGCCACCATACCACGTGTCATCATATTGTCTCTCGCCGTTTGCCCCTTTCAGATAGGGAACGTCGAGGTGGAGAACGACCGGGCAGCCCAATTCACCAGCCTTTCGGTAGAGGTTAATGCAGCGTGGATCATCCAGCAGCATCCGAAACTTCCACTCACCACAGACCCGTACGCCATACATTCCGGATCCACAAAGTGAAAGACCATCGATCGGGGTCCGTATCCAGGCCAGCCGGACATCGGTCGCTGGGCCAGAAGTTGGTCTGGGACGATGTCCAGACGCTTGATGTTCCCGTTGGTAGACTATGAACAGGGGTAAGGTCCAAAATGACTTTTTAGGTCAGTTGGTAGTGAGTCACCGAAGGACCCTTCTTTGTTTACCAGGACTGGCAAGACCTGCGCATTGGAGAATAGGTCCGTTTGGAGTAAATTGTGATGGCATGCTCGTGGTTTGCACAAAAAGCAAAATAAAGTTGATCCGTACGAAAAAGGTAAGTGGCCGTTATGCAGAATTACACGATGGAAAAAACCTCACTGGTCCCAACTTTCACTGGTGATTGGGATGGCCCCGTGTGGGGAAATATTCCTGCACTGGAAATCGCAAATTTTCATGAGAAAAGCAGCAACCATCGTCCTCAGACCCTGGCCAAAGTAATATACGATGACACCGGGGTTCACGTCATCTTTCATGTGAGCGACCGTTATGTGCGGTGTGTTGATACCACACGCAATGGACGGATGTGTGCCGACAGTTGTGTAGAGTGGTTTGTGGAGCCAGTTGCTGGTCGCGGTTACTTCAACTTTGAAATCAATTGTGGAGGTACTCTGCTGGCCCACTACAATGCCCAGTCGGCAGCGATTCGGTATGATCCGGTAGAAATTGATGACGCACGTCTCGACCTGGTGCGTATTTTTCACTCCATGCCTAAGGTGGTTGACCCGGAAATTACCGAGTCGGTCGAGTGGGTTCTTGAGTTTTTTGTCCCCTTTGAGTTGTTCGAATCTTTTGTGGGACCTGTAAACAGGGATCCGCTGACCATTTGGCGAGCCAATTTCTATAAATGTGGAGACGCCACCTCACATCCTCATTGGGCCATGTGGAACCTGATTCCTGTGGAATTACGCTTTCATAAGCCTGAGTTTTTTGCCCCCATTCGGTTTGGATAACTGTGTGGAGGACCACCGGCGGATTCCAGGTTAGCCGCGCTGGTCCTACGAACCTTCCATCTCACGTAAGTCTCCCACGTAGTGGATTTGCCGCGCGATCTCGCGGAAGCCAACAGACTGGTAAAGGTGGTTGCCGGTCTCGTTTTGAACGACCGTTTCAATTTTGGCGTGCGTCAGGCGGCTCTGGCGAAAGTAGTCCAATGCGTGCTGGATCAACTTGCGTCCCATTCCGCGGTCTTGGAACTCTTTTGCAACACTCAGATTGGGGATGTGACCGATTCCAGCCGCCTGGTCCTGCCAGGTCGTGATGAAAGCAACAATTTGTCCATCGACTTCGGCCACAAAAATTGTGGCCGCCTTGCGATTAACGTCCACATCCAATTGGCGGGCCTTGCGCCACTTCCAGTCACCTCCACCGATGGCACCAAACTCGTGCTCGATGGCCTGGTCCATCGACACGCCGTCGAAGACCTCGACCATGAGTTGTTTGAGGATGGGCAGGTCATCAGGTCGGTAGAGGCGGATATCTATGTGGCTGCTTGGTCGATGCTAGGTGGTCACACCGGTGGGCGGGCAGCTATTTTACCGCGAACTGGTAGGGAAACAAACCGATGGTTGCTGAGCCACGACATAGCTCAAGATTATCAGGGTGGTTGACTTCATTAGTTCGTATGGACGTGACGGACATTCTCCCGGCGGAGGTGATAGCCCCATCCACTGCTTGCAATACGGGGGACTGCAAAAATGGATGCTAAGATCCGTGAAGGTAATCGGCGACCTTGGCTGCCTGGCCGCTGGACTTCGACTCGCCGAAGGCCTCAATCACTGCGATTGCTTCAATCATGTCCTCAAGTTCGGTCGGTGTGGTGCGCGTTTCGACCATGTGTTGGATCCGTCGAATGATTTCAGCAGTACCCCACGGATACTGCTGGTCACCAAGCACCAGCTTGTTGATATCGGCACTGGAGCCGTACACGTTGCCCGCAAGTCCCGTAAAAGGTCGCTTTCCCATTTCGGTGTGAATCATGACACCTTTCTCTGGTGCCCGTGGGTTGTTGTCGTAATCAAGCCAGACGGCTGTTTGCTTTTCCGTTTCCATCACCTGGACTGTGCTGATGCCTGCACCAAACATGAGCTGGGTTGCACTTACCGTGTGGACAAGCCCTGCGGGATGTGTGCCATAGCCGCTGAAGGTGGCGAAGTTCACGTTCCCAACCTCCGGAAGTCGGTTGCGGAACTGTTCCCAGGCGGGTTCAAAACGAAGGATCGATGCGGAGAAGATCGGGACGCCGCGTTTTTTTGCCAGGTTGACCATTTTTCGGCAATTGGAAACCGTGTCGGCAAACGGCTTGTCGACGAACGTCGGAATTCCCTTTTCGAGCCCTGGTGTTGCCAGTTCCAGATGGTCGGCCCCGTCCCAGTTGCAGTCGGCGATGAACACCAGGTCGACATCATCACTGCACTGTTCGGGCGAATCGCAGACTTCCGGGACGCCATGGAAGACGGCCTTAGCCTGCTCGGCGGCGTCGCGGTCGACGTCCCACAACTTGACAATCTCAAAGCCTCCTACAAAGGGTACGGTCATCGTGGTGGGTAAACCGTACTGGGCGTAAAAGAACATGTGGATGCCACCGCTCTGCCATGAGTAGACGTTATTCGGATCGTCGACGTTGGGCTTGGGACGCTGGAAGACCAACGGGTCATGGCTGGTCATCAGTGGCCCATACCAGAGGCCATGCGTATCGCAACGAATCAGGCCAACTCGAATGGGGGTGTGCGCCATTTTAGTACTTTCGGTGGTTGGGTGTTCACAAGTCCGTGTGCAATTTTACGCGTGCACCTATAGCTGTGAAAGTGGGTACACTCATGTTCTGCAGATGACCGATTCATGCTGGCCGCATGGGATACGTGGCAGGCTCGATCAATAACGGTACAATAAGAGACACCGTTGTTGGAGTGCGTCCGCTGGGCCGTTGTGGTCTTTCGACAGGCTGTTTCCCAGGGCCTGTCGAACTTCAACCCGCGACTGCGTATTTCCGTTCCAGACCCGGGCAACTCAAGTTTTGGTTTTCAGCATGGCACTGCAACACGGTTTGAATGGTTTGAATAATTTGGACGGTTTGAAAATAACCATTCTGGCAATCCTGCTCTTCGGTTTTGGTGGCTTGGTAGCAGATCTCCCCGCCGAAGTTGATTACGCGGACCAACTGCCCCGTGTGCCAGCGACCGAACCGGCCGCTGCGATCAATACCTTTAAAGTCGTTGACGGATTCAAAATGGAATTGGTAGCGGCCGAACCCCAGGTTACCGATCCGGTAGCGATGGCGTTCGATGAAAACGGCAATCTGTTTGTTGCCGAAATGCGTGGTTACTCCGAACATGGAGACGACCAGGTCGGTCAGATCCGGTTTCTGGAAGATACCAACGGAGATGGCCTGTTTGATCGGAGTACCGTGTTTGCCGACCGGATGTCGTGGCCAACGGCAGTGGCCTGTTACGACGGGGGAATCTTTGTCGGCGCGACTCCCGATCTGCTTTATCTGAAAGATGAAAATGGCGACCGTCAGGCCGACCGGAGGGAAGTGGTCTTGAGCGGGTTTGGCGCCAGCAACGTGCAGGGATTGATCAACAGTTTTCGTTGGGGCTTGGACAATCGCATTCACCTGGTGGTGCGCAACAAAAGTGCCATTGTTCGGGCCGGTGACCAGGTGGCCGAAGAGCCATTACTACTCAGTGGGCGGGATTTGATTTTTGATCCACGTACCCTGGAATATGAACCAACCAGTGGTGGCGGGCAGTTTGGAATGAGTTTCAACCGTTGGGGCGAAAAGTTTGTCTGTTCCAACAGTGACCATTTGCAGGTCGTTTTGGCGGAGGACCGGTATTTGCGCCGCAATCCCTATCAGGCCGGTAGTGCGTCGCGGCGAAGCATTGCCGCCGATGGGCCCCAAGCTGCCGTTTATCGGATCAGTCCTGTTGAAGCGTGGCGAATCGTGCGTACCCGATTGCGGGTGGCAAAGGCCGTCTCCGGTCCGATTGAAGGTGGTGGTACGCCCGCCGGGTATTTTACCAGCGCCACCGGTATCACCATCTACGAAGGAGATGCCTGGCCTGATGCCTATCGTGGCTGGGCACTGATTGCCGATGTGGGGAGCAATTTGCTGCATCGCAAACAGTTGCATCCAGATGGAGTTGCCTACCTGGGGCACCGGGTGGACCAACAGACAGAGTTGCTGGCTTCGACCGACATTTGGTTTCGCCCCGTGCAGTTTTGCAATGGGCCCGACGGAGCGCTGTACATTGCCGATATGTACCGGGAGTTTGTCGAGCACCCGTTGGGCCTTCCCCCAGAGATCAAGCGACACCTCGACCTCAACAGCGGAAATGATCGTGGCCGGATTTACCGACTTGTTCCCACCGATTTCAAGCAGCCTGTCCCAACCCGGCTGGGCGGAGTGACAACCGGGGAACTTGTGGCGGCTCTGGACCACCCCAATGCGTGGCATCGTCGCACCGCCGCGCGGTTGATCTACGAGCGTCAAGATACCGCGGTGGTGCCTGCTCTTCAGAAATTTTCGAAAACGGCCAAACTGCCAGAGGGCCGGATTGCCGCACTCTATGCGCTGGCAGGTCTTGAGGCGCTGGAGGAACAGGTATTGCTCGCGGCGCTGGACGATGACCATCCCCAGGTGCGCCGAAACGGAGTGCGGTTAGCCGAGGCACACGCCTCGCTCTCCCTGGCTCTGCGTGAGAAACTGCGGACTCTCGTTGACGACCCCGCCATTTCAGTTCGTTACCAGCTGGCCTTCAGCCTGGGGGAGTGGCCCTCGTCGGAAAGTATTGCCGGATTAATCGCTTTGGCCCGTCGAGATGTCGCAAATCAAGATATTCTTGGTGCCTTGCTAAGTTCGCTGCGAAACGGTGCCCAGGTTGTGCTTGCCCAGCTGAACGAGGATCCGCAATTTGCGTCGACCCAAGAGGGGCAGGCATTCCTTGACGCATTGCGGGAGCAGGTGGCCAGGCAAAGCAATACAGACAGTCGCGAAACCGTGATGGTCTTTGAAGAAGATGGTGGCGGGCAGGAGCCTATCCGCAATGAGGTTCCCGCAGAACGCAAGCTGGTTTACGATGCCTACCGGGTAATCCTGGGCGAGCCGGGCAACATCGCCCGGGGAAAAGAATTGTTCAAGCAGTCGTGCGCGAGTTGTCACAAACTGGAAAATGTTGGACAAGCCATCGGACCCAACCTGGCTGCCATGAAGAATCGTGGTTCCGAGTCCCTGCTCTACAATACGCTGATTCCGAACCAGGAAGTTGATGCCCGGTTCCAAACACGACTGGTAGTCACCGGCGATGGGCAAACCTATTCGGGAATTATCCAGCAGGAAACAGCCACGAGCGTAACGCTCCTTGGTGCGGATGGAGTTGCCAACACCATTCTGCGGATTGATATTGAGGAAATGGTCAACACGGGAAAATCGTTGATGCCCAGCGGTTTTGAAAATCAACTCAGCAAGGCCAAGATGACAGATTTGATGGCATATTTAATGTCGTTACGGTAAAGCAGGCTTGTAGATACACACTGGAGATCGTGATGACTGCCCTTTGTCGAAGATGGACTCTCTTTTTGATTGCCGTTGGGAGCCTGACGCGGCTCACACTTCCTGCAGCGGCCAACGACCAATCGCCACCTGAGATCCGTGTAGGGATTATCGGTCTTGATACCTCGCATGTGGTTCACTTTACCAGGCTCCTCAATGCCGAGAATCCACCGCCCGAACTGGCGGGTTGCCGGGTTGTTGCCGCGTACCCTCAGGGGAGCCCTGATATCGAGTCGAGTGTCAGCCGCGTGCCGAGATATACGCAAGAAGTTCAGGCAATGGGAGTGGAGATTGTCGATTCCATCGCCGAACTGCTTCCGCGGGTTGACGCAGTGTTATTGGAAACCAACGATGGTCGTCCCCATCTCCGCCAGGCACTACCGGTACTCAAAGCGGGCAAACGGATGTTTATTGATAAACCGATGGCGGCCTCATTGGTCGACGTGATTGCTATTTTTGAAGCGGCCAAACACTATGGGGTGCCTCTGTTTTCAACTTCGACGCTGCGTTACGGTAAGGGAACCGTGGCTGCCCATCAAGGTTCGATTGGTCCGATCGTCGGTTGTGACACGCACTGTTCTTGTCCTCTGGAACCGACCCATCCCGATTTGTTCTGGTATGGAATTCACGGCGTGGAAGTTCTCTTTACGGTCATGGGAACCGGTTGCAAGTCCGTTTCTCGTACCCACACGGCTGGTGAAGATTTAGCCGTTGGCGTTTGGGAAGGGGGACGGATCGGGTCGTTCCGGGGGATGCGTGTTGGCAAGTCGACCTATGGAGGTCTTGCTTTTGGTACTACGGGTACGCTGGAGGTGGGGACCTATGGTGGGTACGAACCACTGGTCGTCAACATTGTTGATTTCTTTCGTCATGGGGTCCCGCCAACCACTGCAGAGGAAACCATCGAAATATTTGCTTTCATGGAGGCAGCCGATCTCAGTAAAGCACGTAACGGAACTCCGGTGAAGATTGCGGGTCTCATCGCCGAGGCAAAGGTCAAAGCGGCTAGAAAAAGAGACTGGTAACGAGGATTTATAGTTTTCCGCAATGCTCAAGCAATAGGGACCAACCATGTCGACCTCGGTTGAAGATCCAGGAGTGGTCCGCCGTTTTTGGAGTTCGTTTGGCCCGGCGATCATTGTCGCCTGCGTGGTCCTGGGTCCTGGTAGCATCCTCACGAGTTCAAAAATCGGCTGCCAGTTCGGGTACCAGATGGAGTGGGCCCTGGTTGGTGCTGGCCTCCTGATGGTGGGAGCCATTGCGACCGGGATGCGGATTGGAGTTTCGCTTCAGCATTCCCCCTGCCGTGAGTTGGCCTGGCGATTGGGCCGCCCCGTGGCACTGCTGGCGGGGGTTTCCGTATTTCTGATGGCATCTTGTTTTCAGTTCAGCAATAACCTGGGGGTGTTGGCTGCCATTGAACCTCTGCTGGACGTGTCGAACACGGGACGGATTGTTTTGCTGGTTGGCTTGAATGGTCTGTTGGTTGCCTGCCTGTTTGGTTTGCAAAAACTTTACATGCCGCTGGAGCGGCTGATGATGATCCTGATGGCGCTCATGCTCTTGGGGTTCGCGGCAAATCTTGTGTGGTCCAATCCCAACGGATTTGCCGTTCTTCTGGGGCTTGTGCCCAGCGTGCCTGAGCAATTGGCAGGGAGTTTTTTGCCGCGGCTCGAGCAGGTGGCAGAGGTGGGAAACTCAACCGCCGATGGGCCAAAAATGATCGATCCCTGGATCACCCTGCAAGGGTTGATCGTGACCACTTTTTCGATCGGCGGTGCTTTTTATCAGGCTTACCTGGTCAAGGAGAAAGGGTGGGGGCGGGGACAACTCGGCCAAGGCCTGGTCGACTCGATTGTTGGCACCGTGATTTTGGTCGGTATTACCCTGATGGTTATGATTACCGCCGCGTCGGTACTCGCCGGAAATGTGAAACCGGCTGATCTGAAAAGTGCCGGTGACGTGGCCCAGCAATTGGAACCACTTTTTGGTCCCTACGCAAAAATACTGTTCTGTCTGGGGATATTCGCCGGTGCGATCAGCTCTTTTTTGGTCAACTCGATCGTTGGAGGAACTTTGCTGGCTGACGGTCTGGGGCTTGATGCCCGTATGGATTCGGTTTGGACGAAGCGTTTTACGGTGCTTGTCATGCTTATCGGGATGTTGGTTGCCCTGGCAACTAGTGCCCAGGGGAGGGTGCCGCTGATTATTTTTGCGCAGGCAGTGACCGTATTGGGGGGGCCGGTGCTCGCATTTTCATTGCTTTACCTGGGCACCCGACGTGATGCCCAGGGAAATCGGGTTGCCTCTTGGTGGATGCTGGCGCTCACAGGGTGTGGACTGTTGGTGGTGGTTGCGCTGGCCGTACGCACAGCTGTGCGAATCTGGTTGCAGGTTAGTCTTATGTAGCTTGTTACCACCTGTCGTACTGGTCCCAGAAGTCATCCCACCGACGGCAGCACCAGGTTGAAGACTCGCAAAACTTCGCGGAGTTGTGGCGTGCTCCAGATGAAAGCCGCTTTGCCCTTGTTGATTTTATAAGGCCTGTTCGAAGGGAAAAAACAAGGGTACCTTAGATGCCGAATGAACCTTACCTTGTACGCTGGTTCTAACCGTGAGGCGGAGACAATCAGGTTGTCGTGAAAGGAGTGACTCACGATTGGATAACCATTCGTTCTGATTCTGAAGGGGTGTTTAATTTCCAAGATGGATCCCCCCCGCGGTCGACAGTCGAGTAACCACTGAAACACAATATCATGAATGCTGATCTCACTAAGAAAGTTGCTTTGATTACCGGTGCGTCACGCGGAATCGGAAAAGGGTGTGCCCTGGAGATGGCTCGCTCCGGTGCCGATGTCGCCATCAACTATTTTCAACACAAGCAAGATGCCGAGGAGGTTGCCGAAGAGGTCCAGGCAATGGGGCGACAGGCCCTTATCCTTCAGGGCGATGTGGCTGACCGCTCGGACGTTGACAGGATGGTTGAGGCCACAGTTCAACGCTTCGGACACCTCGACATCGCCGTTTGCAATTCCTATTACAGTAAAAGACAGCCATTTCTGGAAATCGAAATATCAGGGATGCAGCGAACCATGGATGTTACTTTGTGGGGTGCCTTTCACACTGCACAGGCTGCCGCTCGACAGATGGTCAGGCAGGGCAGCGGAGGAAGTATGGTGTTCATCAGTTCCATTCGTGCGTTCATACCCCACAGCGGTTCGCTTTCCTACAACGTTGCCAAGGCGGGTATCAACCACATGGCCAACATCATTGCCAACGAGTTGAGTTCTCATCGCATTCGGGTCAACGTGATCGAGCCAGGCTGGACGGATACCCCTGGTGAACGAGATTATTCCACCGAACAAGAAATCCAGGGCGGAGGTGAAAAATGTCCCTTGGGACGGCTTGCCACCATCGAGGACATGGGCCGAGCTGCTACTTTTCTTTGTTCCGATGCGGCAGATTACATCACCGGTGCCAAGCTGCGAATTGATGGCGGGTTGAACTTCGTTTTCCATTAGATCGCGAGGCGGTCCGGAACATGGGCGGTGGGATTGCTAGCCGGCCGTGCACTCCGGGTATCGCCGCTGTGATAATACTGGCGGCGTTTTCAGTCTCTGTTCCAGGCATTGGTGTCAGCCAGTTGGCCTGGGAGCTCTTTTTAGCCGCTGCCGCGTTTGAATTCGTGCGACAGTTTATGCGCTGGTCCCACGCGGGTTACATGTCAGAGCACATGCCATCGGACCTGCGTGCTACGGCGATTGGAATGACGTTAATGTTTTTGGGCTTGGCCGGTACCACCTTCGCCTGGATTGTGCAGACAGGGTAGAATCTGGACGCCAGCGACTTTAAATCAGCTGGGCCTTTCCTGGCCGCTGCCGTTCTGTGCCTGGTTGGCGCAGTTGGATTGTTGATTTACAACCGGGAGTTTCCCATTCGGACTTCAGAGAGCCCAAATGACACTGGACATCAGCCACTGTCCCGATGGGGCTACGCCGATTCGGTCAAAATTGCGGATCTTCAGCAGCAAGTCATGTCGGATGTGATGAGCGATGCGGGCGCATAAGACTTTCCAAACAGGCAAATGGTGATCGGCGATGGCAACCGGACTATGGCGTGTTCCAGCCACGGCCCTCACTCCTGCATTTTGTTCGGTCGATCACTGCGAGTACAATAATCGGCGTCCAGGAGATTTAAACCCATGAAACCCTTTCTCGACTCGACCGACGTCGCTCATGAGGGCGAGGAGCTGCGACAACGAATGGCGCGTGACGGCTATCTGTTCGTCCGCGGTGTCGTTCCCGTAGAGGTGCTGGAAGCAATGCGGCTAAGCTGGCTTGAACTGCTGCGTAATGCCGGCTGTGTGGACGCTTCGGCACCTTTGGATGAAGGAATTGCCGACCTGTCTGGCTTTCGCGTTGAGCCCGCTGACGATTACATGAACGTGCTCGTTGAGCTGTACCGCAAGCCCACATTTCAGGCGATCCAGCATCATCCCGACCTTGTTGGTCTGGTTGAGCGAATGGTTGGAGAAACGGTGTTGCCACACCCGCGCGTCATCGCACGCTACATCTTCCCGGAGAAGACCGAATTCACCACGCCGCCGCATCAGGACTGGATTCCAATTCAAGGCACTGCCGAAACCTACACCGCGTGGATTCCGTTCGCCGACATTCCTTTGCCAATGGGTGGTTTGCAGATCTGCGCCGGATCGCACAAGAACGGCATTTACAAGTTCCGACCTGCGCTTGGCGCCGGTGGCCTGGAGATCAGCGATGAACTGCCCGACAACTGGTGCTACAACCCGTTGCAACAGGGTGATGTGATTCTGTTTCACAGCCTGACTGTGCATAAAGGCATGCCATGTACCGGCAAGCGGTTGAGGTTGTCGATGGACGCTCGCTACCAAGGCATTTCCCAGCCGGTCAGCCCCGGCTCGCTCGAACCGCATTGTCGTGAGATCGCCAGCTGGGAACAGCTCTATGCCGACTGGCCCGACGACACCAAACCGTATCGTTACTACTGGAAAAAGTACGATCTGAAGCTCAACGAATACGACGCCAGCTACCAGGTGCTTCGCGATGACCTCGCGTGTGAGATGGCTGCGGAGGGTGATATCCGTGCGTACTCGACACTCCAACGCATCGTCGCCCGCGATAAGGATGAAAATAAGTGCAAGCGGGCAGAGCTGTTAATGAAACAGCTTCGCCTGACGAATTAGATTTTTTTGAAGAGACATTCTCCCAAGCATTGAGTAATCAATCAGGCATCCTATCAAGAAGTACCTATGAAAATCACCAGCTGCAAGACGTACAAATTCAGCGTGCCAGTTGCAGGTCAGGCTATCGACCCCAACACCGGGCACCGCATGTCGAGTACAAGCAAGACATGGCTATTTTTGAAGCTCGAGACTGATGCGGGGATCGACGGTTGGGGGGAGGGGACCGGGGAATGGCTCGTGCCGTCGGTCGACGCGACGCTGCAGGCGTGGCGCCCGCTGCTGATCGACCAGGACCCGCTGCAACCCGAGGCGCTGTGCGAGGACATTATGAATCGTTTGCCTTGGAAGGGTGGGTCAGTATTTGGTACCGCTATTGCTGCCATCAACATGGCACTGTACGACATCGCCGGCAAAGCATGGGGTGTACCGGTAACCACGATTCTGGGTGGCAAGCGGCGGGACAAGATCCGCGTGTACGACAACGGCGGGCTGTCGTTCAACTCTCCCGAGGAAGCCAGTCAAACGGCCGAAGCAGCTAAGGCCCGGGGGTATAACGCCGTCAAGGGTAATCCATTGGAGACCCGGGATTGGCCCATGGATCACAAGGCCGTCGAACATTCGGTGGCCTGTGTACAGGCGGTGCGTGAAGTGTTGGGACCGCACATCGATATTCTGTTGGACACTCACGGCAGCCCGACACCTGAGTTGAGCATCGAGTTTGCTCGTCAAGTTGCTCCCTATCGCCCACTTTTCCTTGAAGAGCCCGTCAAGTTTGGCTCGGTCGACGCGTTAATGGAGCTGTCGCGCAAGAGCCCAGTCCCAATTGCCACTGGTGAAAAACTGTTCACAGTACGGGAATTCAAAGAATTGATCGACTGTCGCGCGTGTGCTTTCTTACAGCCCGACCTGAACCATTGCTTTGGCATCTCGACGTTAGTCGAGATTGCCAAAATGGCCAATCACCAACAGATGCTCATGGCCCCACACAATGCATCGGGACCGTTATGCACTGCCGCTACGCTCATTGCTGACGGTGTGATGAACAATTTCCTGATCCAGGAAAGTTCGTCTCACTACATCAACATGTTTCACAAATATGTGGAACACGACATGGTAGTCGAGGAGAGTCACATCCGGTTGTCCGATCGCCCCGGCCTGGGAGTCGAGGTTAAGGAAGCCGACGTGGCCAAAGCGCCCTATGAGGATATGGCATATCGGCAATACCGGCATGCCGATAGCAGCTGGAAGGGGTGGTGATGCGTTGTCCAATAGCCAAAGTAATGCACTGGTCTGGCTGGGTGAAGATCGGACTGGTGGACCCTCGAATTAGAGCTTAGCCCGGTGAAAGTGCGGGTCCCCAATTCAATATCCTCGCTGCCAGTTTTTTGCCGCATGAGATTATCTCTCAAGTCTGGAGATGCTATCAGAAAGCGGCTGGACAAATAATTTCATCTTGTCAGGTATCAGCAACCCAAGAGCCGGTCTGATCTGTTCTGATGGAGATGGTTCTCAACAGTCTGCGATCAGTGCTTGGGCAGAAAGCCACTTGTTTAGCTCCATGTTTCATATCTCGCAGGGTGGTGCGAGAAGATGGCACATCGTTGTATAATGAACGCACGCTGACCCCCAGAATCGATCGATATCGGCCGGCGCGGAGTCCCTAACGAGGTGCATCCGATGCGACGTACGCGTACCCACACAGCGGAAACATGGCTTGTTTTCTGGACCTTGTTATGGTTGCCCGCGGCGGCCCAGGAGTTGCCAAAGGCTCTGGAGACTCAGCAAGATGCGGTGCCCAGCGGGAGCGACCCGCCCCGCCTCAGCGTGCAGCAAACGGTTGAACAAGTGAAACGTTCACTGGTAGCGATTTCGGTGGCCGCCAGGGATGGTCGGCAGCAGGGGATAGGGACCGGTTTTATGATTTCTCCTGGGGACCTGGTGGTGACCAATCTTCATGTCATCGGAGAGGGCCGAGAGTTTACCATCGAAACGACCCAGGGGGTGCAATTGCCAGTGCTGGCGATTCACGCCTCCGATCGCTTCCATGATCTGGCCGTCATCAAGGTCGATCCCCAAGGACAAACACTGCCGTACCTCGAGTTGGGAGGGATTCGCCAAGTCCAGCAAGGGCAGACGGTCGTTGTGATGGGTAGCCCCCTGGGATTGAAGCATAGTGCGGTTAGCGGTGTTATTTCGGCGATTCGGAAAGTCGATGGCAAAGAGATGCTTCAGTTGGCGATGCCGATTGAGCCTGGCAATAGCGGAGGGCCAGTCGTC
Source organism: Lacipirellulaceae bacterium (assembly GCA_965243695.1). Lineage (GTDB taxonomy): Bacteria > Planctomycetota > Planctomycetia > Pirellulales > Lacipirellulaceae > JAKVCB01. The sequence goes on along the minus strand of CBDEWC010000045.1, from coordinate 176,344 downwards.
GATCTTCACGGACGTGTGCACGGTGTTGTGAGTTTGAAGTCAGTCCTGGATCAGGATGTCGGATTTGCCGTTGATGCCGAGCAACTGGGGCCGCTATTGGAAAAGCCCAACCCCATTTCCGTCGAGCGTTGGGTAACGATCGGATCGATCAATCGCGCTGAGTGGGAGCCTCGGTTGGGGGCTCGCTGGCGACAGCGGGGAGGGCATTTGCTGGTAAGTGGCCGCGGAACGGGATTTGGAGGAAGGTCCCTTTGCATTGCCCAACGCAAACCACCAGCGAATTCCTATGAGTTGGGAGTTGCCGTCAAGCTTGACGACGAATCGGGGGCGGCTGGCTTGATCTTTCATTCCGACAGCCACGACAAGCATTATGGATTTTACCCCACGGGTGGCCAGTTGCGCTTGACGTGTTTTCGTGGACCAACCGTCTACAGTTGGCAGATCCTGGAAACGGTCCATTCCAAACATTATCGGCCAGGACATTGGAATCACCTTAAAGTCCATGTTGCCGATGAAAAAATATCTTGTTACGTCAACGATCACCTGGTGATTGAATCAGCCGACAAAACTTTTGTGTCGGGTCGCGTCGGACTTGCCAAGTTTCGGCACACGGTTGCCTCGTTTCGGCAATTTCAGGTTGCCCAGCAGCTACCCCCTTCCCAATTAACCCCCAGCCAAACGAGTCAGTTGGTTACCTTAGTGGATGGGCTGCCGGAGTTCGAACAGATCGAGCCTGGCCAGTTGGAACCTTTTCATAACGATGGTGCGGCTGTCGCGGAGATGTTGGAGCGACGCGCGGATCTGCTCGAACAACGGGCCAAGGATATGCGGCGACTGGCAATCGATGTGCATGTGCGGGGAGTTGCCGAGGCATTGAATAAACTGGCAACGAAGGCAGGCGAATTTGACTTGCTTCGCGGGGCATTGTTGCTGGCAAAAATGGATGAACGTGATCTCAATGTTGAGGCGTATGTGAAGCAACTCGACAAGATGGCCCAGGAGATCAAATCAGGTTTGCCTCACGATTCGGATGAAAGAACCAGATTGGTTGCCTTGAATGCTTACCTGTTTCAGCAGAATGGTTATCACGGCAGTCGCTTTGAGTATTACCACCGGGCCAACAGCTATTTGAACCGTGTCATTGACGACCGTGAGGGGATTCCTATAACGCTCTCGGTACTCTACATGGAAATGGGAAAAAAACTCGGTTTGAAGATCGATGGCGTCGGTTTGCCAGGGCATTTTGTAGTGAGGCACGTCAGCAGGGATGGCAGCGAGCAACTTTTAGATGTCTTTGAGGGAGGAAAGTTCATCTCGCGCCAGGAGGCCGAAGCGATTGTGCTGCGCCATGTAGGACGACCACTGCAGGAGGAAGATCTCCAGCCCACGCCCCCCAAGGAGATTTTCCGGAGAATGGTTCGTAACTTGGGAGCTCTGGCCGAACGTGATCGCGACAGCGAGGCACTTTTGCGGTATGTCGACGCCATGATTGGCGTGTTCCCCCAAGAGGGAGGGCTCCGCCACGATCGGGGTGTGTTGCGGGCCATGACCGGGCGAAAGGCGGCCGCCTTGGCCGACCTCGATTGGGTTTTGAAGCAGGAAATTCCGGGACTCGATTTGCAGAAAGTCCGTGAGCTTCGTCTCCGCCTTGTGCCCCGGGCGACATCAAACGACTGATCTGCTCAGCAGATCGGTCGACGTGCGCGTTACGGGTTCGGTTCAGGGTGTTTCCCACATGCAGTTTTCAGTCTTCGAGAGCCAGCCTGTTACCGGATGATCGGTGGAAAGGTTTTGGAATCGGAGAGAAAAATACATTATAGAATTTGTAACCAACAATGGCCTCTATAAAAACGTGTGAGGCCAAAGAGGGGCTCTTCCCGTCAAGAACCTTTTAGCTATAAACTAACGAGACGTATTTGAGCCCGGGTTCCTGGATCTTGTCCCATTTAACAACCATGCCATGCAGCAAGTACTCACTCCCAAACAGGTTGCACGTGCAATTGGTGTGAGCGAATCGTCGCTCAAACGGTGGTGCGATAGGGGGGTCATTCAGACCGAACGTACGGCGGGTGGGCATCGCCGGCTGAAATTGGGCGATGTACTCATCTTCTTGCGGAAAAGTGACCTGCAACTTGTCCGGCCGGAAGTTCTTGGCCTGCCACCTGGTACCGGCGTTCGACCCCGTGTTGTGGATCGTTCGGAAAATCAACTTGTCGATGCCCTGCTTGCCAGTGACGTCGAATGCTCGCGGCGGCTGGTGTTCGACCTCTTTATTAATGGCGCCGATGTTATTACGCTTTGCGATGAAATTTTCACGCCCGCGATGTATAAAATTGGCGAGCGGTGGGATTGTGGAGAGATAGAGATTTATCAAGAACGGCGTGCGTGTGAAATCATTGGCCAATTAGTGTATGAATTACAATCCGTGTTGCCTGTGGTTGACGTAGAGGCTCCTTTAGCAATGGGGGGTACCCCTATTGGTGATAACTATCGGTTACCAACCCAGATGTTGGAGTTGGTTTTCACAAGCTGCGGATGGCGAGCCACGTCGCTCGGGAGTGGATTGCCTTTTGAAACGATGCTGGCAGCGGTCCAGGAGTATCGACCGGCCCTGTTTTGGTTAAGTGTCTCGCATGTACAGAGTCAGGCTGATTTGCATGCCGACCTCGCATCGTTTTGTGGGAAGGTTCCGCCCACAACACGTATTGTCGTTGGAGGCCAGGCGATCGAGCGGGACCTCTTGGAAGAGATTGAATCGGTTGATTTTTGTGACAACATGCGAGATTTACAACGTCTAGCCGAAAAATCTCAGGCGAGCTGAGTTGCAGTCCGATTGAGGCGCATGCAATTGAGGCCTTCTAAATGCCGGTCTGCTTTTGAAGACGAAGACCGCAGCCCATAGTTCTGGTCAGCGGATCGCTGTCGTCAAGGATTGGTTTCTCTAGGGCAATTGCCTGGTACACGCCGGTGGGCGAACAAGGTTGCCATAGCCCAGAAGACAGTAACGCTCCTCAAAGGGTGTTGTCGGAAATGCCGAGGTTCCTGCTTCAAATTGAGAAGATTTGCTTGTCGTTGCAGGGGGTCGTTCCTAGAAAAATATAGAGGCGGAATTACGATTTCCCGGCCGGGTTTCGGAAACTACCAGCACCCAAGTTCGAATTAGAAAACAACCAAGGACACCAGGAGAAGACAATGTCTGAATTTTTTGAAAAAGTCCCAGTTTCGGCAACACTCCTCATCGCTTTTGCGATGGCGTTCGGCTTGCTTAGCGAACGGAGTGATGCCAAGCAAAAGGGGCAGGATCACGATATCGTGCAAACGGCGTCTGAAGCAGATTCCTTGAAAACGCTCGTGGCGGCAGTCCAAGCTGCCGGCCTCGTTGATGCTTTAAAAGGACCTGGTCCGTTCACCGTCCTTGCCCCCGCCAACGCAGCTTTCGCGCAGCTACCAGAAGGTACGCTTGAGGAATTGCTGAATCCAGAAAATAAAAACCGACTGGTAGAAATTCTGACCTACCATGTCATTCCCGGAAAGTTATCTGCTGCCGAGGTTGCGAAGTTGTCTGCAGCGGAGACTCTGAACGGTCAACGGGTTGACTTCAAAACGAGCCAAGGGAAAGTGACCGTTGATGATGCCCAGGTTATTGCCACAGATATTGGATGTTCCAACGGGATTGTGCACGTCATTGACCAGGTACTCATTCCCAACAGCAAGGACCTGGTTGAGACTGCCGCTGCGGCAGGCGATTTTGACACCCTGCTGGCTGCGGCACAGGCTGCGAATCTGGCTGGAACTCTGCAGAACGGAGGGCCGTTCACCGTACTGGCCCCGACAGATGAGGCATTCAGAAAACTTCCTTCAGGAACGGTTAAGTCCCTGTTGAAGCCTGAAAATCAGGATCGGCTTGTCGAGATTTTGAAGTATCACGTGATTCCTGGACGAGTTTACTCCGACGCAGCCCTCAAGGCAGGTCACGCGAAATCGCTGCAGGGTAATAGTGTCACTTTCAAGGATTCTGGATTGGGAGGAGTGATGGTGAATGACGCACAGGTCGTTGCAGCCGATATTGATACGGCCAACGGGGTGATTCACGTAATCGATACTGTGCTACTTCCCGCTTCCTCTTCGAATGCCCTCGTGAGCCCGCATGACGCCATTGAGCAAGCGATTGCCCAGGGGTCTCAACTTTACAACTCAGGCCATGCGGAAAAGTGCTGTGAAGTTTATCGTGTGGCGATGCACGGCTTGCTGTCTCACCATGCCGATGATATGCCGGTTGAAACGGTACGCCGTATGAGGGAAACTCTGGCTAAGGCCGAAGCTACCCACTGCGTGAAGTCACAGGCCTGGCAGCTGCGTCGGGGCTTGGATATGGCGTACCAACAGGTGGGGCTTACACCCGCAGTTCGTTGATGGGGTGACCGAATCAAGTTAAGGGTAGCGCCGGTCTGCGTGTTTCAACGTGGGCCGGCGTTGTTGATTTCCTCCAGCGTTTTACAAGCGAAAAATGTGTGCAGATCGACTCGTCAGCCAGGTCCCCGAATTACGCGTCCGTACTGGGTCGTTTGGCCGTACTGGGTCGTTTAGCCGTACTGGGTCTTTTGGCAAGCTGCGGGCCGACGGGAGTTACGTCCTTTACTGGATGATTGCCAATCGACGGCCTGGCTGGAATTATAGCCTGCAGCGGGCCATCGACTGGGCTCGGGCCCTGCAGAAACCCCTGGTCGTGCTGGAAGCATTGCGATCCGATTACCGATGGGCGAGTGAGCGGTTTCATCACTTTGTGATCCAGGGGATGGCAGACAATTCTGCTCACTTCAGGAACAAGCCCGTTTTCTATTACCCCTATCTCGAACCAGAGCCAGGCAGAGGCGCAGGTTTGCTAAAGTCGCTTGCTGCGAATGCCTGCATGGTGGTCAGTGATGATTTCCCCTGTTTTTTTCTGCCGGGGATGCTCCGGGCGGCGGCCCGTCAAATCGGTGTAAGGTTCGAGTTGGTAGATTCCAACGGAATCGTGCCAATGCGGGCAACCGAAAAGACCTTTCTTCGAGCATTCGACTTTCGCCGTTTTTTGCAGAAGCGGCTGCCAGATTTGCTACTGGAAAGTCCGTCCCCCTCCCCATTTTCGCACGTCGATCTCCCCTTGTTGGACTCTGTTCCAGAGACGGTCTCTTGCCGCTGGCCGATCCCTGACGTCGAGGCCATGGCCGCCGACTTGAAGTGGCTGCGCCACATTCCTGTCGACCATCAGGTGGGAGTTACGTCAGCTCGTGGCGGCTTCAAGGCTGCTGAAGTACGTCTCGGTATGTTTCTCAAAAATCGATTGCACTCCTACGGGGAACGTCCAAGTCACCTCCAAGAGGAAGGGACCAGCGGATTATCACCTTACCTCCACTTTGGGCACATCTCGGCACACGAAATTGTTGCCAAGACACTGAGTGCTGCATCCTGGTCTTTTGATAGGTTGGCGGAGCGAGCCAGCGGGAGTTCAAAAGGTTGGTGGGGAACCGACGGAAACGTGGAGTCTTTCCTCGATGAGCTAATCACCTGGAGGGACCTTGGTTACAACATGTGTTCTCGGCGCAACGACTACGACCGTTACTCGTCACTTCCTGAATGGGCCCAGAACACGCTTGAGGACCATCTCCGAGATCAACGCGAGTTCCAATACACGTTTTCAGAGTTTGAGTCTTCCGCAACCCATGATGCACTTTGGAATGCAGCCCAAACAGAACTTGTGCGCGAAGGACGCATCCACAACTATCTGCGCATGCTTTGGGGCAAGAAGATTCTTCAATGGACGGAAACGCCTCGTGATGCGCTAGAAATCATGATCGAACTAAACAATAAGTATGCGTTGGATGGCCGCAATCCCAACAGCTACTCAGGGATTTTCTGGGTCCTTGGCCGGTACGACCGCGCCTGGGGGCCCGAACGGCCCGTGTTTGGAAAAATACGGTACATGAGCAGTAAAAATACGGCGCGTAAATATAAAGTCGCGGATTATATGACTAAGTACACTCCGGATGAAATCCGCCAATAAGTTTACCCGGCATATTGCCAGTGGAATGCCGCAGTTTGTATTGTTGAGCGGGAGGTCAGCACAATGGGACAAAGTATCATTGAAGTTGTCGTGATTAATTTCGCCATGGTCCTGGCTTTGATGTTCTTGTTGTGGTTGCTCAGCATCCAACTGCGGGATGTCAGTATTGTGGATTTGGCTTGGGGGGCAGGTTTTGCAATCATTTCCTGGACAACCGTACTGCAGATAACCTCTGTTGGTCCGCGGGGGCTATTGCTACTGACGCTTTCGACGGTATGGGGACTTCGGTTATCGGTTTACTTGGCATGTCGTAATTGGGCACATCAAGAGGATTATCGTTACCGAGTGATGAGGCAGGCACGCGGAGACAACTTTTGGTGGATTAGCCTCATCACCGTATTTATGTTGCAAGGACTCCTGATGTGGTTCATTTCCTGGCCCCTACAGTTTGGCATAAGTATCGGTACCGGCGTTATTGGCCCAGTTGATCTTGCCGGCCTGGGATTGTGGATCGTGGGCTTTACCTTTGAAGCACTCGGTGACTTTCAACTGGCACGTTTCAAGGCCAGGCCTGAGAACAAAGGACGCGTGCTCACCACAGGGTTGTGGCGTTATACGCGTCATCCCAACTATTTTGGCGACTTTTGCGTCTGGTGGGGGTTTTACCTGATTGCTGCCGCAGGTGGTGCGTGGTGGACCATAGCCAGCCCGCTGCTGATGAGTGGTTTTTTGATGTTTGTCAGCGGTGTCAAGCTTCTTGAAAGCAGCATTGTTGATCGTCGGCCAGAGTACTCTCAGTATATAAAGCGGACCAACGCATTTTTCCCGGGTCCTCCCCGGAGTGAAGGATAATCAGTTGGATGAATGAAGCCGATAGTGGCCAATCATCCACTCGCATCCTCGGTCGTATCGAAACAATTCAGAACAGGCCATAAAAAACATCCGCCATCGCTGCAATTGTACCTCACGCCTTTCTCCTCCCTTGGGGTGTTCGAAAAATTGGAGTAGATCAGGATATTGACGATCGAGCCTTGTAAGCCAGCTTTCACAAGTTTGGCTGTAGTGCATGCCGTTCAGTGTCCAGTGTTCCTCAACGACAAGGTCACGTGAAAACTGGTAGGGGAGTTCCACGCAAGGCATAATCCCACCGGTAAAAAAATGGCGGCTCATCCAGTCGTTGTTGCCGGTAACCTCAAAGGTATATGGCCACAAGCGATGGCAGAAAATATGAAAGAAAAGTTTTCCTTGTGGCAGTAACCAGCTAGAAATGCGGCGAAACAATTCTTCATAATTTCGGACGTGCTCAAACATTTCGACAGAAACAACACGGTCAAAACGGGTAAGGGGTACCAGATCAATGACGTCACAGGTCTGAACTGTCAGGTTGTGGAAATTGCGTTCGGCACATACCTTTTCAATATGATGTCGCTGAGTCCTGGAATTCGAAACAGCAAGTATCTGGCAGTCGGGAAAGTGTTCGGCTAGCCAAAGTGAAAGTGATCCCCACCCGCAGCCCAGGTCGAGTATTTGCATGCCATTTTCTATCTGCGCGCGCTCGCAAGTCAAAGAGAGCATGGCATTTTCAGACTGGTCGAGAGTCATTTCCTTCGCCGGCCAGTACCCGCAGCTATATTTCAAACGATTCCCAAGCACGCGACGGAAAAATTCCGTGGGCACTTCGTAATGTTGGTGATTTGCCTCATCGGACGCGACAACAAGCGGGCTATCCCGCATTTGGTTGGTAAAGTCGTTCAGGATGTCCGCCACGTCTTTCTGGGGCGAATTGCTCATTTGGCGGAGTCGCTGACGCATCAGGTGCCGCATTGCCAGGCGGAGTACCCTATCAGGAACCCAGCCATCTTCAGCCAAAGAGATTAAACGGTGTGCCATACAGATATGTTGCGTATAGAGAATGGCCGTTAGGAAGGTACTTTAACACGACTTGCGAAAGACAAGTTGTGCAAGGCCGGTCATTCGTTCTCGAAATGCACCCTCGCAGTAGCAAAAGTAATAGTCCCAAGTTCGCAAAAACCGGTCCGATTTTCCCAGGTTGCGAATGGCGTCCTTATGGCGATCGAAAGCCGCTCGCCAGGCTGCAAGTGTCCTGGCATAGTGGTCAGAAAACTCTTCAAGTTGCACAAGTTGGAGGCTGGTAGATTTCGAGGTGGCTCGAATCATGGCGGCGATCGATGGCAAAGCGCCACCGGGGAAAATGTAGCGTTGAATGAAATCAACCGATCGACAATAAGTCTTATATCTGTCGTCTGGAATGGTGATGGCTTGTAATGCGAAGGTCCCGCCAGTCTTAAGAAGACGGTTGCATTGTGAAAAATAGGTGTCCAGGTATTGATGTCCTACGGCTTCAATCATTTCAATGGAAGCAATTTTGTCGAACTGGCCTCTAAGGTCGCGGTAATCCTTTTTCAGGAGTGTGATCCGTTCGGAGACGTCGGATTCGCAAAATCGTTGTTCGGCAAAGTCGTGCTGTGCCTGAGAGATAGTGGTCGTGGTAACGCGACAACCATAATGTCGGGAAGCATGCAGGGAAAATCCTCCCCAGCCGGTGCCAATTTCTAACACGTGATCTGTCGGCGATAGTTGGAGTAACTTGCAAATACGGTCATATTTGTTGATCGATGCCTCCTCAAGCGTTGCTTTTTCATGGGGAAAAATCCCGCATGAATAGGTCATTGTAGGATCCAGGAAGAGGGCAAAAAATTCGTTGCTCAGATCGTAGTGGGCCGCGATGTTTTTTTGACTGCCACGACGGGAGTTGTAGCTGAGCTTGTGTGCTGCCCAGGAAAGACAGGTTGCAAGACGACTCAAGCCGTGGTCGACGGTTGCGAGCGCTTCGCTATTTCGTGACATGATACGAACCAGGTTGACCAGGTGCTCGCAGTCCCAGTGTGCCTGCAGATAAGACTCGGCAGCACCCAGGCTTCCGCCAGTGAGAACCTCCCAGTAAAAACGACGGTCCTTAACGTGAATCGTGGTTTGCAGATCGGCGGAATGTTGTCCGCCAAAAACATGGGTGGCCGATCCGTCTTCAATACGAAGGGTTCCATGTCGTAGTTGTCGTAGTCTGCGGAGCACTGCTCGCTGACAAAAATGGGTTGGTAGTCTCTCTTGGCTAGCAGGCAAGTCTGCAGCGTGAGAGCAGTTGAGGGTTTCTATTTGGTTTTTGTGTCCGCTGTCGTGGGTAGACCGCGGGGGTGTGGATAGTATGGACATTGTTTGCGCCAAAGTCGGAATGCTTGCCAGTAAATAGAAGTAACAATTCGAGCGGTTGAAAAAGGATAGCGGATTAAAAGTCGAGTGAGTGAGCGGTTGGAAAGAGAGTGACGTTGCAGGTTCAAACGTGCGCTGAAAAAGGGGGGACCTCCGTTGTCTGTGAGAATCTGCACGCCGAGGGAGTCTGTAGGTGCAGTAAGATGCCACTCGTATTGTAGGTCCATCCCCATAAATGGCGAGACATGAAATTCTTTCTGGTGACGCGCCGATAGCTCGCTGGAAAAAGGACTGTCTTGGGAGCGAAGAACATAGCGATGTGTTTCCAGCCAAGGTGTGTTGCTGACTTCGGCAACAACAGCGTCGATCGACTTTTCATCTTCCGAGAAACAATAGTAGAGGTTTAGAGGACTAAAATAATAACCAAAACAGCGAAGCTGTGTCAGGAGACGGACGGGGCCAGTGGTTATGGAACCAGTTTGTTCAAGTACTATAGTCCGCACTTGTTCGATCAGAGGACATTGCAGTTGATCAAAATGGTCCTGTTCCAGGAATGCGACAGGCGCCAGTTTGCTCTGGCCTAACATGCGCAAAGACTGCATGAGACAAGGCAACTCGTCCAGGTCCAAGTATGCCATGGCCATTCGGTATCGGAACCGATGTGCTATTGGGCGCAGTCGGTGGTGTGTGATTTCGCCTTCGTATAGGCAACTCTGCATAAGTCCAGTCCCAGGCCAAAAAGTCCAGCTACATTCAGCGCGCTAACAACACCATCTTCATGAAATCCATTATGCCAGTAGGCACCACAAAAGTAAGTGTGTTGATGGCCATTGAGTTCTTTCCGATTCTGTTGTGCTCTGATGGAAGCGTGGGAAAACAACGGGTGCCGATATTCAAAACGTTGTAAGATCGCGTTTTCTTTAATCGGTTTATTTGGATTCAGAGTAATCATCAAAGGACTGGGAGAGTCTAGCTTTTGAAGTTGGCTCAGATTGTACGTTACACTGGCAGGAGGATTGTCTTTGCCACCGATCTGGTAATTCCAACTTGCCCAGGCAGCCTTGCGACGTGGCATCTGAGAAATGTCGGTGTGAAGAAAAGCCTCGTTAGTTTGGTATGGAAAAGAGGAAAGCGTTTTTTGTTCGAGATCTGTCGGGCTGTCCAGTAGTCTCAGGGCCTGGTCTGCATGGGTTGCCACGACGACGCGATCAAAGCAATATTCTGGACCGTGAACCGGCTGGATGACGACCTGTTCGGGATTCCGGATAATTTTTCGGATAGGTGTGTTCAAATGAAGGTGTTTTTCCAGTGGGCCAAGAAGTTTGGAAATATAGGTTCGAGAGCCACCACAAATGGTTTTCCAGCGTGGCCGGCGGAAGAGCTGAAGCAGACCATGATTGTGCATGAACTCCAGCAAAAAACGAGCCGGGAAGTCCAGGATTTGTCCAGGTTGGGATGACCAGATTGCGGACGCCATGGGAGTTAAATAATTCCGGCAAAATGCCGGTTTGTAGCCGTCTTGTTGGAGAAACTCTTTGACCGAAAGATCAGTATGGTCTTGCTCGACAAACCGACGGGCATTTCGGTTAAACCTCACAATATCAGCGAGCATTCCATAGAAGGACGGCTTTAGCAGGTTGAGCCGTTGTGCAAACAAGCCATTGAGTGAACTGCCCTGGTATTCAAATCCGGTTTGTGGGCACGCAACACTAAAACTCATATCGCTTTCTTGTGTGCGTACATCCAGTTGTTTTAGAAGTTGGCAGAAATTTGGATAGGTATTGGTATTGAACACCATAAATCCGGTGTCGACGACAAAGGTCTTTCCAAAGGCCTTGCACTCTACTGTGTTTGCGTGGCCACCAGGATAATTGGAAGATTCAAAAAGAGTGACGTTGTGGTTGGATGAGAGCAGACGCGCAGCAACCAATCCGCTTACTCCACAGCCAACGACGGCAATTTTCATAGGTTGATCCATCGCGTGATAAGGATCGATGTTGTGCTAGAAGGTAAAAGAGAGATTGACGTCAATTTGCAGCGTTCCTTGCTGTGGACCATCGTCACCTCTGCCTGGGCAGCATTTGAAAATGCAGCTCAGTTGGTATTGGAGGAGGAGATGGCAGCGGAACTGTTTACTTCCGAGGGTACGTTTTCAGATTGGGGCTGCTCTATTTCTGCGAGGTGACCGATTCTACGAAGCATCCCTCGAAAGATAATCGCATGCAGCGGATAGAGGGTATACCAGTAAAGCCACCCGGGCAGGCCAAGTGGGTCAAAAATGGCCGTTTGGCGAATGGCGGAACCACTGGAAGTTGGATTGACCTCAAACTCGAGCCAGGCTCGACCGGGAACTTTCATTTCAGCCGTTAATCGTAAAAGATGATTGGGTTGATATTTTTCAACTCTCCACCAGTCCAGCACGTCACCCGTTCGTAGATGTTGCGGGTCACGCCGTCCCCTCCGTTGGCCAATTCCTCCGGCCAACAAGTCAATCCAGCCCCGTAGTGTCCACAGGAAATTACCAAAATACCAGCCTTGCGTTCCCCCAATTTTCCGTACCGGTGCAAATGCGTTTTCCGGTGGTACGTCCACTTGAACTTCACGAGAGTCGATAATTCGATTACCAAAAACGGCGCCGCCCCAGGCAGGTCTTGGGGTGGTCGAAGAAAATGCATCCGACCACCGGGTCTCCGAAATTTCATGGTCTTCATTGATCATGGCTCGGGCAATGGCTGCATTCATGGGACGCGGTTTGACGTCGAATTCATCCAACGCCGTATGGTTTCGGATCAGAGTTGGGTTTCGCATGCTCTCGATCAATTTCCGGCCGATTCGTGCGTAGACCGGCGTGATCAGCCCAAGCCACAGACTGGACAGTCGAGGTGTGAGCACAGGCACCGAAATGAGCCAGCGCCTCAGGCCCCGCTGGCTGGCATATTCCTGCATGAGTTCACCGTAAGTCGCCGTTTGCGGCCCCCCAATCTCGAAGACCTGGCTTTGTTCCTTTTTCCAGCGAAGTGCGGCCATTAAATAGGCCAGCAAATCTTCTATCCCAATGGGTTGGGTCACCGTCTGAACCCACTTGGGACAAATCATAACCGGTAGCCGTTCAACCAGGGAGCGGACCAGTTCAAAAGACAAGCTACCCGAACCAATGATAATCGAAGCCCGAAGCTCGATCACCTGGCAGTTTGACTCCTTCAGAAGCTCGCCAACTTCGTGGCGACTCCGCAAGTGTGCCGACAATTGATCATCGCAGTCTCCCAAGCCGCCGAGGTAGATGATCCGTTGAACGCCAGCTTGTTTTGCCGCTTGGGCAAAGTTTTGCGCACCGATTCGATCTTCTTCCTCAAACTGCCCTGCACTACTCATCGAATGCACCAAATAGAATGCCGTGTGTACTCCAAGAAGTGCATCACGGAGCGAGCTTGGGTCAAGGACATCTCCCTTCACCACTTCTGTTGAAGGTTGGACTGTGCCTTTCAGATAATCGGGGTGGCGTACCAGGCAGCGCAATGGGCATTCGCTTTGCTCAAGTAAGGGAAGCAGACGCCCACCAACATAGCCCGTCCCACCCGTCAACAGGGTCAGTCGTTCCTCGGTGTTGGTTTCCATGGTTCTATACCTTAAGCGTTGTGAGGCTTTTCCCGTCAGTCAAGTAGCTGCCAGAGCATTCCCAGTACCAGAAATCCTCGTGTCGTCCACAGGGCTGTTCTCCACCAGTTACTCGCGACCAAGTAGGTCAGTACATCGGGTTGATATCCAACTGAGAGCTTAACATGTTGGGGCACTTGAACCAAAAATGTCATCCCCCAGATCAGCACAAGTAACAAAGAACTGGTCAAAACCATCCAGAAGTGAATTGCTGCTGGACGGATCCAGAGCAGCCCTCCCGCTGTCGACAACTCGACAAGCATTAGAGGACCGACTACCCAGGTTGTTAACCTCTGGTGTTCCTCTTCGTAAGTGGGGAAATTGCCGATGCCGACCCTTGCCATAAGTGGGTAATGAACCACCTGCACAAACCAGATCAGTCCAACAAGCGTTAGGGTAGAAGCGACTTGGGCCATAACAATCACCGTGCTAAAACGTTCCATGGCAAACTCACGCACAGGTAAAAACAGGGCATCGTTATGCCAGGAATGAATCCAGAGAAAAATCAGGTGCCATCTCGTGGAGGCGGTCGAGAGCCCGTTTGGCAATCTGACGAACACGCTCCTTCGAAATGCCAAACTCACGTGCTATGGTGCTATACGTCACTTTGTGTCCGTCATTGTTGTCAAAGCCGAATCGTAATTGAAGAATGCGACGCTCCCGGGGTTCGAGACAATCAAGCATATTCTGCAACGTTGCAAAAACCGTCCGATGGTGCATTGCAGGTAAGCGAGACGTGTCTTTTTCCATGCAACCTTCTACCAATTCATCGGAGCCTGTGCAAAAACGTTGAAGTTGGGAATGATTTTTAACCACCAGTCGATAAAGGTCCCGTCGGATCGCACGCGTTGCATAGGTGCTGAAGCGAAATCCACGGTCGAAATTGAATTTCTCGACGACATTCATCAGGGAGCAAATTCCAGTGCTCAAGGTCATGTCAAAAGTGGTCTCCTTGCCAGCAAAATTTTTCGCGATAGAAATCACCAGCCTTATATTCGACAGAATAATGTGGTTCCTAATACGCTCGGCTCGTTGAAGAACGTCCTCAATGGCCGTCAGTTGCTCTTGGCGAGGAAACTGGGCTGAAAGCTGGGTACGGAGGACATTCGCCTGGTATTTCAGATAGTTCATCCGTCTGAATAAATCGTGCTCCTGGGTTGCGGTGAGAATTGGTCGGTTACACATCCGTCGCAGATGGGCTGGCAAGGCAAAATTGGTTTCTTTCCAGAGGTGGTCGTCCTGGCCATCTTCGATGGCTGGCAGTACACCAGATTCGTCCTCTTCGGCGAGAGGTTGTTTGCGGAAGGAAGGGTGGTCGATGAAGCCAATTTCTTTGGAGAGAACTTTTTCGGCTTCGCAAATCAGTTGGGTCGATACCGGTTGGGTGTCTGCGGGGGGCACTGAATCACATGGTGCATGGGGACTTGTGAGAACCATAGTAGCTATCCTTCGTTGTGAAGCTGGGAGAAACGAACCGCGATGGGTGAAAGTTGAGATTAAAATTCGTTCAATACGTTCACTTAAGTCTACGCACGTATCGGCGCATGGGCAATACAAAATTCGTCCAAAACGGTCATTTTGGGCGGATTCGATATAAAGGGTGATCTAGCCATGGGTTACGACTTCTGATTTTTTCCCGAGGTACCTGCTTAAGTTGGTCAGTTGGGGACAAACAGGGACAGAATCTCGCAGGTTCCAACCCGAGGAGACCGAGAGTCCCTCGGAACACATGGCCCGTGGAAAGTGGCTCAAAGAACCGGTCGGCGACTGTCAAACCTCTTCAGACGGCTTGTGGCGCACGTTTTCAAATTCGTGAGACCGGCGATCCAACGGCGGAACCCTCAAAGAACCTTCCTCCGTAACGATCGATATCCGTGGCGTTCAGCCACCGGTTTCGTGGGCGGAAGGATGAGGTCGAAGCGTGGCGACTCACAGAAAAATCCCAGCAGGAGCGGGGTGGTGAAGTTTTCCGGTGGAAATTAGTCGTATGCCAAGTTGCGTGCGGTTCTAATCAGCGGCCTAACATTCCCCGCAGCGCTTCTTGGAGCTGTGGATGGCGAAAATGGTATCCAGCGTTTAACAATTTTGCAGGAGTCGCCCGCGCGCTTGCCAACAGAAGTTCATCCGCCATTTCCCCTACCGCGAGTCTTGCTAGAGCCGATGGCAGCGGGAGCAGGGTTGGTCGTTTTAGTACATGGCCAAGCGTTTGTGTGAACTCGAGATTCGTTACCGGCTGTGGCGAGACTGCGTTGACCGGTCCGTGGAGCGAATCGTTCATGATCGCATGAAGGATCATGCCAGCGGCATCGTCTAAAGCTACCCAGCTCCAATATTGCCGACCAGTTCCAACGATTCCACCGGCGGCCCACTGAAAGGGCAGAAGTATTTTGACCAGGGCTCCCCCCTTGGGACTGAGAATCATCCCAAAACGCAAATGGACGGTGCGAATTCCAGCTTCGCGGGCCGGACGAGTTGCCTCTTCCCACTGCTTTGCGACATTGGCTAAAAATCCATCACCAGACGAGCTCGTCTCGTCCAGTATCGTGTCACCACGGCTGCCATAAAAACCAACAGCCGATGCGGTGACCAGTACTTTGGGGGGCCGCTTGAGTTGGGCCAGGATAGTACTGATGGTATGGGTACCTTCCACTCGACTGGTGAGAATACGGTCTTTACGAGACCGGTTCCAGCGTCCTGTGGCAATATTTTCACCTGCGAGATGAACGACCGCATCGAACCCCTCGAGACCTGCTGTTTCAAATTCAGGGGTGTGTGGGTCCCACAGCAGGTCCTGTGAGGTGCCGGTTTTTCGGACGAGGCGGATGGCTGAGTGACCACCGGTCGTGAGTAAGGGAAGAAGTTCGCTGCCAACCAAACCATGCGAACCACTAATGGCAATCTGCAGTTGGCCCTTTTCCTGGTGAGCGGCATGCGTCTGGATGTCGGCCAGGGTGGTTTGATGCCGGAAGTTGAACATCCGTGCGATTTTTCGCTCCACAAGTGGTTTTAGCAACTGACGGCTGACCGCTCCCCCTGGTATCTGATATTCAATTTCGTCGATCAGTACACAGCCGTCTGGATGTGGCTGAAACCGATGCCAGTGTTCCCACTTGGAGAAGGGGCCTGCAAGTTGAACGTCGCTGAAATGGTGTCCATAACGATAGTTGCGGTGCTCTGCCAACCAACGCAGACCGAAAGGCCCGAGCGAGTTTTTAAGGATCACCTGGCTCCCGTCGCGAATCCCCTGACCGCGGCTTTCGATCGCGACTTTCTCCCAAGGCGGAATCAGGCGGTCCAGTGCCCCGGGCCGTTCATGCCAGGCAAAAGCTTCTTCGGGGGTGACCGGAAGTGTCAACGATTGTGTGAATTTTGTGGATGGCATGAGCGTTGTCTGTCGTTAGTTCAGGAACCAGTTTGCAGAAAAAAGCGGGCAGAGGTCAGTCGTCGGTAATAAGCCCCTTTCTCCCGACGTTGCCGGGTCACCAATGGAGAATTCCTATGGAAAGTCGATGGCACCAAAGATCCTCTAAAGGCACCGGCAGCGTTGGCGTTTTGGTATGGAGGTACTATAGATCGTTATCTAACCTCGACAACGAGTTAACTGGAAACAACAACCTGCTTGCTAACCAGGTCTTGAGGTGGTCCGTTCGAACGTTTACTTCGGGTACTTTCTAATAGGTCTTGAACCTTTCCAAAAGGCGCACCTTGTTAGGTTGTTTTTTCGGTGGCAACGGCTGCTGACTCCAGGTGGAGGGCTGCGTGGGAAGAGGCGTGCGTTGAACGGTCTAGAGAGGGCAATAAATACCGTAACGGCCAGTTCGGAAAAGTTGGGATAAGGAGCGGAGTGGGGATGGTGGATCAGCAGGCACAAAAATACGGTGCAACTTGTGAAGCGGTAATACTGTTACACGGTTTGGCATCCAATCCCTTTGTCATGTGGCCAATCCAACGACATTTGGAACGTTCTGGGTTTAAAACTATGAATTGGAGTTATCCGAGTATGCGGCATTCGATCGAGTGGCATGCCCACCGCCTGAGAGAACAAATCCAGAACTTCAGTGCAGACTCTCGATTTGCCCGTGTCCACCTGGTGGCGCACAGTATGGGGGGCATTGTGGCACGTTCTGCGTTGGCAACTGGGCCCCTTCAACAGCTTGGGCGAATTGTCACCCTGGCTTCACCGCACCATGGTTCCCATGCCGCCACAAAACTGTCCCAATTTCTTGGGTTTTGCAAACCGCTTTGTCAAATGTGCGACATCCAAGACAGTTACGTGCGCCAAGTTCCCGGTTTTGGGAGGCATGAGGTTGGGGGAATTGCCGCTACCCAGGATCGGGTGGTTCGTTTGGCCAGTACGTATTTGGCCGGGATGAGCGATTTCGTCAAGGTCGATGCCGGACACACTTCATTGTTGTTTCGCAAAGAGGTCGCAACCATGGTCAGGAATTTTCTGAGGACAGGAAGATTCAGAAGCGATCGTGGTTCGGTAATTGCAGCAAAAAACATTAGTGATCGAGAATGCCAGACGGTTGGTGATTTTCGTCCAAGTTCGCCGGAACGGTCATTCTGAAGATGTGTTATGCTGGAAAAAAAAGAATCAGAGTAATTTTGGGAACCATAGCATCCATTGGCATTTTCTTATTGTGGGTACGGCTGCCTAATATGCGGACAAGAGCACCTCTCAACCTTGGCGTACAAGACGGCCAACTATCCGTTTGTCCCGATTCGCCAAATTGTGTATCCAGCCAGGCGGCCGATCAACGACACGCAATTGGCCCGCTTTTATTCTCAGGCGAGGGGCAAGCTGCTTTAGCAAAGATTCAGAAGGTTCTACAGGGGTGGCCGGGCGTGAAAATTACCAGCCAGACCTCAGGTTACTTGCGAGCCGAATTCACAAGTACTCTATTTCGCTTTGTCGACGATGTCGAATTTGTGGTGGTTCCCAACGAGGGTGTAATCCACTTCCGCTCTTGCTCCCGGATTGGCTACTCGGATCTCGGTGCCAACCGACGCCGCATGGAATCGCTGCGAAAAAAACTAAATGCTTTATAACG
This sequence comes from Lacipirellulaceae bacterium, assembly GCA_965243695.1. Lineage (GTDB taxonomy): Bacteria > Planctomycetota > Planctomycetia > Pirellulales > Lacipirellulaceae > JAKVCB01. The sequence continues at coordinate 158,365 of CBDEWC010000045.1, read as the reverse complement.
CAGAGTTTGTTGCCACTCCCGGATTGACTTTGTGGTCGGAGGGCATGGAATTTGTTGGTGCAGAAGCGCGGCGCAACCTCTTGAGTGATTCTGTTTTATAGACCATCTCACACGTCATGCAGGGCCATGCAATGCAGCGGGCACCGCATTGAGGGCAACGTTGTGGTTGTGTCAGACGATGAGAAACGATGGCGGTCGGGCGGGAGATGGTACCATCCCAGACTTTGACCACAGTTTTCAGCGAAACCTTGGCACGTTGGGCAATTTCTACGTGTGATTCGTTTGGATTTGCGATCAGAAGTTTCGCAACTCGATCGTAGGTCATCACGTTGATAGGCGAGTTCTTGTCTTTCATGCGGCACCAGCTTCAAAAGGTGTTTGATCGACTGGATTATACGGCATCAACCCGTTTTGGTCCCCCCCCCGCTTTGGCAAGTAGCCGTGATTTTGAGCGATTGCCGGTGGTTTAGGCAGGTTGATCGTCCCTTCTAGGCCACTTCTTTTTGCCTCACCCGTTTTTTCAAAACGGCCAAGACGTTTAGGAAATAGCTGGAAAATAACAGGACAATATTTGCCTTGGACCGAACCGTCTGGCATGACGACCAAAACCGGCTTCCAGCGACTCCTAGGACAATACCAACCTGGCAGCCGTTCGCGCCTAGATAAATAGCTATAAAAATTCATTGTTGGAAAAATCGAGGAGACACACCGTGGGAAAAAAATCAGGCAAACCCACCGTGGCTTTCGAGGTTGGACGCAAGTTGCACGGGGATGTTTTCTGCGAGGATGTTCCAAGTAACGGCTTCGTGGGTCGGACCGTGGTTGCTGATGGCACTGGAGGTGAGCTTGAGGTGGAGCAATCTTCCAGGAGGTCTGAAAATCGTTGGCGAAGTCGATCGTATGGCTCTCGAGCCACCAGATCTGAGGATTTATCTTCGGCGGACAGGAACAGCAAGGCTCGAAAATCTTGCCGTTTAAGATTGTGACTCGACGCTGGAAAAAAGTGTGCCGCCAGCAAAAGCAAACGGAGTTCTGGCGGAACGGTCACGTTGAAAAGAGGTGGCCATGGGAGAAACTATGGACGAAGCCTGGAAGATGAACGAGGCGTCCAGAGGGCTAATGTTTTACGGTCATTCAAGTTCTGCCCACGCGGTCGCAGCGCCATTCTCGGTGACTTCCAGATGAATCACGTTAGCTCGACAACAGACGGGGCAGTCTTCCACAAATTGCTGGTGGGAACCTTGAGAAAGGTCGATCGAAATTATGATTTCTTCGCCACAGGAATCACAAATGTAAACAGTGTCATCCATATTGTTCGTTTATAGCAAATCAATAGTCAGTGCTGCTATGCAACGGTGGCCCAATCGGAGTGATTTAAGGGAGGCGGGTGGATAAAAACAGCAGTTCACAGGAGCTGGACAAACCGTGCAAGTGACTTGCGGAATAGTTCCTGCCAGATTTTTTGTGAAAACAGTTGCAAGTAGTATCTTGGCAATCTGAAGGGTGGCAACTATTATCTTGACGGGCAACTTCCGGCAAGAGGGCATTACCGTACAAGTTCCCAACGGATAAGACTCCAGACGATTGGAAATGGTTGGGCCATATAGAGTATGGTTAGCGAGCATTTTTTAGTTTCATGTTGGAGGCAACGGTCGAAGGTTAAAGCGAGCGATTGTCGGATTGCCTGTGGGCAGAGTCCCTGTGGTCAAAGTCACAACACCTGAGGCTGTACCGGTGTATTTTGTTTTGCAAGAGGACTGGTAAGAGTTAGGCGCCGTGATTGTTTTACGACGGCGACACAGGTCTGCAACAGCGACAACAGCGACAACAGCGGACATCTGGATTTCTTCGTCGACGGTAGGGACATGCCCGGTTTGGAATGGATGGACCTGGAACTGGTTTCAGTCGAACATAGCCCTGGATCGGCGTAATTTCCAATCACATCCACATCTCTCCAGCGCGGATGACCTATCAAACTTCGGAAGTGACCCTGGTGCCTGAATACGACACAGTCATAATTGGTGGGGGACTGTCGGGTCTGAGTTGTGCTCGGCGTCTCTATGAAGCCGGGGTTTCCTGCGTGGTTTTGGAAAAACAGCCCGTTGTGGGAGGGCGCGTACAGACCGACGCGGTGGATGGGTTTTTGCTTGACCGGGGATTTCAAGTATTCCTGACATCGTACCCGGAAGCACGTCGACAGTTGGACTACGATCGTTTGCAACTTTGCGAATTCGAGCCAGGTGCATTGATCCGTTACCAGGGCCGCTTCCGCAGGTTTTCAGATCCCTGGCGGCGGCCAGGCCATTTGTTGGGGACAGTGGCTGCCCCGGTTGCGTCGCTGCGGGATAAAATCCGGATGGGCCTGTTGCGCAACGACGTGTGCCGGAACTCGATCGACCAGTTGCAGCAACGGCCTGAGGTGTCGACTGCTATGGCGCTTCGCTTGAGAGGATTCTCGCCACGAGTCATTGACGCTTTCTTTCGGCCTTTTCTGGGGGGCATTTTCCTGGATAATTCGCTCGAGACGTCAAGCCACATGTTTGAGTTTGTGTTTCGGATGTTCAGCCTTGGTGCAGCCGCTTTGCCGGCTCAAGGGATGGGATCGATTGCTGCACAGATGGCGGCTGCGCTGCCCGACGGTACGGTTCAGTGTGGAGTTGGTGTTGAAACGGTGAAACCAGACCGTGTTGTCTGTGACAACGGTCAAGTCATTACTGCCCGCAGTGTAGTGATGGCTGTCGATGAGTCTTCTCTGGCAGGGTTGGTTCGCAGTAAGCCAGTCAATGGATGGCGCGGTACTACTTGCATCTACTACGCTGCGAGCGCACCACCTGTGGAGGAACCAATCCTGGTCATCAACGGTGAGCCGGATGGCCTTGTCAATAATTTGTGTGTGCCCAGCCAGGTATCGGGTACGTATGCACCTGGGGGGAAGTCGCTGATTTCCGTAACGGTACTTGGTATTCCTACTGCCGAGGACGCAATACTCGATCAGCAGATTCGCAGCCAATTATTGGGATGGTTTGGCAAGCAGGTTCAAGAATGGGAACCTCTGAAGACCTACCGAATTCCTGCTGCTTTACCGTTTCAAAAGGCTGGTTCCCTCACCCCGGTTGAAAAATCAGTGGTCAACGAACAGGGTCTGTTTTGTTGCGGCGATTATCTCGATACGGCATCGATTCAAGGCGCCTTGGCATCGGGGCAGAGAGCCGGACAGGCGGTGTTGGACCGGCTTGGTCATTAACTGCCCAAACCATGACAGGGAGAAATCGACAAATGGAAAAAAGCAAGATGGCCCCGCTGGACCTCCAGCGGCAAAGACTAGGACCTCCGCTGGGGGTAATAAAATGCTGACCGTATTTTACAGTGACCACATTCCCATCCCGTTGCCTGATGGACATCACTTTCCAGCGACGAAATATGCTTCTCTGCGCGCACGGGTTGCAGAGTTTGGACCGGGCGAACCAGTCCGTTTACTGCCGGGGTCACCTGTAACCCGTGAGGAATTAGGCCGAGTTCACGACGCCGATTATTTGCGGAGGGTATTTTGTGGTGAACTGGATTCGAAAGAGCAACGGGCGATTGGATTTCCTTGGTCCGAAGGCTTGGTGGAGCGTTGTTTGATGTCCACTGGAGCGACTCTGGCTGCCGCACGAGTTGCCGCACAGAACCGCTGGTCCGCACACCTGGCAGGAGGAACCCATCATGCGTTTTCAGACCATGGGGGAGGCTACTGCGTATTCAACGATGTTGCCGTCGCCATTCGAACTTTGCAGGCCGAACATTCGATTGAGAAATCTTTAATCATCGATTGCGATGTTCACCAGGGTGATGGGACCGCCGCTATTTTTTCAGACGACAATTCGGTGTTCACACTTTCTTTACACGGCAAGAAAAACTATCCGTTACGAAAAACAGTCAGCGATTTGGATGTGCCGCTTCCTGACCGGACGGATGATCTTGCCTACGAGGAGGCCTTGCGATCTGCACTCCGGGAAGCCTGGGCCTGTTTCTCGCCAGATTGTGTGTTTTACATTGCTGGAGCCGACGCTTTTGAAGGCGACCGACATGGTCGCTTAAGCCTCACCAAGGCTGGACTGGAAACTCGTGATCAGATTGTCTTGAAAGCGTGTTTAGATCGTGGGATTGGACTTGTGACGGTCATGGGCGGAGGGTACGCCCCTGACCAGACCGATGTCGTCGATATTCATGCAAGAACAATCCAGCTTATGGCGCGCACCGCTCACGGGTGGCAAGGCGCCACTTCTTCCTGAGACTGCTACCAGATGCGACCGACCTGCGATTTACGCGGCGCTGCTTACTGGTCGCTGATGACGACCGTTACCATTTGGTCGCCTTGCTGGATTGCATTGACGATTTCCTGTCCGTCGTCAAGCACCTTTCCAAACACGGAGTGCTTGCCATCAAGCCACGGTGTGGCGACATGGGTAATGAAGAACTGCGACCCGTTGGTGTTTGGTCCGGAATTGGCCATGGAGAGAACGCCGGGACCATCGTGGGTCAAATCGGAGTGAAATTCATCCTCAAAGGTGTAGCCAGGACCGCCAGTCCCCGTACCCTGGGGGCACCCCCCTTGGATCATGAAGTCTTCAATCACGCGGTGAAACAGGAGGGTATTGTAATACCCCTCGCTGGCCAATTTTTCAAAATTGGCCACGGTTTTGGGGGCTTTGTCGTCAAACAATTCAATGCGTATGTCACCTTTGTTGGTGGTGATCGTGGCTACTTTCATCGTAGGGAGCCTTTCAAAACTTACTGGGAACACGAGACAAACGAACGCACCATCTCGGGATTGTCTTGTGTTTTGGGCTCTTTGTCTATGGTGCCATGCTTCCGGTTGACAAAGAATCGCTCAGGTTTGCAAAGGCGCTCAGGTTCGCAAAGGATCGAAGAGACTTATGGCCACGGGGCCAAAGATCATCAATGGCAACCAGGCAGCCAGAGCGGGCTGCATCCAGCCACTCGACCCAAGCGATTGGCAGCCAATCACAACGACCATAAAGATGGTAACCACTGCGAGGCAAAGGCCAATTGCCACGAAGGGATTGCGGTTCGCACGCGACACGATCAGCGGCAGTCCCAGAAAAAGGAGTGTGACGTCGAGGAACGGGCGGATCAGGCGATTGTGCACCGCAACACGAACGCCGGCCCCGAGGTCGGTGCTGGGGCTACGTAGTTCTCGTACAAGTTCGCCAGTGGAAGCAAAATTGCGCCAGGTCGAACCCGCTGCCAGGAATTCGAAGGAAACCCCACTTACGATGAACACCTGGTCAGGTTCCAGCTTGGGATCGTCTTGCGGTGTAATGACCACCGGTTGGCCATTGAGTTCAAGGGATGGCGCTGTCAGTAAGGTTTTTGGCGATTTTACATCGCTGAATAAATAACCGCTGGGGCGGTCTGGTTGGGCGGGGAAATACTGTGCTTGTTCGGCTGAGATTTGTTTTCCATAAGTTGTCAGTTTGGTTGGCATCACAAAGTTGGGGTGCTGAATAATCTTGCCTTTCTGCACAACCTTCTCACCGGCGAGCAGAATGCTGGTTTCCCTGTCAAAGCTGGGTTGCAAATCAGCACTTTTGTCGCCACCCAGATTTTTGGAGTCGAGTGCCAATTTGTGCCGAACATTTGGCATCACGAGTTCGCGGTTGGCTGCTGCCAGGAGGCTGACACCAATGGCCGCAATGAGTATTGGCAGGAGGATTCTGAAGCGGGGGATTCCTGCGGCCAGCAGAGCGACCATTTCCTGGTGACGTTCAATCCATGTGACCGTAAACATGGCCCCGATAAGTGCCAAAAGTCCACTGGTGCGATCGAAAAATTCAAGAGTGCGATAGCCATAGTATTCAGCCAGGATGATGAGCAGGTTGCCATTCTCATTGGCGAAATCGACAAAATGGTCAAGGTGGCCGAAGGCGTCAATGACCACGTACAACCCAGCCATGCTGCAGAAGCAAATCACCAGGACCTGCATAAATTGCTTGAGAAGATAGCGGTCAATGATGCGCGGCATAGGACGTGGCTACGAGGGGATGGCGGTGGGAGTCCGGGAGAATACCCAAGCAGATGAAAGCAGGTCAACATGACGTTACAATAGATGGCAGTGCTAGCTGAGCGGAGTGGGCCGCTTCGGAGTTGGCCTGATGGTGGCAACGCTGGGGGAATTCACGAACCCGACGGACGAAACGGCAGCCATGCAAGGGAGAATTCATACTTTTTGCGATGCGGCTCTCAATCTGGTATTTCCTCCATCCTGTTTTGCATGTGGCCACGAGTTGACCCCCAGTTCGAGTTGCGAGCGAATTCTATTTTGTGCCGAATGCCTTGATCAACTACAGATTTACAAAGCCCCGTTTTGTTCCCGCTGCGGTTGTGGTCAGCTGGGCAGCTCAGGGTTCTGTCCCCACTGCCTGGGTGACAAACTCGATTTTGACAGGACAATTGCCTTGGGGGACTACGGGGGGCATTTTCGGGAAATTGTGTTGAGGATGAAAAAAAGCTCCGGAGAATCACTCGCGTTGGCAGTCGGTGAACTAATGTGGGTGTACTGTCGTGACCGGCTGCTCGAAGTAGCCCCGGATGTCGTTGTGCCGGTCCCCATGCACTGGCTGCGACGAACCCAGCGTGGCACGAATTCAGCCGCGATTTTGGCTGAAGTTCTGGGGCGACGGCTCCGCGTGCCCGTTCGCCCGGGGATTTTGCGTCGACATCGTAACACATTGCCACAGTCCGGTTTATCGCCCCAGCAGCGGGTTCGGAATTTGAGTGGTGCGCTGGCTCTAGGGGTGAGCTATGGTTTACAGGGTACTCGGGTACTTTTGGTCGATGATATTATGACGACGGGCTCGACATGCAACGCGGCAACGGGGCTGTTGAAAACAGCTGGAGTGGTGCACGTGACCGTGGCGGCCGCCGTCCGCAGCCCCGCAGTGTAGTTTCTGAAAGGGAAAATCCTCATTCAGTATTTTGCTGAGCGGGTCGTTGACAGGCGGCTGTTTTAGCGAGTTTTCTCCAGAAAAGGTTCCTAGTACCGTGGATCAGGTTTTCGGCCCCACTTGTCTGCACTCGGTTGGTTGCAAGAATTAATAGATACAGCCAAGGTCAAACCGATGGTTCTTTCCCAAAAAAAATCAGGCAAGCAGAAAAAGAAGATCAATCCTTTTCGCCGTGCCGTGCTGCGAGGGTTGGGGATACTTCTTCCGCCCCTGCTCACCATTGCCATTTTTTTGTGGATTGGCAACACGATTGCAGATCGCCTGCTTGAGCCGTTGGAAGATTTTGCCCGCTGGGCTTTTGTTGAAACGGCTGACATCCAGCCGGTAGACAACATTCATCTCGATCCGCTCGGGCTGGCGACGATCGATGGTGCCGACTATCACGTCGCCGCGGACAATCGGCTCGTTCCGCTAAAGGTCTACGACAAGGTTGCGTCCCATATTGGCCAACAGGCAATTGCGACGGCAACGGCTAAGGAAATCTACCTTAACTACATCAATACAGAATGGTTGCGACGCGAGTATGTGGTTCCGGTCTTTTTGAGTTTTTTCGTGCTGGTTCTTTATCTGCTCGGAAAATTCATGGCGGCGGGTGCAGGGCGATTTTTTTGGAGTCGGTTCGAGGGATTGATCCATCACCTGCCGCTGGTACGTAACGTTTACACGTCCGTTAAACAAGTTACAGACTTTCTGTTTACCGATTCTGAGCTGGAGTACACACGCGTTGTAGCTGTCGAATATCCTCGTAAGGGTATTTGGTCACTTGGCCTGGTTACCGGCGAAAGCATGCTTGATATCCGTTCTGCTGCCAATGAACCAGTTCTCTCGATTCTTGTGCCAACTTCACCAATGCCTTTTACGGGCTACACGATGACCGTCAAAAAAAGTGAAACCGTTGATTTGGATATCACGGTGGAGCAGGCGTTCCAGTTTATCATCAGCTGCGGTGTTGTGGTTCCTCCTCAACAGTTAATCGAGCTGTTTGATGCCAGGCAGGAGGCCCCGATACCTGCTCCCCTCGGCCAGACGCCAGTTTCCAACACTCCCAACGTGCCAACCACTCCGTGACTTTTGCGTGAGGGACTGTCACGCTGGGAGCTGGCACTTAGAGATAAGGGGCCGATCCTGCGTTTTTAGGGCCGATACGATTTGCCAGACTGGTTCCCGTTAAACGGCCGTTGGGGTCGCTTGAAACAAGATTCTGCGGGTCTTTAGCGTTGGTCGGAAACACATAGCTTCGGTCGTCGCCGGGCGGGTCCCAGGGAAAATTTCGGTGTTGCGCCAGGAGTCACATCGACAGAATTGGCGAAAATCGAGTTTAATACCCCAATGGCATCCTCCCCGCTTCGTCTAGGTACTCGCAGCAGCAAACTGGCCCGTGCGCAATCGGAGTGGGTTGCCCGGGAGTTGCGGCACCTTGGGCATGCCGTTGAACTGGTCGAAATCACGACCCGAGGAGATCAACAAACAGGAGCTCTTAACGCCTTGGGTGGGGAAGGGGTTTTCACCAAAGAGCTTGAACGTGCCCTGCTGGCCCAAGCCGTTGATTTTGCCGTTCATAGCCTCAAAGATTTGCCGACCGAACCGGTGGAAGGCCTGAAATTGGCGGCCGTCCCCCTGCGGGCCAGTGCGGCCGATGTTCTTGTTTCAAACGTTACCGATTCACTCAAGCAGCTTACTGCCGGAGCCCGCGTGGGAACCGGCAGTATTCGAAGGATCTCGCAGTTGTTGAATTTTCGGCCTGATTTACAACTGGCTGGGATTCGCGGCAACATCGATACCCGATTGGCGAAACTCGATGCTGGCCAGTACGATGCGATCGTCCTGGCTGAGGCGGGTCTTCAAAGGCTCGGTCTTGAGCGTCGAATCACGGAATCATTTTCAATAGAAACGATGTTGCCAGCGGTGGGGCAGGGGGCACTTGGACTTGAATGCCGTGTGGATGACCAGCGTACCACCATGGCACTTGCCGAGTTGAACAACCCTGGTTCGCATGCCGAGGTCTCAGCGGAAAGATCACTCCTGGCCCATCTGCGGGCAGGCTGCTCGGCACCAGTTGGCGGTCTGGCAACCATCCAGCCTGACGGAGAGTTAAAGCTGGTGGCAGTGGTTTTGAGTGGTGACGGGCAGCAACGCACGTTTTCATTCGGGGTGGGGTCACCTCGGTGCGCCTGCGAACTTGGCCAGCAAGTGGCCGAGCAATTGCTGGCTGAGGGAGCCGCCGAGTTAATTGCGACGGCTCGTCCTCCGCAGTAAGCCAGCGGTTGTTTCTGTTCTTTCTTTGATGGAGTTCTGCTGACCGGTGGTCGTTCACCGGGTAAAGACTCTGCCGGTCCTCCGACTTGCTTTTGCCAGCGGAGGTCAAGCCGGTATCCGATCATTCAGCCAGAAGCGGTTTTTTGGCTGGGAACCGTACTCTCGGTAGAATGAGGATTCTAGAGGGGGAATCAACCAACCGTATCGGCCTCCAGGGAGGCTTCTGAAATCGCAACAGCCCGCTTTGGGGTGTTGGTTGGCACGATAGCCGGTTCACTCGCGGCTTTTTCTTGCGTCGCGATTGCCGACTGGCCGATCTTAAAGAGGGTAGCTTGCCGCGGGGTGCTAGCATGTGCTTGCCAGAGACTTCAAGAAGTTTCTGATCCGGCCCGGGGCAACGGACAGTCCCGATGGTTAGAGGAGATGTTCCAGTACGAGTCTCCCTGAGAGGAAATCGACATAGCCACCCACCAGAAGGTGAGTGAGGGCAGAACCGATGCAGATTGAAACAACCCGGTTTGGACAAGTCCAATTCGAAAAAACGGACGTGATCACTTTCGAGAGCGGCCTGATCGGCATGGAATCATGTTGCCGTTGGGTGCTTTTAGCAGACGCGAATAATCTTCTGCTGGGCTGGTTGCAAAGTCTCGATCGTGCCGACGTGGCACTGGCGGTTGTGAGTCCGCGTCGCTTTGTAACGGATTATCAGGTTCGTGTGCGGGCGGATGACTTGGAGCCGCTTAAGCTTCCTACGCCAGAGGCTGCACAAGTCCTTGTAGTCGTCAGCAAGTCGGGTGGTTCATTGGCTGTGAACCTCAAGGCTCCCGTGGTGATTAATCTTGAGCAGCGCACCGGGCGCCAGATTATTGCCAAAGACGACCACGAAGTTCAGCACCTTGTCAAAGCAACGTTACCGTTGCGGAGAACTGCGTAGCGGCGGGGAAGTAGGCAGGAAGCAGTTTTTCGTGGTTGGGCTCGTGACAACTAAATCGACTGTAGTGCCTTTGCTTTCAATTCTCAGCCGTAGGCCCTTATTATTTCCCTACAACCGGTACGTAGCGTGGTGATCTTGAGTTGCCGGCTTCTCACGGCCGATGCTGCTTACATTGCGAAAACTAGTTGAAGAGAGATCTGGCTGAAGTAGTCCGGATATTCGGCGCGACCCGAACAACAGGTCATTTCGCATTTTTTGCACCCGGTCGGTCCGTGTGCGTCACGCAATGTCCAGTTTCTCAGTCAGTGACGGGGAGCCAAATATGCTTGTCTTGTCTCGTCAACGTGATGAGAGCATCATCATCGGCGATAATGTCGTGGTGACGGTTGTTGACGTTCGCGGAGATAAAGTGCGACTTGGAATTGAAGCTCCCAGAGAAATCCCGGTACACCGTCGCGAAGTGTATGAGGCGATTCAGCGTGAAAATCACCAGGCAGCGCAAATTGACCCTCACGACGCCCGTCAAATTGGCGATGGGCCGACAGCTGGTGAAACGGTTTGACATCGACCCCGGCCAGGCAAATTCTTGCCTGGCCAGTTGTTGCCGTTTGAGGGAGTCTTTTACCAGGCGTTGCCGGTAGCCACGGCCTATCTGAGGTCTTTCCGCTTGGTGCTATCGATCCGGGTGGTCCGAACTCATCTGATAGTGCATTGGAGCGATTGAGGCCTCTTCCTCCGATGGGTGGAGGTTGTGCCATGCCATCAGCAAGGGGGTGATAATCATCGCCACCACACTGATCAGTTTGATCAGAATGTTGAGCGACGGCCCCGAAGTATCTTTGAACGGATCACCCACGGTATCGCCAACGACGGTTGCCTTGTGCATTTCGTCAAAATCATCGCCCCACCTTTCAAGCCCTTCATCCTTGACCTGTTTTTTGGAATTGTCCCAGGCGCCGCCCGAGTTGGACTGGAAGATGGCCAGGCACACACCCGAAATGGTCACACCGATTAGCAGGCCTCCCAGCATGTTAACGTCGTAAAGGCCAATAATCACTGGGACAATGACCGCCATCAGGCCAGGGGCAATCATTTTTTGGATAGCTGCGGCCGTCGCGATTTCAACGCAATGCGAATACTGGGCTTTGCCATCGGCCGCTGCAATCACCTGGGCTTCCTCGGGCGAAGGATCGCGTTCTTCACTCTCAGCCTTTTGGGCAGCCAGCAGGGCTGGCCGAAGTTCGGGGATTTCTGCGAATTGGCGGCGAACTTCCTGAATCATATTCTGGGCAGCTTTGCCAACGGCGACCATGGCCATGGCAGAGAAGCGAAATGGCAACATGCAGCCAATCAACAGTCCCACCAGCACATAGGGGTTGGCTGCATCAAGGTTAACATTCCCGCCCATTTTCGTCAGGAAGGCTGCAGTCAGGCTGAGTGCCGTCAGGGCAGCCGAGCCGATGGCAAACCCCTTGCCAATCGCCGCGGTTGTGTTGCCCACCGAATCGAGTTTGTCAGTTCGGGCACGGACTTCCCGTCCGAGTTGGGCCATTTCAGCAACGCCACCGGCGTTGTCGGCAATGGGGCCGTAGGCATCGGTAGCAAGCTGGATCCCGATCGTCGAGAGCATGCCGAGGGCCGCCATGGCAATCCCGTAGAGACCTGCACTTGAGTAAGAAACAAGGATGGCCAGGGCGATGACCAGGATGGGATACGTGGTCGAATTCATGCCGACCGCGATCCCCTGGATGATTGTCGTGGCTGACCCGGTTCGCGAAGAGTCAACAATCGATTCGACAGGTGCCCGGTTTGTGGCGGTGTAGTATTCGGTGAGCAGGCCCACCGCAATGCCGGCGATCAAGCCTGCCACCACGGCGGTTGCGATTCCAAACCAGCCATAAGTATGGACATCCCCGGTCAAGACATCTTCAACTACAACGGTACCCGGAATCATGTACTTGATGGCAATAACTGTGGCAATGATCATCAGAATGCCGGCTCCAAAGGTTCCCCGGTTGAGGCCTTTTTGGGGGTCCCCCCCCTCTTTGGTTCCCACAAAAAAGAAGCCGATGATCGATGCAATAATACCGATCGTGGCGATCACCAGTGGCAGATAGACGGCGTTCATGCCGATTTCAGGATCGACTGCGGCGAGTCCCAAGTACCAGGCGGCACCCAGAATCATCGAAGAGATGATTGCCCCCACGTACGACTCGAACAGGTCGGCCCCCATACCTGCCACATCTCCCACATTATCCCCCACGTTATCGGCAATCGTGGCCGGGTTGAGCGGATGGTCTTCGGGGATTCCAGCTTCAACCTTGCCAACAAGATCGGCGCCCACATCAGCGGCCTTGGTATAAATCCCGCCACCAACACGGGCAAACAGGGCGATTGAAGAGGCACCCAGCGAGAAGCCAGAGAGAATGTTCAACACCAGCATCAAGGGGCCACTTCCGTCCACCGCTGCAGGATACATTTTCAGGTAAACAAAAAGGAGCGAACCGAGTCCCAAAAGTGCCAGACCAACGACCGAAAGTCCCATCACCGATCCACCGGTGAAGGCGACTTGTAGGGCCGTATTGAGTCCCCCCCGGGCTGCTGCCGCGGTACGCGTATTGGCCAGCGTGGCCGTTTTCATGCCGAAGAACCCGGCAAGTGCCGAACAAAAAGCACCTAATATGAAAGAAACAGCAATTAGCCCATTGGTTTCCTCGCCGTCGCTTGCAATGGATTGGTTGGCCACCCCCAGCACGATAGCCAGCAACACGACAAAAACAGCCAGCGTACGATACTCACGCGACAAGAATGCCATAGCGCCGTCGGCAATCCAGGTGCCGATGGTCTGCATCCGTTCGGTACCCGGGTCTTGAGCCCGAACCCAAGAGGCACGGATCATCGCGTAAATCAGAGCAAGCACAGCAACGATGGGGACAATATATATGATGGGATTCATAACGTACTTGCATTTCTCCGTAGTGAAAATGATTGAGGTTGGCTAAATGAGAGAACGGGGTTAGCTGCCCACTTGATCGCAATTCAAGAATACGAGGGGTCGTGGTGTCACCACAACTTCCCAACCGCGGAGTCAGGCTCTGCGTCTACGGACACGGCTCCCCCCACCCGTAAAAGCCCCGTAAAAGCTAGGAGTCTAAACACCGTCGGGAAACGTGTCAACAAGAGCGATCGACGGCTCAGGAGGGATGAGCGGGATCCAGTTTGCGGGGCCCTAATTGGGTGGTCCACCATTGAATGAGGGTTGCCTGGTTGGCATTGCGATCGACGTATTCAGCCGCTTTCAGACAATGGTCGAGTTGGTCGAGGGTCTCGATCTGATGGTCATTTCGCATCTTTTCCCGGTAAAAGTCGGCAGCAAATTGAAGGACCATTTTCAGGCGGGCGCGTCGGGCCGAAGCCTGTTTGCCTGCCTCGTCGACGAAATCCGATACGAGTTCAGCTATTTTGACACTGTCCATCTCGGATTGATCAAGAGATCGGGACAAGATCTCGCGAAATTCCCACAGTTCCGGGGCGGCCAGTTGCCTGGCCCGCTCCAGGCTGCCGTTGCTATTCTCGGCAAGCCGACGGGCAGCGTCCAGATCTTCGGCAATCCCGTTGGCAGTTACCAGACGCAGGAACGTTTCCTGGGAGAGGGGGTTAAAACGGACCAATTGAGCCCTTGAGCGGATGGTGGGCAGTTGTCGGCTGGGACTGGTCCCAATGAGAATCAGGAGTGAATCCGGGGGCGGCTCCTCCAGCGTCTTGAGTAAGCAGTTGGCGCTCTCTTGACTCAAGTGGTCTACATCATCAATGACCGCAATTCGGCGATTTCCCAGAAATGGCTTGAGCGAAAAATGGTGGCAGAGTCCCGTCTGGTGACGGTGTTCACGATCACCAATGAAAAGTTCGATCGGGAGCGTGCTTTTCCCCTCGGGCAGTTGAGCCACAAGCAGGTCGGGATGGGTGCCGGCCGCCGCAAGGTGGCACGATTCGCACTCACCACAATAGGTCAGCTCTTCATCGGGCACCTGGCTGCACAGTAGCGATTGCGCCAAGCGAAGTGCAAACGTCCGTTTGCCGACCCCGGCGGTACCGACAAACAGGTAAGTGCTTGCCAGCCGGCCACGGCGCAACGTTTTACGGAACCGATCGACGACTTCATCATGTCCTTCAAGACCTTGCCACATAATGTGCTAGTGTTGGTTGCCGGAATGTGCGCTGGGGAAAATCAAGCTCCGGCTGATGGTGAGGAACTACAGGAAGTAACGAACGGCGTTTTGAAAGAGCTGCAGGCCGTCTCCCTCTGTGGGCATTTTCCGACGTGTCCAGTTGGGATGTTGGGTGGGATCGAGGAACCGTTCAGGATGGGGCATGAGGCCAAAAATCCGTCCCGTAGTGTCGCAAAGCCCGGCCAGGTTTGCCTCGGAACCGTTTGGGTTTTGGGGATACGGTACGTCGCTGGTTTGCGGGTCTGATTGGCTTGCATACCGTAATGCCAACTGTTGACCCGATGCGAGCGCTTCGAGGGCGGCGGAGTCACGCGTCACGAATTTACCCTCCGCGTGAGCGATAGGAAGCTCAATTTCGGTAATTCCGCTGAGGAAAACAGACTGGTTTCCAACCACTTTCAGTTGCACCCAGCGGTCTTCGAATTTCCCTGAATCATTCCATGCCAGGGTGGCGATCGGTCCCAGGGAGTCTTCGGGGGCGAGTAAGCCGGTTTTTAACAGCACCTGAAAACCGTTGCAAATTCCGAGAATGAGTTTACCGTTCGCGTGGAATTCAGTGAGCATTTCTGCCACGTGGTGGCGCAGTTGGTTTGCAAAGATGCGGCCAGCGGCAATGTCATCACCGTAACTGAATCCGCCTGGCACACAAAGAATTTGATACTCGGCCAATAAGTGTGGTGCTTCGACCAACTGATTGATATGAACCGATTCAGCCTGGCCACCAGCCTTTTCGAAGGCATACGCAGTTTCATGGTCGCAGTTCGTCCCTGGCGCACGGAGAATAATCACGCGTGGCGGAGTCATAGGCCTGATTCAATTCGAGGTGATTTTGGACATGGGTGGTTCATGAGTTTGGCCACGTTTTCGCCGTTACGGGCAAGCTGGTTACCAGGCAAGGGGCTTTTGCCATGCTTCCTTTGCCGAATGGATATTCACGCGAAGCCGCGGCGATTCTTCCTGATTGCAGTTCATCACAAGTTCCTGGTCATCGCGAACTTCGCCAATACGGCAAACGGGCAAGCCAGCAAGTAACTCTTCAAACCTCTCAGCGCTATGCGGGGGGACCTCACACAGAAAGCGGCTGTTAGACTCGGCAAACAGCAAGACCGCGGTCGGTGGGGTCCGGTTGCCATCTGGAGCCATGTCGAGGGGTACCTGGTCCAGATCGATCGAGGCTCCCAATCCTCCAGAAAATGCCATTTCTGTAGCCGCTACGGCCAGTCCTCCCTCGCTGAGGTCATGGCAGGAAACGACAGTTTCGGCTTGGATCGAGTGATGCATTGCCTGGAAAGTTTGTCGCGCTACCTCAACATCGACCACCGGGACCTGGCCTCCGGTGAGGTGGTTCACCAGGGCAAAATGCGAACCACCCAGTTCATGCTTGGTTGCACCCACCTGATAAAGAAAATTGCCAGCCTGCTTGAGGTCCATCGTGACACATTTGGCCACGTCGTCGATCTGCCCCAGTGCACTGATCAATAGCGAGGCGGGGATGGCGATCGTTTGCCGCTTGCCATTGGCATCCGTAAAACTGAATTCGTTGTTGAGGCTGTCTTTTCCGCTGATGAAGGGGGTACCCATGGCGATGGCACCGTCGTGACAGGCGAGAGCTGCTCGCACGAGTCCCCCGAGCGTTTCCGGTTTTTCGCAATCTCCCCAGCAAAAATTGTCGAGAACGGCAATTCGGCTTGGATCAGCACCCACGGCAACACAGTTGCGGATTGCTTCGTCCAGCGCGCTGGCGGCCATGTGGTAGGTATCGAGGTCTCCGTAGTGCGGATTCATCCCGCAGGCAATGACAATCCCACGCCGCGAATCGAGTACAGGTCGCACGACCGCTGCGTCACTTGGCCCGTCGCAGGTTACCCCCACGAGCGGCTTGATGACGCTACTTCCCTGGACTTCGTGGTCGTACTGGCGGATGACCCATTCCTTACTTGCCACATTCAGTGACCGAAGCACACCGAGCAGATCCTCGCTGTAGTCGAGTTTGCTAGGGGGTGCCAGCGGTTTGACTTCGGAGACTTGATAGGTTGCTTCGCGCACTACCGGTGGCCGACCGTTGTGGAGCAACTGCATATCGAGATCGCCAACTTCATGGTCGTAATACTTGAGCTTGAGGCGGCCGGTGGGGACATACCGCCCGATCACGGTCGCTTCAACTCCCTCGGATTGGCAGAGTTCTTCGAGTTTTTCCCAATCTTTTTCGGGGACTGCCAGGACCATTCGTTCCTGGGCTTCGGAGATCCAGATTTCGGTATAGGAGAGGCCCTGGTACTTGAGCGGGGCTCGATCGAGCCACACTTCTGCGCCAATTTTCTCACCCATCTCGCCGACGGCACTGCTAAATCCACCTGCCCCACAATCGGTGATTGCCGAATAGAGTTCTCTATCGCGGGCAGTCAACAACACGTCGAGTACTTTCTTTTCCTCAATGGCATTGCCGATTTGGACGGCTCCGCCAGAGAGCTCTTCACTTTGGCTGGTCAACTCGGCACTGGAGAAGGTAGCGCCGTGAATTCCGTCGCGACCCGTCCGCCCACCAACAGTCACAATCAGATCATTCGGTTGTGGTTGTTTGTGGGATTTGTCCTGCGGTATCAGGCCTACATTTCCACAATAAACAAGGGGATTTCCCAGGTAACGTTCATCAAAATAGATAGCGCCATTGACGGTTGGGATTCCCATCCGATTGCCATAGTCGCGAACCCCCTCGACCACCCCGCGCATGACTCGGCGTGGATGCAAGGCTCCGGGTGGGACGTCATCTTCAGGCGTGTCGGGCGAGGCGAAGCAAAACACGTCCGTGCTACAAACAGGTTTCGCACCCATCCCGGTTCCCATGATATCCCGAATGACTCCACCGATACCGGTGTTGGCACCGCCATAAGGTTCCAAGGCGGAGGGGTGATTGTGGGTTTCAACCTTGAATGCCACGTTATGCTGCTTGTCGAATCGTACGATTCCCGCATTGTCTTCGAATACGCTAACGCACCAGTCATCCTTTCCAAGTTGGGTACGAATTTGCTCGGTGGCCGCAAAAATTGTTTCCTTGAGCATGTTTTCGAATCGTCGCGGACCATTTTCGTCGTGATAGGCAATGCGGCCGGCAAGCGTCTTGTGACTGCAGTGTTCACTCCAGGTTTGGGCAATGGTTTCCAGTTCGATGTCCGTTGGGGCTCGACCGAGGTCCGCAAAATAGCGTTGGATGGTCTGCATTTCAGCCAATTGCAAGTAGAGTTGTCCCGTACGGCTGAGTTGCATCAAACCCTCATCGTCGAGATCGCTGAGAGGCACGTGCTGAAGCTGAAAATCAGGGTTAGTCCCAATTTCCAGCTGGTCCATGTTGAGGGGGCCAAACACGATTTGCTCGATGGCATCGTTCGCCAAAATGCGCGAAGCAAGCATTTGAACGGTTTGACTGCTGGAATTGGCAAACCAGTACTTTCGGAGTGTACGAACAGCAGTCGTTTCGATGCCTTGATCGGTGATGGCGTCCTGGGCACTTTGCGCAACCGGATCCATCACTCCCGGCTTGGGTAGCACCGAGATGAGCTGTGTGGGGAGATGGTCGTCGTGGGAAGTGATATGAGAAGGAGTGGCACTTAGGCACTCCTCGCCAACCTTACCAACCACGGTTTGTTCAACGACGCCGTCTGCGAGAAGTTCGCTCGCCACACGCTGTATCGCTCGGGCGTCGAGCCCGTTTCCCTGGATCAAAAATCCACGAGCTGTCGCCACAGCCATTCCGGCGAGCAGGTTCATTTCTTCAGCAGCAGCGGCAGTCCGCTGACCGGCCAGATCGGGTTGGCCTTCAGCAGGATGAATGTCAACTTCCCAAAGCATCGCGAATCCGTTTCGCCTCCTGTAGCAAATTTACTAAAGTCACCTTGTCGTTGTCGAGAATGGCACGTCTCAAAGAACTGACCATGGCCTCGAAATTGTCTAGTGCGTTGAGCAATGCCTGGTCGTTCGAGGCGAAGATCTGTTGCCACAATTCGGGATCGGCAGCGGCTATCCGGGTTGTATCGTACCACCCTCTCCCAGCCAAGGGGCCTGCTGATTCAGGGGTTGAGCCAGCCAAGGCAAAAGCGACCAGGTGAGGCAGGTGGCTGGTAACCGCCACGACCCGGTCATGTTCGGCCGGGCTCATTTCCATTACGCTTGCGCCGAGATGCCGCCAGAATTGGCTGGCCTTTTCAATCACCTCAGCAGGTGTCGTTGCCGTTGGAGTGACGACGGCCACACGTCCCTCAAAGAGGTCGCCACGGGCGTACTGTGGCCCGGTCCGATGGTCACCGGCGAGGGGATGGCTACCGACAAAATGAGGGCCATTCGACGCCGGTACGAGTCCTTGCTCAATTTGGGCAATAATGTTTGCCTTGGTGCTGGCCGCGTCAGTAATCAGGCAGTCGGCAGGACAAGATTCTGCCACCTTGCTCACCAGTTGGGCGATGGAGTGTACGGGTGCACATACGATGACAAGGTTAGCTTGACGGACTCCCCTAGTCAGGTCGGTGGTGGTGCGGTCGACGGCGCCAACATCTCGAGCGGTCTTTAAACTCGTTTCCCGCCGTCCAACCCCGACAATTTCGGTTGCCAGGCCGCGAGCCCGTAAGGCCAAGCCGATAGACCCACCAATCAAACCTACACCGATAATTGTGACGTGATCGTAAGCAGCCATGTTTGGTCGAACCTTGAGAGAAATAACAGTACGGCGTTTCGCATTCTAGCAAACAGTCCCTACATCCGGTCAGGGGTACGTTTTCTTGAGTTGCCTCGCCCCTGACGGACGATTAGCATATAATCCAGCTCACAGGAGGCTTTTCTGGTCAAGATGTCTCGTCGAAATGGGCGGTTCAAAGCAATTTGTTCAGAAATAGTGACCCAGAGTAAGGATGGGGGGAACGGACCGATGCGCAAAAATCCCTTCCGCTATGTGGTTTTCTTGCTGATTCTGGCAGCGGCAGGAGTCACGCATGGCCAACAATGGACCAACAACATGTTCATTGACGGTCGGGAGCACGACTTTGGCACGGTGGCCCGAGGCGCTGATGCGGAGTATCGGTTTCCCGTCAAAAATCTCTATCGGCAAGACATTGAGCTTACAGGAGTGCGTTCCAGTTGTGGCTGCACGACGCCATCGATTGAAAAGAAGCTCCTGAAAACGCACGAAACGGGCTACGTTGTCGCCAAATTCAATACGCGTACGTTTACAGGTGTCAAAGGAGCTACCCTGACAGTCAAAATGAAGTGGACCGACAACGAGGGGATTCAGCGGTCTGGCGAGGCACAATTACGGGTCAATGGAGAAATACGTGGTGATGTGGTTTTTAAGCCGGGGGCCGTACGATTTGAGTCGGTGGATCAGGGAACCCAGGCCGAGCAGCGGATTAATGTGAGTTATGCTGGGCGCAGTCATTGGAAAATCACCGATGTACTTAGCCGAAGCGAAGACCTCCAGGTAGAGTTAGTACAACGTGATCGGAACTCGGGTCGCGTTTCTTACGATCTGTTGGTTCGCCTCAAAGATACGGCGCCAGCTGGGAACTTGCGGGATCAGTTGGTGATTGTTACCAACGACAGGAGTGAAGAGCGAATCCCAGTCCTTATTGAGGGCAAGGTTGTCCCGGTTATCTCTGTGGCGCCAAATTCGGTTGTTTTTGGCGAAGTGGTTCAGGGAGACGAGGTTTCGAAGAAAGTGCTTGTTCGCGGGAAGAAACCATTCCGAATTGTTGATATCTCGTGCGATGATGGCTCTCTCAAGTTTCAAACCCCTTCTGAATCTGCCACGCGGCATATTGTCGATTTTCAATTTGCAGCCAATGGAAAACCGGGTAAAGTTGAAGACAAGGTTAACATTGTGACGGACCTTGGTAAGAACTATGGGGCCCACTGCAATGTCTATGCAACGATCATACCGCCCGCTACAGCCACGGACGTTGTTGAGAAACAAGCCGACGATACTGTTTCCGCTAGCAGTGCAAATCGTGTGATTGTCGGACAGTAGCCTTGCTTCAGGCCCTGGTTGCATGGATAGGCCCTGGTTGCATGGATAGGCCCTGGTTGCATGGATAGGCCCTGGTTGCATGGATAGGTCCCGCGACGCCCTGCTCTTAACTAATCCTGGTCTCGTTCTATGGTGATGGTGGCGAAATGACCCTCTGCACAGATCGTAGATTGCGCGATAGGGACGCTGCACCAGGATGGGTTGGCCATGAGCGTGCTTGATCGAAAGCGAGAGCCATCAGCGGCCCGGCGAGTCGCGGTTGTCGGTGGGGGAATCACTGGCCTCGCAGCGGCACATCGACTTACCGAATTGTTGCCACATGGCCAAACGGTACTCTTTGAAGCGACTGGCCGCTTGGGAGGTGTGTTGGATACGGTCAACACGGGTGGTTTTCTTATCGAACGTAGCGCCGACAGTTTTATCACCAAGTTTCCATGGGCATTCGATTTGTGTAGACGCGTAGGGGTAGTCCCACAATTACTCCCCACGCATGAGTCGGGACGTCGGGCTGCGGTCGTTCGGAACGGTAAACTCCACCCTGTTCCGAAAGGATTTGTGATCATGGAGCCACAACAACTCTGGCCCATGTTGACCTCTTCGGTGTTGAGTCCCTGGGGAAAACTTCGATTACTCGCCGAGCCATGGGTTGCCCGGAAACCAACTGGAGAAGACAACACGGCTATTGATGAAAGTGTGGCCTCGTTTGCCACCCGTCGACTCGGTCGTGAGGTCTTTGAGCGACTTGTCCAGCCACTGCTCGCAGGTATCTACACAGCAGATCCGCAGAAACTTAGCATGGCAGCCACCATGCCTCAGTTTCTTGAATCGGAAGCTCAAGCAGGTAGTTTGCTGCGTACCCAATGGGGCCGGAAACGGAACGGTAAGGAAGATTCACAAGGAACTACCGAAAGTGGTGCCCGTTACGGGATGTTTCTTGCACCAGAGGGAGGGATGGGGAGCCTGGTTGAAGCCATCGAAAAGAAGCTGAAGGTTGTTGCCGTCCGCCGGGAAGCAGCGGTTGAAAGCCTCGAAAGAGATCCTTCGGGTCAGTGGCGGCTTACATTCAATGCCCAGCCTGCTACCGAATCCTTTGATGCGGTCATCTTGGCCCTTCCGGGTCCCGCTGCCACCCGACTACTGCACAAAACGAATCCTGATTTAGCCAAACCGATTGGCGAAATTCCGTACGCCAGTTCCGTGGTCGTAAGCACAGGTTTTCGCCGCGACCAATTCCGCCAACCTCTCGACGGGTTTGGATTTGTAGTCCCGAAAATCGAAACGCGTCGTATCATTGCTGCCAGTTACGCAAGCGAAAAATTCCCCGGGCGTGCCCCCCATGGATATGTGCTGATACGCACTTTTGTAGGTGGTGCGCTGCAACCGGAACTGGTGATGCAATCGGAGCAAGATTTAATAGAACTTGTCCTACAAGAGTTGTCCTCTTTGCTCGGAATAAATGGTGATCCACAGGTCGTTGACGTTGCTCGGTGGGACGCGGCCATGCCGCAATATCATGTTGGACACCTTGACCGGATCAATGGCATTGAGCAACAAATCGCAAATCAACCCGGTTTAGAGATAGCAAGCAATGCCTTTCATGGAATTGGGATTCCTCAGTGTGTTTACCGTGGTGAGCAAGCAGCTGAGCGGGTTGCAACCTGGTTAAGCCACTCATAAAAAAACCGCCACCCAAAGGTGGCGGTTTGTGATTTCATCATCTATTGAGAGCTAGACCGCACTACATCCCAACCGTGTATGTGAGTGACTGTTCGTGGACCGCACTCGCCTGACGGGTGACGAACCTGAGATCAGCCTGGCTGAGACGGTAAAAAGGAACGGTGGTTGTCTTGCCTGTTTCTTTGACAATTCGTACATGACCGTTGGACATGCGAACCATTCGCCCGCGGCACGCGAAGCGACCCGTGTTATCGACCCAAAATCGCAATTCGTCACTTGCCAAACCACCCGGCTCGCCAAGAATCGCGCCATATCCATCAAGCAATGGGTCTTTATCAGATTGCGCTGACTTGTCACCGGTTGGCTCGTCGTCCGCTGGCGATTCCAAGGAGTCATCCGTTTCGTCAGAAGCGGAACTGTCGGTTGCCTTGTGCTCTTTTTCTAAAGCCTCGTCAGACGAAGCTTCATGATCTTTCTTTTCGTCACCAGCCTTAGGCAAAGCCCGGTTCGTGGGGCTTGCCGATTGCGGTGGCTTGAAAAGATCACCTTCCATGGTAGCTACACTCTCCACTTCATCACCCAGGGTTTTTTCTCCCTTTGTGGTTTGCTTGTTTGGCGTGGCGGGTAATCCTTGGTGGGACCGAACCGCTGACTCAAGTGAATCCAAGTCGGGTGACGTCGGCCCGGCGAGCTTTTTCTGCGGAGTTGGTTTAGCCGATGTGTCGCCAAATAAAGCAGCTTCCTCTTTGTCTTCTTCACCAGACTCCAGTAAATCACGGTTTGCGGGACTCACGGACCGAGGGGTATTGAAAAGATCACCTTCCATCGCTGCCTTATTGCCGAGGTTATCTAAAGAGGTTGCTTCCACTTCCTTCGGTTCCGTGACTTCAGGCGCGTTGGGCGAAGGTTTGTCCGTTGCTAACGACGCTTCTTCTTCCGAGTTGTCTGAGACGGTGGATGAGGGCTCAGCAAACAGGTCATCGGCCGCAGCGGTGTCGTCGGCTTCAGTGTCGTTTTTTTCTTCGGCTGGCAGGTCGGCAAACAGGTCGTCGGCTGCGGCAGTGTCATCGGCTTCTTCGGCTGGCAGGTCGGCAAACAGGTCGTCGGCTGCGGCAGTGTCGTCCGCTTCTTCGGCTGGCAGGTCGGCAAACAGGTCGTCGGCTGCGGCAGTGTCATCGGCTTCTTCGGCGGGCTGGTCGGCAAACAGGTCATCGGCCGCGGCAGTGTCATCCGCTTTTTCGGCTGGCAGGTCGGCAAACAGGTCGTCGGTTGCAGCAGTGTCATCCGCTTCAGTATCGTTTTTTTCTTCGGCTGGCAGGTCGGCAAACAGGTCATCGGCTGCGGCAGTGTCATCGGCTTCAGTTCGGCTGGCTGGTCGGCAAACAGGTCGTCGGCTGCAGCAGTGTCATCCGCTTCAGTGTCGTTTTTTTCTTCGGCGGGCAGGTCGGCAAACAGGTCGTCGGTTGCAGCAGTGTCATCATTCAGTGTCGTTCTTCGGCTGGCAGGTCAGCAAACAGGTCGTCGGCTGCAGCAGTGTCATCCGCTTCAGTGTCGTTTTTTTCTTCGGCCGGCAGGTCGGCAAACAGGTCAACGGCTGCAGCGTCATCATTGGCTTCTTCAGCTGGCTGATTGGCAAACAGGTCGTCGGTTGCAGCAGTGTCATCGGCTTCAGTGTCGTTTTTTTCTTCGGCTGGCAGGTCAGCAAACAGATCATCGGCTGCAGCAGTGTCATCGGCTTCAGTGTCGTCATTTTCTTCGGCTGGCAGGTCGGCAAACAGGTCATCGGCTGCAGCGGTGTCATCGGCTTCAGTGTCGTTTTTTTCGTCGGCTGGCTGATCGGCAAACAGATCGTCGGCCGCGGCAGTGTCATCCGCTTCAGTATCGTTTTTTTCTTCGGCTGGCAGGTCGGCAAACAGATCATCGGCTGCGGCAGTGTCATCGGTTTCAGTGTCGTTTTTTTCTTCGGCTGGCAGGTCAGCAAACAGGTCATCGGCTGCAGCGTCATTATTGGCTTCTTCAGCTGGCAGGTCGGCAAACAGGTCCTCGGCCGCGGCAGTGTCATCCGCTTTAGTGTCGTTTTTTTCTTCGGCTGGCAGGTCGGCAAACAGGTCATCGGCTGCAGCAGTGTCATCCGCTTCAGTGTCATCATTTTCTTCGGCGGGCGTATCGGCAAACAGGTCGTCGGCCGCAGTGTCATCGGCAGCAGTGTCGCCGGCAGCAGTGTCGCCGGCAGCGGATTCGGTGGCTACGGTGTCATCGGCTATGGGGTTATCCGCTTTTTCGGCTGGCAGGTCAGCAAACAGGTCATCGGTCGCAGCGTCATTATCGGCAGTGAAGTCATCGGCAGAGGTATCGTCGGCAGTAGTGTCATCGGCTTTTTCGGCCGGCTGATCGGCAAACAGGTCCTCAGCCGCAGCGTCATCATCGGCCACCGTGGTATTGTCAGCTGTAGTGGAGTTATCGGCTGCGGTGTCATCGGCTTCAGAGTTGTCATTGTTTTCGGCCGGCTGATCGGCCAGCAGGTCGGCGGCGGTGGTATCGTCGGCTACCGTGGTATCGTCAGCTGTAGCGGAGTATCGGCAGTGATGTCGACCGCAGCAGTCATCGGCAGTGATGTCGACCGCAGTGGTATCGACCGCAGTGGTATCGTCGGCCGGAGTATCATCGGAGTTTTTGGCAGAGAGTTTGTTTGCGGGAGGTTCCAGTTCTGCGGTTTGGGGGCTCGTGGGTTCGCTAAGGGAGTCTTTGGTGGGGAGACTCGCGACATTGTCCGTAGCTGAGACCGACTTGTTTGTGGGATCTTGGGCCGCTTGTGGAGTTGCTGGTTGGACTTTGTCATCAGCCGGTTTGGCAATCTCCACCACCGCGGAGTGGGGTTCCAAATCCGAAGGAGAGGTGGTCACGACGGGTGGTTGGGCTGGTGCCGGAGTTGCTGGTGCCGGAGTTGCTAGTGTCGGGGTCGCTGGTGTCGGCTGAGCAGGTACGGGAGAGTTGGGCAACGGAGAGGTCGGTGCGCTTGGCGCCTCGTTGTCGACCGTAGCAGTAGGTTGTTGAACTGCAACTTTGTCACAGCACGCAATTGCTTCACAAGTTATTTGGGTGCACGAACGTTGAAAACCGCATGGTCTGCCACAGGCTGCTGGCCGGTAGCCGATATTTCTGGGCGAGCGGTAGGTAGGATGGCAGGCGTTTCCATTTTGCCAAATGCGACTCAGGTATCGACACGCGGACGCTGAGTCGAGGAATAAGTTGGCGACTAAAAAGCCCACCAAGGCAGTTCGCACAAACTTTTGCATCTTCTTGCTCCTGTCAACCGAAAGGCTGGATCCGTTGTATGGCTAATTCGTAGTGTGGCTAATTTGTTGTATGGCTAATTTGTTGTATGGCTAATTTGTTGTATGGCGTAATTGCTTGTTTGCAGCCATTGAACATCACCGGTCGCAAAGGCGCCTGAATCGCTAAACTTAGACAGATTTCCTGGTGCCGGCCGATTGCTTCATGGTAGTTTCTGGCAACTTAGAATGCAACGATTGCAAGTGGGGTAGCAACAGCGCAAATAAGCCACTTATAGGGAGTAATCAGGATCTATAGGTTTGAAGCATTAGTGGTTCAAGCTGGAGAGTGGAGCCGGTATGGGGATGGCTGAGAACTGGCCACACGGCAGCGACCTTGTTGATAAGTGGTTGGGTTTTATGGAGAAACCGCCGTTTCACGGTCTTGCAGCAATGAATCCGTTGAGAAGCACATGGTTGGCCGTTTGGCATGGGAGGTCCTGTTGAGCTATTTATTCAGATGAGTTGGAAGGGAGAGGTTGATCTGGATGTAGTCGGCCTCCGTGAATTTCCAAGAAGAGGTCGGGTGGCAGGCCGACATCAAAAGTAGGTAAATATGTCTTCTATTACCAGTTAATGGTTGTTGCTTTTTTGGTAGCAACTTATAATCCGGTAACACGTTGCGAGTAACAGAATAAGGCACTCCGACCGTACTCTCTATCAAACTGTGCACTGTTAACGGGACAAATCCCCTCGGTGCCCATGCGGAGCCAAACGGTGCCCGAACCCACTGCATCCCACGGACTGGCTCCTACGCCGGTGGCAAAAGAGGCGGATTCGCTACCGAAGATTCTCTATCTCGGTGGTGCGCACGATGATACCACTGATCTTCAGCGTCGGCTCGGGAGCGGTGTTGCACTTGTGAAGGTCGCTACACCGGTGCATGCGTTGGCTCTACTGACCGGCGGTGACTACGTGGGTGTGTACGCTGACGTCGAGCATTTTTCTGACGCAGTGGACATTGGACGGCTTGTTCAGAACGAACAAATTCTACAAGAAATGCCAGATGGTGTTGTATTGTTAGACGCCGACAACATCGTTATCTGGGGCAATGGACGACTGCGAGAGTGGACAGGAATGTCGGAGATCGCGGGCACGAACTTTTATTCCGTCCTGGGAAGTCCGGAGATTTTGGGGCCCGATTTTTGCCCATTGCATACAGCACTTTCGAGCGGAAGCCCGAGTGCGTCGACACTTCGCTGTGGTGACAGCACCTTCTATCAAGTTCATGCAGCACCGGTCATTACCAAGGTTGGATCTCCACGTCACTTAATCGTGACAATTCGGGATGTAACCGAAGAAATGCTACAGCAACAAAAACTAGCTGCCATTCACCAGGCTGGTATCGAACTGGCAGATTTGACGGCAGATGAAGTGGACAACCTGGATGTTGAGCAAAGGATTGAGTTACTCAAGTCAAACATCCTTCATTGCACTCAAGACGTGATGCAATTTGACATGGTTGAGATCCGAATGCTCAATCAGGCAGATGGAGTTTTGGACCAACTGCTGGCCGTGGGAATGAAGCAAGAGGCAGAGCACCGTCAATTATTCGCCAAACCCACCGACAACGGGGTTACCGGGTTCGTAGCCGCTACGGGTAAGAGTTACCTTTGTGAGGACACGAGTGAGGATCCACTTTATCTTGAGGGTGCCAAAGATGCCCGAAGTTCGCTGACCGTACCGATCATGCAGCATGATCAAGTGATTGGTACCTTCAACGTTGAAAGTCCGGAGCCAGGGGCTTTTTCTGAAAGCGATTTGCAGTTTCTGGAGATTTTTACCCGTGATGTTTCGGCTGCCCTGAATACGCTTGAGTTGTTAGCTGCCGAGCGGGCGAGTACCGCGGCTGCAAGCGTCGAAGCAATCCACAGTGCAGTGGCATTGCCAGTCGATACGATCTTGAACGATGCCGTCAACGTCATGGAGCGATACATTGGCCACGAGCCCGATGTTGTGGAGCGGCTGCAGCGGATTCTCCGCGGAGCACGTGATATCAAGCAGGTGATTCAGAAGGTTGGGCAGTCGATGGCACCCGTTGAGGCTCAGCCAGCAGCGGTGCGGGTTGAGCAACGCCCGGAATTAGTTGGGAAACGGGTTCTTGTCGTTGATGCCGATGAGTCCGTTCGTAGCGCAGCGCATGCCTTGTTAGAGCGATATCAATGCATTGTGGAAACGGCACATGATGGTAGCGAAGCTCGCTTCATGGTCCGAAACCTGGAGGAAAACCAGCGTTACGATATTATTATTGCCGACATTCGTCTCCCGGACATGTCGGGTTATGATCTTTTGGTGAATTTAAACAGCATTCTTGAAAATGTGCCCTTGGTGTTAATGACTGCTTTCGGGTATGACCCGGGACACTCGATTGTCAAAGCTCGTCAGGCTGGGCTCAAAGCGGTTCTTTACAAACCTTTCCGACTTGACCAGCTTCTGGAGACGGTCCAGCAAATTGTCAATCAAGAAGCACTGTAACCAGGGAATCTCAGCACGGTTCAATTTGCGATTGACTCAGGCTTGGATTCGTTCAACGTAGAAACATTTTCGAGCAAGCTTTACCTTGCGATGACTCTTGGTCTTGCAATTCCCCTGTTAATCTTTGGATTTTGTGGACACGTTGTCTTCTGGGGTATCCTCTTGGGTCGACTCCACGCGCTTCCGTGGAATCGGTTGTTGATTGACAGCCTGACTAAATTCATTGGAATAGCACTTGTTGCCTTGCCACTGATTGTAGTTGGTATCTTTTGGAAGCGAGGAACGTATGCTTGGACCGGACCTTGGGATGGCATCCTGAGTGTTGTCTGGGGCTGGATTGTTCTCATGAACGTGCTGCTTGTGGCAGCCATTTTTCACAAAACTTGGATCAAACTCCATTCAGAAAATCGGGGTGGATTACTCACCAATCACACCAAGGTTGTTGACATTCGTAAACATCTCCCGGAGCCCCTCACGGCTCCGGGATTTCCCAGGCTATTGGGATGCTTGCCAGGTAACCAAATCGGGATGCCCCGGTTTCACGAAAA
This sequence comes from Lacipirellulaceae bacterium, assembly GCA_965243695.1. Lineage (GTDB taxonomy): Bacteria > Planctomycetota > Planctomycetia > Pirellulales > Lacipirellulaceae > JAKVCB01. Next base: position 129,894 of record CBDEWC010000045.1, on the reverse strand, counting down.
GCAAATCTTAATCCCGCGTCTCCAAGATAAACGTGCCGGAATCAAAATTGCCCACCTCAGCGATTTTCACATGTCGGGACGAATCGCCAAGTCTTATTTCAGCGAGGTTGTCAAACGTGTTAACCAGTGGGAACCGGACATCATTGCTCTGACTGGCGACCTGGTTGAGTGCCCATCTTGTATCGACTGGATTGGTGACACGATTGGTCAGTTGCGAGCTGCACACGGTGTTTTTTTTGTCCTGGGAAATCACGATCTGAATGTCGACGAGGGCGAGTTGCGGTCGGCGTTGACAGCGAAGGGGTTGCATGACCTGGGTGGCAGGCAGGATGACCGCATAATTCGTGAGACTCCGGTTATGTTGGCTGGGAACGAACTGCCGTGGTATCACCGGACGGTTGATCTTACCGAGTGTCCACGGCATGACGAGGATGGTCTTCCAGTTCGCATTCTATTGGCACACACCCCCGACCTGTTTCGTTGGGCACAACAGCAACACATCGACTTGATGCTGGCCGGGCATTGCCATGGGGGACAGATTTGTTTTCCGTTGGTTGGCGCCGTGTTGGCTCCCAGTCGGTACGGAACTCGATATGCTGCGGGCGTCTTTCAGTCTAACCAGACCATATTGCACGTCAGTCGTGGAGCAGGGGAGCTCACCCCGTTCCGTTGGAATTGTCCTGCAGAAGTCGCTCTTTTGACATTGCGTGGCAAAACAACTGACGAAGCCACATGAGATGCGTGATGGTCAATTTTGCCAGGCTGGAGCTTTAAGGGATTGGGCTCTGCGGGAGAGGCTGCGCGGGTTCTATGTGTTGTGCCTAAAGGTGGACTCGACGATTATAGACGTACCATTCGACCAGTAGTACGACCAGGGCGACGACCAATATTGGCTGCCAGAATTCTTTGCGCGATGTTGTGCCACTAGTCATCGCGGCGATGTCGACGTTGCCGATATGAATGTCCGCCGCCAGGTTGTCCGCAGTCGAATCCTGGGACGGAGTCACACGAATGTCGCTCTCATTGCGGTCAAAGAGGTTCACCGCGAATCGTTGCGAGACCTGATTCCCCTCAGAAACTTCGTAGATGCCAGGTTGCCGGGTATCGTGAAATAGAAACATGTCATGAGTACTGCGACGGACGGTCTGTTTTTGTCCGGCTGGGGTTTGAATGGCCAACTGCGCTGGGTTGCCCAAGGCTTTCAGCTCGATGGACCTGCCGGGCGACACGCTCTCGGTTCCTTCTGTTTGTGAGGCGCCGGCCAAATACTCGATGGCATTGAACCAAAAGGTCGGAAAACTGTGCATGCGTGGCCAGTTGGTGTTGACGGTCGTTTCTTGTTGCTCGTTATGGCCAATCAATTCAAAACCAAGCACGACATCCTGAAACTGGTCGCGGGGCGCAATGGCAGCAAGCGGTCCTGCCGTCGAATCAATGAGGATATCGCCACCGGCAGGCGGGGTGATTACGGTACTATCCATGATTGCGACGTTTCCTAGCTCGACGTGGGCCATCAGTGGGTGAGCCCGGTTCCAGTCGATGATGGCTGGAACCGAAACGTGTTTGTCCGTAACCAGCGGTTGCGGATTATTTTCAGCTGTTTCGTCTGCATCACTTGTTCGAGCTTTCTGCCAGGCGGACTCGGGTGGAGTACGGCCGATGAACAAAGTATTAGCTCGAGGCATTCTGCGCGGGGCACATTGATCAAAAATCACCAGCCCGTATTCGCCAGTTTTTGCCAGGTGTTGATACTCGTCGGTTTCAAGGAAACCTGGTTCTTTCCACTCAAAACTTGCCAGACGACCAGTACGCTGTGTGGCCAATGCAGCATGAAGTGCGGGATTTCCTGGGGAAACCAATAAGATGCGTCCCGGATTCGCGTTATTCAGGGCAGCGTAGGCGCGGTCATCCAGCGAGAGCGCATCCTGCTTTTTCTCAGCGGAAATTTCGTAGCTCAGATTGGCCTGGAGCGCTCCTGTTGAAATGTCGGCAAGGGGAAATACAAGCCCGGTTGTCTGGCCTGCATCGACCTCAATACCTTGCGCATCAAGGAACTGTCCATTGAGAGAGAGTTCGACAACAACCTCATGAGGTTGTTGGGCAAAGTTGGTAATTTGAATAAAAGCTTGTCGTTCTTCTGGCCTCGATTCGTTGCGACGGGTTGCGAACGAGGTGATCGCCAGGTTGTTGGCCGCATGGGTGCCGATTGGAACGTAGACCGGTTTAAGGTTGCCCAACGAGAACCCTTTCACATCTTCAAAACGGCCATCGCTGAAGATAAATAGAGTTGCCTCCTGGGCCTCGACGACGTCGACTTCAATACCTTCCTGCTGGACGGTGATACGACCTGGATTAGCCAGTCCGTCAGCCAGTTCCAAAGCGCCTTTCAGCTTTGTTTGAGCGAAAGTCGGTTTGATAGTCTCAACGCGATCTTTGAGCAACCTGCGATTGTCCGTGAACTCCTGGATCACCCGGGGTGTGTTTGCAAAGCTGATGATCATGCCGGTCATGCCCGAGTCCATCTGGTCGATCAATGCAGTTGCTTGTTGTTTGGCCGCCGCGAGACGGTTTTCGGCACCCGGTACATCCGTGGCTTGCATACTGGCCGAGTTGTCAATCACAAAAATAAAACGCTGGCCGGCGAGTTGGGTTCCCTGCCAACCGGGTCTTAAAAGAGCCCACGCAATCAAAGCGAGTAACAATAACTGCAGGAGCAAAAGAATGTTTTTCCGCATCCGTTGCCACATGCTGTTCACGTGGAGGTCTTCGATCGACTTTTTCCAGAGATACGTGCTGGGGGACTTCCAGCGGACTGCGTTTGAGTTTGAGAAAATAAAGTGCGATGATTGCCGGAGGGATTGCGGCCAGAATTGCCCATTGCCACGGCGCAAGCGTGTTGCGAAACAGGCTATCGACAACTTGAGCCACGATAATCATCGTACCAATCCTCGTTGCCGGAGATAGGTTGCGATCAGCTCTTCCACAGGTGTTTGATTATTGGTCAGCAGATAATTCATGCCGCGCCGAGAACAAAACTTCTGAGCACCACCGACAAACGCATTGAGTGTTTCCTGGTAGCGTGAGAGCAAAGGCCCGCTGACGGTGATTTCAGCTTCATCCCGATCCTCGCAGTCAAGCAGTTTTAAATCGCCGGTGACGTCAGGTTCCAACTCTTCCTGGCTGAGTACGTGGATCACAAAGGTATCCATTTGCTGGGAGGCAAGGAAACGTAGCGCCGGCTCATAGCCTTCTTTGTCCATGAGGTCAGAAATCAAAACGACAATCCCACGTCCCGAGTTGCGGGTGGCAAAGTTTCGCACACCTTCGGCCAGATGGGTGGTTTCACCAGCTTCGATCGTGTCTAAATGTTCGAGCATCCGCCACACACTCTTTCTCCCCCGGAGAGTGGGCCCACGCTGCTGAGGACCCTGGCCTAAGGTCTCCATGCACACCCGGTCAGCCCGAATCAACCCCACGAAGCCGAGCGATGCTGCTAACTGTTTTGCATAGGCCAGCTTGGTTGGAGTGCCGAAATCCATCGACCTACTGGCGTCGATGAGCGTGTAAAAGTGAAGATCTTCTTCTTCGAGAAAAAGCTTGATGATCAGCTTGTCGAGACGCGCGTAAAGATTCCAGTCAAGCGTACGGAGGTCATCGCCCGCTACATAATTACGAAAGTCGGCAAACTCGACACTTTGACCCTTACGCTTGCTGCGCCGTTCACCCTTCAGGCGACCTCGGAAAATTTTCCGGGTCACCAACTCCAGGCGTTCCAGCTGAGCCATTAGGTCGGGAGAGAGGAGTTCCGAATCGGTGATCTTGGCCATGTTTGCATTCTAGGTGAAACGGACCGCCAGGCGGATTGCAAAGGAACCGAGCTTGTCCATCCCCCCCCAAAAAACTTTCTGTAAGTCTCTGGTGCTATTTGGGAAACGGAACTGAAAATTGTTTTCTGGGGTGGCCAGTTGGTTTTCTGGACCCTTCCCTATTTTGAATATTCACCAAGCGTTGGCAAGGGATATCGTTACGCAGGTCGTCGAGGTCAGGTTTGGGTGGGTCGCCCGTCGACAGATTCACAGGTGCAGGTTGACATCAAACCAGCCACGGGCAGAAACGTTGAACCGCCCCAAAGGGAGGCAGGTCTTGCATGTTCCTGGGAGACGGAAATGTGCCGGAGCCTTTGCCGGAAATCATGACCGAAAGGATAGTGAATAATATCGACGGTCTGTGGAGAAATCCATGTATAATGCAGTTTGCGGCATATTGTTTGTTTTGGGCGACTCTGTTTTGGGCGACCATGTTTTCGAGTCACACACAAGGCTGGCGACCTGCGATTGCTTTTGTGATCCTCTTTGTGGTGGTGTTGTGCCATTCCAAAGAGGTGGTATCCCAGGCAATCCTCGACAACAACCTACAGGTGGTGGATCTGTCGGACCTGGACGGGGACTTGCCATTGGAGGTGGTTTCCTCAACCCAGATCCTGTGGCAGACCCAGAACTGGGAGCACAGCACGTTAGGAAACTCCAGCTGGCCGTCAGGCGGGCACGAGTCGTTGGGATTTCCCGCGATGGTCAAGAACACCCGCGGACTGAATCCCGATGGCAAGTATTACCTCTACTACGCCCACCACGACCCCACCTCTGGGATTGGTGCTGCGGTTGCCAACTCGATCACAGGTCCATACACAAAACCTTCTATTGCGCATGAGGTTTTGGGGTCTGGCTGGACAGACAGCCAGGTCCTGGTCAACCCTCTTTATCGCCCGGGCGGCACGCCGGTGGACTGGATAGGTCACTATTCAAGTCCCTCTGTTGTTTGGAACGAGGACGAAGACCTGTGGTTCATGTACTTTCACTACTACAACCACTACTGGGGCGGCGCCGGGGAACCACCGGGCGAATCGTGGAGTGCCAGCAACCCAGGGATGGGGCACCAGATGACCGCTTTGGCTACCACTCCAGATTTATCTTCGCACAACTGGACGTTGTTGGAAGATCCCGCGTGGTCAAGAGTCAGCGCGCACGGCATCGTCCCGGTGCTGCCTACAACGGATGAGGCCTGGATGGAGAGCCAGTCGAGTTACCACGCCATTGGGCGCCTTCCGGACGGGCAGTGGCTGGCGTTTTTGCGCGGTACCCCAATAACAGGCGGTCCCACGGTGGGATTCGGGACGTCCGACGACGGCAGAACCTGGGATTACTTTCCAGAGAATCCGGTGATTGCCCCAGGGAAATCGTGGACCGTCGACACCAGTGAGTACCGGCCTAAGTTCATCGGCTATCTGGGAGAAAACGGATCTGGCGAGGATGAGTACCTGGTGGCGTGGGCGGAGCACTCGCATCCGCACATTATCTACAGCAAAACGACCGATTTTAAAAATTTTCAACGAGATCCGAGGGGGTATGCCAATTGGGGCACGGGCGACGATGGACCAGTGAGCGTCACACGAGAAGCCGATAGCCTTTACTTGTTCTCCGGAAAATTTGTTCACACAATGCCGCTGTCGGTTATGGCAACCGCAACCGATTTCACCTGGACAGGTAGTTCCTTTGACCATTGGGTGGCTCCCGAAGAGTGGTCTCCCACCGGTGTTCCAGAAGGAAATGATGTGACAGTCCGTTTTGCGGGTAGCAGTGGGACAAGTATGGTCGTGCAGATGGATCAGCCCCAGACGGTTCAACAGATTCACCTCGATGGGGCCAGTTCGTATTCCCTGGTCGGATCTGGCCCACTGGAACTGCACACCGATTCGGTGGACCCACAACTGGTTGTCACCGGAGGAGAGCACCACTGGACCGCTCCGATCAATGCCCTGGCCAACACAACAATCGATATTAGTTCGGGTGCCTCGCTGGCCCTGGACAACACCTTCGGATTCGACGGAGTCACAGTTACCAAGCAGGGATCTGGTTCGCTCTTTCTGAATGGACCGGAAGCAACAGGAGGCGGGTCGCTTGAGGTTCTCGCGGGGACCGTCAGTGGCAACGGGATGATCAGTGGCGACCTGAACATGATCGCAGGGTCGGTTGCTGCCGGTCCTGGTCCGGGAGATTTGGATGTAAAAAATTTCACCCTTGGTGGAAATGCAAAGCTGCAAGTCGAAATTGCAGGCCCCACGACTGGCAGCGTCGACAGGCTCGATGTTGTTGGCGTGGCCGATTTGGACGGAGTGCTGGAAGTCGCGCTAACCGACGACTATCTGCCTGAGTTGGGAAGGCAGTTTTTGGTTTTGACGGCGAGTCAAATCATCGACAACGGCCTCACGCTCTCCGGCCCGGCGGCAGACATGTTTGACATGCAGATCTTCAGTTTTGGGATTATTCTGGAGGCGGTGCTGGCGGGCGACTACAGCGGCAACGGTGTGGTCGATGCGGCCGACTACACGGTGTGGCGCGATTCGCTGGGTCAAACAGGGGACGATCTTCCCGCCGATGGCACCGGCGATGGGATTGTCTATCGGGCAGACTATACCTACTGGAAAACACGTTTTGGGGACTCGGCCGGCGGCAGCGACGGCGCTACCGTGCCAGAGCCTGGTGTCTGGGTGATCCTGGGCCAATTGGCCGCGATTTTCCTGGCCGTTTCGCATTGCCGGTTAGAGATCTGGAAGATTTGAGAAGCCGACCGGCGACCGCCTGGCGAATCTCTGGCAGGCGGGAGTTGCTACAGAAGTGCTCGAGTTAACCAATCGCTTTCGTGGGAGGTTTGGCTGGTTTATACTAGGGGCGGGGAAGTCGGCAGGATGCGTCCAGCGGCCGGTCGAGCATGTGATCACCGAATGCAGTTGTCACTTCATCAACAGTCCAGAGGAAGACAGCCATGAGCCAATCGCAGACCTGTCTCGATTGCGGCAGTTGTCATCCAGCCCCGGTCCTGCAAGCTGAACGGCATGATCCATTCCCAAATTGACCACATCGCCGTTACCGCCCCTTCGTTGGAAGCAGGTGTGGATTACGTCCGTGGGGCCCTTGGTGTTCCACTGCAAGTTGGTGGCGAGCACCCTCGCATGGGAACCCATAATTACGTGCTCAAGCTTGGGGAAAAGGTTTATCTCGAGGTCATTTCAATCAATCCAACTGCCTCAGTTCCCGATCGACCTCGATGGTTTGACCTCGATACACCGGATGCAAATCGAGCCCCGCGACTGGCAACCTGGATCGTTCGAACCAGTCACATCCAAGAGGCGGTTTCCAGGTTGCCCATTGTTTCAGGCAACATCGAACCGATGAGTCGGGGAAAACTCAACTGGCAAATTGCGATACCCGAGGACGGCAGCCTGCCACTTGGCGGTGTTGTTCCCACGCTGATCCAGTGGCAGGACCTTCATCCAGCAGAGACGCTGCAAGATTTCGGGTGTACGCTACTTCGGCTAGAAGGTTTTCATCCTGAGGCGGAGAGGGTCAACGAGGTACTGGCAACGATCGGATTTCAGGGGGAATTTTCAGTGACACCTCTGGCAGCAGGCGCACGGCCCTATTTGGTTGCCCACATCCAGACTCCGACCGGAGAGCGAAAAATCGGTTCCTCGTGACCTGTCGGATCACCCAATCAAATTCCCAGTTGTGTACGGGCCCTAACCCTGCTGGCACCAGTTCCCGGCATTGCCGCGCGTACCATGCAGACCCCAACGACCAGTGGAAACGCAAGGACGTGCGGAGGGGTTGGTCTGCGAAAGACTCGAAGATTTGTTTTCGCCGCTAATTCGAATCTGCAAGGATGGCGTCCGTGTACGAAAGAAAGTGTGCCAGATCGGGCGTGGCAAGACCGACTTTTTTTGCTCCATCATCCCAACGCCTCAAGTTGACCGCGTCGCGTAAAAATGGCGACGATTCGAACGATTGCACTTCGTCGGGCGAAAGCGGGCCACCTTGCAGTTGGAGACTTTGAGCCGAAGCGGGGCTAATCGCTGCGAGATAATCGGGTTCGACCGCGCACAGGTATCGTTTGGCAGCTACATGAAGTCGTACCGGTTCGGTCACGTCAGCACCAAAGTACCTTGCCAGCCAGCGGACACCCAGTTCCTCGTGTTGATCGTTAATTCCAGAATCGGGTGCGTTGTCGGGCAAGTTGTGCACCAAATGTCCAATATCGTGGAGTAGCGATGCGGTGATGAGTGTGGCGCTTGCATCCGCCTTTTCGGCCAACCAGGCGGCCTGAAGCGCATGCTCTTGCTGCGTGACTGCTTCGCCGCCGTACTGAGATCCGCCACGCTTGGAAAACAGGCCTTTGATTTCGTCGATAATACTCATGGATGGTTTAGGTTGTTGGGGAAAGATGTTTGACTGATAAGTTAACACACCTTGCCGAACCTTCGTTGCAATTGCTAATTAAGTTAGATGCTAGTCTGTTTGAGTGAGAAGGGCAAACCGGTGATATCGACAATTGCTGCGGCCCGCACCCAAGGCGTACACAAGGTATAGTCGCAGTGCCAACGGCCCTTGGCCTGGCTAGACGATACTTATCCTATTGATGGTCTAATATGTTACGAACGCACGTCCCGGTCCCACCTCATGCAGAAGACGGTGTCCCTGTTCATCGTCATGGCTCAGGAGCACCAGCACCTTAAAACCGGTTTAATCACTCGCGCCGGGCACGCCCGCCGCGTCGAACTCTTTCAACACTCTACCGACAAAGTTACTGAGTCCGGAGTAGTAATAAGCGGGCAGTAGCGACGACCAGTATCCCTCGTCGGCAGCATGTCGCTGACGGGTGGTGGTGATCCATTTCTGGTAGTTCTCGGCACGTTGACGGTTCTCTGCTGTGAGTGCGCCCGGTTTGACTGCCTTTTGACGCGTGTAGACCAGGTCGCGAATCGCGCATTTTTGCCGTGCCAGTTCAAACCCGTCACGTTGGAAGGCGATCCGGTCTCGAAATCGTTTCTGGTTTTCAGGCAGGTTGGCAACCAGTGTTTCCGCTTCCTTCAAGCAATCGTCAAGTTCTTCCCACATTGCCGGAATGCGTGTCATGCGATCTTGCGCCCTGGGGCCGGGGCGCAAGGTTGCCGTATAATATTCAGCGCCCAACCAGTATTTGCGCATGGGCTCGGCCGCCGGCCCATGGAACTTGTGAATAAACTCCTCCACGAGAACGTCGACATCTTCGTTTACGTCGTACTGCAAGCGGCTGCAAATGTAGAGGTTCAGCGCGCTGGTTGCCAGGATCGGCTGGCCCTCAATGACCATGCACGTGACTCCCAGGTCATGCACTAATGGGATGTCTTCGCGCAGCTTCGTCACCTGGCCATAGGGGGCAAAGTGAACGTAGTCGGTGGGGTAATCGTAATAGCCCATCATGGGTAGCAATTTCCCCCAACCTTTGATGAGTCGCAGAAATTTTCGGTTGGATGGAGAAGTCGGGTCGTTCATGGGTCGGGTGTGGTCGTAGTCCCAGTCCATGTAGCAGATGGTGCCCGTGACACCGGGGCCCGGTTGGGCTGTTTTCGGCAGTTCAATCTGATACCCATAAACGAGAAAGCCCAACTGTTTGTCCTGATTTTCCGGGTCGAGTCGTCGATGGATCTCGTTGGCAAAATGGAGCATCCGGTCCGTGGAGAAGCGGCCGTCAGGATTGTCGGCACCGTAAGATGCGTCCACGGCCCGACAGGATTCACACAAACAAAACGGTGCCAGATCGTTTGGGTCGATGGAGGCCAGAATGGCGTTAGGGCTACGGAGTTGATCGTTAATTTTCCGGGCAACTAACTCCAGGACTTTGGGATTGGTCGTGCAAAAATTTGTAAAGCTCCAGCCTCTTGCCTGATCGAAATTTCGAATGGTTCCTGCGCGGTCGCGAGCCCACCACTCGGGATGTTGCTCGTAAAGTTCGGGCGTGCCCTTTAACAACGCGGCAAACGCGTGGCCATACATGATGCGGCCGCGGCGGGCCACGTTCCGGTTGCGGACGTTCCAGCTACCACCACCCCAGTTAGTGCGCGCTGCGGAGTAAAAGGCGGGACTGCGCTGTTGGTCGATCTGTCCGATCACGGCGGCCTGGTTATCGGGTTGGGGGATTTCTTCACCAAGCGTCCCGGGGACAAACCAGTGGCAGTCCAGATGATCCGTAAGCAGTCCATAGATTCCGTTGCGCAGTCCATCTACGTGGCCGGATTCAATGATCACATCGCCGCCGGAAGTCGTGTGAAGATGGTAGGCGTCCGGGTGCGGCCACTGCGACTGGTCGTTGAAACGTAACCGGATGGCGCGTTGACCTTGTTCCGGGGACACGACGACGGGCAGTTCTGCTCCGCCGGAGATGATCCGGATGCACCGCACCAGGTCCGCCACGGCCCCCTGAAAGTTGTCATTCTCCCTTCCTTCAGCTTCGGGCACATCCACCAGGATCGCATAATCGGTGCGGCCCCGGGCGGCAAGGGTCACGGTTGGCCCGACACGCTGGTCGGACGTGATCGTGGAACTCGGGTGACGCTGCCACCAGTCGATGCGGACACGCGGCGCGTAAGTCGCGACCACCTGAGCCCGGTCCGTGATGACCAGTGTTTCCGAGGGGTCGTCGACTTCGGGCTCTCGATCGGGTTGCCAGCCCTTGGGGTCGGGACCGCGCACGGCAATGAACAAGTCTCGAGCTCTGATCGAGTTGAAGAAGATGGCACCCTCAATCACTTCCTTCACCAGACCGTCGGGGGGATGGAATGTCAGCTGCCAGGTCTTCATCTGGCCGGCTGGCAGGTCGACGTCGGTATTGCCACCCTTGAACCCCAGTTTCTGCTGGGGGCTGAGCTCCACCCGGGTGCGCAGGACACGTTGACCACGGTTGACCAACTGTACCGACATCTCGATTTGTGCCGGATTCGTCGGATCTGGTTTGCTCGTCGTGTAGATGGCGAAATCACGGTACCGCTTGGGGAGTTGACTCGGTCGATCGGTAGCCCCCAGGCAGGGCAAGGTACCCAACCCAAGGAGGCTCAGCAGGATCGTGTGGATTTTCATGACGGTTTATCTTTTGTGTTTGCGTCGTCTTTCCACATGAAAGTGCAGGTACCATCTGGGGGACTGGCACAGCCGTTGTGCAGCCGGCACGACGTAAAATGCGTGCTGCTTGAGGTTGCCCGAACGTTGTTCAGCAAAAGCTGCACGTGTCATGGGGTTTAATCCGTTCAACCGCTCTAACAACTCCGGATCCTGCAGCAAGTGGGATGGCTTATATTGAACCGGCGGCGGGTTTCAGGCAAAAGTGAACATGAGTTACACACGCCGCCGCCTGCGGTAGGCCATCAGCATGCCCACGGCCAGCAACTGAAAACGGCTCTTCGCAACACATTGTTCTACAAAACGTTGCGAAGAGCCCATCAGCAAGAGCGGAGAGGACAGGATTCGAACCTGCGGTACAGTATGACCCGTACGCCGATTTAGCAAACCGGTGCTTTCGACCACTCAGCCACCTCTCCCGGTTGGATGGGCTCTCCTGGGTAGGACGGGTAGCTCACCAAGTGTGACCATTCTAGGTGTTTCGGCCGTCGCTGCAAGTCGAGCCGTCCTGTTTTCAACCGCTTGAAGTAAGGTTCTCAGCGGATATTTGCCAGTCCGGTAAGGCAAATTGGCGATTCTGGTAGACAGCCGTACGGTTTGTGGTTGCGAGCGACATCGCACGAATCGATTGACGATGATTACGGCGGCGGCCTATGATGCGGTCAGAGGATATCACCGACTATTTCTCGCAGAATCACCAGTTCCTCCCAGCATAAAGGACTTGCACGTGCCGTCGAATCCATCCGTCACAAAACAGCTCATCCGCGTCGGGCACAGCCCCGACCCTGACGATGCATTCATGTTTCATGCCTTGGCCAATGACAAAATCGAAACCGGCCCCTACGAGTTCACCCACGAACTGGTGGATATCGAGACGCTCAACCAGCGGGCATTTTCAGCCGACCTCGAACTGACGGCAGTCAGCCTGCACGCCTATGCCCACTTGCATGACAAGTACTTACTTTGTTCTTGCGGGGCAAGTATGGGCGATGGGTACGGCCCCATGGTAATTGCCCGCGAAGAGGTCTCATTAGGAAAACTTGCCGAGCGATCGATTGCCATTCCAGGTGAATTGACGAGCGCGTTTTTGGCCCTCCGGCTTTGTCTGAATTCTGAATTCAAGTATGTCGTTGTTCCCTTTGACGAAATCATTCCTGCTGTGGTCGCTGGCAACTACAAGGGGCAGCCGGTTGACGCAGGTTTAATCATCCACGAAGGACAACTCACCTATGGAGATCACGATCTGAAATTGATTGTCGATCTTGGCAAGTGGTGGCAGGAGGAAACAGGATTGCCGCTCCCACTTGGGGCTAACGCGATTCGCAAGGATCTGGGAGAGGAAACGATTGCTGAGGTGCAGCGGTTGTTGTATGCGAGTATTGACTATGGTTTGGAGCACCGAACCGAGGCACTCGATTATGCCCAGCAGTACGGACGGGATTTAGATCAAGATCGCGCGGACCGGTTTGTGGGCATGTATGTCAACGACTGGACCCTGGACTTTGGGCCCCGGGGCAGGGAATCGGTGGCTCAATTTCTGGCGCGTGGCCACCAGGCAGGAGTCATACCCACACTGGTCGAACCTGAATTTGTAGACCTTAACTTGCAAGAAGGTTGAGTGTTGGGAGCGGTCCGTTTTGAAGAAAGTACCTCGAGTGGAACCAGGTCAGCCTTCCTCTGTTGATTGGCATGATCGAATTTCGGCAACGATCAAAGCGAACTTCGACCGTATTGTCGCGTTGCGGCGCCACCTTCATGCCCATCCTGAGCCAAGCCACGAAGAGCTTGCAACGAGTTTGCACCTCTACCAGCAGTTCAGTGAAATGGAATTGCCGGTACGGATGGGCCCGGAAGGCCGTGGCGTAATCGTCGATAGCCGTGATGATGGAGAATCGTCACAGAGCCGCCGGCTTGCGCTACGTGCTGATTGTGATGCGCTGCGAATCACCGACGAAAAGCAAGTCGCCTATCACAGCCAGGTTGCAGGGGTCATGCACGCATGCGGGCATGACGCGCACTCGGCCATTCTCTTTGGAGCGGTTGTGGCGCTTGACGAATTGGCCCAAAAGGGTGACTTGCCAGTTCCCGTTCAGTGGCGAGGTATTTTTCAGCCTGCCGAGGAGACGTGCTGCGGAGCCCACGAGATGACTGCTGCGGGGGCCCTCGAAGAGGTCGAAGCCATTCTTGCGTTGCACGTTGATCCCACCCGTGCGACCGGCACGATTGGGGTGCGGCCAGGTATTTTCACTGCCAGTTGCGATGACATGCGACTGGTCATTCATGGGAGAGGTGGTCATGGGGCCCGGCCGCATCTTTCAAAAGATCCGATTGGTGCAGCGGCCCAGTTGATCAGCACGCTTTATCAGTTTGTCCCCCGCGCCACCGATAGTCAGGATGCGGTCGTCGTTTCGATCGGGCAAATCCGGGGGGGTGAAAATCCAAATGTCATTCCTGAAACCGTAGAACTTGCCGGCACATTGCGAACCTTGGACCATTCGGTGCGGGAGCAGGCGATTGATCAGATTTGTGCTTTGTCCAAGGGGGTCGAAGAGATCACCGGGACAAAAATCGAAGTTCGCTTCGAGGCAAGTATTCCCTCTGTCTACAATGATTCGCATCTAAATTCACTGGTAGGTCGTGCCGCAGACGAAATGTTGGGTCCCGACCAACTTGAGGTGATGTCCCGTGCAAGCATGGGAAGCGAGGATTTTGCCGTTTATCTTGACCATGTCCCGGGTGTTATGTTTCGGCTTGGGTGTGCAGCAGATCCCTCGGTTGCTCCAGGGTTGCATACGCCATTGTTTGATGTGGACGAGCGGTGTCTGGCAATTGGAGCAAATCTGCTTGCCCGCTGCGTTGTGGAGTGGGCCATCGGTTAGTTGTATGCGGCTTTGCAGAGGAACGGATGTTGTTTCAGTTTCCTGTAGTGTAAAGAATCCTCGTGGACTCGAATGGGACAAGCTGGCATGGGAAAAATAGAATTCCATGGAAATGATTACCCTACGGTTGGCATTGAAATTGAATTGGGACTTGTCGACGAATCCAATATGGCGCTCCGCAGCGCTTACGGGATGCTTGCGGCACGCCTTGCTGGCGATGGGCTCAGTGAGGATGAGGGTTGCTACAAGCCGGAGTTGATGCAGTCGGTGTTGGAGATTAACACTGGCGTTTGCGAGACAATTGCAGAGGCTGAGCATGATTTGAGAACGAAATTGACTGCGGTTGAAGCAGCGACTGATGCGCTCGGCCTGCGACTATGGTGGGGCGCAACACATCCTTTTTCGCTCTGGAAAGAGCAGCGAGTGACTCCGAACGACCGTTACTTGCAACTGGTGAACCTGCTGCAAGAGATGGCCCGCCGGTTGGTGACATTCGGTCTGCATATTCACGTGGGAGTCGATTCGGGGGACAAGGCGGTCATGATTTGCGACCGTATCATGCGGCATTTGCCGACCCTGCTGGCCTTGAGTTCGAACAGCCCTTTTTGGGAAGGCCGAGATACCGGTTTGCAGTCACATCGTTCGAAAGTCATGGAGGGTTTGCCGACAGCCGGTTTGCCCACCCTGATGCGAAACTGGAGCGAGTATGTGTGGTTGGTGGACCACATGATCGAAACCGGTTTTATCAATACGATTCGTGAAATTTGGTGGGATGTGAGACCCCATCACAAGTTTGGAACGGTCGAAGTTCGCGTGTGTGATATGCCGGGTAACCTGGAAGATACCCTGGGAGTTGCTGCCTTGGTGCAGTGCCTGGTGAAATCACTGTCGGATGAAATCGACCAGGGAGCCTATCAACATGATTGCCACCCGATGATGGTTCGCCAGAACAAGTGGCGGGCGGCGCGGTACGGCAATCAGGCAACGATCGTCGACCTTTACTCCTATCGGGTGGGTACGGTTGGCGCAGAGGTTGAGCGACTTGCACAGTCGATAGCTGCCATTGCGACCGATTTGAGAGCAGATGGCTACCTCAACCGGGCTGTGCAACTGGCGCAATCAACAAGCTGGGCACAACGGCAACGGGAGATTCTCAACGAGACGGACGATCCAACCGAGGTGGTACGTCAATTAACAGTGCAGTCACGTATCACGCCACCTGTCTGCGGCGTCCAGGTTTAAGACGATTGCTCTCGCCAGTCTGCCAGACGCATTTCGACATTGGTACGTCCCGCCCAGGTATTGATGACCGGTTTAAACGCAACTGCAAGCGGTCCTCTTTCATTGGCCGCCGTTAAATCTTCTTCCCAATCGCCGCCACCAAAAGCGACTGCCCGCATTTGGATTCCGTGTTGTTCAAATTCGAGAGCAAGGTGACTGCCGTTGTTACCGATGCGTTTTGGGGGCCCGGCGAGTCGCACATCGCCTGTGCACAAGAGGGGGCGTTCGTTGCCGTGACCAAAGGGGGCCATCTGTTCAATTTGTCCGACCGTTTGATGGGTAAGTGCTGACAAGGGTGTTTCAGCGTCGACCAACAGTTCTGCAGATAGTTGTTCTGGCGAAATCGACTGCTCGACGAAGGCACAGAAGTCAATACGGAAGGCTTCAATCATGTCAGGATCGATTTTTAATCCCGCGGCTGCCTTGTGTCCTCCATAGCTGAGCAGATGGGTGCTACATGCTTCCAGGGCAGCGTGGAGGTCAAATCCTGGCACCCCCCTGCCTGAGCCAGTACCCGGTTTGACACCGAGTTCATCCCGCGAGATGACGATGACCGGGCGGTGGTATCGTTCAGCGAGGCGGCCTGCCACGATGCCGACAACGCCCGGATGCCAGCCCTTGCCGTCGAGAACCAGGGCGGGGTCGGTGGAGGGGGAAAAGTCGTTTTGTGCCTGCTTGTTTGCAGCTCGAAACACGCTCCGGTCAACCGTCTGCCGCTGACTGTTGAGGTCATGGACGAATTTGGCTAATTCTTTGGCCCGCTCGTCGGACTCGGTCGTCAACAGATCAATGGCAATCATGGCTTGACCGAGCCGTCCGACGGCATTCAGACGTGGTCCAATCGTGAACCCGATGTCATCGCTGGCCAGTGGAACGTTACTTTTAAGGCCTGCGACCTTCTCCAGCGCTAAGATTCCTTTCGTTGGATAATGACGCAGGGAGTTCAGGCCATGACGAACAAGAATTCGATTTTCGTCGACCAGGGGGACGACATCGGTTACGGTTCCGATCGCTGCCAGTCCTACGGCTCGCATCAGGAAATTTCGCATCGGTTCGCTGACCCGTTTTTCCCCACACGCTTTTTGACAAAGCGCCCATGCGACCTTCAAGGCGACCGCAGCGCCGCAAAGTCCGTGGAAGGGATAGCTGTGTCCCGGGAGTTGTGGATGAACCAAGGCTGCGGCTACAGGCAGTCTCTCTGCAAACTGATGGTGGTCAGTGATGATGAGTGTCAGCCCCAATTCCTGTGCGATGTCAGCCTCGTGAAGACTGGCAATTCCGCAGTCGACCGTGATGACAACCTCTCCTCCCTCGCTGGCAATCTTCCGTAACGCAGTTTCGTTCAGCCCATAGCCTTCTTCCATTCGATTGGGCACATAGCAGGTGAACTGGCCGTGGAGAAGTTTCAAGCAGCGGAGCAGAATTGCTGCCGCGGTCATGCCATCGGCATCGTAATCGCCGTAGACGACGATTTTCTTGCCGTTGGTGATGGCATGGTGCAGAATTTCGGCTGCCTGGGTTGCCCCTGGAAGTTCGGACGGGTCGCGCAAGCCATTGAGTTTTGCTTCGAGAAAGTGCCGGGCAATTTGTGGGTCTTCAATTCCGCGGCAGAGAAGCAATTGAGCTACGACGGTAGGAATCTGGGCGGCCTTTTCAAGCGCGGCGATACGCTGCGGATCGTGCGGGGCAATACGCCAGCGTTTTGGCATGAAAAAAAGGACGGGCCATCAAACACGAGAGCCGCGGTCTGAATCCGTTCTCTCGCGCCCAGTGCCTGACGTCCCACTCCTACTTTTTCTTTTCCGTGTGAGAAGCCTACTTTTTCTTTTCCGTGTGAGAAGTATGTCGGCGCAGTCGCGGACAGTACTTCTTGACCTTCAGCTTTTCTGAGCCGGTCTTGCGACGAAGTGTGTAGTTGTATTCACCTGTCTCATCACAAACAAGGAAGACAGTTTCAACCTTCTTTTTCCTTTTGCCACCTTTTTTTCCTGCCATAGCATACTCTTGATAAGGTACGATGTTTTGTGGATTTTTTCCAAATTGGCTTGCCGGCTTTTTAAGTTTTCTGGAAAGCTCGGTGAGTTTTTCAGAAAAAGGCCAGCCCCGGCAATACCCCGATTCTAAACCCCTCTTGTGAAGACCACAATCCTTCTTCCTGATTGACGCGGTCAGTTTTGTTGGGCTGCTGGTGAAGGGTTATTTCCATTCAGGTGGCCTCTTTTCAAGAAAAGCCGCAATTCCTTCCCGGGCTGCGTCGGTGGTCAGGGCTGTTGCGCTAGCAGCCGCCCCTACCGACAGTTGTGCTCCAAGTTGCTCACCGACCGTTTCGGAAATCAGGCGTTTGGTAAGCTGGATGGCTTCGGGGGCTCCTGCGGCGCAGGCAGTCCCGATTTCTGTCGCCCTTGCCCAGAGTTGGTCATGATCGACCAGTTCGTGGTAAATGCCCATCTGTCGCGCCTCGTTGGCCGGAAAGAGCGATCCTGTCAGGGCCAGGCGGGCGGCGGTGCCAGCGCCCAGTCGAAAGGCAGCCAGTGGGGTTACCATCCCCGCCACCAGGCCTCGTTGTGGATCGGGCAAGCCAAACGAGGCGTCGGGGCCAGCGATCACGATGTCGCTGGCCAGAACCAGCCCGGCGCCACCTGCCACCGCGGGTCCATTGACCGAAGCAATGATGGGTTTGGTGACTTCCAGCATCCGCATAATCAGTTCGCGATATGCAGAAGCACTTTCTGCCCAGAGTTCGGTGGCATTGGAAAGCTGAAAACGATTGGAGATTTCTCTGGCATCCATCCCTGCACAGAAACTGTTTCCCTTGCCTGTGAGCACGATTGCTCGAACTCGTTTCTCCAGATAGAAGTCATCGAGGGCTTGAGTAAGGCCTTCAAGCATGGCTTGCGTCAAGACATTTTGTTGATCGGGTCGGTTGAGGATGATGGTACCAACCGGACCATGGATGCTAATTTCGAATGCGTTACTAGTCATAAATATACAGACGCGGAGGATGGGGTAGTTATCAACGATCGGCCCTGATTGCCATGAATTACAGCCATTGGTCGGCTTGACGGCAATCGACCGCAACCTCGACAAGTTCTTTAGGTACGGACGTCAGCCAGGGACGGATTTTAGGTTGGGTGTGCGGAATGAGGTTGCGCAGCAGCGGGAGCCCTGCAGCAAAAGCATGACGCATGGAGACGATTTCACGACACAATCGGTCAACGGCTGACGGTTGCAGCGACCAGCCGTGGATGCGGAAAATGTGATGGTTGTGATCCCGGAAGGAATTTAGCAACGGCTCACACGTAAGTTCAACGGAAGGACCATTTTCTTGCTTGAGACGTCCGTCCATCAATTCGGCCAGTTCTACAGCCACCGAGAGTGGATCGGAGCAATCGATAGAAATAACCCCGGTCGCCTGATAACCGTCGCGCAATCCGATTGTGATAGCGAGATCGTCAACCGGGCGGTGACCAACAATACCACTGATTTGGACCACGTTTTCGTCGTGGGGAACGCGCTTTGCGGTTGCCCTTGTGGCATCGATCTTGACATCGGGTGATGTCAAAGGCCGCTGGATATCTTGAAGTACATCGGTGCTGGTTAGCTGACCATCGCTGGGGGCAGGTTTGACCATTCGCAACTCTCCACCGGCTTCCAGTTCCACGATCGGACACCCGGGATGGGTCGCAAAACGCCCCTGTGAATTTTGTGTCAACTCGAGGCCCAAGCCCGTTTTTGAGTCGCTAAAAAAACAATTTCCGGCTGCTGCTGCCGTTGCCAGTTGGTCCCAGGCATCGTGTGGCCAGCCAAATTCATGGATTCCGGCCGCGATGGTCAGGGACGACGGCTGGAGGCTATCGGTGACCACAAGGCGCGCGTCTTGAGCTAGCGCCGAGACCACGGCGTCGGCGCCTAGCCAGGCGTGGGCATAGATTGGCGGAACCGTGAGGTCTCGAAAGGGCTCGCCTGTTGCTTGCTCGTCAAGCGTACATCCAGCCAGGAGAAACTCTTCCAACCGATTAAGAACATCGGCACCCCGAACCTGCGCGACCGGAAGTGTAGGGCAGCCTCGGTTGCAGAGTAGCTCGGCTGCATGTTCAACACACCCCCGCCCATCAAATCCACCAGCGGCTGCCAGAACCTTTAGCTGAGGTTGCACATAGATCAGGGGGCAGAGGTTTTCCAGAGCTTCAATCAACTGCGTTACAAAGCCAACGGGACGGTCTGCCTGCCTCTGCACAGCAAGCTCTGGCAGGAGAGAGTCGCTCGCGTAGGAGAATGTCAAATAATCGAGTTCTATCGACTGCACCGTTTGCGCAGCCGACCGGTGGCATTCGTTCGGGAAACTAGCTGCGTTGGCAATTCGCGTGGTCACGCTGGGTACTGCCTGGAGACCTGGTGGGAGTAGGCCGTGATCTTCGCATGCCTTGTGTTGATGTTCCAGAGACATTTAGCTCGGTCGGGTGTCGATGGTGCGAATTGGCAACACATCGCTTTGCCAATGATGTCTGAGATCGACGGAGAGGCCATCGAACAACAAGGGCGGGAGAACATTTCCATGCGCTCAAATCATTATTTGGACTGGGTTTAGGACCTGTGGGCCGGTTCTGCCTGGTCCTTTCGGCATCAAGCGTGCAAGAAGGGTACGGCCGTACTTCACCCGCTTTGCCGCCGGCATTTGCCGCCTGCCAAAAACTGTCCCCCGAGGAACTGCCTGTGCCACGCTCTAACATCGCCAGGTTGGTCAACCGTAAGTCGACCCAACAGAACGGCCATTCCAATACGGCCCAACAGAACGGCCATTCCAACGGCACCACGGTCAACAAGACGGCGGTGCGTTCAACCACCGTTGGTAAAGCCAATGGCGAAGTTGAGGTCGACAGCGGCTCAGATGGCGGGAGTGCCAGTTCACACGTCGACGACCCGGTACGGATGTACTTGATGCAAATGGGTGAGATCAGCATGCTCACTCGTCAGGAAGAGATTGATTCGGCCAAGAGAATCGAAGCGACGCGAACCCAGTTTCGCCGCAGTTTACTTTGCAATGATTTTGTTCTTTTGGGAGTGGTTGACTTACTCGAAAAGGTTTTACGACGCGAAGTTCGTCTTGACCGGACCGTCGAGATCTCAGTGACCAACACAGCAGAGAAAAAACGCGTCTTACAGCGATTGGTTCCGAACTTACACACCATTCGCAATTTAATGCTCCAAAATCAGGCAGATTACCGCGTGGCAGTTAGTCGTCAAACTAGCCAGGCAAAAAAACATGCAAGTTGGAAAAAACTGGTGACTCGCCGGAACAAGGTTGTGCGGATGGTCGAAGAGATGAACTTGCGAATTGCCCGGCTCATGCCTCTGATGGACCAGTTGCACAAAATCAGTGCCCGGATGATTGAACTCAAGCAGAAACTCTCCCAACAGAATGGGTTGCTTGGCCCCAAGCACGAGGCTGAGTTGCGGACCGAACTTCGCTATTTGATGCGGATAACGCTGGAAACGCCTGCCACACTGAATCACTTAGTAAAGAGAACAAAGCGACGCCGTTTTCGGTATGACGAGGCCAAGCGAGTTCTCTCAGCCGCCAATCTGCGTCTGGTAGTTTCGATTGCCAAAAGGTACCGCAACCGCGGGTTGAGTTTTCTGGACCTTATTCAGGAAGGTAACACGGGCTTGATGAGGGCTGTCGATAAATTTGAGCACGCGCGCGGCTACAAGTTTTCGACTTATGCAACATGGTGGATTCGTCAGGCCATCACGCGAGCCATTGCTGACCAAAGTCGAACCATCCGTTTACCAGTCCATATGATCGATGTCATGGGAAAGGTTCGGACGGTCACTGCGGATTTTGTCCAGGAGCGTGGTCGCGAGCCAAACCCGGAAGAAGTGGCCGAAATCGCGGGAATGACTATTGATGATGCACGCGTCATTATGAAAATGATGCGGCAACCACTTTCGCTGGATCAGCCAGTAGGTGATCACGAGGACAATTATTTTGGGGAGTTCCTGGAAGAGAATTGCGATTACGATCCGCTCTATGACACCAATATGCAAACATTGAAAGAACGGCTCGAAATGGTGATGAATGACTTGAGTAGCCGGGAACGGGAGATCGTACGTCTCCGTTACGGCCTGGCGGATGGTTATAACTATACGTTGGAGGAAGTCGGAAAAATCTTTGCGGTGACGCGAGAGCGAGTACGGCAGATTGAGTCCAAAGCAGTTCGCAAACTTCAGCAGCCTTGTCGTATGCAAGCTTTGGCCGGATTTCTCGACGGTGCTGAAATCCCACAACTCGAGACTTGAACAAGTTCAGCCCACAGGCGGCCTGGCTCCCGCCAACTTCTCATTGATCTTGGCCATTTCGGAAAAACTTCCCTGCTTCAACTCCCTGCCGCATGCCGTCTGTTCCATGTTTTTTGCCCCACACCATGGACAGGCGGCATGCCATGTTTGATGGGCAGGCACGCGTCCTGTTGCAGGATGCTGTACGGAAAGGGCCTGCCTGATGCCTTGGGTCTGCATCTGGACTCGCCGGTGGGGGAAATTCCCGATTTTGTGGGCCTAGAGGTAAATTGTGCAACGCGTATAATACTCGTTTTGGCCTTTTACCGTGGAATCGCATGTCTGTGGATCTAGTTTCGCTGGCCGGTAGGTTGCGTCAGTTGCTTGGTTCTGAGAATGTGCTTGATGCACATTCTGAACTTGTCGTCTACGAGTGCGACGGTTTCACCGTGGCAAAGAATGCACCTGACATTGCCGTCTTTCCCCGCTCTGCTGAGGATGTGGCCCAGATTGTCCAGTGTTGTCGGAAGTACGATGTCCCCTTTTTGCCAAGAGGGGCTGGAACCAGCCTGGCTGGCGGGTGTTTACCGGTGGGGGGTGGAGTGATGATCGTCCTCACGCGGATGCGTGAGATTCTCGAAGTCCACCTTCGCGACCGATATGCAGTTGTGGAACCAGGCGTTGTCAATGCCTGGCTAAGTCGGCACTTGGCTGGCACCGGTTTCCATTATGCGCCAGACCCTTCCAGCCAGGGTGCCTGTACGATTGGGGGTAACGTTGCCACCAATTCCGGAGGGCCGCACACCCTCAAATACGGTGTCACGACCAATCACGTGTTGGGTCTCGAAATGGTGACTTCCGAAGGCGAAATTGTTCGCCTTGGAGGGCCCACCGAAGACCCACATGGAATCGATCTGGTCGGCACGATGGTGGGTAGTGAAGGAACTCTGGGAATCGTTACCAGGATTTGGGTGCGTCTCACACGCAATCCTCAAGGTGTGCGTACGATGCTTGCCATTTTCGAGTCCGTCGATGAAGCGACCGGGTCGATTAGTGAAATCATTGGGGCGGGGATTATTCCAGCGGCGCTGGAAATGATGGACCAGGGAATTGTCGTGGCGCTGGAAGAAGCCTTCCACTTCGGGTTTCCTCTTGATGCCGAGGCGATCCTCTTGATTGAGGTTGATGGACTAGAGGCCGGTCTTGATCAACAGCGGGATCAGATTATGGAAATCTGCAATCAAAATGGGGCGCGAGAAGTCCAACTGGCGGCTACTGAAAAGGAGCGACAAGAACTTTGGAAATGCCGTAAACGGGCATTCGGAGCGATTGGCAGGTTGAGCTCCAGTTTTTGTACCCAGGATGGCGTGGTTCCGCGTACCCAATTGCCCCACATTTTTCGAAGGATTCGCGAGATCAGCGCCGAACACGATATTCGTATCGTAAACGTGTTCCATGCGGGGGATGGCAACTTGCACCCCATCCTGCTTTTCGATGAACGGTCTCCAGAGCAGGTTCAGCGTGTCCTCGAGGCCAGCAAAGCGATCCTCGGCGAATGTATCGCCTGCGGCGGTAGCGTGACTGGAGAGCATGGCATTGGGGTTGAAAAAATCAGTTACATGAACAAGTTGTTTTCCGAAAGTGACTTGGAGGTAATGGAGCGCTTGCGTTCAGCGCTCAACCCGCACGGGCGTTTGAGTCCCGGAAAAATGCTTCCTACTGCAGGGGCCTGTGGAATGGAGCAAGTCCATCCGGGGCGTCGCGCCGCACTGTAGCGACTCCCTGTCCCGTTGGCAGTCAAGTGAGAAAATCCAACCCAAGCAATCGATCAGCGTTATGCAAGAATTTCCAACAACTGAAACAATGTCGCCTGGTAGTGTGGCGGACGTTCCCGACATGATTCGCTCTGCCCATGATGCCAAGCAGGCGATTTATACGATCGGTGGTGGCACCAGCCTGGAATACGGAGTAATGCCGACCCGAACAGGGTATGCGTTCGAGACTACCGGGTTGTCGCGAGTCGTTGACTACACGCCCCGTGATATGACGATTGTCGTTGAGGCAGGAGTTCGCTTTTGCGATTTGGTTCAAACCCTGGCAGTTGAAAAGCAGCAGCTTCCCATCGATGCGCCACGTGCGACCGAAGCGACCATTGGCGGGCTTGTCGCCAGTGATTGGAGTGGACCTCGTCGGTATGGTTATGGAACGTTGCGTGACTATGTCATTGGAATTAATGCCGTTGATGGTCAGGGAGTGCCGTTCAAAGGAGGGGGACGTGTTGTCAAGAATGTTGCCGGTTACGATTTTTGTAAGCTGCTGACGGGCTCACTGGGCACACTCGGTATCATTACCCAGCTCACATTCAAGTTGAAGCCGCAAACGGAACAAGCGGTGACGTTGCTCGTTTCTTGTGAGAATCTTGACGTCACCGAGCAGGTCCTGGTGACTTTGGTCGATGTCCCCTCGCCACCGGCTGCAATTGATTTGCTTGTCGGAACTGGCTGGAAGGAACTGGTGGGGCTATCGGAATCGGCTGCAGCTAATTTGGTTGCTGTTCGATTTGAAGGATCTGAAACCGAAGTCGCCGCCATGCGCGACCAATTGCAAGCACAACTGGTATCTGCTGAAAGTGCCAAAGTATCGGTCCTTGACCCTAGTAAGGGTGAGTCGTTGCTGGCCCGCCAGATTGAATTCTCCGATTGTGGCATAGCCGCGGAGGGTGATTCCGCCCCATTGACCGTCAAAATTACGGCGTTGCCCAGTGCCGTAACGCAGCTTGTTGGCCGCCTGCTCGAGTACGATCCAGATTGTACGATTCAGGCACATGCTGGAACGGGCGTGATCATCGTACGGTTTGCAAAGTTCCAATCGTCGGACTTGACGACCTTTCTGGTTGGCCAGTTGCGGCCAGCGGCAATCCAGGCAGGTGGTGGGATGAGTGTCCTGTCGAGCGAGATCGGGGACTTGACTTCCCAAATTGTGTGGGGAGGTCGTGTTGCTTCGAGCGGACTTATGGAGCAGATTAAGCAGAAGTTCGATCCGCAGGGAATTTTGAATCCAGGGAGATTTATTTTTCAGGCTTAACAGATTTTGGTTCCTTTTGAGGAATTGAAAAGAAGGCCGCTCATATTTTTTACCAGCCGTGACTTTTATATTCTGGCGAGGCCCAATTCCAGGCCAAGCGAGAATGGCAGTAAGCGTGATGAACCAAGAAACTCCAGAAACGACAACAAAACCTGGCGAAGACATCGACTACAATCTCTTTCTGGATTGTGTCCATTGCGGGTTGTGTACTTCCGCATGCCCCACTTTTGTAGAAACGGCTAACGAGAACGACAGTCCGCGCGGGCGTATTTATCTGATGCGAGCTGTAACCGACGGCCGGCTCGACTTGTCATCGGGTGTGCGCCGCCATTTGGAACTGTGCCTCGATTGTCGTGCTTGTGAAACAGCCTGTCCGTCGGGAGTTCAGTACGGAAAGCTGATTGAACCGTTCCGTATTTCGATGGCGCAAACGGAGGGGCAATCGAAGACAGATGACTGGTTCCACCGTTGGATTCTCTTTCGCATCTTTCCATATCCTGACCGATTGCGAAAAGCACTGGGGCCCGCTCGCTTGGCGCAACGACTCGGTTTGGATCGGTTGATCGAAGCAACTGGTTTGATCCGTTTGCTCCCCAAGCAGCTCCAGCAAATGATCCGTATGTTGCCACCTCCGGTCCCTGACGAAGGAGTCTTGCCAGAATTCTTGCCTGCGGTCGGGACGCGTCGAGCTACCGTCGCCTTGTTTACCGGCTGTATCGGAGATGTCATGTTTCGACACGCGAATTGGGCTACTGCTCGTGTGTTGCAACAAAATGGCTGTGACGTGCACGTTCCACGTGACCAAACCTGCTGTGGAGCCATTCATTTTCACGCTGGGTCCGAACAGCCTGCTCGGGAAATGGCGGATCAAAATGTAGCCGCTTTTCCACTCGATAAGTTCGATG
Source organism: Lacipirellulaceae bacterium (assembly GCA_965243695.1). Classification (GTDB taxonomy): domain Bacteria; phylum Planctomycetota; class Planctomycetia; order Pirellulales; family Lacipirellulaceae; genus JAKVCB01. Next base: position 104,481 of record CBDEWC010000045.1, on the reverse strand, counting down.
CGGTGATCAATAACGTTGCCGGTTGCGGTTCGATGCTCAAAGATTACGGGCACCATTGGACAGATGGCGGGCAAGCTGCCCGCGCTGAACTGGCCAGCAAGATGAAAGATGTGAACGAATTTCTCGACGAGTTAGGGCTCATCAAGCCACAGGGCGAGATTCGGCTCGTCGCGACTTACCATGATGCCTGTCACCTTGCACATGCCCAGAATGTACAGGATGCACCTCGTAATCTGCTTGCCCAGATCCCCGGTTTGGAAATCCGCGACTTACCCGAGTCTGAACTTTGTTGTGGTGCGGCTGGCAGTTACAACCTGACGGAGCCAGAAATGGCTTCTCGACTGGCCAAGCGGAAGATGCGCAACATCGTCAGCACAAAAGCACAGGCTGTCATCACTTCCAATGCCGGATGTATCCTGCAAATTGCCAAAGAAGCTCGAGCACAAGGTCATAATCTGGGTGTCTTTCACCCGATGGAATTGCTTGACTGCAGTTACCGAGGTACGGAACTTCGCAACAGCTGAGTCCCTCGGGAATTGTCGTTGGCAAGAAGGTCTTCAACGTAATTCAAACAGATCGACTTCCAGTCGCACCAGCTGAGAGATCAACTCGTCGTAGCTTCCAGGGCGGCGCATGGGGTCTTTGGCCAGCATTTGGTGGACCAGGGTAGCAACTGCCGAAGGGACTGTCGGCCGGATTTCCCGAATGCAGACAGGTTTTGCCTGACGGTGTAAATCAACCAACTCGCATGGATCGTCACTTTCCAGTGGCAATCGCTGGGTTAACAGCTCGTAAAGTGTGATACCCAAGCTGTAAATATCGCTACGAACGTCTGCAGAAAGTGTTGAGGTGAGCATCTCGGGGGCAATGTAATTGAGCGTGCCAACAACCGGTCGGTCGGTCCAGGAACTTGATTCCTGAGAAGAATGCGCAAAACCAAAGTCAATCAGCGTTGTGTGTCCCGTGGGAGCCACGATCATATTTTCTGGTTTGACATCGGCATGCATCATGCCTGTCTGCTCATAAACGGCTGCCAACCCCTCCGCAATTTGGCGCACGATCCAAATCGCAACTGGAATTGCAGGGCGGTAACCTTCATCCAGCATCTTTGCCAGATTGGAACCAGGCAGTTTTGGCATTACAAAATAAAAAGGGGGACCGTCAACTCCCGCAGAGAGTACTGGTCCAATGTTGGGATGCGATACGTGGCTGCCAATCCATACCTCACGGCGTTGCCGGGCAATCGCCTCTGAGTTGCGCCACCACTGGTTGCGCAGAACCTTGATGACGTAGGATGCCGGCAGCCCTTCACCATGGTTTTCCGGTCGTGCCTGATAGAGTCTTGTGTATTGTCCATCACGCAGGTTTCGCAACAGTTGCCACGGGCCCAATCGACCCATGCTGGAGTGGATTGCCTCGTTGGAGGTACTGGTGGAGGCAACTACATCTGTAGGCTCAGAAGGTTCGGCCGTTACCAAGGGATCAAGCATTGCCATGGTGTTATGCGTTCGGAATTGAAGCAGAAAATACCTGGCACCCAGGGCCAGGCAGAAAAGACGAAGTGACCCATGGCCACTCTGACTTCACAGCTCGTGATCTTTTGGCTGCCGGGTTGGCAATCGGCCGAAAAGAGTAGTCCACCAGTATTCTGCATTAGATCGGTCATAACGGTTAGTGAATTGAAAAGGGGAGCTTCTGTCGTTACAGCTTCGCGCCGCTGTACCGACTACGGAAGAAGTGTGGGGGAATGGGCGGGGCAGGATGAGTATGCAGCTGCTAGCTGCCAACATACTTCGCCACCAGAGAGCGAGCGGTACTAACATCGTCAGTTCCTGCGACGATTGTCCGGCCATCTGCAAAGACGGTTAACTGGTATTTCCCGATGGTGACTCGTAGCAAGTACCGATTATGGGTGACTTCCCCCACCGAAGCCAGCTTTTGGGCCAATTGCGGAAACGAGACTTGACCACCAGCAGGGGCGCCAATCTGCACGGAATTCCGACCGCATAACACGGCTGAGCCGCTGCTGAGTTTTCCATCGAGCCAGCGAAATTCGTGTTTGACACATGTCAAACAGGTGCCTGCCTCAAAGAGCTTTGTTGTATCAAGCTGTCGAAGTCGGTTGTGCCACATCTCAAAGATCATCAACTGGCGACTGGTGGCTTCCAGGTTGCCGCTGAGAATCTTGATGGCTTCCATGGCCTCAAAGGAAGCAATCACGTTGACAACCGGGCCCAAAATGCCGGCGGTATCACACGTGGGAGTCGTGCCGGGAGGTGGGAGTTCCGGCATCAGGCAGCCAAGGCAGGCAGTTTTTCCGGGAAGGATCGTCATCGTTTGGCCTTCGGCACCAATGCAACCTCCGTAGATCCAGGGCTTCGCTTCCTTGACCGCAAAGTCGTTAATGAGCATTCGAGTTTCAAAGTTGTCGGTACCGTCGACAATAACATCGACATCGGCGGCAATCGTGTGAATATTTGCATACGTCACATCCTCGACGACCGGTTCGATCGTGACCTGTGAATTGACCGTCGCAAGTTTTTGAGCCGCAGCGATAGCTTTGGGCAGCCCACTGGTGACATCTTGTTCATCGAAGATCACTTGGCGCTGTAGATTATTCATTTCCAGGAAATCACGATCAACGATTCGTACCATCCCCACGCCTGCTCGGACGAGGGTATTTGCAATCACCGATCCCAAGGCGCCACAGCCACAAACGAGTGCCCGCCCGGCGGCTAATTGTTGTTGACCATCAGCACCGAGGGGTGCAAAGCAAACCTGGCGAGCATACCGGTCGCCACCTGATTGTTTTTCGGGGTCGGGTGTAATGTTGGAGTGCGTTGTCATCGGCAGTGGTTGAAAAGCAAATGGACTGAGGAGAAAGACCATTAAGGATTATTGACCGTCGCTCCTGATGGTTGAAGTCCGATCAGTTGCTCTTCGTGGGAAAAAGGTTTGCCTCCTCGGGAGAACTCAATTCGTAACCGATAGAGGTACGGTGTTTCTGCTGACCAGAAACAAGGATCGGGAACAACCACCTCAGCATGCAAGCCGGGGCTGCCTGCGGTTTCGCGTAGCGGCAAGGTTGCTGGCAAAGTATGGGTATCCTTGCAAAAAGGTCCAGTCAGGCTTCCCTCAATTTTCCAGTGATGGGAGCAAGATACGTCAGCATCAAGAGGAACAGGTGTTGAGGCGTGGACAAGCAAGCGTAGTGCGACATCGCTCGCGTCAGCAACTTCAATTTCGAACATGTCGTGTTGGGGATTCGAGATCATGGCTAGCATTCGTCAACCAGAGAAAACGTTACGGTAACGTGCTGCAAGTTGTCGCTGGTGGTTGTCTGTGGCTTGGATTTGCGACGGTTCATTATCAGTAATTCGGTCGAAGGAATCGTTTTAGGGAGGACTATTTTGGTGTGCGATTTCATTCTGGCTCGCTGCTCAATCTGGCCAGCGCTTTCTTTAAATGCCAACCGGTTACCGAGTCTGAACAGTTGGCAACATCTTCCGGGGTACCCGAAACCACGACCTGCCCGCCGCTTTCGGCAGCTCCTGGACCCAGGTCAATAAGCCAATCGGCAGCGGTCATTAATTGTAGGTTGTGTTCGACCACGACGAGTGAATGTCCAACATCGACCAAAGCATCAAAACAGTCAAGTAGCTTGAGGATATCGGAAAAATGGAGGCCGGTCGTTGGTTCATCGAGCAAAAATAACGTGCGTCCTCGTTTTCCCGCACCAAGGTACGTTGCCAGTTTAAGCCGTTGTGCTTCCCCTGTCGAAAGGGTAGTCGCGGATTGCCCCAGGCAAAGATAATCGAGTCCCACGTCGAGCAAAAGTTTAAGTTTTACCGTCACTCGATTGTGTCCGCGGAAGAAGGTAAAGGCTTCGCGAACCGTCATCTCCAGTACTTCGGCAATGTCTTTTCCTCGATATTTTACCTCGCGGACCTCTTTGCGATAACGACTTCCCCTACATTCTCGACACGGCAGATAGATGTCGGCCATGAATTGCATATCGACTTGAACGAGACCATCTCCACGACACGCCTCACAGCGGCCCCCGTCCACATTGAAACTGAAGTGACTTGTCGAAAAACCTCGGGCAACTGCTTCGGGTTGTTCGGCAAATAACTGGCGGATTGGGTCAAATGCCTTGATGAAGGTAACGGGATTAGAACGGGGCGAGCGACCGATGGGACTGGAATCAATGAGAATCACTTCCTCCAGGTGACTGGTTCCCAGCAGGTTGTCGTAGTCCAGTGGCACTTCACCCGGTGATTTTCCAGCGGTGCTGTTCAAACAGTGTGCCAGGGCGGGAAAGAGAGTTTCGTTGATCAGCGTACTCTTGCCGGCTCCACTCACGCCTGTTACGAGGCATAGTAAACCTAAGGGGATATCAATCGTTACGTCGCGGAGGTTGTTTCCCCGCGCGCCCACTAAAGTCAGCTGGCCGTGCTGAGGAGGACGCCGTTTGCCACCCAAACCCAGCCCCCGTTTTCCAGAGAGCCATTGACCGGTTGAACTGGCGGAATCGGCTTGCAATTCGCCGGGGGTTCCCTGGAAGACAATGTCTCCGCCTCCCCGGCCTGCAGCGGGACCAAGTTCGACAACCTGATCGACGCGACGAAGAATTTCTTCCTCATGTTCGACAACAACCACGGTATTCTCCCGGTCACGGAGCCGCGTCATTGCATTTGCCAAGGCGTCGATATTTTGTGGGTGTAGTCCAATCGACGGTTCGTCAAGGACATAAAGCATGTTGACGAGATCGGATCCCAGGATTGTGGTCAGGGCAACTCGCTGCGCTTCACCACTACTGAGGGTTCGTAGCGAGCGGTTGAGGGCCAGGTAACCGACTCCCACGGTGGCGAGATAACCCAGTCGGGATGTGATGTCGCTTATCACCTGAGCAGAGACCTGCTCTTGCCATTCGTTGAGTTGCAGGTGGGCCAAGAAATTCAAGCAATCTTCGATTTGCAGTTGGGTAAGTTCGGCAATGTTTTTCCCCCCGATTCGAACCGCGAGCGACTCTGGTCTCAGGCGCATTCCCGCACATGTTGTACAAGGATAGTAGGACTTCCAGCGACTCAGAAATACGCGCAGGTGCATCTTGTATTTCCGCCGTTCTAGCCAGCGAAAAAATCCATCAAGACCGCCGAAGTCGCGTTCGGAAACCCCTTCGCGGATCTGTTTCCGGTGGAGTTCGGAAAGCTCGGAGTAGGGAACGTCCAGCGGTATCCCATAATCACCCGACAAGGCGATCAGTTCTTCCAGTTCGTGGGCATACGCTGGCGTGTTCCACGGTGCAATTGCACCTTCCCGAAGTGTCAGGGAATGGTTGGGTACCACACGCTCCATATCGACTCTCACAACGTTGCCAAATCCTTCACATTCGGGACAGGCCCCGAGTGGGCTGTTAAAGTTGAATAACGGAGGTTGTAAATCCGGATAGTCAATTCCACAGCTGTGGCAGCGGAGACTGGTGCCGGAGACACGTCGCTGCCACGAGCGGCCATCCACTTGCTCGATAGTCCAGTGTGAAGTTTCCTCTTCAGCCAGGTTCTCGGTCGATTGGTCAAATGCCTCGACCAGCATGACACACGTTCCTAGCCCGGCTTCCAGTGCCGTTTCAAGCGATTCGTGTAAGCGTTCTCGGGATACCTGGCCGGCGGTCAGTCGATCGACCACGATTGTCAAAGTCACGCCTGGTTGAAGCTGTTTGGCCCGAGCGACTTTAATTTCAATCGATTGGTCACCCAGTAGAGCTCTCACAAATCCTTGCTCGGTGAGGTCGGTTAGCCATGCGTCCACCCGATCGTTTTCGGGAACCGGCATGGTAAAGCCAATCATGAAACGTGTAGCTTTGGGAAGAGTTTCCAGTTGGTCGGCAATCGACTCTGGGCTATCGCGCTGCACCTGATTCCCACAACCGTAACATTGAATGTTCCCAATACGGGCAAACAAAAGACCCAGGTAGTCGCGAATTTCTGTTGCGGTGCCAACGGTAGCCCGGTGGGAACGACTTGGGTTCTTATGGGTGACCGCAATGGCCGGGGGGATACCGCTGATTTGGGTGGCATCAGGTTTTGGGAGTTGTTCAAGAAATTGTCGGGTGTAGGCAGAAAAGCTCTCGATGTATCGCCGCTGTCCTTCAGCATAAAGGGTATCGAGGGCAAGGCTCGTCTTTCCACTACCCGATACGCCACAGAATGCAATTAATTGATGATGCGGCAAATCGAGATCGATATCGCGAAGATTGTGCACGGCCACGCCGCGAAGACGAATCATCTGCGTTTTACCACTCTTCAAAGCTGCACCAAACGCGGAGAGGTGTTCTGTATCGTTAACCTGTCAAGGAGACCACCGCAGCACTGGATGGCACGAATATGGCATGCGTTACGCAAGACTCCCAAAAATTTTATTCTTGGCCGTTGCCCTGTTGCTGACCTGGACTCTTCTCGCCTGCCGAATCGTCCTGAGGGTTAGCGTCGTGGGCACCGGTCTCGTCATGTTCGTGGTCAGCACTGTGTTCGTGGTCAGCATCATGTTCGTGGTCAGCACTGTCGGTAGCAGCCACCTTCACGTGCAAATCGTGGAGGGAAGAATGGATATCGTCCGCAACTTGTTCGTACTGGAGACTGGCAGCATCCAGTTCGGGAGGCGGATCTTTTTGTTCCCCATGGAACGTATCGAGTTTTCCAAAGGCCTTGAAAGCACGGTCTGCTGCCTGTTTCACTTTCTCAAAATCGGCCTCTGAAACGCCCTCTTTCTTGGCCAGGGCAGGGAGTTCCTCCAGGATATGACCTGCGTCATGAAGCGATTTGTGAGCGAGTTCACTGGTTCCTGCTTTGAACTTGGTTTCGATGTCCGTACTCAGTTTTTCGAGTTCTGCCAGTGCTTCGTCGTAAGTTTCTGCATGTTGGTGGCTGTGATTGTGGTTGCCGGTACTCTGTGGTGATTTGGAGGACGTGCTGGGCTGGCAGCCGATCAGGGTGACGATTCCAAGTGCAAAGGAGAAGAGTAGCCCGAAAAGATTCGTTATTTTGAACATGGTGACACTATTTCTTTAATAAGGAGGTTCTTGTCCAGACCCAAATGAAATGAGGCCTCAACGATTTGCCCTAAATAGAGCTTGGTTCAGACGTGCAAAATTCAAATTGCCGGAGTCAGATTTTCCACAGTGAGCGCGGTCACACCACTGCCGATGGGCTGACCAATCCCAGTTGCCATCTCGGCACCACGACGGATCGGTCCTGGAAGGCAGAATGGGTAGTGATCGTTGATTATCGGAGAAAGTGCAAGGCCTAATAAACGGTAAACAGTACGACAGCTATTGTTTTTCTTCCACGACCGGGTTGGTTAAGGCACCGATCTTTTCACATTCGATGGTGACCGTGTCACCATCCTTGAGGAATACCGGTGGTTTGCGTGCACCGCCAATTCCATGAGGTGTTCCAGTTAGAATTACGGTACCTGGCAGCAGCGTGGTGCTGCCACTCAAGAATTCAATCAGGGCAGGAACGTCAAAGATCATGTCGTTGGTATTCCAATCCTGCATGGTTTCGCCATTGAGTACCGTTTTAATCCCCAGTTCGTTGGGATTGGTAATTTCATCGGTCGTTACGAGGCAGGGCCCTAGAGGGCAGAACGTGTCAAAGGTTTTACCGCGGCACCATTGGCTACCACCCCACTGCAGTTGCCAGTCGCGGGCACTGACATCATGACCACATGTGTAGCCAAGCACAAAACTCAAAGCGTTGTTTCGGGTAGCATTGCGACACGTTTTTCCAATCACGACCGCCAATTCACATTCGAAATCGACTTTGTCACTTCGCAAGGTTCGTGGTAATTCGATCGGGTCGCCCGGATTTTGCAGGGAGCTGGATGTTTTCATGAACAGGACAGGATGTTCAGGCGGTGGTGAGTTGCCCTCTTGGGCGTGGCGTGCGTAATTCAAGCCGATGCACAGAATATCGACCGGCTGAATAGGTGCAAGTAACTTCTTCACTGAGACCGCCGCGCCAGTGTCACGGTATTCTCCATAGATGTCGCCTTCCAGAGCGGTTGTTGATTCATCGTCGTGTTGTACGCCATATTGTTCTTCAGAATGATCGTTGAGAAAACGAATGATTTTCATAATAAGAATTCCTCTTAGGACTGGAAAACTGCTGTCGAGCGGCAGATTGAAAGTCAATCAAACCCCCGATTCTAGTCAATTTTGGGTGAAGCGGTAGCCGGTTGTCTTCGATGGAGAAGGGGGCCCGATTTTAAGCTTGCCTCAGCTTGTCGGCTTGGCGCCAGTCGCGAAACACGGTTTTTCTTTTCGCGGTGTTTGCCTTTTCCCAGGGCATTTTCCTGGGATGTTTAGATCCCTATGGCACATTCGACCTTTTTCGGGAGAGGTTCCTGGCTGTGGGCAAGCTGACGCATTTTCGGCCAAGGGTACTCAATTTCTCAGACAAGGAGATTCGACAAACTCCGCATGACCGGGATTCATGGGGAGTTGTTCGGAGGTAACCGTGACAGCACCCTCGGAACCGCTTGGCTTGCACGAGGAGGGGCAGGTCCTGGTTTTTTCGAGCGGCACAGAAAACTGGTTGGCGTTCGAAACAAAGGCCCTGACTGGATAGAAGCGTGCCGAGTATAACGAAGAGATGTTATCCGCTGAAGTGATGTTTGAGTATCAGGTGCCTCGTGAAAACCTGTTTTGTGTAACCCAATAAGTTTACGGTAAAGGTCGAATGTCCCACTCAATTGAGATTGTGAATGCCAAGTTTCCACGTGGCCCGTTTCGGGCTGCGGTCTTCGATTTTGACGGGACGCTTTCCTTAATACGGCGAGGCTGGCAGGATGTCATGATCCCGATGATGGTCGAGATCCTTCAGGAAGTCGGATCCAATGAAAGTGAGGAAGCCCTCACGCAGTTAGTGACTGAGTTTGTTACCCGACTGACCGGTCGCCAGACAGTTTACCAAATGATTGAACTGGCCGAGCAGGTGGTCCAACGTGGAGGAACACCGCTCGACCCTCTTGACTACAAACAGGAGTATCACCGCAGGCTCTGGGCTGGTGTTGAGCAGCGAATTGTAACCATACGCAATGGAGAAGTCGCGGCTGAGAAAATGACGATCCTTGGATCGCAACACCTGATCGAACAGCTTGTGCGGTCAGGATTGGAGCTCTATCTCGCTTCGGGTACCGACATTGACTATGTGCGAGACGAATTGGAATTGCTGGAACTCCACGCGCATTTTGGTGAGCGCGTGTATGGTGCTCTGGACGATTACAAAAAGTTTTCCAAGGCAATGCTGATCCATCAAATTATCCGGGATACTGGCGTTACTGGATCGCAGTTAATCGGGTTTGGCGATGGATATGTTGAGATTGAAGAAATTAAACGTGTAGGAGGACTTGCCATCGGCGTTGCCAGTAATGAATACGACCGGCAGGGTGTGGACGAGTGGAAACGAGATCGGCTAATTCAAGCCGGGGCAGATATCATCGTTCCCAACTATCAACAACATGAGGAGTTGCTTTCTACCATAGGGGTCATGCCGTGATTTCCCTGTCTCGACTTGAACAGCAGTTGGCACGTTTTCCAGATCGAACCATTGGTCTGATTGGCGATTTGTTTCTCGACCGATATCTTCACCTCGCAGCAGGTGTTCATGAAACCTCGCTGGAAACCAGCCTGGAAGCTTTTCAAATTGACCAGGTTCGTAATGTGCCGGGAGCTCTAGGGACGGTGATGAACAATCTCGCTGCCTTAGGGGTTGGTTGCCTGGTGCCAATTACCGTCATTGGGAATGATGGCCACGGATATGACTTGCTTGGTGCGCTGCAGTCTATCCCGGTTGACCAGTCGCACATCATTCAACATCCAGGGCGGCTTACCCCCACGTATACAAAACCGCTTCGCCTGTCCGGCAGCGGTGCGTTGGAGGAACTCAACCGCTTGGACATTCGTTCCCGCGAGCCACTGGGGCAACAAGCAGTTGACGAAGTTTGTGATCGACTGAGTCAGATATTTACCAAAGTGGATGGTTGGATTGTGCTCGATCAGGTCAATGAGCCTGAATGGGGCGTGGTCAATCATCAAGTTCGCGAAACTCTGGTCAGACTGAACCGCGCGAACCCGGGAAAATTGATCTTCGTCGACAGTCGGGCACAAATTGGCCAATTTTCGTGCGGTGTGCTCAAAGGGAACCAGGCAGAATTGACCGCCGCCGCCGAAACATCCGGAGATGCAATGGAGGATGCCATAGAAACGCTGATGGCGAAAACCGGGCAGCCGGTCTTTTGTACACAGGGTGCGGAAGGCATTGCCGTTGGTCGCCCAGGGGACCGCTCGATTCGCATGTTCCCGGACATCCCGTCAAAGGGCCGGTCGACATTGTCGGCGCTGGTGACAGTGTCACAGCAGCCGTCGTGGCTTCTTTAACTTCAGAGGCAACCTTAAAGGAGGCTGCGGAGATTGGTTGCCTGGTCGCTTCGATTACTGTGCAGCAGCTCGGCACCACGGGCACGGCCACACCAGAGCAGGTGGTTTTGCGATGGCGGGAGTGTGGCCTCGGGTAGTAGCGTTTCAGGTCGCACTGCGCACCTCCCGCGTGAAATGTTCTCTCTCTGTTGGCTTGAGGTGCGGTGCTGGTTTGTAAGTTTGCTAAGCGATTTGCACGACCTTTCCCGTGGCAGCAGACTCTTCTGCCGCCAGGCAGGCCTCTACGGCGGCGAGCGATTCGGCTGGCGTAATAATTTCCGGTCTGCGCTTCTGTTGAACACAACGGGCGAAATACGCAAGTTCCTCTGCAAGTGCTCCGCGGAGGGTGCCACCCCATGTTGGCCAGTAGGTGGTGTCCGGGGACCGCCAACCGTTCTCATCGCACACCGAGTAGTTGGGGTGGGTCTCCTGAATGTGGAGAGATCCCTTGGTCCCGATGATTTCCATCCGTTCGTCGATTTGAAACGGCGTTCCCTTGGGGAGGCACCACACGTTTTCCAGAATTCCCGTAGCGCCGCTGTCGAACCGGTACATGGTCCAGCCGAGATCTGGGTACTTGCGATCGCGCATCCTCGTCGTCTGTGCGTAGGCGGTCTCGACGCGCGCTCCGGTATACCAGAGCATTAAATCCGTGTCATGGACGCCATCGCCAATGATGGGGCCAATCTTGTCCAGGAGACCATCGGTCACCGATGCTGGGATATTCCGTCTGGCATAGAGAGAGAGGATCTTACCAATCTTGCCCGATTCGATTTCCTGCTTTGCTGCTGCGTAGCGGGGATTGAATCGGCAAATGTGCCCTACCATGAAGAACCCTTTGGATTTTTCCGCAGCCGTGACAATCGCCTGGCAATCGTTGATGGTGGAAGCCATTGGTTTCTCAAGAAACACATGCTTTCCCGCCTCGAGCGCTGCCAGTACCGGAGCGGTGTGCTGGTCCCACATCGTCACGACGTTGACAACCTCCACCTCGGGATTTTTCAGCAGCTCTCGGTAGTCCGTGTACGTGTGCTTGACCTCGAACCGGGCAGCAATCTCGTTGAGACGCGATTCGGTTCGCGTACAGAGTGCATAGATTTGGGCGCCTGGAATAGCCGCGAGTGCCTCACAGTGTTTCTCGCCGAACCAACCGAGGCCAATCACCGCAAACTTCGTTTTCGTGGTTGTTCCCATCTGTGCCTCCGAGTTGGAATTAAAAAACCGGATCCTGACTTTACCAAAACTCATCTCCCGAGACATCTGTTCTCCGCAATCTTCCTGCGAAATCGGGTTGAGTGGTTTGTTTCGCTCCAACTTTCAGATTCGATGTGCTGGAGACTGGCGCTACAGACTTGGGCTCGGCAACGATGGTACGTTGAGTTGCCTCTCGAAATGAGGAGAACACGTGGAAGGTGGTTAGGATTGGTCTAGCTCCTGGGGCGGTGGTTGCCATGTCCACGAAAGTTATTTTTGTGTGGTCGATCCCATCGATTTGCGAAAGGTAGCTTTAATCGCGTCGAGTTCTTTCCGCTCATCCAGTTGCCGGTAATGTTCGTCCAGCGGGTAACAACCGGAGATCATGCCGTTGCGTGGTCCACTGGTGCAATCGCTAAAGGTGCGGCAAATCCTTTTGTGCTGGAGCTTGCGGCCTGCCAGGACATCGACTGGCAGGTCGGGATACGAGAGCACCATGCGGCCCAGACCCACCGAATCGACTCCGCCATTTCGGACTACGGCTTGTCCAACATTTGGCAACCATTGCTGCAAATAGCTGTAGCCTGAACCCACATAGGTCAAATTAGGACAGGCCTGTTTCAACTGCCGCGTCAGTTCAATTTGTCGTGCTACGCCAGCGAGCGGATCTTCCGGCGGCTGGTAGCCATCGGTGGGCGGAAAGTAAGCGGGACGTTGAATATGGGGATTGTAGTAAGGGCTGCCAGCCGAAGTACAAACCAGGTGGATGTTGAGTTTCTCCAGGAGTTTGAGAAGGGAAACGGGTTCGCTGAGATCGATCCCAATCCCCGTTTTGTCCCCGCCGAAGGCAAAGCGGTATTCTTGATCTTCAAGTGGACAAGGTTCTCCCACACCGTCAGATCCCATTTGGAAGGGGATCCAATCGATGGCGCTGAGGCGGACGGCGATCATCAGATCAGGGGACTGGTCACGAATACCGCTGACAATTTCACGCAGAAAGCGGGTGCGGTTTTCGAAACTGCCTCCATAGCGTCCGGGGCGATCGAAACCGCTGAGGAACTCGTGTCCTAGATAACCGTGGCAGTGCTTGATGTCGACGAAATCAAATCCCAGATCGGCAGCGATTGCTGCAGTATTTACGAACTTTTCAATCAGGTCGTCGATCTCAAGATCGGAAAGGATGCGGACTTTGTCAGAGCCGCCACACCGCTCGTCAAGAATCGGATGATGATAGAGTCCGATTGGCTCAAGTTGGTCCTTGGAGTTTGGTCGGGAAAAACGTCCCGAGTGGGTGAGCTGCAGTCCAACCAGCAAATCGTCATCCTTGCCAAACGATTCGCGATGGGTCTCAAGGAGTTCCGTTCGCAAGTGGCCGATTTCGGCCTTGGTTTGTTCATGAAGCCAAAGTTGGTTGGGGTTTGCGCGGGCAGCGTGCTCAACGGCGACGGCCTCACCTCCCCAAATTAACTTGGCGCCGCTAAGACCAAAATTGCGCCAGCGGCGGACCATGTGCTTTGTGGAACTTCCGGCCGTAGTTCCGTCCCAGCCTTCCATGGGGAGGATGGTGAATCGGTTGCCGATTTTGCGACCAGCGACTTCCAAGGGGGCGGCGAGCGGACTTTCCGGGCCAGACGACAATTCTGCGTCGAAGGGTAGTTGGATTTGGTGTGCGTCCAGATAATCCGTAAATTGCTCTGCAGTGCGTAAACTGGCAATTCGCCGATAAGATGAAGCCACGGAAAAAGTCTCCGCCAGGCAGGGTTTTTGTTTCTGGTGTTTTTGTTTGTAGGGAACGACAGGCTTCTTTAGGAGACCATCGTACCACCCAGGTCCGCGACCGGTAAACCCACTCTGGTCGTGTGAGGTAGCCACACCACGAGGTGCCTTTGAGGGCTTAGGCAAACTCACCGTGCAGGAACCAACCGTTGTTGTTGAGTTGTCGAAAAACCCACAGGTGACTGCCAGTTGTTGTTTCGAGACGGTAGTAATCGCGTTGGACAGAAGGCCCGCGCCACCAGCCAGTTTCAATCCGTTCGGGGCCCCAACTTTGAACGATGTTTTGTGGTTGCCGATTGATCCAGGCGCATTGTGGTCGTCCTGTGGGAGAATCCCTGGCCAGTTGAATGGGACGCGGAGGGCGATAGAGCAGTAGGGGACGTGGTCCCGGGGGGAGCGCCGGCTTCTTCCTGCGGGACTTGTCTGACTTTTCAGCCCAAGGCACATTGCGGCATGCCTGTTCTGGTAAGGCGCTGGTTTTTAGTTGAGGTTGTAGTACGGCCTCGGTTCCCAGGCGGCTACGGAGTCGGTTTGCAAGGAGTAATCGTTCATGTGCGTTGGTGAGACGATTGTCAGAAAACAGTTCATGCTGGTTCAGTGTTAATTGGGCAGTCATCGCTGCTGCGACTTGTACGTGATGGACTGGTGCGGGGATTTGAAAGTTTTCCAGTTGTAACTCGACGAGTTCCTGGATGTGCCCGGCAGCAGCCGACGGGCGAAACAGTCCTATGTGAAAACAACGCTGTTCTTGTTGGTCGCATTGTAAACGGACGATTAATTGGACAACTCCCTGGTCATGGTTGAGTAGTTTGGCTGCGAGTTGATCGACCAATTCGCGGAGGATCCATGCGAGCGAGTCGCGATTGTCGATGGGATATTCTAGCGGCCGTTCGACTGAAAATTGTGGGGGAGGGCGATGAGGTTCGACCACCTCCACAATCTGATTGGTGATTTGATCAATACGCCGCAAAAGTTCTTTTCCGAAACGCGAGTTCAGACTGCTGCGAGGCAGGCGGAGGATTTGCTCAATCGAGACAATTCCCAGTCGAGAGAGCATTTCAAGAACCTTCTCTGGCAAACGGAGGGCTGCTGCTGGTAGAGAAAAGAGCAAAGGGTCTTCGCCAAAAGGGACAATGACTGGAAAAGCGGGTGGTGGCTCTAAGGTGTGGGCAAAGTGTGCCATTGCCCATGCCGCGGCTACCGTGTCGGCGATAGCGATTCGCGAATGCATGGCTTCTTGTTCAGCGGGTTGGCAAGGGGGAGCTTGGGTAAGGCCTGCTGCCGTGGGGGTTGGTGCCGTGGTTGAACACGCAAGCAGTGCGGCAAGCTGTTTGGCCAGTTGTTGTTCGTTGGCAAACCAGTGATCCAAGCCGGTGATATCGAGCAGCAGGCTTTCGGGATGGTTGCCTTCTTCCAAGGCGATACGTGGGCTGAAGGGCTCGCAACGTTCTGCCAACAGTTCCAGTGCTTGGCGGTCAACAGCCGGGTTGTAGAGCTCGACAAGCAGACGATTTTTTCCTGCAACTGCTTTGGCTTCGGCCAGCGACATGCCAGGTCGAACCCCCTGGCGATAGGCCGTTTCACAGCAGGCTACGATCTGACTGCCGCGTCGACCCGTGTTGCTGAAAAGAGCCACAGATCGACGTTTTAGTTCTGGCTTGCAGTGTAGCAGACGTTGAATCGACCAGTTGGGGAACCAGAGACAAAGGATACGAGTCATAGTGTGGGAGGCCTAACTGCTTGTGCAGACATAGGGCTAGGTTTTGTTTTCCACTTTCCTCTTGGAAGAGTGGGTCCTATTAGCGTTGGAGAAGAGACGGTTTGCAGGAAACACCTGGTCCTAGTTTTTCAGTCCAGCAGGCACTTTCCCAAATCGTCCTGACTTGGGGACATCGATTTCAAGTTCGACGGAACCCTTGCTCCCACCACCTCGACAGTGCAAGAGGGTTACGCGTACCTGCCGTGGCTGCTGGCCAGCCAGGGGTTGAACCAGTAACCGCACATCGGCCCAAGTCGGTTCTCGGCGCATGCAAGCTGGTCGGAGGAGCAGGCCTAATGTATCACCCGATTTGGCGGCCAGTTGCAAGCGGCGGAAGGCATGGGGATCGCGTTGGTTGAAATGGCCCCAAACGGCTCCCACCGAGGGTGAACGCAGGACCTGGACCATTGCCCATTGAAGATGTTGTTGGGATCGTGGACGCAGTAGGATCAGTCGCTCAAGATCGACTCCCCAGGTGGCCAGAGTAGGAGGGTAAAATTCTGCCCCACCATAAAATTGGGATGCGCCATGAAACGGGGATGCGCCATGAAACGGGGATGTACTGTCCACAATGACCAGGTCACCACCTGCCTGGCACGCCTCCTGGGCGCAAAGCAGAGCCAGTGTAGTTGCTCCGTGGCCCGGTACCTCGGCAAGCCATTCCACGAGAGATCCCCGCCGCAATCCACCTGCGGGCAAGATTGCATCCAACGCAGGATGGCCGGTCGAAACAATCGACTCGGTTGAGTTCCAGGCGCTGTTTTCCCAGGAAGATAATTGGTGACGCAGTTGATCGAGTTGGGGATTGCAAGTAGACATGGTGAGAGGGGGCTATGGGGTAGCCACAGGAAAAAGCCTGGGGAGGTGATAGGGTTTAGAGGGCTGCTGGGAAGCGGGGCCCCAAATCTGGCGGAGAAGTTTTTGGAGGGGCGTTTTGATTCGTGGCTGGTAATCCGGAGGTGAAATACCAGCCTTTTAAATACTGTACATATGTATCGTAATTTGTCAAGCTGCACTTGAGCCCAGCTAAAATCAGTTTCCCGGCTTGCTTCCTTGGTGTTTTCCAACAGCTTGTTTCCCGCCCTATTTTTGAACCACGAATGACAAACCTTTATGTGTGGACGATTTGCGTTGCGTTCTCGCCTGAACCTGCTACTGCAGCAATTTGCACTCGACGGTGACCAGGATTTTGAATCGCTCGATCCGAGGTACAACATTGCCCCCACTCAAGATGTATTTGCGGTACGGTCTCGGGTAACGGGTCAGCGGGAACTGGCCCGGTTTCGTTGGGGCCTGGTGCCTTCCTGGGCGGATGACCTAAAGATGGGTGTTCGGATGATCAACGCCCGGGCGGAGACCATTGCCAGCAAGCCCTCGTTTGCGGCAGCCTTCAAGCGGCGACGGTGCCTGATACCAGGTGACGGATTTTATGAATGGAAGAAAACGGGCCAGGCAAAACAGCCCTATCTGATGGAGTTGGCCAATGGAGGCCTGTTTGGTTTTGCCGGTTTGTGGGAATCGTGGCAACTGGGGCAAGGGCCGACTGTTGAATCATGCACCATTATCACAACGGCCGCGAACGACTTGATGCGCAAGCTGCACGCGCGGATGCCGGTGATCCTGTCTCCGGATGACTATGAAGCGTGGCTTGATCCAGAAAATTCTGATCGCGCAGGACTGCTAAAACTACTCGATGCGTATCCAGGGGATCAGATGCGAACCACACGGGTCAAACCATTTGTGAACAACGTGCGGAATCAGGGTCCTGAATGTGTTGAGCCGTTCGATTCCCAGCCGTTGGGGTAACGCTCGCAGAGTTCGACGTGCAGCGCAGCTTTTCGGCTCGTTACTGAATCATGCCGGGAGAGGACTCATCTTGGGTGTGCCAGGACTTGTCACTCTTTCGGCGGCGACGCCGATGCCCTTCGGATTTGGTGTCGTGTTCGTGGTACCGCATGCCGATCCGCCCGATTACCTCAGCAGAGCCGTTGGCAGCGGAAACCTGTCGCATTCGCCGCGCTAAAACGATTTTGAAAACATGCTCGATCAAAGGATCTCAAGCACATTTTCAGGAGGGCGGCCAAGGCAGGCTTTTTTGCCTGCGATCACGATCGGCCGTTCGATGATTTGCGGATGGGTTGCCATCCGGACGATGATTTCGTCAGGATTGTCTGTCTGGGGAAGGTCGAGTGCACGATATTCTTTTTTGCGAATCAATTCGTGAGGTTCCATTCCCAGAAGTTTCACAAGTTTTCCAAGTGTCTTTTCGTCAGGTGGTGTCTTTAGGTACTCGACCACGTTGGGCTGGATCCCCTGGTCACGCAACAGTGCCAGGGTCTGTCGGCTCTTCGTACAACGGGGATTGTGGTAGATGGTCACTTCGCGCACGGTTCACTCCGTTTGTCTTTGGGTGTTTCTTTTCAAACGTTTGCCTCAGGCGGACTGTTTTTCTTCCGCTTTTTCAGGCACTTGTTGCAGGATATCGAGCAGGACTTTATCGGGTTCGATTCCTTCGGCCTCGGCCTCAAAATTGAGGATGACGCGATGTCGCATAGCCGGTAGAAACACGCGGCGAACATCTTCAAAACTCACGTTGAAGCGTCCTGCCAGTAAGGCTTGCACCTTGGCAGCCAGGGCCAATGTTTGTGCCCCGCGGGGGCTGCTACCCCAACGCAGGTATTGGTTGGTTTCGGGCAAAGAGAAAGGGCCTTCCGGATGGGTTGCAAGGGTAAGCCGCACGAGATAGTCCTGCACGTGTGAAGCAATAATCACTTCGCGGATGAGTTGCTGCCACTGGACAATCTCCGCGCCATCCATAACTTTATCGGGTTCGATGACCAATTTCTGGGTGGTGCGCTCCACGATCGTGTTCAGTTCGGCGCGATTGGAATACCCTACGAGCAATTTAAAGAAAAAGCGGTCAAGTTGTGCTTCTGGGAGAGGGTAGGTCCCTTCTTGTTCGATCGGGTTTTGCGTTGCCATCACAAAGAACGGAGGGGTCATTTGATAGGCATTTCCAGAGATGGTGACCGACTTTTCTTGCATCGTTTCGAGCATGGCAGACTGGGTCTTCGGCGTGGCTCGATTGATTTCATCCGCAAGGCAGATCTGAGTAAAGATGGGTCCTTTTTGGAACTGAAACTCTCGCTTGCCAGACTGATCCTCGATGATCATGTTGGTGCCGAGGATATCGGCAGGCATGAGATCGGGTGTGAATTGAATACGGGAGAAATCAAGGTCCAGGGTTTGTGACAACGTGCGGACCAACAAGGTTTTACCAAGTCCTGGTACGCCTTCCAGCAGGCAATGCCCACCGACGAAGAGACAAGTAAGAATGCCGTGCACGATGTCGTCATGGCCAACAATGACCCGACTGATTTGCTGATAGACGGTCTTGTAACGCTCTGTAAATTGTGCTGCTTGTTGTTCAAACGATTCGCCGATGCTCATGATTCGCGATCCTTCCAGACTTGTTTTTTTGCTTTAAGAAGGCGTGACGTGTATGAATCCTCATCCGTAGCCTCCTGTTCGGCAAGACTCTTTTTGCCATTTTTTGTTTTGGGGGCTTCTGGATGAGTTGTGGTTTCCGGTGCCGCAGCATCTGCTTCCCGCAGGGTGCCTTCGGCGGTCGATTCAAACCGGGTATGACTACGGCGGTTTTCGAGCTGTTGGCTTAGTTCAGCTTTGCGACTTTGCAGGCGGTTCATGGTTTCTTTCGCTGGCGATTCGGGGTCACGTCCCAGGAGGCGACCCAGCAGAATTGTCCACCAAGGGACAATCCATGCAAAACTGACGTGGACACGACGAACAAATACGTCGGCCAGGAAAACACAACTCGCCAGCAACAAGAGCAAAGGCCATATATTGCGACTTGCCACGGTATTTGACAAGTCGCGACGGAATGGATCACTGGCCAATTGCGATTGCAAATCGTCGGTTGAGGTTGGGTTGACCACCGCTGGGAGGGGGTCGAGAAGTTCGCCCGGTTGCCCGTTTTTAGCGGGCAGGTTTGCCAACGACTCCAGCAGTGCAAGATTCGTCTCGCGGCGACGGAATTCATCCGAGTAACCGATATTTACGCCCGTACGGATCATGGTGTGCCCATTGCCGGGATTTACCAGTACCAGATAATTTCCGGGAGTCGTGGAGTCGAAATCTGCTTCGTATCGCCCTGGCGCAGTTTGCGCAATATCAAGCGGAATCGACTCCATGTCAGGGCCGAGGACATTGCCGGAGACAGTTTGGTAGTTCAGAAATTCATTGTCCTTGTCGAGGGCCGTCACAATGACTCGGGTTTTTCCGTCAGCCACATTGGTCGAGACGGTAAATTTACCGGTGTCTCCGCCAGGTCGCATGGACCAGCGGACCATTTGACTGAAAAAGCGATCGTAATCCTTCCACCCAGTCCATTGATCGGCCCACCGCCCCCCTGTATCGGTCGTAAACGCGACCGTCTTGCCAAGCCCGTACGGCCAGGTAGCCAGGATGGTGGCGTTTTCGGCCCTGACAGGTTTAGGAGAGAGGAGAATCAGATCAACAAGTGGACTCTCTTTGATCGTAGTGAGTACAAATCCTTGAATGGGGGGAAAAGGCCCCTCGATACCTTCGATGATTTCTTGACGGTTTTTGATCTGGGGTTGGACCGGCGGATTTGGTTCGTAGACCAGCGACCGGGCGATTTTGCGGGCTTCGCGTTGGTAGATTTGTGGCAATGCTTTGGCACTTGTCACGACGTACATTTTCCCACCGGTAGTGGAGGCAATTTTTTGCATGTTGGCTTGCCCTCCAGGGGCATGCTGGCGGCTGCCGACCAAGACGGTGGTGACCTTGACTTGTTGTTTTTTTAAGGCTGCAAGGGTGCCAGATGTGGGAGGTGTAGGATCTCCATCACTGATAATGATCATGTGGCGGATTGAGGCATCCTGGACACCTGCGAACGCTGCCGCCGCCATCTTCATGGAACCGTCGAATTGGGGCATGTCTCCAATGTTCATGGCGTCAATTCGGGCCATCATCAGCTTACGGCTGGGGCCCACACGGATCAGCCCCCCCTTCGATTGTCCCCACAGCCACTGTTCACTGCCGTTCCATTGCAGGAGGCCGCAGTAGTCCCGGGGCCCCAGTGCTTTGATGGCCTCGCGGGCGATGACCTTCTGCCAGTAATTTGCCCTTGGAATTTCTCCAGCATGCATGTTCAGCACCAGAGCTCCGACGGGAGTAACCTTGCTACTTTTGATCGTGAAATTCACCGGCATTGCTTTTTCAATCTCAGTGTTGGCCCACCCACCCACACCAAAGCTGTTGGGGCCTCCCAGCATGATCAGCCCACAACCGAGTTCTTCGGTATTGCGCACCAACATGCGGATTTGTTGGTTCGTAAAGCTACTCACGTTATTGGCATCGAAACCGCTGGAGCGCGGTACATCGGCGAGAATGATGGAGTCGTATCGTTGTAGTTCGGGCAATGAGCTGAATAAACGATGACTCTGTTGTGTCGTGACTGCGAGCCCTTCGGCGCGGAGTCGCTCCAACAGGAAGTTGAACCGACCAGGGTTTTCCCAGTCTTCGATGAGCAAAACCTGGCCTTGGCCATAAACATCGGTGAAATGTGTTGCCAGGTTGTTCTGTTTCATACGATCGGAGGCTGGGTCATCTGGCACAAAGAGAGCTTGATACGTGTAAAAGTCGGGTTCATTGATTTTTTCGCGACGGGTCAACACGCGTTTTCCAGGTTTGAGATTGACCGGCGCATCAGCAAGAATTACTTCTTGGTTACCTGCTTTGCGGGTAATCTTCAGGCGTCCAGCAACGTTCTCATTGGTAGGTGAATCGTTGTTCAGGATCACTCTCAGTTCGAACGGTTGGCCCCGGCGGACGTCAGTTGGAATGGTGATCTTCTCAACGGAAACTTCGTTTTGTTGCTCCAGAGGCACTGGCATCGCATCGATGCTGACTCCTGAGTCGGTCATGGTGCGGGCTTGCTCAAGCGCGTTTCCCAGGTTTTCATTACCATCGGTCACGATCACGATTCTTTTGGCCGTATCGTGAGGAAACATAGCCATTGCCTGCTGCATGGCACCAGCCAGGTTGGTGTAATTGGGATCAAGCGAGCTTTCGACCCTTGGTGCCAGCTGTACGTCAAAGTCAACGGGTGGGACTTCAACTTCGGCGTCTCGGCCAAACACAATCACCCCGGCTCGATCTTCCTTGTCTTCTCGTCGATGTTTGCGTATCGATGCGTTGACGTAACGAATCATAGCTGTACGTCGTGTTTCAGGGACACTGAGAGACTGATCCAGGAGATAAATCACTGTGATGCGGTCGTTAAACCGCAAGAGCTGTAGATCGGCTAGTGCGAAGATCAGCAGCACCATCACACTTGATCGCAACAAGATTGCAATCCAGCGTCGCCACTTTCCCAAACCTGCCAGGCTATCGTAGCTCCAGACTGCGACCAAAGGGACAAGTCCCAGCAGAAGCAAGAACCAGGGATTGTAAAAGGCTACACTTTGGTGAAACATAAAATGTGTGATGCCGGCCAGAGACAACCTATCAGCAGGTTTGGATGCGGATTTTGGCGTTGTTAACAGGCGGGATGGTCCCGCGGTTACTTCCTTCGGCTGTAAGGATTCAGATGATGCGTGGATTCCACCAGCGTTGACTGTTGAAATGGTTACCCATTGCAAAATGGCCAGCCTACATCATAACTCTTTGTACACGATGATTATTTGAGTCGAGCACGTGAACCCGACGACGACTATCGACGGCAAGCGCCCAAGGGTTGTGCAGCATGCCCGGTTGTCGACCACCAGTTCCCCAACAGCCAAGAGATTCTCCCTGCTGGGTAAATTTTTGTACACGGTGGTTTCCATACTCACAAATGTAAAGGTGTCCATGCTGATCGAAAGCAAGGTCATAAGGGTAATAGAGCTGACCAGGATCCGAACCTGCCTGCCCCCACATCGCTAGGAGTTGTCCCTGGTCATTAAAGACTTGAATGCGGTGATTGCAGGCGTCGGCAACCCATAATTGTCCGGTCTTATCGAGCACGATGTTTTGTGGCCGGAGGAATTGGCCTGGTGCAGATCCATGTCCTCCCCATTGCAAGAGAAAGTCTCCCTCGGGTGAGAGCTTGTGAATCCGGTCAAACTCTCCATATTCGGCGATATACCAATTGCCCTGTGCGTCACGTACGGCGTCGGTTACCAGGCCAAACTGGTCTGCTTCCGGGCCATACGTTCCGCCAATAGTTTCTTTTTCGAGGAGTTCACCAAACGGCGTGTAGCTCAAAATGCGGAAGTAATGCGTATCAGCTACCAGAACGGTCCCATTAGGACTGATGGTCAGCCCGGTTGGGCGGCCGGCCTGATGGGTAGGAGTACGCCAGCCACGCAAGAAATTTCCGTCCCGATCAAAGACTTGGATTCTTGCCAACATGTCAACGATGTAGAGCCGGTCCTCTCGATCGATTGCCATCGCCCTGGGCTTTTGAAAGCGGCCGTCCACGATACCGCGACGTCCCCAAACTTTCTCCAATTTGCCCGCCATCGCTGGATCGTGATTACAGCTGGTTCCCAGGTTCGCCAGCAGGGCTGTGGCACTGAGGCGGCCGAATTGTCTTCGTGAGATCATCGGGAGGCAACTTTACCTGGCTGGTCATCATTGGTTTTGAAACGGTGGGGAGAGGAACCACCGAGCGGCCTTGCCCATCACGCGGTTTATTCTCTACGTGTGCAGATCGATTCTGACCATCGATTCTGACCATCGATTCTGACCATCGATTCTGACCATCGTCGGCTGCCCTCCTTTAATGTCTAACCAAAGGCTGAGGAGATCAAGGTAGGATAATTCGGGAAGCGTTGGAACCGGCTGTCAGAACAGGACTTGCGAATTTATGTTCAGGTTTGTGCTGCTTGACCAGATACCCCTGGTTGGGGTATAAAGGCACGCTATTTCACCTTGGAAGTGTTTTTGCGGCATCTGTGCAGGCACGGATTTCAATGCCCTATAAATCGACGAGGCGAAGCATTAGCTCTGCCAGCAAAACTCGCTATTATTCCGCCGACGAGGCTGCTTGTCGCCAGTGTTCGGACTTCCCTAAAGTCGCCGTTCTTTTCTAGCCCAAGAATTTTTTATGCCCCCAGTTGTGATCGACTTGCGCAAGGCCGAAGACGTCCGTGACGTCGTGCACCAAGCTGTCCAGGCGCTGGTAGAAGGGAAATTGGTCGCATTTCCAACCGAAACGGTGTATGGAGTTGGTGCAAGTGCCTGTCACAGCGGGGCAGTTGCGAGCTTGATAGCTGCCAAAGGGCGACCTCAGGGGGTTCCCTTCGCTTTGGCAATCAAGAGTGCACAAGAGGCGGCAGACTACTTGCCTGAAATGAATTCGCTGGCCCGTCGCTTGGCGCGTCGTTGTTGGCCAGGTCCGGTAACGCTGGTCCTGGATGATGCGCATGAACAGGGGCTTGCCACGCAGTTACCAGAATCAGTGCAACAAGCTGTTTGTCCGAATGGGACCCTGGGATTGCGTGTCGCAGCTGGGGGAGCGCTTTTGGAAGTGTTGCAGATGCTGGCCGGCCCCATTGTACTCACGAGTGCAAATCGTAGTGGTTCGCCTGATGCAGTAACGGCCACACAAGTTGTGGAAGCGATGGGCGACGATGTGGCATTGGTGCTGGACGATGGACCTTGTCGCTATGGCCAGCCTTCCTCGGTGGTGCGGGTGCACCGCGATCGTTTGGAAGTCCTGCGAGAGGGAGTCGTTGCGGAAAGCACGCTACACCGTTTGACCAGCGTGCTTGTGTTGCTGGTTTGCACCGGTAATACATGCCGCAGCCCGATGGCGGAACTGCTCATGCGCCGCGAATTGGCCCAACATTTGAATTGCGATGAACAAAACCTGGAGCAGCACGGGGTTCTTGTGCAGTCCGCCGGTATTGCGGCTGCGATGGGATCACCACCTAGTACTGAGGCAGTACGAGTTATGGAAGAAATGGGGATGGACTTGCGCGGGCACGAGTCGCGTACCCTGACCGATCAACTTGTCCGGCATGCCGATCTTATTTTGACCATGACGAGCGGTCATTTTGATGCGATTGTAGCCCACTGGCCAGAGGCTGCCGACCGGACCCATTTAATTTTGGACGATTCGACCGATGTTGCCGATCCAATCGGGCAGTCGATCGATGTTTACCGCCAGTGTGCTGAACAGATCCGCCAGGGAACGGCTCAGCAGGTCGAGCGGCTAAGCGAAGAGTTGAAAGGCACGCAATCCACCTAAGCTGCAAACTGCGGTTAAAGATCTCAGGCGAAGAGGCTATAGGATTACAGCCAAAGACGATAGGAAAAGCGCCATGCGAATAGCAATTGCAAGTGATCATCGCGGCTATCTTCTCAAAGAGAGGATCACCTCACAACTCAACTCGATTGGGTGTGAGGTCAGTGACGAGGGACCTTTCAGCGACGACAGCGTCGACTACCCTGATTTTGCCGCTGCGGTGGCGCGCAAAGTGAGTGAGGGAGAGGCCGACCGCGGAATTCTAATTTGTGGTACAGGAATTGGGATGGCGATCGCCGCCAATAAATTTTCTGGTGTGCGGGCAGCTCCTTGTGTCGATGAAGTCTCGGCAAAATTGAGCCGTCAGCACAACGATCTCAATGTGTTGTGCCTTTCCGGTGACTTGTTGAGTATGAACACGGTCGATCGCGTGGTCCAGACCTGGATGGAGACAGACTTCGAGGGGGGGCGGCACAAACGACGAATCGAGAAGATTGGTGAACTTGAACAGGCAACGTAACGAGTTGTGGCAACGGATGTAGTTCTGTTGACCGGCCGTTGCTATCGGCAGGCATCTGCAAGATCAACTCACGGCTTGACTTGTTTGGGTGCAACGTTTCGAACAACTTCACGAAGTTGACGTGGCTTGATGGGCATTTTTGCAACGGCCCGCTGTTTTCCTACCTTGGCTTCGCTTTCCCAGTCGTGATGTTGTTGCCCCAAAAGCAATACAGCAGGCACATCGCGGGTGGCGATCTCCTGGCCGAAAAGGTTGAAGACTTCAACCGCTGATTGGCCGATGGCAGCAGAGGAAAAGAGCATCACGTCGGCCTCATTGGGATTGTCGAAAAAACGTTCTAAAGCCCGATGCGGATCACTCGCAACAAGGACTCGATAGCCATTTTTCTTGAACAGCTGGCGAAAGACATCCTGCATTTTTCCATCGGATTCAACGATCATAATACGACGAGGTTGTCCATCTTCACCAATTCCGTCTTGATCGGATGCAGGGGTTTTACTTTCACCTGTTTTTAAATTGGACTCACGCGCGGTTCGTTTTAAAGCGAGTTTGAGATCGATCAGCATGTCTCCGGGAGTCTGGTATCGCTGTTGCGGATCAAAATCAATGGCCTTATTAAGAATCATTGCCAGGGCTGATGGTATCTCAGGCATCAGTTCGCGAATCGGTTTGATATCTTGATACCGCGATTTGCTAAGTCGTTGCACCCGATCACTTGTTTCCGATAGTGGCGGGAAACCGGTCAGCAACTGGTACAAGATGCAGCCGCTGAAAAATATATCGCTCCGCGTATCGTCCCTGCGGACGCCTGTGGATCGTTCAAGTCCCGCGTAATCAATCGTTCGTTGTGCCACCATTGCTTCTTCGCCGAAGCTGGCATCCCGGCCAGCCAGACCAAAATCAACCAGCTTTGCCTGCCCTTCGCTAGAAACAAGCACGTTGGACATTTTTAAGTCGCGATGGGTGATTCCTTTTTGAAACGCGTAGTTCAGGCCAGAGAGAATTCCTTCTACAATGTGAGCCGCTTCGATCGGATCAAACTTTCTTCGCGCGCGGTGAAACTCCCGCAGGTTTTGTCCTTCAATGAAGTCCATTACCAAGTAGTGCATGCCCACTTGTGAAACGACTTCGTGGATTCGCACAATGTTGGGATGGTCGAGTGAGCTACCCAATTCACCTTCGCGGTGGAAGGACTCAATAGTGTCAGGGTTTTGAGGATTTGCCTGTGGGTTACTGAATCGATTGCGGAGTACTTTGACCGCAAAAAGTTTGCCTGTAATTTGGTTCGTTGCACGAAACACGCGGGCAAATGTACCTGAGCCCACGTTGTAGAGAATTTTGTAATTGCCGTAGAAAAAACCTGTACGGAGACCGCGTTGGAGCCGATCGACTTGATAGTTGGTCAGCAGGTTCCGGCGGAGAAGTTCCTGTTGGAATTCAGTCAACGAAACGTTACGCGTACCCAACTCGCTCCAGACCGACTGGAGCTGTGATTCGTCGACAAGGTTTAGATCGATGGTACGCTGGCCTAATTGCTCAGCGGATGTGATGGTGGCCATGACACACTGCGACCTGAATGCATGGAAAACACGAGGATCTTATTTAAAGTTCAGGAGACGCGCTGGCTTCAAGGGCTTGTCGATGCTTGGACAGAGACGGGCCAGCCACGCGGAGGGCTCAGGATAAGTTCGGTTCTTTAATTTTACGGAGGATTTCCTGCATTGCAATTGGTGCCTGCTGGCTGTTTCCGGGGTGGTTTTTAAAATCCTCCCCACCACCTCGACGTAGGACAATGGCTACAACTAGTTGCCTGCCTCTTGATCAAGGTTTGTGAGGTACTCGTCGCGTTCTCGCCGGGTGGCTTCCAAATCGAACATCAAGTATTTCATATCAAGTCGCAATTGACTAAGAGCATCTTGGACCAGGCCCATTACCCGCCGACGTCGCGTGGTGCTTGCGATGATACTGTCCAACAACCGGCCAAACTCAGGTTGGTGGGCCTCTGGCAGGCGACCTACGGCTTCAATCAACTGCTGCACGTCATTGGGAAGGGGGTCATGGTCGTCACGGATGGGCTTGGAAAGTTCAGTCATGAGGTGGATCTCCAGGGGGGTGTAACGACATCCCTCAACTGCACATGCCGCGCCGAAGCGAAGGGCTGACCCTATAGCTATTCCGTAACTTGGGACTGGGAAAGCACTTGCAGCTATTCGGCCCTTTGGCTCTGGGATATTTCCTCTCGGGGTGATGATGTCCAAGCAGGACGACCGCCCTGGTCTGATGCCCGAAATGCTGTTACAAGAACGGCTTACGTCGATTTTGGCTATGTTGTTTTGCCACCACATCCGATCCTGTCGGTCGTTCAGTTCTCTCACCCTGCCGGGGCCCCTCGAATTACGGGGTTCATGGGGTGGTTCCTAAATGGGATTCGTCCAATGGCATTCGCCACGAAAATGGTTCCCGCCAGTCCGTCGGTTTACGGGCCGACACCAAGTTGGTCTAGACGTGTCGGCTTGCTCATCGGGCTGATTCTGCCTTTCCTGCTGCTGGTAGGAGGTGTCCATGCCACGAACCCTGCTTTTCAGGAAAGTTTTGACGGCCCAGAGGTCGCCTGGCAGGCAGTCGATGTCGCCGCACACGACGCCATCGCCGAGCAAAGTGTCGTGGTGGTCGAGGATCAACAAAAGTCGTCCACCGGGGTGGAACGCATTTTGGTCTTTGCCTCAGGGGGGACATCTGTCCGACTACAAATCGCAGTGGGGCGAGCTCCGGTTCTCGACGAACTCAAGGCTGAAGTTTGGGTGCGATCGAATCGAATGGGCCTGGCGCTTGCCGCTACGGCAGTGCTACCCCGAGAGCATGATCCAGAGACGGGACTACCTTTTGAACTGGAGGTGGTCGGTACGCAGTACCATGATGTGGGAGAGTGGCAACGTTTGGAATTAATCAACCTGCCTGAACTTTTGAAACGGCGGGTCCGGGCGTTGCGCGTGACGAAACGCAAAGAAATCGACCCACATGAAGCGTACCTTAGCCACTTGCGACTGGTCGTACCCGGTGGTCCCGGCGGAACCCGAGTGGTCACTAATGACTTGCAGCTTGAGGGAGTTTTGTTCGACGATCAGCCAGAAGAAATGAGCTCAGATTTTCCAAAGAAAGAGCAAAGGGCACCTCAGTCGCAACCAGACATTTTGCCAGTCGGCTGGTCGCCCGAGGCACAGCAGGCCCCTTCCGCATCCAGCAGGCATCTGGCGGGACAGGTGGAATTATACGGGACGCGGCTGTTGGTAGACGGACGGCCCTTTTTCCCTCGCGTCATTACGCACAACGGTGAACCATTGTCGTGGCTTGCCGGGATGGGATTCAACACGGTCTTGCTGGATACTTTTCCCACCACGGCAATACAACGGGAGGCCACTGCTCGAAATCTTTGGCTGCTGAGTCCGCCACCTTCACCTGGGCAGCTTGCCGAGGGAAAGATTCCCGATGCAGCCAATGTACGTCGGATTCTGGGATGGTACTTTGATTTAGAAGCCGCTTCCCTCCCCCCCGGACAGCGACACCCGTGGATAGAAAGTGTTCGTAACTGGGACGCTCAGCTGAATCGACCTGTGTTGATGGAACCTCCTGGTGTGCGGGAATATGATTGTCGGTTCATCGATGCATTGGTCTTGGGACGGTGGTTTGGCGGTTCGCAAGTGCGATTGGAGGAACACGCGGAATGGTTTCGGCAGCAACTAGCCCTGGTTGAACCGGGTGTTCCCAGTTGGTGTCGGCTCGATTTGACGCCGAACGGGCTAGCCTGCGAACAGACCATTGCCGCGATGGGAGGAGCCATTGACCGTACTGATTTGCTTATGGACGAGCGGCAAATTGACGCATTCGTGAAGCTCGCCATCACTAGTGGCTGTGGTGGGTTGGTGATTCGTTCAGAAGATTCGCTCCATCAACCAACAGTGCCAGCTGTTCAGCGGAGAGTTGCCGCTTTGACCTTGATGAATTTGCAGTTGCAATTGATCGCACCGTGGCTGGCGGGTGGTCGTGTTACGGGAACAGCGACCTGCAGCAATCCTGCCTGGACGGCCACCGTCGTACAGGTTGAGCAAGCGCACCTGGTCATTCCGATGGAATGGTCGTCTCCGAAAAATGGCCCGGCTGACAACCAGAAATCCCCGCGATTGACTCTCATTGTGCCTGGGGTCCCTGAATCGAATCAAGTTTTCGAGCTTACTCCGGCCAACCTGTTACCTTTGGTTCACAAACGGGTGGCAGGTGGAATTCAGGTCCAATACGCGCCGCTCAGCGAAGGCTTGATTGTACTCACCGAGAATCCGCGAGCGATTCGGTCCTTACGACAACAGACCGCCCGGATGGCTGCCCAGAGCGCGCGGTTGCGTCGTGAACTGGCGACACTCCGACTGGTTGCTCTCCGCCAGCAAGCAGGAGGCATGCAAGACAAATTTTTGGCTGCTGCACATGAGCACATCACAGAAGCGAATGCTTTGGCGACGGGGAAGAACTATCCTGGTGCCTATACAGCAGCAACTGCGTCCGACCAGCAGCTTGACCGTTCTTTCAAGCAACAGACTGCCGCCAACGGTACTGGCTCCACCGCGACGAGTGATTCGATAACGACTGGACTCGACACGGTGGGTCGCATTGGGACGTTGAGGGCGGCGATTGCGTCGCGCAAAAAAGAGGCCAACCAGCTTTACGGCGGTGATTTTGAGGACCTGGACCAAATTGTCCGTTTTGGCTGGAAACACGTAACGCGAGAGGTGCCAGAGGCCGTTTCCCAGGTGGAACTGGTTGGCGATGCGCCTTATCACGGGTCGTATTGTCTTGCCATGACCACGTGGCCGAGTTCCCAGGCAGAACCTTCTACCCTCCTTGCCGAAACACCCGTGTGGGTCACATCTCCACCGGTTCCCGTTCACGAAGGCGAGATGGTGGAGGTGACAGGCTGGGTTCGTATTGACGAACCGATCACCGGCCATGCTGACGGTTTGCAGGTGGTCGACAACCTCGGTGGACCGGACCTTTCGCTCCGCATACGCGAGACCGACGGTTGGCAACTTTTTCGCATCGTCCGACACGTTCCCACGTCGACGAACTTTCAAATGACGTTTGCCTTGCACGGATTCGGAAAGGCTCGGCTCGACGCGATCATGGTTCGGCCATTGACGCCCGCGGTGCCGCCGGTCACGACTCGGCCCTTGCCGACAGCTGTGCGGCCGGCGCAGCCATTGTTTGACGGGCCAAAGTTGAGATAATTGCCCGTATGCAACGCGATCCGACCCAACTTCTCGAGGATGCCCAGCACATTTGGCAAGCAGGTGTTGATGCGGTCATGCCAGAGCGGCTGATTCCCGCTCACCTGCGCGTCGATGGGAACGGGCTTTTTGTTGGTGAACAACAGTTTGACCTGGAAAAGGTGCGCAAAATTGCCATTGTAGGCGCTGGCAAAGCGGCGGGTGCTATGGCGGTGGCGTGCGAAGCAAGTCTGGGCACGGCCTTATTGGCCGAAAAAGAGGTTCACGGTTGGGTCAATGTACCGGCTGACTGCATGGTGCCGACCAAGCGCATTCGGCTGCACGCCGGTCGGCCGAGCGGAGTCAATGAGCCTCGTCCCGAAGGTGTGCAGGGGACACGCGAGATTCTCAAGATTGTCTCGGCATTGGGGCCTGAGGATCTTTGTATTTGCTTGATTGCTGGGGGTGGGTCGGCACTGTTGGTCGCCCCCGTTCCGGAGGTTTCGCTCGCAGAGAAGGTTCGGGTCACGCAGTTGCTTAGTGCTGCAGGGGCGAACATCGAGCAACTCAACACCGTGCGGCGGCAGATCAGCCTGGTGAAAGGAGGCGGGCTGGCTCGCGTTTGCGGAGCCGGGCATTTGAGCACGCTGATCATTTCTGATGTGTTGGGAGACCCGCTGGAAGCGATTTCCTCAGGTCCAACAGTCCTTGGCCACAGGTGTGCGCAGGAGGCGCTCGATGTGCTTGAGGAGTTCAAGCTGCTTAACGATCCGGCTGTCCAATCGATTGCCAACTATCTTCGCAGTAGTTCGCCACACGACCAGCCTGGGGATGAAGCGGAGAGCGATACACGGTTTGCGAACTTCGTCATCGGCAACAATGCGACGGCTGTCGACGCGGCTGGAGTTGAGGCTGAGCGGCGGGGCTATTCCCATGCCATGGTCCGAGCTACAGCCGCAGAAGGCCCGGCAGAGGAGGTTGGTCGACAATTGGCGGAAATGGCCGAGCGAATGCGCTGCCAATCGGGGCCAGATTGCCTGATCACCGGAGGCGAGCCTGTTGTGCAACTGGTGAACGAGAGCCTCCGAGGCAAGGGAGGTCGAAGTCAACAGTTAGCGCTTGCCGCCCTCGAAAAATTGCAGCCATCCGAAGGCGTGGTTCTGCTTGCAGGAGGGACCGATGGTGAAGATGGTCCGACCGACGCGGCGGGAGCCTGGATTGACGAACAGGTCGTGCGGACCGCCCGGTTTCAGGGGCTTGATGCAGCCGATCACTTGCGACGGAATGACGCCTATCACTTCTTTGAAAAAGCTGGCGGACTTTTCAAGACAGGGCCTACCCACACGAATGTGTGCGACCTGCGCGTGGTGACGGTCTCCCGTTAGCTTGGCTCGCCCGGCGGTTGTCATTCCCGGCAACTGGCGGTTAGTCCCACCACCACTGCTGGGGATCAAGCTCACCCAAGCCGACGGCCAGTCGGGCGGCGTCGAGAGAACCGTCTTCATCGTCGAGAATGTTGGTGGGAGAAATAGCCTCGGTGGCGCGAATCTGTACGCCCCCGCCAATGGGTGTCACTAACCTGGTTCCTTTCCACATGCCGTTGACTGCCGATGCAACTTCAAGCGGTGCGATGTAAGTCTCCACGGCGTACGATTGTTCATTCGACAGAATTTCTGGTTTCCAGCCGACGAGTCCGTAGTAGTCCTGGTGCTGGATAAATGCGGCGGTCACGGCCATATCAATGCAATTGCGGAGTTGGGCGAACACCGGGGCTTTTTCAGAAAGTTTGGGATAGACCTTGGTAAATGCCCGAACGAAAGCCTTACTTGCCCGGTTTTGTGAATTGGTGCCCTTGCGGCGCCCGTTACCGCGAATAATCTCATCCTCGCCAACGAGTTTGACGCCGTCGCCTTCGATCTTCATGGCCAACGCATCGTCGCTCACCCTGACACACTCGTAATCGGGGACAAAATACCATCGCACCAGGGCATTCCGCGCGACCTTAGCCGGATTGGCTCGATCGACATAGCTCTTCAAGCGGACCGGAGGTTGTTCCAGGTCAATTCCGATCAATTTCATCCGATAGTCGGCTTCTACGAGTACTTGCGCGAAGTGGGTGTTTGCCGAGACACCGCCGATGGTAATCACCTGTTTACCAAGACGATCGCGGAGTTGTTCGACGATGTATTGAGTTTGATTTGGCGTCGCGCGAGACCCGAACTGTTTTAGAAATCTTTGCATCCGCGCCAGTCCATCAGCGGTTGGGTCAATCGAGCAATAGATAAGAGGTGCGTTTTGGTGCTTTCCAGGTGCGAACAGACGTAGGGCAACGACCAGATCTTCCAGGAGCAACGTCGGTTGTCCCGTCTGCAGGCCAAGGATACGTCCCGAAGGAGCTTGACCCCATGCTTCGGCGGGGCCGGCGATGACAATTTCACCTGTGTCCGGATAGCAGAAGACATATTCGATTCGGGTCAGACCGGCCAGGTGTTGCATTTGGTCATCGGCACTTCCGCCCGCGATGAGGCGCTGGGCAAGAACGCTTTCCAAGCGTGTTAACGAAACTTTGCGTAATTTACTCGATTCGCGAATATCTGTATCCAGTTGGGCCCATGCTTGTCGGGCTCGTTGAAAGGAGAGTTGACCGGTTGGGTCGGATTGAATGGTGGTGCGGAGCACACCATTGGCATCGACAGTGACACCGGCTGAATTGCTCCCACCAATCGTGTTGCCGCCACCGCCACCGCCGCCCATGCCGCCGCCGCCCATGCCGCCGCCGCCCATGCCGCCGCCGCCCATGCCGCCGCCGCCCATGCCGCCCATGCCACCGCCACCCATGCCGCCGCCGCCCATGCCACCCATGCCGCCGCCGCCCATGCCACCGCCGCCCATGCCACCGCCCATGCCACCGCCGCCCATGCCACCGCCCATGCCGAATTGCCCAAAGGCAACAGGTGTACTGGCGACCACAAGACTCACGATGGCGATGGCCGCGCAACGGGCTAAGGTGCAACGGTTACTGAAAATGAACATACGGAGACGGATCATGGCAGACCTCTTTCGTGCCTCTAAAACAACAGGGCCTCTAAAACAACGGGGCCACTTCAACCCGTTTCGCCTCTTCCCAGCGAGGGCCAAAGCCACAAGGGAAAGTTCCCTCCCAAAACAGACTCAGGTGTGGAACATTTCCCAATTTTCATAATAACCCGGCGATTTAGGTAAATCAAGAAATTCGGGGGGACAGAGCCTCTTTCTTACCCCTTACAAACGTTGCCAGAGGCAAAATCGGGCTTACCGGAGGGGGCCATTTGATGGCTCCTATCGCGACTTTGGGTTCAAGCCGTGCAAATAGACCTGACTGCTGCAAAAAGGCCACATTGAATGTTGGAAAAATCCAACACCCTCTTTCCCAGGCGGTAGAGTTTAACACTGTGGAAATCTGCCTGCCGG
The DNA here is from genome assembly GCA_965243695.1 of Lacipirellulaceae bacterium. GTDB lineage: Bacteria > Planctomycetota > Planctomycetia > Pirellulales > Lacipirellulaceae > JAKVCB01. Next base: position 70,773 of record CBDEWC010000045.1, on the reverse strand, counting down.
GACCCTGCAGGCGGTTCATGTCGACCGATTCCTTCCGTGCCAGGTTGGCTACACCAGGCAATATTCATGATGCACTCGCCGTCTACAAACCGAGGTTTTCGATCTCTCGTCACTGCCCTGGCGATAGTTGTGATTGCCAGTGGGTGCGCGGGAATGCCTCGAATCGACCCGACGGGCGAACATTTTTTCTTGCCCGCAGGGGAAGCAACGCCAACGGCTGTTGTGGGTGGTACGACCTACGTGGCTCCTCCGGTAGCGCCGACGTTTGTTCCTCCTCCTTCTGGAAACATCGACGTACCGCCCATTTACGCGCAACCTGCAACCCCCACTTTGCCGGCTGGAACCCTGCCCCAAACCAACCCGTTTGCGATGGCTCAGGTCGTCAGCCCTCTGGGGGGGCCCGTTTCAACGACGGCTGGTCCGGCGGTTGCTGGAGGTGGGGTTCAAGCGGTCGTCACGCAACCGACGGAGTACATCCGTGTGTTGCCGGAACGGGTTTTTGGCGCCGATAGGCAGTGAAGTGGTTTTGCGGGCGGGCATCTGTTGCCGGGAAGGTCACTTACTGGCCAATCAGCGAGTTGAATGGATGCTTTCGCAGGATGGTGTGGGTGAATTCATAACTTTGAACGACCGTGGACAGTTGGATATTTTCCGCTGGCCATGGAACACGCCCCGTAAGATTGACAATACGTATGCCGTGGGGGCGACAGCAACGTACGCACGGTGGCTGCGTCGCGGAACGGCCAATCCAGGGGACGATGTCCAGATTCCTCCGCGGAGAAGCGTGGGTGAGCGTCACGTCGCCAGCCGAAGGGACAAGTTATGTGACAGCCTATACGCCTGTGCTGGATTCGGTTCCCAGTCAGCGGGCCACAGCCACGATTTATTGGGTCGATGCACAATGGGTCTTTCCGCAGTCGACGGGAGTGGAACTAGGGAAAAGCCATGTTTTGAATACGATGGTCTCCCGACGATCGGATGGCGCTCCGCTGGCGGGGTACGTGGTTCGTTACGAGGTGGTCAGCGGTAACACTGCCAGTCTTGGTTATGACCAAGGCACGGTTTCGGAGGTTCCGACCGACAGCCAGGGTCGGGCCAGCGTGGAGGTGCGTCCTTCCGATAATCGTGGTGGGACCAGTACCGTCAACATCACGATTTTACGTCCGCCCCAGTCGGGTGTTGCCGCCGGACCCGAACTTGAACTGGGACGTGGTACGGTCATGCTTTCCTGGGGGGCTGCCGGCAGTGGGGCGACCGCACCTCCGGTTGTGAATCCAACCGACGCGGTTCCGCCAACAGGTTCGTCCATTGCACCAGCGGCACCTCTTGAAACGCCTGGTTCATTCCAACCTCCTGCAGACCAGCCTCCTGCCGGCCAGCCAGAGATTGAAGTCCGCCTCAGCAACATGGGTTCAGCGACGGTGGAGGTGGGTGACTTTGTACGGTTTGAGCTCCAGATTCTCAATCGGGGCAACGGTACGGCACGTAAGGTCGTTATTCGTGACCGATTTGGCAGTGGTTTACGGGTACCTAATGTGTCAGGGCAGGCCGTCGAGAAATCAGTCCAGGACCTTGCCCCAGGGGAATCGGTCGTGGAATATCTGAGTTTTGAGGTGATTTCGCCAGGCCGATTGTGCCATGACGTAACGGTGAGCGACTCGAGTGGATCGCGTGCCTTTGAGCAGGCTTGTGTGGATGCGACCGAGCCTCCCCCCACGGTACACCCTACCCTCGACGTTGTCATGCAAGGCCCAGCCCAACAAGTTGTGGGCGATGTTACCCGGTTCAAAATCATTATTCGCAACACGGGTGAAGTGCCGGTGGCCAACGTGAGTGTCGAGAACCAGTATCCCCAGGAGTTCGTTCCGATTCGAGTTGCCCCGGGGCACGAACATTTGCAGAACCGGAAGCTCCAATGGAAAATTGACCAATTGGAAGTTGGCGAGCGGCGCGAGTTCCAGTTGGAATACAAGTGTACCGCTGCGACCCGCAGTGCCTGTAACCTGGTCAATGTGCGATCGGATGGTCCTCGCTTTTATGCTGCCGAAAAATGCATTGAGATTTTGCCGATAGTTGGTGCAGCCCCAGGAGCCGGGACCACTTCAGGCAACGCGCCGCCGCTGGGAACGGCAGCTGGCGGTTTGCAACTCTTGGTGACCGAGTCGACGACCACCCCCACGGTGGGCAGCCAGATGACCATTACGGTCCTCTTGGTGAACCGAGGAGCCACGCCCCAGCAAGCGTTGACGTTGCGGATTCGTTTGCCCGAAGGAATGAAATCAGTGCCAATACCGGGGCAACTCCCGTCCAGATATCGATTTGTCGGCAATGATATTGAATTTGAGCCGATTGGCGAAATTCGATCGGGTGAACCGATTCGCATTCTGATTCCTGTGAGCGTCGCGGCGGTTGCCCAAGGAGGAGAATCACGGATTGGGGCCCGTGTCGAAAGCCCTAATTTCACCGCTCCGCTAGAAGCCTACAGTAACGTGATCAACATCAAGCCCTAGATGTGGCGGGCCCAGCACAATCGGGTATGCTGCACGGCATGTCCCGTTTTGTTTTGTTGCACCACGACTGCCCTCCCTCTTATAAAAGGCCTTCGCATTGGGACCTGATGCTGGAAATGCAGGGAGTGTTGAGGACTTGGGCACTTGACGATCCACTGACCGGCGCGGTGCCAATCACCACCAAGGCTCAGCCGCTTGCTGATCATCGGCTTGCTTTCTTGGAGTTCGAAGGTCCCCTGGGGCATGACCGCGGAGCGGTCCGTCAGGTCGAAAGGGGTCTCTACAAGCTCTTCGGTGAAGATACCGACTACGTACGGTTCCGTCTGTCTGGCAGGAACCTTGCGGGGATGGTCGAGATTCGTCTTCAGTCGGCCAAAGATCCTTATTGGCGACTCGATTGGTTTCCGGAAGCGGATTGCTGATCGAACTCGCCGGTGGCGGGTTCATCCCCCTTGGGGGGTGTTGGCAGCTCGGTTTCTGGATCTTCTAGAATCGTGTTTGTGAGCTGCTCTGTTTGACCAGTGATAAAGATTTCACCTGGCAGGAGTTCAAATCGCTCGACGGTGACGACCTCCTCTTCGGAGGAGAGTGGTTCGGCCAGATCAACGAGTGCCACGATCGTACCTTCTGATCGTGTCCATCGCACCGGTATTGACCACGACTGACTGGCAGCTTGTATTTCTTCAGCGACTTGTCCTGATGGCAAGGGCAGCGAGCCAGCCCGTACAGCCATTAAGCGAAACGCAAGCAGACCGGGTTCAGTGAGGAACACCTCGACATCAAGCGAGACCACGGTCTCGAACCCTGTTTGGGTGCTCAAAAAGCCAATCTGGATTTTTTTCGGGGAGATCGCGATCCGCGGGTCGCGGATATTTGCAGGCAAAAAATCTTGGTAATTTTCTGGAAGTTCCGTTGCCAGCCATCCGTTCAGTTGTTCTTGTGTAAAGATGGCAGACCACCGACCCGCCTCCTCGACGTTACTGTAGAGCGCACCAGCCTGGGTCTCCAATTCGCGGCCCGCCTGTTCCAACTCGATTCGACCAATCTGGCCTGCTTCGCGATAAAAAGGTTGGACATGATGGATGGCTCGATGCGCTTCCCACAATCCGACCCCAATGACGCTTGCCAATAGCAAAGCGACGACTCCCAGAATGCGCAAGGTGCGTGACATGACCAGGGGTTCCACTGGCACGTGGCAGGGACGAAGCCCCCTGTAATTTTGCCCAGCTCGTTGGTGCGGTGAAGGATGCTGGGGTAGATTGTGGGGGTGGATAAGGTACCTTGAAGCGTAATACTCGTTGGTGGTTGGGCTTATTGTTTGTTGGTGGTTTGTGCCCAGGTCTGGCGGTTCGGGGAAACGCCGTGCAGAATGCTAGGGTGGCGGGTGGCCAGCGTCAACGTGGCCAGCAGCCCCTGGTGCTAGCTCCGGCTAGCGCGTCTTCAGGCGGCAGCCGGAATTGTGGGCCGACATTGACCCTCCCTCTAGAACCACTAGAATATGGCGTTTTCGGGGTTTAGGGAATCTAGTTGATTTGGCGTCCTGAGTTTACGCCTTTTGACAATCATCTTTGCTGTCGTATGAGCACTACCGTGACCGAAATTTCTGCATCTTCTGCCGAAGGCAGAGCCGAGTGGGAAACTGCCCGCCGTGAGAAGCTTCAGCGAATTATAGACTTAGGCCATGATCCCTGGGGTTCGCGTCTGGATGATCACGCGCCGATTTCAGAGATTCGGGCCCGGGCCGGAGAGATTGTTTTTCAAACTGCGTCGGGAGAGGAGGTTTCTCTGCCCGACCTCGACTCAACACCTGAAGATTTCAATTTTCGTCAATGGCTGGCGGATCAAGGTCCCGGCGAAATGATAGGGCCAAAGGTTCGGGCTGCTGGACGGATCGTTTTGCAACGCGACAAGGGAAAGCTGCAATTCATTGATTTGCGCGATATGACCGGGCAGATCCAGCTATTTGTTGGCAAGAATCAGATTGGCGAGGACTGGAACCTGGTCGAGTGTTTTGACTTGGGTGACATTATCGGTGTCGATGGCCAGTTGCGCCGCACGAAAACAGGTGAGCTTTCCATATTTGCCGAGCGGTTTTATTTCCTCACCAAGAGCCTGGCGGCCCCCCCTGAAAAGCATCATGGCCTGACAGATCCCGAGTTGCGGCAACGCATGCGGTATCTCGATTTAACCTACGGGGAAGGCGTGATGGAGCGTTTTCTCAAGCGGACCAGGATCGTCCGCTCAATTCGCGACACGCTGGCCAGTCAGCGGTTTGTCGAAGTCGAGGGGCCAACCCTTCACGCAATCGCCGGTGGTGCTGCCGCACGACCATTTGTCACACATCACAACGCGCTCGATATCGACCTCTACTTGCGGATTGCCCTGGAACTGCACCTGAAACGGTTGCTTGTCGGTGGCATAGAGCGCGTTTACGAGCTGGGCCGTGTTTACCGCAATGAAGGAATCAGTCAAAAACACAACCCCGAGTTCACAATGCTTGAGGTTTACCAGGCCTACGGCGATTACCTTTCGATGATGGATCTCACCGAGGCATGTATCATCAATGCGATTCGGGCCTGTAAAGAAGCTACGGCAGCTTCTGAAGCAGAGGGTCCTCAAGATGAAACGGCTGATCCTTCTTTACTGCTGCCATGGGGCGACGCGACAATTGACTTCACGCCACCCTTTGCCCGCCGCCCTTACAATGATTTGCTGGCCGAGGTCACAGGGGTTGATCCGCACGATGAAGTCGCCATGGCCGATTTGGCCAAGTCGTTGGGATTCGATACAGATGGCAAACATCCTGATGTCATCAAGAATGAGATTTTTGAGGCGAAAGTCGAAGACAACCTGGTCGGCCCGGTTTTCGTGATTGATTATCCGGCCAGTATCTGCCCGTTGACCAAACGCAAGGCCGACAACCCAGAGATTGCCGAGCGGTTTGAACTTTTCATTCAAGGCATGGAAGTCGCCAATGCGTATACGGAATTGAACGATCCAGACCTGCAACAGCAGTTGTTCACCACGCAACTTGCCGGGCAGGCCGAAGAGGATTCGATGGCCAAAATGGATCACGACTTTATCCGTGCTTTGCGGCACGGAATGCCTCCTGCGGGCGGACTTGGCATTGGTATCGATCGGCTGGTAATGTTGTTGACCGGTAGCCAGTCCATTCGCGAAGTGATTTTGTTCCCGCTTTTGCGCCCAGAAGATGATTGACGGGTAACAGGTTTCCCAAGGAAGGGATCGAATGTACAAGTACCTGCTCGGTTGGCGTTATCTGCGAACCCGGTACATTGCTTTGGCTTCGATTATTAGTGTCATGCTTGGCGTGGCAACGATGATCATTGTTAATGCAGTCATGACCGGTTTCACGCGTGAGATGCAAGATCGCATCCATGGCATTCTTTCTGATGTTGTGTTCGAGGCCCGCTCCCTCGACGGCAGACCCAACGCTAAAGCAAGGATGGCCGAGATCAATGAGGTTGCTGGCCAGTACATTGCGGGGATGACGCCGACAGTCCACTTGCCAGCCATGCTTGGGTTTACAGTCAACGGACAATACATCCCCAAGCAAGTGAACTTGATCGGCATTGACGAACAAACTTACGCATCGGTCAGTAATTTTGGAAAATACCTCCAGCATCCGGAAAATCGCAAAAAGCTTGATTTCGACCTCAAAGAGGGAGGCTATGACGTCATTGATTCTCAGGCGTCTGGTTCTTCCCAGGTCAAGCCCCGTTTGCAAATGAAAAACGCTGGCTGGAAGTGGCGCCGCCACAATGCTCGCAATGTATGGCCAAAATTGGTGGTTCCCGAAGACCAACTCAAAGCCAACCCGTTTTACAATCCCGAAACTGCCGAGGTTGGATCTGATTTCGATCCTGCCACCGAGCAACATCCCGGTTGCATCGCTGGGATTGGCCTTTTCGACTACGTGGGAGAAGATGGTTCAAAGTTGTTTCTGACCTTACCCGGCGACGATGTGGATCTCACGTATCCGTCGTCGGGTCGCCCGGTACGCATGCTCAGCGCGAAGTTTACCGTTACCGACTTCTACGAGAGCAAAATGCGGGAATATGACTCCGGTTTTGTCTTTGTCCCGCTCCGCACCTTGCAGGAACTGCGCGGGATGATCGATCCGGCAACCGGCGAGGCTTATTTCAACACCATTCGTATTCGTCTCAAGCCTGAGGTCGATTTGGAAATGGTACGAGACAAGCTCCGCGCCGCGTTTCCACCCCATCTCTATGTCATCAATACCTGGCGCGACAAGCAAGGTGCGTTGTTGGCTGCGGTGCAAATGGAAACCTCGGTATTGAACGTGTTGTTGTTCTTGATAATCGCCGTTGCTGGATTCGGGATCCTCGCGATCTTTTTTATGATTGTGGTGGAGAAAACGCGCGACATCGGAGTCCTCAAATCTCTAGGAGCTTCGAGTCGGGGTGTGATGGCTATTTTTCTGGGTTACGGTTTGAGCCTGGGCCTGGTTGGAGCCGGTGTGGGGGTCATCATTGGCCTTTTGTTTGTGCGATACATCGATCAGTTGGCCGATGGATTGGGCCGCTTGACGGGTCAGCCTGTTTTTGACCCCTCGATCTACTTTTTCCATCGCATTCCAACTGTGGTTGAATCGGCGACCGTGATTTCGATCGTTCTGGGGGCAATCCTGATTGCGGTCTTGGCCAGTATTTTGCCAGCTCGCCGTGCCGCACGGCTCCACCCGGTTGAGGCACTACGGTATGAGTGATCGATCACATCTTGATACCCCGCTTAGCAATTGGATGAAAGAGTCCGATTTGCCACTGGCCAGCGCCGATTCCAGTCCGGGCAGAGGAGCGTCGCCGCACCGAAGGATCGATCGGCCTGATCCAGCGGTCGGTCCCTTGCTCGAAGCGCGAGCAGTCCGCAAAAGTTACCGCAAAAGTTCCCTCGAAATTCCAGTGCTCAAGGGCGTGGACCTGGATGCCCGGCTGGGAGAATTTATGGCCATTGTCGGGCAAAGTGGTTGTGGAAAGAGTACTCTGTTGCACCTGCTGGGAACCCTTGACGCCCCCGACCAGGGGGAGATTTATTTCGAGAATAACCGCATTGATAATTTGCCAAATGCGGGTCGTGAATTGCTGCGCAATAAGTACTTCGGGATGATTTTTCAGTTTTATCACCTCCTGCCAGAACTCACGACGCTGGAAAATGTTCTTGTGCCGATGATGATCGCCGAAGGCGGGTTTGGCTATTGGCGACGCCGGTCCGAGCATCGCCGGCGGGCGATCGAACTGCTGGATTTGGTGGGACTTACCCACCGTCAAAAGCATAAGCCCCGGGAACTCTCCGGTGGTGAAATGCAACGCACCGCAATTGCCCGAGCCCTGATGGCACAACCACGGGTGCTGCTTGCCGATGAGCCCACCGGAAATCTGGACAAGGCGACGGGAGAGGGAATTATCACCATTTTGCGTCGGTTGAACAAAGAGCAGAAGCTCACTATAGTCATGGTGACGCACGATGCACATATCGCAGCCGAGGCAGATCGTACCGTTGCCTTGGTTGAAGGCCGTGTCCAAGATGGCGCGGTGAGGTAAGCTTTGTTCCACTCCCTATTCACGGTTCCCCGACCACAATTCTAACCAACGATCCGGAGTTCAGTTCACGCTCCTGATCCAGCGTGTTTTCTTCACCATGTCGCGACAGGTTTGGATTAACGGACAGCTTTATTCCTCGGAAGATGCCCGGGTCAGTGTGTTTGACCATGGTTTGCTTTATGGAGACGGTGTTTTTGAGGGGTTGCGAAGTTACGGTGGCAAAGTCTTTCGACTTCATGAACATGTTGTCCGCTTGTTTGAATCGGCGAAAGCCATCTGGCTCGAGATTCCCCTGACGCAACAGGCGCTGTGTGATGCCATCGATCAGATGGTAAAAACCAATCAAATCGAGGATGGTTACATCCGTGTGATCGTAACCCGCGGTGTGGGAACACTTGGGCTTGATCCGCGCAAATGCAACGATCCGCAGGTCATTATCATTGCCGACGCAATTGCCCTATATCCTTCTGAGTACTACGAAAAGGGGCTTGAGATCATTACGGTGAGTGTCAACCGAAACCACCCCACCGCACTCAGTCCACGAATCAAGTCGCTCAACTATCTCAATAACATCCTGGCAAAGATCGAAGGTATTCAGTCTGGCTGCATTGAAGCGCTCATGCTGAACCACAAGGGGGAAATCGCTGAATGTACCGGCGACAATATCTTCCTCGTTAAAGAGGGTGAACTGCGCACACCACCGCTGGACGCCGGAATTCTGGCAGGTATTACCCGGGAAGCCGTCAGCGAAATTGCCGAAGGAATCGGTATGGATGTCAGACGGGTGGCACTCACCAAACACGATGTCTACACGGCCGACGAGGTCTTTCTCACAGGCACCGCCGCTGAGGTAGTGCCGGTTGTCAAAGTCGATAGCCGCTCGATCGGAGATGGCAAGCCTGGCCCGATTACGTGTGATCTGAAAGAGCGTTTCCAGGCACTTGCCCGCTTCTAGGATTGGGACCCCAGCTTGGAGTCCGCAGGCAACACATGTCACTCGGTCTTGCCTGAGGCGTCTTCGTGCTGCAGCCACTCCTGGTTACTGACCGTGCGGTAGCTGCTCATCGCTTCTTGCGCTTCGTTGATGCGGGCCCGATCTTGTTGGGAAAGACGCCACGTAAAGTCATGTTTCGCTTTCAGGTTCGTATCGATACCAGCACGGCTCAGTTCGACGACCAGGGGAAAGACTTTGTATTTGCTCAAAGCTGCATTGACGTGCAATCGCGGATGGGGCGGTGTGTGGCTGACCATGAAAGCGTTCAGACGTGTATACCAGTCCAGAAATCCTCGGTATTCAGCGAGTGCCTCAGAGTCTTTGGCTGGAGTTGTTTCCAGACGATACGTCTGCATGTAGCTCTCCAGAACCAGTTCGCCTGTCTCCGGGGTGAACGTTCCCTCGAAGTGTGGATCGGCAGTAAAACGTAACGTCGGATCTTGTTGACGTGCGGCCCACTTTTGCAATTTTAAGAGCGCCTGGCCGATTTGGTCGGTCGTCAACTCGACGCGACGTTGGAGCTTGGTATCGAGCAGCACGAATCGACCTGTTTGGTCTGCCATTGGCTTGCGAAAAACGGCAATTTGAGCCGGTTCTGTAAGAAAGTCATAGACGACTCCGTTTTGGAACAGCGTGATCGTTTCACTCACTGGTTCCTTGTCATTGTCCCGATAAACCTTCGTCTCGATGCGGAAGGATTTGGCACACACCTGAGTGCCACCCGAGAAAACCAGAAGAGCCAGAAGCGAGATCCGGATAAATGCTTTCATGTCAGTATTCCTGCGGGTGAGTGAATTGCAGAGAATAGACGCACTCGGCTCGCAGGGTAAAGAGCATCGCAAAAAAACCGCTGGAACACTCGAGGGGAAAGCAAGGAGACCGACGGAGGGACCGCCGGGGTGCTAGCGGTGGCCAGCTTGCAAAAAAGGCTCAGGAACTGGGCTCGTTGCCCGCTTTCCACTTGATGTTGCAGCCGACGCTGGGTCTTTGTTCGCTGGCCGGTTTGTGACCTGTAAGTACCGCGTCGCAGGCAGCCCGCAGGTCTTCCCCGGTTACCGGGATTCCGCTTTCAGGACGGCTGGAATCAAATTGGCCCCGGTAGACGAGCTGGTGATTGCCATCAAACAAGAAGAAATCGGGGGTACAAGCAGCCTGGTAGGCCTGGGCCACGTCCTGGGTTTCATCGTAGAGATACGGAAAGCTGTATCCGCGCGCCTCGGCCTCAGCGACCATCTGCTCGGGGGAATCTGCTGGATGGTTGCTGACATCATTGGAGCTGATTCCCACGATGGCCAGCCCTTTTTGTTGATATTCCGCAGCAAACTCCGCCAGACGATCGGCAATGTGGATGACAAACGGACAATGATTGCACATGAAAATGACCAGCAGGCCGGCCCCATCTTGAAAGTCCGTACGCGAAACGGTCCGTCCATCGACGTTCACCAACGAAAAATCAGGGGCGGTCGTACCAAGGGGTAACATGGTGCTGAGCGTTTTAACCATGGGCGAGCTCCGGAAATAGCAATAGTGGGGTTAGCGGCAGGTATTGACGAGGCCAGTATCGTCGAAAGGGTACCCCCTCGCAACGGGCCAACGCAGGCTCCTTCATCGATCCCAGTCATGGTGAACGGCTCAGGCGAAGGCCGCTGGTCACAAGCCTCGACGGCCCTGGCCCAGGGGCGAGCCAAGCCGACACGTTGACACCAGTCAACCTGTTCCTATAATTCCAGACTTTGGTGGAGAAATGGCTGGTTTTCCGGCTGCTTACCCGACCATGGATTGAACCTGGACCGCGTGAAGGCCATGCTTTTTGTCTTTCACTTCCTACCGAGACCCTGGGAGCCTAACCAATGGCTGTTGCAGAAATTAACGACACCAATTTTGAAAGTGAAGTTTTGCAGTCCTCCGATCCTGTCTTAGTCGACTTTTGGGCGCCTTGGTGCGGACCGTGTCGCCAGATCGGTCCGGTCGTGGAGGAGTTGGCTGGTGAAAATGAAGGTGCAGTGAAGGTTGGCAAGCTCAATGTCGATGATGCCCCGAACTCGGCCCAGAGTTATGGGGTGAGCAGCATTCCTACCCTGATGTTGTTCAAGAGTGGTGAAGTCGTGGAACGTTTTGTCGGAGTTCAAACGAAAAAACGACTCCAGGATGCAATCGATGCTGCCAAGGCGTGATTTGCGTTGGTGAAATTCGGGCCCTGTCGATTCGCAGTCGGAGAGTCGGTCCGGTCTGGGGAAAACAATTCCAAAAGCTTGAAACGACAAGCCGAGGTTCGATTGCTAGCAGTCGAACCTTTTTTCTTGCGCCGCTGCTGAAGCGAACCAATCGGGCGACCTCGGGGTGTTTATTTGGCACTTTACCTCGACTTTGCCCGACGAGATGCCGATAGCGGCTGGGGGGGATTATATGGATTAGCAAAAGTTTGCTGTCCTATGCTACCAACTGCAGTGCCCCGCCAAGCTGCTAAGGAACTTCCCCATGTCGGAATACCGCACGGATGGTACACACGAGTCATCACCGGCTACTTCTAAAAATATGCGAGTCGACCCCGCTCATGGGGTCCATCGCCATGACGATCTAGAGCCGGGACCCCACCACCCGCTCGCGGCCCAAACCGGCGGGCCACTGGAAGCGGAGAGTGTGGAAGCTTCCTCCTCGCTGGACGATGCTTCGATGGAACAGTTGCGTACCCACGCTGCGCAACTTTCCGATCGCCTGCGGGATTCACAGGGCCAACTGGATCAGCGGGCAGATCTTCTCATTTCACAAGAAGCAGATATCGAATCGAAGCTTTCGAACATTCGCCTTTGGTTTGACGAACAGTCGCAATCTTTGCAACAGCGCGAGTTGGAACTCGACCAGCGCGAGCAATCGGTTACGCAACGTGGAGATGTGATAGAAAATCAGGCAGCCACGGTCCTGGCTACCCGCACTGAGGCGCTCAATCAGCGCGAGCAATTGCTGGCTGATCGCGAGGCTGCGGTCGAGATCCAGCTTGCCGAAGCGTTGGAGACACGGATTGAAGAGCTTGATCAAAAGGAACAGGATCTGGCCGACCGCGGGACAGCTTTGGAAGCAGAAGTCGAGGATCTGACTGCGTCACGCATCGACGCATTGGATGCTCGCGAAGCGCAGGCAAACGAACTTGCTGAGGAACTGGAAAAACGTGAAGAGACGCTTCGCCAGCGCTTAGAGACGATCGAAAACGATCGCCGCCTGTGGGATGAGCGTCACCAGGAAGTGGTCAGGCGGGAAACTGCGACCGAAGAGCGACAGCGTGAACTCGATCAACGTCAGGCTCAACTCTATGTTGATATCGAGCAACTGACCAGTAAGCAGGCCGAATCGACCGAGCGTCTTGCCGAGTTGGAATCACGTGAAGCCCACCTGGCTCAACTGGACGACTTGAGCAAAGAACTTGGTGAGCAGGCCAGCGAACAGCAAATCAAGCAAGCTGAATTGCAGCAAAAGCTGGCCGAAATCGAGGACCGCGAGTTGCAGTTGAACACCCGTAAGACACAGCTCGAGTATCGTCAGCAAGAAATCGATGCGGCGGTGGAACGTTATCGTCGCCTGGGAGTGACAGAACAACGGCTTGTTGAACTTCAACAAGAAATGGGCAAGTGTTCCGCGCGGGCACAATACCTTGATCAAGCGGAGGTTCAGCTTGCCCAGCAGCAGGAAGAGTTAAAGCAAGAACGCATTCAGGTGGCCCAAAATCGCCAGCAGTTCAATGACCAGATGGTCAAAGAACGAAGTGAAATGTCCAAACTGCAGGCAAATGCCCAGAGCGAATGTTTGCGGCGTGGCCAACAGCTTGACCAGCGGGAGAATCAGTTGGAACAGCGAGAAGCCTCGCTCGAGGCCATGCAGGTCGAACTGCGGGGTACGCAACGCGAAGTCATGGAAATGCGACTGGCTACCGAGGAAACATGGTCCCAGTTGTCGGGTGCCCTTGCGCCAGCAAGCCTGGCAAGATCGATTTCTCAGGTACGTGTAAAACTGGCAGATCACTACCGCCTCACGCTCGAAGAGATTGGTGATCGGTGCGAACAACTGGAAGAAGTTCGAAGTGAGCTTGCCGAACAGCTGAAACGCATGACTACGCAACGAAATGAACTCAAGGAGTGGGCCGAGCGACGTGAGCGAACCCTGGAAGAACAAGCTGCCCGACTAATTGCCCGAGAACAGGAACTCGATCGCCAGCAGCATTATTTTGAAAACCGAGAATCAGAATGGTCGCTGGAGCGGGGTGACTATCAAAGTGAAATTCGCAAACTGCTGGCGGCCCTGCGCGAATTTGATGTGGCCGCGGCTTGAAAAAAGATAAGCCCGCAGGACGCAAATCCCCGGGCTTGGTGTTTTTTCTCTTCTGGAGGCACGAGCGTTTCGCTCAGTTCTTCGAGCGGCTGGCCTCCTGGTATTGCCCATACGAATCACCAGCCGTTGTAGTGGGTGAAGTCGAAGGGGTGTGCTGGGCGCGGCGTCGTGCCTCGCTCGCGTAGGCTGCGGCCGCTTGTAACTCCTGGCGCCTGAAGTAAGGAGGCCGGTTGAAGCTGCGACGCGTTCCTTTCCGTTTGGCCGCCAGTGTGGGCCAACTCATGTCGTTGTTCAGATGCCACGTTGCTGCTTGAGCTGCAGCGTGTTGCAACTCTCCATAACCGAACGCCTTGAGCAGGTGGACGACTTCCGGTCGATCGACATATTCATCAACGGGGACAATTTCATACGGCATCGAGGAAGAGGGATCTTTTTTGCCATGGTCAAGGCAAACGACCGGGAGGTCAATCCGGCGAACCTTTTCAGGCGGTATGCTGAAGAAGCCTCCGCCGCCTCCCATGCCACCGCCTCCCATACCACCGCCACCCATGCCACCCATGCCACCGCCCATGCCTTGACTGCCTCCACCCATGCCACCGCCGCCAAAACCACCTCCACCACCACGACCACCACGACCACCCCCCCCACCAAACTGGGCGAGGACTGGAATTCCGGCGAACGCCTCTGGTAGTTTCACATCCATTGGTTGGTTGGTTGTGTTGCGGAGAATCACTCTGGCCGCATGGTCATTCTTGGCGATGAACTTGACTTCAAGCAGGCCGTCGGCCTTGGCTTGGAAAAACTCAACCTGCTGAACAGGTTGCCCTGCCGCGCCGTTTTCTCCCACCGCTTTGTTGGCGGTAGTTGGTTGCTTGGGTGTTGTGTCAGGCTGGGCGGCTGGGCTGCCGACTGCCATGACCGAAAAGACCATCGTTACACAAACGGTTGCGATCCAATTACGCCAAGCCATGGTTTTTGCTCCGGGCTGGTTTCTTCTGCTGTTGGGGGGCTGGAAAAACGGGTTTCCAGAAGTCGTGCAAGGTGTGCGGTCCCGCTTGTTTGGGTTGCAGAGCATGCCCAACCGGGCACTTCGCTACCCAGATTCCAGCATAACCTGAAAAACAGGGAAAACCAAGCAATTTCAGTAACGGCCTGCCGGGGGTGGGGAATTTGCGGCTGGAAACCTCAAACGGCTCCCCCGGCATTTGCCACAAGTTTTGCCACAAGGCTGGCAGTTTGCGGGAGGCTGGGGCAGTTTTCACCGCTTCCCTGGGAATTTTCCGATCCGCTTATTCTGCCACCATTTTCTGGAATTCAGCCTCCGTGAGAACGGCGACGCCGAGCTTTTGGGCTTTGGAAAATTTGCTGCCAGCTTTTTCACCGGCAACCAGATAATCGGTCGAAGCAGAGACGCTACTGGCGGCCCGTCCCCCATGTTGGACAATCAGTGTGTGAATCTCATCGCGGGTGTATTTTTCCAGTTTGCCCGTCACGACCAGGGTCTTGTCTTTTAACAGGTCCGAACCGCCGGACGCGTGGCTGTTTTGGGCGGCAAGGTCAACCCCGCAGTCGGCCAGTTGTTGGACCTGACAGCTACCATGTTCACTCCGCAAAAATTCGTAAAGGCTTTCGGCAATGACCGGGCCCACTTCGTGGATTTCCGCGAGCTGTTCGGCGCTGGCCGCCTGCATCGCTTCGAGCGCCCCGAAGTGATTTGCCAGCACGCCCGCAACGCGCGCTCCCACATGGCGAATCGACAGGCCATTGAGAACTCGGGTCAAACCACGCGTCTTGCTGTCGGCAATATTTCTAACCAGATTCCGGGCGGACTTTTCCCCCATCCTTTCCAGGCCTGCGAGCTGCGGTTCTTCGAGTCGATAAAGATCGGCGTAGGAACTCACGAGACCTGTGTCGACAAGTTGATCGACGAGTTTATCGCCCAGACCCTCAATATCCATTGCCGAGCGGGAAGCAAAGTAGCGAATCCGTTCCTTCAACTGGGCAGGACAGGAGAAATTGGGACAACGAATGTAGACACCACCTTCGTCCTTCACCAGCGGTGTGCTGCATTCGGGACAATCGACGGGAAACTGGAACCGACTGGCTCCCTGCTGGCGTTTGTGTTTCTCGACCCGCACAATGTGGGGAATGATTTTCCCCGCCTTTTCGACAATGACCGTATCACCAACGCGCACATCTTTACGCTCGATTTCGTCCGCATTGTGCAGGCTGGCGCGGCTGACAGTTGTGCCTGCCAATTGGACCGGCTCTAGAATTGCAACGGGCGTAATCGTGCCGGTCTTTCCTACTTGGACACGGATTTCATTTAGTTGGGTTACCGCTTCATATTTTTCGAACTTGTAGGCCACCAGCCACCGCGGGCTTTTGCTTGTCGAACCAAGCCGTTCACGTTGGTCGAAGCGATTGACTTTCAAGACGAACCCGTCAACTTCAAAATCGAGGTCGTGCAGTCGTTCGACCCACAACTCACAGTGGGCGGCCCCTGCTTCAATTGAGTTAAACTGTGCAATTTCGGGAGTGATGGGCAATCCCCAGCGGGTGAGTTGTTCGAGAAACTCGCTGTGGGTCGTCGCTGTGAGATCGGTCGCTTCGCCTACTCCGTGGCAAAACAGGCGTAATCGGCGGGTGGCACAGACCCGGGGATCCAGCAGCTTGATGCTTCCGGCTGCCAGGTTTCGTGTATTGGCGTACGGTTCTTCACCTGCCTGTTGGCGCTGCTGATTGATTTTCACCAGGTCACTGTTGGCAATAAAAATTTCCCCACGAATCTCGATCAGCGGGGGAGGGTTGTCGCCGGCAAGCCGCAGAGGAACACCTTGTACGGTTCGCACATTGTGGGTGATGTCATCCCCGGTACGACCGTCGCCACGGGTTGTTCCCCCAACAAGCTCACCATTCTCGTAGGTCAAGGAAACGGCAACGCCATCGATTTTTAGTTCCACAACCCATTCGATCGGTTCACCGTCGAGCAACTTGTCAATCCGCTGGCCATACTTGCGGAGTTCCTCGGTGTTGTAGGTGTTGTCAATCGAGAGCATCGGCGTGCGATGCGTGACCGACTCGAGTGCGCTGATGGGCTCCCCGCCCACTCTTTGCGTGGGGCTATCGGGCGCGACCAGGTCGGGATGTGCTGTCTCAAGTTGTCGCAACCGTTCCAGGAGAAGATCGTACTGGAGGTCGGAAATGGTGGGCGTCGCTTCAACGTAATAACGCCGATCGTGAGCGCGAATTTCCTCACGCAACGCCGCGATTTCTTGCTCGACGCTTGGGGCCACTTGCCGAAAGCCTCCTAAGTAGATTCAAGTCCACATTCGGGAGCCACCGTCACTTGCTTGCCGGTGGCCGAATTGGGGATCAGGCACAGAAAGCGCATGGGGCGGTCACCCGTATTGCGAAACTGGTGGACATCGTTTGGGGCGACATAGATGACGTCGCCCGAGGAAAGGGGCTGTTCTTGATCGCCATCGACGACCACGCCCTCACCTTCCAGGACAAAAACTTCATGTTCATAGTCGTGAAAGTGCTTGGGAGTATGTCCGCCCGGCGCTACCTCAAATTGCCGCATCGCGAAGTTCGGCGCCTGGTCCATTTGCCCCACGAGTTGGCGCACGCCACAGCCAGTGGCGCCTTCCATTTCGACTTCTTTGAGGTCGACATCCTGGTAATTCTGTACACGCATTGTTTATTCTCCGGATTGCTCAGGACTCGACTCAGTCAGGCCGCCTTGCCGATCCCAGTAACTGTCGGTTCCAATAGCGGCAAAGGTCAATGCGGCCAGTATCCCGAGCTGCACCAGCAATGCCAGACTGCCATACTCCTTAAACCATGCCAACAGCGGATGCTGCAACTGGTCATGCCCCATATTGGCCACCGTTCGCACGGCATGGAGTGTCATCACGCCGTAGGCAAATGCAGTGATGGCAAACAACGAACCCACCACGACCAGCAAGGCGTAAAACGGGTTTTTCATCGTTTGGGAGCGGGGCACGATGTTTCTCGTTGTGAGGCAAAGCGGACCACAAAGCCAACTGAAAGGTGGACTCAAAGCACCAGTTTCAGCAGCTTCAATGGTAAGCCATTTGTCGAACTCAGGGAACGCTCAGATTCGCAGTTTTCGATGGCCTGGCAACAATCGTCACGGTTTTTTTTAAACCAGCCCCTGATCAGCAGGTGTAGATTTCAGATAGAATTACTCGGGGACTGCGTCAACAACCCATCGGCAGGATCCCAGCCAGACATGGCTGGCCAACTTACCCTCCGATTCCAAGGCTCGTTCTACCAGTCGGTGCCTGTGGGATTGACTCGCACCCAAGCTACCTTATCGAACACCTGCGACAGGACGAACCACCATTGGCCATGTTGAATTTACGTTCCAATACGCCCGCTGTCCGACACCTGCCCCTTTCGATGACCGTTCTGTTGGTGGTTAGTCTGGTGACATGGATTGACTGCGGTTGGGCCCACAAACCGGCCCCTGTCGGTCTTGGTCAACTGGCCAACCGCGAGCCCGATCAAAGTCTTAACGCCGATGAAGAGGCATTCATTCATACCCCTGTTGGGTTCAAGCAGGCTGGCAAACCAGCCGTCGTCAGCAAACAAGATGCCCAGGCCGCGACCTTGCGGGTGACAATCGTCGAGGTATCTTCAGGCCGGCCTACAGCGTGCCGCGTGAACGTCGTGGGTTCTCGTGGGAACTACCATGAACCGAAGCCGCATCTGCTCGCCCCCTGGAGTCGCCAGCAAACGGCGCAGCAGGAAACGCACGGACCAAGCCGCTATTACGGCTGGTATTTTTATACGCTGGGTCAGTTCGAAGTCGTTGTGCCTGCGGGAAAGGTTCGCGTGGAAGTCCACAAAGGATACGAATTCATGCCCCTGGCAGAGGAGGTGTCTATGGTTGCCGGTGAAACACGCAATCTCCAGATGCGGCTCAAGCGGACAGCTCCGATGCAAGAGCACGGTTACTACTCTGGCGATATTCACATCCATTTGAATCGGCATCACGACGAAGATCTCCAGCGGGCACTCGACTTGATGGCTGCCGAGGACATTGAGTTCGGTTTTTTGCTGTGCATGAACAGTCCCGAGACCTACAGCGGCGTGATGAAACGCCAGGACTGGCAGCAGTTGCAAGGGTTTGGGAACAGTTCGGTACGAATTCGCGGACGATATGGGATTGCCTCGGGGCAGGAATACCGGTCAACGACCTACGGGCACATTTGCCTGTTGATGCATGATCGAATGGTGTGGGAGGGGGCAACGGTCGATCCGGGCCGTTGGCCTACGTTCGCCCACGTCGGGCACGAAACAAGGCGCCTTGGAGGTGTTTCGTTTCACGCCCACGGTGGTTCTGCGGCCGAAATTTATGCCGATTACATCGAGCAGGCGACCGACGGTGTGGAACTTTTGCAGATGGCCTACTATCGCGGGATTGGCCTCTCGGGCTGGTACCGCATTTTGAATTGCGGCTTCCGGTTCCCAGGGCTGGCAGGAAGCGATTTTCCCTACAGTCGTTGCCTGGGTGACTGTCGTAATTATGTGTATGCCCCACGGCGGCCTGATTTCAAAGAATGGACAACGGCTGCCCGCGAAGGACGCAGCTTTTTTACGACCGGCCCGCTGGTTTTACTGGATGTCGACGGGAAACGTCCGGGAGACACAATCGACCTGGTCGCCGGTCAAAGCGGTCCGTTGAATGTCAGCGTTCGGGTACGATCGGAGGTGACGCCGGTTGAGCATGTTGAATTGATCGTGGGTGGCGAGACGGTCCGGTCTGAGTTGGTTCCCAACAAGACCGGGCGTGGTCACTGGTATGCGCTGAAGCACAGGTTAACGATCGATCGGCCAACTTGGATTGCCGCCCGCGCGTTCAGCGTTTCTCCGACAGGCCGGCCCGATGCCGAAGCCCACACGAACCCCGTGTATGTTTACGTCGATGGGCAGAAGCCGTTCGATCAACGCGATCGCGACTGGCTGCTTGCCAAACTGGATGGCCGAATTGCTCTACTTGAAAAGCGTGAGTTTGCCGAGAAGCCGCAGGCGATGCAATTTTTTCAGGCCGCCCGCCAAAAACTGCTTGAGCGGTAGAGTGCCTTTTTTCAATCAGCAGTGGTGCAATCCACCGGTTCGATGCCGTGACGACCGGAAGCGGGAGTCAACAGTTTGACAGCGTGATGTGGTGCCCCAGCGCGTGGTGTAAGGACGATGTTGATCGGGCCAGAGAGCGAGCCCGTGAAGCGTGCCACCAAAGTCTGCTCGCCGGATTGGTAGAGTGCTCTTCGGCCCACTGCTTGCCAGCCACCGGGCCTCTCGACACATGCGATCCCCCCATCTATAAAGACCCCCGCTCTTTATTCGAGGCTCTCTAGGGAGAAAGCGATGCGTCAACTCAGTGTGCTTTATGTCCCCCACCCGACGGCCAATCTCACCGTGCCCTGGGGAGATGACCTGGTCAAGGCCATAGGCGAGCATCATAACCTGCGCATTTTTGACCCGCATCAACCGGCCGGGGCTCAGTTTGAGGGCATCGAGGCGGTGGTCGATTTGGGGGGAAATATCGATGCCGACCTGATTGGGGCGGCAGCACGTGCGGGCGTCAAGTTCGTCCAAGTCCAGACCAATGGGCTTGACCATGTCGCGGTCGACAAGATCGTGGGTGCCGGAATGATGTTGGCCCACTGCCCGGGCGAATTGAGTAGTGTTGCGCTGGCCGAAAGCGCCATGATGTTCATGCTTGTGTTTGCCGCACAATACAACGAGGGGCGCCAAAACTTTGACCAGGGCAAGTGTTACCTGCCGACGGGAATTGCGCTGGAGGGCCGCACGCTGGGCATCATTGGCCTGGGCGCCAGCGGCGTCGAGTTGGCCCGTCGGGCCAAATCTTTTGCCATGAAGATCATGGCCATCGATGTGCGTCCGATTGATCAGGAGATCCTGGACGAAATTCAGGTTGATTTTCTTGGCGGACCGGACGACCTGGACGAGGTTGTTGCCCAATGCGATTTTCTGTCTTTGCATTTGCACCTGACGCCCAAAACGCGTCACATCATCGACGCCCGTCGAATTGGCCTGATGAAATCGACCGCCTGCCTGGTGAACGTGGCTCGCGGCGACCTGGTTGACGAGCAGGCTTTGTACGAGGCGCTCGTAGAGGGATCGCTTGGCGGGGCTGGCCTGGACGCCTTTGCCCGGGAACCCCCGGACCAGACTTTGCCGGTCTACCAATTGCCGAATGTCTATGTCACGCCCCACACGGGCGGCTCCTCCGATGGGACATCGCGGAGGCGTGCCCAGTTTGCTGTCGACAACCTCGACCGCTACGCGCGGGGGGAGTCCGTCCAGGCACGTGTCACAGCCTCGCTTCGAACCTAGTTTTTTCCCGTGCAATGGCCCGATAGTACAACTTGCCGGAAATAGCACCGCCACGGCACGTTGCCAGAAGAATTTCCAGAATCACGAAACGGCAAGCCGTATGGCGGTTCGTTGAGTACGAAGCAATTCGCTCGCATCCAGAGGGGATCTCGCCGCGCCGCGATCAGAAGGCAAAGTCGCTTTCGTAACTGCCAAACCGTGTTTTTCGGCTTTGCGATGACAATGGTCAACTGGTCCTCGTACAACCTCTTTATTCCCGGTGGCAACAGGCTTTGTGCGCCGCTCACCTTCAGGGCCGACGGAAACCATATCCCCAGGCGATAGAAGAAGGTTGAATTGCGCGCCCGCACGGCTCGCGCAGTGCAATGCCTCTTGCGTTACTCGGATGGGTGAACCTCGTCCGATGGAAAGCTGCATGGGATCTTCCATCCATGGTTGCCATCCCGACGAGTCACCTTAAGTTCTTTGTCAGAAATGTTGACATCAACCGTCCCGCCAGGAGCTTGGATAGACCACTTGCTCCCGGAGCCCCTCCAAACATCAGGCTTTTGTCCGGGGCCAATTACGCAAAACAGGGATAGAATGGAACAACGGTGTCCACGCAGCGACGCCTCGACGTAGTTGCCAGTAGACTCAGCATGCTCTCCTCGGTTGAGCGCGAGCCTTGCTGTGTCGAGTGGAACTACTCGCGATACCAACTGCGTGTTCTTTCGTCCGCGCACCAGAAAACTTCCGTCTGCGTGAGGATCGCACTTGTCGACCGTATGCCAGCGTAGCGATATGTTCCCAGGCTTGGAGAGCATTGCCGTGTCCAGCACCACGACGACGTCTGGATTTAAATGCACGACGGTCCGTCGTACCTGCTTGACATCTTCGTACACATCCGTGGTATCGAGTATCCAATAACCTCCACGCCGGTCGTCAAATTCTCTCGCCACCCAATGGGAACGCAACGCTGGCCAGTTGCGAACCTCGGGTTGATGGAAGCAGGCGCGAGAGATCGGCCGGTCGCGAATCATGTCCTTGCCATTGAACACCAATACGTTGTGTCCCGCGGCACTATAGACATCGTCCGAGCCGCCATCATAGCCACCGTCGTACCCAACCTGGTCAACAATCAGGCGATCGCCATAGCCGTCAATACAGACTTGTCCAATATCGTGGTGGCCATGAATCTCGTAAGCCGCACCTCCTTTACCGTAAACGACACAAGGCGTTGCCACTGGATCCCAGGTCGTACGGCTGCTCACACACATTGTATTTTCCGCAAACGCATGACCGTGTGGAAGTCGACCCTCAGGATGTTTGGGTTCAAGTGCGGGATCATACGTCAGCAATTCGGTGACATAATCGCGTGTATTGAAGGTCTGTTCTGGTTGGAAGCGGTGATTGAGATAGAACCATTGCAATACGCCATCGTGCGCGGCTGTTGCAATGGCCGGGACAAAGGGCAAATTGACTTTCTCTTGAGTTGAGGAATTTCCGAATTTCGCCTCACGTCCATGAGGCAACGTCATGTACATCTTCCATCGGCAAAACTGGGGAAACGGGTGAGCTGCAAGCGGATTTTGGTTCGTGACATCCGGTCGTGTGGTGGTCCAGTAACGTAGGGCCGAATAGAATCTAACGGCGTTGTACATGGAATCAGCGTAACCTACCGATTCGTTCCATTCTCCTTCCGGACCAAACACGCTCAGGTAGGCCTTCATGCGTTGGCAAGCGGTTTGAACCAGAAAGGCAGACGCAGGGTGATCTTCAGCAAGACTCATCCCTGCTAACCCGACACTGCCCACTATGGCGGGCATGAAGTTGTCGAGTACATTTACTTGCCAGTTGCCTTGCTTCACAGTTTGGATGAACGGTTGAATTCCCTGCCGATCGAGGCCTGCCACAATGCGGTTGCGTTCTTGTGGTGTTAAGCCGGTGTAAAGCCAGTCATAAGCAATGCCGATACCGGCGCAGAGCTGACCTACACGCAGGCCAGCAGGCAGGTTTTTGGGTTGCCCTGGGTCGTCGCGCCAAAATTCCGGCCATTGGGTGTTATCGAAGGTAATCTCGATTTGCTCAACGGCTGCCTTCTTGTACCGACTGTCTCCTGTGATCAGAAATGCCAGTGCAGTTCGCCGCATTCTCTGAACCGCGTTGTTGCAGACGATATAGTTCGCATCGGTTCCGGCAACGATGGGGGGTGCCAGCAGGTCTGCATCCGCGCGCTGTTTTAGTGCCTGCCAGAGCACCTTCCGGTGCCCAGCGGTGACAGACTCCCGGAGTTCGGCGACCGATAGTAGTCCTTCCACTTTGCGTGCCGTGATCAACAAATGGGGGCGCATGGGCGCAGCGCTGGCATAATCAACCGGATTGAATGACGTTTCGACAGGGAACTCACTTGGCCGTGCACGGCCTCCCTGAATTGCTTCGCGCAATGTCGCAAAATAGAAATCATCGGCAAAACAATTGCCGTGAAGGGGTGCGACATTACCGCTGAATCCTCGAGTTCGACCGGTTGGCAACAATCGCAAGGATGCCGTCACGGCACGCTCAGGCACGGTGACGCGTCCTCGTACAAGAGTCCACTCCGTAGAGTCCGCCACGCCCAGCCAACTTGACCCCAAATAACTGCCGTCTCGATCGGAAAATTGTACGTCAAAAGTAATAATCCCTGGAGATTTGGGGTCAACGCGCAGCCACGCTTCTGCGTAATAGTGCCCGGGCTGCACATCCACCGGGAAACTGTTTCCCTGTCCGTGCGAGTCTGAGGCATCGCGCACATAGAGACAGAATTTACCGGAATGTGGCCTGGTCGTGACACATTCAACGACCGCTGAAGATCCTTGCCACTGCAGCGGATTTGACAATTCCAGTCCGGGGTTTCCAAGCAGGTTGCCAGCACTCGCCGAAGCAGCGGTGCTGAAGTAGAGAAATAAACTCAAAAGGGCAAGGCGCGATTCGAGATGCAAGGCCATATTTACCTCGTGACGTCCAGCTTGTTCTACGGTCAAAAGGTCAAAGGGGTATCCGCGGGCTTGTCCTAGTGGAGCCGACCGGTAACGGGTGGCTGGAGATGGCCGACCGTTGGTTTTGAAGGGAGTGTCGAAACCAAGCAGTGCCGATCCAACGATTATTTCCTTAGCTTCCTTAGCCGATGCCGATCTCGTTCAAATATTCGCGAGTTTTTCTCGCGATAGGCAGTGGTTTGTCCGGGCCGCAGTGGTAGTGGATTTCTTGCAGCGTATCCCGGAATGCATCAAAGTCAACCGCTCCGGTCGAGGGTTCACAAAAGACTCCGTCGCCAACCGCTGGTGCGAACGTGATCCCCTCCCGATCGGGACAGTCCACCTGTGCGCCACCTGCGATTTGTTGTAGAATCACAGCCCGCGCCAGGTAGAAAAGCTGGCGCCTGTTCTGGTCGGTTAACGACTTTACGAGCACCCCTAGCTCAATTGGATAGAGCATCGGTCTACGGAACCGAAGGTTAGAGGTTCGAATCCTCTGGGGTGTACTGTTTCTAAACAGGGCCAATCTTGTTCTAAGCAGAGCCAATCCGGCACCTTAGCTTACCGGCTCTTTTTAAGTGTTGTAGCCAGTTAAGTGTTGTGGCCAGTAAGTGGTAGCCTTGCCACTTAAGGTCACAGGCCCCCTTTTCTTGGGGCGCATGAGATTCTCTTGCCATCGGGTTGAAACGGTGACGCGTTGCTGTGACATCTGAAAGAATCTTGCCGGGGCGAGAGGCTCCGCGGGATCACCAGCGGTCGCGGGAGAGGAGGGTGGACCAAGCACTGGTGAGCTGAGCCCAGTCAGCAAATGTCGTATAACAATCATTATGTTAAGTTCGCTGTACCCCGTTAGGAGGCTTTGAACTTCCTATCCGCTATCCGCTTCGGACAGGCAGTTGAATTGTCGCGCAGAAAATACGTCTGGCGCGCCTTTTTCGGGCAGGAGACAGGATGTTTCGAAAATTGAGAATGTATCTGAAGATTGTAGGGGTTCGAGGCCTCCTCAGCGCCCTCAGTGCCTGGGTCACCAATTCTACGGTTCTCTTCAAATCACGCAGGCGCGATTGCGGCTCCCCCATTCGGTTGCGGCTGCTTTCATCCGACGTCCCGACATACAAGCAGGTATTTCTGGATCAGGAATATGATTTCCTGGTGGAAACAGATCCCAAAGTGATCATCGATGCAGGGGCAAATATCGGGCTCGCCTCACTGTACTTCGCAGACAAATACCCGGAAGCGAAGATCATCGCGGTCGAACCGGAGCAGAACAACTTTGAACTGCTGACAGAAAATGTTGCTCCCTATCCCAATATCATTCCTGTCCAGGCTGCCCTGTGGCACAGGAACGAAGAGATCAACCTGGTCGATCCCGGGCTTGGGAAATGGGGGTTTATGACCGAGACGAAGGAATCATCAGAGAATTTAGCGGAGAATTTAGCGGCCCACCCGTGTCACACGGTGACGGCGATGACCGTTGATCGGATCATGCAGGATCACGATCTCTCCAGGATAGATGTCCTCAAAGTTGATATCGAAGGCGCAGAGAGAGAGGTCTTCAGCGACACGTCATCGTGGCTTGGCAAGGTCGATTCGATAATCGTTGAACTTCATGAGCGCATGAAAACGGGCTGCAATCGCAGCTTTTACTGTGGCTCTAACGGTTTTGATAGCGAATGGCGCCAGGGTGAGAACGTCTACTTGTCCAGACGGAACTGCATAGCGAGACGTTCTTCCTGATCGGATCGCAATTGAAAGTCCAGTCAGCAAATGTCGCATAACAACCATTATGTGAAGTTCGCTGTACTTCGGTAGGAGGCTTGGTGTCGGCTGCGACCGTCGCCCACCCCTCGAAGGACCAAGCGTGAAGTGAGTACGCGAACGGTGTTTTTTCACAGGAAATATAGGACAAAACTCTTGACGTTTGTTGCGATTCAGGTTCTACTGAAAGTCTGTATTCCGATGCCGATGCCGATGCCGGCTGGAACCCGAAGGGGTGGCCAACCGGTGGTTCGTGGTTTCAGCGCGGGGACTTCCAACCTCCATCGGTGCTGTTTTTGGGCGGTGCTGTTTTTAGGCGGTGCTGTTTTTAGGCGGTGCTGTTTTTAGGCGGTGCTGTTTTTAGGCGGTGCTGTTTTTAGGCGGTGCTGTTTTTGGGAATTTGAATCCTGTCAGTTTTGAATCCTGTCAGTTTTGAATCCTGTCAGTTAAGAGGACATGTCACTAATGCGGCGAAATCATCATTGCACGAATCTAAAATTTCTGTCCTTAGCGGGCGCCATCATGGCGGCTTTTGCACTTTGGGGACTACCAAGCCAGTCGGTGCTTGCCGATTCAACCTGGACCGGCGGTGGTGACGGTGCCAGTTGGAGTGATGCTGGCAACTGGGATAGCGGTATTCCTATGAATGGGTATGCCAACATCGGTGACACGGCCGTCGATCGGACGATTATCATGGACGTGGTCGGCAACACGTCTGCTGTCAATTGGACACAAACCAGCGACGCGGTCAGCAAGATTCAGGTGGACGAAGACTGGGTCCATTGTTGCTATAACGCGAATTTCTTGTGGGACAATACCAGCGGCGACCCTGCGAACATGGTATGGGACCTCAATGGAAGTCACATAGAAACCAACGATGGGGGAACCTTCTCTTTAAGAAATGTATCGATTGCAGGGCCTGGGATCTGGTCATCCACCCGAAAAATTGACTTCGGACCGGGTGCGACGGTTGGCGCTGGCGTGACGGTCCGAAAAAACTTCGCAGCTATCAATTTAAACAATGCCGGGAATGAGCCTTGGGACCCCAGCAGTACCCTGGAACACAATACCAGTGCAGCGACTTACACGGGCAATGGCACTCTCGGCAACGTGACAGTCAGCCAGGGCATCTTTGTCTACAATGGCAGCTACACCGTTGGTGGAGACTTCACGATTTCTGAAACTGGCGAAATGGAAATGCCTGGAGGACGAGCCTCGCGCTTGTTTCTCAAGGGCAACTTCACCGACCTGAACCAAAATGGTTACCACTATTCCTCTCCCCCGTTCAGTCCTCCGAATTCAAATTCAAATGGAGGCAGTCTCCATTTCATCGGTGACGGTAGCACCGTGCAGCAAATCGATATTCGGCACCCCCTCAACGCTCAGTTTCGCATGGGCAATGAGTTCTTCACTCCCCGGGTCGAACTTGCCAACGACTATGATGCCGGGTTATCGAGCTTGCCGGCCGGGATAGCCTACGTCCCCAATCCCCACGAATCGGCTCTCTATTCGGGAACACTCGATTTGAACGGTTACGATCTTACCATTGGAGATCTTGCCATCGTGGGCGGTGTGAACCTGGTTATGGATGCCTCTGGCGATGAGGCAACCACCAGCACGATCAACGCAAATCTGCTTGGAACTATCCAGAGTTTTAACGTCAAGATTGTCGACGCCGGCGGCTGGAATTCGGGTGACGACTTCGTGCTGCTCAACTATGCCGGCATACGTGAGATCGGCGGAAATCCTGTGTCCAGCTACACTCCGCAGCTCGGTTCGCTCCTCTTGCCAAGCGGATGGCAGTATGACGGCTTTGCCGATGAGAATAACCAACTGAAAATTAAGAATCTGCGGACCAGTGGCGGCACCGTTGTCCCACCGGGAGACGACGGCTTTGTCTGGAATGTTGCCGGTGGTGCCGGGGGGGAATGGAATACTTCCGCTAACTGGTCTCCAAGTACCGTACCCAGTACGAATGACCACGTTGTGACTTTTGATAGCAGCAGTTCGGGAGGCACGATCGCGGTCACCGGGCCGGTAACGGCCAATAAAATCTCGTTCGATAGCGCTAGCGACAGTTTCACGGTGACCGGGCCTGAAGTCATTAGCTTGCAGGCCTCAACCGAACTGGTCGATCCGTCCATATCGGTTGCTGCCGGTAGCCACACGATCTCGGCCGATATCCACCAGGTCGACGGAGTGACCGTTGGCGTTGCCGGTGGCGCGAGCCTGACCGTTGGCGCTGTTAACCTGGACGGGGGCACCATGCAGAAGCATGGTGCCGGAGAACTGCGGATCGACGGCACGGCGGCCGGTTCGGTCGGGAACCTGGTGGCAAACGCCGGTACGATTTCCGGGAGTGGAACTGTCGGTGGTGACTTCATCAACGTGGCGGGCAACGTTGCGCCCGGCAGTAGTGCAGGCATTCTTACGGTTGGGGGTAGTTACACTCAGGGCGAGGATGCAACCCTCTCGATCGAACTGGGGGGTACCACCGCCGGTGACGACCACGACCGGCTTGTCGTCGGAGGGATGGCCAGTCTTGATGGCACACTGAATGTATCGTTGATCGACGGTTTCACACTGGCTGGTTCCCTCGGATTTGACGTGCTGGATGCCAGCCAGATCAACGGTGACTTTGCCACTTTGAATCTTCCCGCGGGTCTGACCTGGGACGCTTCCGACGGGACGCTGAGCTTCGGTAGTGGTGGTGGCCTGCCGGGCGACTTCAACGGCAACGGCACCGTCGACGCGGCGGACTACGTGGTGTGGTCTGACAATCGGGGCGCCGGCGACGAATCGGTCCTCGGCGGCAACGGCAATGGCACCGGTGGTGTGGATCAGGCAGATTACTTGCTCTGGAAGAACAATTTTGGCAACACCAGCGGCAGTGGCAACTCGGCTGCGATTCCGGAACCTGCCGCCTTGAGTCTCCTACTGGTGGCTGTGCTTGGAGCCCTTGCCCGCTGTCGCAACAGCAGGGCCGCTTTGGTAGGATAAGAGTGACACGCTCCCTATAGGATTTTTGAGTGGCTAAGCAGGAAAGTGGCAACTCGCAGAAACCAGTACTCACTCTTTTGGGGGTGCTGGTGGTCGTTTTGGTCGCAGTCCTTGCGTATCGATACTTCCCGCGCAAAAAGTTCGACATCTTGCCGCTGGTGCCAGTTTCGGGGCGC
Source organism: Lacipirellulaceae bacterium (assembly GCA_965243695.1). Lineage (GTDB taxonomy): Bacteria > Planctomycetota > Planctomycetia > Pirellulales > Lacipirellulaceae > JAKVCB01. Next base: position 42,048 of record CBDEWC010000045.1, on the reverse strand, counting down.
ATCCTGGTGGAAGGTGCTCCGCTGGATCGCGGGCGAATCCACCTGGTGCCGGCCGCGGACCGCGGGGCGGTGCATCAGTATTACTCGTCGGGCGATATTCAAGCAGATGGCAGTTACAGCCTGACGACCTACGGACGTTCGGGAGCCCCGGTGGGAAAGTACAAGGTGATGGTGGTTGCCAATCGCACGCCGATTCCAGAGTACCCGCTACCAAGCTGGAAACCCGACTGGCTTGTGCACCGGCGCTATACAAAACGTACCACCACCGACCTGGAGATGGAGGTCGTTGCGTCGCCTGCGGCCCAAACCTATGACCTGGACCTGGAGCGGTGAGCATCGATGGGACACAAGGCTGGACAGGTCCATTCTGAGATTTCCAAACGCTGGGAAGTAAAAAGTGCCGTCACAGTGCGCCGTGAAGGATTTACGCTCGTTGAACTGCTGGTGGTGATCGCGATCATCGGAATTTTGATTGCGCTCTTGTTGCCGGCGGTCCAGGCGGCGCGCGAAGCAGCCCGGCGGGCCCAATGCATGAACAACATGAAGCAGATCGGGCTGGGTCTTCACAATTATCACACGGCCAATGGCCGTTTTCCTTCGGGAGAGTTAACCCTCGATGGGCCAAGTTGGGCGGTTGAAATTCTGCCTCACATGGAAGAGTCGGGCGAGTTCGACCAGCTCGATTTGCGGCAACCTTTCTACAGTGTTGGCAATTACTCCGGCACCAATGCCAGGGGAGGTGTTAACTTCCAGGCGTTCAAAAATTTTGCGGTCCCCAGCTATATTTGTCCCTCCAGCCCTTTGGAGATATTTACCGTTCCGCCAACCGCGCCGGATTCGAGCTGGCAGATTCAGGCAGGTAACTACGTGGGCATCATGGGCGCCGCACTCGATGAAAACACCCCTGTAGATCCGACTGGGTTGAATCGAGTCTGCGAACGGCCTACACCCGGAGCAAACGCCTGTACGATCGGCGGATTTCTTGCCGCCAATGGCGTGTTTTTCCCCAATGGACGCATCGGCATTGGGGACATTACCGATGGTTCCTCAAAAACTCTCCTGGTCGGCGAACAGTCCGACTGGGGTTATCGACCCGATGGGATTTGCGGATCGGGATCCAAAGCTGGCGACAGGGACCTGCGGTCTACCCGCCGCATGGGCATGTGGAGTACTTTCCGAACCAGGTTCGGATCGGGCGATGGCTGGAAACCGCCCGACTGTTCGATAGCCCGTCATGGCGAAGGGGGAGGGGCGGGGGTGACTGTCCGCTGGCCGATTAATACCAAGGTCCGTGTGCGGTATGACGATGGGATGGGGTTTTACGGAGTTAACCGTCCCCTGCAGTCGGCGCATCCGGGAGGAATTGTCGCCCTCCGCGGTGACGCCAGTGTGATGTTTCTCAATGACAACATCGAGCGCGTGGCGCTAAACTGCCTTTGTATCCGCGATGATGGCGTTCCGTTTGATTACGGGATGTAGTCGGCCTGTTTTCTGCTCACTCGGAGGGCCGTTGGTGGGGTGAATAGAGAAACAGCCGCGATACCAGCCCGGCAGACATTTGGGCGGGCTGGTAGTTGGTGTGCAGCCGAATGGCCACGCTGTTTTTTTGGCCCGGCTTGATGGCGTTGCTGATGTCCATGTCGATGGAACTTGGGCGGATGTAGGCCTCGATGTATGGGCGATGGCCCACGAACTGGCCGTTCACCCAGACCCACGCTTCGGTTTCGGCTGCCATGCAATGGATTCTGGCCAGCTTGCCTGTGGCCTCACTGGGCACATCGACTTCGAGTCGATACCAGAGGACGCCCGTGTAGGGATGCCCCCTCTCATCCAGGTGTTTCCCCTGGGCGAAAAATGGGCGGGTCGTGAGCGAGGTTTCCCAGTGGTGATCGTCAAATTCGGTCCGATACCAGCCTTCAAAGCGGCCATCGTCACGGGGGTCAATGCTGAACTTTGCCTTTTCCGGGAGCACGGCAATCATCTCTCCCTCGCTGCCGGTGGTCGCTGCCGCCATCTTCCGGTAGTAGTCGCGTCGCATTAAGGTTCCCCAGTAGTAATAACCGTGCGCCTGCCCGGGCTGCTTGTTTGGATCTGTGCTGATGTCAAAGTAAAAGCGGCTGAGTGCCATGGCCGGCTTGACCACTTCGTTCATCTGCTCTGCCTGCCTGGCTGCTTCTTCCCAGGCTGCATCAAATTCAGCCCGCTCCATCGCCTTGTAGGCCACCAGGTAATTGAACGTCGCACGATCAGCCTGCACACGGGGTTCCGCCCACGGGTTACCCTTGGCAAGTGCTTCTGCCTCGCTTAAGTGAGAGGCCAACCGCTCGATGAGCTCTGGTGTGTAGACCAGCGACAGCATGTGGTCTTCGTTGCCGGACCAGATAGTCGCTTCGATGGCCCGTTCCATCTCGTCCCAGAACCGAAATGCCGGCACTGCGGCTGGCCCATACCAGCGGGTAAAAAATTCGTCCATCAATGCCTGGGCATCCAGGTCGGCATCCCACATCATGCGTGCCCGCAGGTAAGTCGGAAAAATGCCCGACTCTCCCCGTACGGTGCGGCCCTCATCCCAAAAACCTGCGATGCCAAGATCCTTAAGCAGTGGCATTTCTTGCATGTGGCGACGAGCCAGGGGAACCGGCGGTGCTCCGCAACCGACAAGATTGAAGTAAATATAGTTGTACATGAAGACGTTGTCGTACATGCGGGTCCAATCTTTGAGCATGCTATGCTGCCGAAGCGCGGTCCAGCTGAGCGGATTGTCCATGGCATGGTACGTGTCTGCAAAAATCGGGGCATACATGATCCAAATCGTGGGGTCGGGGATCACGCCAATCGGTGGGGTATCACGGTTGGCGTAGCCGTTGGTCGTGAGGAACTTGTCGGGAAATTCCTTGTGGACCTCTGCCGACACGCGCTGCACCCACAACATCCATTCTTCGGTGGTACTCAGGCCCTTGGGGTCGTTGAACCGGCCGATGGTTGAAGGGAAGTTCAGGTGCAGTTTTTGGGTCTCCGGGCTGAAGTCGCGCGGCAAACCATCATCGGCACCAATGCCCCAGGAGTTCGCATCGGGGTTGTTCCGAAAATACTCCTTAATAATCTCGGCGGCATACTGCACCGACTTTTCGCTGGAGAGGTTTGGCATGTGCGGATAAATATTTCCGGCAGCATCGCGGGCAAAAATATCGGCATATTCAGGGTTGTCTTTCTCCGTGTCGGGGGGCAGCACCTTGCGGACAAAGCTGTCACCAGGCACGTCATTCATTGGGTCACGATTCATTCCGTTACGAATTTGCCAGCGATACTTGACCGGGCGGAGGTCGTTGGCATACCAGTGAGTCCACCACACGCGCATCTTAAAATCGGGAGCGCCCGTTTGTTGAAGGTCGTCGACTGCAATCGTCTCCTGCTGTGGTACGACTTCGCCAAAATCACCAGGCATGTACCAGCGGACCCCGAGGTGATGCAGAAAGAAGGAGACCGCGTACTCCGTTCCGTGGTAAGGTCCTTCGTCGTTACCGGCCAGGACCAGCGTGTTGCCATCGGTCACGATCGCGTAGCCTTCTTCTTCCCGTAAATTGGTAAGGCCAGAGGGGATTTTTCCGGCGTAGGGCGCGGTAAGCTTGCTGCGACCCACCAGGATCCGCCTGCCTGCCGGCAAGGGGCCGTTGTCGCCGACGATAGGAAGCCGGGCTCCCGAAATTTTTTCGAGATAAAGTTGCAGTTCGCGTGCTGCAACGGCCACCTTGTCGACCGGCGAGGTGGGGTTGGCTTTGTCGATCACGTTCTCAGGAACCGCCTCCACCGCATTTTTGGCAATCACAATCGTGGCGCGTGGCTGGCCACTCTCGACCAGTACCATTTCGGCAGCTGCCTGTGGCATGCCACCGGTGGAGACGGCAGCGGCGATTAGCAATAGGCAGAGGTTTCTAGCAGGGTTCATGGTGTACTTTCGTTTTTATGGAGTGGGATGCAAATTACCGACTGGATGGTAGGTACTCGCCTTGCATGGTCCTGCTGGATTGTATCACCTTGGATCAACGCGGTTTTTCATTTCTCCAGAAGGTATTAAAGCGGTCCGCAAGCCAATGAGCGGGACGCGCAAAAATCGCCAACTCGGGCTGTGGATTCGCTTTGGGTACAGATGCGTTAGGTGAAAATCTGGCGCAGTGGTGGGAAGCATTCGCAGGGAAATGTCGCGGAAGAGTCAGGCTTGATTTGCCAGATCCCTGGTTGCTTAGGGAGACAACAGCACGGTGACTTTCTGTTCGGAACTTCAAACCCAGCGGTCTCTGGCAAAGCAACACCACAGGTTTGCTTGGGCCAAGCACGCAAAAAACACCAGGTGTTTGTGGTTAAAAATTTGACAAACTGGGGGTTTTTATTTAGGCTCAAAGGTGGGTAATAAGGTAGGGCCCGGCGGCAGGACTAGTGCAGATGCAGTAACAGACTGGGCTAGTGCAGCAACCGAACAGCGACAGACTAGAGTCGAACCTTGTCAGGAACAAAGAGACGTAGGAACAAAGAGACTAGGAACTCAGGTAGAGCCAATCAGACCGCAAAAGCCCATCCGTCGGGAGGGGTGATCTATCGGCCTGTGGCCATACCCAACAGGGCCCATGGGCGTACCCAACATCATGTCCCAATGCGTGAAGCTTTCCTTGAACCTGGCGGTTGCAGCGGTGCTGTTTCTGTTGACTGGGCCTGCTCGGGCAGACGTTGGCTTGAGCTTAAACCTGGTGTTCAACAATCCGGCCAGCCCATCGTCGGGTGGAACCTGGGAGCTTGCCGTGCTGAGCCCCACCGGCGAGGGCGTCGCTGGAGTTCTGGCAGTCTTGGGGGGAATCGACGATCCCAGCGGCCAATTGACCGATCCTTCGGGCACACATGATCTGGTCGGCTCGAATCCCGCTTTTGTGGAGGAGTCAGCCGGCATTTATCAGGTTGCCTACGGCCAGGATTTCGTCGCTCCGGTACTCGGGGTTGGTGATCCGAACGGCCCGTTTGCAGCGACCGATCATCTGGGAGACCCGGCGTGGGATGGTCAGACGATCGTCACCACCGGGGGCACTTTCAGTGGCACCGCACCGCAGTGGGATCCATCTGGCGCACAGGCAGCTACGCAGGTCAATATTTTTACCGGCAGCGGCAGTGGGGCAGCGGCAGCCGTGCTGGCCACGATCGGCGGATTGACTACGCCCGTTGTTCGCAGCAATCTTGGCGCCCCGGCCGACTTCAACATTGATGGCGCCGTAGACAATCAGGACTACCTGCGGTGGGTTTCGCAATTTGGCCAGACCTATGCTCCTTTTGCCGGTGCCGACGGCAACGGGGATGGGCTGGTCGGCGCGGCCGACTACACCGTTTGGCAGGATGGCCTGACCGGCTCCTCCAGTGTTGTAACAGGCGTGCCAGAACCGTCCACAGGAACGCTGTTGGTGCTTGCCGGGCTCTGTGGGACAGCTTTTGGGCGTCGCAAAAACCGGACCGGTCACCGAAGAGGCTGCCTTGGTTTACCCGGGCCTACTCAAGAGATATGAATGTGAACAAACAGAACGCCAAACCGCAGGCCGCCCGCGGCCCGGCCAGGAAGAGATAGACTGAAATGTCCCAGATGGAATCTTTGTCGACCATCCGCAAATGGCTGCCGAAAAAGGTGTGCCGCCGGAAGGTGCAGCTGTCGCCGGCTGTCGGCAGTCGCGCTGCGCTGGGACAGTTTGAAGTTCTCGAAGCCCGGCACATGCTCACGGCCAGTTTTTCTTCGTTTCAGGACTTCAACAGTGGTCCTGATGACTATGGTAATGCTGCCACCTGGGGGGATGTGAACAACGATGGCTTTGTTGACGTGATGATCAATAACGCCATGTGGAAAAACAATGGCGGCACGAGCTTCACCTCGTTGGGTCATCCGGGCGGCAGGGGGGCCTTTGGTGATTACAACAATGATGGCAACCTGGACCATATTTCGGCGGGTCCCAAGTTCGTCACACCCGGAAATGGCCTTGGGACATTCGCAGGTTATTTCAACCTTCCCCCAACTCCCGGCAGCCCTACCGAAGCGGTCACCTGGTTCGATATGGAAAATGATGGCGATCTGGACCTGTTTATTGCCAATTACGGTGACACGTTGGGGCCCAAGTACGACACCATTTATCGCAATGACGGCAATGATACGTTCGTCCACTACTGGACACAGCCCGGTGGCGCCACCAATAGTCGCGGTGTAACGCTGATTGACTACAACGAAGATGGCAACATGGATGTTTATGTGACCCGTTATCGGCTGGAGCCCAATGCGCTGTGGGAGAACAACGGTGCGGGTGGCTTTACCGATGTGGCCAGTGCAAAAAACGCACTAGGCGGTAATGGGCACGGAATCGGCTCGGCGGTTGGCGACTTTGACAACGATGGCCACCTCGATATTTTTGCGCTCAATTTTTCGCACCCGGGCAATCCTGGTTCCCAACTGCTCCGCAACACGGGGCCCAGTGGCAACTACCAGTTTGAAGTAAAAAGCACGTGGCAGTATGGCAACCCCAACTGGGTGGAGTCGACCGCCACGGCCGCCATCGGAGACGTCGATAACGATGGCGACCTCGACCTGTTTGTTTCGAATGTTTACGGGGAACCTGCCCGTCTTTATGAAAACCCGGGGCTGAACAGCGGCAGTGCCAGTTGGAACTTTACCAACGTTACCGGAGCCAGCGGGCTACCGAGCATAGGAGTCAATCTCCAGGCAGCTTTTGCCGACTTTGATCATGATGGTGATCTGGATCTGGTCGCCGATAACCAGATTTTCCAGAACAACACCAGCCAGGCCAGCTCCAACCGCTGGCTACGGGTCAAACTGACCGGTGACGGGGTGCTGGCGAACACGACGGCCATTGGCGCGGTGGTGCGGGCCGACCTGGGGAGTGGCAAGATTCTTACGCGGATGGTCGAGGGCGCCACCGGTCGGGGAAACCAGAACGAACAGATCCTGCACTTCGGGCTGGGCACCTACAGCGGTGCGGTGCCGCTGGAGATTACCTGGCCGGATGGCACGGTCGACGCGGTCAGTGCGTGGCCGAACGACCTGGCGGAGTTTACCTACGGCGGGTCCACCTACGATGGCCCGGTCGTGGACATTGGTGAAGTGGGCCAGGTGACCAACCTGACCCATTCAGAGCGGATGGTGGTGCTGTCGCGGACTTATGCCAACCCTGTGGTGTTCGTGCAGGCTGCCTCCAGCAACGAGTCGCAGCCGGCGGTGGTTCGCGTAACAGATGTCGAATCAAACAGTTTTAGGATGTCGCTCCAAGAGGCTGCCAACCTGGATGGTATCCACTCGGCCGAAACGGTTGCCTATGTGGTGCTGGAGGCCGGTTCTCACGAACTGCCCGACGGAAGGCTGCTGGAGGTGGGGACGGTCGACACGTCAGCCACGGTCGGCAACCGGATGGGAAACAGCTGGGGATTCGTGAGCCTCGAGGCGCCCTTTTCGTCGACGCCGGTGGTGCTAAGCCAGATTCAGACCACCCACGGTTCGGAAGATTACCTCGCGACGCGGTACCTGTCGACATCCAAGTCGACGGTGATCCTTGCGATGGAGCCGGCCGAAAACGTAACCGGTCAGGTTGCCGAAGAGACGGTCGGCTACCTGGCGATCGAACCGGGCCGAGGTGTATGGAATGAGATGCGTTACGAGGCGGGCCTGACACCCGACGCGGTGGGAAGTTCGGGCTACGATTTTTCGTATGCGACGCTCTTCCCGTCTGCCCCCCACCTGGTGACTTCCCTGGCGACCTACGACAACACCGACAATGCGCACCTTCGCACCAGCAACCCGACCAGCGCCGGTGTGCGACTGAAAGTCGAAGAAGACACGACCTACGATTCGGAGACTTCCCACGGCAACGAGGAAGTGGCTTACCTGGCGATCGGGGGCGAGGCGATGCTCACGGCCAGGCCTCCGAAGTTCGAAATGGGGGAAGTGGGCCAGATCACCAACCTTACGCACTCGGTACAAACCGTTTCGCTCTCTGGGAGCTACCACCATCCGGTGGTGATTGCCCAACCGGCTTCCAGCAGCGAAGCGGAGCCAGCGGTGGTGCGGGTGCGTGACGTTGGTCCTGAGAGTTTTAAGATTTCGCTGGCAGAGCCGTCCAACCTGGACGGTATCCACTCGGGCGAGACGGTCACCTATGTGGTGCTGGAGGCAGGGACGTACCAGATGGAAAACGGCAGCTGGCTCGAGGCAGGTACCGTTGACACGGCAATGACCGTGGGCAATCGGCTGGGAAATTCCTGGGAGAGCGTGAGTTTTGACGCGGACTTTTCCACCACCCCGGTGGTCCTCAGCCAGCCGCAGACCACCCACGGCGAGTCGCTTGTTAAAACCCGCTCGCTCCTGACGACAAGTTCCCTGGTGCTGTTGGCCCTGGAGCAGGAAGAAGCGATGACGACCACGGCCACTGAGGAAACGGTCGGTTACCTGGCCATGGAGCCCGGTTCGGGCACATGGGGCGGCATGCAGTACGAAGCGGGCCTTACGCCAGATGCCGTTTCACACGGTTTTTATGAGCATGCGTTCGGCGCCTTTTTTGAATCGGCGCCCAGCCTGCTGGCCTCGCTTGCCAGCTATGACAACAGTGACAACGGGCACGTACGCTATGACGATTTGGTGACCGGGAGCGTACGGCTGAAGGTCGAAGAAGATACGACCTACGACTCCGAAACGAGTCACAGCACCGAGGAGGTGGCCTACCTGGCGATCGGGGGTACTGGCCGCTTGACTTCCATGACCGCTCCGCCAGATCCTCCTGCGGCCGATCCTGATTTTAACAGCGACACCGCGGTGGACTTGGCGGACCTGATGATCTGGCAGCGTGGCTTTGGGCTTACCGGTCAGACTGGTAACAGCCAGGGCGATGCCGACGGCAGTGGTGCGGTCGACAGCGACGATCTGGACGTGTGGAAAGCTCAGTTCGCCGGCGGGTCTGCCACTGCGACAAGTTCGGTGGCGCCGGTTGCCGCCGGTCACGTGGTGGCCGTAAGTTCGCAGGTTCCTGCCGGGCAGTTCTCTGGCGGCTCCGGTCAAAATGCTGTCAGTCAAGATGCTGGCAGTCAAGATGCTTTGGCCGATGCGGTCGGCCTGATGCGAACCGGCAGTGGCGCTTCGGACCTCCAGGCTCGGGCCCAGCTAGAGGCGGGCCTGTTGGCACTGTTGGCCGGCTCTGCCACGTCGGCTGAGGGCGACCAGCCCGCCGGTCCGGTAGCGGGCCAGATTGACCCGGATGAACTGATTTCGGACGAACCGCTTGATGGCTTGGCCGTGGACCTGGCGCTTCGGGAACAGGCCAATTAGCAATGGGCCCGCAGGGAGCCTCACAGGCCATTAGTTAGTTCGGGGTGCCCTGAGATCCAGCGATCGAAAACGCCCAAAACCCCAGAAAATGTGTAAAAAGCACTGTTTTTAACGTTTTAGGGCAACTGTTTGCGGCGTAACGGTTCAAAACGGAATTTCAAAAAAAAACGCCAAAACAGTTGCATCCTGTACGCACATCGAACATACTGAAGGGACGCGTCGGGGGTGTCCCTCGGAGCGCGGAGTGGAACGTTTAAGCAAGCGTAGGAGACTGCTAATGCCTGTAGAGTTGGTGAAGTACTTGGAAAAAGGGCTGCTTTCGGTCTGTGCTTGCAGTAGTACAGGGCGGTAGCAGCTTTTTTTGTGCGCGATTTTGCGAAACGAATTTGTTTTTGTTTAGGAAGATTTTGGTAGTCCTTTTTTAAATGGGAGACGACTAATGTTGATGGTTTTAAGAACTTCTTTGGTGGTGCTGGCAGTGGCCGCGATGACGTGTGTGTCGGCTTATGCCGCTCAGCGGGATTTCGGTTCCGGGACAGGTACCCTGGATTGGAGCGTTGGTGCCAACTGGGCCAATGGCCAGACGCCAGATCAGCAGGGCGGTGGTGGAGACCACGGCGTGCTGGGCGATGCAACAGCTGACCGAACAGTGACCGTCAGCGATACAACGGGTGGGGCGAACGGACCGGATGCTCGTTTGAATTGGAAGCAGACAACCGCTGGTGTGGTTAACAAGATCCAGCTGCTTAGTGACTGGGAGCCCTCTGGTTGTTGCACGTCTGCACAGTATTTTACCAATGACACTGGCGATCCAAATGCGATGGTCATGGATCTCAACGGCAACGAATGGAGAACGTTCGGTGGCGGCACTTTGATCTTGCCAGCGATGACGATTCAAGGTCCTGGTGTTTGGGAGCAAGACCGAAAATTGGACTTTGGGACAGGTACCACGGTTGGTGCTGGTGTCACCGTGAAGAACAACTTTGGTGGTATGAATATTCGACCCGGTTCGGTTTGGTCTCCGGATTCGACCTTGGCAGTCCATACCGATAATATTTACTCGGGCAATGGTGCCACACTTGGTAACGTGAACGTAAACCATAACTGGGGTTACAACGCCGCCTATACCGTTCAAAATCTCACGATTGGCGCAGGCGAAGCCAATAAGGTTTGGTTCCATGGCGGCACTACGGCAGAACTTAAAATCCAGGGCGATTTTACGGATCCCAACACGACTGGGTCCTATAGTCCAGCCGGCCGTTTTAAGTTCAATGGAAACGGTTCTGTTCAGGAAGTGGGTGTTCAGCGTCCCCTGAACCAGACGATCAGAATTGACGCCGGTGCTTCGGTTCAACTGAATCATGATCTGGACGCATCGGGTAATACTGCTACCAATCCTCACGAGAGTCTTTTGTCTGGAGGTAGCAGTCTCAATTTGAACGGGAATGACTTCTCGACCAACCGGCTTGTTGTGCAAGCCCCGTCGATCACCTGGGGTGTTAGCGGGGCCGAGCAAAGCGTGATTAACATTGGCGCCGACGGAGCCCACTTTATCGGCTCGACCGATGTCACGATCAAAAACCTGGGAGGTTGGGCAGGTGGCGATTTGACCTTGTTCAATATTGATGCGGCCGCCACGGTTCAAAACAGCTTCAGTCTCGGTACGCTCACTCTGCCTGGTAGTTGGACTAGCGATGGCATTGCTTTCGATGGCAAAAATGTGGTTTTGAAGAACGTAGCAGTTCCCGAACCCACTTCGCTCATGCTGCTGGCCGTTGGCCTGCTGGGTGCATGGATTCGCCGCCGTTAGGCCAGGTGAGAAGCACTTGATGTAATAGATTCAGCGGCGGCGGGTCCTACCGGGACCCGCCGCCGTTTTTTATGAAAACTACAAAATCTTACGGCTAAGCGGCAATCGTAGCCGTTCCTTAAGTCCTCGCCGTTCATTAAGTCCAGCCGGGCGGACCGGTGGAGTGTGACCGGACGGTTCTGCTTCCGGCTGCGACGGTTGGTTTTGGACTTTCTGTCCTTGCCTGCCAATGTGGTTTTTCAAAGCCTTTGGTACAATCAGGGTTTCATTGCCAGTTCCTGGTAGGCCATCGATTTTATTCGGCAACCACCGCCCCTATCGAAGGAATGGAATTTCCGGTGCGTTGATGGCGCCCTGTTCGCTGCACGTGCTGCTGATAGGATAGGGTGATGCCATCCGCTATCCATAGATCCAAGGATTTTTTCATGAACCAATTGAAAGTGTTGACTGTTAGCACTCTTGCCGTGGGCCTTTTTTTTACGGCACCTTTTGCCATGGCCCAATTGGACGAGGTCGTGCATCCGAATGTGATTGTGGCCGAAGGTGAAAAGTTTACGCCGCAGGATGAGGGGGGCTGGAAACGCTTGCGCCAGGATGATACCTGGGCCAGCCACAGCTATGGGGCGATGTGGGTCACTCACGGGGCGCTGCTTGGTGCGCCAGCAACCAGTGCCGGCTCGGTCGCGACGCAAACGGTCAACGTACCGGCCGCCGGTCAGTACCGCGTTTGGAGCAAGTACCAGTCGATGCCCTATTTCAGTTATCCACACAAGGTTGAGGTGGTGCAGGACGGCAAGGTGGTTTTTTCGCACACGTATGGCAAGCCTGGCGCGCCGCGGATTTACAGTTTTTCGGGAGCCTATCAGATGAAACCAATCGGCGAGCTCTGGTGGCCGTGGGGCGTGGATCACGATGCGGCTGAGGCCCCGGAAGATTTGGTGAACCTGGAAGCGGGGCCTGCCGAGATCCGGCTGGTTTCCGTGAGAGGCCAAGTCGATGGCGAGAGCCGGGCCGAAGACACGATGGTCGATTTTGTTCTGCTTACGGATAATCCCACCGACGATTACCGGGGGTATCGGCCCTACGAGGCAGCCAGTCCTTTTACCTGGGAGGCAGTCTCGGCCACAAAACTTTACTTGAGGTTCAAGAATACTACCGGAGAGGCCGCATCGCTTACCATCCATAAACCGGTTGGCCATTACCAGCCCGTTTATAGCGATTGGAAAAAGCAGTTTTCCGAGACGGCCCCTGCTGGCCAGTGGAGCAAGTGGGCCAACATCGGACCGGAGATTAATCTTTTGCACGACGAAGGCCTGCGGCTGAGTGTGGAAGGGGCGGCTACAGTTCCCGTGCAGCTTGCGCTGGATCCTGAGGGTGACCAAATCGTGGGCGACGTCGAAGTTGTCAATGGCGAGGCGGTGATCATCCCGATGGAAATCACCTGGGACCCTGACGCGGTGGTCAAGACAACCGCACAGCACGCCCGGGAGGTTGTGGATGCGTGTCGTAACCAGTGGCGGACGGCCAACGGTGGGCAAAAACCACAACACCTTGCTTACTTTGGTGGAATGACCATCGACGAGGTCAAGGATGCGCTGGGCTACAACACCGAGTTGCCTGACGAGTATGAGCACCTGCCGCTCCACGGCCGTTTTCTGCACACGTGGACGGCCGACCAGGTAAGGCAGGCTGCCGACCTCATCCAGGACAAGGCGAGTCAGCGGGTGATCAGTTTTGGCGATGAGATTGGCATTGGAGAGGTGGATTACGAGTCTCCCGAGATCCAGGCAAAATTTACCCAGTGGCTCCAGCAAAAAGGAATTACGGCAAAAGACCTCGGCGAGAACCCCGCAGAAGCCCGGCCTGTTAAAAATGGCCATCCGCGGCTGGTCTGGTACTCGACCTTATTCAACCAAGAGGAGCGGTTCGGCGAGTTTCGCCGCCGCACCGAATTAACCAAGCAACTCTTTGGCGACCAGGTGCTCACCGGTGCCAATTATTCTCCCCATCACCTGGCCCTTTGTTACGGACCGGTCTACCAGTGGGTTGATATCTTCAAGCACCATGGCATGACCATGTTCTGGGGCGAGGATTACATCTTCAGCATTCCCGAGGTGCCACAGATTCTCTCCTGGATGTTGGCCACGGCCCGCTGCGGGGTGAAATATCATGATCTGCCGATCCACTGGTATGTAATGCCGCATGGGCCGGGCCAGGAGCCTGAAATTTTGCGGCGCAACATGGTGTTTTGCATCGGAGCGGGTGCATCGCACATCGACAGTTTTTTGGTCGGCCCGATGGAGCAGACGACCGAAAACTACGTCGGGTGGGGGCGGCGCGAGAATTTAAGGGTGCTTCACGAGTCGATTTTCGACTCGGCCGAGGCCGAATCGCTCCACGTGGGCGCAAAAATTCGGCCAGCGCGCGTAGCGATCGTGCTCTCGAAGGCCACCGATTACAATGAGTCGCAGCTCAATGTACCCAAGGCACTCGATCCGTTTGTGAGTCGTTGTGACAATGGGCCTGAGCAAATCAACCAGATCATCTGCCGTAAGGATCAGCAGATGCTTTACCTGGCGCTGCGGCATGCCCAGTTTGGTGTCGAACTGGTGACCGAGGATGACATTGTCGATCTTGATGTGCTGGACCGGTTTGACGTGGTTTATTTTGCCGGTGAGTGGATTGATCACCGTATCGTGCCGCTGCTGGATGCGTGGGTCGAGCAGGGTGGTGTTCTTTATGCCACCGCAGGGATTGGTCACCTCAATGAGTTTACCGAGCCTGCGCCCGAGATGCTCTCGCTGTTGGGGCTCAAAGCGGTTGAGACCGAAAAGGATCTCTACATCGTGCGAACCCTGCTGGAATTGCCACTCGTGAAGCCAATCGACCAGATTCGCTGGGAAGCCGACGGTGCAGCCGGCCAGACCATCGATGCGGTCGGGATGCGGCAGCGACTTGTGCCGGACGGTGCGCGGGTGCTGGGCAGGTGGTCCGATGGCACCGCAGCCGTGACCGTCCACAGGCACGGTCGGGGTAAGGCCTTTGCCGTGGGAACGCTGGCCGGCAACAGCTACATGAAATCGGCCCTCCGCGAGCAGCCATTTTCCCGCGGTGGCCACAAGACCCTCTACCACCCTACAGACTTTGATCCAGAGGCGACCAGGCTTGTTCGTCTGGGTATTGACGCTGTGGACCTGGAGCGAGAGGTCGAGTGTTCCAACCCGTTTGTCGAGGCAAATCTGCTCGACAGCGAGCAGGGGACACTGCTGACGCTGGTCAACTGGAGCAATGACCCGCAGCTGAAGGATCTGACAGTGACGCTCAAGCTTCCCCACAAGCCCAGCCATGCCCGTTCGGTCGAACAGCAAAAAAACGTGCAGCTTGATTACGCAGACGGCGTGGCAACTGTGACCACCGATCTGGCAGCTGCCGATTATATTCTGCTTCCGAGCGAGTAAGTGATCTGACAAGCCGAGTAAGTGATCTGACAAGCATTGGGTTACCGCCAGTTTTCAGCTGGCCAGAGCCATGACTTTGTTGGCTATCCTTAAGGGAAATAGTTTTGATGAACACCACTTTTAGCCGTTGTCTTTTGTTCACGGTGACGTTTCTGCTTTGCCCGGACGTGTCGTGGTGCCGGCCCCAAAAGTCGGTTATCGACGTTGGCACCCGCTCACAACTGTTTTTAGATCGGGAACTGGTCTACCAGGCCGATGGCGTGAGCTTCACGATGCACCCGGCCGACAAATCTTCGGCAAACCCGGTCTTGATTGCAGATCAGCCCTGTGAAGGTAGTAAGGTGAACCAGGGTGGCACGGTGATGTTTGACGCCGACGAGAAGCTTTTCAAGATGTGGTATCTCGGGTCGCCGAGCGAATATTTTGACCGCATTGTCACGTTTTATGCGACCAGCAAGGATGGAATTCATTGGGACAAGTCGCATCCTGGAACGATTAAGTCCAACCATGGTAAGCCGCACAACGCGGTGGCCGATGGGATTGGCCCCTGCGTGATGAAGGATCTTCGCGAGAAGGATGCCATGCGGCGCTACAAGATGGTTTACTACGATGTGGACCTGGGGTACTGCAGCATGGTCTCGCCTGACGGGATCCACTGGCAGGGTGTGTCGGAAACCATACTGCCGATTTCCTACGTGGATGACGTGATTACTGCCTGTTGGAGCGAGCCGCACCAGGTCTTTTTGGTTTTTGCAAAACAAGTGATGCCAGTGATGGGCCGCGGCCGCCGCGCGCTTTGGACGGCAACGTCACACGATTTTACGCACTGGTCACGGGCGGAGCCGGCCCTGGTTTCAGACCGTCGTGACGACCTGGGGTCGCGGATCCGGGCTGCCAAGGTCAGGCCGCTTTTGAATTTTCCCGACAACCCCAACGTGATGCGGACCGAATTTTACGGTGCAAGTGGCTACAGTGCCGAGAGCTGCCTGGTGGCCTTTCCCTGGGTGTTTACGCCTACGGCGAATGTACCCGGAAACCAGGAGGGTCCGATGGAAGTTCAACTGGCCGTGTCGCGCGACCTGGTCCATTTTGATCGTCCGTTCCGCACGCCGGCCATCGAAAATGGTGAGCCGGGAACGTGGGACGCCGGAATGGTCAGCAGTTACTGCTACGCTTTCGATTACCAGGACCAGGTGTGGCTTTACTACTGGGCCACCGGCGTCACGCATGGTTTCCCCGGTCGGGCTGAGGGTGCCGATCCGGGTCAGATCAAGTCCGAGGGAGGCATCGGGCTTGCCAGGTGGCCCAAGGACCGTTTTGTTTCTGCCGATGGTCCGGCCGGCGGGGCAACTTTGACCACGATGCCGATCCGGTTTGAGGGGAATCGGTTAGAGCTGAACGCCAGCGTTAAGCCGGGAGGCAAAATCAGGGTGGAACTGCTGGACATGGCCCTCAACCGCCTGGCAGCCTGGCCCCTCTCTGGGCCGGTTACCGGTGACAATCTGCGACAGGTTGTGCGATTTGAAAGTCAGGCAGATCTATCCACACTCGCCGGTAAGCCTGTGGTTCTCAGGTTTTACCTTGCGAATGCGGAGCTGTATGCGTTTGCGTTTCGCAAGTAAACGCATAGTCGGTGGAGCTTATAGGTAAAACGCACTGGAGTCCGCGGCACGAGATTTTACTTTAATGTGAGAGCCACTGTTTTCTTGAAGGCACGGACTTAAGGTCTACTTTACGCCTGTTTGTCGTCCTTAAGATACAGGTCGGATATCTTGATAGGTTTCCTGAAGACCCTGGCCTGAACCACACACATAATAGACCGGCAGGGCCAGGTCCTCACCGCCGGTGTGCTGTTCGGTATTGATCTCGGTGGTCAAGGCGTTGCCATACCGGATGGTGTATCCCGCGCGGCGACGATTGCTCATGTTCGGGTCACTGCCATGCAGAACAAACGAGTCGTGAATCGAAACATCGCCGGCTTTCATCACGATTGGCACAGCCTCGCTTTCTGTATTCGGTGAGATCTCTACCTTCGAACTCAGCATGGCACCGGTCATGTCTTTGATTTTTTTCATCTCCATCACGTTGTGACCCTGGTGGCTACCAGCAATGACCTTCATGCAGGAGTTTTCCTCATCCACGTCATCCAGCGCCACCCAGGCGGTCACCACGTCTGTTCCGCGAACGGCTGTCCAATAGGGATTGTCCTGGTGCCATTCAACACGCTTTTCGTCGAGTGGCTGCTTTACAAACACACTCGAATGAAAAAGGATCAACTCTGGCCCTAAAATGGCCCTGACGGCATCGAGCACCTGCGGGTGGCAGCAGAGCTTGCGCCATAGCTGAAAGTAATAGTGCGGCTCTCCCTCGAACTGGTCATGCGCAAGTTTTTCGTTCAGATCCTGAGAGTAGCGGGCCACTTCCTCGGCCGACAGGCGATTGCGGAAGACACAGTAACCAAGCTCCTGAAAGTTGGCTGGGTCTTCGTTGCATTCGGGGACGTTGCATTCGGGGATTGGAGTGGTCATTTCCTGGTGTTTCGTTGGGGATAGTCTGGTGTTCCGTTGGAGATAGTATAGCCTACGTCGCTCCCGTAGACCTGCATAGCTTGGCCTTGTGATGGCAAGCTGCTTGACAGTCGGCGGTTTCCATTTTGCGGGGCTCTATCTCGCAGCCGGTGGATGAAAACCCGAAAGCCGGTTTGCGACTAAAGCTGAACTTTTTCACAGGCCCCTCTTTCACAGGCCCCTCTTTCACAGGCCCCTCTTGAAATCGTTGCTTGCCTAGGACCGACGGCATAGAATGCCAAGTGGGCATGGCTGGCCGGTGGGGATACAACCCCCTTTCATTTCCCATTGGCAATACAAGCAGGATCTCATTCGCGTTTGGAAAAAATAGTTATGCCGAGCAACAAGACAGCAAGTTTCATGTGGACTTTGGTATTTATCGCCCGAAGCGGCCTCGCGTGTACGTCAGGCTACGCCGACCAGGGAGACGAGCAACCGGGCAAAAAAATTGACCTGGTCACCGACAACCACGTTCAATACGACATTGTCATTGGAGAGGATGCTGCAGCAGAGGCGGGGGAATTGGCCGACACGCTGGCCGGATACCTGCAGCGGATGACCGGTAACGAGGTCAACATCGAGACCGGCGACGGTACCGGTGGAATTGCGGTGGGAGTCGCCAGCGATTTTCCCGAACTGGGCCTGGAGGGGCGTTTTGCTCCGGCGAATCCTTTCCGCAGCAGCGAGTATCTCCTGAGGACCCATTCGGGTGGCCTCCAGATCATTGGGGCCACGCGCCAGGCTGCGGAGTTTGCCATGTGGGACCTGCTTTACCGAATGGGGCATCGTCAATTCCAGCCGAATGAAAAATGGGAGATTGTCCCCAAGGTTGCCAGTTATCTCCTGGCGGCTGATGACCTGGAAGTTCCCGACTATTCTTGTCGCGGTATTTTTTACCAGGGAGGATGGTTTCCTTCCCAGAATCCTGCGATCAGCGATTTTTTTACTCGAAATCGACTGCAAACCAGTGGACTGGTTACCGTTGGCCATGCCTGGACCGGCATCATTACCGACTACAAAGCCAAGCATGGCCTTTCCGAAATCCCGGAAGATTTTTACTTCGATGAAAGCTGGAACAAGCTGAATTTCAACAACCCGGCTGTGATTGAAATGATGGCCGATTACGTCATTGGGAAGTTCGAAGCGGACCCCAGCACCTTTGTGGTTGGAGTCGATCCGGACGATGGCTACAACGGCGGCGAAGCCTTGCAGGCCGAGTTCCAGTCAGGCAACCAGAGTGCAATTACTGATTATGTGGTTGGCATGGCAAACCAGGTCATCGGAAAGGTTCGCGCACACTTCAATGATGACCGGCAAAGGTACATTGGGATTCTCGCCTATTACTACCATGCCCCACCACCCTCGATCCAAGTCGATCCGAATGTGATTATCCAACCAGCCCAGTCGATGTTTATGGGCGACTTGAATTTCGACCAGATTGTCACAGGATGGCGCGAAAAAGCACCTACCAACAGGCTGCTGACCTATGCGTATGGCGGATACTATACAGGCAGGCATAGCATGCCTCACGGCGTGACGCATCCGCGCGACAAGGCCAGGCGAATTGCCGAACTGGACCGCAAGTACGATTTCAGCACCTACTTGATCGATACGGGGATGTCGCCCGGTGATAACCTGGTTCACTACGTGATGGCGCGTACGTTGTGGGATATTGACGAGGCGAAGCGGGCTGACATGCTCATGGACGAGTTCTACGAGCTGAGCTTCGGCGAAGTCCAAGAGCCTATGCGGCGGTTCTACGAACTATTCCTGCCCGGGTCGCCAGTTCCCTATGGGCGGGCCCGGATCGGCGCCATGTATAACGCGCTCAACGAGGCCTACCAGGGAACTACCGATCCCGAGGTCCGGGCCCGGATCGAGGAGTTGATTAAATACACGCGCTACTGTGAGCTTTGGTTCGATTTTGACGAATTTCGAGCGACGCAGCCCACCAAGAGTGTGGGGACCTACGGCGAAGTTGACGCCGATCCGGAGGTTCTTGAGGCACTTCAGCAGGCGACAAGCCATTTGATGAAGTACATTTGTCGTATTAGCGATTCGTACATGGTACCTGTGCGCATGGCAATGATTTCCGCGGGTTACAAGTTCTGGGGACAAATTCCAGACCCAGCTGCTGTGGACCTGCCCGATCCAGCTTCCACTAGTTCGCACCCGTGGTATGACAGGGCCCCGTTTACAGGGGCGGAGTTTGAGCAGATTTTGCGTGAGGGGATTGCCAACAATCGGTAGTTGATTGGAACAAACATTCGACGTTCGTCGTTTTCGGATTTCCGTGTTAAGCTAAAAAAAGCGAAGCCGCCCGTTGTGGCCCTTCTTGTCGATATCCAGGGAGCCCTGTCGATACATGCAACAGTTTTCGCAAGTT
Organism: Lacipirellulaceae bacterium; assembly: GCA_965243695.1. GTDB lineage: Bacteria > Planctomycetota > Planctomycetia > Pirellulales > Lacipirellulaceae > JAKVCB01. The sequence goes on along the minus strand of CBDEWC010000045.1, from coordinate 22,478 downwards.
CGATTTACACTAGCGATTGTTTGGGCGGCGATTTGCTTGTCGGGATGTTCTGAGCATGCGCCCGAAATATCGAGTCACCCCGAAAAGACGAGTCACCCCGAAGGGAATAGTGCAGGCAAGAGGCAGGCCATTACCTCGGTCAAACTGGCCCGACGCGAGGCCGTCGAAAACAGTCCACGTTTCCAGATGCTCGGCGCCGAGCGAACCGGACTCGACTGGGTGCACCGCTGGGACCCACCCAAGGGGTTTGAGTCGCAGCTGGACAGTTCAGTTGCTGGTGGTGGTATATGCCTTGGCGATTACGATGGCGATGGCTTGACGGACTTGTTCCTGACGCGTCCGCAAGGTGGCAACCGTCTCTACCGCAATCTTGGCGATTTTCGTTTTAAAGATGTGACCCGTCATGCGGGGCTGGTCGACAGGGAGTTTTGGGGTACCGGAGCCAGCTTTGGCGATATCGACAATGATGGTGATCTGGATCTGGTGGTATGTGGGTATCATGCCCCAAATCACTTTTATATGAATCAGGGCGACGGCACTTTTAAAGATCAGGCAGGGGAATTTGGGATCGATTTTTCGGGGGCCTCGGTGATGATGGCCCTGGCCGATTATGATCGCGATGGAGATCTTGATGCGTACCTGCTCACCAACCGCCACAATGCAAGTGATCGAGAAGCAGCACTGGTCAAGAACTTTAATCTGGTCCAGGTCAACGGTCAGTGGACCGTTCAAAAAGAAGTTCGCGATCTGGTTGGGATATCTCCGCTGCCTGACGGCCTTATCAACCTTCCCCAGAAGGGCAATCGTTTGAACCTTGGCTATGACGATCGATTTACCTTGCCGGATGGAGGGGAGGCAGTGCTTATCCTCACCGGGCAAAGGGATCGTTTGTACCGGAACAACCTGGTGGAGTCTGGCACGACTTCATTCACCGATGTCACCGATTCGACGCTGGAGGGCGCATCGAGTGCCCACGACTGTGGTCTCTCTGCAACCTGGTGGGATTACAACAGCGACGGGTTACCTGACTTGTACGTGGCGAATGACTTTAAAGGTCCTGATCATCTCTACCGGAACCATGGTGATGGCACATTCAGTGATGTGATTCAGGAGGTTTTGCCACACACGCCGTGGTACTCGATGGGGTCAGATACAGCCGATATCAACAATGACGGGCTACCTGACCTGATGGGGTCGGACATGCAGGGTACTTCGCACTACACCAGGAAACTGATGATGGGCAACATGGGCCGATCGGCCTGGTTTTTGGAGGCAGCCAACCCTCAGCAATACATGCGCAATGCGGTTTACCTGAATTCGGGAGTGGACCGGTTTATGGAAGCGGCTCAAATGACCGGAGTGAGTGATACCGGTTGGACATGGGCGCTCAAGTTTGGTGACCTCGACAATGACGGTGATGAAGACTTGTATGTTTCCAACGGCATGACTCGCGAATGGTTTAACAGCGACCTCAAAAACCAGTCACAGAAAATTCTGGACCAGGGTGGCCAGCAGCCCATGGATGCCTTCTGGCGCGACCAGCCACAGCAACGCGAACCGAATATTGCCTTTGAGAATTCGGGGGATCTCAAGTTCAGCAGCAGAGGCAAAGCGTGGGGTTTGGACTACGAGGGTGTCAGCTTTGGGGCCGCCCTGGGAGACCTCGATCAGGATGGCGACCTGGACCTGGTTGTGAATAATTTTGAAGAACCGGCATCCGTCTACCGTAACGGTAGTACCGAGGGCCACCAGGTGAAAATTCGTCTCCAAGGTGTGAGGAGCAATCAGTTCGGGATTGGTGCCACGGTTCGGATCTGGTCCGCAGCAGGGCAGCAGATGCGATACCTCACCCTTTCCCGCGGTTTTATGTCAGCCAATGATCCCACGATTCACTTCGGGTTGGGTGCGGACAAAGTCATTAAAGAACTTACGGTTGAGTGGCCCAGTGGCCAGGTTCAAAAATTTGAGAACCTTGACGCCGATCATCTTTACACCATCACTGAGCCAGACGGCGCCCTGCCAAAACAACCACGTGAACCACAATCGACGATGTTTGCAGCCTCTGAGGTATTGTCAGAGCTGCAGCACGAGGAAAAATCTTTCAATGACTTTGAGCGACAGCCGCTTTTGCCACAGAAACTCTCCCAACTGGGGCCAGGGCTCGCCTGGGGAGATATCGATAGCGATGGGGATGACGATCTTTACGTGGGCGGCGCATCAGGCCAGCCGGGTCGGGTGGTGGTTTGCGATGGGCAGGGAGAGTTCGAATCGGTTGGGCGCCAAAGTTACGTCTTTTATCAGGACAAAGATTCTGAAGATATGGGTTCGCTGTTGTTCGATGTCGACAGTGACGGGGATCTTGACCTGTACGTGGTAAGTGGGAGTGTAGAGTGTGATCCGGGTGCCGATGTCCTCCGTGATCGGTTGTACCTCAATGACGGAGGCGGCAGTTTTTCGGACGAGTTTGAGATGCGGCCTGCTAAGAAAAACAAGGTTGAAACAGACGTTGCCGAAGGATTGGATAACGACCCGGACCTGCCCCAGGGACCCCTGCCCGATTTGCGGGACAGTGGCAGCATCGTGACCGCGGCCGACTTTGATCAGGACGGAGATTTGGACTTGTTTGTAGGAGGCCGCTCGATTCCGGGAAAATATCCCGAAACTCCCCAAAGCCGACTTCTGCGTAATGATTGGTCGACACATGGTGGTTTCACCGACGTCACCGACCAGCTGGCACCAGGGCTTCGCAAAACGGGGATGGTGACCAGTGCGATTTGGTCCGACGCCGACGGCGATGGCGATCCCGATTTGCTGGTCACCCATGACTGGGGGCCGGTCAAGCTTTGGAAAAATAACGAGGGCCAACTGGTCGACCGTACCCAGGAGGCACAGCTGTCGGAGCGACTGGGATGGTTCAACGGCATTGCAGCCCGCGACCTCGATAACGATGGTGACATCGACTACGTGGTCACCAATTTTGGCCTGAATACGAAATACCACGCCACTGCCGATAATCCCGTACTGGTTTACCATGGCGATTTCGATGGCCAAGGGAGAAAGTGCCTGGTCGAGGCCCACTACGAACATGACACGCTTTATCCGATTCGCGGCAAAAGCTGCTCGACCAACGCGATGCCGTTTGTGAGCGAAAAACTTCCCAGCTTCAAGGAATTTGCGCTGGCCTCGCTGTCGGACATCTACACCGAGGAAGGCTTGACACAATCGAAACGGTTTGAGGTCAATGCGCTGGAATCAGGCGTACTCATCAACGATGGTGAGGCCAGGTTTCATTTCAAGCCTTTGCCCCGACTTGCACAGCTATCACCCGGTTTTGGCGTGGTGCTCACAGAAGTCGACGGTGACGGCAACGCAGACATGTACCTCGTGCAAAATTTTTATAGCCCGCAGCAGGAGACCGGGCGGATGGATGGTGGAGTAAGCCTGCTGCTGAAAGGCAAAGGCGATGGAACCTTTCATCCGGTTTGGCCTGACCAGAGCGGCCTGGTCGTGCCGGGAGACGCAAAGGGATTGACCGCGACCGACTTGAACGGCGATGGCTGGGTCGACTTTGTCGTGTCGATCAACGACGGTGAGCTATTGGCCTTTGAAAACCGGGGATGCCAAGATGGCCGCATGTTCAACGTGCGTCTGCGGGGCAGGCCGGGAAACCTGGCAGCCGTAGGTGCCCGCGTGCGCGTAGAACGGGAGGACGGCACAAACCAAACGGCCGAGGTCTATGCGGGCAGTGGTTATCTTTCTCAGTCGAGCAGTACGTTGGTGTTTGGCCTGGGCCAGACTGGCCAGGTCAAACGCGTTGAGGTCCGCTGGCCCGATGGCATGGTCACTTCGCATCCGCCCGAAGAGTCGGCTCCCATGATCATTGACCACCCGTAACCGGTCTTTCTGGCAAACTAGCAATAAATCGCATGCGCGTGGTAGAATATCCTCATGTGGCGAATCCCGACGGAGGGTTTCGCCAGTTCCTGGATTTTTGTTCGCTGCTTTTTTCTGGCAGCATGAAGCCTTTAACCCCAACCGGATTGCGCATGGTTTTGACAGGAAAGGCTTTGACAGGAAAGGTGGGTTTTCAGCACCACCTGTGCTCAAAACAATTTCGTGGCACAGGTTCTCAAAAACTTCTTCGGCTAGCCGGTTTGTTGGCTTTTTGTGGTTTGCCAGCGGCCATTTCTCCGGCGGCTCCTGCGGCAGACAAATTGCCCGTCGCCGCAGGTGGGCAAGTTGGAGCCGCCACCGGTGCGGCCCGGCCAACGGCTCGTCGGGCGGATGGCCAGGTTGTGCTGGAGAATGAAAACTTGCAGGCAACATTTAGCGAGGAAACAGGTGCTCTGTTAAGCCTGGTTTCCAAAAAAACGGGCTGGCCGGTACATCGAAGAGCCGAGTTGGGACGCAATTTTCAAATGCTTGTGCCGGTACCTGACAGGCGCAACAACCGGGTGTTGGGCGAGAAGCAGAACTCCCCTGGTCTGCGCCTGGAGGGAGAGGATTCCAGCGCGCCGTCGGTCCTGTTTACCTGGAATGGTCTTGAGAGCGAACACGCCGGACAGCTCGATATCCGTTTTGTGGGAAAGGTGACCGTTACCGCGGACAACCTGGTATTTGAGGCGGAAGTTTTCAATCGCAGTGGCTACACGATTGAAACCTTAAACTGGCCCTGCCTGGGAGACTTAACGGTGCCGCCTGGTGCCGATCGTTTTGAGCACAAGCGACTTTATTACTGTGCGATGCACCAGACTTCTCTTTACCCGGTCTTTAGAAACCAGGTGGGCTACTGGGGGACGGATCATCCACTGCAGTACTGTGAAACTCCGTCCGCTCCTTTTGTGCTCGCCGACTCCGGCAACGAGGGGCTGTACATGGGGTACCACGATACCTCCCTGGAGCGGATGGTGATGTTCACGTTTCAACTCAAACCGGGCATGGAACGTACAAATTCTTTCAGTTCCGGTACGGTTCCCACAACCGAAACCATCTCTGGCGAGCCGGTCCATTTTGAAATGGCAGCCATTCACTTTACCTACCTGGCCGATGGCCAGTCGCAGCGGCTCTACCCGATCGTGGTGAAACCGTATGTGGGATCCTGGCATCACGGCGCCGATGTCTACAAAGCCTGGCGAAAAACCTGGTTTGTGCCCCCCAAATTGCCTCCCTGGGCAAGCCACGTTCACAGCTGGCAACAGATTCACATCAACTCGCCCGAAGACGAATTGCGGGTGCCATACAGGGATCTTGTTCAGTATGGCAAGGACTGTGCCCGGCACGGTGTCGATGCGATTCAGCTGACCGGTTGGACCACCGGCGGCCAGGACCGGGGAAACCCTTCCCACGATGTCGATCAGCGACTCGGCAGCAAGAAAGATCTTGCCTGGGCCATTGATCAGGTTCAGAAGCTGGGCGTCAAGATGGTGATGTTCAACAAGTTTACCTGGTCTGACCGGTCGAGTGAGTGGTTTCGTAAGGAACTGGTCCAGCACGCAATGAAGGATCCTTTTGGAGACTACTACTCCACGGGTGGATACCGTTACCAGACACCGGCCCAGTTTGCCAATATCAACCTGCGACGCCTGGTGCCGATGTGTCATTCGGAGCCCGCTTGGAGGGAAATCGCAGCCGGCGAGTACAAAAAGTCGCTGGACCTGGGAGCCGACGGCATGCTCTACGACGAAAACCAGGGGCATGGTGCCACCCATTACTGCTTTGATCGCTCGCACAACCACCCTCAACCCGGTTTTATTTACGCCGGTGACATTGAACTGGCCCGCAAGTTTCATCAAATCAAACAGGAAAAAAAGCGCGACTACCTGATTGCCGGCGAAGCCTCTTTCGACCTGCAAATGCCCTATTACGAGATGTCGTATTTTCGAATTTATAAGAATCACGTTCCCCTGCATCGGTATATTGCCACCGATTCGGAAATGATGATCGGCGTTTTTGGTCACAATGATCGGCACTTGCTCAATCAGGCGTTGATGTATCGGTACATCATCAGCTACGAACCGAGAAACTACAAAGGACGTTTGCACGAGTTTCCGCTTACGCTCGAGTATGGCAAGCAGGTGGACCAGCTCCGCAGGCGGTATCAAGACCTGCTCTGGCACAGCGAATTTCGTCATACGGTGGGAGCCACTGTGTTGGCCGATAACGAAAGCTTCGACACGTACTCTGTTTTTCTCGACCCGGATAGCGGAAGACGCGCGGTGGTCGTGGCCAACCCGCACGCCGACAGGACATTGGCGGTGGAAGTTCGGCTTCCCGATGGCAACGGACCGCTGGTCTCTGCCACGCCGGAGAAGCCAGTTTCTCAGCCGAGTGACGGGCACGCACTGCTGCCGGCTCTTTCGACGATCGTTTTTATGGAGCCAGACCGTTGATCGTTAGACAAGCTGGCTGAAAGAATAAGAACAGGGTTGATTTTCCTTCGCTTGAATTCAAGGATCCACTGATGATCAAAACGATGGGTATCGGGTTGTTGGGGCTGTTATGCCTCGTTGGTTGGACGGGCTCGGCTTTCTCGGCGGACGACACGGCGGTCGAATTCGAGGTGCCGGCCGGTGAGCGACAGCTGTTTCTGGACGACGTGGGAATTGCTTCGATCAGGAACCTTACGCGAACCATGCATCAACCGGAGAAAAAAGGCGCCGTGATTCGGTGTGACCCGGGACGTGCGGGACCGGATCAGCATTCGATTCATATTCACACGCCGCCTATCTGGGACCCTGACGAGCAAATCTGGAAATGCTGGACAACCGTTCCCAGGTCGGTAGGCGGATACTGGGAGGCAAGCGGCTACTGGGAAAGCCCCGACGGATTGCACTGGATGAAGGGAAACCTGAACCAGGTAGAAGTCGATGGGTCGACCGACAATCACTACATTTCCTTCGAGTTCAAGGAAAAACAGTATGGACCGCATTGCGTCATTTACGACCCGACCGACCCCGATCCAGAGCGACGTTATAAGTCAGCGCTGCCACCGTATTGTATGGCCACATCGCCTGATGGACGGCGGTGGAAGGGGGAAAGCACGACCGTGCCGAACCGGGATACGTATACTTTTTCGTTCGACCCGAAACGGCACCTGTTTATGGTGGCTTCGCGTCAGGGGCACTGGTCCGATCGCAGGGTGATACTCAGTACCAGTCGTGATTTTACGAACTGGGATTTTCATGGCCTGATTCTCCAAGCGGATAAGCGAGATTTGGAAATAGGACTCCAAAAGATCGAGGCGCGTTTTAAGGATCCAACACTCAAACAACCTGAATACAACCGGCCCGAAGACTACAATTCTCAGATTTACCGAATGGGAGTCTTTGGTTACGAGGGGCTGTTTGTAGGGTTGCCCATGATGTATTACCGCGTGGCCCAAATGCCGATTGGCTGGGAAGGGTTTGATGAGATGGATCTTTCACCCCGTGTTCGAAGAGACGTCGAGGCTGGGGGAGATGCCACGGCAATTTTCGAAATTCAGCTGGCCTGCAGTCGTGATTTGAAAAACTGGAAAAGGCTTGGTGACCGGCAGCCGTTTCTTGGGCCCTCAAGGATCGGTACCGGCGCTTACGACACGCATTGCCTGCAGAACGGCGATCACCCACTGGTGCGGGGTGACGAATTGTGGTTCTACTACAGTGGCATGAAGAGCTATGCCCAGATCAGTGACGAATATCCGGATCAGGGTGCGGTGTGCCTGGCAATACTCCGGCGGGACGGGTTCATTTCGCTCGATGCACAGGAAGCCGAGGGAGTGCTGGTGACCGAACCGTTCGTGTTTGAAGGTTCTGAGCTGTTTGTCAATTGCGATGGACATCACCAGGGTGGATTGACGGTTGAGGTTCTTGATGCGGAGGGCGGGCACGTGCTGGCAAAATCGGCGCCGGTAACCGGCGATCAACTCCGGGCCCAACTCCAGTGGGACGAGGGAGACCTGGCAAGTCTTAAGAACCAGAAGATTCGTTTGCGGTTCGTCGTGCAAAATGCCAGTTTCTATTCCTACTGGTGCGCGGCAGTTCAGTAGGCCTCAAAGCCTTGTTTCCACGAGGTTTTGGTGACCGGTCTTGTTCCGGTGAGCTGCGTCCAGCCACAGAGTGCCATCTTCGGCGAGTCTCCGAGATCTCGCAGGTCAGCCACGTCCAAGAGACCTCTCAGCCGGTAAGCCCACCTGCGGTGCGACCCCGGCCGGTCATTGGTGGCTCCTTCGGGGACCCAACTTTTTGGGGCCCTGGCTGCGCGGACTTCCGAAGAGAGTCGGTCCGCCAAACGGCAGCGAAAAGGAGCCAAAACGGGAAGAACTTCCCCTTGGGGTGCCAATAGTTGACAAAACTGCAAAGTGTGATAATAATAAAAAAAACTATACGATCTGCGCAGGCTAAAAGGCGCAAGCTGCAATTATGTTTATTGCCTGGGGTGGGCGTATTTGAGGAGCCAGCGCAGGTCGCAGAAAAGTTAGCCAGTTTGTAGTTTGCAGGTTTAGTCCAACACGGTGCCTTTAGTCCAACACGGTGCCAAAAGTGCGGCAAAGCAGGACGAATACCCGAATTGTTTTTCGGTGAATGATTCAGCTGCAGACGCAGTTATGGATACAAAATTACAGCCAACATTTTAACGAAAGTGAACGCAAATGTTCTCTGATAGAAACCTGTTGTTACTGGCATTGGTCGTTACCGCCATAACACTTGGCTTGTCAAACGAGTCTTGGGCGGTCGACGTTTCCTGGGATGGCGGAGGAGATGGGTCCACCTGGAATAACAACCAGAACTGGGCTGGTGACAATGGGCCGGGCGATGGAGATGATCGGGGTATTCTGGGAGACACGACGGTCGATCGTACGGTCGTCATCAACTGGCCTGGGCCTGATGAGTCGTTGGGCTGGGAACAAACAACCATTGGCGCAGTCAACAAGATCCAACTGAATACGGATTGGAATCCATCGCAATGTTGCCATGCGGATCTTAATTATGTCAATACGACCGGTGATCCGGGTGCCTTGGTTCTCGACTTGAACGGTTTCAAAAAAAATCAACTTCAAGGCGCGACGCATGTTTTTCCACCCATGACCATCATGAGTTCTCAACCGGGTGGCGAACTCGTCTATGCCCGCAAACTCGAATGGGCTGCCAACGAAGTCGTCGTAGGCGAGAATGTGACGATCAGGTCGAGACTGCACGGATACAACAACACATTTGGTGGTGCCGGCAGCGAACTTGCCTGGGACCCAAACTCCAAGTTAATCGTCGAAGGCGAGGGCCCGTTTACAGGCGCCACCAAGTTTGGCGATGTCGATGTCGTCAATAATGCCGATTGGGGAAACAACGGATTTTTCACCATTCAGGGCGATCTGAACATTGAAGCGGGATCAAACATCAATCTTCTGCAGGGAACTCCTCAACGGATGGCTTTGATGGGAAATATCACCGATCTCAACACGACAAGTGACTACACGGATGGCCGCCTGGAATTCGTCGGTTCGGGTAACGTGCAGGAGATCAACATTCGTCGCCCATTAAAGTCTTCGATCAATGTCAAAGAACAGGCAAGTGTAAGGCTCATGCATGATTTGGATGCATCGGCAAATATTGCCCAAAACCCTCACGAATCGACTTGGGTCAGTACCGGAACGATTGATCTGAACGGGTTTGATTTTCTTACCAACCAGTTGGTGGTTTCGGACAATACCAATATTATTTATGGAGCGGGTACCGACAGTAGCGTTATTGAAGTCACCGACAGGTTAGGCAATATCGGACCTTTCAATGTTACGATTGTCGACCAGGGCGGCTGGAATTCTGGTGACGACTTCGTGCTGTTTGACTATGCCGGCAAGAAGGGTGCGTACGGCCCGTACCTCGGATCAGTCATGCTGCCCTCCGGGTGGCAGCATGGTGGCCTGGTCGATACGGGGGACCCTAACGATCCTGATGCTCCCGGCACGTTGGTACTTTCGAACCTGCAAACCAGTGGCGGGTCAACCGGCGGCGGTAGCAGTTTCACCTACAATCGTGCCGGTGGCGGATCGTGGAATACCTCCACCAACTGGTCCCCCAGCGGTGTGCCCGATTCGCAAGACCACGACGTAACCTTCGATGGCGGCATCGCCGGAGGGACGGTCGCGGTGGATTCGTCGGTTGCGATCAACAAGATCACGTTGGATAACAGCAGCGCTAGTTTCACGGTGGCTGGGCCAGGGAGTATTAGCCTGCAAGCCTCGACCGCACTGGTCGATCCGTCCATCTCGGTTGCTTCCGGTAGCCACACGATCTCGGCCGATATTCACCAGGTCGATGGAGTGACCATTGGCGTTGCCGGTGGCGCGAGCCTGACCGTTGGCGCTGTTAACCTGGACGGGGGTACCATGCAGAAGGAAGGTGCCGGAGAACTACGAATCGACGGTACGGCGGCCGGTTCCACCGGGAACCTGGTGGCAAACGCCGGTACGATTTCCGGGAGTGGAACTGTCGGTGGTGACTTCATCAACGTTGCCAGCAACGTCACTCCCGGCAGCAGTGCAGGCATTCTTACGGTCGGAGGTAGTTACACTCAGAGCGAGGATGCAACCCTCTCGATCGAGTTGGGGGGTACCACCGCCGGTGACGAGTACGACCGGCTTGTCGTCGGAGGGATGGCCAGTCTTGATGGCACACTGAATGTATCGTTGATCGACGGTTTCACACTTGCTGGTTCCCTCGGATTCGACATCCTGGACGCCAGCTCCGTCAACGGCGACTTTGCCACTTTGAATCTTCCCGCGGGTCTGACCTGGGACGCTTCCGACGGCACGCTGAGCTTCGGTAGTGGTGGTGGCCTGCCGGGCGACTTCAACGGCAACGGCACGGTTGACGCAGCGGACTACGTGGTGTGGTCTGACAATCGGGGCGCCGGCGACGAATCGGCCCTCGGCGGCAACGGCAATGGCACCGGTGGTGTGGATCAGGCAGATTACCTGCTCTGGAAGAACAATTTTGGCAACACCAGCGGCAGTGGCAGCTCGGCTGCGATTCCGGAACCTGCTGCCTTGAGTCTCCTGCTTGTGACCGCCCTTGGAGTCGTTGTGGGGTACCGAAGAAGGTAGGGCGCCTGGTACACGTTCAGACGCAGCCTTCTACGTACACACGGGGCCTTCTTTGGCCGGCTTGGTGTCTATGGCGCCAGGTACGCACTCGGATCCCTGGGATCGCTGTCATCGCAAGTGAGCAGTTGTAGCCAGACGTAGTCATCGATCATGGTATCGAAGGTGCGGGCACTTCCATCTGCCATCGCGCCTATCCAGGCCTGCGGGTGAGGAGTCGAAGCACGGAAATTGTAGTCGGAAGCGATGTCTGCACTGATCGGGGGCATTTGCGCTGTCTGTGAGCGTCGGTACCAGTTCTTGTTATAAAAGTCGTCCGGTAGTACAAAACCGATCATGGCAGAGAAAAGTGCGCCCGAGTTGATCTGGGCAAATGCTGGCTGGACATAATTGACCGCTCCGGGGTCACGGGCGAATTCTCCAAACATGATCGTGTTGGAACTTCCATCAGGAATTCCTCCCAGCTTGTATTTGCATCTCCAGCTTTTACTCCGCGGGCATCTGGAAACGGGAGAAAGACATTGTGCAGAGTTTGCCGGATCTCGACGGCCCATTGCTAAGCGCGGCCGTTTCCGGCCCAGGAGCAGATAATTTGCACCGTAGGATGAGTAATCGTGTTTGACGGGTTCGTTCGCAATCATGTAGTCGGACGGGCAGCGATATTGGGGGATATTTCCGTAGACATGCCACAACGATAATCCAGGTTCCAGGTCCCAGCTATCGGGATAGCCAGGTACATTTCTGGCCTCCCAGATCGGACAAGGACTGGATGTCGGACAGCCAGATCCGCTGATTGCAGCATCGTAAGCGGCATCGTAGATGAGCTCTTGTTCCACGTAAGGCAGCAGAACATTGAAGATTCCCTGCGTCATCGCAGGCGTTGTTTGAACAAGATCCGGAAGTCGATCGCCGTTCGTGCTGGTGTGGTTGTGGGCAGCCAGTCCCAGTTGGTGCAGTCGATTCAAGCACTGTGCGCGCCTTGCTGCCTCGCGGGCTGCCTGCACTGCCGGTAGCAACAGGGCAATCAGGATACCAATGATGGCAATCACCACCAGCAGTTCAACCAGCGTAAATGCGCTGCGCGCCCTTTTTGTTGGTCCTGAATGGGTCATCGATTTTCGAGCCTGATATTATTGCTGTTCCATAAAGACCACTGCCGATAGTGGCGGCAAAGTCGCCTGCCCGTCGCTGATGCTGGGGGCGGGATCTTCGGGAGTTGCGGAAATCATCGATGTCGCGCCTGCCATTTTTACGGAGATCTTTAACGGGTCGTCTGGTTTCGGGTTCACCACCACAACCGCCCGGCGATTCGATGGGCGATCGACAAAGACCGAGTAGTGATCCACCGGCTCGCCATCTGCAAATACCTCGGCTCCCTGGGTATGTCGAAATTCTCCATGCCACAGCAAATCGGGGTACCGGCGTCGTAGCGCATCGATGCTCTTGCCGTATGCCAGCGTCAGTGGAAATTCCTTCAAACGACCTTTGTAGTTACGGGGCTCGTAGCTGAGGATGTATCGGTACATCAGAGCCTGATTAATCACGTACCGATCATTGTATCCGAATACTCCTATCATAACCTCGGTGTCGGGTGCGATGTAGCGGTGCAGCGGAACGTGATCCTTGCCAATGCGGACGTAAGAGAGGCCATATTGGCTTGATTGCAGGTCATAAGTGCCTTCGCCGGCGAGGAGGAAATCGGGTTTGTGCTGGCGGATCTGGCGATGCAAAAGCTGGGCCAGGGGGATATCTCCGGAGAAAACATGGGCCGGCTGTCGATGCCCATGACCACTGGCAAAGCAATAATGGGTGCCCCCATGATGCTGGTTTTCGTCGTACAGCGCGCCGTCGGCACCCAGTGCGATCGATTTTAAAAACTCCTGCCCGGCAATTTTTCTCCAGTCTGCACTGACCGGACACATGGGAATCAAATGACGGTTGTTGATCCGTAGGTGCTGGGCTGCTGTCTGGTAGGTGTATCCGGGGTGGACGTAGTAGTCGCCATAGGGATCTTTGACGGCCAGGTCGACCAGTTCGCGGCGAAACCATTCGGTCGATCGATCGGCCCAGGTAAACTTGTTAAACAGAACGACTTTGACCCCCAGTTTTTGGATCTCGCCAATCGCCCTGGCTAAATCCTCCTGCGAACCGAGCCTCGGTTCGATGTCATGGGAGGGGTTCCCTCGGTCCTGGCCGCCGGTGGTCCAGCCAGTGAGCTGAATTGCCTGGACGCCGTGCTGGGCACAGTCTTTTCCGTACTGCACGAGGTCTCGATATTGAACTCGCAGTTCGTCTTCGGGGGAGTTGATATGGATTTGTTGCCAGGAGTGTACTTCCTCTGCCCAGGTGGGAAGTGGAGGAGGTTCATACCAGCTGGCCCGCCACTTTTTGTAGCCATCGACTCCAGCATGCCAGCCGCCGGAGTAGGGCCGAACAACGATGGGTTTGAGCGACGTTGTTTCGCCGCCAGCCAGATAAGGCAGGTGGACGGCTGTTAACTCAACACGGACCGGGTGCCCTGAGATCGTATCAGTTTCAGGAGCCTTGCCGGAGAAAAGAAAGTCTGCCTGTTGGTGACCTGGTTTCAACCCGAGCGTGAACAAAACCATTTGCTCGAGACTCGTGTCGTGATACCCCATGTAGAGACCCTGGTTTTGGTCGGTATCTACAAGTACGAAGGGGGAACGGGGTGTTTGAATCAATTGTTTCGGGTAGTCGGTGCCCCAGTAGCCCACATCGGACTGAAACGTGGGATAGACCGAATTCTTGGTCATCGCAAAGTAGCTCAGGTGGAGTGCCTCGACGCGTTTGGCGCCGACCGGGCGGCACACCTCTCCCAGGCAGGGCCACGAGACTGTTTCGACTACGTGAGCGGTGCCGTTGATCACCTTGCCACTAAAGATCAGGCCCTCGTCGGTCAGTTCGACCGAGCCGACAAACTGGATGTCCACCACCCCCGCGTGTTTGGTTGCCAGATTGTCCCAGGTGAACACCACCTTGTTCGAGGATGCCTCATGTTCAACCCTGGGTGGCTTTTGCTCGATGCCCAGGACGGGATTGTTGCGCCTGCCCGGCACTGGGACGAGCATGCGGAAACTTTGGCCCAACTCTTGCCGTTGTTGAATCTTCCAGTCGGTCGATTTCGAAACGAGCTCTACCAGCGCCCCCTGATGGCGACTGAATTTGACTCTCAGATTGTCATTCTCGAGCACGATGGCATCGCCGGCGTGCTCGTTGGCTGCTGCCTCTGGGGGCGAGATGAAGCAACCCCAGACAACCGACCCCAAGACCATGGTGCTGAGAACGGCCACGATTCGATGCAGGTGCTTCATTTCTGACTTGCTGCTAGAGGATTGCCGGGACTGGGGGATTGCCAGGACTGGGGGATTGCCAGGACTGGGGGATTGCCAGGACTGGGGGATTGCCAAGTGTCGTGGAGGAATTTGCAGCGCCGGCCAGATTCCTGGCGAGAGCCTGGTTGGTTGAGGATGCATGGGCCCCGCGGTGCGTTCCGATTGCCCAGTGGTTACCCGCATGAAACGCTTGTTGTGAAAGAACCACGCTGGTGTTATTTCTCTTTTCATTTTAAATTATAATTTGACATGCCGCAACAGAGGGGCCATCCGTGGTGACAAAACACCGGCGCCAAGTTTTTCGACCCGCAACAACATCCAGCCGGCGGGCAAAGTTGTTGTACTGCGGACTGCTTGGTTTGGTGGGGAGCTTTACGCATTCGTGTTTCGAGCATAAAGTTGCCTGTTTGCGGTCTGTTCCTGGCTCCCTAGCGAGATACCTTTCATGAAACTTCTGCCACCGGATAACGTAGAGCAGGCTATCGAAGCAATCGATTCGGATGGATTTGCGGTGCTGGAGTCGGCCATCAGCGAGGCAGAAGCAGCGGAATTGGCCGACCTGGTACTCAGTTCTCCTGCGCGTGTGGAAGGAGTTAGTGGGTACGAATTTGCCGTTTGTCTACTCAATCACGAGCAGCGGTTTCTTAAGCTGGCGATGCATCCGACGGTCCTCGAGCTGGCGAGGCACCTGCTTCGTGGGCGTACCGAGGCGGCACCTAATGCGTTTGCCTGGCCCACCGAAGACCAGGTCCGCATGGGAAGCGTTGATGGCCTGATTGCCCATCCAGGTTCCGATCTTGGTTGGTGGCACATGGATTCTCCCATGGGTCAGCTCAACCAGTCCCGGCCGCTGCCCGATTTTCCCATTCTGGTAAACGCCATTTGGGCACTCACGCCGTTTGAAGAACGGACCGGGGCAACCCGCCTCGTACCGGGGAGCCAGCACAAGCGGCATTTGCCACCAGCAACCCGTGATGCGCTCGAAAACCAGGTCCATTGCTGCGCGCCCCCTGGCAGTGTGGTGATTGTACCCAATACGGTGTGGCATGCGGCCGGCTCAAACCGCAGCGAGCAATCCCGAGTTGGGGTAGCCTGTAGCTACCAACCCTGGTGGGTGGGTCGACTGACCATGGATATTTTTCCGATCGATCGTGAGGTGTGGGAAAAGTTACCAGCCGATGCGCAGGCACTCACAAAACATCAACTCGATTGGAACACCGACTTTCAGAGTGAAGTGAAAGAGCACAATTAGGTAAGTTCCAGAAATAGGTAAGTTCCAGAAATAGGTAAGGTCCAGAATTTTATCTGGTGAGCAAGTCGATGGACTCCGAGCTTTTAATCTCCCTGGGCGCGTTGATGGCGATCTTCCTGATGCCTGGTCTTGGCCTCTGTGTGGATGTTCGGGGACCGGCCCCGGTACCAACCGATCTGAAGTGGCATATCAGCAGGGCGACCGACAACATTGTCCGCTGGGCTACGGCCATGTCTGGCTTCGATCCTGTCGTGGCGGTGCGCGACGGCCACCCAAAGAGTTGGATCGACTTGAATCACAATCTGGGTCGGGCCATCGACGGCCTGCTCAAGGGCGAAGCCAGTACGAGCCAGCGCACTCCCGAGCAGGTCGTGGAGACTCTTCGAGCGGTTCTCTTTGCGACCTTGGACAACGAGGCAGGATTTCCGGCTGCCTACGACGCGGAGTCTGGGCGAATCATCTGTTCGGCGCACGACATTCGCGAAGCAGTCCAGGCACTACTTGAACTGGCCACGCGTCGCTCTGACCGGCAGGCAGGGGAACATCTTGGAAGGCTCCTCGACACGTTGCTCCGCATTACCGACGACCAAGGGGCTTATCGGCCGGAAGTGATTGCCCAAATTCCCCTCCTGGCGGCCAACTCAAAGTCAGGGGAGGTGGCCGGTTTTACAGACCACAGCACGCTTCAATACAACCCGCCCGAGGACGAAGGTTTTTATTATCCACAGGCTGTGACGGTCGATCGTGGCCGGCTCATCATGGCGTTGGTCCAGGTTTACCGCCACCTTCGCGATGAAAGGGCCCTTCAGTTGGCTCGGCGTTTTGTTCACCGGGTGCGGAGCCGGTGTTTCACGCCCGAAGGCCAGTTGCTTCGAGAGGCCGGAAGTCACACGCATTCGATTACCGGTACGGTCCATGGGCTTGCTGCTTTTGGGATTCTTACCGACGATCGCGACACGCTTGAACATGCCCGGAGAGTTTTTGAAGGTGGTCTGGGTGCGACAAAAAGCAGTTTTGGCTGGTCGGTCGAAAATTGTTGGCGGGAGCGGGTCGTTGGGCGTGGAGAGATCAATAACACGGGTGACATGATTCAGACCGCGCTTCATTTCGCAGAGGCAGGGTATTGCGAGTACTTTGAAGTGGCCGAGCGGATGGTGCGCAGCCACGTGCTGCCCGGCCAGTGGCTCAAGGGCCAACCCTTTTACCAACCGGAAGGGGCGCCCCAGGAGGCACTAAAGTCGTTTCCTGATGATTCGGATGGCGGCTGGGGATTCCCCGGCGTGAACGACCGGCATGTTCCGGGGGCAGATCCCGACGTTTTGGATATTACCCAGGGTGGGATTCAGTCTCTTTGGGCCGTCGGGCGGCAGAGTGTGACCAGCGACGAGTCAGCGGTACGCATCAATATGGCCTTCTCCGGCGAAACCGATGGGGCGCATGTGGAAAGCCACTTGCCAGTTGAAGGTCGCGTTACCGTGACCATGAAACAGAAAGCCAGCCTCTGGTTTCGCAAGCCTTCATGGCTCTCCTGGGAGAAGCTGAACATCGTCGTCGATGGGAGTGCCGTTGCCGTCAGTCACGTCGGGTTGTGGGCGGTTACGCCTCCCCAGGACCAAGGCACGCAGCTGGAAGTCATTTATCCGCTGGTTCGACGCGAACAGCAGGAGTGGATCAACTACCAGCGATACCGGTTTGTGTTGGAGGGAGACACGATCGTCGCCATGAGTCCCAGGGGCCTCTATGCTCCCATGTACGGCGCTCTTGATGACTGAGCTTGGACTTTGCGACCTGGAATTACTCCGTCCGGATCCTTGCAATTGTCCGGGCCACAGCAAGGCCCGACGGTACCAGCCGGGGAAAGAAAATGTCTGCGCATGAGAATGGCAGGTCCCAAACAGTCCAGAGGGGAGGTTGGTTTGCCAACAGGACTTATGCCAGCCGGGCAAATCCCGAGTGCTTGACCGGCCCGCCAATGCGTTGCTCGATGTCTTCCTGCTGGATCGCCAGGCCCAACTCTTCAAAGACTTCCTCGCAGGCGGCCAGGTACTGGTCGACGTGCGAAGCTTCATGGGCCAACATCGGGTAAAATCCGCCGCTCACCAGGATGTCGTGGGAGAGCATGCGAACGGTCCACAATGTTTGTAGCGCGGCGGCCTTGGGATGCTTGAAATGAAAATAGAGCATCGCCGGGTGTCCGGTGAAGTCAAGCGGAACCTGGTGTCGCTCGGCGATCTCCGTGAGGCCATCCCGTAGGCGGGTTCCTATTTTTTCAAGGTGGGCTGGCACGTCGATTCGCATCAACTTCTTGACAGTAGCGACGCCTGCGACCGGTCCCACCGCCTCGGTGCACAAGGCGCTTGAAATAAAAGTGTCCTGGGCTGCATCCATGGTGTCGGCCGTTCCAATCACCGCGCTGATCGGGTGTCCGTTGCCGAGCGTTTTGGCAAATACGGCAAGATCAGGTTCGATCCCGTATTTCATATGGGCACCACCAAGACACAGTTTCCAGCTGATCGTAATTTCGTCGAAGATCAGGCGGGCTCCGCACCCCTGGGCCAGTTCCCGCACCCCTTCGAGGAATCCAGGTTCTGGCATCAGGTTTCGGGTGGGTTCCATGACAATCGCTGCCAGGTCCGAGCCATGTTCGTCGACGATCGCCTTGAGTTCGTCAATTTTGTTGTAGGTGAACGGCATCACCAGTCCGGCCATGCTGCGGGGAACTCCGTTAGGTTCCAGGCCAACCTGGTTGTGCCAGTTCCCCAGGCGGTCGACCATTCCTCCTCCGTCGGCCGCCAGGTTGGCCGACAGGTACCAATCGTGCCAGCCGTGATAACCGCAGAATGCAATTTTGTCGCGCCGGGTTCTTGCACGGGCAATCCGCACGGCGATCGACATCGTTTCGCCCCCAAGTCGGCCAAAGCGCACTTTTTCGGCCCAGGGGTGGATCTCCAGCAGCAGCTCTGCCAACTCGACTTCCTCCGGTGGGTTGAGCATGCACATCACCCCCTGGGGAATTCTCTCGAGCACCGCCTGGGTGACATCGGGATCGGCATAGCCGAGCACCGTCGCGCCAATGCCACAGGTGCACATGTCGAGGTACCGATGACCGTCAAGATCTTCGACCTCAACGCCCTGGGCCTTGGTAAAGTACGTCGGCCATTGCTCGGGCGCAAACATTTCCTGTCGCTTGCCATAGAGCTGGGTTCCGCCCGGGATGATGGTCTTGGCTTTGCGGTACAACTGCTGGCCGCTTCCCTGGGCGAGTTCGGATGTGACAGGTTTGTTCACGGGTAGATCTCCTGGCGGGGCTTTTTGAATGCGGGCTTGGTTTGGCTTCGTGCCGTTGGGTTGGGCTGCTTATGTTGGCGACCTGTGGAGGGGTCGCTGGTTACAACGTGCTAAAATCACCAACCAGTCGATTCGTCTGATGTGGTCACCATTCTCTAGAGTGGTCATTGTAACGTGGTTTTCCTACCGGTTCACCCCCGGTGGACCTGCGAACCCATCCAAACGAAGGTGACCAGGACCGGTTCCCTACTTGCAGCAACGTCTCAAACCGACTGCTGGCCGCGTTACTCAGGAAGTGCCGAGCGTGGCGACCGTTGTGCCGGGTCGCAGTTGCCCATCCAAGACAGAGGTTTACCCGTTGTGCGACTTCCAGATCGGCTGCGGATCCGGAATTAGGGGATAGCCGCCGTGATCGAAAAAGTAAGCCTGTCCCTTTACGTCGGGACTCCCGGGTGTAAAACTGGTCTCCTGTTTCCTGTTCCGGGCAGGCACCGTTGGTGCAATTGTAGAAGCGGCAGGACTTTCCTTGACCATCCCAAAGATTGTATTTCGGCGAGTTAACATCCATTTATGAATAGCACTTCAGACCACAGAGCAGGTGAACCCATTGCAGCCACGTTTTCGGTAAACGACCGGTCCTATTCCCCGCCGGCGCGACCGGTTGTGGTGATTTGCGTGGATGGTTGTGGGGATGAATATCTCAGCACCTCCCTTGCGCACGGCCGAATGCCTCACCTGGCGGCTGTGATTGCTGGCGGGTATCGCGGAATGGTCCGCGGCGCGTTGCCTTCGTTCACCAACGTCAATAACGCGTCGATCACAACAGGCATGCCACCGGTGGTGACCGGTTTTGGGGGTAATTTCTTCATCGAACCGGAGACAGGTGAAGAGGTGATGATGAATTCTTCCAAATACCTGCGCTGCGGAACCATTCTGGCGGCAGCAGCGAAGGCGGGACGTAAAGTTGCCATGGTCACCGCAAAGAACAAATTGCTCGACATCTTGTCGCATGACCTGGAAGGAATCGCGTTTTCCTCAGAGTTTGCCAGCCAGGCAGAAGAGTCGACCCATGGCATTGGGGATGTTGAAGCGTTGGTAGGACTTCCTACGCCACCAATCTACAGCGGTGATGCCAGCCTGTTTGTCCTCACGGCGGGTACCAAATTGATCGAGCGCAACCTGGCCGATTTTCTGTACTTGTCGCTGACCGACTACATGCAGCACAAGTTTGCGCCCCACACGACCGAGTCGCTCGACTTCTACGAGGGTATGGACACCCAAATTGGAAATATGCTCAAGCTGGGAGCGGTGATTGGAATTACCGCTGACCATGGTATGAACGCCAAGGACAAGCCGGACGGGAGTCCCAACGTAATCTACCTGGAGTCGCTGCTGGACGAGAACTTTGGCAAGGGCAACGACGTCATCTGTCCGATCACCGATCCCTATGTGGTCCATCACGGTTCGCTAGGATCGGAGGTGATGGTGTATCTGAAAGACCCCTCGCAAACTGCCGAAATCGCCGACTGGATATTTCAGCTCGATGGGATAACCGAGGTGATGGATCGCCCGACTGCGGTGAAAAAAATGGAGTTGCCTGGCGACCGGATTGGTGACCTGATTGTGATGTCTGCCCGGGATGTCGTGATTGGCAGAAATCCCGAGTACCATGACTTGTCGCTCATCAAAGGGGGCTTGCGTTCTCACGGAGGGCGCTATGAAGAAATGGTGCCGATGGTGATCACCGAGCCACTAACGGATGATTACATGGCAAAAGCAGCGAAAGATCCCAGGAATTTTGACATATTCGATTTTGTTTGTAACGGAACACACAATCGCTAACGAACTGGCGGCTTCTCATGTCTACCTTCAACTTCACTCCCAAAGGTCTTTACATCGGTGGCAAATGGTCGCCGAGTTCGTCAGGGAAAACACTCGCCTCGCACAATCCAGCTACAGGTGAGCTGCTCGGCGAAGTGCCACTGGCGAGCGAAGAAGACGTCAACCGGGCTGTGGCCACGGCCAAACAAGCCTTTGCCCAATGGAGAAACGTTCCCTCGGTCGAGAGAGCGCAATGTCTTGAGCAGTTGGCTGCGCGCATCCTCGAGCACACCGAGGAACTGGCCTTGATGGACGCTTTTGATTCCGGCAATGCCGTCGCAGGTATGCGGGCGGACATGAAGATTTCCGCCGATTCGCTGCGATATTTTGCGGCCATGTTGCGCGAGGTCAAAGGCGAAACGCTGATCAACGGGCCTCGTCATTTAAACCTGACCATGCGCCAGCCGTTTGGCGTCGTGGCCAAGATCAATCCGTTCAATCATCCGTTCCGTTTTTGTGCAGACAAGGTAGCCGCCCCGTTGGCTGCGGGCAACTGCGTCGTGGTGAAGCAGCCCGAACAAGCTCCCTTGTCGGGACTTCGATTTGGCGAATTGTGTGAAGGTATTTTTCCAGATGGCGTGGTGAATGTGTTAACAGGGGATGCCGTGGCAGGTTCGGCATTGGTGCGTCACCCCGACGTGCATCGCATCGCCTTTATTGGTTCGGTGGAAACCGGGCGAATTATTGCCACCGAAGCGGCAGCAGGTCTCAAGAAGGTGTCGCTGGAACTGGGTGGCAAAAATCCAATCATTGTTTTTCCCGATGCAGATCCCCAGCAGGCGGCCAGGATGGCGATCAAGGGCATGAACATGAACCGCCAGGGCCAATCGTGCAGTTCGACGTCGCGCGTCTTTGTCCACCGGTCGATCCACGATGAGGTTGTGGGGCATTTGGTGGCAGAGGCGGAAAAACTCCCGGTCGGCTTTCCCTGGTTGGAAGAATACGAGGTCGGGCCGATTGTCTCCCAGGAGCAATTCGATCGCGTGATGGGGTACATCGCATCGGCCCAGGAAGAAGGGGCAAAACTGCTAACCGGTGGTGGCAAGCCGGAGGGCGAGATGTACGAGCGTGGTTTCTTCGTTTCGCCCACGGTGTTCGATGGTGTGGAGCCGCATATGCGGATTGCCCGCGAAGAGATTTTTGGTCCGGTGATGTCAGTATTCACGTGGGATGATTACGAAACGATGATCGGCCATGCGAACGAATTGATTTATGGGCTGACCGCAGCGATTGTTACCAACGACCTGGCACAGGCCATGGAAACAGCCCAGCGGGTCGAAGCCGGATATGTTTGGGTCAACACCAATGGCCGTTATTTAGGGGCACCCTACGGTGGCTGGAAACAAAGCGGCATTGGACAGGAAGAGTGTTTTGAAGAGCTGCTCAGTTACACGCAAATCAAGAATATCAATTTGGGTTGGTAGCGGGAAAAAAGTTATGGCCAAAACGTCACTAGCCGCCGTATTTCACGAAGCAGGCCAGCCGCTCACATTCCCGCAGTACGAATTGCCAACACCCGGTCCCGGTGAGGTATTGGTTCGTATTACCTGTTCGACCCTTTGCGGAAGCGATGTGCACACCTTTTTGGGCGTCGCTCCACACCGGTGCCTACGGTACTGGGGCATGAGAT